>CAWGRQ010000040.1:0-81538 GCA_963824985.1 Terriglobia bacterium
CGTGATTTCATACTGCCACTTTCCCACACGGCCCAATGGCTGGGATGCCGCCGCGCAAAGACTATCCTTCTCCTGCTTCAAGCAGTGCGCAAAGTCGAAAGACTCGGCCATTCTCGACCTCTACCGGAATTGCCCCCATCGACCGAAACTGCTCGGCCTTTCCACCCATGTTCCGATTGCCGAACGGCCCCGCCTGCATATCGAAATCCCCAGAGGAACGGAACGGTTCCGTCAGCTGCACTGTCTGCGCTCGGCAGCCGAAAGAACCAACAGCACCCTCAAGGAGGACAACGCCATCCTCCGAAATCCCTCCGTCCGTTCTCTGCGCCGGGCGTCCATGGAATCGCTGATGGGCGTCATAACTACTTTGCTGGATCGCGTCGTCCGCTTTGCCATCGATGTGGCCGTCAAGGAAAGGAAATTCAAGAACACCGGTGACAAAGCCTGGCTCAATCAGCTCTTGCCTCCAGAGATCCCCTCCCACCTTAAGCCATTTGTTTCCGCCGCTTGAAGAAGACGGCACTAAAAAGCGGTGTGTCTGTCGAAGCCCCATCTTCCGCTGAAAACCGCGGAAAACCGATTCAGAACTCATTTTGAAATCTGCCACCGCTGTTGGAGTTCTTTTATTAGAAATTCATGCGGAGTATTTAAATCGGCTCAAACTGCTTAGTCCCATGACTCCCGGTCGCCGCGGGCGTTATCGCCGGCTGTCTATAATCGCACCGGGGAGAGTGGCAGGGACGCAGATGATCGCTCGGGCCGGCCGGCTTCTCCGCCGGAATACCTTCGGCCTCTCGCTTACAGGCTGCTCCCGCGCCCACCCTTCCCGGCACGTCCCCCGGAATATCACCCTATCCGCCCCGCGTGACAAACGGGGTCATTCTTCATTGCTCCCCGATGATTTTTTTTGCTTCGGCGCGGACCTTCTCGCGGAGGGCCGGCGAGCTTACGACCCGCACGCCGACTGCCGAAGCTCAGGATCCAGCCGACCAGCTCGGGGGTGTCGGCGACGCGCAGGCTCATTCTCAGGGCGCCGCCCTTCATGGGCTCCATTCGCTGGCTGGGATGCCATTGACGATCGCGCGCCCAGGCGGCCGTCCTGCGGTCGAAGAGGAGTTCGACCTCGATCGGGCGCGCCGCGCATCACCACCAGCGCGTCCCGCACATAAGCCTCCAGGTCAAAACCAAGCGGAAGCTGGCAGGGGCGATTCGTGATCGCCAGCGCGCGCACGCGGTCAACCGCGAACATCCGCACCTCACGGCGAGTGTGGCACCAGGCGATCAGATACAGCGCGCCCGCGCATACCAGAGGCGGTACGGATCGACATCGCGACGGCTCGTCACGTTCCGCGACGCCGAGTAGTAGCGCATCTGCACCGTGCGCTTGAGCGCGATCGCGTGCGTGAGCTGCTCGATCGCGCGCCGATGCTCCCGGTACGATTTGTGCGGGCCCATCCCCACCGAGAGATAGCCCTGCATCTGCCGGACATAGGCCAGCGCCTCATGCGGCAATGCCGCCGTCGCCTTGTTCAACGCGGCGTCCAACGATTCCTTCATGGGGGTGCCGTCGAGCGGCTTCATCAGATCGCGGCTGAACACCAGCGACATCAGTTCGGTGGGCGAAAAGGCCAGCGCCGGCGCCTTGAAACCCTCGATCAGCCGCCAGCGCGTCCGCCCGTCCACGCGGTCGGTGTACAGCGGGAAATCGGTCGAGAGCGCGTCGAGATCGCGGCGCAGCGTCCGGGCATGGCAGGCATGATCCGGCGGCAGAGATGCAACGAGCTCCTCCAGCGTCGCCGCGCCCGCCTTCTCGATCTTTTTCAACAGGTACCACTGACGCCTGACCTGATCGTTCCGAGACATGCCGGATGCCTCCAGGCACACACCAACCTAACCGCTCGAAGGGGGAGAACGAGTGGGGAAATGAAACGCGCCCAGAATAGCGCGGGAGGATCAAAATATCAATTGATTTGGGCGGGTCGGGCGCCGGGCGCTTCGATGCGATATGATTCCTTTTTTAAGAATGACCCTTGTAAACGCTGTCTGGGAATGGCTGGAGATTTACGATCCGTGCATGGAGCCCAGCCCCCAAGACGCCGCGCCGCCGCTTGTGCCATCCGGGGTGGAAAAGCGGCGGCATAACCGCGCAGTCCAAAGCGCCGCGCGCCGCACTCTGGCTCATGACCGGCATTTCCGGAAGCATCACACCCCTTCCGTGCGGGAGTGCGCGGTGCTGTCGATGGCCGGGAAGATGCAGCCCATGGCGATCATGATGATCAGGAACAGGGCGAGCATCAGGCCGGGTATAAAGCCCCCCATCCGGCGGCTGGCGGCCGCGTTCCGGGTACCGATCCGGAACTGCCGCAATCGGGCGGCCGAGGTTCCGGGCATCTCAGAACTTGACGAATTCGACTCTCCGGTTTTCGGCCCGCCCCTGCGGTGTATCATTGGGCTTCACCGGTTTGGTCTGGCCGAGCCCCTCCGTCGTCAACCGGTCGGCAGCTACGCCGAATTGGGATACGAGAGCGGCTTTGACAGCCTCGGCGCGCCGCTTCGATAAATCGAGGTTCTTCGCGGCATCCCCGGTGCTGTCGGTATGGCCTTCAATCCTGAGCTTAAGACCCGGCTCAGCCTTCATGGCTTCCGCGACCACTTTCAACACCGGATTCGACTCCGGCCGCAGACGGTCGCTGTTCACGTCGAAGGTGATCCCGTGCGTCACAAACCTGCCGGCCGAGAGAATCGTCTTGCTGAAATCGGGGCTCGACTCCGCGATGCGGAATCTGGCGAAGGCGAACTGGGCGCCCTCGTTCGGATCTGTTTCCATCCAGCCGCGCTTCAGCCTGCTTACGTCCACCTGGTTGACATCGATGAGCCGCTCGCCGTTCAGATAGATGCGAATGCGGCCGTCCTGCAGCCAGAGATTGAGCGCATTCGACCTGACATCCTCGTACTTGCACTCCGACGAACCGAGCTCTCCATCCGGCCCCTCCAGGGTCGCATCGCATCTTTGCTCGGGATGAAATCGGACCCAGAATTTCAACACACTCCCGTCTTCTCCGTCATCAAACTGCCACGAGAGGTCGCAGTTATCCGCACCGGTGAGCGTGAAATCCTGCTCGATCGTGAAGTTTTTCGGCCAGGCAGTCACATTGGGGTAGAGCTGGGTGGCCTGCGTCGCCAGAAGGCGGCCTTCGGCGCTCAGCTTCACGCTCGCGCCGCGCACCTTCCAGTGAGGCGGTGCGGCCCCTTTCGGCATATCCGTGAAGTCGTCGAACAACAGCACCTTTTCTCCCGGGATGAAATCCCAGCCTTCCGCGAGATTCGCGGTTTGATTTCCCGAGACCGCGAGGAAAAACCCTGCCAGAATGATCGTCGCCATCATAGTGAGTTTGTCCTTCCGCAAATCGGGACACGGCACTCCGTGACGCAATGGAATGTCGCCCTCTGTCTGCATCTTATCGGCTGTTGGGGAACCTTCAGCCACGCTTTATTCCCGTACCTGCCCTCATTATGCATCAAAATCGTTCGCCCGCGGATGTGAACTGCGTTCCTCAGGCCGGATCCGATTCCTGCAAAAGCCCCGCACTCGGATCGGATAACCGGGAACCCGCGTTCATCCGCGTTCATCCGCGTCCTGAAATGTCTTACAGTCTTCTCTTCATGAATAATCCGGGCTTGAGTCCTTGCGCAATGAGGTCAAGGGGCAAAGGGGACGGCGGGCTGATTCCGGAATCGGCACCCGGCAGACCGGCATTTCCGGAAGAGGCACACACCTTCCGCTCGGGGGAGCGCGGTGATGCCGGGGACGCCCGGCCAGGCTTCGAGTACCGATTGTGATGTTGACGCGGCGCTCTCTGGCTTGTGGTTGTATCCCAATTCGTTTATAAACGGAGATGCCGGCCTCGCCGGAGTGGTTGTAATTCACCGAACCGACAGGAAGGGATAAAAATATGCGCCTGCGTGCGGTCAGGAATGTTGCCTTAATCACGATGTCACTGCTGGCATCGATTGCATTCGGCGCCGCGGACCGGAAGCCGGCTGTGGAGGCGGATTTCGAGAAGCTTCGGACCGTAATCGTGATGTCGGTCGATGATTCCATCTATAAGTCCTCGGAAATGGGGAGTTCGATCCATCCGATCTTCAACAAGGGCCTGGCTTCGGGCGCGATCACGGAGCATCGCGCCCTGGTGCGGCTGCTCGAAAAAGCCGGGGTGAAGGTCCTGCAGGTGAGAGACCTGCTGCAGGACGCGATCGACAATGCGCGGAGGAGCGGCGATCTGGAAGCCTGGATCCGGCAAACATACCCCGATCAGGCGGAGCGAATCCTGCCCAACCTGGCGGCGGTCAACGCCGACACTGTCATTCAGCGCAGCGACGATCTTTTCTACCGGAAGAACGACCGGGGGGAACTGGATCCGCTCTTTCTGCCCCTGTCCTCGATGTACTGGTCGCGCGACTTCGCCATATCCACCCCCAAAGGCATCATCATCGGAAACGGCCAGAACTTCGGGCGGACGCTCGAAAACTCCCTGGCCCGCCTGATGTTCACACATGCGGGCGCCCTGCGCGAATTCCCGATCGTATTCGATGCCGCGAAAGAAGGGGTGATCCTCGATGGGGGCGACGTCATCGTGCGTGACGAAAAGACGCTTTTCCTGGGAGTGGGCCAGAGGTCCGACCGGAAGGCGGCGCCGCTCCTGGCGCAAAGACTGGGCATGGATGTGATTGCGGTGAGCATGCCTCCGCGAGACCGGCCAAACGGAATGAGCCGGCAGCTGCTGCACCTGGATTCCATTTTCAATTTTGTGGACCGGGACAAGGTGCTCGCCGTGCCGTACTTCCTGGAGAAGGCATACGTGGACACCAACCCCATGAAGTCCATCCTGGCAGGGTTGGCGGTCGAAACGGACGCCATCAAGGCCCGAATGCCCGCCGATGCGACAGGAGGAGACTCCAAGCAGATCCGGGTGACCATCGACGCCATGCCTGGTGTCGGGTGGTTGACTCGCTACGAAGCGGGAACCGGGAAGGAGACCCCGCTCGAGATGAAGCTCGTTGACTATGCGCGCTCCCAGAACTGGACGGTTGTGTTTGTGGGCGGGAGCCGGGAAGGGATGGGCGAGGAAAAATGGGCCGTGGAACGGGCGATGTATGAGTTGCGCTGGCAGGGTACCAATGTTGCTCAGCTCGGTCCCGGGCGCGTCATCGCTTACGCTCACAATGTAAATACCAACAAGGCGCTGCGTCGCGCCGGTGTAAAGGTGCAGACATTCCCCGGGGAGATCCTGGCGATCCGCAACGGCGGCCCGCACTGCCTGATCATGCCGCTGGTGCGGCGGAAGTAAACCCGCGGTACCTGTTCAGCCCTGTGGTCGGAGGCAGCAAAAAAGCGGCCACGGATTGCACGGATTCCACTGATTTTTTAAAGGCACCGCCAAAAGGCTGTGTTTCCTGCACCCTCCAGAATGCAGGCAAAGACGACGCCATCATTTGGCGCGCCTCGATACTGAACCTTATACGCATCTTGCCCGCGACAGGCAAACTCGCTTGAGCCAGGTGCCGGGCCTGAGGAAGCAATTGCTTTGGGAGCGGAGGCCACTCACTGTGTTCACAATATTTGGCGCAGGGGCTATTCCCGTCTGAAAAGGTCCGCCACCGAAATCATGGCTTCAGGGGCTGCGAGCGGATTAAGGGTGTCGCCGGCGAAGAATCGTTGGCAGGAGCGGTAGGCCCCCTTGTTGGGCTCGCGATAGACTTCGACGCAGCGATCGATGAGGTTGACGATCCAGTAGTCCTGGATTTCCACGCGCGCATACAGGCTCCCCTTGCGCCGGCGGTCATGCTCCAAGGTAGTATCGGAGACCTCGACTAGCAGTACGGCCGTAGCCGGGTGCGCATCCCAATAATCCAGGGGATTCCCCCCTACGACGGCCAGGTCAGGTTCGGGCTCGGAATCCGGGGAGAGCGCAATGGGCAATTGCGGCCGTACTGAAAAGGCCGGTCCGAACGCGGCTCGGATCGCGTCATGAACCAGCTGGATCACCGCGGCGTGGACGCTTCCCTGGGGCGTCATCTGCAGAATCTCTCCATCAACCAGCTCCACACGCTCACCGGGTGTGAACATGCCTGCGGCGATCATCTTGTCGTACTCTTCCCGCGTCCAGCGCCGCATCTCGATGGCTTTCATGGATTTACTCCGCTGCAGGAGAGTATACGGCACCTCGCGTCCTCAGTAAATCTCTTCATCGTATGATGTTTCCTCAGAGGTCTTTCTATTTCCTGAAAAATGCGCCCCAGGCTCCGTTTCTCTCAATGCGCAGATCTTCTTTACATTTCCGTGACAACTCGGCGAGGATGAAAGAACAATTGTGTCATATGGTGAGATCCGGATATCCCATGACGAGCCAGCGCCGCCGACCTGCCGGCTTTTTCCGGCAGGCATTGTGGATTGCCATGCCGGTCGCCATTCTCTCAGCCGTCGCACTCTACTCGTTGAGGCAGGATAGAGCCGGCATCGCGCAGGACGCCCGCGACCGCGCCCAGGTTCTGGCTGCTAATCTGGCCGATCAGTGGCGTGGGCGCGTTGCCAGCGATCTCGAGGAGTTCCTTGTCGACTGGTACTTTCGCCAAATATGTTCCGGTCGCCCTCGCCTGGCCCGAGGGGAGTGGAATGGTGCGGGTCGACAACCAAGCTGAAATCGCCGCCCGGGTGAAGAAGGCGCAGAGCAGCCCCCTGATGGCATTGCTCCCCCAGATGCGCGGCCGACTGCTCGACGGCCGGGTGGAAGTTCCGGCTGATTTTCCGCCGTTGCCCATCCCGCCCGACTGGATTGCCAAACTGACTTCCGAACAGTTGCGCACGATGCAGATCGCAGAAGGCGCCGCGTTTCAGCAACGGGATGCCGCGGCGGGAAGAAGTGCACTATCGGCCCTGAAAGCGGCCCGGGCGCCCGAGCCGGCGTATGCCGCCGCGGAATGCGACATTCTGCTGATGGGATCCGACCCGGTCTCTTCTATCGGTATCGAGCAACTCCTGATCGAGCTTGCGCGCAAATACCCGGAAGCCACTACCGCATCCGGCAGCCCGGTGGCGGATCTCGCCCTGATCCGCGCGCTTCGACCGGCCAACGCCGGGCCTTCCGGCCGAAGCCCTGCGTGAGGAACTGTTTCGCCGTGTGATCGGGCACCCCTCGTTCCTGACGCCGGCGTTGATTGCCGCAGCGGAGGGAACGGCCACGGATGCCCGGACCACCGAATGGATCCGGATTCTGAAGGACGTCTGGCTGGAGCAGGAGAGGGCCCGCGAATTGTTTAAGCAGCTTTTGAAGTTACCCTTTGATCCATCCGCCCGATTGAATGAGATCTGGCTCGAGGCAGAGGTCCGGACTTTTCTTGCCCTGCGCGAAACAAAAGTGGTCGGCCATGATTATTCGGTCGTGCTGATCCCCGGACAAGTGCTCGAACAGGCCTTCCTGCGCGCGTTGGCCGAAACCCGCAGCCAATTGCCCTCCTATATGGACGTGTCCGTCCAGGTCGGACAAAGACGTTGGCCGGTGGTCCCCAACGGATGGACGATCCCGTACGATTCGCCGGCATCCAATGTCCTGGCCACCGCGGATGCAGGCATGTCCGCGAGGCCGGACCTCGAACCGATTCCGGAAGGCGCCAAGGAATATAAGCTCCTGTGGTATCTGGCGCCGCCGGATAGCCTGGCCATAAAATTCACCATCAACCTGGAACTGGGGCGACCGGAATTGCTGTACGCGCGATATCGGCAGCGCCTGTGGCTGGCGGTCGGACTCGTGCTGTCGGCCACGGCGGCAGCAGGGATCGGGCTCGCCGGCGCCTGGCGCGCCTTTCGTCGGCAAGAGAGGCTGGCGGAAATGACGTCGAACTTTGTCTCCAGCGTTTCGCACGAACTGCGCGCGCCCCTCGCTTCGGTACGCCTGATGGCGGAGAGCCTGGACCAGGGCCGGATCGAAAATGTGGAAAAACAAAAGGAATATTTTCGCCTGATCGGCCAGGAATGCTCCCGGCTTTCATCCCTGGTCGAGAATGTGCTCGATTTTTCGCGCATCCATCAGGGAAGGAAACGCTATGAGTTCGAGCCGACCGACCTGGCGGCTCTGATCCGCCAGACCGTCAGGCTGATGGAGCCGGGCGCGAGTGCGCGCGACGTGAATCTCCTGCTTTCAGAACTGCCGGCCGGCTGCGAGGAATTGCAGCCGTCCTGGGACGGCCAGGCGGTTCAGCAAGCCCTGGTGAATCTCATCGACAATGCGATCAAGCATTCTCCGGCCGGCTCACAGGTAATTGTTGCCTGCGAAACCGCGGGCAAGGCAGAGGATGCAGTGATTCGCGTCTCAGTGTCGGACCAGGGTCAGGGAATCCCGGACGAAGAACGCGAACGCATCTTCGAGCCTTTCTACCGGAGCGGCGTCGAGTTGCGGCGCGAAACCAGAGGCATCGGTATCGGCCTGAGCATTGTGAAGCATGTCGCCGAAGCCCACGGCGGCCGTATTACTCTTGAAAGCAGCCCGGGGCAGGGGAGCCGGTTCACCATGGAGCTGCCTGCCGACAGCAGATCTGAAAAGGCAGGCGGGGGATCCCCTGGGCAATAGCCGAACTATGAAAACGAGCAACAGCGGACAGCGGATCCTGATCATCGAAGACGAAGCTGCGATGCGCACGGTCCTCAAGGATATTCTGGAAAGTGAAGGATTCCGCGTCCTGACGGCGGTTGACGGTGAAGCCGGGCTGCAAACCGCTCTCAAAGAAAAACCCGATTTGATCCTGCTCGATATCATGCTGCCCAAAATGGACGGCTTCGCCCTGTGCGCCGGGTTGCGATCTCTGGAACTGGCCGCTCCGGTGTTGATGCTGACCGCAAAAGGACAGATCGAGGATCGCATCGCGGGCCTCGATTCCGGAGCGGATGATTACCTGGTCAAGCCTTTCAGTGCCGGGGAACTGCTGGCGCGCATCCGCGCCCTGCTCCGGCGCATTCAAAGGCAATCAAGGGCGGTGACCCGCCTCGCGCTCGGCGACCTCGAAATCGACCTGGTGCGGCAAACCGCCCGGCGCGGACGCAAGTCCATCCACCTGACCGCCAAGGAATTCTCGATGCTGAGACTGCTGGCCGAGGCCGAAGGGGAGCCGGTCACACGCGATCGGTTTCTGGACGTGGTCTGGGGCTATGCGGCCTTCCCCACCACGCGCACCGTGGACAACCACATCGCCAGCCTGCGCGCCAAGATCGAGCCGGATCCTGAGAACCCCCGGTGGATCAAAACCGTCCACGGCGTCGGCTATCGGCTGGAGCCGGCAGCCGGACCCGGCCCATAATCCGCTTGATTCACGCAGAAGTCTATGTTGTCCAAATCATATTGCTTGTCGTGGCCCTACCCCGGCCCCTCTGACCCCCTCCTAGCGCCGGCGATAGACCTCACGACGATGGCCGATCCTATAGATCCGCACAAGATGTAATTCGTCATCGATGGTGTAGAGGATGCGATAGTCGCCGCTCCGCACGCGAAACCCATTACCCCTGACAAGTATTTTGCATCCGGGCGGCCGCGGATCCGCCAGGAGGTCATCAATGGCATCGGAGACGTGCTCGCGGGCCCGGGTGGGCAGATCGCGATATTCACGTCGCGCGCGGGTTTCCAACTCGACCTTATACGTCACTTCTTGCCACCCCGGCGGGGTTCTTTCCTTATGTCATCCCAGGAGTGAAAGCCCGTGGCTTCCCTTATTGCTTCCCGGAGGTCCTCAGCGTCGAGCAGATCCTCGAGTTTTTCTCTTAAAGCGGTTTCGAGGACAAAGTTCTTGCGCAGGCCCAGCTTCTTGCAGACGATGTCCAGCTGGGCGGTGAGATCGGACGGGAGCTTCGTGGCAAAGGGCTCGGTTTTCATGGCAATTCCTTTTATGCCGCATCATACCAAATCATGATAAAACATGCCATGCAGACCATTTCATACGGAGATGGAATGTAATAGTACGAGGGCCGCGAAGGATCCGAATAACGGATTATCCGCTCCGGTCAAGCAGGTATCGCTATGAAAGCCGAACTTGCCGTAGCGGAAGCGTGCGAGAATGTTGTAGATGCTGCTATCGTCGTTGATGCCGTCGCACGGTTTCTCGATCGGGGCGTGATTGCGATGCAGTCTCAGGATCTTACAAAATCGTGACACTTGCGGCCTAGGACACGGGCAGACTGGAATCAGTCGCAGGGATTTTGAATTCTCCATTCAACGGAGGGATATCATGAAGATCAGATTGATTCCGGCAATCCTCATGCTGATGTCGGGAATCGCCATTGCACAGGATAAGACCGCCGACCGGCTCAGACAGGCGATCGTCGCGGAAGAGGCTCAGCAGAATCTCGATCAGGCTATCGGGATCTATAAGAATATTCTGCAGCAGTTCGACGAAGAGCGCAAAACCGCCGCCACCGCTCTGTTCCATCTGGCCGGCTGCTATCGAAAACAGGGCAAAAACGAAGAGGCCATTGCCGCCTACCGGCGCGTTTTACATGAATTCTCAGACCAGGCCACGCTGGCCGATGCCAGCCGCAACTACCTCACCAAGACGTTTGGCATCACCTTGGTTCAAACCGGTGCCGCCGCCGGGCTTCAGACTGCCGAGGCGCGCAAGAGATACCGGGAGCTTCTGCTGCAGGAAATAGGTCTCATGGAACGTCAGATTCAGTATGCCGAACAGCGGTTTGAAGTGGGTACCCTATCGCAAGAGTCCATCATCCCGCTCAGAAGGGAGCTGATGGATTTGCAGCGAACCCTGGCCGTGTTTGACGCCGGCGGCCTCCCGATCCCCAAAAAAGTCGGCAAATAGCGCGAAGTCACGGAGAATGCGGTAGCACCGGGCCGGGATTGTCCTGGACAGCTTCCGCGATTGCGATTGCAGCATTGGGTCCGGTTCGAAATCCGCCCGCCCTCCGATCAGGCCCGCAACCGCGAGGCGACAATCCGGCGCCGACGTCTGCTTGACGGTCTCGACTTGATGGAACCAGGATCCTTCCGCGATCGTCTTTGATGATGACGGCCTGGAGAAGGCCCCGGCAATTCCTGTTCGAGGCATGTGGGCAATCATCATTCACCGGATCGCGGCAGCGTATACGAGGACCGCTTTGAAATCCACACACAAATGAGATTCCCGGTCCGGCCGACCACCGAATCTGAAGTTCGCGAGATGGGGGCAGCATGAAGATGAAGCCGGCAGGGGACCTGCGCGTACCGGGAAGGGCTGCCGGGCGGTTATTGTTCCCGGTCTTCCGTGCCCCGATGGGCATGCAACCATCAAGCGGCAGTCGATCCTGGAAGGAGATCGAGGTAATGAAAAAGATGATCGTGATTTTCATGTTTATCATCACGGCATCCGGGGGCGCAATCAGTCAGACGGGGATCACCCCGGCTGGGGAAAAAGAGGATATCATCAAAACGGCCCCGGATTACGGCGATGGCTTCTATTCCGGAGCCCCCGAGCGCATGGAGCGGGCGATTCACCCGGATCTCAACAAGGTCTGGGTGCGGGTGATTCCGCCACCCCGGCAGGCCGCAAACCCGGCTGTAACGAGCCCTGTCATGGTGCCGGAGGGCAACGGCGCTCCGGTGATCACGGACGGCATCTTCAGTCCGGGCGAGTGGGATGACGCGCTCCCAATCGCTTTGAGCGAGTCGGTCACGCTGTACCTCAAGGATTACCGCGGGGTGGTCTTCATCGGCGTGCGCGGCCGGGGCGCGTCGGGCATCGGCCCCTCCGATCTTTTCCTGACCGTTCCCGGCGGCCAGATCCAGAAGCTCCATGTTTCGGCGCAACTGTCCGAGAATGTGGTCCCCGCGACCGGAGCGGAGCCACCCGTCCGATTCGGCCTCACGACCGACTGGTACGCGAACGAGCTGCGCCGGGACATGGCGGCATCGGCCCGGCTGGAGAAGGAGGGCAAGAGCCCCATCGACATCATTCGCGCCACGTCATACCCGTCGGACGGCATCGAGTTCGCGATCCGTCGATCGAAGTTCCCCGGCCGGCGGTGGTTGATGCGCCTCTTTGCCTCCGCCATTGTCGAGGGCAAGCCGGGTATGCTGGCCTATCCGACGGCAGCCGCCGAGAGGACGACGGAAGGTTGGCTGGAATTGCGTTTCAAGTAGCCGTCTTCAAGCGACGACTCGTACCCAGGCAATCAACGGGTGGACCGTGCATCGGGCATGGCTGCCGGATTCAATCGGGTCCTGACTTCTCGGTCATTTAAATGCGTTCACGCGGACGGTCCCGGCGATGAGAATTTCTCCCTCCATCCGGCCCGGACGTCGACCATGACGCGGGCGGCGAGGTCATTGCGGTTGCCGGCAGATAGCGCGAAGACCGTGATGGTGTGTTCGCACCTGGCCGTGAATGTAATCGACGGATCCGGCGTTTACGATTGCATCTTTGAATCCGGATTGGAATCTGCCCGCCCTCCGATGAGGGCCGCGACCGCCATGTCCCCCGTCACGTTGGCGACGGTCAGGTACATGTCCGGGATCAGGTCCAGGGCGATGAGGATCCCGATCCCCGCAACCGGAAGTCCGAATGCCTGGTAGAGAGGAGCAACCACAAAGAGCCCGCCGCTCGGGATGCCGGGGGAGTAAAAGCTCAGCACGCCGATGAACCCGGTCAGAGCGACCCATTCCAGCGCCCCCAGCTTTATGCCGTACAGCGAGGCAATAAAATAGGTGCCCGCGATCCGGGTCATCGGGGAGGCGTACTTGAAGACGGAAACGGCAGCGGGAAGCACCAGGCCGCTTACCTGGTGCGGCAGCCGGAGGATCCGCGCGGCTTCCTCGAGCATCGGGGGCAGGGCGGCGAGAGAGGATCGCGTGCTGAAGCCCACGGCCTGGGCCGGCAAGCAGGCACGCGCGAATACCCGGATCGGAATTCCAGCGACCACACGGACGAGCGGGTAGAGGGCGAGGGTACCAATCGTCAACAGGATGGCCACCACGATCAAAAATCCTGCCACCGCCTTCACCACCGAGATTCCGGTCTGGGCTGCGAGCGACAGCGTCAGGGCAAACACGCCTATGGGAGCCGCGGCCAGGATCCAATCCACTACCACCAGGATGGTTTCGGATACGGCTTTGGCCGCCCGGAGGATCGTCTCCCGATATTCGGGACGGATGCGGGTTGCTGCCAGGCCGAACACCACCGTGAACAGGACCAGGGGAAGGATGGTCCCCTCGGCGGCGGCCTGTACAGGATTGGGCGGCAGAAGCCCCACGAACCAGTCCCTGAACGGAGGGAGGGTGATTTCCGAAGCCGCTCCCCTGGTGGCGAGTTCGGGGATCTGCACGTTCTCCGCTCCCAGGAGGCGGTAAAGCGCAGGGGCTGTGAGCCCCGCCAGGGTGGACGTCGCCGCCACCAGGCCCACGAACCAGGCGACGGCTCTTCCTCCGACCCTGGCCACCGTTCCGGCGCCGGAGGCCGTAATGCCTGCCAGGAGCAAGGAGACCAGGAGCGGAATCACGGTCATCCGGATGGCGTTCACCCATAGCCCGCCTACCGGTTCCACCCAGGCGACGAACGTTGCTGCCCAACCGCTATCCGCCGGCGCCAGGAGAATGCCAATGACTAGTCCTGAGATCAGCCCGATCAAGACACGGGCGGTGATTGACATGAGCGTAACTTTCGCTTAGTCGGGCAACCCCGGGGAGGTTGCCATGAGCATCGTGAGCAAATTAGAGCGAAAAACAAATAGAAAATCGCTTTTTACGGCCAGACCGAGGATAGCATGATTCAAGCCGGGATGGCTGACGAAATATCCCGTCGCTGCATGCCCTCACATTAGTTTTGGCGGGTAACAAGAGCGGAGGTCGGCAGACTCATGCTGGGCGGGCGCCACCGGAGGGAAATGCACTCAATTGACCGCGACACCATTCTGGCAGCCTCGAGCGGGTTAGGAATCGAGCCCCACTCCAGCCCGAACCTACGATGCGTCACCGTGCGTGAAGGCGAGGGAGCGGGCCAAATGGCTGGCTTGCATTTCTCACCAGGTGTCGTGGCGATGCGGCACAGACGCGACTGGTCCAACCCGTTCCATTCGCCCAATTGCCTGCATGGATAGCAAATCCCGCATACTCCTATCAGCAATCCGTGATATGGTTGCCCCAACCGGGAAAAATATATGCCTATTATTATCAATACGATACGCACGAGGTCCTCAGCATCTGATCTTTGCATCCGTCTTTTCCTAGCCATGGCGGTAGTTCTGACTTTGCTCCTGGCTGCGTCATCGGCAGGGGACTACATCTGGATCAGCAAAGGGCTGGCGGGCAAACAGATCTACGCTCTGGCAATCGATCCAATGAACCCGTCTACCATTTATGCCGGATCGTATGGCGGCGGTGTCTTTAAGAGCGTGGATGGGGGCGATAGCTGGAATGCGGTCAATAACGGGCTGACGAGCACGAGCATCTGGTCATTAGCCATCAACCCACAGAATCCCAGTATAGTCTATGCGGGATCTTCACAATTTTCCGGCGGCGGCGTTTTTAGGAGTGTAAATGGGGGCGCCAGCTGGAACCTGACAAGTAGCGGGCTGACAAGCACAAACATTTATGCCATTGCGATCAACCCGCAAGACCCGAACATTATTTATGCGGGAACAAGCGCAGGAACAAGCGGAGGAGGCGTTTTCAAGAGCGTCGACGGCGGTGGCAGCTGGAGCAATGCCAACAACGGGTTGCCGAATTTCGGAATCAAAGTCCTGGTGATCGACCCCCAAACCCCGGGCACACTTTATGCGGGAACAAGCGGAGGAGGCGCTTTCAAGAGCATCGATGGCGGAGCCAGCTGGAGCGCTATCAACAACGGGCTGACGAACACTACCGTCAGTTCGCTTGCATTCGACCCGAAAACCCCAAGCACGGTCTATGCGGGCACCAATTACAAAATATTCAAGAGCGTAAACGGCGGCGCCAACTGGAGCGCAATTGACAACTTGCAGAATCAAATACAAGTTGTAGCCATTGACCCGCAGGACTCCGCTACGATTTATGCGGGGATTTTCACCAGTTTCGCCAAGAGTGTCAATGGCGGGATAGGCTGGTATGCAGTCGATGATGGACTGACAAACACAGACATCAAGGCGTTGGCGGTCGACCCAAGGATTCCAACCGCACTTTATGTAGGCACCAACGGCGGTGGCGTGTTCAAGCTTCAACCTCACCTCCATGAGCAATCGATTGCCGCTACACTCAATGCTCCGACGGGAACCATGTGGAACAACATGGCACTCTACCGTTCAGGTTGGAGGCTTTTCGTCTCCGATCTGACCAATAATCGGATTCTTGTCTATAATTCCAGCTCCCTGGCTTATCTGGGACAGATATCTTTCGCCTCCTACGCGCCTGCCGGACTGCAGCGGCTGGCGATCCACGAAGGTACCGGGACGCTGTACGTGGCAGTAGATACGGGCATGGCCACCAGCGCCACCACCATCGTCGCGATCAACGCGAATACGCTAGCCGTAAGATCAATCCTCACCGGCATTGGCCGGGCCCTGGAGCTCACGATCGACGAGAATCGTGGGCGACTATACACTAGCGGAAAAGATGACCGGCTACACTACACCGTGACCGCTATTGATGTAACCACTAATACCGTCATTTCAAACCTGGACGTGGGCGAGCTCATGGGATTGGGGATCATCGTACTCGGAGGGCTCAACCCGGTGACCGGTGAGTTACTCTATACTAATATGCACTATGACAATTTCGTGGTAGTGAATGGACCGGCGCTTACGGGCCAGAAGATTTCTATCGCCGGTTCGCGAGGCTGGGATGGAACATGGAATTATCTGGAGAACAAAATCTATATAACCACAATTAACTGGGGTGGCTACTTTATCTATGATCGCGACACCGGCGCTTCGAGTGTTACAGGCTGTATTAATGACGGCACTTACCTTTTCTTCAGTGAGGCGACCAACCGGGTTTACTCGAGCGCGGAGATTGACGGGAATTCAACAGTCATAGATGGGATCACAAATTCCTGTCAGAACATAAAGCTAGGGGGAGGGCTGACATACGTCGGGTTTGTAAAGGCCAGCCGTCATGCTTACTTCTCACGGCCCGGATTTGTCAAGATGCTCGATGAAGATTCCCTGACTGTGGAGAATTGGTTCAACACCCCCGGGGTGGAGGGATATGGTGCTGTGGATGGACAAGTCGTTGTCGATCAGGACAAACGGCGGATCTTCATCAGATCAACCTGGGGTAGCCCGGCACAGGGCAGCAGCCTTGTTATCATCGACGACGGTGGTGCTTCGACCTGCGTCGCTCCTCTGATCTCAGTCCATCCCTCGAACACTACCATTGATTCCGGCGGGGTGGCCGCCTTGCAGATCACTGCGACTGGAACGGGGCCCCTGAAATACGAATGGTATGAAGGCGCCCAGGGTGATACGGGAAGACCCGTCGGCACCAACTCTGCACAGTTCACCAGTCCACCAGTTTCCAATTCAACCAGCTATTGGGTTCGAGTCAGTAATTCGTGTGGACAAGCAGAAAGTCAAGCGGCCGTCATCACCGTCCGCGTAAATCCCTTAAGCCAAACTACTCTATCTTTGTCCGGCGGCGGAGCGGTGTCGACTTCTACGCTTAGGTCTGCTGGAGAATTGATCGCGGGCTATGCAGTCGGAACGGTCGGTTCGGGGAGTGCTCCTTATGGCACGGCGGTTTTCAGCTATAGGCAGAATGGCGTGGTGGTGAGTGAAGTGGGTGTGCCGGCATCGCCCCCGACCCTGGCGGCGCGGTTTTTCGTCGACACTCGCACCAAGGTCAGTCAAGCTTCGGGCAGTGGAACGGTGGACATTTTCACCGGATTTGCTGCTGTCAATCCAAACAATGCGGCCTCAATCCTTAACCTGAAACTGCGCAACAGTGATGGTGTGTCACTGACTCAGGGGATCGTCCGGCTTGCGGGGGGTGAGCACATAGCCAAATTCCTCGATCAGCTTGCTCCGGATTTCGTCCTGCCCCCCGGCTTCATCACAAACGGCCTGGGTTCGCTCGAAATCACGAGTGATCAACCGGTGTCCATACTGGCTCTTCGCCTTACGATCAATCAGCGTGGCGACCTGTTGCTGACCAGCACGCCCATTGCCGACCTTGCCAAACCGGCGCCCACAGCGGTGCTGTCATTCCCGCAGATTGCCGACGGCGACGGCTACCAGACAACCCTTGTCTTGATGAACACAGCGAGTGCTGTTGAGACGGGAGTTGTTCGTTTCTACGACAACAACGGCTCCGCACTTCCGGTGCGCATGGCCGGCGCAGGTGCGGCCGACACGGGATTCCCATATTCCATTCCATCCGGCGGTTTCCTACGGCTCGTCACCGACGGTTCCCCCTCAAATGTCAATGTGGGCTGGGCACAGTTGACCCCGGATGCTGGAATGGCCGCGCCGGTAAGCGCGGCGATTTTCAGTCTCAGTCTCACGCAGTCAGGTACGATGGTTACAGAATCGGGAGTGCCCGCGGTAACGCCCACAACGCATGCGCGGATTTATGTGGACAAGTCAGGCGGTCATGACACGGGCCTGGCAATGGCCAATCCGGGAAGCACGAGCATTCGTATTACTGCGAATGCCTATCAATTGGATGGGGTAACCCGGGCCGGAAGCGGTCAAAGCACGGTGGATATGGATTCGATGGGGCATGATGCCAGGTTTGCGGGGCAGTTGATCGCAGGCTTGCCGGAAGGCTTTACAGGAGTGTTGGACCTTTCCTCTCCATCCCCATTCACCGCCCTGACCCTGCGCTCCCTGACGAACGGGCGCGGTGATTTTCTCATTACGACATTCCCGGTTGCGGACGTTAACCAGCCGCCACCCACTCCGCTCATCTTTCCTCAGGTTGCGGACGGAGGCGGCTACCAGACTCAGATCATCCTGCTGAGCACCAGCGGTGCAGCTTCAACGGTCACGGTGAGCTACCTGGGTAACGATGGATCTTCCATCGCTGTCGGGCGTGGCACATCCAGCGCGCCGGGCAAAATCGCACCGGCTATTGGCAAACCTGTTCGCTGATCTCGCGCGGTGGGGTGAAATGGTTGGGGAATCGTTGTGGCGGGCCGGCACGACATGCATGGCCAGTCTCAGCTGGCTCTGCGGAACCAGCAGCGCGGCGATGGCTGCGCCCGCCTCGCCGCACCTGCATTCATACTTGGTGCCCACCGTGCGGCGCCGGATGAGCTTCGCCGGGACAAAGTCAATCTGCGGATAGACTCTTTATTTGAAGCTTCTCTGTTATTTTGCTGGAAGAGTCAGGCTGCTGCTACCAGGGAACAAATATCGAGAAACCTATCCTCCCGCGGGCGTAAAGTAGCAGCTATGCTCTGTTTCCCGCAGTTGCCGCCTCCGATCGCCAGGAATCAATCCCTTGATGGCGCCTGAGGCTACGAAGCGTCACCGCGCGTGAATACCATGGAGCGGGCCAGACGTAATCCCATCTTGATTCCCTCCGCCAATGGAAATCTCGTGGTGGCGTACATCTCCCGCATGCGGTCCGAGTCCGGATCGTGGTGTTTGCCTCCCAGAACGAGCCCTGCGACCAGCCTGCCGGAGAACTGGGTCAGGGTGACGCCGACGCCGCCGTAGCCGATGTTCATAATCACGTTGGGGGCCCGGTCGAGCGATCCGAGGATCGGCACCCGCGTTCTGGTCTCATGATATGGGCCGCACCACTGCGCGTCGATGGATACATCGCGCAAAAGCGGGAAGCGACGGGTCATTTCCTCCCTCAGACGCCGGAAGTTAGGTTCATCCTGATCCGGGGTGGTCTCGGCGGCGGCGCCCGGCCGGTCGAATCCGCCGAAGAGCACCCGATCCTGCCAGACTCGCGCATAAAAATACTCCCCGCCGATATCCGCGATCGTCTGGTCCCGAAATCCGAGTTGTTCCCGGCTGGTTTGATCCAGGGGCGCAGTCGCGAGCAGGTAAGTAGTGATCGGCTTGGGGATGCGTCGGCGGATTCCCAGTTCAAGCTGATGGGTGTAGGCATTCGTCGCCACGATTACCTTGTCCGCTTTCATGCAGGCGCCTGTCGCGGTGAGCACATCAATGCCGGAGCGCGCCGGGGTGAGTCGCGTCACGCTCGTGTTTTCGTAGAGTCGGACCCCGAGCCGCAGCACGTGCTGCTGCAATCCCTGCGCCAGCGCCAGCGGCTGGAGCGCGTGCCCTTCGAGCACGAATCCCCCATGTACCGGATAGGGGATCATGGTTCGCAACTCCGCCGGCGCGGCGATATGGCCCGGGATGCCGGCCAGCAGGCAGCGCTCGGCAATGAACCTGAGATGACGCTGATAGAGGCCATTGGCACCCGCGGTAACGATCCTCGTCGGCATCAGGTCGCAGGCGATCTGTTCGCGCCGGATCAAACGGAGGAGCGCCTGCGTCTCCCCGGCAATGTATCGCGCGGCGAAGCGAACGTCGTCCAGTCGCCGCGGCGTGGCCGAACAGTCGATCAGCCAGCTGATCGGGAGGAAGGGGGAGAGGATGCCGGCATTGCGCCCGCTCGCCCCGTATCCAACGTGGTTGCGTTCCAGGAGGGCAATATCGAGCGCAGGCTCGGCTTCCTTGAGACAGCGCGCGCAGGAAAGCCCGGCGAAACCGCCCCCGATGATGGCTACATCCGCGCGGGCCGCACTCTCGAGCCGCGCGGCGCGCGGAAGCTGCGATTCGCTCCACAACGTGGACCGGGCCGGGTTTCCCTGCATACCCATATGTGAATCTGAAGAACCAGGCACAGACGAGTCTGCCTGCCGACACGCGGGCCGCATCCTCCCCGCAGAGGCATGTTCAAAGCGGACCGGAAGGTTTGAACTTTCGGCTTACCGGATAATGCGCGGAAATCCGATTCCCGGGAACGGTAGACGCCGCGCCGGCGGCCTGTTCTGCCTGGGGGATGGAGGGCGAACCGCCTGCCTGATTTCGCTGTCGCTGAAGATTATCTCCCCGAAGGCAAAGCGCAGGGGCTGTCCCAATTCCAGGTCAAATTGAGTCCCGGGCTCCAGGAGCAAATCCCGATTCCGGCTCAACAAAACAATTGCCGCCCCGGCAAGAGCGCCGGCGCCGGCGCCGATCCCGGCACCCGAGGCCGAACGGTTGACGATGCTGCCTATGATGGCACCCTCAGCGGCGGTGCCGACGACAGTGCCTGTTGCGGCTCCGGCGTTCGTAGTTCCGCCCTGCTCCACCGTCTCGGTTTTACGATCGATTTTTTCGGCTCCCGGACCATGTATGCCGTGAAAATTGGCAATTAAGGTCCGTTCGACTCCATTGGGGAGCAGAATCGTTTCAAATTTGATTGCAATGCTCCCTTTTCCCTTAACCTTGCCAGGTTTGTTAACCTGCGTTACCACCCCTTTGACAATCGAACCGCGCGGAATTACCAGCCGTTGCTGAATCCAGATGGGGTAGGTAGTGTCGGCATAAAAAACGTCCCCCACCTGAGTCCCCTTGGTATTCAGGTAGGTATTCAGAACGACCGGAAATACCGTCCCGGCTGGGATTACTATTTCCGGATCCTGGGCGGTTTGCCTGGCCGGTTCCTGGGCCGACAGGGGGAGTACGATTGCTGCTGCCAAAGCCAGAATACAGACGACATTGCAAAGTTGTCTCATAGGCCTTCCTCTTGAGGCTTGCTTTTTGCTACTTTACGCTTTCGGGCAAAAATAATCCAGCCTCGACTATATAGATAAAAAGGAGCGCATCGGGGTTCAATAAAATCGTATCTGTTTAGCCGATGCTTAACAGCAGAACGCAAAGACGCAAGGCCGCAAGGACGCAAAGGGAACCCTTTCGGTTCGTGGGCGTGGGAAGCCTTCGGCCGCATCCTTGGACGAGTCGTGCGAGAAAGCGCAATCCTCCTGAGTAGCCGCTGCCCGCGCTTTCTCGCACGGCTCGTCCAAGGATGTGCCAGCGCGAAGCGTTGCGCCCACGCCTGTTGGTCAGCGGCGATCTTTGCGTCCTTGCGCCTTTGCGTTTTATTTCTTCATCCATTATTTTTGGCCAAACAATTACAGAAGGCGGAGTTTCCTGCGACCCCAAGGATGCATGGAAAGACGACGACGCCATTTGGTGCGCCTCGTTTCGCATGACCCATGCATATGAATGCGTGGAATCCGTGGCTGCTTTTAAAGGGGCTGAACAATTACAAAAAAATCGCGACGAGGAGGGCGGTTTTCCTCGACAATTATTCAAATCCATCGATGCATCGAGGCTCGCGAGTCGGTGAATAGTGCTAGAATAAATTTTTCCTGGAATTTTCATTCCGGACTGGAGTTGTTGATGTCTTCGGCCCCCGATACAGCCACGGTAACGCCAGACCAGGGATCGGTGCCCAGGCTCGAGGGTTTGATCATTGGGGGCGGCATTTCCGGTCTGGCGGTGGCGCACTGGTTGGGTCTGACCGGCCAATCCGAAGGTTGGGAACTCTGGGAGGCAAGCGGAAGGCTGGGGGGCACAATCGGCACCGATCGGGTCGCCGGTTATTCGATCGACTGGGGTCCGAACGGATTCCTTGACCGCGAGCCGTTGACCCTGCAACTGGTCGATGAAGTAGGGCTGGCGGCCGAGTTGGAGCCGGCCGGTGATGCCAGCCAGAAGCGATTCATCGCCAAAGGGGGGCGGCTGCACCCGGTGCCTCTTTCCCCCGGGGCAATCCTCGGCACCGGGCTTCTGACGCCGTCCCAGAGGCTCCGCGTTTTTCTGGAACCGTTTATCCCCGGACGCCGGGACGACCGCGATGAAACGGTGTTCGACTTTGCCGCGCGGCGCATCGGGCGCGGCGCCGCAGAGTCTTTCATCGATCCGATGGTTTCCGGGATTTTTGGCGGGTTGGCGAGAGAACTTTCCCTCCCGGCATGTTTCCCGATCATGCGTGAGATGGAGAAGAGCCACGGCGGGCTGGTGCGCGCCATGATCGCCCGGCTGTTAAGGAAGAAAGAGCGAGCCCGGAGTTCCGCACCAGGAAAAAACAGCGGCCCGGCCGGCCCGGGGGGGCGACTCACTTCCTTTAGGGGTGGTCTGGACCTTTTGGTCACGCGCCTGCAGGAGCGTTTGCACGGCCTCGTCCAATTGGACCGGCCGGCGGTGCGGGTTTCCCGCTCCCGGGACTTTTGGGAGGTGACTGACCTGGCCGGGCGGAGGGTGTTCACCAGGAGGCTGGTCTGCGCCTGCCCGACTTTCGCGGCAGCGCAGATGTTCGCCGAAACCGATCCCGAGATTGCCGCCGCGTTCGACACCATCCCCTATGCGCCGATAGCGGTGATCGCCTCAGGGCACAGGCGGGACCGTGTCGATCATCCACTCGACGGCTTCGGCTTTTTGATCCCTCGTTCCGAGGGGTTGCGGACGCTCGGATCACTCTGGACATCATCGATATTTGCCGGGCGTGCGCCGGACGGCTATGTCCAGTTCCGCTCCATGATCGGCGGAGCCGGAGATCCGGAGGCGACGGATCTGTCCGACGAAGATCTCTGGCGTGTGGTACGCCGCGAGGTGGGAGACTTGGTCGGGATACGCAGCGATCCGGATTTCTTGCGCGTCTACCGTTGGCACCGCGGGATTCCGCAATACACGCTCGGGCACCTGGAGCGCCGCGCGCGCCTGGAGAAACTGGCGAAACACCGCCCCGGGCTGTACCTGGTCGGCAATGCTTACTACGGTGTCGGTCTCAACGACTGCGTGAAAATGGCCTACCGCATCGCCGGTGACATCAGGACATCGGAAATCCGGTAGTGTATCTGTTTAGCCCTGTGATCGAAGGCAGCAAAAAGACGCCACAGATTCCACGGATTCCACTGATTTTTTTTGGAGGCGCTGCCATCAGGGGAGCATTTCCTGCACCCTCCAGGATGCAGGCAAAGACGACGACGTCATTTGGCGCGCCTCGTTGCACGCGGGCCCAATTCATTTGAATTCGTGCAATTCGTGGCCGCTTTTGAAGGGGCTAAACAATTACCCGGTAGTAGGAGACGAATCTCAAGATCGAGGGTATAATGAATCCCGCATGGAATTGGGATTCACCGGGCAATCCCTGATTGGGCAAAGCAATCATTTATGCAGATAAAGGAGAGACAATGGATCTGAGCACTCGATACCTGGGAATGAACCTGCGTACCCCCCTCGTTCCGGCGGCGTCCCCCCTGTCGGACAGCGTTGACAATATCAAGCGCATGGAAGACGCCGGCGCTTCAGCCGTTGTGCTCCATTCCCTGTTCGAGGAGCAGCTGGTGCGGGAACAGGAAGCCCTTGATTATCACCTGCAGCATGGCACCGAGAGCTTTGCGGAATCGCTCACCTACTTCCCGGCGTCGGAGACTTTTCGCATCGGACCCGAAGGCTATCTCGAGCGGATTCGCAAGGCCAAGGAGGCGGTCGGCATTCCCGTCATTGCCAGCCTCAACGGTGCGTCGATCGGGGGGTGGACCGGCTATGCCAGGAAAATCCAGGAAGCCGGGGCCGATGCCCTGGAGCTCAATATCTATTACATTCCCACCGACCCGAAACTCACCTGCCAGATGGTCGAGCAGTCTCAGGTTGACATTCTCAAAGCCGTCAAATCTTCCATAAGCATTCCGGTGGCGCTCAAACTGAGTCCGTTTTTCACCAGCCTGGCCAGCGTGGCCCAACGGTTCGATGAGGTGGGCGCCGATGCGCTGGTTCTCTTTAACCGGTTTTATCAGCCGGACATGGATCTGGAAACTCTGGAAATCCGCCCCAACGTGCTGCTGAGCACACCGCAGGCGTTGCGCCTGCCGTTGCGCTGGGTCGCCATCCTGTTCGGCCGTGTCAAGGCGGATCTGGCTGCGAGCAGCGGGATTCACAGTTCTCTGGATGTCCTGAAAGTGCTCATGGCCGGAGCCAACATCACGCAGCTCTGCTCTGTGTTGCTGCAGCATGGAATCGGGCAGATCCGCACGATCGAGAAGGGGATGGTCGAGTGGATGGAGGCCCATGAGTACGAATCGGTGAGCCAGTTGCGCGGCAGCATGAGCCAGAAAAACTGCGCCAATCCATCGGCATTCGAGCGCGCGCAGTACATGCGCGCCATCCTGTCCTATCAGGCCGGAGCCTGAGGGATAGAAGCGCGCGGCATCAAGTGTGGAAAGGAGGGGGGACAGTCACCAGTGTCCCCCGGGGACACTGGTGACTGTCCCCCCTCCCCTCCCCCTCCCCTCATAAACGGCAGAAATCCCTGCCGACTCGGATTCCATTGTCCGAGTCGCCGGAGGGGGAGAAGGCGATGCAACTGTCGGTCGAAAGGAAACACCTGAGCAACGTTCTCAAGATGGTGGCCTATCAAATCGAAGGTAGTCTGGTTGAGCTATTGCGACCGGTCTATCCGAGGACTGAGGCCGAGGGCCGTACGTTAATCCAAACCGCGCTGCGAAGCGCTGCTACGATCGAACCGACCGACGATGAACTTCGAATAACCCTATCGCCGCTGAGCTCGCCGCATCGGTCGAGGGCAATCGCCGCAGTCAGTGAGGAGCTCAATAGGACACCCGACATGTTTCCCGGCACCAAGCTCCGGCTCCGCTTCGCTGTGGCCGAGCCGGCGATTTGATCAAAAAGCGGACAGTTTTCCGTTGGGGTATGTCAGGAGCTCTGAACTTAGTGCCATTCGTGACTGTCCCCCTTCCACCGCACTTTTAATAATAATGATGAGAGCCGAGCGCCAATCCGGCCAGAGACTCGAGAGTAGAATCCAGAGGAAGCGGTCTGAGGCATGAAGCTTGGGACGGCTCGGAACCGAACGCCGCATGACATTAAGCTGATGTCGTAGCGCGACGAACTTAACCCGGAGCGCGAATCGCGTTCGGAAGCCGGCAAGGGTGGCTGAAAGCAGCGCAATCAGGACGTTATGCATGAACCGGGAAGCTATCAGGCCGATTCCACGAGTGCAATATTTTCAAGCTGGACGAAGTTTTTGGCAGGCACAACCGGATGAGGGCTCAAACGGGACTTCTGCACATGCGGGATGAGCTCCGCGACCGGATGACCATTCCGGCAAATGAGAAACGTTTCCCCCTTTTCCTCGACGTCCGCCAGCACGGCAGACAAACCGGCAAAAAGGGAGGTGGACTTCACCGCCGGTCCCACTTCCTAGGTGTTTCTTTAGAAAATGGTTGTTATCTTGTTGGAAAGCGTTTACGATAAATTTATATTCATTTCCCTGCAAGGTCCGCGAACCACACCGTGGTTCCGATCGGCGATCTCCGAAAGCGCTGGTCGCAGGTTCCAATTCTGCTCGGCGAATGGGATCAGACATTATAGAACCACTTCGGACAGCCTTGGAGTATAAGTTGTGAAATTGATTCGTAATTTCAGCAAATGTCTCACGCTTTATGTGTGCTTTTTATCTTGTTTGGCGGCGTCTGTCGCCTGCAATAAGCAGGAAGGTGAGCAATATCAGCAGGCTTTGCCCTCGACTCGAATACAGGTGCTACGGAATTTGGCAAAATCTTATCGAGACAAAGGTGTTCGCACTCCTGAGCCTATTCGTATCGAAGTAGATTGGTCGCTTGTCAGCGGTTTCGACGAGATAATCTCCACTTCCGATTTGATTTGCCTTGCCACGCTCATCGATCAACGAGTCCGTCCTTCGGCCAATTTGGGATCCCTGTTTGAAACTGTTTCGAAGTTCCGCATCGACGAGTTGTTACTTGGCCCAACCAAATTTAAGGAAGTGCCGTTTGCCAAGCGGGTTCTTCCAGATATGCTCATGACTCCACTGAATGACAATGAGATTTTCGTTGTTCAAATAGGCGGAACGATGGAAATCGATGGAGTCTTACTTCGGGAAGATGTCTCTCTTTATCCTTCACTCGCGCCGCACTTCCAGTACATCTTATTCCTCAGTCAGGTGCATGCAGATGCTGAACATTCGTCGTACTATGGTTCCCTACAAGATCGTGTCTACGAAACCTACGGCCCATTTGGTGTCGTCCTTTTAAATAGGGCCAACAAAACGATTAATCCACTGGCTGCCACCGATGGAATGACAAAGGAAATCGCAGACATGCATCTATCGCATACTGCAGATTTTCTAAATTACATAAATCAACGTGTACAAGGAGGGGGAAGGAGGGGGGACAGTCACCAGTGTCACCAGGGGACACTGGTGACTGTCCCCCCCTCCCACATCACCTAGAACCCCGCCCGTTGCACCCCGGAAGCCGTGCTTGGCCGCAGGCAACCTCTTGTGCCCGTACCTGACAAGATGGCTGCTCTTCCCGGCCAGGATTGCCTTCCCCATACTGCTGGTTGGCAGCCCTACGGGTCTGTCATGAGATAGGTTGTGAAATAGGCTGAGATTCCTTCCAGGATAGTACGAAACCTGGGATCTGCCAAAATCCCGTGTCGTCGGGCCTATGTGGGAGTTTTTATGGTAACGTAGCGTGAGAGGTGAGCGTTGAGAGGGAAAAAGGACATCATGTGCGGCGATCCGGGGGACTATATCCCGCCGGAAATCGGGCACCTGGAAAACCCGCAGACGGCTATTCCCAATATAGCAAAGGATAGAGATTTGGTGCGGCGCATCGAGGCGTCCGTACAACAGATGCCGACGCTGCACGAACTGTGCCGTGCTGATGCCCGACTCGCAAAAATACAGCCGGGCAGCGTGCACCTGGTCGTAACCTCCCCCCCCTACTGGACGCTCAAAGAATACCGCCAATCGCCTGGACAGCTTGGACACATCGAAGGATACGAGAAATTTTTGGCCGAGCTCGACAGGGTTTGGCAGCTCTGTTATGACGCATTGGTTTTGGGCGGCAGAGTAGTGTGCGTGGTGGGAGACGTGTGCCTCTCGCGGAGAAAGAATGCCGGACGGCACACAGTGGTACCCCTGCATGCGTCCATTCAGGAACACTGCCGGCGTATCGGTTACGATAATCTGGCTCCAATCATCTGGTACAAGATTGCCAACGCAGTCTACGAAGTGGAAAACGGTTCGGGCTTCCTAGGGAAACCATATGAACCGAATGCCGTCATCAAGAATGATATCGAGTTCATTCTAATGGAGCGGAAGCCGGGAGGTTACCGGACGCCGAGCGTGGCCACACGAATCCTGAGCGTCATCTCAACGGAGAATTATCAAGCCTGGTTCCGTCAGATCTGGGAAGGCGTCACAGGCGCCTCCACGCGGGATCACCCAGCGCCATACCCGACAGAACTTGTGGAACGCCTTGTCCGCATGTTCTCCTTTGTTGGGGATACGGTGCTTGATCCATTCTTGGGTACGGGAACAACGACCGTCGCCGCTGCGAAATGGGGACGGAATAGCATCGGTTATGAAATTGACGAACATTACTACCAACTGGCTCTGAAACGCATAGAGCGGGAGACCGCATCGCTATTCAGTAAGACGCAGATCATGGAGCGGAGATGAATCTGGAGCCCAGGGTGCGCGACGCGGTTAAGTATTTTTGGTCAACCAGAGGTAATTGTTTAGCCAAATCAAATGGATGGAGAAGCAAAACGCAAAGGCGCAAAGGCGCAAGGGCGCAAAGATCAACACTGAGCAACAGGCGTGGGCGCAGCGCTTCGCGCTGGCGCATCCTTGGGCGAGCCGCGGGAGAAAGCGCGGGCAGAGCGGCTACTCAGGAGGATTGCGCTTTCTCCCGCGGCTCGCCCAAGGATGCGGCCGAAGGCCGCCCATGCCCGCGAACCGAAAGGAATCTCTTTGCGTCCTTGCGTCCTTGCGTCCTTGCGTCCTTGCGTCCTTGCGTCCTTGCGTCCTTGCGTCCTTGCGTCCTTGTCGCCTTGCGCTGTTCAGCATCGGCTAAACAGATGCAACCAGAGAACGACAAGCCGCGGAGCAAGGCGGAGATTCGGGGAAAAAGGATGCGGGAGCACGGGCTGCGGTGACGGGCGGCGCGCAGATGAACGGCACAATCAGGATTCGTGTTACAATGGCCGCAGTTCAGATACGGCGCGTGGGCCACATAGCCGAAATCCAGGGAATAGAGAGATTCATTACGATTCTCCGGCGGCGCCAGGAGGAAGAAAGTGAATCCTAAACAACCTGCATTATTGCTGCTTGCCTTCATTGTCTTGATGGCCGTGCCGGGCATGGGTCGACAATCGGTTCTCGATTACGGCAAGGTGGCCGACGCGCAGGAATCGGGACGCTATTCCGATGCCGAGAGCATGTTGAAATCTGCGATCGAGCAGGCGGAAAAGCTGGGCGATGAGCCATCGTTGAATCGCAGTCTTGAAGCTCTTGCGGGCCTGTACGAGGCGGAAGGCAAGTACAGGGAAGCCCTGCCTTTGTACCTCAGGGCTTTGGCCTTGCATGAAAAGCTCGCGGGGAGCGAATCCCCCGTCCTTTCCGGAAAGCTGGTCTGCATCGGCATTCTCTATCGAAAGCTCGGGATGTTGCCGGAATCAGAGCAGGCGTTGGACCGGGCATTCTGGACCTACCAGCGATCGGATCCACTCGACAAGTTGAGCGTACTGTCCCCGGCGGAAAGCCTTGCGATTCTTTATCGAAACATGGGCAAGTATGACGAGGCGGAGCAACTCTACTCCCTGATCCTCTCGATAGAAGAGAAGGCGCATGGAGCATCCAGCCTGGCAGTGGGAGGAACTCTGGCAAACCTGGCGGTACTCCTTCGTCATCAGGGCCGCTACGCGGAAGCCGACGAAGCCTATGGGAAATCCCTGGCCATTCAGGTGCCGATCCTGGGCGCCGAGTCACCCGGACTGGCCATGACATATAACAATCGGGCGGTTCTGTACCTGCGAACAGGAGAGATTCGCGGAGGCCGAGAGTTTGGCGCAAACCGCTTTGGCCATCCAGGAGAAATCGCTGCCGCCCCGCCATCCCGAGATCGCGAGGACTCTGGACACTCTGGGCGGTGCGTACATGAATGAAGGGAAGTACGATCTCGCATTGTCATGTTATCAACAGGCGCTTGATATCCGGAGAGAGAGACTGGGCCCGGACCACTTCGACCTGGCACAGACCATCGCCAACCTCGGGTCGCTCTATGAAAGGCAGACAAAGTATGCCGAGGCGGAAGATATGTACCGGCAAGCCGTCGCCATGCTGGAGAAAGTCCTGGCCCCCCAGCATCGGCTGATTGCATCGACAACCCAAAGACTGGCCGCCGTCCTGCGTATCGAGCGCAAATATGGCGAGGCCGAATCCCTATTCAAGCGGGCGCTTTCGATGCGTGAGGCGCTATTGGGGCGGGATCACCCGGAGGTGTCGCAGACCTTAAACAGCATGGGAGTTCTCTACTCCCAATCCGGGAAATATCTCGAGGCCGAACAGTGCTATCAACGCGCTCTGGCGATCCGGGAGAAAGCCTTGGGTCCCCGGCATCCTGCGGTTGCTACGACGTTGCGAAATCTCGGCATCCTGTATCAGAGACAAAAGAAATTCAGCGATGCCGAGGAGTGCTTCCGCCGATCGCTGACGATCCGGGAAACGTCGCTGGGTCCCGACCACGCCGAAGTGGCCGTCATCCTTACGACCTACGCAAACCTCCTCCGCGCCCTCGACCGAACGGATGAAGCGGACAAGATGGAAGCACGGGCACGCGCGATCGAAGCCCGGACGCGTGCAAAAAAGACCAATGATGTGCGTCCAGTGAAGGTTGCCTGAAGACGATTCGGGCTCCTCTCTCCGGTTTCGCCGCTACGCTCGCGGAAAAATTGCCTGCCTCCGCCATGGCTCTGAAACCCCCGGAATAAATAAATTCTCCACACCTGAGGAGATCCGCTTTACCGGCATTCCGTGTTACAATGCCGGCCAACTCCCCCTTTGGAGACCCGGTGACGGGTCCTCTGTCCGTAGGTATGCCGGTCGGCACACAGATTCTTATTGCGCTATCGTGAAGAGGAGGCGGCCGCTCTGGGGAAACAGGAGCGGACGGCCGGTAAATCCGCGGGCTTGATCGCCACCGGAAACCAAGTCGAAGTTCGTTCCATATTAATTGGCGCTGCGGATTAAGAATTTTGATAATGTGCGTCGATATGGCTGTGAGGTCCCAGGTCATGGTTGATTCCAGCATGCCGGATTGACTTCCGGGCCGTTTCCGGAGCAAGCCGGGATGCAAGTTGGAGGATACGGAAACCCGGCATTTCTGGTGCCGTCGAAATCATCAACAATCCAAAGGAGACTGTATGCGAGGCAAGTGGCTTTGCGGGTTAGCGGTCGTGCTGCTGTGGAGCATTCGTGCGACGGCACAGGGACCGTCGTTGGCCGGGCAATGGAATTGGGGAGCGGGCGGCGGAATCACAGAAATCCGTGCCGATGGGACGGGGCGGGATGCGCGAGGCAACACACTGCAATGGACGGTGCGCGATGCTTCGGCGCGCATCTATGTGCTGCGCTGGAGCCATGGCTACACGGACACGATAACGTTGGCAGCCGACGGGATGTCGCTGTCCGGAGTGAATCAGCAGGGCCTCCGGTTTTCCGCCACACGGGTTGGCGGAACCCCCTCGCCGGCTCCTTCACCAGCGCCTGCCGGCGGAACAGCCCTTGTGGGCGAATGGAATTGGGGAGTGGGGGGTGGAATCGTGGAAATCCGGCTGGACGGGACGGGCCGTGATGCGCGGGGCAATACCATGCGCTGGACAGTTCGCGATCCGGCTTCCCGCAGCTACGAGTTGCGCTGGAGTCACGGCTATACGGACACGGCGACGCTGTCTGCCGATGGCAATTCGCTGACTGTGGTCAATAACCAGGGGACACGTTTCACCGCGACCCGCCAGAGCGGCGGAAGCAACCGGCCTTTGGATTTGAACGGCAGCTGGGCCGGCGGGCAGCTGCACATATGGCAGGATGGCGCCGATGTGCTGGTAACGGCGACATGGAAAAGGGATGACGGGAAATACGTCATTTGGCGGGGCGAAGGCAGGCTGAACGGTGCGGTGATGGAGCTTCGGATCCGGTATTCCCCGATGACACATGGACCGGTGCCAGAGTGGCGAGGCAATCTGACGGCATCTGCCGACGGCAACACCCTGAACGCGGTCTATTCCATAAACGGCGCGCAGCGAGACACGCGGGTATACTCCCGGGACCGCTGATTCGGTCCGGTTACCCAACGGGGCGGTAAAAGGGCTGCGCGTCCGCAGGCAGACTCCGAATCATGAACATCAGGCCTTCGCAGAATTTCAGCAGGACCCGTCCGGAACTCGCCGGCTACAACCCGGACTCCTGATTGATTTCGTCTAGCAGCCACTTGGGGAGAGGAGTCTTGGTATCGGCGCTCCTCAGGGTCTTCTGGCGCAGCTTTTCCATCTTGGCTTGGTATTTTGCCGTGTTCCCCCTGGCCTTGTAAATTTGAGCCGAATAAGGAAGAGACGCCGTCGCTACCACCTCGTTACCTGTTTCCTCGGCCGGGGAAACCACCAGACATTGATTGACCTGGCCCTGAGGGAATATATCGACGCCGCTTCCGGACATTGTAGACCTTCTACAATATGTTGTTGACATTCGACAATAATGAGGATACGATCGTCTTGTCGCTCAGACGAAACGAACAACCATGACCAAAACAAGCGCCGGTCTTTTGCAGGGAACGCTCGATCTGCTGATACTCAAGACGCTCGCGCCTGGTCCGATGCACGGATGGGGCATCTCGCAGCGCATCCGCCAGATATCCGCGGAATTCCTCCGCGTCAACCAGGGATCGCTCTATCCGGCCCTCCACCGCATGGAGCTCAAAGGCTGGATCGTTTCGGAGGAAGGACTCACCGAGACGCGCCGCCGCGTTCGTTTCTACCGCCTCACGGCCGCCGGACGGCGGCGCCTGGGGGAGGAAATGCGCGACTGGGACCAGATGGTGGTTGCGATCGGGAGCGTCCTGAAAGCCACGTGAGCGAATCGGGCGGGCAAGCGGCTCCATAGTCGGATGGTCGAGCTTTGGGGAGGGACCATGATCGGTTCTGGCATCCGCAAGCTGCTGGCCCGATTCTCCCGGGCCCGCATAGAGGAGCAGACGGAGGACGAGATCCGCTTCCATCTGGAAATGGAAGCACAGGCGAACCAGGCCGGAGGCATGACCGCCGAAGATGCGCGCCGCGCTGCACGGATGGATTTCGGCGGCGAGGAACAGACACGCGAAACGGTGCGCGACGTCTACGCCACCTTCCTGGATTCGCTGCTGCAGGATATCCGCTACGCCCTGCGCGTGTTCCGCCGCAATCGCGGATTCACGCTGGCCGCGATCATTACGCTCGCCCTGGGCATCAGCGCCGCAACCAGCATTTTCAGCGTCGTCGATGCGACGCTCTTCCGCCCGCTTCCCTACCCCCAGCCCGACAGGCTCGTTCGCATCATGGGCTGGTCCCCGGAAAAAGCCAGCTATTATGAAGGGGTTTCCAAGGACTATTTCGCCGCCTTCCGCGAGGCGCAGTCGTTCGAAAGCGTGTCGATGTATACATGGTATCCCTCCCTGCCGATCCTGTACAATCCCGGCGGCGCGGAGAACGTCGTCGGCGCCACCGCATCGCCCAATCTCCTGCGCACTCTTGCAGCGCCGGTGTTGTATGGGCGCGATTTCCGTCCCGAAGAGGAAACGTACGGCAACGACAAGGTAGTCATGCTGACCTATGGCGCCTGGCAAAAGAGGTTCGGCGGCGACCGCAACGTGATCGGCCGCAACCTGCCGTTTGCGGACGGGCAGCGGACGATCATCGGCGTTCTGCCGGCCGACTTCCGATATCCCTCGCTCCTATCGGCCTTCATGCCGGAGATGTTGATCCCGTTTCCGGTTGACTGGACGCGGTCGTCATCCGATCCCGCCTACTATCTGCTCGCACGGCTGGGACCGGGAATCCGGCTGAGCGAGGCTCAGGCCGAGGTGAACTTGATCTCCAGCCGGAATAATCAAAGTCTGCCACAAGACAAGCGCGTCAGTTTCAGGCTCCTGCCGCTGCAGGAGCACCTGGTGAAGTATAAACGGACGGTCCTGCTCCTGCTGTTCGGCGCGATCATGTACCTCCCGCTCATCGGCTGCCTCAACATATCGAACATGCTGCTTGCCCGGGGACTCGCGCGCCGGCAGGAGCTCGGAATTCGCATCGCGCTCGGCGCCGGCCGGCCGAGACTGGCCAGACAGCTGCTGACGGAAAGCCTGCTCCTCTCGATTTCGGGCGGGGTTTTGGGCGTGCTGTTGTCTTTCTGGATGCTTCCGCTGCTCTTGGCGCAACTCCCTTCCACGCTTCGGCTGGGCCTCAACGATATCGCCATCGATGGACGGGTGCTGCTGTTCTCGCTGGGTCTGACCCTCGCGGCGACTCTCATTCACGGCCTGTGGCCGGCCTGGTCCGGATCGCGCACCGACATCGCAGGGTTCCTGAGAAAAGGCGATTCCCGCGGCGGGCGGGGCGGAGCGGGAGGATTCAAGCCCGCATTGCTGGTCGCAGAATCGGCGCTCGCGATGGTCCTTCTCGTCGGCGCCGGGCTGCTGATCAACAGCTTCCTGCGCCTGGAAGCCCTGCCCGTGGGTTTTCAAACCGACAATCTGTGCCGGATCAGTTTCTACCTCCCGGAGAGACGCTATCCGGGCATTGAAAGCGTCGTTGACTTCCAGCGGAACATGAGCGACCGCATCCGCGGGATCGCAGGTGTGGCGGAAGTTGCGGCAGTGGACTATCCGCCGCTGCGCGGGGATATGATCGGCGCGCCGGTCATTGTTCCGGAGTCCCGAAGTGCAGCGCCTCGACCTGCGCCATGTCAGCGCCGGTTACTTCGCCGTGATCGGCATGAACTGCACTTCCGGACGCCTGTTCACGGCCCAGGAGGAAGCATCCGTTCCTCGCGTAGCCGTGATCAACGCCAGCATGGCCCGGCGCTACTGGCCGGGGATGAGCCCGCTGGGCCGGATTATTGTCGTGGACAAGAATTGGCCGGTGCAGATCGTCGGTATTGTGCAGGACGTACGGGAAAAATCCGTCCAGGAGGACCCGCAGCCGGGCGTCTACGTCCCGCTGGGAGATCCGGGCTATCCAAAGCTGCGAAACCTGACGTTCGTCATCCGGACCGCGACCGGCAATCCGGCGGTTTATCGCGCAATTGCCGAGCAGGCCAGGGCCGCCGACATCCGGCAGGTGATCGAGGTGACCAGGTACAGCGACGCCGTCGCCTTCCGTTCGCCGCGCTTCTACGCCATCCTCTTCGGAATCTGCTCCGCGTTCGCCGTCACCCTGGTCGGCATAGGGATTGCCGGGATCACGGCGTACAGCGTCTCGCAGCGGACCTTCGAGATCGGCGTGCGCCTGGCCCTCGGCGCCAGGCCCCGCCAGGTGATTTTCATGTTCATGCGGCGATCGGTTTTCGCGGTGGCGGCAGGCCTTGTTGCCGGCGCTGCCGCAGCCCTGTTCGTGACGCGCATGCTCGCCGACCTCCTGTTCGGAGTCAAGCCGAAGGACCCGCTCACATTCACGGCTACACTGGTATTCTTTCTTGCCATTGCTTCCGCAGCAGCCTACCTGCCGGCTCGAAACGCAACCCGCGTCGACCCCATGACCGCCTTGCGCACCGAATAAGGGCCGGAATCATTCAGCTCCCGCACAAAAACCAGCGGCATTGGGCTGAAGCCCGCGGCTACAGGAAATCTCCACCTTCCGAGGAGCGCAGCATTCATGTGGCGGCGGAATAACACCGACGGACACCGACCGGAGTGGGTGGGTGATTATATTCTTGAAATGGCGATTGGGGGTGGCTAGAGTCGCGATTTGACACGGATTAACTGTGGATAAGATACGGCGACGTGATGACTGCGGCAGGCCGATGCGGGTCTTCGGATAATACCACCCGCACCTTTACGGTCGCGGCGCTGAACGACATTATGAGGTGACAAGGGCGAGCTATGACAAACACACGATATTTCACGGGGTTTCGAGTTGCAGTGATCCTATCGATCCCATTGCTGCTGGCTCTTTCGGCTCTCTCCCAGGGGCCCGGGCAGACCGGTGATCCCAGGGTGCCCGGGTTCGAAAGGCACTGGGCGATGGCTCAGAATTCACCGTCGAAGGGGCTTCGCTGGCAGTCCCTCGGGCCCACGAACTCGAGCGGACGGCTCGCCGATGTGGATGTCGCCAAAATGAAGGGCAAAACGCGGGCCATCTACGTGGCTGCCGGGTCCGGCGGGCTGTGGAAGACCGAGAACGAGGGCGTCACCTGGACGCCTGTCTTCGAACAGGGCGCGTCGACATCCATCGGGGACGTCGCCGTTGCGCCGTCGAATCCCGATATCGTCTGGATCGGGACGGGCGAGGCCAACATCCTGCGCGGCGCCACCGCCGGCGCCGGCGTCTACAAGTCAACGGACGCGGGCAAGACCTGGCAGCACATGGGGCTCTCTGGCACGCGCACGGTCGGGAGGATCGTAATCCACCCGGCGGACCCAAATACCGTTTATGTCGCCGCCTCGGGAAACGAGTGGACCGAAAGCCAGGAGCGGGGCGTTTATAAAACCACCGACGGCGGGCGCACCTGGAACCGGATCCTGTTCGTCAACCCCATGACCGGCGCGATCGACCTGCAGATGGATCCATCCGACCCGAACACGCTGTATGCCGCGACCTGGCAGCGGGCGCGCATGCCGTGGAGCGACCCGCGCAACGAACCCGGCTACACGGGGAGCGGGATCCACAAAACCACCGACGGCGGACGGACCTGGACGCCGATCAATGACGGCCTGCCGGCCGCCCAGTTCCGGGGCCGCATCGGCGTCGGCATCGCCCGCAGCAATCCCAATGTCCTGTACGCGTTCGTCGACAACTACGAAGTCGCGCGCAAGGCGGGAGCCGAAGAGCGCGACGCTTACGGGCGCCCGAAGGTCGACGTCATCAAGGGCGCCACGGTCTATCGCTCGTCCGATAAAGCCCGCACGTGGCAGCAGGTCAGCGCGGCCGGCAAGCAGATGGAAGACGTCGCCAGCACGTACGGATGGGTCTTCGGGCAAATCCGCGTCGACTTGAACGACGAGAACAGGGTCTACATGCTCGGAGTTCAGTCCTGGGTTTCTACCGATGGGGCGAAGTCCTTTACCATGATAAGAAAGAGCAGCGGGGACAATCACGCGCTGTGGATCGATCCGGAGAATTCGTCCTCCCTGATCGACGGGGACGATTACGGGCTCGGCATCTCTTACGACAAGGGGGTGACCTGGAGGCGCTTCAGCGCGGTCTTCCCGGCAGCGGGCGTCGCCAACATCCCCGTGGCGCAGTTCTACAACGTCGCGTATGACATGGGGACGCCGTTCAAGGTCTATGGGTCGACGCAGGACAGCGGCAGCAAGCGCGGCGTGGTCGACCTGAGCCTGGGGCTCGACAAGATCCCGGCCGTTGCCTGGGAGGGCGCGCCCGGGGGAGAGGGGAGCTGTCACGCCGTCGATCCGACCAACCCCAACATCGTGTACGCCGCGGGATTTTACGGTTCTCTCACCAGGACCGATTACTCGGCGCCGGCTACGCCGGGGCGAGGCGGGAGGGGTTCGCGTCCGGCTTCCAAGGCGATCCGGCCGCAACCCGGACCGGGCGAGCCGCCGCTGCGCGGGCAGTGGATCGCCCCGTTCATTCTCTCCCCGCATGACTCCAACGTCATCTACTTCGGCGCGCAGTACCTCTTCCGCTCGCCGGACCGGGGCGACACCTGGCAGCGGATCAGCCCGGATCTCACGGGGAACGATCCGAAGAAGCTGGGCGACATCCAATACCAGACAATCGTCACGATCTCGGAGTCGCCGAAGCGCGCCGGTCTCCTGTACGTGGGCACGGATGACGGGAAAGCCCACGTCACGCGCGACGGAGGCAAGACCTGGACGGATCTGACCTCGAAATTCCCGCAGCGGAAATGGGTGTCACGAGTCGTGGCATCGGCCTTCGACGAGGGTACGGTGTACCTCGCGCAGAACGGCAGGACGGATGACGATTATCTTCCCTATGTGTGGAAGTCTGCCGACTACGGCAAGACGTGGAAAAACATCACGTCGAACCTTCCCACGGGGCCGGTCAATGCGCTCCGCGAAGACCCGTCGAATCCCAATGTGATCTATGCGGGCACGGACGTCGGGGTGTATGTGTCGACCAACGGCGGTGAGAGCTGGTCCGTCCTCGGAGCCGGGCTGCCGTCCACCTTCGTGTTCGACATGATCGTGCATCCGCGCGACAAGATCCTCGTGGCCGCGACCTATGGCCGCGGCATGTGGGCGCTGGACGTGGCGTCGCTCCAGACCCGGTAACAGGCTGAAAAACAAAATATCACCGCAGAGGGCGCAGAGACCGCGACCATAAAGGTTTTGAGTACGGGAGAGGAAGCGGCATTTGATCTCAATCCGGCAAAGTTATCCGTTGAATATCAGTTCTCTGCGTGTTCTGCGATCTCTGCGGTGATCCTTTTGATCATCACGTAATGGTACAGGAGCCTCCGCTCTAAGTCCACGATCCGGGCCCTCACGCGGACGGACACTGACGGACGCCGGCGTCCGCGTTTTGTAGCAAATACGAAACAAAATTCATATCATGAGCAAGTTACTGGCCGCGGTTGCTGCGTATCAGTGATAGATTCTTTATCTGTGACTTCTTTGCCTTTTGCAAAGAAGAAGTGACAGAATCAGGTCGCGATTTTGTCATAGGCTCTGGCAAAGTCGTGTTCTCGAAGATAGAGAGCCGTGCCATGACTCTTCTTCCTTCAGGACGGCCACCCACATGCGGCGTTCGTCCAGCTTTTCGACCCGTGGTCCGCGAAAATCCGAAATAGCCTCGGAATACTGTGAAGCCGATCACTTCCAGTAATGTCCTTTCTCTCGTTCCGACCCTGCATGGGCTTCGGTATTCGCCCATTTCGCATTGAGAGCCATTGATTCCGGGGGTCGAGACACATGTGGCGGGAGATTTCAGCATCAGAATGCAGCCGACGACAACTACGCGGCCAGCCGGTAATCGTGATGTAAACCGTTCAACACAGGGATCGCCACAAGCCGGCCGCCCGCTGGCTTCGGCCCAGCCAACACTGGATCAGGATCCGGTATCCCGTTCAACCCTTGATGAACGCGGCCATGGTTGTACCAGTTTACGAATTCCGTTAAGAACACACCGAAGATGCGCTTCATTCCAGATCAGCAATCGGTCGAGACATTCCCGGCGCAAGCGTTCCTATCAGCCGCTCAATATGAGCAGCCGCATTAGGCAGCGCCATATGGAATAGAAATTCCTCGTATGCCCATCTCCTGCAAGAGCCACACATCGAATGCTGATCGACACGATACCGTCTTCCCTGTCATTTTCAACTCGGAGGGACCTGCCGAATTGCCCAAATTTCCCGTCATTGTCGTGAAGCAGGAACTTGGGTTGCTCCTCGAAGCAGGCGTTCCTGAATTTGTTGTTTCGTCCACTCGAGGGTTGGATAATCGGTTACATGCAGGTGTAATGACCTTTCGATTGGCCATCTCCATGACGACGAACACATAAAGGACCTGAAACCCAACCGTGTGCTGCACAAAGAAGTCACAGGACCACATGGCCTGGGCCTGGTTCTTCAAAAAGCTTCTCCAGGCTTGGGAATCTGTCGGTCCCGGACGCCTTTTGACCATGTATCTCCGGACGGTCGAGCAGGCGTGGCAAATACCGAACTTCACCTCCAACTCCAAGGCGATGCGATCCTCCCCGTACTCGGGATGATCGGAGGATATCCGCCGGATGAAGTCGATGTGTTCATTAGGAATGGCGGGTCTGCCTGGCCTGTTCTGGGACTTCCTCCGCCAGAACTCGCGAAACTTCCTCTCACGCCATCGAATCACAGTCTCTGGTTTTACGAGGATCAACTCCGATCTCCAGTCTCTCCAGATCTTTGAGAGCAACGACCAGAATAGACGGTCCCTGTTTCTCAGCAAGGGCTTCTTCGACTTGCGCTTGTACACGGCGAGCTGCTGTCGTAAGCGCGAGAATCCGCACCCAGGCCGCCCGGTCCAGCCATGCGAAAACTGCCAAGTTTAGAGATTGCAGGACCACCATCATGAGCAGAATCTTCATGCCTGCAGGATGGATCTCCGGAACTCGAAAATCCAATGAAATCAGTCAGGACGAAGTTTTCGCGGAGCACGGCTGCTCGCACGGGAAAAGATCTCGCCGCGCCTGGTCGAGATCATGCGGAATTGGGTTCATCCGGGTTTTTCAGTTTTCCAAGGAGAGCGGATCGATCCCGATGACCACGAGGCGAGACGGCGCCTGGCTGGCTACATGGCTCACCCCCCGATAGCCCTGGACCGCGTGCGCTATCGCCCCGAAACCGCCCAGGTCATCTACTACGGCCGCCAACGCGGCCCCGGCTCCGACGCCTCCCCGGCGCGCATCTTTCCCGCGCTCGACTTCCTGGCCGCCTTGTGCACCCACATCCCGGATTCCGGACAACAGTTGGTCCGCTACTATGGAGCCTGGTCAAACGCGCGCCGGGTATCGGCGGGTGCCGCCGCATCGGCACCCGCTCCGGCGGCCGAGGCGCCGGGCCTGCGCAGGGACGATTCCAATAGCGCCGAAGAGTTCGCGCGCGGCCGCAAGCGTTCGTGGGCCCGGTTGATCAAGAGAGTGTACGAAGCGGATCCCTTGGTCTGTCCGCGGTGCTATGGACCCCTTAAGATCCTCAGCCTGATCGGAGACACCCCAGTCATCGAAAAGATCCTGCGCCACCTCAAGCTGTGGAACCGGCCCGAGCGCCCGCCGCCGCGCCCCGCCGGGCGGTCAATCCAATATGATGATCCGATCGTCGATCTTGACGAGCCCGGCGACTGGACGGACGCAACCGCCTGAAGCGGCCTGCGCCCCTGTGCTTTCAAGACAGCCGGCCTTGCCTGGGCGAAGGTGTGCCCGGAATTGGCGCCGGCGCGGGGAGAGGGACAGGGCGGGACGTCCCGCCCCTCTCCCTCTCCCCGTTTTCCACTCCTTCGGTCCCCTTTCACTGACAGGGCAGCTGCGTCCCATCAGAAATCGGGGATATTTCCAGATCCATCCCCGTCCGTGTACGCCATCCCCACTCTGTCTCTCCAAAGCGATTACCTATCATTAGCGCAGCGGGCCGGCGCGCATCCGATCACCTCCCAAGCGGATCCAGAACAAAGGCAAGCTGCATTGTTCTTGTCAGGGCCATCTATTTACGCGCCTTCTGTTTGACTTTGTACTCAGTTGAACTTTACACTTAGAGTTTCGATACAAGCGTCCGGGATTAGCTTCAAACCCATAATGCAGGTGAGAGGTCTATGGTCGCTTCCCCAAACCTTCCGTATGACTTGCAGGGACACGTAGCCCTGATTACCGGGGCTAACCATGGAATAGGAGCCGCGACTGCCAAGGCCCTTGCCGGATGCGGCGTCCGTGTGCTGGTATCGTATCTGCGCCTTGCGGATCCGGCGGACTTTCCTGAACCGTATCGCACAAACCGCTGCCAGGACGCCGCCAAAGTGGTGTCGTCCATCCGCAGCCGCGGAGGGCAAGCAGAAGCCATGGAGGCAGATCTGCGCGATACGGCGACGCCGGCACGACTCTTTGACTATGCAGAACGGGAGCTCGGGCCCGTTGACATCCTGATTAATAACGCGACCGGCTGGATCGCGGACACATTCAGCGATCGCGAGGTCCATGACGTCGGCACCAAGATGGCGAGAGTTTCGGCGGTTACCTATGATCAGCAGTTCGAGGTGGACGCGCGCGGCGGGGCAATGATGATTGCCGAGTTCGCGCGGCGGCAAATGGATCGAAAGGCCAACTGGGGCCGGATTATCGGCCTGACCTCCGGCGGCGCTCTCGGATTTCCCGGCGAGGTCTCCTATGGGGCTGCGAAGGCCGCGTTGGAGAACTATACGATGGCTGCGGCGTTCGAATTGGCGCCCTTCGGCATTACCGCCAACATGGTCTACCCCCCGGTCACGGACACGGGCTGGATCACCGACCAGGTGCGCGAAACCGTGCGGAAACATCACGAACTCATACACATCGTTATGCCCGAGGAAGTCGCAGAGGTCATCATTTTCCTGTGTTCCAACCATGCACGGCTGATCACCGCGAATATCGTTCATCTGCGCTAAGAACCTGGGCGCGCGGCAAGGATCTATGGCGACGGCCACCTGATGCCCCAATCCCGCGCGCATCACTCCGCCCCCAGGGCGCGATACGGCCACAGCAGCCGCTCAGAAAGGGAGAGCATCGAGATGTTCTGGCCAACGACGATGTCCTCGCGGTTTTCGTACAGGTTCGAGACCTCGATCAGGATCCCCTGCCGGATTACCTGCGGGACATCGTCAGGCGCATCGCCGAACCCGGCGACGAACCGGATCACGACGCTGTTGATCGAGCATCGGGTGATGGGCCAGTACTGGGTCCAGGCGAGCGCGATGCGCCCGATCTCATCCGACGAGGCATCGATTACGTAAGTTTCATGCGGCAGCGTTTGCTCGCTGCCGGCCGTGTCCAGGTACTTGATGGACTCTATTGCCTGCAGCGGCGGCCGCGGCAGGTCGATCACGGTGGCTTCAAAGACAAGAGACGGGCTCGCGGGAAAGCCATCGAGGGTGAACTCGAAAGTCTGCGTGATCAGAGCCCGGCGCAAATAAAGCTCAACCCGTTGCCGCGCCGCCGTGATCAGCGCCGAGACATACGCATCGTCCGTGTCGGAATCGAGACGCAGATGCGCCTTCACCTCGTCCAGCGTGACTGGTTCGACGGCGGGAGGCGTAACAAGTTTGAGTCCCACTACGCGCCCTCGATCAGTTCATTCTCCGCGGCTGTGGCCGGCTCGGCAAATCCCTCCCGGATCAGAACGGACTCAATCTCGGCGGCCATATCCGAAGCATCGGCAAGACTTCCTTGCTGAACCTTCAGGCTCGTGACCTGAGTGGCCGTGAGCGCTCCGAAGAGAGCGAGTTGAAGACCGCCGCGTGCCCGGCGATCTTTGCACGCCCGCCTGCTTCCTGGGCGATGGCGCGCAACTCGCAGTTGCCGGCGTGACGCCTCTCTTTGTTTCTGCTCATGACAGCTCCGCCAAAAAAAAAGGGCCGCATTGCGACCCTTGGAAAAATCAACTTTTCTGAAACCAATTCGACCGGCTATGCTTCGGCTGCCGGCTTAAAAATCGCTATCCGCTTCTGCAATCTTCAGATGGCACGCTGCCACGCAGAGACAGAAATCTGCCAGGGGGCGCAGGACTCATTCACCCCTACCGCCTCAGCCGTTATCACCAGTTTCGTTTTGACCTTTTATTTGCTTGGAAATGGAACAGGCGCCGTCAACTCGATATATTGCCCCGGCAGCATTCGTTCGACTGCCGCGCTGATATATTGGAAATGCCGTTCCAGGGTGGGCCGGTGGTTGGTCCAGAGCTCATCTACTACGGCCGCCAACGCGGCCCCGGCTCCGACGCCTCCCCGGCGCGCATCTTTCCCGCGCTCGACTTCCTCGCCGCCTTGTGCACCCACATCCCGGATTCCGGACAGCAGCTGGTACGCTACTATGGAGCCTGGTCAAACGCGCGCCGGGTATCGGCGGGTGCCGCCGCATCGGCACCCGCTCCGGCGGCCGAGGCGCCGGGCCTGCGCAGGGACGATTCCAATAGCGCCGAGGAGTTCGCGCGCGGCCGCAAGCGTTCGTGGGCCCGGTTGATCAAGAGAGTGTACGAAGCGGATCCCTTGGTCTGTCCGCGGTGCTATGGACCCCTTAAGATCCTCAGCCTGATCGGAGACGCCCCAGTCATCGAAAAGATCCTGCGCCACCTCAAGCTGTGGAACCGGCCCGAGCGCCCGCCGCCGCGCCCCGCCGGGCGGTCAATCCAATATGATGATCCGATCGTCGATCTTGACGAGCCCGGCGACTGGCCCGACGCAACCGCCTGAAGCGGCCTGCGCCCCTGTGCTTTCAAGACAGCCGGCCTTGCATGGGCGAAGGTGTGCCCGGAATTGGCGCCGGCGCGGGGAGAGGGACAGGGCGGGACGTCCCGCCCCTCTCCCTCTCCCCGTTTTCCACTCCTTCGGTCCGCTTTCACTGATAGGGCAGCTGCGTCCCATCAGAAATCGGGGATATTTCCAGATTTCTCCCCGTCCGTGTACGCCATCCCCACTCTGTCCCTCCAAAGCGATTACCTATCATTCAAAATGCCCATGCATCGCTGAGCATACAAAATGCCCATGCATCGCTGAGACACGCAATTGCTTTTCTATTTCGGATAAGTATTTAAATCGAAGACCATAGCCTCGAAAAAAGCCCGCTGATACGGCTTATTGCCCATCAATGACAAGCGCTGTTTTATGGACAATGCATTGTCTGGCGACCCATTTTTCAACTCATCTGCGAGACTGTTCATTTGAATGCTCAAATCTGCAAAACCTGTCGTTTGAGCAACCTCCGTCAATTCTGCCGCAACAGAAGCGACGATATTCAGCCGCTCCATGTTTGGTGAAATCTCTATTTTTGGCCCGACAACGTATATTTGAACGCAGTTGTTTGGCAGTCGAGCCGCTTCGCCAATTTGTCCAATTAACCAGTCGGACATGCCTTCCGCAATCGCTGGAGGCTCCGTTAAACCGACAACGTAGGCAATTTTCAAACCTGGAAGGGCCGCTGCATCAAAGGTGATGGGTGAATTAAGTGCGCCGCCCGGCGCCCAGGCTTTCGAACCTTCTGAAGCCCACCAACTGAAAACCTTCGGCATCCCCTTGGCTGCCCGCTGTCCGGCTGATGCGTGCCATTGAGGAGATGTCAGAACATTCGATAGAGAACCAGGATCGACCATAGGCAAGGAGAACATTCTTATCGCCTGTTTGGCACTAATGTCATTGGCCACAAAATACGAATAGCGCACTACACCCGAAGGCATCATCTCGTAGTTCACTGAAACAAGCGGCTTAGCTTTATTTGCCAGCTCGATGCGGATATGCTGGAGCAATCCACTGCTTGTCACATAGTCAATTAGCAAATCGCCTGTTTCGGAATCGATCATGAACTTTTCACCAGGGTTTGGTTGTGGCGATTGTGCAGGTTCAGTTCCTATTATCATCAATTTAATATTAGCCTTCTGGCGCGCTTTCTTGGTGTTTGTATGACCATTGGTAAAACTATACAAAGAAGTAGCTGCCAATATAGCAAAGAGTGATATCACAAACCTTTTCATAACGCCTCCTTTCACCATCTGAGATGATAGTGATTACCGTGTACTAGAACACTCCAATTGAATTCGAGCGCCAAATTATAGAATACCTGGCGATGCGGATCCAAATATTGAAAGGGCATGTCAGCATTTTCCCCCCAGCGGTGTTCCGAATGCGGGGATTGCCAAAACTGGCCGTATGGTGGACCAATATCGAACAGCCCCCCATCTGGCAGACTCATGTCGTTTATTCCCGCCTTCTTGCCGCTAGTATTAAGTTCGTCATAATAAAAGGCCATGCAGAGCTGCATTAGGTCATCGACCATATCTAGTTTACCAAAATGGTTATAAGGGTGGCTAGTGTTCCCACCTTTAAGAAGCCACCAAGAACTGGGCGGCACATCCCACATTCCGTAATCCCCCGGCCAATACTGAGCTTGCACCGCCGCAGAGGCCTGGGCATAGTAAAACTGGTCTTCTGCCCAAATCTCATAGTATCCTGCAAATACTGGAGAAGTGAAAGTGGTACATGCAATGCCAAAGGAATCGGAGGTAACTGTATCAGGATAAACTGATCCTCTTTGACGATCGGGGGGCTCGTGATGATTGTGCCATCCGGAATATGCCTGTACAGTAGGCCAAAAATAGACAGGCACCCCTGCAACTGGGGCACCGTATTCGTCCTCTAAATACGCACACAACTGAACATGTTCCCCTGGCACTATGTAATAAGTTGCAATTGCGAATGGGGAATAGAGCATTAGCAGGAATACGACAGCTAACAACAAAATGTAACCTCTCATTAGGCATTCCTCCATGACATATTTTTGTTTTCAGCCTCAGAAGCTATGAACTCCTATTATATTTGGTCTGTGGGGGTATCCCCATGACTCAGGTAGCCACTATTAGTTGTGGTTCCGTCGGTGCTGCCGGGTTGACCGGCCCTCTCGCACGTGCTTGATGAGAGATGGATACGGAACCGAATCTACCCATACGGCCTTCTGTACCAGCCGGTAGAACAATTTTCCACGATGCCGGGATGTGCGCCTGTTGAACGGGAAGGCGAACTGGTCGAGGTCGTAGTCCAAGTGGGCCTGGCTGACAGCGCCCTGATGGGTGCCAAGCAGCCACCGTTTTAGAAGAGACACTACGCGGTGTACGCGAGGCAGTAAGTCCGCCGGTGATTCTTTCTTGCCTTTGAGGAATATGATTTGATGCCCGTAACCATGTTTCTCGAGCCGGTCGTAACTGAGGAGTCCATCGGTGTGCAGGACACTGCCCGGGGTGACTGCGCCCTCGACGAAGGCTTGGAGACCGTCCGCCGACGCGTCCGGGATCCGCCGCATCCGGATACGGCCGATTCCCGCCCCGACCTCCTGGGCCGCGACGGCAATCAAGGCTTTCTTTTGGGTTTGCCGACCCCGGACGCCCTTTTCGGGCGCACCGAGATAGGTTTCGTCGACTTCGACCGTACCCGAGAGCCGGTCCCGCCCCGGGCGCACCATCGCTCAACGCAGCTTGTGCAGCCAGGTCCACGCTGTTTCGTAGCTCCCCAAACCCAAGACACGTTGGAGGCCCATTGCGCTCGCACCCGTCTTCTGGCTGGTGACCCACCACATGGCACGGAACCAAGTGCGCAGCGAGGTCCGCGTATCTTGAAAGATCGTGCCAGCGGTGGCCGAGGTCTGCCGCCCGCAGCTCGCGCATTGGAACAGCGTAGCCCGCACGGGCCAAGACTTCCCCTGCCTGCAAGCAGGGCAGCGGAAACCGTCCGGCCAGCGCAGTTGAATCAGATACGCCCGACACGCGTCTTCGGTCGCGAAGCGGGCATCGAACTCGGCGAGCGATCGAGGATAGTCTTCCACGGGCCTGAACGCTACAGATTGTGGTTACCTGAGTCAAGGGGATACCCCCATTGGTCTGAGGTGTACCCCGTTGCTCCGTCGCCGCCGGCGCGCTCTCGTAATCGTTCAGATGGACATTTTCGTACTTTACGGTCCGCCACAGACGCTCGACAAAGATGTTGTCGAGACGCAGAATGACGTCTCGAACTCTCATGAGGTGGATCCCTCCGGAATCGTTGAAGTGCTTTCCACACATCGGGCCCCAGGCAGAACCTCGGACCACGTCCTGTGTATCCTTCATATACCGGCACAGATCTTTCTTCCACGCTGAAATCGGAAGTGCGGATTTCGCCCTTGTTAATATATATAGTGTCCGGATAAAAACGATTGATCAGTCGAAATTTTGGCCTCCGAAGCAGATGCTTTGAGGGTAAAGGGGCGCCCTGGTTCACGTTGCTTTGCAGTTTGCTGTCAGCGGTGGTAGCGGCATCGCCGGATTTGGGGCGGGAGGTGATCCGCAGAGTGGGCTGGAGTCCCAAATCGTCAAAGGCTTGCCGGGCTTGCCTGCACGCGGCGTTGCTTCCTGGCTGGAAAACCATGTATAATAGCTTCATTGCGGCCAAAGGCATGCTTCCTCATGAGTTGACGTGTGTCGAGTTGGTTTCCGCTTGCGCGCAGGACCGGAGTGATTCCGGCCTCTGGAGGGAGTTCTTGCGCCGTTACGGCCCTTGCATAAACCGGTTTATCAGAGCCGCCTCGGTCAAGCCCGGTGCCGGATTGAAGGCTCGATCCTCGGAGCCGTTTAGCAGTGAAGAGCTGCGCGATCTATTTCAGGCCACCATCCTGTGCCTGTTACGAAGCGATTGCGCCGTCATGCGCCGCTTTTGCGGGGCCACGGAGGCGGAATGGCTCTCCTACCTGGCCGCAACGGTTGGCTTTGTGGTTCAAAACGCCGCGCGGGGCCGCGGTCGATTCAAGCGCCTCGGCCGGGAAATCGCCGAATTCACCCGTCTTGGATCCGCTGGGCCGCACAGGAATTGCCTGGACTACATTGACTCTGAACGTAAGATCCTGGCCGGGGAGGTCAAAACTCTGTATGAGAGCATCATCAAGAATGAGCCAAGCCCGCGATTAGAACGGGACATGCTCATATTCCAGCTTTACTACCTCCACGACCTGTCCCTCGGCGAAATCGCACAAGGCAAGGGAATCGACCTTTCCAGGTCGGGAGTGCGGGATGTCCTCCATCGCCTGACGGGTCAGGTTCAACGATTGGTTCAGAGAGAGAGATTTTACACGGCACGCGTTGATCCAGGAGCATCGCGGCGCGATTATCCGGGACGTTTGTTAACTACCAAACGCTGATGCATGCGGCACCCGCACTCATTTCCCGTTCCCTTCGCCTATGACGGCTGTGCCCAAATTCGGCATCCCATTCTGCCGTTATGGGTTATAATGACTACCGGACGAGATTTCGGAGGATTTTGCCCCAAAGTTGACATAATGCAGAGAGATCTTTCCGAAGTCTCGCGATCAGGAAGAAGACGGGTCCCTGAGACAAATCGACTTCGCGAGACTTCGGAAAGATTCTGTTGGACGAAACCGCTCTCCAGTCGATGTAGATTGATTCAATTCGGGAAGCAAAATCGACGAACTGAGATCACTCTAGAAGGGATGTCCAATGCCGTCGAATTCGTAAATCGCAGAAAAAGCCTGGACACCCATTGTTCATCCTATTCCTTATCTCAGCCTCTGTGGGTGGAGCGGCGATTTTGGATTCAGGGAAGGAATGTGACCATCGTTTGAAACAAATGGGCAGGGGTCAGAGCAGTAGGGCGGTCATCGCCATAGCGAAAACCAAGTGATGCCGGAAACCGTCGACACGATCGGAAGATGGCACCAGATCTGCAGGGGATTGGCCGTCGGGCTCGTACGGGGTCAGGCCAATTGCGGCGGTGATGATGCGAAGGCGGCACGAGCCGTGGCAACGCCTTTGAGCCACTGCCTGCCGAGTTGATCTGCAAACTTGCGCAGACTGGAAAGCAGCCCGGCGGCGAGATGGAATCTGGATCCGAAGCGCGAGATGGTATCAAGCCATGCTTCCGGATTGGCGCCAATCCGCAGCAGGATCGGCGCAAGATCGGCATCGATGACTCCCCGTTTATCCGACCGCATCATGCGTCCCGACTTGTCTACCAGATCGAAATATTCGGCTGCAGTCATCTGCAGGATCCCCCGCCGCTCGGAATCTGATTGAATGGGACACAGCCAGCAGGCAGAAAGGGCTGCCCCATCAAAGGAATTCATCATTGCAGAAGTGCGTTCGGAAATAGCGTTTGAAATCTCGCCGTCATTTTCCGGCATTACGATGTCCCTGCCGAAAGAGCCAGACTGCATGTCTTGGGCCGCCTCCCCGGGAGCAGAGGCTGTCGTCATCGTCTCTTTCTGCCAGGCCCGGATCCGTTCCTGGATGCTGGTAAAATCGCTTTCCTCCGGAGTTCCTGCCAGTCCGGCCCGGATCGGATTCAGGTCTACATACACCATGCATGCGGCAATGGCCGCTTCCATGATCCTTATTCCTCTTATCCTTGGAAGTCTTCCGCCGACTGTTCCTGCAGCGCCTGCACCGGGCCGAACGCCTCTCGGAAACATGCACAATCTCTTGTCCTGGGTCCATCCGGGATTCTCAGGCTTCGCCGGCCCCCCGGTCGAGGCCGCCGCCCGCGCCTCATCATTTTATTGGCCGCCGGAACCGCCGGGCAGTTAGATCCTATGTGCAATGCCTGCCCCAAGGAGTCTACCGGCCCCGGAATGCCCAGGCCTCCCCGCTGTATGGCCTCGTCGAGGACCACTTCGACGAGCTCGAGCGCGTCTGGGACGAGCGCTACGAACGCGAGCACGGATTCTGGCGTCCGGTCGTGCGGAACGTCGTCGAACAGTTCCTGGATTGTGGAGACTTAAGGTGCGGCTTCGCCAGGCTTTGGTGCCCGACCTGCCGCAAAGACCTTTTGTTGCCATATAGTTGCCGCCGAAGGTGCTTTTGCCCGTCATGCCATCAGAAGCGCGCCCTCCTCTTTGCCGAGCACGTTGACGAGGAGGTTTTGGGCGACCTCCCCGTGCGCCAGTACGTCGTGACCATCCCCAAAATGCTCCGCCTCTGCTTCAAGTACGACCGCAAGCTGCTCGGCCTCTTGAGCCAGTGCTTCTACGCCTCCATCAAGGAACTCTTCCAGGATGCCGCCGGTGACCGCCGCTCCGTCCCCGGCATGATCGCCTCCCTGCAAAGCTACGGCGATGATCCCAGCCGGTTTCATCCGCATCTGCACAGTCTGGTTTCCGACGGCCTTGTTTCCCCGGGAGGATCGTTTGTCCCCGTCCCGTCCCCGGATCCGGTCTGCCTCATCGAGCTGTTCCGGCACAAGCTCGTCAAGGCGCTGCTCGCACGGGAAAAGATCTCGCCGCGCCTGGTCGAGATCATGCAGAATTGGGTTCATCCGGGTTTTTCAGTTTTCCAAGGAGAGCGGATCGATCCCGATGACCACGAGGCGAGGCGGCGCCTGGCCGGCTACATGGCTCACCCCCCGATAGCCCTGGAACGCGTGCGCTATCGCCCCGAAACCGGCCAGGTCATCTACTACGGCCGCCAACGCGGCCCCGGCTCCGACGCCTCCCCGGCGCGCATCTTTCCCGCGCTCGACTTCCTGGCCGCCTTGTGCACCCACATCCCGGATTCCGGACAGCAGCTGGTCCGCTACTACGGAGCCTGGTCAAATGCGCGCCGGGTATCGGCGGGTGCCGCCGCATCGGCACCCGCTCCGGCGGCCGAAGCGCCAGGCCTACGCACCGGGACGATTCCGACAGCGCCGAGGAGTTCGCGCGCGGCCGCAGGCGTTCGTGGGCCCGGTTGATTAAGAAAGTGTACGAAGCGGACCCCCTGGTCTGTCCGCGCTGCTCCGGACCCCTTAAGATCATCAGCCTGATCGGCGACGCCCCGGTCATCGAGAAGATCCTCCGCCACCTGAAACTGTGGGACCGGCCCGAGCGTCCGCCGCCGCGCCCTGCCGTGCGATCCATCCAGTACGATGAGCCGATCGTCGATCTTGACGACGCCGGCCAGTGGCCGGACGCGACCGGCTGAGGCGGCCTCGGCTCCTGTGCTTTTCAGGACCGCCGCCCCGGCCTCGGCGGAAGTGTGCCCGCAACCGGCGCGCGCTCGGGCAGGGGGAGAGGAGCGGGACGTCCCGCTCCTCTCCCCCTGCCCGAATCGCCTCCTGCGGGCCTCCTTTCACACGCGCGGCAGCAGCTTCCCATCCGAAATCGGGGATATTTCCCTGCTCCTCGCCGCTTACTTGCACGATCCTCACGCATCCCCTTCAAAGCAATTGCCTATCATTTAGCCCTATGTTCGAAGCCTTCTTCGGTTTTAAAAAGTCCCCGTTCAGCGATTCCCCCGACGCCAAACAGTTTTTTGCCTCGCAGGCTGCGACCCAGATTAAGGCCCGGCTACAGTTTCTTGTGGACCATCGCGGTGCCGGCCTGCTGACCGGCGAAGTTGGCACCGGCAAATCCACCGCAGCCCGCACCTTCATTGCCGGTCTCAATCCCAGCCTTTTCAAGATCGTCTACCTGCAGTGGACATCCGGTACCACCTCGGACTTGCTCCGGCAAATTGCTCTCGAACTCGACCTGGAACCCGCTCACATGTGTGGGGACCTGGCGCGTCAGATCTCGGGGGCCATCGTCCGTCTCAATGAAAGCAAAAAGCAACACCCGATTCTTATTTTGGACGAAGCCCAGTTGTTACGTCATAACACCCTGGAGCACATCCCTCTTCTGCTGAACTTCAACATGGATTCTGTCCACTATCTCACTCTCCTGCTGGTCGGCCAACCCTTGCTCCGCAGAACCTTGTCGCTTCAGATCCACGAACCCCTGCGTCAGCGCATTGCCGTTCAGTACCACCTGCAAGGCCTCTCCCGCGACGAACTCGATGCCTACATCGGTCATCAACTCAAGACGGCGGGCGTCTCTCAACCGCTCTTTGACGATACCGCCCGGCAAGCCCTGTACCAGGCCAGCAAAGGTATCCTTCGCAAGGTCAACAGCATTGCCGTGGCAGCTTTGCGCCTGGCCGCTTCACGTAAGGCTAACGTCGTAGATGAGCCCGTCCTTCTCGATGCCGCAGCGGAGGTTTTATGAGTAACTCCTCTGCGAAAAATCCGACTGCTTCCGCAGTCTTGTCTCTGGGAGAACTCCTGCTGCATCAGCCAGCACCTCAGCCCTGTTTGATTGAACCTGGACTCCTTCCCCCACAGGGCATTTTCTTTTGTGGGGGAGAGCCCAAGGTAGGCAAATCGCTATTGGTTGCCAACATGGCTTTCTGCCTCGCGGCTGGATCCTCCCGCGCCGGGTTTCTTGTCGCCACGCCCCGACGCGTGCTGATGTGTCAGTTCGAGCTTCCTGTCGACCTGTTCACCGCCCGACTGTCCTGCATGCGGAAGTCCATCGGAACGGCTGCCGATGGCTATCTCTTCGTGGACACCCGTGCTGCAGGTCACCTGCTCAGCACCCCCGCCGGGCTGAACCACTTCCTTGCCGCTGCCCGCAGCGCGGCAGCCGAGGTCATTATTCTGGATCCCCTTTACTCTGCACACGACCAAGACGAGAACGACACCCGCGCCATGTCGGCTTTGTGCCAGTCGCTTCTTCGGCTGCGCGATGCTTCCAAGGCCGCTTTAATTGTCGTGCACCATATTCGAAAGTCGATCGGCCGTAACGAAATCGGCACTGCCTTCCGCGGATCGAGCGCCCTGCATGCGGTCGGCGACAGCTACATGCTGCTGACCCGACCTTCCCCCCAACTCAACGCGGTCGAGCTACGTTTTCAGTTCCGCTATGCTCCTCCTCAACAGCCGCGATTGCTCAATCTGGACTCCGACAGCCTCTGGTTCCTTGCCTCCAGCCAGGCACCAAAACCAGAAATCACCAGACACAAAGTCGAAATCGCCGACGTTACAGCCGGCCTTGCGGCCATCGGGCCTCTGGCCCGCTACAACGACCTGCGCCATTGGATCATGAGCCAGACACTTTGCTCCAAACGGACCGCACAACTGGCAATCGCCGAGGCCTGTCGGATTCAATCGATTATCCAGCAAGACGGGCATTACCGCTTGCCGGCGTAGTTGGTGTTCAAAGTTTGCCGCCGGGTCGCGCCGGCGGCAAACCCTGCCCCGGGGTCAACGGGGCTCGAGGCTGGGGTGACGGATCTGAGTCTCAGGCTATCCGCTCTCAGTCCTTACCCGCCCTGCCGAACAATCCTTATTCGGCGGGGCTTTTTTCTTTCAAAACCTGAGAACAGTTTCCGGAGCTTCAGCCCTCGGAGTAGTAACCGCGACGCCGGCCCCGACATGCTTTTCGTCGGGACCACCCTTATTGTGCTTTGATTTTTCCCCCCTGGGATACATGAATGCCTACCCACACAAGTATCCTATCCCGCCCATAAAACATGCAGTCATTGTCGTAGCATCGAAACTTGAAAAGAATCTGACAAATCGGGGGAGAAAAAGCGTGTGGATGTTATAAGGGAAAATCGCGGCACGTTACAGCTATGTGCCAAGAGTGACGGCATGGTGCAAAACGCATCGGCATAATCCTGTGGGCTCTGTTGCAAAATCTCTTGACAAATATTTTAAGGTAAGGTGTATGATCTCCTAATGCCTATATCGGTAATTTATTCCCCCAAACCGATGGCTGGCGTCGAATAACGAAGAGCAGCTGCGAGGCAGGACATTAGTTGTCTGCCAGCTCTGAATTTGACATATTCGCGTGTCTCTATAGAACAGACTAATCGCATTTCGGATCATTGCCGCCCAAAACAGAGTGAGAATGGAAAAGGGCCGTTGATTCCATTGGTCTTACACACCTGATTCGAGGGGGTCCGGGTTGAGGTCGCCCCATTACGATTTCGCGGATCCGGTCATCAAAGATACTGTCCAAATTATTTCTCGACATCGTCCATGTTTGCAATCCGTCCTGCCTGTGTTTCCGAATCCTGCTGTCCAATTCCGACCTGATCCCCTGAGACAACTGGGCTTTAGCTGCGTTCGGCAGCTGCGGCGGGCCTTCGAAGGGCGTGTTCAGCCACCCGAACAGGTCACGATAGACGAACCATTGATGCCGCAGCTGTGTTGCCAGATTCGACAACGACCACCCGAACGTCGACATGAGCTGCAGGTAACGCAAGACGAGCATGGCGATGAGCGCCGTCCAGATCTGCATCTTGACCGCATTGGTGTTCGTTCCAAGGAACATCTTGATCTTGAGAGTCTGCATGATCGCCTTGAAGAACAACCCCACCTACGCGCGATCTATGTAGATCGCCGAAATCGTCGTCGCAGCAAACCCAAAATGGTTGGTCAGAAAAGTGAACGATCTCCGCTTTTCCTCATCCCAGATCTCGACGATCATGAAAAAGTGCTCGCGGTCGGGGACAGCCTGGCTGTGGAAGAAGTGGATCAACAAACCAAAGGCCGAATCCAACCAAGTCGTGCTCGCCGAGACAATGAAGATTCCAGGGGTAGCAGGACGTGGCCCAGAAGGAGATCGTCGATCCAGGGGCATCCTGGAGGGAGATTTTTTAAATCGAGCGGGCAAAACTGATGGAATCGACACTAAATTCGAAATAGGGGTGTCTCATTTTCATTGACACGTTCCGGTTAGTCGAGGTTTTCGGCCCATACTTCCGGCACCTTTCAGCGCTGTGCGGCCCTTTACTGCCAGTTACTTGGCCCAGCAATCGACAGACTACTGCCAATCGCCCACATTGGGGAGGCTCTGAATGAAATCGACTCACTTGCTTCGATCCGGATCCTTCACAAGTGCAAAGAACTCCGGACCGGAGTTGTTGGATGAATGGCTCTCCTTATCGATCGCCGAGCGCACAAAACTGTATGCTGATACAGCTCTAGCTGCCGAGCGGGCTGGCGTATCACGTCGGACCATCCAGGATTGGATAGCAGAGGGGAAAGTTATGGCGCTCCGAGTCGGCAAAAAGTACTATGTGCGTCTGAAATCGATGGAATCTCATCTCCATGATTGTCTTCGGGGCTAAACCGAGGTTATAGAAATGCTCGAATTCATACAATTGAAAAGACCTGATCGATTTTTGATGGTTAATGCGATTCACGAGATTTGCGCGGTTGATGTGATACGCGCTATTGACGCGGGACAGACAAAGGCGCAAGTGTTAAATTGCAAAACAGATGAAAAAACAGAAATGGCTTCAAGAAGAACCGAATGAGTCTCAGACACAATTTTTCCAAACCTGACGGAGGGATCATGAAGTGTAGAAGAATTTTCTTTCTTTGCATTTGCGTCTTTGCATTAACAGCCGTAGTAGGAAGCTTTGCCGAGGACGGGGAAGGTGCATGCTCTGGTGCTACAAACGGATATTATCACAACATAATCTGGGGGCATCCCTGCTGCGTAGACGATCAAGCTTGTTGGGAAAATGAATTTGGTCTCTGCTTCAATGAACATGAGAATTGGGATAATACTGTCACACAACATGGTGATGTAACCGCTGGATTGGGTTGCACGGTACAATGGGTATGCTGCTTAGGGCATGATGAACGAATGCAGTGATCAGTGCGGTTACGACGAAGGCATAACCGTTGTGGGTCTTCTCCAAAGCGAGTGGGTAAATTCTCGGTCGTAAACCACGATTTGATCTGTCAATGAGCTTCCGATCCGGTACCACCTGGGGCAAACGAGATGCAAGCTGAGGGGTGCAGGCTTCGCGCCAAACAAGAAGCATTTGGTATTGCGCCTGCCCTGCCCCATCGCTTGCGGTTATTTACTACGGCGCCGCAAAGCCCCAAAGCCAATTGGGGGGCTTTGCGGCGCTTCAAGGCGTGCTCCTGGAGGAGGGGGTGGTACAGGAAAAACCGTTTTCATCATCGCCCCCTTGCAAGCTATTCGCTGCCGAATTTCGGGGCCACAATTCGTGCCACTTTTTTGCGTGCGCCAAAATCCCAGAAACCCTCATCAGTCAAGGGCTTGATGAGATCAAAGACGAAAAGGCACGCACTCACTCTGGAGAAGAGGCCTTTTTTTGAACCAACGCGAATGCGATCAAGACGCAAATCTGGACGGCAATGATTGCCATGCTGGTTCTGCGCTCCCTGGAGGTGAAATCGGAGTTCGTGTCGCTGCCGTCGAATCTCGCGACACTGTTGCGGCATCAACTATTCATCTACACAGATCTTTTCGTCCGATTGGACGCGCCGTTTGAAGGCACGCCGCAGCTGGGGAGTGCAGCCAAAGGCAAGATGGCGCCCCGAATTATGGCGTAGTTGGACAGCAGAATTATGAAACACGCGGCCAAATATTATTTTGGATAGAGGAAATAGAAATGCCTGAAAATCTAGGTCATAATCTATTAAGTGACAATGGTCCGAGGCGTGTATTCATGCGCAAAAGAGCGTCCATCTTTTGCCTAGTCCTCCTTATTCTGCTTATCTCTTTTTATTTTGCGTTTCGAAAGAATTCGCTCCGATATTACGGAAAGCCATTGGAGGGTGATGGAAAACAAGCAGATTACCGCAAATTTGATGGAAGCATGAGGCCACCGGATCTAACTGCCATCCCCGAATCAAAGCAACTACCAAGATATGTTTCTGTAAGCAAGGCGAACCTGGATGGCTATGAGTTACCAATATCATTTGCTATATCCGGAGAGATCAGATCTGAGCAAGGCTTTCCACTCGGTGGAGCTATCGTTTCATTTCATAGTGCGGGGCTTTCCAAAGCTACCTTGCAGTGGCCAGCGCCGCTGATTTCGCAATTTTGTGATGAGATGGGGCGCTACATCATTCTGCTCAGTTCGGCAAGCCATGGATTTCTAGTGATCCGCAAGGATGGATATACACAAAAGGAGGAGGAGGTTGAACTTTCTATCCCTGGGAAAATAGTTAAAAATTATTATTTACGCTCAGCACCAGCGTGCGTTGAAGGATATATATACGATGCCCAGGGAAAGCCCATTTCTGGGGCAGTTGTATATTCTTCGGTTGGGACTCGACGTACAACTCTTGACAATTCCTTGTTTTCAATGAATACATCGACGAGTAGAGGGGATGGGAAGTACGTTTTATATGGAATCCCGGAAGGCCTGGTTATGATCGGCGCAGCATCATATAATCATTTGGAGCAAGTTGAATGGATCAATCTAATTGACGGTAAGTGCGGGTCTTACAATTTCCGTTTGGCGGATGGAATTGATGTTCATTTGACTATAAAAAATGCCGAAGGAGAACCTATTTCAGGAGCTTTGGCTTGTGGCAAGGGCAGTGCTAATGATAGTGGCGAAATTAACTTCAAAGTTCCTGTCGAATCAGCAATCATCGATTGCAGCATTAATGCTAACGGGTATAAATCAAAGAGTATTAAAATGGATCCTCTAAATCCACCAGGCGTTGTTGTTCTTGAACGAGGGCCCATTCTAAGAGGTCGGATTATTACTGAAGAGAATGATCCGATGGACCGTGTCAAGGTTATGGTGTCTAACGCAGGAGTTATTTATACCGATGGCGATGGTAGATTTTTAATAAATTTGTCCTCAAATTCCACATTCACAATTGTTATTTCCAAAGTTGGCTTCATTGAGCGACGATTGATGTTGGATGTGAATGAGTCTGGCCCTGAGGAAGTGGTTATAACAATGGTTAAAAGCGAGGCTGGGATTTATGGGCGCGTTGTGGAAAAGGAGCAAATTCCTGTAAAGAGATTTCGAATATTATTAAGAGATATCTCTGACGTTCACAAATCGGATTATTCCCGGGATTTTGAAAATGTGGATGGAACTTTTGTGATTACAGATGTGCCGTGCGGCAATTACAATCTTTCTATATTATCATTGCCATTTGATTCATCAATACCAAGCGTCGTGATGACGATCGAAAATGTCAGTATCCGCAAGGGTTTGATGTTTGGAGAACTTCAAGCAAATTTAACAGCACGGGAGATAGGAAAGAAAGAGTAAACAAATCGATTGAGGCAAAATGGAAAATAAGGAGATGTTAAGGAGGATGATTTATGAAAAACCCTTTTAGCCGTTTTATCGAAAATTCCGCCAATGCTGCAATCATAGTTATCGCAGTAGTTTTGACTATAAATCTGGTTCCAAAGCTATTACCCAAAAACCCAATGCGTGAGGTTGATGTTGGATCGCGAATGTCACTACCGCTGGACTGGGGCGCAAGCGCTAAGAATATCGTGCTGGTGTTGTCGAAGGGGTGCAAATATTGTTCAGCTAGCGCCGATTTCTACAAGCGGTTGGCCGCGAAGGCACGTCAAAGTGAGGAAATACGCCTGATTGGAGTATTTCCTCAAAATGCAGATGAAGCGAAAAGCTATTTAAAGGAAATGGATATTCCTATTGGTACGATCATGCAGGCTCCACCCTCTTCGATTGGCGTTAGGGTTACCCCTACGTTAATATTGGCTGATAAAAATGGAATTGTTATAAAGAGCTGGATAGGAAAATTGTCGGCTGCTTTGGAGAATGAGGTTTTAAGTGAGATTCAAAAGTTGGGGTCTTCAGCAGAATCTGTGGGTGAAAAGACCCGTTAGCCCAACTTCCTCAATCGTCGGAGCAGAATCTTTTATTGATGAGGGTTTACGGATTTTTTCACTCACTATGTTCAGGGTGCCGGAAACCAAGTTTTGGCGTTCTTCACCGATTTTAATGCAGCCATTCAGCATTGAGAAACCGCGCATAGTCTCTGGCGGAGCGGACCGGTCGCGCTTTCGCCCATTTCAATTTGAGAAGAAGAAACCTTTCGTCGCGCATCCCGCGGGCGCGGCGAATGACGCCCTTGATCGTTGCATTCACCGACTCGACCTGTCGTTCCCCGATGGCCACTTCAAAATGCTCCACTTGTGGCCAGGTCAAAATACCCCACCCCTCCTAGGGGCGACAGTTGAAGAATAAACTACTAACATCCGTTCAGAGATCCAAGTTTATTCCTTTTTCATCCAGAAACTTTTTGCCAGTTTTCAGATTTGCTCTCCGTGTGCCATGAGTCCGCTTTGGGCGCGCGGGCCGACTGAACCGCCCGAGTCTGGGGTGGAAGGTACGCTGGTGCGAAAAGACTTGCGCTACGATGCCCCAGAATCGACGATTTCATGCCAGCCCTTATCCCAGTAGCCCCCCCTTTTCGGCAGTAGGGACGATCCTAAGTCGCCCAGTGATTCCCGCGGACGGAATCCCTTCCCCGCTAATAGAAGTGTGCCAGAAGCACGCCAGAATCCCAGTTACAACAACGCAGGGTTGCGTTACAATGCCCACTGTGGCTGTTCCAAGAGGGAATCGCGGCAAACGGCGGGCTGTAGTTGACATAATCCATACTTATCAGAACCTGAGCTCGACCGGGGACCCGAGGTGCCGGAATTCACATGCAGGTTATTTTTACTATCCTCTGGATGCCGGGGCCCTCGCCTCGCTCGAATCGCAGAGCCGCTACATCACCCGCCCCGCTCTGGTTATGGATGCCCTCGAGAAACTCGATGACGGCGCCCTGTCGCTGGAGACGCCCCCGGACCCGCGCACCGGCGCTACGCGCGTGGTCCTGGATCCCCTGGAATGGATTCACAGGATCACCTCGCATATTCCCGACCCGGGAAGCCATGGTCAGCGATTCTACGGCGCCTACTCCAACCGGGGCAGAATCGTCTGTGACAACGGACAAGCCGACTCCGCCGCCGTCGGCGCTCCCGCGTCCGAGCCCCGGAACAATTCCGATTTCTCCAGGGAGGCCCGCAGCACGTGGGCCCGTCTGGTCCGGAAAATATTCGAGGCCGACCCTCTGACTTGCGGCGCCTGCGGCACCCGCATGCGCATCGTCTCCTTTATTACCGATCCCCGTGTCGTCGACCGCATCCTGCGCCATCGACAGAGCGATCGCTGCAGGACGGAAGACCCTTTCGAATCTCGCGCTCCTCCCCTCTCCCGGTTCCGCGCTCTCCATTAGGTTGCATCGGCGATCCCGAAACGCCGGCCCATGGGCCGTCCGGTCGAGGTGTGCCCCGGTCTCATCTGCGGCGACGCTCCGGCGCCCGGCACACGGGGCAGGCAGCGCATTACCGGGCTGGCAAAGCGGATTTTAGGGCAGGAGCCCGGTAATGCGCTGCCTGCCCCGTGTCTTCCGCCCGGTCTTCCTCCTGCCATCCCCCTTCTCACCCTCTTCTCACCCTCTTTCCTCTTGCCCTCCAGGATAGAAATGCTTATAAATTTTCTGAAGTCCCGCGAAGACGATTTACGTACAAGCCGCCTATCCTGCATCGCGAGACTTCAGAAAGACCCCTCTGCATTCCAGGGATATTTCGATCAGCCACATTCCTTATCTTGATGCATGACCGGATAGCCGGGTGCGAGAGCCCACCGGCCCTTCGGGCGCCGGTGGGGCGGCCCTGTCTGCTTTGTCGCTCCTCTTCAACGATGCACTCACATCGCCTTCATTGTCGATTCGCGCATCCAGAGCCGCCGCGCTCGCGCCAGAATGCGAGGTTATTTCTGCGCGAACCCTTAGTGGGCATGGTGTTCGGTGAATCCTGCTGGAAGCTCATGGGACTGCGTTTGGACAAATAACTACCCGGACCTGATGCGGCCGGCATTTTCCGATTCCGCTTTGCTTTCCGATTCTCCATGTGCAAATGCCGGAAAGGCAGATGATCCGGCATGCGAATTGCTATTAGGAACCCATACGAAGACCGCACTGCATTGCTGCGTGGCTGTGTGCGTGAGGAATGCCCTCGCTCAACACCTTATTGACGGATTCCATTCGTGTGCGACTAAAGTGCCATGGACAGGCTATCGTTTCTGGGTTATTTAGTATCCATGAACGCTACCCGTAATTGGTGTGGCCAACATTTGCATATGCTTCTCGCCTACCGCCCCCTTGCACGGGTTCGGTTTCACGATGGTTCGTACTGACGTAATGGAGGGATCGTTTTTGCATCCCGCGAAGGAACCTGGTGACCACAGGATTGTTCGGGCGTTTTAAATGCAAATTTCCGGTGGAATCCGAAGAACTATCGCGCCATGCACCAGATTAATCCAGGTCTGTTTTCACAAACACCTAGAATCTACACGGAACTGCGAGAGAAGTAATGGGTAACAGTTTAACCAGAAAAATGAAGTTGCAGCAAACATATCGATCATTGTGATTTCAGTTGTGGGAAGTCTGTACTTCATAATGAGGTATTTTCATAAAGCGCCGCTCCAAAATAGCGTTGAGCAAAGTGCCCTTCTGCCCGGCTCGCGTATGCCGTTGGAGGGCGTTGACTGGAAGGCAAAAAACCAAACTCTGGTCCTGACACTTTCCACCAATTGCCGTATTTGTTCTGAAAGTGCAAGCTTTTATCGACGTGTTGCTGATGAAGTCAATCGAAATGGGAAGATCGAATTGGTTGCTCTCTTTTCACAAGATACTGATGAAGCAAGGAAATACCTAAAGGAATTATCTTTGCAAATTACGACCGTATTGAGCATTGTTCTGCCTTCGATTGGGATAAGGGGAACCCCGACTTTAATCCTTGTAGATCGAGAGGGACGAATTATTAAGCTTTGGGAAGGTCGACTATCCGAGTCAAGGGAGGCTGAGGTTTTGAAAAGCCTGTTGTCCAATTGATGATCTCACTGACTAAACCAACTAACATTATCCGCTTAGCAAGCGAGGGGCAATATCATGATAAAAAGAATTGGCCTGGCGATGATATGTCTGAGTTTTATTTTTCTTGAAATGAATACTCCGACAATTGCTACCCCCATTCCACCTGGCTGTTGCACGTGTGAGTGGCAATGTTCCAACAACGCTGATTTCTGCTACTATCTGGGTGAGGTATGTAACGGAGGGGGTTGCTGGTTTGGAGATTGGTGTGAGAGTCGACTAGCCTCCTGCCTGCAAAGTTATGCTTCATGTGTTGATTGGTGTTTAGTTGATCAATGCATGTGCATTGATTGCAACAAATGACACAAAGTAGCAGGCTGCGGATAAATCTTACTCGTTTCTCTGACGCGCTCATATCAATCAGACGGGCCCCACGCTGTGAAGGTTCATCCACCTGGCCAAAGGGATAGGTGACGGCTCCGACGTGGTTTTTTTAACGCGTTTGAGCCAATGACCCGTGGCATCCTCTTTTGCGATCAAACGGTTCTCGGAATGAACTGATTTGGTCCGATATTCAATTTTGGAGGCACAGTGCGTGACATTACCCGTGGCTCCGCCATTCAGAGTAGAGTGTTTCCCATCCTGATATTGCTCGTCCTGCTCAGTCCTTTCTCAAACACCCAGATGCAGCAGCGCCCGCCGCAACATGCGCCTGGTCAGGGCGGGGTGACTTTCCGGGTCAATGTTGAGTTGGTTCAGACCGATGTGATGGTTTTCGACCGGCGGGGGCGCTTTGTCGACAACCTGAAGAAGGATCAGTTCGAATTGCGTGTCGACGGTAAAGCGCAACCCCTTTCGTTTGTGGAATTGGTGTCTTCAGGCAGCGCCAAGGACGCGGAAATATGGACACGCACTGAAGGCAAGGCGGATTCCGCTTTGCTTAAATCTGCGGCGCCGGGCGCCAGGGCGGGACGCACTCTGCTGTTTTTTGTGGATGACTGGCATCTGTCCGCGGACAGCATCCTGCGGCTGCGCGCCGCATTGTCGAACCTGATCCAGTCATCCATCGGACCTGAAGACCGGGCTGCCATCATTACGGCAACCGTTCAGCCGGGATCCTCGCATCAGCTCACCTCCGATAAGGCGGCGCTGTCGGGATCGCTGAACCAATTGGTGTTCCGCAACGCGACCGTCGAGGACCTGGAATATCCTCCCATGACTGAGGCGCAGGCCGTTTTGCTGGAACAGGGCGACCAGGATGTTCTGAACTACTTCGTCACCGCGATGTTCGGTAAAAACGAGGAAGACGTCAAGCGGGATCCGCGCAGCGCGATGTCCGCGGAAGCGTTCAGCGTGCTAAAGGCGATGGGTGAGGCCAGAAAGGATATCGTCCGGCGAGCGGCCGGCCTGGCCCAGGCCTCGGCGGCGGTTACCGAGAGAACCCTGGCAGCTCTCCGCGAGGCATTGCTTGCAATGGCCTCGCTGCCGGGCCGCAAGATATTTTTCCTGCTGTCGGATGGTTTCGTCCTACAACCGGCACGAAGCGATATCGTTTCCAGAATCGGGGAATTGACCAATGTCGCTTCCCGGGCGGGGATCGTGATTTATACGCTTGATGCCCGAGGCCTCGTCGTGGGCCTCCCGGACGCCAAGAGAAGGAGAGCGGGCGACAGCTCGGGAGCGCTCGCTCACAGCGGCCTCAACGAGGTGGCTGCTCCGCTGGACGGTCTGAATGCGCTTGCCTCGGATACCGGAGGCCGATTGTTGAAGAACACCAACGCGCTGGATGCGGCAATCGATACGGCTCTGGCAGAAACCTCGCGCTACTATCTGCTGGGCTGGCCCGTAGATTCAGCCGGCGTCCAACCGGGCAAATCTCAATCAATTCGGGTTGCCATCAAAGGGCGTCGGGACCTCAGCGTGCGGGTGCGCCAGGCGTCGCTCGATCTCAGCCAGTTGGTTGCCCGCAAAAGGGAGAATGCCGAGACCCCGGCCGCGGCTCCGCCGATCCCGGCGTCACCGCCCAGGACCGCGGTTCCCACGGCGACCGAAATTTATGCGCGCGCCCGCACCGTGATCGATTTTAATGTCGAGGAACTGAGCCGTTACTATCCCGCGGAAATCGGCGAACTGGAATTGGCCCGAGACCAGGCTGAGCTCGATGCCCTCCTGCAAAATGTCGGGAAAACCGTGGAAACCTTTTTTCGCGAATTCCCCAATACCGCCTCGAGGGAGGAGGTTGTCCGGGAGAGAATGGGAATCGACGGCCGGGTCCTGGAGTCGACCAGGCAGAACTTCAACTATTCGGCCTATCACAACAAAACCGGGACTTGGGAGGAAGGCAGAACCGACAGCAAAGGCCGGCCCATCCAATATGAGCTGATGCGAGAGGCATCTTTCATGACCACGGGCTTTGTGACCATCGGATCATTCTTCCGCCCGGCTCATCAGCGGGCCTGCCGCTTTCGCTACCTGGGCAGGCAGCGCGCGGAACCCCATGCCATCGTAATTGCATTCGCTCAACGGCCGGGAATGGCGGATATCCTCGGGATGTTTCAGGCGCCGGGAATGGCTTCCCCGACTCTGACCCTTTACCAGGGATTGGCGTGGGTGGATCCCGCGACCTTCCAGATCATCCGGATGCGCACGGACTTGCTGGCGCCCCGGCCGGATGTGCTGCTGAACCGCCAGACGACCCAGGTGTGGTTCAGCGAAGTTCAATTCAGCTCGACACCACGAACCTTCTGGCTCCCGCGCGAAGTCCTAGTCGATACGTTATGGAACAGCCGGGTGTACCGCAACCGCCACCGATATTCGGAATATGCCGTGTTTCTGGTGGAGACACAGGAAAAGTTCATGCCGCCGGTAATCAAGAAACAGCTGTTCTGACCTGGCTGCAACAAAGACATTTGCGGACACGGCCTTTGCGCCCAAAAGCCCTGCACGCGGATCCGATCATCAACGATCCGCGTGCATCCGTGTCCCAAAAGCTTTCCGGGATGGACGGGTTCCGGCATCCTCTGTGCCGCTGCCCGGTGCCGGATCTGAGTATGTAGCGGAAAAGAGCAGCCCGGAGCCCGATTTTGTGTTTGAATGGCGCATGCCTTTTCAGGTGACCCATATTCAAATCGCGGACAGAACGCCATGACGGATCTACCTGCGGGCTCAAGGGAGCGCGGGCTGGGACTCTGGATCTGTACTGCGCTTGTGACCGGGAACATGATCGGGTCGGGAGTATTCCTGCTGCCGGCCTCCCTGGCGCCCTACGGAGCATTGAGCTTTCTCGGCTGGCTGTTTACCGCGGCCGGCGCCATGGTGCTGGCCCTGGTATTCGCCCGTCTCAGCCGGATGGTACCGCGTGCCGGTGGTCCCTATGCGTACACCCGCGCCGGCTTTGGCGATTTCGCCGGTTTCCTGGTGGCGTGGGGGTACTGGATCTCGATCTGGGCCGGAAATGCGGCGATCGCGGTAGGCTTCGTCTCTTATCTGGGATTCTTCTTTCCCATTCTCACCAAAAATGGACCCCTGGCGGCGGCATCCGCCATCGCCACCGTGTGGGTGCTCACCGTCGTCAACGGCCTGGGGGTGCGAACGGCGGGAAAAGTTCAGTTAGTAACAACCATCCTCAAGCTGGCCCCTCTCATCGCCATCAGTTTCTTCGGCCTGTTTTATCTGAAGATTGAAAACTTCATGCCCTTCAATCCCAGCGGCAGGCCGGTCTTCTCCGCCATGACCACCGCGGCCGCGCTGGCCCTCTGGGCTTTCCTCGGCCTCGAGTCCGCGACCGTGCCGGCGGACGAGGTGCTGAATCCGGCAAAGACCATACCCCGCGCTACAATCCTCGGCACGCTGCTATCATCGGCTGTTTATATCATGGGGACCGCGGCCGTCATGGGGATCATCCCCCCGGCGGCACTGCAGAACTCCACAGCCCCTTTCGCCGATGCCGCGAAGGAGTTGTGGGGGGAGTGGGCGGGCTATGCGGTCGCGGCCGGCGCCGCCATTTCCTGTTTCGGCGCCCTTAACGGCTGGATCCTGCTTCAGGGGCAGCTCCCCCGGGCGGCTGCCATCGACGGTTTGTTTCCGGTCGTATTTAAGAGGCTCTCGTCGCGCGGAACGCCGGTTGCCGGCCTGGCGCTCTCCAGCATCCTGGTTACACTCCTGGTCGTGACGAATTACACCCGGGGTCTGGTGGGGATGTTCACTTTCATCATTCTGCTGGCTACCCTGGCCACGCTGTTCCCGTACGTTCTTTGCGCCATGTCCGCTCTTATGATCTATAACCGGGAGAAAGAGTCCGGGAGGGAAGGGAAGTTCCTGGGACCATCAATCCTGGCGGCTTTGGCATTCGCCTATTCCCTCTGGGCGATTGCCGGCTCAGGCCAGGAAACGGTGTTCTGGGGATTTCTGCTCCTGATGAGCAGCCTGCCGGTCTACGTCTGGATCAAGCATAAAAGCCCCGAGTAGTGATTCCGGTGCCACCCGGAGACCTTGTAGGATTGGTTCAGGGATTGGGGATGCCGACGGCGTCGCGCACCTGGCGGACCAGAGGCCGGGTTACCGCGCCGGCCGTTTCGGCGCCGCGGCGCATCACTTCTTCGACATACTCGGGTTGGCCTTCAAGCTCGCGCCGCCGCTGCCGCGCCGGACCGAACCGCTCCATGAAGCGGTCGAAGATCGCCTGCTTGACCTCCCGATAGCTCAGGCCGCCGCTGCGAAACCGCTCCGCCCATTCCAACTCCTCTTCCGGAGTGCAGAAGAGCTTCAGTATAGCGTACAGAGCATTCGTGTCAGGATTCTTCGGCTCCTCCACCCTGGCCGAGTCGGTCACAATCGACCAGATCTGGCGGCGGACCTCCTCGTCACCGGCGAACAGTTCGATCGTGTTGTTGTACGACTTGGACATCTTGCGCCCGTCCCGACCCGGTACCACGGCCACCGCCTCCGGAATGTAGGGCTCCGGAATCGTCAGCACCTCGCCGTAGGCAGTGTTGAAATATTGCGCAATATCACGGGTGACCTCGATGTGCTGCTTCTGATCCTGGCCCACGGGCACAAAGTTGGCCCGGACAATCAGAATATCCGCCGCCTGCAGCACCGGATAGGCAAAAAGTCCGTGATCGGCGGGAATCCCCTGGGCTACCTTGTCTTTATAGGCGTGCGCCCTTTCCAGCAGCCCCATCGGCGTAACCGTGGTCAGCATCCATTGCAGCTCGCAGACTTCGGGCACGTCGCTCTGGCGGTAAATGGTGCAACTCTCCGGGACCAGGCCCAGGGCCAGATAGTCGGCAGCGGTGTTCTTGGTGAGCTGCAGCAGCCGGTCGCGATCGCGTAACGATGTGAGCGCGTGGTAGTTAGCAAGAAAATAGTAGCACTGGAAGCCCTTGGCGATAAACTCGAGATACTGCTGCACCGCTCCGAAATAGTTTCCGAGATGAAGATTCCCCGAAGGCTGAATCCCGGAGAGAACTACCGGCCTCGCTGCTGACGATTCCAATCGTGCCACTGCCATTCTCCTCCTTATCACGAGCGCGTAATTCTATTTCCCTAAATCCGCCGCGGGCAATCAAATAAAAAAGGGGACATTCCGAATTTATCGCTAAGTACTCGTGGTCATAAATACGGTAACGTATGCGCCGAGCGCGGCGGCCCTGGATGCGCGAAGCGACGACGGGGGTACAGCCAAAGCTGCAGAAGCGCGGGTCCTTAGAATTTGTCATTTGCGAATTGTAAATTGTCATTGGCCATTTGACGGTCTTGAAACTGGCTGGATTCAATGACAAACGGCAAATCACCAATGAGAAATGACAAATTCTTTGCACTCCTGCCTTGCGGCTGGGATACGTCACCGTATTTATGAATCAGTGTACCAAGTATCAGTGATTTGAACAGGAAGTGAGGAAATTCGGAATGTCCCCTTTTTTTTGGGGAGATTGACTTTGGCCGGGGCGGCTCCTATACTATTGGTGAATATAAGACCATAATGGTACTGTATTGAAGAGGGTCAAGGTATGCTTCGGGTTACAAAACTGGCTGACTACGGAATTGTCATCCTGACCTATCTCGCCGGCAAGGGCGCCCCCACGGCCAATGCACGCGATGTGGCTCAAAAGGTGAAGTTGCCGCAGCCGGTGGTGAGCAAGATCCTGAAGTTGCTGGCGAGGGATGGGCTGCTGGAGTCGAGACGCGGCATCAAGGGGGGCTACGGCCTGTCGCTCAGGCCTGAGGAAATCACGGTGGCCGGGATTATCCGGGCGCTGGAGGGGCCGATCGCCGTGACCGAATGCACCGACAAGGTGCACGGCGACTGCGGGCTGGAAACCGGATGTCCGGTGAGCACCAACTGGCATCTGATCAACCGCGCGATCCACCAGGCGCTGGAAAGGATCACCCTGGCGGAGATGACCCAGCCGCTCCGGAAACCGCAGCTCAGGTTTATCGAACCGGTCTCACGACCGGGACCTTTTCACATTCTTGGCCAGGGATAACGGCAGCCCAGTTCACCTGGGGAGAGATTTATGAGCAGTACCACGGAAAACAGATTCAGGAGATCGCCAACCAGGAATACAAGTACGGATTCGTCACCGATATCGAAGCCGATACCGTGCCCCGCGGGCTGAACGAGGACGTTATCCGCCTCATCTCGGCCAAGAAAAACGAACCCGAATTGATGCTCGAGTGGCGCCTGAGAGCCTATCGTCACTGGCTGACCATGGAAGAACCCAAATGGGCCAATGTCCACTATCCGCCGATCGACTATCAGGCGATCACCTACTATTCGGCACCCAAAATGAAGACGCAGCCCAAGAGCCTGGACGAAGTGGACCCGGAGCTGCTGGCGACCTATGAAAAGCTCGGCATTCCCTTGAAAGAACGAGAGCTGCTGGCGGGCGTGGCCGTGGATGCCGTCTTCGACAGCGTTTCGGTGGCGACGACCTTCAAGGAAAAGCTGGCGGAACTGGGAATCATCTTCTGCTCGTTCTCCGACGCCGTTCAGAATCACCCGGATCTGGTCCGAAAATATCTCGGCACGGTGGTGCCGTACACCGACAACTTCTTTGCCGCCCTGAATTCGGCGGTTTTCACCGACGGATCCTTCTGCTATGTCCCGAAGGGGGTGCGCTGCCCGATGGAACTTTCCACCTATTTCCGGATCAACGCCGCCGCCGACCGGCCAGTTCGAGCGCACCCTGATCATTGCCGACGAAGGGGGCCTATGTCAGCTATCTGGAGGGATGCACCGCCCCGATGCGCGACGAAAACCAGCTTCATGCCGCCGTGGTCGAACTGATCGCCCTGGACAACGCCCGGATCAAATACTCGACGGTGCAGAACTGGTATCCGGGCGACAAGGAAGGCAAGGGCGGCATCTACAATTTCGTCACCAAACGCGGCAAGTGCAAGGGCGTGAATTCGAAGATCTCCTGGACCCAGGTGGAAACCGGGTCGGCGATCACCTGGAAATATCCGAGCTGCATCCTGATGGGGGATAATTCGATCGGCGAGTTCTATTCGGTGGCGCTGACCAACAATTACCAGCAGGCCGATACCGGCACCAAGATGATCCACATCGGCAAAAACACGCGCAGCACGATCGTCTCCAAGGGGATCTCGGCCGGCCACGGCCAGAACACTTATCGCGGCATGGTCAAGATCATGGAAAGGGCAGCCAATCGCCCGGAATTATTCCCGCTGCGATTCACTGCTGCTCGGCGACAAGTGCGGCGCCCACACCTTCCCCTACATCGAAGTGAACAACTCCGACGGCCCAGATGGAGCATGAAGCCTCGACTTCCAAGATCGGCGAAGACCAGCTCTTCTATTGCCAGCAGCGCGGAATTTCATGCCGAGGCGGCCGTTTCGATGATCGTGAACGGCTTCTGCAAAGAGGTCTTTCGCGAGCTTGCCGATGGAATTTGCCGTCGAAGCGCAGAAACTGCTGGGGGTGAGCCTCGAGGGAAGTGTCGGTTGAGGCCGGTGCGGGGCAATCGAGCAGCCTTAAATATGATCTGCAGCGCTCAAGCAGGATGCAGGATATGGAATTTCAATTGTTCGAGATGACGAGGAATGCTGGAAATAGCAACCTGCACGCATCGGTGGAAGGGAACGAGATCCTGCACGGAATCAATCTCAAGGTTAATGCCGGCGAAGTCCACGCCATCATGGGCCCAACGGTTCCGGAAAGAGCACGCTTGCCAAGGTCCTCGCCGGCCGGGAGGGGTACGTGGTGACCGAGGGAGAAGCTCTACTATCAGGGAAAGGACCTTCTCGAGCATGCTGCCGGAGGATCGCGCACGCGAAGGGCATTTTCCTCGGTTTTCAATACCCGGTCGAGATTCCGGGCGTCAGCAACATGTATTTCCTGAAGACGGCGCTGAACGCGATCCGAAAGCACAACGGCCTTGAGGAGCTCGATGCGATGGACTTTCCTGTCGCTCGGCAAAGAGAAAATGAAGCTGGTGGAAATGGACGAAAGCCTGATCAACCGCGCGGTGAACGAAGGATTTTCCGGCGGCGAGAAGAAGCGCAACGAGGTATTCCAGATGGCCGTGCTGGAACCCAGGCTCGCCATCCTCGACGAGACCGATTCCGGACTCGATATCGATGCGCTGCGGATTGTGGCTCAGGGCGTCAACAGCCTGCGCGGGAGGATCGGGCCATTCTCCTGGTCACCCATTACCAGCGGCTCCTGAACTACATCGTCCCCGACCGGGTTCATGTTCTTGCTCGACGGCCGGATCGTCAAATCCGGCGGGAAGGAACTGGCGCTGGAACTCGAGGAAAAGGGCTATGGATGGGTGAGCAATGGTGCTGCAACCGAACGGGCGGCTATTTCGTGAAAGGGGCCTTTCCGGCATGATCGAGATCAAGAAAGAACCGAACACCTATCTCGCCGCCTTCGACAGCTTCGAGAAAAACGTAGCCGGGTGGAATCCCGGGTGGCTTCGCGAGGCGCGCCGGGATGCGCTGGCCCGTTTCGCCGACCTCGGCTTTCCCACGACTCGCGAGGAAGCCTGGCGCCACACCGAATGTAGCTCCGATCGCCGCGGCGCGTTTCCGGCCGGTGCTTCCGGGTACGAACGGTGTTTCCGCGGACATGCTTGGAGATTACCTGTTCGGCGACGTCGAATGTTCCAATCTGGTTTTCGTCAATGGCTGGTATTCCCCGGAACTCTCCACTCCCGAAGGACTGCCCAGGAACGTGCGGGCCGGGAGCCTGGCTGCCGCTTTGCGCGACGAGCCCGCGAAGCTCAAGGCGCACTTTGCACGCCTCGGCCGGCCGCGAGGCGAATGCATTTGCCGCCCTGAATACGGCATTCATGTCCGATGGCGCTTTCATTTTCCTTCCCGCCAGAAACCGCTCTGAAAAAGATCATCCACCTGCTTTTTATTTCCACTCGCCGAGGCGGAGGCGACGGCGAACTTCCCGCGGAACCTGATCGTGGTCGGCAGCGGAAGCCAGGCGACCGTTGTGGAAAGCTACGTCGGTTCCCGGGCGGGCGCCTACTTTACCAATGCGGTAACCGAAATCATCGCCGGAGACCATGCCATCGTCGACCATTACAAGCTGCAGCGCGAAAGCGAGAGGGCGTTTCACGTCGCCTCGCTCCAGGTCGACCAGGATCGCGACAGCTCCGCGGTTTCTTCCCATTCCATCTCCCTGGGCGGCGTGCTGATCCGCAATACGATCAAGGCGGTCATGAACGGGGAGGGCGGAGAACTGCACTTTAAACGGCCTGTATGTCGACCAAGGGACCGCCAGCACGTCGATAACCACACCAGCATCGATCACGCCAGGCCGCACTGCACCAGCCGGGAGCTGTACAAAGGCATTCTCGATGACCACTCGACCGGCGTCTTTAACGGCAGGATCGTGGTGCGCAAGGATGCCCAGAAAACCAATGCCACGCCAGACCAACAAAAATCTCCTGCTGTCCACTGAGGCGCTGGTCAATACCACGCCGCAGCTTGAGATTTTTGCCGATGATGTCAAGTGCACCCACGGCGCAACCATCGGCAGGCTGAATGAGGAGGAACTCTTTTACCTGCGCACCCGCGGCATCGATGAAGAGGCGGCCCGAGCGCTGCTGACCTATGCGTTTGCCAGTGATCTTCTGGGAATGCTCAAATTCAAGCCTATGCAGTGCCAGCTTGACCTGGTCCTGCTCGCGCACATGTCCCGGGTTGGGGGAATGGATGCCGGTCATGAAAACCGCCAGTGAGTTGTCCCGGGGAGAGACCTTTCCCGGCCTGGATGTCGAACGGATCCGTGCCGATTTTCCCGCCTTGAGCCAGAAAGTTTATGGCAAGCCGCTGGTCTATCTCGACAATGCGGCGACGACCCAGAAGCCGCAAGCGGTCATCGATGCTCTGACCGGCTTTTATATGCGTGACTGCGCCAATATCCATCGCGGCGTCCACCTCTTGAGTGAGCGGGCCACACGGTCCTACGAGGCTACCCGGACCAAAGTTAAACGGTTCATCAATGCCGCAGACGAAAGGGAGATCATCTTCGTTCGCGGCGCCACCGAAGGGATCAACCTTGTTGCCCAGACCTTTGCGCGGATGCGCGTCGAAGCCGGAGATGAAATCCTGATTTCCGCCATGGAGCACCATTCGAACATCGTCCCCTGGCAGATCCTGTGCCCAGGAAAAAGGCGCCCGCCTTCGCGTTATTCCCATGAACGAGCGCGGCGAGCTGCTCCTGGATGAGTACGAGAAGCTGCTCGGCTCACGGACCCGCCTGGTCGCCATCGCCCACGTCTCCAATGCTCTGGGCACGATCAATCCCGTTTCGCGAATGATTGAGGCGGCTCACCGGAAGCAGATTCCGGTTCTGGTCGACGGCGCCCAGGCGGTGCCCCACATCCGCGTGGATGTCACCGGGCTCGATTGCGACTTCTACACGTTTTCCGGTCACAAGATGTACGGCCCGACCGGCGTCGGCGTACTGTACGGCAAAGCCGCACTGCTGGAATCCATGCCCCCCTACCAAGGGGGCGGCGACATGATCAGCTCGGTCACTTTTGAAAAGACGATATACAACCGCCTCCCCTATAAATTTGAGGCCGGCACACCCAATATCGCCGCCGGGATCGCGCTGGGCGCGGCGATCGATTATCTCGAAAACATCGGCATGGACAGGATCGCCGCCTATGAACACGATCTTCTGACATACGCCACGGAGGCGTTCGCAACCCTGCCCGGCGTACGGCTGATCGGGACCGCCGCGGAAAAGGCGAGTGTGCTCTCCTTCGTCGTCGAGGGGGTCCACCCTCATGATATCGGAACCATTCTGGACCAGGAGGGGATCGCGATCCGCACGGGGCATCACTGCGCCCAGCCGGTGATGGACTTTTATAACCTGCCGGCCACGGCGCGCGCCTCACTCGCGTTTTACAACACCCGCGAGGAGATCGATCTCCTGATCGCCGGCATACGAAAAGTAGTCGAGGTATTCTCCTGATGGCCGACCTGCGCGAACTGTACCAGGAAGTCATACTTGATCATCACAAGCGGCCTCGAAACTGCCGCCGTCCCACAGACGCGAACCGGCACGCCGATGGCTTCAATCCGCTCTGCGGCGACAAGGTGAGCGTTTTTGTGCGCCTGGAGGACGGCGTGGTCCGCGACATCGCCTTCCAGGGTTCCGGCTGCGCCATTTCGACCGCTTCCGCTTCGATGATGACCGAGAGCCTGAAGGGGAAGTCGGAAGCCGAAGCGGCAGAGATCTTCGAACGCTTTCATGACATGGTAACAGGAAAGACGCCGGCCGAGGCCGACACTTCCGGCCTGGGAAAGCTGGCGGTGTTCTCCGGCGTGCGTGATTACCCCGTGCGCGTCAAGTGCGCCACGCTGGCATGGCACACCCTGCGCGCCGCGCTCGGCAACCACGACACAACTGTTTCGACGGAGTAAGGCTCGTGGGAATCTCAAAGATGTTCAAAAGTAAGCGGGCGAAGGCGGCGGCGCCTGAAGCAAAACCGGCGCCGGCGCCTTCGGAACCGGAGCTCGCCAAGATCCGGTTCAGTGCCGAGGATATTAAAGAAGCGGTCATTGAAGCCCTGCGCACCGTATATGACCCGGAAATCCCGGTAAACATCTACGAGCTGGGTCTGGTGTACGACATTGATATCGATCAGACGAACCGGGTGATGATCAACATGACGTTGACCTCCCCGGGTTGCCCCGTGGCCGGCTCGCTCATCCCCGAAGTCGAGCAGAAAGTTCTGGCCGTTCCCGGCGTGAAGGACGTATTCGTGGAACTGGTCTGGGATCCGCCCTGGGATCCGGACCGGATGTCCGATGCCGCCAAACTTCAGCTCGGCATGTTCTGATTCCCGCCCCGCCTGGCAATTGAGCCAGAGTGTGCCGGAAGCGAACCGCCAAGGCCGCAAAGACCGCGCAGACCCTGTTTAGTTAACTGTCGCGAAACTCGCTCCAAGCCCCGGAGGGGCGCCAAGAGAGTAGCCCCGGGCAAGCGAAGCGCAGCCCGGGGTCAGGCCGGAAATCATCGCGGAGCCCCAGAGGGGCGACAGAAAATGCTTGCGACAATATGCAACTGCCTACAGGGAGTTTGCGCCCGCGGCCATTATCCGTCGCACCTCCGGGGCTGGGCGGCCGCGCGGCGAAAATGGCGTTTCGCGGCAGTAACTATTTAGCGAAAACTCTTCTTCAGGAATTCCGGTAAGGCATGTTATTCTCTACCTGATATCATTATCGGAGATCCTTATGGGAGTGAAGGTCAATTTTGTGCTGGACGACGATGTCAAGAGCGATCTGGACCGCCTGATCGAAAGCGGGATGCGCAGCCGCATCATCAACGAGGCCCTGCGCAAAGAACTTTTGCAGGTCAAGCGCAGAAGGCTCGCAGAAAAGCACGATCAAATCCGCGGCCGCACGAAGGCGGTTCCGACCCGGGAACTCGTCAGTATTTTGCGACGGGATCGGACCCGACATGATTGATCCGGTGATCGTTCCTGACGCCTCCGTGCTGCTGAAATGGAGCCTTGATTCCGCCGCCGAACGAGATCAGGAGAAGGCGCTCGCCATCCGGCAGGGATGGCTCGCCGGCCGGCATCGCATCATTCTGCCGTCCCTTTGGGCCTATGAAGTTGGAAACATCCTGGGCAGAAAACAAAGGGGCCTCGCGCGTGAACTGATGGAAATTTACCTGGGATACGGATTTGAAGAAGAGAGTGCTGTGGATCTGTATGAGAAGACAATCGACATCATGAAGGCCGTCGATGCAACGTTTTATGACGCTGCCTATCACGCAGTGGCGCTCAAACACCGGGGAACCTACATATCCGCCGATGACAGATATGTGCGCAAGGCCCTCTCAATCGGGCACGTGATCGCGCTGCAGGATTGGACTTGAGATCGGAATCGGGGTATGGCCGAGAGCATCGAAACGGTTCTGCAGAAATATTGGGGATTCGACGGCTTCCTGCCGCTCCAGGAGCAGGTGATGGCTTGCGTGTGCGAGGGGCGCGATGCCATTGTCGTGTTGCCTACGGGCGGCGGAAAGTCGCTCTGCTTTCAGGCGCCGGCGATGCTTCTTCCGGGCCTGACCCTGGTAATTTCGCCACTGCTCTCCCTCATGAAAGACCAGGTCGACTCGTTGCTGGAAAACGGGATTGCGGCGGCGCGTCTGGACAGCACCGTGGCGCAGGCCGAGAGGATTGAAACCTTCCGCCGCCTTCGGGCCGGCGAGCTGAAGCTCCTCTATGTATCACCTGAAAGACTCTTTGCGGAGGGCTTTCTCGACAACCTGAAGAGTTATGGTGTGTCGGCGGTGGCGGTGGATGAAGCCCACTGCGTCAGCATGTGGGGCCACGATTTCCGGCCGGAGTACCGCCAGCTGCGCATTCTTCGTGAGGCGCTCCCCTCAGTCCCCATCGGCGCGTACACCGCTACCGCGACCGAACAGGTGCGCCACGATATTGCCGAGCAGCTGCTGCTGCGGAATCCCGGGATTTTTATCGGCAGTTTCGACCGGCCGAATCTCGTCTACCGGGTTCGCCGCCGCGCCAGCTCCTTCCGGCAGATTACCGAAGTCCTGGAGCGGCATCGCGGCGAGTCCGGGATCATCTACTGTATCCGGCGCGCCGACGTGGATGACATGACCCAACGGCTGGGCCAGCACGGCTATCGCGCGGTCCCCTACCACGCCGGCATGACCGACGAAGAACGGAAGCGGAGCCAGGACGCGTTTATTGAAGAGGATGTGGACATCATCGCGGCCACGGTGGCGTTCGGGATGGGCATCGACAAATCCAACGTGCGCTATGTCATTCATGCCGGCATGCCCAAATCGCTCGAACATTATCAGCAGGAGAGCGGTCGCGCCGGCCGCGATGGACTGGAGGCCGAATGCGTCCTCTTTTACTCGGGTGGCGACTACCTGATCTGGAAGCGCATCCTGGAGGGGTCGGAACCGCAGGCAAAAGACGTAGCTCTCGTCAAGCTGGGCCAGATGTACCGCTATTGCAGCGGGGTCGCCTGCCGCCACGGTGCGCTGGTGAGCTATTTCGGACAGGATCTCGCCCGGAAGAACTGCGCTGCCTGCGATATCTGCCTGCAGGAGGTGAAGGGAGTCAGCGATGCGCTCGTAACGGCCCAGAAGATATTATCCAGCGTGTTGCGCCAACGTGAGCGTTTTGGAGCGGATTACACTGCCGGAGTGCTGATCGGCTCCCGCGAGGAAAGAATCGTGGGAAATCACCACGACGGCCTGAGCACCTACGGAATCCTGGCGGATCATAGCCGATCCGCGGTCCGGGACTGGATCGAGCAACTGGTGGATCAGGAATGCCTCGAAAGGGGAGGCGACTATGGAGTGTTGAAACTGACCGACAAAGGCCGCAGCGTGCTGAAGGGACTCGAACAGCCGCTCCTTCTGGAGCCTGCCAAAGGTAAGGCGCCGCCGAAGCCGGCTCCGGTTGCCGATTCCTGGGAAGGCGTCGATCGGGAGCTGTTCGAGGAGCTGCGCCAGGTGCGCAGGCGGTTGGCCGCGGCGCGGTCGATGCCGGCTTACATTGTCTTCGGCGATGCCGCCTTGCGCGATATGGCGCGCAAGCGTCCGGCGACCGCCTCCGGTTTCCTCCGGGTTTCCGGAGTCGGGCAAAAGAAACTCGAGCTTTACGGCGACATCATGCTGAGCGCCATCCGGAAATACTGCACCGAGCACTCCCTTACTTTGGACACCCAGAACTGAAAATTCGGTGGCAGGCTCAGTACCGAACTATTTTTGGTATTTTCACTATCTTCGAGGTTTAAACCTAGATATTGAAAGCATACAAGTACAGCCGGCTGCCATTGGAGTATCCAGTACTCCTACGCTTATACTCGTAGACAAGTCGGGAAAAGTGACTCACACTTGGATGGTGTGGGCATGTGCACTTTATGGCCGGAATAATGACTTTTGTATGATTGCGCCGGAGTGAACAAGATGAATAAGATTAATTGGATGATTATTGCGACCTCAAGTTCAATAGTGATGATCCTTATATTGGCGGTGGCTACGAGAGCCCAATCAGAAAGAACGCTGTTAATAGAAGGGCCGCGCCCATTGGCAAAGGCGGCGGATGAACTTGAACACAAACATGGAATGCTGATTACATACGAGGACCCGGATTATGCCTATGTGAACGATTACGACGATCTGACCGCACCAGAAAAGAGAGGAGTGGCGAGAGCCGCTTTGTTTCCTCGGGCTGGAAGGTTGGAGGTACTGTACAACGTAGCTGAAGGCAAGCAGAATGTTGAAGATCCTAAGTCTTTATTATCAGCGCTTATTCTCGATCATGTGAACCGCGGAAATCCGGGGATTTTTCGGATTTCCGAGGAAGGTGAGGTGTATCACTTGATACCATCCGAGGTGCGCGACAGAACAGGTGCCATGAAGCCTGTTGGTTCGATTTTAGACGCAACCATTAGCATTCCTGCTTACGACCGCACACTCATCGATGCGGTCAATGAAGTGTGCCGCGCAGTAAACAGCGCATCATCCTCAAATCTGCTAGTTGGAGCCTACCCGGTAAACTTGTTGCATCAGCGAAAAACAATACGCGGGGCGGCCAAAACATCAGCGCGTGAGGTTTTGATGAGCATGTTTCGCGACGCACAGAAGAACCTGGTGTGGCGGATTTATTGGATTGGGCCCGGCAGGTTTGTTCTTAATATAGCCGTGCCTGTAATCGAGACAACGAACGTGCGAGGTGGAAAGGTATGGGTCGAGATACCCTTCCGTGCAAAATAGAGGGGCGAAGATTCGGCGCCGCGCCGGTTTGCGCTTTTTCCTGCCACGGCCACTGGTTTGACCTCGCGCCAGAATTCGTTAGAGTGTAGCCTGGCAGTGAAATGGCAATCGATAGCCCGTGAAGCGCGGATTCACGACATTACTGAAAATCGAACCGAAGGTGTAGCTGAACCCGATGGATCCGTAGTAGCTGTAGCTGGTCGCCGGCTGCTTGCGCCTGAGGATCACTTCCTGCAGTGTCGCTTCCCGCTTGGGAAGCGACAGCTGATCGTGAATCCTGGAGAAGCTGCCGTAAAGATTGAAGGAAAGGCCCTCGAAGAGCCTTACGGCAATGTCTCAATTGACCTCAACTTGGTTTTGGTGCCAGTCGTTGAAATAGTGAAAGCCCGCCGTCGAAAAACTGGCGCTTCCCAACTTTTCCTTGAGCTCGAGCGTCGCCGAGACGCTCTCCCCCCAGAGATTCTCAGACATCCTGTCGTAGATCGTCTCTTGCCGATATTTGTAGATTCGGAAACCGGGTTTATAGATAAAGCGCAGCTGCCGGCGCGTTGATTCCGAGTATGGGAATAAATCGTACTTGATGGCGGGCGCGGGATTGATGAAGTACTTAATATTGCTGTACGTCGAAGCGCTGGCGGTCAGCCATCCGCCGGTCGACCAGTGATTGTTGATGAAAGAGGGGACATTCTGAATTTTCTCTCTTCCTGTTCAAACGTCTGATGTTATACACAACGACACAAATGGCTGCGCATCAACACGCATCAAAACGCCACGGATTTCACAGATTTAGCCCGACTTTGACAACTGGGGGGGTGGGCGGCAGGTAAGTTATTGAAAACATTGGAAGGGACCCTCAAAAGTCTGGGTCTGCAGCAGAATCTGTGGGTTAAATGACCCATGAAAGGACTGGCCTGATGGAAATGCCGCATCTGTGGAAATCCGCAAAGAGCGCGGATTTCCACGAGCTGCTCGGGAAAGCCCCGCCAAAATCCGGCGGGGCTTTCGCACATTCCCGCAGGCCCCACTACGATTCCACTCATTTGAATTCTGAGCCTCAGAAAAATTGGACTGTCAAGAGAAGATAAGAAATGTGATAGCAATGACTTACGCCGATCTGATGTGATTTGTTACCCACAGATTCTGCTGAGGAGGCAAAAGTCTTCACTACACGTTCATCTTCAGCTTGGTCATCGCGGGCTTCCTGTCCAGTAGTTCGGGCCTCGGCTGAGGGGGCAGTTTCAAATCCAGTCTGGAAAGCAACAGAAGGTGCTCTTTATCCGGTTCGGTATATCTGGGCAAGCGCAGCTCTCTGCCGTCCGTGGTAGGCAGGTGGACATCCCCTCCTTGTGCTCAACCAGCTTATCCAGGCATCGATAGAGATTCTGATAGGGAACGACTTCTCCTTCCTCGCCAAGCAGGTCTCCCACGGCGCTCTTGCCGTACCACTCGCGGTGCAACCGCCATTCACTCCCGGGTTGGATCAGCCGATAGGAGACCAGAATCTTCAATACGTTCAACCATCGAGTCCCTTCCCGGCTCTCCGGCAGCTTCCCGGCCCAATACCGATCCAGCTGTAGCTGGTCCCATAAAAGCAGGGCCATCCAGCAGGCCCCCCATTGCCGCGGCCGATGCAGTCGCATCTGATTCACATGAACATGAATCACGTCGTGATCGCTGGACTGCACCTTTCGATCTTCGGGGAACAGGGAGATCTTGCGGGGTGTCTTTTTGCCGTTCTCTAAAATCTCAATCGAGCGCCACCAGGCTTCCCTCTGGCTGTCGTTGATCTCGCCGAGATAGAGAACATGTTTCTGCGCGACGCGGCCACCGGCGATGCGGTGATTCTCGACGATGCTCCAGTAGCGGTGTTCTTTGCCGTCCTTGATGCGCTTGGTCATTCGCAGGAACATGCTGCTATTGTCTACATACGAACAGCCGCTGCAAGGGGGTAGGTCTTCACTACAAGCACTTTGGGCCTGTTTTGAGGGGTGCCTTTGTTGATTCACAAAGACTTGCGGGGACGGCACCCCCTTATATTTGTGGTTTTTGAGGTCGAGTTGTCAAAGTCGGGCTAACAGTCGGTCAAGGCTCCCGATCCGACTCAATATTGCAGAAGCTGTTGGCAAATGAGGCTGGCACGCGTCAACCCTTTGGTTGTGGCTATAGCCTACAGCCTAAAAAGCTACAGTCTTTGAGGTACCTCTCTTTGGGGATTACTCGTAACGCAGGGCATCGATCGGATCGAGGTAGGCGGCTTTGCGCGCCGGCCAGACCCCGAAAATCAAGCCGATGGAGACGGAAACGACGAAGCCGGTGACTACGGCCCATATGGGGATGCTGGCGGGGACCGAAGGCACGAGAGCCATGATCAAGATAGCTCATTCCGACCGCCAGGACCACCCCAAAGATCCCGCCGATGCCCGTCAGGGTCATCGCTTCCACCAGGAACTGGAAAATGATGTCGCCGCGTGTCGCCCCGACCGCTTTGCGCACGCCGATTTCCCGCGTCCTTTCGGTCACGGAAACGAGCATGATGTTCATGACCCCGATGCCGCCGACCAGCAGGCCGATGCTGGAAATGGCGATGGCGATGAGCCCCACGGAAGCGGTGATCGCGTCGAACTGCTGAATGAGGCGGTCCGCCGTGGACAGGTCAAAATTGTTATCTTCGTTGGGTTTGACGCCCCGCCGCCTGCGCAGCACGCTTTCGACCTCGTCCAGCGCCTTCGGGAGCTTGCCTGACTGGGCCTGGATAAGCAGGAAATGCCAGTCCTCCCAGGGCATCATTTTCATCAGGGAACGATAGGGAATGAGCACGGCGCGATCCCTGCCATTGTCCCCCATGGCGCCGGCCTTGCTCTTCTCCGTGATGCCGATGACGGTGAAGGGACGATTGTTGATCAGGATGCGCTTCCCGATCGGATCGCTGTGAGGAAAGAGGGCATCCTTCATGTCCGGGCCCAGGACCACGAGGTTCAATCCATGGTTATCCTCGGATTCGGTGAAGAAGCGACCGTTGACGATCACCGTGTTCGAGACGGAGGCATAATTGGCCGGCACGCCGTTGAAATCGAACTGGCGCGCGACGTTTCCCTGGTACAGGATCGATACGCGCGTACTGCGCGGGAATCCCTGCCAGGTGACATCCTTGACCGTCGGGCACGCTTCCTTGATGGCGAGCGCATCCTCCACGCTCAAGGGTTTTCGCATCATTTCCTCACGAGGCCGCCGCCCGCCCATGCGCGGGCCCATGCCCAGGTGGAAGGCGAAGACGTTGTCGGTGCCGAATTCCTGGACAACCCTGATGATGCTTTCGCGCATGCCCGTGAGGATCGAGGCGATGACGATGACGGTCAATACGCCGATGATGATCCCGAGAATCGTCAGGAATGACCGGAATTTGTGAGCCATCAGCGTCTGCAACGCCATGGACACGTTTTCTTTCTGCTGGAAAACCTTCATTTTTTACTCTCTGGCAAGCGCGACGATAGGATCGAGTTTCGAGGCCCGGTGGGCCGGATAAATCCCCGAAATGAGTCCGATTCCCCCCGAAGCCACAAGCGCGAGGATGATGTAGCCGAGCGTAATGGTCATCGGAATCGGGGTTGTGCCCCGAATCAGGAGGGCGATCACATACGCCAGAACGAGCCCGAGCGCGCCTCCAATGGATGCCAGCAGGGAGGATTCGATCAGGAACTGCAGCAGGATGTCGCGCCGCCGCGCCCCGACCGCCTTGCGCATGCCGATCTCCATGGTCCGCTCCGTGACGGTCACCAGCATGATGTTCATGACCACGATTCCGCCGACGACCAGCGAGATCAGCGTGATCGGCGTGACGACGACCGCGATGGCGCCCGTGAACTGACCGATGGCCTTCTGCATGGCTTCGCTGGCGAGGATGTCGAAATCGTCCTCTTGGTTCGGGCTGCAGCTTGTGCCGCGACCTCATAACCACGCGCACCTGATCCTGGGTGGCTTCCATGGCTGCCGCCGATGGCGCCTTGACCTGAAAGTTTACGAGTCCGCTGGGCGAAGACTTTCATGAACGCGGTGTAAGGAATGTAGATGTTGTTATCCAGAGACTGGCCGAAAAAAGTCCCGTTTTCTTTTTCCACCCCAATGACGTTGAAAGCATCCGGGCCGATGCGGATTTGCTTCCCGATCACATCCACGGGCCCGAACAGCTCCTGGCGAACGCCCGCCCCGATCACCGCCACCGGCCGCGTATGCTCGACATCGAATCCGGCCACGAATCGGCCTTCCTCGACAATCAGTTCCTGGATTCTGGGGGCATCTTCCGTGATGCCTCTGATGTTCGCGTCGTAAAACGTGCGGTTGCCCACCTTTACATCGGCCGTCCGGCCCATGTTGGTGTTGATGGCGGCACAGTCATCGCAGCGCTCCTCCACTGCGCGCATGTCCTCGATGTAGAGTCGCTTGTTGCGCTTGATGACCTTTTCATATTCTTCCTGGGACATGTTGATCCGGGCGATCCGTGCGACAACGAAGGTATTGCTGCCGAAGGTCGAAACCAGGCGCTCGCTGACATAGGAGCCAAGCCCTTCGATGGCGCCGCCGACGGCTACGACCGAGGCCACC
>CAWGRQ010000041.1:0-6949 GCA_963824985.1 Terriglobia bacterium
TGAACAGGTGCTGTTGAGCAGTGCCCGGGTTCATCCGGGCGCGATTGCTGGCAGCCGGATTTCAATTCCGATATCGCCGGCTCGAGCCCGCCCTGCGTCATGCACTGTCAGGCGGAAAGCCCGCAAATCCAGAGCTTTCGTGATGAGCGAATCCCGGCACGGTATACTGCCATTCATGGCTTTGCGAAAGAGGTTCATGAACGATGCGGGGTGACGGACCGCTTCACGGGCGCGAAATCGCGATATAATTTCACCATGTCCCTGCATGTGCCGGATCCCCGGCTGCGATTCGAACCGGAAGCTCTCGGCCTGGTCGAGATGCCGAGGTCGTTCTATCTCCGCAACACCATCACGGTGGCGCGCGGCTTGATCGGCAGGTGGTTTGCGCGGCGCTACCAGGGAGTCTGGTATGGCGGCCGCATCGTGGAGACGGAAGCCTACCTGGGCGCCCGGGATGCGGCGGCCCATTCCTGGCGGGGACGCCGCACCGCTCGCGTCGAGCCGATGTACCTGGAGGGCGGCCATCTTTATGTGTTCTTTGTCTACGGCATGCACCATTGCGCCAACATCGTGACCCGGCGGGAAGGGATCGCAGAGGCGGTGCTGCTGAGAGCGGCCGAGGGACCGCCGGATTCGGCCCGCACGCTCATGTCCGGGCCGGGTCGCCTGTGCATCGCGCTCGGTATCACCACCGCCATGAGCGGAGTCGATCTGCTCGCCAGTGGCGACCTCTGCCTGTTTGCGCGCCCGCGGACCCGGCGGCCGAAGATCGCCGCATCCGCCCGCATCGGCGTGGACTATGCGGGCGAGGCGCGGCTGTGGCCCCTCCGATTTTTTGCTGTTGGATCTCCTGCGGTATCCGGCCCGGCGAGGATGCGCCATCATCAGGAAGATGGAGTTGGCTCAATCTCCCCGGGCTATCGGCGCTCCTCGCGGTTCGCCTGATAGCTGCGTCGCGCACGCACTTCGAGGCCGTCGCGAGTCACGAATACGGCGAGCCGGTGCTGATTGCCGTCGAGGCGCGACGGATCCGGGTAAAAAGCAAGCAAGTACTGGTTGCGCAATTCCTCGGCCACGCGCGCGAAGGCTTTCTTGAAATCTGTCACTTCGCTCTGAAAAAACGATCCGGCAGACTCTTCTGCGACGCGCCGCAGCCCGGCTGCGGCAGCCTTCTTGTCAGCCTCCCAGCCGGCTGCTCCGGCCTGACCTTTCGGCAGCGACACCCCGAACAGTCTTTTCGCCAGTTCCCTCATGTCGACTGCGTAAAACACGGGATAAACCACAACCCCGGCGTCCGTTACAGCCCGAATAGCATCGTCCGGCTTCGTCTGGCTGCCGAAATCCTGGCCATCGCTGAGCAGGATGATTGCCTTCCGATCCTGGCCGGAACGCATGTACTTTTCCACAACCTGCATGACGGCATCCCACATCCTGGACCCGACATAATTGCCGACGGCAGCGCTGCGGATCGCGCGCCGCAGATCCTCCTGCTCGGAGGTGAAGCGGCACAGCACATTGACCTCGGAATCGAAAGTCACGATCAGTGCCTGGTCCTGCGGCCGCAATTGTTCAAGGAATCCGGCGGCGGCCTTGCGGATGCGGTCGAGAACCGTTGTGGTGCTCTTGCTTGTGTCAAGCAGCAGTGCGATGCGGATCGGAGCCGAAGCAGTGGCGAAGAATGCCAGGGGCTGGCGGACGCCGTCATCATGGAGCGCGAAATCTTCCGGAAGCAGCCCCAGGACGCTTCCGCCCTGGCGGTCGCTGACGATCACCGGCACGTTGACCAGCGTCGTCTGCACACGAATCCGGTCCAACACCGGCTGTTGCGACAGGGATGCGCTGTGCCCCGCCAGAAATCCGGCGGCCAACAAAAAAGCTCTTCGAAGTGCCGGGCCGATCCTCATCTTGGGGATTATCGCGCCCGCAGCATGACGAATCAAGGCACAGTATGCCTCTTAGGGTTCGCGCGAAAATAAATTCACATTCTGGCGCGAGCACCGTCGCACCTGCGGTGCTCCTGGGGCGGGCAGATGCAAGGCGCCGCGACGCAGGCGATGTGGTGACATCGTCGAGGAGCGGCAACGCCGCAGATGCCCGCCCGCCGCCGCGCCCCGAAGGGCTGCAGCCTCTCCGATATCTGAATTCCTAAGCCCATCTTTAGGCACATTCCTCGGTTCCTCATGCTGCAGCAGAATGTGAAGTTATTTTTACGCGAGCCCTTAGCGCTGCCGAAGGCGCTGGCGGGTGAATGCAATCAGGCCACCGGCCTTCATGATCGCCTGCCGTGCCGGGGGCAAAGGCTGAATATCATACCGCCTGCCTGTGGTGCGGTTATGGATGCCCTCGGCGGTGATCTCCAGCAGGTCTCCGGCCGAGGCCTCGATCCCGGGGCAGACGAGAACCTGCAGGCCCAGGTTGATTGCATTTTGCAGAAAAATCCGGGCAAACCCGCGCGCAATGATGACCAGGTTATGGCCGCACAGGGCCGAAGCCGCCTGCTCTCGGGATGAGCCGCAGCCGAAATTCGTTCCTGCTACCAGGGCGCTCCCGGACGGCATGGATCCTCCCTTGAGGAGCCCTCGGAATTCGGGATCGTCGGCGAAGGCATATTGCGGCGTTTCGGCGGGGAGGACCGTCGCCATGAATCTCCCGGGGTAGATGGCATCTGTCGAAATATCATCCCGCATCGTTATGGCCACTCTGACCGCGCTGGACTGATTCCCGGTCGCTTGGGTTGCTGTCATTTCCGCCTCCTATCTCGGATCCCGAATCATGCCGGCCAGCGCGCTGGCTGCCGCCACCTCGGGAGAGCACAGGTACACTTCGGATTTCGGGTTGCCCATTCGTCCCAGAAAGTTCCGGTTGGTCGTCGAGAGGGCAACCTCGCCATCCGCCAGGGCACCCTGATGGACACCCAGGCAGCAGCCGCAGCCTGGATTCATGACTACGGCGCCGGCCTCGATCAGGTCCGACAGATACCCCGCTCGCAACGCCTGTCGATAGATGCGCCAAGATGCGGGGAACACCAGCATGCGGGTTCCGGTCGCCACTCTCTTCCCTTTAACGATGCGGGCTGCAGCGGCCAGATCATCCAGCCGCCCGTTGGTGCAGGAGCCGACCACCACCTGCTGAATCCTCGTGCCGGCAACGGCCTCCACGGGTTTGACGTTGTCTACGGCATGCGGACAGGCCACCTGGGGAGAAAGGGTCCCGGCGTCGACATCAAGGATCCGGCTGTAGGCCGCATCGGCATCCGGGACCACCATCGCGAGCTCATCGGTGACCCCGGTTTCGTCGCGCAGATAGCGGGTCGTCTCATCGTCGGCGGGGACGATCCCGGAGGTGGCGCCGGCCTCGACCGACATATTACACAGCACCAGGCGGCCCGAAGTGGGCATGGCCCGGATGGTCTCGCCATGGAACTCGATGACCATGAAGTTCGCCCCCTGAGCCGACAGCTTTCCGATCACGTGCAGGATCAGGTCCTTGGCTGATACGAAGGCGCCCAGCCGGCCGTTCACGTTCACTTTGATCGTGCCGGGCACCTCCAGGTTCAGCACCGTTCCCAGAGCCCAGACGCTGGCCATCTCGGTGGCGCCAATTCCGAACGCGAACGCGCCCAGCGCCCCGTGAGTCGTGGTGTGGCTGTCCGTGCCGACGATCACAGCGCCGGGGCGCACATAACCGCTCTCGGGAAGAACCTGATGGCAGATTCCCCCCTGATCCCCGCGGATATCGTGAAACTTCGCGATTCCGTGTTTCTCCACGAAGTCGCGCACCCGTTTCTGGTTGGTGGCAGTTTTGGCGCTCTCGGCCGGCACGCGATGGTCGAAAATAACGGCCACGCGCGTCGGGTCCCAGATCCGGGGCTCCAGGCCCGTCCCCTGATATATCTCCAGGAACTGGTTGATCACGAGCGCGCCATTTTCATGCGACATTGCCAGGTCTACAGCCGGCTCCAAAACCTCGCCGACTTTGACCTGCCGCTTGCCGGCCGCCCGGGCAAGAACTTTTTCGACCACGGTCATTCCCATAATTACCCCCGAATCTTCAGTGCAATCGCGGCGGCCATATCCATCGTCGTGCTGCTGCCACCCATGTCATACGTGCGCACGTTCCCCTCGCGGATAACCTCCGCGACCGCATCCTCAAGACATGCGCCTTTTTCGGTCTCCCCCAGCCAGTCCAGCATCATTTTCACGGCCAGGATGGTTGCGATCGGGTTCACTTTCTGCATCCCGGAATATTTCGGCGCCGAGCCATGGGTCGGCTCGAATACGGCCAGCCGCTCGCCGATGTTGCCGGAGCATCCGAATCCCAGACCGCCAACCATCTGTGCGCAAAGGTCCGAAATGATATCACCATAGAGATTCGGGGCAACCAGCACATCGTAGTTGAACGGATTTTTCAGCAGCCACATCGTCATGGCGTCGATATTGGCTTCATCCATGGATATCTCGGGATAGTCCCGCGCCACGATCCTCGCCGTCTCGAGGAACAGGCCGTCGGTGGCGCGCACGACATTAGCTTTGTGCACGACGGTTACTCGTTTTCGCCGGAATTTCCGCGCATAGTCGAAGGCGGCCCGGACAATCCGTTCGGATCCCTTCCGGGTGTTGATTTTGCAGGATAGCGCGTACTGGTCGGGCGGCAGATCCTGGAACGCCCCGAAGGGTTTTGATATTCGGCCCAGCAGCGCGGCGAGATCAGCCGGCACCGGTGCGAATTCCACGCCGGAGTAGAGATCTTCCGTGTTCTCGCGGAACACGACCAGGTCGATCCCCTCTCTGTAATTCAGGGCATTCCCCGGGTAGGCCTTGCAGGGGCGGAAGCAGTTGTAAAGATCAAAGAGCTGGCGCATGCGGACGATCGGGGAACGATAGATCAGGCCTTTTCCTCGCAGTTCAGGCGCCAGCTCGGCTTCGGCAGCCTTGACCGGTTTGGAAGTGATGGCGCCGAAGAGCGCGGCATCCACCCTGCCGAGTAAGTCGATGGTGCGCTGCGGCAGAGGATCCGCCTCCTGCTGCCAGAATTCCCAGCCGATGTCTCCGTGAATGTATTCCGCGTCCAGCTGGAGCCGATCCAGCACCACTCGAGCCGCCTGCAGGACCTCATTCCCTATCCCGTCTCCCGGCAGCCAGGCAATCGTATATGCAGCCATGATGCCCGCCCTTTCATTATGAATCAAATCCGTGGAGTCCGGTCCACACGCTGCGTTCCGATCCGCGGATCGAGCCTCAAAGCATACAATGAAGAGCGGAGTTTTCTCAACACCCAGCCGCAGCTTTCTGCGCCGGGGCCGTCCCGGGCGGAACCGGCAGGCAAAATCGCGCGCGCCGGAAATCGGGCAGGTCGAGTGGTGAATCGGAAGGACCTTCATAGAAGAAATGAAAAAGTTTCCCGCTTCTCTGGCACGGCGCATTTGCGCTATGATCATTGGGAGGCATCGTTGACAGGAGGCGCCTGTGAAAATAGGTCCGAAGCTGATGGTAATTCCGGGTCATAAAGCCAAGCTGAGCCATCGCGATCCCGATGAGACTCCCGGTGTGAAGAACAAAGAGACGGCTGAAAAGCTGCTGGAGAAAAACATCGCCCGCCTGGCCGAGCTTCAGTTTTTGCTCTATGCCGAAAACAAACGCGCCGTGCTGATCGTCTTCCAGGGCATTGATGCGGCGGGCAAGGACGGAACCATACGCCATGTCATGTCGGGCCTGAATCCCCAGGGTTGCAGTGTGACCCCATTCAAGGTGCCCTCGGCCGAAGAGGCCGAGCACGATTTTCTCTGGCGGATTCACAAAGCCACGCCGCGCCTGGGAGAATTCACCATCTTCAACCGCTCCCAGTATGAAGATGTGCTTGTGGTCCGGGTGCACAATCTGGTACCCAAATCGATCTGGTCCGGTCGCTATGAGCATATCAACTCCTTCGAGAAGCTGTTGGCCGGCACCAACGTAAAAATTCTCAAATTCTTCCTTTACATCAGCAAGGACGAGCAGAAGGAACGGTTCCGGAGCCGCCTGGAAGATCCGACCCGGCAATGGAAACTCTCCGAGGCGGATTTCGCGGAGCGGAAATATTGGGAGGACTATATACAGGCCTATGAGGATGCGCTGACTCGATGCAGCACTCCCTGGGCGCCATGGTACGTCATCCCGGCCAACAAGAAGTGGTACCGCAACCTGGCCGTATCCCAGATCATCGTCGAGGCTCTGGAGGAGATGAAGATGAAGTTTCCCCCGCCCGGCCTGGATATCAGCAAGGTCCGGTTGAAATAAGGCCAGGCCATCAGGACCGCGGGGTCGAGACTCTCCAGCCGGCTTATTGCCTGAAGAAATGACCGCAAGTCCTCTTGGAATACGGCAGCATGCGGACAAATACGGAGGGCTCCGGGTACCGTTTTCATTCGTTCGCGAACGACGCTCAGGAATAATGCGGGGTGGTGTCTGTCGCCATGGAACTGCAGCAGCAGGTTCTGAATCTCTTTGCCTGTTTGCAGCCGAGACGATTGCCTCCCGGCATTGCACAGCCGGCGGCCGTTCTCATGTTGATGTTCGAAACCGGAGGGCAGCCCTGCTTCCTGTTGACGCGCCGCACTCATGAGGTGCGCACGCACAAGGGCCAGATCTCCTTCCCCGGAGGAATGAGCCTGGATGGAGAAAGCCTGCGGCAAACGGCCTTGCGTGAGACTTTCGAGGAAGTGGGGATCGAGGAAAGCCGGATCGCGATTCTCGGACGTTTCCACGACTATCGATCCATCACCGGGCACCTGGTCGCTCCCTTCGCCGGCATCATCGAAGGTCCGTTCACCGTGGTTCCGCAGAAAAGCGAGGTCGCGGAGGTGCTTCGGGTTCCGTTCGCGGTCTTTCAGGATCCTGCCCACCTGCGCACGGAGCGACTCATCAGAGCTGGCGAACTATCGGACGTTTATTATTATCGATACGAACCCCAC
>CAWGRQ010000042.1:0-74391 GCA_963824985.1 Terriglobia bacterium
GGCGGGGGGCGCCGACATCCGCTGTGCTTCGTACGCTACATTTGGTACACAGACACTGGCCGACGAGGTGTTGCGGGCGCTGGATGGGCGGAAGGCCTGCCTGCTGTCGCACCATGGCATGATTGCCGCCGGCGCGTCGCTGAGGACCGCCTTGGCGCTGGCCGTCGAGGTCGAGACGCTGGCCGAGATGTATTGGCGGGCACTGCAGATTGGCGAGCCGACGCCCCTCTCCGAGCAAGAGATAAAGGTTGTCCTCGCCAGGTTTGCCGATTACGAGGCGGGCCGCGCCGGGCCTGGCTGACGGTTCGAGCGTCTTCTCGGCGGGATTCACGCCGCAGCTAGTTCGGCGACGCGTGCGTTGCACTTCCGCGAGGTTCACGACCCCTGCTGTTCCCGTCCCGGCCCGCGCCAGGCGTAGCCGCGCTGGCCCGGATGTTGCTGTACCCGAAGACCTCTATCTGGAGAGAAGCCATGCACGTACGTCGATTGATGTTCCTGGCCCTGTGGATCATGGCCTCCGCGACCGGGACTCGCCCATGCCCAAACTAGCGCCGCCGCCGGCACGGTTGTCGTGCTGCCGCAGATCGCGGATATCCCGGCCGACCGGATGGTGACTACGGTGTTCGTCCAGAACCCGAATGGAACGCCGATCACGCTGGACGTTACCTATTACTTCTCCGACGAGGCCCAGGATCTGGGGGTACTCGCTGGTGTGCGACCGTTGTCGTCGTTGCCGGGAACGCCGCGGTCACGTTTGACCCGGGACGCAGTGCAACTTGACGCGACTTATGGCCCATCGCGATACATACAACGTCTTCGGGATGATGATTCTGGAAGACGCGACGGGCACCTACAAAACGAATGCGTTCTACGCGTATTCGCGGGTCGAGAAACCGTCCGGAGCCACCGGGCTGGCAACGGGTTTAGCCTCGAAGGATTTCCCGTCGGCAACTTCTCGAGCGCGACCGCGGCGTCATCGGATTGCGGCGCACTGCTACGTCGCCGAACTACCTGTCGAACTGCTTCGTCGACGCGCTCGGCGAGCAGGTCGATTACCAGATCGTTCTGCGCCAGGGCGAGACGGGGCGCTGCTCGGCACCTACCCGCAGTCCGGCCCGCCCTCGCACTTTGGCGCCATATCACACGACACGCGTCTACAACGTCCTTCAGCTGCAGGATTAACGTCTGGTGACTACTCGAACGTCCGGGCCACCTTCGTGAATAGCGACAACTCGGCGATGATCGGCTTCTGCACCGTCGAGAGACCTGGCAGCGGGAGCGCCGACTTCAGGATCGCCAAGTCTATCGACGCGCGGGACGTCCGCCAAGCGCGCCAAGCCTGCTACGGCATGGACAGCTGTGGCACAGGTACGGTCAGTGCGGTCGATCCGGCGTATCTCAACAGTACCTCGAGCAAGAACATCCATTACGCAATCTTCGACCAGCCGGACTTCATCCAGTGCTCGCTGGTCAGCGACAGCGCGCAGCACCTGGGCGACCTCGAGATCCTGCTGCGTGGGCCCGGCGGCGACCCGCAGACCGCGGCGACATTCACGCTGCCCACGGGCTATACCGGAACTCCCTACTCGGTCGGGGGTCGCACGGGTGTCACGTCGTTCTACATCTACACCGGTGACAAGGGCGCGGTGAACGCGGGGCAGACGACGCGCTGGTACATCGACGTGTCGGCGAACCAGGGCAGCAGCACGCTGCTCGCCGACATGGCAACGGCCACCGCGAGCAATGGTCCTGGCATCCCCTACGGCATCGCCTGCACTTCGGGAAACGGCACCACCGTGCCTTGGCTCGGCACGACCGGCCCCGCGAATCCCTGAGCGGAGCTCGATTCCAGCGACGACGATCCGCACACGACGGAGCACACCTGCGGTGCTTCGTCGCGTCGCCTGGTCTCCCTCGGTTTTGATGCGGCTGCCTCAGGTCGCGGAAGGGATCCTGCGCCCACTCGCTGGATGAAGCGCAATCGCGGCCATGATCGCCTCCTCCGCCTGCTGCGTCACCCCGTGCTGCAGGCCTCACTCGACGGCCAGCTCGCCGGCCCTGCGCGTGACTCCCGCTGCGCAGCGCGCGCTGTCGAAGGCGGCGAGCGCGGCGATCGCATCGACGAACCGCTGGGTCACACGAGCAGGGTGCAGCTCCTTGCGCACCCGGTCCGCTGCCACCTCGCCCAGGCGTAGCCGCAACGCCGTCTCGTCGACGAGCAGCCGCAGCGCACGGGCGAGCGCGTCGACATCGGACGCGTCCACGCTGAAGGCAGCATCGTTCGGGATGTAGGGAGACTCCTGAGCGTCGCCGACGATCATCGCGCAGCGCGCCGCCAGTTGCCGCTGCAACTCGGGACCCGCGTCGGCGCCCGTAGGCACCTGCAGGCACGCCGCGATGTCCAATGCCGCGACATACTCGGCGTAAGCTGGCGGTCAAGAGGGCCGGTGATGCGGATTCGGTCGCGCATCGGATGCCGCGCGATCGCGGCACCGATCGAGGCATGGGCGGGTCCGCGTAGCAGGTCGCCCATGTACGCAATATGAAGACGTGGGGCATCCAATTCCGGTGGCGCTCCCGCCCAATCCCGGCGTCGGATGCCGGCCGACGCGACCAGCACCCGCGGGCCCGCACCCGGTCCTGCACCTGTCGTCGCGCGACAGTCGGACTGTCTCGCTATACGGTTGGTTGACCTGTCGGCATCCGGACGCGCTGCGCCCTCTCGAACGCACATGTTGTGCACCTCATGTTGAAACGAGGAGCGAAACTGTCGACTTACTTTACATTTGAATGATTGCAGGGTTTACAATCACCTATACTTTCCATTTAAACAATAGGTTATACATTGTGGAACGCGAATTGCTCCACTAGAGGCAGGAAGGATCCGCAGGTCATTCAGACCCGGAGCTTGAATCATGAAGATGCGGCAATGGGCAGTCGCAGCAGGGTTCCTGTTGGCGAGTTCGCTCGCCTGGCCAATGTCCAGTACACGTTCTACGCGAGCGGCGTGACGGAGAGCTACGCGCAGGAGGGCACGGCGGTGTTCAGCTTCTCGAACGACGGGAGCTCGCTGTCGATCACCCTGACGGACACCGTCGATCCGACGACTGCCGTGCTGTCGTCGATCACCGGGCTGCAAGTTCGGGCTCTCGGTCGCGCCGACCAGCATGTCGCTCATATCGGTCAGCGCCGCGCAAGTCGTCGACTGCACGAACTCGTTGAATCCGTGTCCGCCCGGCGGCGGGTCGCCGCCGTTCGGGTGGGGAACGGTGGCGACGGCCAGCGGCGTCTCGCTAGGCGCAGGCTTCGACGGCAGTTCGTTCTCGTACCAGCCGTACGGAATCGTCAATGCGAACTATGTCCGGCGGCGACGGTCTCGGTGACCCGGCGAGCAATCCGCTGCTCGTCGGCCCTGTGACGTTCAGCTTCGCTCTGTGCGGGCTTACGGTACGCGCCGGAGGTGAATTCGGTGGTGTTCTTGTTCGGGATCCCCTCCCCGGTGGATCCGCCAGGCGCACAGTTCCGGAGCCGCAGTCGCTGGCGCTTCTGGCCGTCGGCCTGCTCGCCGCGGGCTGGGTCAGCCGTCGAAAGTACGCACGCGCCTGAGTACGCGCTTCCGCGGCGACGGGCCCGTCCCGCCACCCACAGGGCGACCGCAAGGTCGCCCTTTTTCATTGCTGCGGGCGCCACTTCGCAGATGATCACCTGTCAAGGGGAGGTCTTCCCGGACGCTCCTTTGGAGCTTCGGGGTGATTGTCGCGCGACTATTTTGCAACATTATCCATGACTCTAACTACGCAACCGATTGACTTGGATGTGTATTACATTCATATTAAGCAACATATTTCGCAAAAAATACCATGCGAACCCCAGATCCGCTCGTTCGTGAGCGACTGCTGCGGACATTGCGCTCCACCCCCCGCCGGAGCAGCACCGAGCTTGCAGTTCAGATCGGGGTCACCCCCCAGTCCGTGCGACGCCTCCTTGGCGAATTGCCCGAGCGCGCCGTGCTGGCTGCTCGGCCTGGTCTGGTTCCCGCTGACGCGGCGCGAACTGACCTTGCACGGCTCGGAGCGCCTGAACATCAAGCCTGGCGACCGCCTTCCGACCTTTGTGGCAGCGCGCCTGGACGGAACGCCACTCGACGACCGGGACGTCGCTGCGCACGGCCCTGCGTTGCTCGTCCTGTACCGCGGGTGGTGGTGTCCCTCCACCAAGGCCCTGTTCGACGAACTGCGAAGGGATCACGAGCGCCTGACGGCCGCCGGTCTCACGACCTTCGCCGCGTCCGTCGACTCGCCGGCGCAGGCGGCTGGCATGGAGGAGTACGCCCGTGATGGCATCTCGATCATCTGCAGCTTCCCGATCGCGGTCCTCGACGCGATCGGCTCGCGTGATCGGCGTGGAGCCCCCTGGTACGATCGCCTCCTGATCGGAGCGCCGGCCGGCGAGATCGCAATGCCCACTGCTCTCGTCGTCGATGCGTCTGGACGGATCGTCTACGCCTTTCGGGCACGGCGTGTCGACGAACGGGCCCGCCCATCCGACATCCTGACTGCGCTCGAGAACCGCGGCCGTCCTGCCGCTCCATGACGGCGCGGGCCGTCGGTTTGGGGCTGTTCCTTGTGGACCTGTCGCCGGATCGGAGCAGGAGGCCGCCCACCGCCTTGGCTGCGGGCGTTCGCTGGTGCGATCCTGTCCGCGGAGCTTCAGCCGATCAGGCCGACGTGATCCACGCGCTCTGCGAGAAGATCGTCGTGGCGGGACGGACGTTCGTCAACGCCCGCATAACCCCCGCGGCGTATCGGCACGGGTTGGCGGTGGCGCTGCCCGAAATGGCTGCAATGGCGCGCCCGACAGGATTCGGACGTTCGGGCACCCACCCGGGGTTCCGCCACATCCCGGTCGAGGGTGCCGAGGACTGGGAGGCCGCCTGCCTGCGAAGCGCGTAGTACCAAGGAGGGTCTCGAGGTCACAGGCCTGGACGCGCGCTGGTCCAGCTCCTTCAGGCCCGGCCGAGCGGCGTCCTACGCGGCGATCGCCTCGTGAAGGGCGTCCATCTCGTCCGGTCCGAGGTTGGCGGCCGCAGCGACTCCCTCCCAGGCGCTGACGGCCGTCCGAACCTCGTCGACGATCCGCTCGGCGTATGACGGCGCGAGCCTGTAGTAGTCGGCCGTCCCGACGAGGAGCTCGAGGTCGCCGGTGTGATCGGCCGCATCAATCGCCAGCTCATGCTCAAGCTTGTCCGGCATCGGGTTCAGGTCGAAGGCTGGCGCCAGATGCCACCCGTCGGATCGCCGCAGGAATCCGTGGTTGCGGAGGTGATCGTCCCGGTGCGCCACGACGACGTTGAACGCGACCCGGCGATACAGCGTCTCGAGGAGCTCATCGATGTGGCCGGGCGCGCCATGGTCAGCGATTGCCAGCGCGATGTCGAGGTAGCTGGCCGGTTGGCGATCCCCTCGGGAGGCCATCGTCATTGCCGACGCATACATGCGGCGGCTCGCGCCAAGACGATCGAACCGCCGCGCCGCGAACGTCCGGTGGCCGCGGCCGATCTCGAGGAGCCGATGCTCGGGTACCTCGATCCCTGCGGCGGCGGCAAGCTCGTTCAGGACCCATTCGCACGCGGCCATGTCCCGGGAGTCGCTCCGCGAGGGGAACTTGGCCATCCACAGGGCGCCCTGCCCGTCGAGGAAGCTGGCCTTGGGCCGGGCCCCTCCGAGCGAGCTGCCCGGGGCGACGAGGATGGCCAGGTCCCTCGCCTCCTGGTCGACGTCGCCGGACCGGCGCTCGACGGCCCTGGCGGCAGCGACCAGCATGGGCAGTCGCGTCATCGGCGGGACCCCCGAGGACGGGTCGAGATACAGCCCGTCGTCGGTCCTCGCGCGCAGGGCACCCATGCGGCCGACGTCGGACACGCCGAGGAGATAGTCCCACTCGTCGAGCCGGCGCCGCGGGCGGCCTTCCTGGCGGGCGCGGACGGCCTCCTGGCGGTCGAGGAGGGTGCGACCCCATCGATCCGTCGCCGCGTCGGTGAAGATCGGATCGATGAGGCCGTTCCGCGGCCATTGATCGCCGGCGTAGAGGCCGTGCTGCGGGTCTAGCGCGAATTGCCCGGGTCGCGCGAGCCAGGCTTGCTCGTACGAGAAGCCGATGATCGATCCGCCTGAGGCGCGATTGCGTCGAAGGGTGCCGACGACCAGCTTGCCGCCGAGCTCAGCGGCGTCGAGCTCGACGGTGACGCTGTCCAGGACGGCCGCTCTCACGAGGCAGCCACTCGGCGTCGCCTCGTCGTCGTCGACGCGTCTGCTAGGCGTCTCCCGAGCTCGTCCTCTGCCGCAAGCTTCGCCAGGTCGTCCTCGAGGCCGAGGACCCCAAGGGCCCGAACCACGACGCCCAGCCCCACCGCGAGGTCGCCCCGCTCTAGGCGGTTGAGCGTCGGCCTGGCGACGCCCATGCGCTCAGCCATCTCCGTGACGGTGAGCCTGCGGCGCAGCCGGGCCGTGCGAATGCGCTCGCCCAGCCCCTCGGCGAGGTGGGCGTAGCGCGGGTACGTGGGAACGGACCGGTTCGTCATGGCACATAGACTATGCAGTTATGGCATAACTGTCAATCCTATGATCCCACATGGAGGCGACCTCGATGCGGGCCCGAGGCCGAAGATCGCGAGGATCCGGAGCGGGCGAGCCCACCGGTGTCGGACACGCTGTGGGAGCGGGTGGCCGAGTTGCGTGCGAGCCGGGCCAGTCACGGCGGCAGTCGCCCCCCGGTTCGGGTCGACCTCCTCCGCGGACTCCTGTACTGCGTGTGCGGCCAGCGCATCCGGACCGACGGCACTATGGGGACGCCACCGAGGCAGCGGAAGCTCCACCCCCGCCACGACCAGTGCGCCGAGTGGGGCCCGAAGGCCAGCCACTCGTCGAGCGTCTACGAGCCGTGGATCGTCGGCCAGGTCACCGGCATCCGGGTCGACGAGTCGACGGTCGAGCGCATGGCGAGAAGTCCCCCAGTCTGAAATCCCCGCGCCGACGGAAATGGCCGCGAATCGATCCGAGGAGGCGGTCAGGAACGCCGAGATGTAACCGCCCTGGCTCCAGCCCATGCAGCCGACCTTGTTTCGATCCACCCATCCCTTGTCGATCAGGAAGTCGACGCCGGAAATCACATCCCAGGCATCGCCCACCCCCAGGTTGCGCACGTTCAGCTGGCGGAATTTCTCGCCGTAACCGGCGCTCCCGCGGTAGTTGACTTTTAGAACCAGCGCGCCGCGTCCGGCCCAGATGTCCGCAGGATAGTAACGCGCGTCGAGCAGCGTCGGGCGGTCAATCCCCGTCGGTCCCCCGTGAATGATGCACAGCAGCGGGTATTTGCGCGCCGGATCGAAGTCGGCCGGCTTGATCAGTATGCCCTCTATTGCCGTCCCGTCCTGGCTCTTCCATGAAATGACTTCGCGCGTGGCAAGGTTGAATTCCTTCACCTGGTCAGTCATGGCGGTGACCCTGCGCGGCGCAAAATCCGGCAGATCGGACGTGAAGATTTCATTCAATGAGGTCGGCGACGATGAGCCGAAGGCGATGCGCTTGCCATCGCGGCTGAAGGTGAAGCCCGAGGCGATGAGGGTGTCGGGTCTGCTCAAGCGCGTGGTCCTGGCCGTGGCCGGATCGACACGGAACAAATGCGCGGCGGTCTTTTGTGAGCCCGAGAAATAAATGCCGTCGGCATTCCAGTCGATCAACCCGGGTTGTTCATCAAAACCATCCGTGATCGAACGCGGGGTTCCTCCTTCGGCCGGAACCACGGCGAGCCTTGCGTTCGAATGAAAGTACTTCGGATTGCCCATTGCCGAGGAAAAGACGATTTGCTTCCCATCCGGAGACCAGCGCGGGTTGTTGTCCGGGCCGGGCTGCGCGACGATCTTCTTGACCGAGTTATCCGCAAGTGACAGCAGATAGATGTCTGCCGTGCCGCCGTTGATCAGGTCCGGATTGATCGTGGCGCTGAAGGCGATCCTTGAAGCGTCCGGCGACCATGCCAGAGCGGTCACGCTGAAGTCCTTCCCCATGGTGCGCCGTGACCCGGTCACCGGCTCTTTCAAGGCCGCTGCGAAATCGAAAGTCCAGATCTGGGTATGATCGTATTCCTTGCGGATTACCTCGTAATCACCCAGATAATCCTTTCGGTTTTTGGCCGCCTCGGCATCGATATCGCTCGCGGTGAAGGCGATATTCCTGCCGTCGTCCGACCAGGCAAAGCCGCTCACCCCGTTCTCGGCCTTTGTGAGCTGCACCGCTTCGCCGGCGTCCATGCGGATGGCAAAAATCTGATTCTTGCCGCCGATACGGCTGCTGGTGAACGCCAGCCAATCTGCTGAGGGAGACCATTGCGGATTACCGGCCGGCTTGTCCCCGCGTGTAAGCTGGAAGACGCGCCCGGAATCGATCTCGGCCATCCAGATTTGCGTTATGAATGCATCCTGCTTGAAGTCTGTTTCACTCACCGTGAAGGCCACACGGTTGCCATCAGGGGAAATCTGCGCTCCGCCCGCCTGTTTGACGTTCAACAGATCATCTACGGCCGGCAGACGCTTCCGGGACTGCGCCCCTGCAAACAGGCTGAAACCCATTGCCAGAATCAGAATCAACGAAGAAAGAAGTCTCTTTTTCATGGAAGCCTCTTGTTTGATTAACGGCTGATCCGGGTTCGATTCCTGGAAATCGATATGTTCAACCGCAACACTCAATCTCTTGAATTCATGGCATACGATCGGCGAAGAACCCGCACGCCGCGCGCGCTATCTCGCTCTTATGGAGATTCATCCGGTGGTCGCCGTCCTTGAGAAGCCTGAGTTCCACCTTCACGGATGAGCAGCGGGCTGTGAAGTCGACGCTCTCCGAATAAGGGACATGATGATCAATATCCGCCCGGGATGCAAGCGGCCATGGCGCCGGGACAAGGATTTCGACCGGAACCATGAAGGGAATGCCAATTAGGGGGGTGATTTTGAGGCCGGGAATTGATTAAATAGAACTTTATCCGGAAGGAGGATCCATGAAACAAGTCCCGGTTATCGTGCCAAGTACCAGGTTCCTGGCATTTATTGCCGTCGTTGTTTTGACCTTGACCCCGGCTGGAGTGCAGGGCGAGCCACCTCAGGGAGCACAAGGCGCCGCGTCCGCCTCGGTTCTGAGCCCGGAACAGACCCTCAGGCGATACGGGATTTCCGATCTGGCGCTTTCTCCGGACGAAAAGTACGTTGCGTTTGTGGTATCCGATCCTATTAAGGGAGGCGACCAGCGGCGGAACATCTGGCTCCTCAAAACGGAGACCAGGGTGCTGATTCACTTCACGACTTCCGAGAAGTCCGACAGCCAGCCTCGTTGGTCCCCGGACGGGCAGAGTCTTGCCTTTGTATCCACCCGCGGCGAACGGCCTCAGATCTACACGGTGCGTATCGATGGCGGCGAAGCTCAGGCGATTACGGAAAGCAGGACCGGCGTTCAGAGCTTTGAATGGTCCCCCGACGGCAAACAGATTGCGTTCCTGGCGAGAGTGCCGAATTCTGAATCAGAAGAAAAGAAGCTCAAGGAGAAAGATGACGCCAGGACTGTCGATCGGGACGACAAGAACTCCTTGATCCACCTGATCGATCTTCAGTCGCGCAAAGTCCGGGCATTGAGCGAAGCGAAGTGGCGGATTTCGAGCTTCACCTGGACGCCGCAAGGAGATCAGCTGATCCTATCCGCAAATGACGCGCCTCATCCGGATTGGATGGCCAATCGAATTTACTCACTCCGCATCAGCGATGGGAAAATGACCGAAATCGCGGCCCCCCGCGGGCCTTTTGGCGGTATCAGGATATCGCCTGACGGCAAGAGTATTGCCTACACGGGATCGCGGGGCGACGGCCCGGACCCGCATGATCTTCTGCTGATGCCGATCGCCGGCGGGGAACCGGCCAATCTGACTTCCGCATCGATCGACCGTCCCATCGGCGCTTTCACCTGGCGGCGCGACGGCAGTCTGCTTGCCGGCGTCACCACCGGATTCACTCGAGTCTTCTATGCCATCACCACAGACGGAAAAGCTCAGAGAATGCGCGAGGTTCCGGTCCCGCTCTCCGGTGCGTTCGTGGCCGGGCCGGAGGTGCTGGCATACCTGGCTGAGAGCACGACCGTTGCCCCCGAGCTTTGGCTGTCGCGCAAAGGCGGCATGGCCGAAAAGGTTACTCAGTTCAACAAGGAATGGGAGGCCATTCCACTCAGCAAACTCGATATCGTACGCTACCGCAGCTTTGATGGTAAGGAAATCGAGGCTGGAATTCTCAAACCGGCGGGCTATCGGGCGGGGGCGAAAGCGCCGTTCATCGTGATGGTCCACGGCGGACCTACGGGATCCTGGGCCGATCGGTTCGACCGGTGGGGCCAGCTGTTGGCATCCCGGGGCTATGTTATTTTGTATCCAAACATCCGGGGCTCGCTCGGCTATGGACACGAATTCGTGATCAGCAACCGCTATGACTGGGGCGGAGGCGACTGGAAAGACGTGATGGCGGCCGTGGATTACGCCATCAGCCAGGGCCTCGCCGATCCGGAACGACTGGGCATCGGCGGCTGGTCTTACGGCGGCTATATGGCGGCATGGGCGGTCACGCAGACTACTCGTTTCAAGGCGTCCGTATCGGGCGCGCCGATGACTGATCTCGCAAGCGAATTCGGCACCGAAAGCGCCGGGGTCAACATCGGCGACACCTGGGCGCTTGGGACTCCTTACGAGAACCAGGAACTCTTCATCAGGCAATCTCCCGTCACCTTTGTTAAAAACGTAAAAACGCCCACACTGCTCCTTAACGGCGTGGAAGACACTACCGATCCTATCGGCCAGGTCGAACAGTTCTACCGGGGTCTGAAACGATACCAGGTCGAATGTGAATTGGTGGTGTATCCGCGCGAGGGCCACGGCATTCGTGAAGAAAAACACCAGCTCGACGTGCTCAATCGCGTCATCGGCTGGTATGAAAAATACCTGAAGTAGTCCCAGGGCGCAGTCCGGCTAACCAAACCTGATCGTGGCGCGGCCTGCAGAGAGTATGGCGATGCCGTTGCCTCGGATTGCGCCAGAGGGCTTCGCTGATGTGCTCCGCCAGACGGGAGACAAACGTCAGTCTCAAAGACCGCTTGAACGGGCTCTTGCGGAACTCGGGGAGATGGACATCCCCAGAGTGTCGTCAATCTTTACTTCATGTCAAGCATGCGATCGGATCAGCCGGCTCAGGCGCCGGGGATCCTGAGCACCTGGCCGACCTGGATCTTGTTCGGGTCGCTGAGCTTGTCTTTATTAGCCTCAAAAATCTTCATGTAGGAGTTGGCGTTGCCATAGAATTGCTTCGCGATCTTCGACAGAGTGTCGCCCGACTGCACCGTGTAGGTCTTCGGCTCCGGTGGGGATGGTTTGGGGGACGCCATGCTCGGATCGATCCCGATGTCGCAGGTCAAGTCACCGAAACTCGGGTCAACGAGCTTGACCTGGTTCCAGATTTCGTTCTTCAGCTCTTGTGTGCTCGCAGAGGCTTTGATGAACAACTTGTTATCCTGCACGTGGAGGTTGTGCATCCGCAGACCCTTCTGTTCGATCAGCCGCAGCACTGACTGATACTTAGACTTGAGCTCCTCTAAGCGATCCATAATCTCTCCTTTCGAATACTCAGATGTTTCGATGATAGACAACCACCCCTCGGCCCCAAGTGCCGATGTCTGGGGAAAACGACAGTCTGTAACGGGGCGGTTACCTGCCGAACAACTTTGATGCCATGCCGAGGACGTTGTCGACCACGGAGCCGTCCTTGTTGGTGTCAAGAAACTGGCTGAGAATTCCCATCAGCCCGCCCGGCGCCGGAGCGTTGCCGGCCGCCTGGGCGGCGGGGCCGGAGCGCTGCTTGCTCAACGCACCCATGGCCATGGCGGCAACCAGGGGCAACATCTTCTTGAGCACATCTTCTCCGATCCCTGTCTGTGCGGCAGCGTTGCGGGCGACCTGGCGGCTGACATCCTTGCTTCCCAAAATGTGTCCGAGTATGCCGTTGCCGTCCTGGATAGTCCTTTCGCTCCCCAGGGTCTCAGGGCTGTCGATGTAGCGTTCATGCCCTCCTGCTGAAAGCGCGCCTATCAGACTCTCGATCCCTCCCGGGGTTGCGGCATTGCGGGCCAAGCCCTGGCCAAGAGCAGGCAGCAGATTGGTAACCGCTGATGAAGTTTGATTCTCGTCCAGACCGAAGTTCCGGGCAAGCCCCCGGACAGCGTCTCCGCCGCCGGCGTTCAACACCAACGTCAATAGATCCATTTCCCCTACCAATTCAACTGATTCGTTCCCTGATGGCAGGGCACGCCGTGTGACTGTTCGGGACGCCCCCAATAAGCCGGGACTCAGCGCAGGCTTTGTTCAAGAATGGCAGCTTACGAAGTTGCCTGCTTTTTCCTGATCAGGCGGTAGGCTGCCAGCAGGATGATGGCACCCACGACGGCAGCGATGAAGCCCCCCGACTCCCCTTCCTGATACCAGCCGATGAGTCGTCCCAGGTATGTTGCAATCAGCGCTCCGACCACACCCAATGCAGTCGTGATCAGGAATCCTCCCGGATCCTTCCCAGGCATCAGGAACTTCGCGACAGCGCCGGCGATAAACCCGATGATGATGATCCAGAGTAGATGTAGCATATTGCCCTCTCAGTTGGGGAACCGCTTCGCCCAGCATACTCTATTGTACCGACACGTCAAGTGCCCGAGGAGTAACGGACGTCGATGCCGCCGGGAAATATCCCCAGTTTTCATGCGGCTGCAACTTTTCCCAAGCCAGAGGATCAATTCATACAGTTATGGTGAATTGCAGAAACGCGAATACGCGTTGATAGGGGGTACATATGGCGGCAAGGAGCTGGAGAACAAGATCTCTGTCCACGATATTTTTGCCGGTCGTTTTGTGCGGCATGTTTCAATTCGGATCGGCGTTTGCCGGAGAGATTCCAGGCGCCCGATTGAGCCAGCCATTGACGAAGGTGGCGGATACCGTGCGGCAAAATCTGGCAAGGCTTCCATACTATGATGTTTTTGATTATGTCAGATTCGACTTAGTGGAGCCCGGCACCGTGTTACTCACGGGAGAGGTCACGCGGCCCGCCCTGAAGTCGGATGCCGAGACCGCCGTGAGCAGGGTCGCCGGCGTGCAGAAGGTGGTGAACAGAATCGAGGTCCTGCCGGCCTCGCCCGGTGATGAAGCCATCCGTTGGGCCGCTTTCAAAGCGATTTTTGAGAAACCCAGTCTGCAGGGTTATGCCGTTCAAAATGTTTCACCGCTCAGAATCGTCGTTGAGAACGGCACGATAACACTTGATGGCAGGGTCGCAAGCAAGTTTGACAGGACTTTGATCGAAGATACGGCCCGATCTGTTCCAGGCATTGCGGGTGTGATTGACAACCTGACGGTTCGATAGTTCCGGATAAGGACGAGCAGCGTTTTCAGACTGAACGGAGAAGGGCTATCCCATGGCCGCGCGGGGTCAGCGCAGATTCAGCCGGTCGAAAAGCCACACCTTGACCCAGTCGAGGCAGGCGAAGTAAACGATTCCAGCGCATGCCACGCCTAAGAAAAATGACGCGCGGATCGCCGGCATGAGAATGCCGCCGAGCGCAAGAATTGCGGCTGACGCCAAGCCAAACACGCGAGCTGCCTACGAGAAAACGGCTGGGCCGCGACTGCCAGAAGTGCCCCCGCTCCCGCAGGAGATAGACGCCGGCCTGCGAGCTGAGGATCAAAGTCGCAAACATCAAGGTTTGAAGATGCGGCATGTCCAGGCGGAGCACATTGATAGCCGTACAGGAAGACACCGAGTGAGAAGACCAGCTTGCAAGCCGGCGAGGACGGTGGCGGCCAAAAGAATGCCGCGGGTGTTCCATCGGTTCGGGCGCCGTGAGTACTGCCATCCGGTCGGTTGAGAGGGACATCGTAAGGAAGTCATTGAGGAAAAGGAACAGCACCATCAGCAGCGGCGTGATCGGCTTCGTGCCTGGTTACCAGAAATCCGATTACCAACAGCGCCATGATCTCGATCTTCTTGATCAGCATGTTGAGGGTGTAGGTGATGATGCGCTGGAATACAAGCCGGCTCGTTTCGATCGCGGGCACCACACCGCCCAGTCCCGGGCGGGTCAACACCATGGCTGCGGCGGCTTTCGCCACGTCGGTCGCGTTGGCTACCGCGATCCCCGCTTCGGCCTGACGCAGCGCAGGGGCATCGTTGACTCCGTCCCCGCTCATCCCAACCACCTCGCCACGACGCTGGAAAGCCCCGGACCAGCCGGAATTTGTCTTCGGGAAACACGCCGGCGAACACACCGCAGTCGAGCGCGTCTCCGCACAGGTCGCCGTGCGAGCTTTTCGGGCGAACAAACGTTGCCTGAAATCCCCACCTGTTCGGCCACACTGCGTGCCGTGATGGCATTGTCGCCGGTGACCATGACGATGCGGACGCCCGCGTCGCGGATCGCACTCACGACGGATTTCGAATCCTCGCGCACGGCGTCCTCAAGCCCCAGCAGACCGACAAGGCGCATTTGGCCCGCCGTTCCTTCGGCCACCCCAAGCACACGTTGCCCGCGTCCGACGATGATTTCAGCCTGAGGTTGCCAGACCGTGTCCGCGGCGCCGGTCAGTTTCGCGACAACTGCGGGCGCACCTTTCATGAAACGGCGAGAGCCTTCTTTGATCACGATACACAGCCTCAGCGCGCTTGGTGGCCGGGTCGAAAGGCTTGAACTCAATTCGCTCCATTTCGCCGTCCTGCCAGCCGCGGTCGGTGGCGGCCTTGATGATGGCGCCATCCACGGGATCCTGACCGGCCGGGTCGCTGGCCAACGCCGCGGCACGCAGGAGATCCTCTTCGGATGCGCCAGGGGCGGCCCAGAGGGCGCTTACCGTGGCCTGGTTGCGAGTCAGGGTTCCAGTTTTGTCGCTGCACAACACGGTCATGGAGGCGATGTCGTGCAGGGCGCTCAGGCGTGTGATGAGGACACCGTGTTTGGAAAGTTCCACCGAGCCCAGCGCTGCCGCGAGCGTGAAGGTGGCGGGCAACGCGACTGGAATGGAGGCGAGCAAAATGGTCAGCAACAACGGCAGAATGAAGCCGAGGGACATGCCGACGTGGTGGGCGTAGCCGATCACGATCACGACCATCGCCGCGTTTACGACGAAGAGGTTTTTGACTACACCCACAATCTCGTGCTCCTGCCGGTTGGCCGAGCCTGCAGTACGAACGAGTTCGGCGGTCTTCCCGAAGAAAGTGCGTGCGCCCGTGGCGGCAACTTCACCCGTGGCCTCGCCGCCGCGCACCATGGACCCCGCGTAGGCCGTGCTTGCCGGACTCGACGGAAGCGGCAGCGGATTCGCCCGTGAGCGCCGATTGGTCCACGAGCAACGATCCGTCCTCCAGCTTGACGTCCGCCGGCACGATGGTGCCCTGTCGCAGATGAATGACATCGCCCGGCACCAGGTCCTCGGCCGGCAACGTGGTCCACACACCGTCGCGCCGAACGCGGGCCAGCACACTCGCAGTTGTTGACGCAGGAGCGCCAGTGCCTTTTGCGCGCGGCCTTCCTGCAGCAGGCTCAGCGTCAGCATTCAAAACGAGGAGTCCGCCGATCACGGCTGCCTCCACCCTCTCTCCGAGAAAGAGCTGGATGATGATCGTGGCTTCCAGCAGCCAGGGGATGGGCGCCCAGAACCGCTTGACGAAGGCCTTCAGCGGGTGGGCCTTTTCCTCCACGACGGCATTAGGGCCGTATTGCTTGAGCCGCGCCTGAGCTTCGGCAGTAGTCAGGCCCTGCTGGTTAGGAGATCGGACGATACTCGAAGCCGGGTTTTGCTCTGACATGGTATCAGAATAGCGTGCCAGGCCTGGAGATTAAACCTTATTCAAGAATGCAAAGGCGCCCGGTAAGCTCAAAGGCAAAAAACCGAATTCTCCAGGCCTGACACCGCGCCCGGGTTCGGCTTATTTTCCCAGCAGTACCACCGTGGTCCTTGGATCGACGACATGTCGGTCCGCCGGATCCGGCAGGGGTTCCGCATCGTCGTCCAGAATATCTTCTCCCGCGGGGCGGCTTGTGTCGATCGCGCGCCGCCAGCGGACTCCCGGTGGAAGCGGCGGCACCATAACCTCGCGCTGCCGGTAATCCGCGTTCAGGATGAGGAAAAGGAAGTACGATCCCGCTTCCGACGGTTCTTCGTTCCCGTCGAGGAGGTAGCACAGCAGCCGGCCCTCCGGATCGTCCCAACGGGGCGGGTTGAGATCCACCCCGAACCACTGGATGTCGGGGACCGCGTTCTCGTCCAGGTCCGTGTCCTTGCCGGTGAAGAACTTGCGCCGCTGGAGGATCGTGTATTTCTTCGTGAATGCGATCGCCTTCTGAAAAAAGGCGACCATGTCCGCGTTTCGCCGGGCCTCCCCCCAGTCGAACCAGGAGATCGGGTTGTCCTGGCAGTAGGCGTTGTTGTTCCCCCCCTGCGTGCGGAGGAATTCGTCGCCTCCAAGAATCATCGGGGTGCCGGAGGAGAAGAGCAGCATGCAGGCGTGGTTCTTTGCCAGCTGCCGCCGCAGCCGTGCGATCTCGGGGTCGTCCGTAGCGCCTTCTGCCCCGCAGTTCCATGAACTGTTGTCGTTCGTGCCATCCCGGTTCCCCTCGAGGTTCGCCTCGTTGTGTTTTTCGTTGTAGGAAACGAGGTCCCCAAGAGTGAAGCCGTCGTGGCAGGTAACGAAGTTGACGCTGTTGTAGGCGGAGCGTCCGTCGTCGGCGTACAGGTCGGCCGATCCCGTCAGCCGGAATCCGAGGTCCCGAAGCTGCCCGCCATCCCCCTTCACGAAACGGCGCACCGTGTCGCGGAACCGGCCGTTCCACTCCGACCAGTCCACGGGGAAGTTCCCCACCTCGTAAGTTCCCAGGTCCCACGGTTCGGCGATGAGCTTGGCCCTCTGCAGCACCGGGTCCTGTGAAACAGCATCGAAGAAGGAGGCGCACCTCTGGTACATCCCGCCTTCGCGCCCCAACACGGAGGCAAGATCGAACCGGAACCCGTCGACGTGCATCGTTTCGACCCAGTACCGCATCGAGTCCATCACCAGCCGGATCGTCGGAGCGGTCGACGGGTTGAAGGTGTTGCCGCATCCCGTCCAGTTAATGTAATAGCGCGCCGGCTCGTGAGGCCCTCCGGTCAGTACATAGTAGGAGGGATTATCTATCCCCTTGAAGGAGAAGGTGGGGCCCAGTTCGTTCCCCTCCCCCGTATGGTTGTAAACCACGTCAAGGAATACCTCGATCCCCGCGCGGTGCAGCTCCCGCACCAGCGTCTTGAACTCTTCCACCTGGCACCCGGGGCGGCGACCGGTGCCGTAGGAGACTTCCGGAGCGAAGAAGGCGGCCGTGTTGTATCCCCAGTAGTTCGTAAGCCCCTTCGCCCGGAGGAAGTCTTCGACATAGAACTGCTGCACCGGGAGCAGCTCGACGGCGTTCACGCCGAGGGACTGAAGGTACGGAATCTTCTCGACGAAGCCCAGGTACGTCCCCGGGTGGGCCACCATCGAGGAGGGGTGGGCGGTGAATCCCTTCAGGTGGGTTTCGTAGATCACGATCCGCTCGAACGGGATGGACGGCGGCGTGTCCCCCCTCCAGTCGAACCGGTCGTCCACCACGATCGCCTTTGGGATGATGGCCTGGTTTTCGCGGCAGTCGGAGGAGAGGTCCCGCGCCGCGTCGCCTGGTCCGTAGGCCAGCAGCAGGTTGTCCTCGTTGACGATCTTGCCGGTGAGCGCTTTCGCGTACGGGTCGATCAGCAGCTTCCGGTCGTTGAACCGAAGGCCGCGGGCCGGGTTGAAGGGACCGCGAACCTTGTACCCGTAAAGCTGGCCGGCGCCGGCGCCATGGACGAAGACGTGCCAGGCGAACCGGTCCCGGTCCTGGACGCGGATAACGTCGGTGGGATCGCCGTCGGCGTGTTCGAAGAGGAGGAGCCATACCTCTTCCGCGGTCGTGGAGTAGAGGGAGAAATTGACCCCTTCCGGCTCCGGGGTGGCGCCCAGGGGGTAGTGACATCCCGATGAGAGCTTCCGGTTCGTGCGGTGCGACAGGTCGTTCGTCACCGTTTCCACCTCCTCGCGAATCCAGGGTCTGCCGAATATGACCTTCCACAGGCTATCCTGAATTATCGGCTGCTTTCCGGTGTGCGGCTCTCGATGTTCCTGCCGGCGTCGGCCCACACGCGATTGATGACGCGCAGCAGAACGGCGCCGCTCACGACGAATACAGGCAGAAGCATCAGCGCGTAGGTTATGCGTCCATATAGGAAATTGCCGATCGTAAACAGCGCCGACCAGATCACCATGCAGCCGGCCACCCAGCCCATCAGCCCCAAGGGAATGTTCTGGCCCGAGGTCTGGGCTTCAGCCGGGGAAACTCCCGCTTGCTCGCGGATCACGGTCCAGCCCGGCCCAAAGGGCCTGACTTTGCGGTAAAACTCGATCAGGATTTTCCTGTCTGTTTCCGGGCCCAGGAAGGCGGTCACATACCAGCAGACCGTAGTGATTCCGATCGTGATCATCAGCCCCATATGGGTGCTGACCCCCCGGCCATTATGATGGAGAATCAGCAGCCCGATCGAAACCAGGAACGAACTGATCATCGCCACCACCTCGCACCATGCGTTCACGCGCCACCAGAACCAGCGCACCAGGTACAGCAACCCCGTGCCGGCGCCCACCTGGAGGATGATGTCGAACGCGTCCTTGGCAGTGTCCAGCAGGTAAACCATCCCGGATGAGCAGAAAAACAGCATGACCGTCACGAGGCGCCCGGCAAACACATAGTGCTTCTCGCTCTGATTCTTGCGCAAGAAACGCTGATACAAATCGTGAACCAGGTAGGAAGCGCCCCAGTTGAGATGAGTCAGAATAGTCGAGGAGTTGGCTGCAATCAAGCCTCCTACCATGAGTCCGATAAAGCCGACGGGCAGGAACTTCAGCATCGCAGGATAGGCCGTATCGTGACCGATCAGGCTCGGATCGAGATGCGGAAATGCCGCCTGAATGTCCGATAACTGCGGATAGACGATCAGGGACGCGAGCGCCACCAGGATCCACGGCCATGGACGCAACACGTAATGCGCCAGATTGAAGAAGAGCACGGCGCCCAGCGAGTCTTTCTCGGATTTGGAAGCCAGCATGCGCTGCGCGATGTAGCTGCCGCCGCCCGGTTCCGCTCCCGGATACCAGACCGCCCACCACTGCACGGCGATCGGCATAATGAAAACGGCGACCGCCATATCCCAATTGTTGGTGAAATCGGGGAGCATATTCAGGAAGTTGAGGCCGTTCGGGCCTTTCAGGACCGAGAGCTTCTCGACCAGGCCGTGCAGGCCGCCGACCTGCGGCAACTGGACGGCAAAGTAGGCCGCAGCAATGACGGCGGTCATCTTGATGAAGAACTGGATCATGTCGATGACAAGCACGCCCCACAATCCCGAGTGGGCCGCAAAAACAACGTTGAGCACCCCGCAGATCAGCAGCGTCTCCCAGCGCGGCAACCCGAACAGGACGCCGGCGATTTTACAGGCCGCGAGATTCACGGTGGCCATGATCATGCAATTGAAGAACAGGCCGAGATAAACCGAGCGAAAGCCGCGCACAAAACCGGCTGCCTTGCCCGAGTATCTGATTTCGTAAAACTCGAGGTCGGTCATGACTCCCGAGCGCCGCCACAGCTGGGCATAAAAGAAAACGGTGGAGACGCCGGTCAGCACAAAAGCCCACCACACCCAGTTGCCGGCCACGCCGTTGCGGCGCACGATGTCCGTGACCAGATTGGGAGTGTCGCTGCTGAACGTCGTCGCCACCATGGACAGCCCGGCCAGCCACCACGGCACGGAGCGGCCCGAAACGAAAAACTCCGAGGTGCTGGCTCCGGCGCGCTTGCCGAAAAACAGTGCGGGAATGAAGCAGATGCCCAGGGACAACGCAACAATGACCCAATCAATGAAGTGTAGATGCATCCCCGGTATCCTTATGAGTGGGGCTGCCCGCGCCTCCAGCCGAAGGCCCGACCGATCATGCCGTTCCCAATCCCGTCAATCCTCGAGACTTCGCTGGTTCGTTTCCTTCATGGGCAGCATGAGGGCAAGCCCGATAATCCCATACACCATGACGTAAAAGGCCGGCGCCAGCGGTTGCCCCAGGCGATCGATCAGCCATGTGGAAACAAATGGGGCCGATCCGCCTGCCAGGGCGAGCGTGATGCTATACGCAAAGCTCATCGAGGTCACCCGGGTGCGCAGAGGGAAGATCTCGACCACCATCGCGCCTTGAAGGCCCAAGGCCATGCCCAGAGGGATTGCCATGAAGATCTGGCCGTATGCGAATTGGGCGAGCGAGCCGAAGAGCATCAGCTTGACTGCAATGTACAGGAGCGACATCGTGACGACGGTCAAGATCAGCATCAGCTTGCGCCGGCCCACGTGATCGGACAGCCATCCACCAAGCGGTTTCGCCATCAGCACGAGTACGAGAACCAGCGTGTTTACCAACTGGAAGGCTTCACCTCCTTCCAGGATCACGCTCCTGCGACGTTCCACAGCAAATGTGAAGGTCAGGTAGTAGGCGGCGTTCGTCAACCCTACGATGCCGAACGTTTGAATGATTGGGATCCAATCGGCCTTCAAGGATGGAAACAACGGCGGCCGTGCAGCCGCCGCCTTGAGACCTGCTTCCGTTTCGGAGATTCCACGCCGCAGGAAATAGCCGGCGACGCAAAACAGCACGCTGCCCACAAACGGGATCCGCCAGCCCCACGCCGCCACGTCGGCGGCCCCAAGCCAGGAATTCACGAGCCATGCGGAACCGGAGCCGAGGATGAATCCCAGCGTGGTTCCGGCAGCCGTGGAACTGCTGATCAGGCCCCGCATCCTGGGCGACGATTTCTCCGTGGTATAGACCATCGACCCGGTAAATTCTCCGCCGAGGGAGAAGCCCTGGATCAACCGCATGAGCACCAGCAGGAGGGGCGCGGCGACGCCAATCTGCGCATAGGTGGGGAGTAAGCCCAGAAGCAAGGTGGCCCCGCCCATGAGCGCGATGGATAGAGTCAGCAGGGCACGTCGTCCGATCCGGTCCCCTACCAGTCCCAGGACGAGTCCGCCGAAGGGACGCGCCAGAAATCCGATCCCGAACACGGCGAAGGTATTCAGTTGCTGGGCAACATGATCCGATTGCGGGAAAAACTGCTGCCCGATATCACTGGCAAAATAGCCGAATACGGCAAAATCAAACCACTCGAGCACATTCCCGATCAGGCCCGCCAGTGCGGTGCGAAGTGCGGATTGCCGTGCGATCGGTGGTTCAACCGGAGCTGTTTTGGAAATTTCGGCCATTCAGTGCACCCCCTGGAAAATAACGCGCATTGTAGCCCAGGAGGCGAGCGATCAACTACACAAAACGAGGACATACCGGAATGGGGATGCCAGCGCATCATCTCGAAAATGATAAACTCGTTCTTGACCCGTCTGAAGCTTCACACTTTAGAATTACTCCCGGATGCTTTTCATTGCCTTATCCATAAATTGGTTTACCATCGGCATCACGGTCATGACTCGATGCTGCTAACGGGATCGTCAACCTACCCGAACCATGGATCGAATGCGGAGAGGATCCGACTATGTCATCCAATGGCAAGCCCTCATCTCACCGCTCCTCCGGCATCAGAACTCATCCGATCTCTGCTCAGGCCTTGTTTTCATGCCCGGGCTTGCGATCAGCGACTCGTCCCGTGCCGCTCCCGGGACCGCGGGCGTCCCGCCCGCATCGTAGGCACGACATAAGGCCTTGAATATCAGCGGCTTGGCGGGCGGGACGCCCGCGTTCCCGGGCGCTCGCAGACCAACCTCGTCCGGCGGCAAAATCAACCGTTGAACAGCCTCCAAAGCCCGCCAGCACTTTAAGCGGATGGCTTCCCAGAAGGATCCCCGACCTGCAAGACAACTATATCTAACATGATTTCAATGATATACGGGACCAATGATTGACAAAAACCTGCGCCGGTGCCATTTATTATGGTGTATTCGCGTCGCCAAAGTTGCTGCCCATTCCCGGGAAGCAACGCGGGGAAACCAAATTCCTCGAAGCATTCGAGGACGGGGCGCACGGGGGCGGGTAACCGTCACCGGGGTCACTTCCTGGACCCAGCCCGTCAGCTAACCTCGCCGGCATTGGGAAGGGCGGTCCTCTAGGTCCGAAAAACCCAAGATCTCCCGACAGTTAAACTTGTTCGGCCCAGGATGCCGGAAGTGCATTCCTGTGCCTGAACCTTTGGTAAGAAGGTGCACATGTTCGTCCCATGGTCTTTGGAGTTGATCGTAACGGTTGCAGTACTTGTTCTTGCGGTCGTTGTGGCGTTGGTTTCAGTGCGGAAAATCGGCCCTACGGAAGTCGGCCTCGTGGTCAAGCGGTTCTCCGCCCGAAGACTCTGCGATGACAATCCGATTGCGTTGCTCGGTGAAGCCGGATACCAGGCGGACCTGCTCATGCCCGGCTTGCGCTGGAAGTTATGGCCTCTGTACCGCGTGGAAAAATTCCCGTGGGTCCAGGTACCTGCCGGCGAAGTCGGAGTCGTAATCGCACAAGCGGGGGATCCGCTGCCGATCGGCGCCAAATCGGCAGTCTATAAAAAGGAATTCGGAGATTTCTCGAATCTCAGGAGCTTTCTCGCCAACGGCGGGCAGAAAGGCGTGCAGCGACCAGTCCTGAGTCCCGGTACGCTCGTGCCGACTCATCCGGTGGGATTTCTGGTGATCACCAAGGAGAAGGTCTATGGCCTGCCCGTTTCCCCCGAGCTCCGTCACAAAGCCGGGGCGAAATTGACGCCGGAATTATTCGGCCTGAGGCCTGAACAACTCGAACTGGTTCGAATAGCGCCGCAACCACGCGGCTCGGGCCAGGGAGTTGTCGATATGATCGGCCTTGTGACCACGTTCGAAGGAGACCCGCTTCCTTCCGGAGCCATCGCCGGCCGTCTTGGCGAATTCTCCGACGTCGAGCAAATGGAAAAGACCGGGGTAGACGACGCCCCGATGATCGAGAGGTTGCTTGGCAACAAGAACTCGCTGCACAACAATTACCAGGACTTCCAGGCGTTCCTGGAGAGTGGCGGCAGAATCGGTCTCCAGCATGATCCGCTGCTGTACGGCGCTTTTGCTCTCAACCCTTTCCTGGTAAGCGTGGAACTCGTGCCGATGCTTGTGGTCAAGCAGGGAGAGGTCGCGGTCATCAAGGCGTATGTAGGCCTTGTGACCCAGGACACCTCGGGCGCCGAATTCAAGTTCGGCTCGCTGGTAAGAGCCGGACACCGCGGCATCTGGCAGGAAGCGTTGCGTACGGGGAAGTACCCGATCAATCCCCGCTGCTATGAAGCGGAAATCGTACCGACGGCGATCCTCACACTCAACTGGGCGGACGCCGTCTCACAGGCGCACAACCTGGATTCCCAGTTAAAGCAGATACGAGCGAAGAGCGAGGAGGGCTTCGTTTTCGACATCGATCTCCAGGTCCAGATTCACGTACCGGATACCAAGGCACCGAAAGTGATCTCGATGGTAGGAACGATGAGGAACCTCGTCAACGAGGTTCTCCAGGCTGCCGTCGGCAATCACTTCCGTGACAAGCTGCAGAGCATGCCGGCGATCCGGTTCATTGAAACTCGAAAGGAAGTGCAGGTGCAAGCCTTCGAGCATATCAGGACGGAGCTCGAGCAATACCAGGTGGAGACGCGTGGCGTCTATATCCAGGATGTCATCCTTCCCGTGGATCTGGTCAATGTCCTGACGGAACGCGAGATCGCCAACCAGGAGATCGAGACCTTCAAGCGGCAGCGCGAGGCGCAGGACCAGAGGATCGACATGGAACAAGCTCGCGGCACCGCAGATATGCAGTCCCAGCTGGCCAAATCGGCGGTAGGGGTGCAGATCGAAAAGAATAATGCGAGCGCCCGCATAGCGCAGGCGGAAGGCGAATCCGTGTTCATCCGCGAGACCGGCGCGGCCCGCGGCGCGGAAGTCGAGGCGGTCGGTCTTGCGAGGGCGAAAGGGTACGAGTCGCAGGTGAGAGCCCTGGGGCCTGCCTCCACAGCGCTCGTCAATGCGCTTAACGCCTTGGCCGAAAGCAAGGTGAGGTTTGTGCCCGAAGTCCTGGTGAGCGGAGGAACCGGTTCGGGTGCGCTGGAGGCTCTGGCCGGAGTGCTCACCCGCTACTTCCACGAACCGGGAGTGGGGAATACCCAGGCCAATTAGCAGCTGGTTCCTTGAGAGGTAACGGTAGAGCGGGGGCGCGCTGATACGCGCTCCCGCTTCTTTCTACGGCTAGGCCCGGGCCAGCAGTTTTCCCAATTCGGCGGCCTTGGCCATCAATTCGCTGTAGAATTGGGACACCCATTTTGTTGTGATTATTTCCTGGCACTTTCCATGGGTTCGCCAGGGCTGGTTGCCTGGCTGTTCATGATCCCAGGGCTCACGCCCTGGGCTTTGCTGCTCCGCCCCTTCGGGGCTCACATATTTGATCTGGCGGCATTGCCAAGCGATTACGGCCAATCCTGATAAAGCGCCATTCGGGACAAGCACCCAAACTCGAAAAAATAGTGTGGCTGCAACTATTGCGTGAGATACACAAGAAGAGGCTCTTTTTGCTCGACCGGAAAATCCAGCGTCAGAAGAAGCCCTGCGAACGACATGAGATACGCGTTTTCCCGCCCGTAGCTCGCCATGTATTCGGCAGGCACATCAAAGTTGAAAAAAACGGAATCAATCCAAGGTCGTTTCAAATATCCTTCGAACTCGGACAAAGGGGGGACATTGCGTACGAATGGAAGTCTGGGAAGAGCTTGCCGTCTCATGTTCCTCGATAGATAAATCCTGGTGGAGCCTTGGGCGTAAGAAGGACGAAACGCGTCCAACGGCTGGGGTGCTGCCAGGCTAGTGAGAATGGAGACGGAAGCGACGGGACTTACTGAAGTGTCGTAGGGGCGCATCACACAAGGCGGATTGGAGCTTGCGACACTGCGGGAAGAGACCAGCTTGTTTCCCGGAGTCAATGTGATCGGAGGGTACACGCGCAAGCTCGGGTCGTACCGGCTGGCCTGAATGCGGCTGTCGAATCCGCTGCGTTGAACATTGGGCCGGACATTCAACATGGTTCCATGTAGCCCGTTGGCCGGTGTCGGGAGAGGTTGAATATCGACGATTGTGATCGTGCCCACCACGTAATAATCGCCGTTCACAAACTGGCCTACGCGAGTGGGCGCGGCAAAGGTCCAGGTGATGCCGTCCTTGGTAATACTGCTCATCAAGGGAAGCTCTTCGAGGGTGGGAGTGGGCGGGGGATTGCCGGTCGTAAAGACCGGGACCTGGGCCAGTGCAACCGATGCGTACATGCCCCAGATGATTGGCAGCAGCGCTCCGAGCCCCGGTCTTCCCGGCCCTGATGCAAGTCGGGATTTGATGAACATGCGGCACCCGCCCAAATGGAGCAGACTTACCTGTCCTGCTGCGCGTGCTCCTGCTGCACAGCCGGCAGATTCTCTTTCATTTCATTATCCCTTTAGCACCGTGCCTGCCGATGTGCGACATGTCACAAACGCAAACCTCTGAAGAATCTCGGCGACAGGCGGCTCGACCTCAAAAATGCCACTGTTTAGCCGGATCAAAAACTGAACCACGAATCTCAAAGACCTCCTGGAGCTCGATATCCATCGAAGGGCCGTGCGGTGTGGTTACAACTCCACCGTTGCGCGGTCTGATTTCAAGGGTGATCAGTCTATAAGCCCCAGGCAGTTCGGCCCGACGATCCGGAACGTCCTCAGTGCATGATTGGAAAGGCGGAGGAAAAAACACCGCTCCATTTCCATTTTTTGGCCCCTTTTTCAGCGTTCAAGCCGGCTTTCCGTGTAGGACCCGGAGTGAAAAGAACCTCGTGGAGGGGGCCGGCCTCGGGCGGTGCCACGATGCGGGCAGCGTTTCTCTTCTTCCGGGCCGGATTGACGGCATCTTCATTGGCAGGTATATTGTTTTTATTTGCCGGCGACGGAAGTTGATGCCGCCGGACTCTCAATTCCATGGTCGCCCTGAGAGGTGGTTTAATCATCAATAGGGAGTTGACCGCCTATGCGCATCCCGGGCCGTCAAACAGCAGCGGCAGCAGATCGAAGGAGAACGGCCGGTCTTCGCCGGGATCTTCCCGGCGGGAGTCTGCAGTCGGGGGGTCTCACAGCGGAGGAGAGGGACACCGGCATGTCGGATCCAATGACACTCCCGGGAGGCACGACACCGTGGCAGGCTTCGCGCCCCGTCACGGGGCTGGAACCCTATCAGGGACCCTGGAATCGCAAGACCGCGGGACATCTCCTGCGGCGCATGATGATCGGGCCCACGGCGAAGGAAATCTCTGAAGCAGCCTCGAGTTCCCTCGATCTCCTGCTCCCCGAGCTGATTCAGGAACTTGCCGCACCACCGGCACCCATCGATCCCGCCACCGGGCAGACGTGGATCGGCAGCGTATTCGACACGAGTCTGGACTCCAGATACCAGGGCTATCTCAAGGCATGGTGGTTGGGTTTGATGGTGACCCAGGGGATCTCGATCCTCGAAAAGATGGTCCTGTTCTGGCACAACCACTACGTTTCCGAGTACTCGACCGTGCTGGACTCGCGCTATATGTACCGGCAGAATGCCCTCTTCCGCGGGTATGCCCTAGGCAATATCAAGGAGCTGGTCAAGGCGGTCACGCTCGATCCCGCCATGCTCATCTACTTGAATGGCTACCGGAACCGCGGCGACGGCAGCAACACACCCGACGAAAACTACGCGCGCGAGCTTCAGGAATTGTTCACCATCGGCAAGGGCCCCCAGATCGGCCCCGGGGATTACACAAACTACACCGAGCAGGATGTCAGGGCCGCCGCCCACGTCCTGACAGGTTGGCGCACAAACGGATACCGGAGCACGACCAGCACGGCGATCGACCCCTACTTCGACGCCCTTCGCCATGATCCCAGGGATAAGCAGTTTTCCGCAACCTACCAGGGGACGCGCATCACCGGGGGCAGCGACGGCGCCCGCGAATTGAACGACCTGGTCGAAATGATATTCCGTCAACAGGAGACGGCCAGGTTTCTTTGCCGCAAGCTGTACCGCTGGTTCGTTTACTACGACATCGACGCCGCGGCCGAACAGAACGTGATCGAACCTCTCGCCGATGTCATGCGCAGCTACAATTATGAAATCAAACCCGTGCTCACGACGCTGTTCCGCAGTGCCCATTTTTTTGACGAGGGCAACATCGGCTGCCTGATCAAAAATCCGGTGGATCTGACCGCCGGCGCTTTGCGCGGCCTGGAAGCTTCCCTGCCTTCCCCGGCATCCCAGACCGTCGCCTACTATGCCTTGATGGCTTCCCTGGGTACCACGGCAGGAAACATCCAGATGGCGCTGATGGGCGCTCCGAACGTAGCCGGGTGGCCAGCGTACTATCAAAGCCCGGATTTCCACCGGCTCTGGATCAATACCCTGACCCTGCCGGCAAGATGGGCATTCACCGATTCACTGGTGAGCGGCATACGGGCAGGCGGCACGACCACCGCCCTTGACCTGCTCTCCATGGCGAATCGCACCTCGGCTCCCGCGGATCCCCGGGTGCTGGTCGGGGAAATCGCCGATGCGATGTTTGCGATCGAGCTGACCGCGAATCAGAAGGATTACCTGGTGGCCAGTGTGCTGATTCCAGGGCTCCCGGACTATGAGTGGACCGTTTACTGGAGCCAGTTTATCGGGGATCCGAACAATACTCAGAAACGCAATGCGGTTGTCACCCGGCTGAACGCACTCATGAAGTTCATGATGAGAATGGCTGAATTTCAACTTTCCTAGGCAACCCGGAGGAAGAAGGGATTGCAGGTTTCGAGAAAGCGTATGAATAGAAGAGAGTTCGTCAAAAAGCTCGGCCCGCTAGGCGCTGTGCCCTTCTGCGTGAGCGGACTTGCGATAACCGGCTTCGATCGCTCGCCTCTGTTGGCCGCTCTGACGGGCCCGTCGGCGGCCCTGGACCGGGTGCTGGTTGTGGTGCAGCTGGTAGGCGGCAACGACGGGATCAATACCGTCATTCCCCTGGATCAGTACCCCGCCTACCTGAGCCTCCGCGCGAACATCGCCATCCCCGCCGACCGCGCACTGCGGCTCACCGACGCCGCCGGCCTGCACCCGGCGATGACCGGGATGAAAACGCTGTATGACAATGGGAAACTCTGCCTGGTCCAGGGGGTTTCTTACCCTAATCCGAACTTTTCCCACTTCCGCGCCACGGACATCTGGCTGACGGCAGCCGATTACAACCAGGACCTCTCCAGCGGATGGCTGGGACGGTATCTGGCCTATGAGTTTGACGGTTACCCCAGCGGGTACCCGAATCCGCAGATGCCGGACCCGCCGGCGTTGCAGATCGGTTCCGTTGTTTCCCTGGGCTTTCAGGGGCCGAGCCAATCAACCGCGATCACAATTCAGGACCCGAATACTTTTTATCAGCTGGTCAGCGGGTCCAGCAGCGGCGGGCAGGACGAAACCCCGCCCACGACCGCGGGCCAGGAATTGGCGTACATCCGGCAGGTGGCGACACAGTCGACCGCATTTGCCGCCAGGGTCAAGGCGGCCGCCGACCGGGCCCAGAACCGATCCATCCTTTATCCGGCCGCCGGTCAGAACTCGCTGGCCGATCAGCTGAAGATTGTCGCACGCCTGATCGCGGGGGGGTTGCACACCAGGATCTACATGGTGAACCTCGGAGGATTCGACACGCACTCGAACCAGGTGGCCGACGATACGACCACGGGGACCCACGCAAATCTTTTGGGCAAACTCGCCACGGCCGCGCGCGCTTTCGTGGACGACCTGGAACTCCTGGGGTGCGACCACCGGGTGATCGGAATGACCTTCTCGGAATTCGGCAGGCGGGCGGCATCGAATGCCAGCCTGGGCACGGATCATGGAACCGCTGAACCCGTGTTCCTGTTTGGAAGCATGGTCCGGCCGGGAATTATGGGGAATACCCCCAGCCTGTCCGATCTATCCAACGGCAATCTGATGGCGCAGTTCGACTTTCGATCCGTGTACGCTTCGATTCTGGCCGTGTGGCTGGGTGTGGATCTCAACGAGTTGGATGCCGTGCTGTTGAGAAGTTTCCCGGTCCTCGATCTGATCCAGCCTCCGCGCGTACTTTCCCGGCGGCGGCCGGTGATTCGGGGCTGAAAGAGCCATTCAATGCGAAAGATATTGGGAAAGACAGGGCCTCTTCAACCGGGCGACCCGGCAATCGCAAAAAAGGCCGACTGTCGGATCCTTATGGAGGTGAAATTGCCATTACGGCCTGGTTGGCCGGGATCATCCCGATGCGCGCCGGAAGCGCCGAGGAGATAGCTTATGCGACTTTCCCATGCCATCCTGCTGGTGTTGGTTCTGGCTGCCCCCCTGCACGCGCAATCCGATCTCGCCTTCCCCCAGATAGCGGTCGGGGGGATTCCGGCCTACGAAACCGTACTCCAGATCACCAACGAAGTCGAAACCAGCAATCCGATCCTGATCCGCGTCTATCAGGGATGGCTGGCGGGCTCGGCCAATGGGACAGCGCTGCCGGTCCGGTTTGACGGCGGGGCTCCGACGGCAACGAGCAGCGTGACCCTGGCCCCGTTTCAGGAGTACACCACCATCCTGACCGGCACCGGCGCCGGCATGATGAACGGGTGGGTGCGGGTACAGTCCACGATCACGGGAGGAAAGATATCGGGAAATGTCATTTTCCGGCAACGCAGCGGAGCCGCGCTGGTCGATACGGTGGGGAGCACGACTCCGCAGCGTTTCCGCCTGGCCATCGTTCAGCTGGACACCCGCGAAGCCGGCAGCGACGCGGGACTGGCTTTTGTCAACGCGGACAATTCCCCGATCGTGGTCACGCTGGATCTCTTCAAAGGACAGGATCCGGCGGCATCATCTCTGCCGGTCATGCTGCAGCCGAACCAGCATTATGCCAGGCTCCTGTCGGAGATGTTCCCGACTTTCGGGAATCAGCAAGGCACGCTGGTGATCGAGGCCGCGCCCAACCGCGCCCTATCCTGCCTGGCCTTGCGCATCGACGGGGGCCACCTTACCAGCATTCCCGTGCGACCGCTCGGTTTCAGCTTCGCCTATTCCGTGACCAGCGACGCGGGCGCGACCCTGGAGACCGGATCCTGGATGTTCGATCTGGTCGGCTTCAACCTGATCGGCTCCGGAAAGATAGAATCCCCTGCGGCCGCTGAATTGTCCGAGGTCACGGGCAGCTGGGTCGGCACGAACTTTCAATTCCGTTATCGCAAGGGTTTTCAGGATGGAACCGTCGGGATGGTGGTGTTCAACGGCACCAGCGCGGGCCAGGAGTCTACGGTCGGCGCCGACGGCAAGGGCAAAGCGGTTACCGGCAAAGTGACCACGCTCTCCGCCGACGGCCGCATCCTATCGGTCAATAATTTCACCGCCTATCACAAATTCGGCGCCCCGCCGCCGCAGTGAATACCCTATTTCGGAGTTTTTGCTCATACTACCGTTGAATTTTCCGCCCGAATCGTGTCGCCGGATTCCGCTTTTTGACAAACCTTCACCTTATTGCAGTGATCGAGCGGCATTAAGTGGAGAATCCCGTCGGAACGGGGACTGCGGGACGGAGACTGACGACGGCAACAGCTTGAAACGGGTAAACCGGATAAAACCAACTTATCGAGCGACCGCTTGTCACCGTACTTGAGTAATACGTCATCTGATGGCAGCGATAATCGCTGCTGGAATGCGAGGATTCTGTATTTTGGGCAACCTTTCCCGCAGAATTCCGCGAGCATACGCGGCAGCTGCCGCATCTTTCTTGCTCTTCGTGCCCGAGATCATCGCCTCAAAGGCCTCGTCCGTGCCGATTCTCTTCAATCCATCAGTTGCTTCAAGATCTTGCTCTTCGTAATAGAGGCCTTGAATGCAAGAAATACATGCAGGATCGGCAAAGAAGGTCATTACGTATGCTGTCTCGGTTGGGAAAAAACCACGTTTACGAGTATCCCGAGCCTGCCGCAACAATCCTTCACAACGGCGCATTAACTCCGGAGCGTTGCGAGGGAGAATGTCGAAAGTGCGGAGCGCATCCTTTTTGGTATGGATAACCTTCCCCGAGAGCGTCGTGACATCTCTGCCGATCCCAATTTTCACCTTGTAATGGCCTGAATCCCCCGAACCATGCTAGTTGTTACTTGGGATATGCCGCAAATTCACCAGGCGGTTGCGGCCGAAGGGGTTGTACATGGGAGTGCCGGCCATTCTCGGGTCGCCGTCCTCTGCGCAGCAGCTGAACCACGGCCCGTTCACGTCGGCCGGAATATGGCCATCCCCTACCGGCTTGTCGTCCTGGACCAGATAGCGGATTACCTCGACTATATCAAAGCCTTTCTCGACGTCTGCTCGCTTCAGCACGATGTCGCGCAAGCCCAACACGTGCATCCCGACCGTCCAGATGTCTGTGTTGCCTTGGACGATGCCGACAATCGCGAAACTCAAAGCGTCGGCGCCGCCATCTTCGGTCATCTTGATCCAAAGCTCGCCGCCATGAGCCAGCGCGCTGTTATCGATGAATACACCCGCCCCGCCAGCCCGCACCATGGCCGCTCCGGCTTTCATGATCGTCCGCGCAGCTTCCATCGATCCTCCATTGCCGCTGAGCGTCACGTTAACCGTATAGTGGTCCGCCGTGGCCAGTTCTTCCTCGGTCGGCGGCCGCCGGCAGGCGGAACGGAAGATTCCGGGAAACCGGTCATCGGGCGGCAAGAACCCCAAGTCGAACCGCGCACCATCCGGCAAGATCAGCGCCTCCGTCGTCACACGCCAGCCATCCGGCAATCGCTCGATCAGATCCCTCGGATGCGACCACCGGCCGGGAATCCGGAGGTCGACGATGATTGAATGGGCGTGTTCGTTCATCTGAAATTTTGGCATGCGGATTCGTTTCCCTCTCCTGCGCTTCGGATTTCGGATTGGTTCAGTCTTTCAAATAGACCTCGCTGTCGCGGCGCAAACGCATGCCCCAGTCAACCGGCCGTTGGCAGGCCGACGGAAAGCACCGTCGCTTCTCCCTCGCCAGTGAGCCGGACGACACCGCGGCCATCTTCTTGAGCAGCTTGACCCGTAGACGTCGGTTTCCACATCTATATTGTTTCGCGAGGCGTGGATTGATTTCAGGGAAAATTCGCGCAGGGGAAACGGATATCGATGGCAAAGGTGCTGCGAGCAGCGGGCTGCGGCCACCTGAAGCCAAATCAGGCTGCCAACTACAGTGACTTTCGCAACGGCGAATGGCGAGTTGACAAAGACGTCGTCGCGAAGCGCCTCGGCGAGGGCGTCGTCTCTCGTCATCAGGAAAGCGATTACGAACAGGACCGCGAAGAAGAGCCAGGTCTGGACGCGGCGCAGCGGGTAGCCGAGCTCGAAAACACAGTCTGCGTTAACAGGAAAGTGTTATTTTCATCCTCTATGCGACGACTATGGACACCCACGAATTCGAAAAGCTCTACAAGAATCAGTTCGATTGCGTTTATCGCTACTCGCTGGCGCTCACGGGGAATCCCGCCTCCGCTGAGGAAATCACTCAGGAAGCGTTCGCCCGGTTGCTGCGCAACGGGTTTCAGGCGAAAACGATCGACCGCCCGGAAGCATGGCTAATGCGGGTTGCCAGAAACCTGGCGATCGAGACCTTTCGGGAGCGCGCGAGGGACACTGGCGAGCATTCAGCAGCGAATTCCAAGACTCCCGAACAGCTGCTCCTGGGTAATGAGATCCTGCGGCGGATCCTGCATTCTCTATCGAAACCTGCCGTATCCCAGCGGGAATGCATAGCCCTGCGCGAATTCGGCGGTCTCAGCTATCTGGAGATTGCCGGAATCCTGGACACGAACATCGACCAGGTAAGAGTTCATTTGTTCCGCGCACGCCAGCATCTCAAGCAGGAGTTGGAGGATCTAACATGAATATGGACTGCCCGCATCACTCGCAGCCAACTGCGGGCGCCCGGAGGCGGCGCAGAACGATTTATTCAACCTTGAACCTGCCAGTCAGGCCGAGATCCTCCAGGATCCGGCGTAGCTCAGTCTCCAGGGCCTGAGCTGTGCCTGTTTTGACCGTCACCGAGAAATCCACGCCGGTGTTCAGTTTGGCGCCAGATCGTAGCTTCGGCAGGATCTTCGTGCCCAGGCGATTCCAAAGTTCCGGCGGCAGCGTTCCAAGAATCCTTACGGTTCGCGTTTGCTTGATCACAGAAGGTGTGATTTCGGGCGGCGGTTCATCGGGAGATTTTGTTTGTTGCTCTACGACAGGGGGCGTTGGGGTTGGCATCACCGGAGCGTTACGGTCAGGCCCTGCTTCAGAGCCTCAGCCCGTCGCTTCTTCAAGAGCACAACGCCGGTCTCGAACGTCACCTCGTCCGGGGAAAGCAGCTCACAGTGCCAAACGCGCTCATAGCTCCCATCCGGCTTCGGTCCTGAACCGAGGCCAAAATCGCCCTTTGTGACCATCTCAGCGATCCTCCCGCGCAGGATCGAATCCGGGTCCAGGCGCCTCGTCAGCATCCCGTTCAGGAAGCTTTGCCGGAGGCTTGTCAGGGACCATGCTCCCGATTCCGCGAATGCCGTCGGCCATTTCGGCTCGATATAGGCCGCGCCTCCGGTTTGAGCAGCCGGGATGGAGATTCCCCCGGATTTCCGCCGTGGCCTCTTGGCTCTCCAGCACTCCCGCAAATTTTTCCCAAGGAAACAGGATTGACGGTTTATAATGCCCCTGCCATCCGTCATTTCATGCTGATGTCATATCGGAGGGCCAAATGCCCGGGATCGGCCGGAAGGTTTCAAACTACCAAATTATTGAGTAGCCGGGACAGGAAGGAATGGGCGAGATCTATCGTGCCCATGGCGCGAGACTGGATCGGGAAGTTCCCGTCAAGGTTCTACCCTAACCCCGGGCTCACGCCCGGGGCTATCCTCTTCCGGCCCTTCGGGCCTGGATTGGAGTTTCGCGACAGAAACCAGCTAATTCCAATGTGGCGACGTCCGACCGTTTTTGCGATGAAACTGGAAAAAGGTTGGTGTCCTCGTATTTCCCGGGGACCTCTCATTCCCCGCTGAAGGAGACGCAAGGCCATGCCAAGAATCCGAACGCTCATCCTCATGGCCTTTTCGCTTGTGCTCACGCTGCAGGCGGCGCCCTTCCGTGCGGCACCCGAGGACAAGCGCCCGATCGAACTGGCGGACATCATGGCCTGGCGCCACGTGAATGCGTGGGCGCTGTCGGACGACGGCGTCTGGTTCGCGTATCACATCGGTCCAACCGAAGGAGACGGAGAGTTCGTCTTCCGGCAGACGCAGTCCGACAGGGAGTTCAGGTTCCCGGCCGGCGAGGTCGCCGGGAGGCCCGCCGCCCCGACGTTCTCGCGGGAGGCGAAGTTCGGCGCCTTCACAATTTACCCGACGCACGCCGAAGCCGCGCAGCTGAGACGACAGCGCCGTCCGCTCCAGAACAGGGTCGGCGTCGTAAACCTCGATACGGGGGACAAGGTTGAAGTGCCGAGGATTCGGAGGTTCGTTCTGGCGCCCGGCAACGGCGGCTGGATCGCGATGCACAAGTACGCCGATGCACCGGGTGGGGCCGCTCCCACGGCGGCGGCAAGGCCCCCGGCCCAGGGCACCGACCTGCTGCTGCGCGAGCTGGCGACGGGTCAGCAGATCGTCATCGGGAATGTCTCAGATTTTGCCTTCGACAAGAACGGGCGGTTTCTCGCCTGGACAGTCGGCACGGTGGACAAGGCCGGCAACGGACTGCAGGTGCGCGACATGGGCACCGGTGCAATCCGGTCGCTCGAATCGGACGACCGTGCGACGTATTCGCGAATGTCGTGGAGCGAGGACGGCGAGAGCCTGTCGCTGCTGAAAGCCCTCGAGGATCGAACGCCGGGCACGTTCCGATACTTCGTGATGGGCTTGACGGGATTCGGGGCCGCCACCCCGCAGAAGACCGTGTTCAATCCCGCGACCTCGCCCGACTTTCCTGCCGGCATGATGGTGAGCCCGAACCGGAATCCCACGTGGTCCGCCGACCGCTCGGCGCTCCTGTTCGGCATCCAGAGTTCGACCCGAGCCTCGCAGTTGCCTGCGGCGTCGCAGACGCGCGACCGCAGCGCGGGAGCGGATCCCAGGAGCGCCTCGGCGGCGCCCGCTGTCGGGGCCGACGACACGCCCGCAGAGGAGAAGGTCGATCTCGTGCTTTGGCATTGGCAGGACAAGCGGCTGCAATCGCAGCAACAGGTGCAGGAATCGACCGACCGGAACTTCAGCTACCTCGCCGAGTACCGGCCGGCCGACCGGAAGTTCATCCGCCTCGCCGACGAGCGCATGACCGACGTGGCGCCGGCACCCGGCAATCGATTCGCGATCGGACGCGACGACGATCCGTACGAGCTGATGGCCAATCTCGACGGCAAGCGTTTCCAGGACATCTACCTAGTCGATTTGGCCACTGGCAAGCGGACGCTCGCCCTCAGGAAATCGCGCTGGACCTACGGGCCCTCACCCACCGGCACACATTTTCTCTACTACGAAGACGGCAACTTCCACACGTATGACATGACGACGGGTCAGGCGACCAATATCACGAAAAACGTCCCGACTTCGTTCGTCGACGTCGAGGACGATCATGCCGTCGTCAAGCCGCCGACGCAGTCGTTCGGGTGGTCCTCGGACGGGAAGGTTCGTTCTCCTCTCGGACGACTGGGACATCTGGCAAGTCCCGGTGGACGGGGGTACGGCGACAAACCTTACTCTGACCGGCAGGAAAGAGCAGATTCGATGCCGGCGGCCGCTCCTTCTCGACCCTGATCAGCGGGGCTTCGACCTGTCGAAACCGATCTATTTCGAGCTGTACGGCGAGTGGACGAAGAAGGGCGGCATCGGCCTCATCGAGCCCGGCACGCCCGGTGCAAGACGGCTTGTATGGGACGACGCCACCTACGCGGTGCCTGCGTTGATGAAGGCCAGAAAGGCGGACGTGTACATCCATTCGCGCCAGACCTCGACGGATCCTCCCGATTTCTACGTGACCGATGCGAAACTGACCGCCTCCAGGCGGATCACAAACCTGTCCGCGGGGACCGAACCCTTCCTCTGGTCGAGCGGGTCGATCCTCGTCGACTATGTGAGCACGAAAGGGGACAAATTGCAGGGCGCCCTTTTCCTGCCCGCCAACTATGAAGAGGGCAGGTCTTACCCGACGGTCGTGAACATCTACGAGAAGATGTCGGCGAACCTGCATGCCTACACGCGACTCACGCAGCCGAACCCGACGAACCTCAACAAGGCGCTCTATACGAGTCGGGGATACGCCGTGTTCCTCCCGGACATCACATACAAGCTCGACGACCCGGGAATGTCGGCCGTTTGGTCGGTCGTGCCGGCCGTCAAGGCAGCGATCGCGACCGGCGTCGTCGATCCCCGACGCATTGGCATCATGGGGCACTCGTGGGGGGGCTACCAGACCGCGTTCCTCGTCACCCAGACGGATCTCTTCGCAGCCGCCGTGGCAAGCGCTCCGATCACTGACTTCATCAGCATGTACTCGCTGATCTACAAGGCAACCGGAACCGCCAATAGCGTCGTTGCCGAGAGCACCCAGGGACGCTTCACCGCCTCCCCTTGGGAGAACCTGGAGCCGTACCTGCGCAACTCCCCGGTGCTCTTCGCGAAGAACGTGAAGACGCCGCTCCTGATGCTGCACAACGACAAGGACGGCGCCGTCGATTTCACACAGGGCGTCGAGTTCTACAACGCGCTCAGGCGGCTCCAGAAGCCCGTGGTGATGCTCGAGTACCCGGGCGAAACGCACGGCCTTGCAAAGCGCCCTAACGGAAAGGACTTCATGGCACGCGTGCAGGAGTTCTTCGATCACTACCTGCAGGGCAAGCCCATGCCGGACTGGTACAAGAACGGCGTGCCGTGGCTTGAGATGGAGGACCACCTGAAGTCGCGACAGGCGAAGAAGGCCACCGACCCGGCCGGACGATAAGCGGTCGAGAACCGCGTCCGCCGTCCGCTTGCTCCATTGACTGACGGAGTGCCGCGGATCCGGCTTCCTCTTATCCCCAGGTTCAGCGCGCCTCGTCGTTATCGTTTGTGAACAATCCGGATTAGGCATGCGCAGTGTAGCGCGCGGAATCTGGGAACGACCGGCTTCCAATCTTCTATCCCGCATGATCGTTTTTGGTTATGATTGCATCCATAAGAGAGAAAGATCTTATCTGCAGCAGGCTGGAGGAACATCCAGGTGCGGATCATTACCAAAACGGCAGCTTATGCCGGCCATCCGCTTTTCGCGGGCCTTGCAGTTCTGATCGGCTGCGGATGGATGATTTCATTGGGCACTGCTTCAGCCCGATCCCAATCTTACATAAACCGACAGCCCACCACAGCCGCCGCCTTTTCCAGGGATGGGACGCTCGCAGCGTTTTCACGTTTAGGCACCCTCACTGCGATTGATCTGCCCGGCTGGAAGTCAAGATGGAATGCCGCCGCTCGAGGCGGCTCCATTGCCGCGCTCGCATTCTCTCACGACGGCAGCCGGCTCGCCGCGGCGATCGGCAACTACGACTCGCGGGGCCAGCCCCTCGATCATTTTGTAAATGTCCAGATTTTTGACGCAGTCACAGGTCGCCTGCAAATGGAACGGGTCGATCCCAAGGCGACGATGATCATGGATCTCTCGTTCACATCCGATGGATCGGTTCTGGCCGTCGTAGGCCACGGCCGGAATGAAATTCTGCTTTGGGATATTACCCGGGACTGGACGACCGTTCTCTCCCGCAGGGAGGAGATCGAGTTCTGCACAGCGATCTTTGATCCCTCCGGCGGCTCGTTGGCCTGGGCCATCACTATTCCGGGCACGCCCTCCCGTGAATTTGAGATCCGACTCTTCGATGTCACCAGGCGCACGATGACAGGAAACGTGGCGCGAGGATCGTCGCCGACCTTGGCTGTTCCGCTCGCCTTTTCGCCGGATGGGGCCAGCCTCGCTTTTGCGATCGAAGATTGGAATCCGCTTGACACGCAACCTTTGCAGATCGGATTGTTCAGCCTGGCATCTCAAAAGGTCACCCGCAGGATCAGGACTGCGGAGATTGCCGTGGACAGCCTGACGTTTTCTGCGGATGGCAGGACAATCATGGGGAGCGGATCCGATCTCATTCATGACCGGGTCCGGCCCGCGTCCCGGGTCAGCTACCTGTGTCTCTGGGATGCCGCCACAGGGAAGCTCCAGAGAAAACTGGAAAGGAAGGACGGGGTTCTGGAGTCCCGGGATCCCTATATAAGACCTGTGCGTGTTCCAGGGCAGGACCTTTATGTTTTCCTGGGTTGGATGGGTAATCTGTATTTCTATGACTCCGGCTCGCTCGAGCTGGAAGGGGTGCTATCCGGGTCCTATCACGATGCGAACAATCGCTTGACTCCAGGGTTCTACCCCAGCGTGAACAGCCGCACCGGCTCTCCAATGACGTCGGAGCTGCGGGACCTGCGGCATGCGGTTTCGGCGCAGCGCGTACTGGCGTTTTCCTTCGCTTCCAGGAATCGTATCCTGGCAGCCAACAGCGATGGTGCTCTGTACTCTTGGGATCTGCCGCCGGAGAAGGCGCTCGCCGGGCCGCGGCTCGATCCCGAATCCGAAGTGATGGCCATTTCCACGGATGCCCGAACGATCGCGGTTTCGCTCAAAGCCAAAGCCGGCATCGCCATCGTCGATGCGGTCTCGGGGACGACATCCCGGGAGTTGCCGGCGTTTTCTGATCCGGCACGGGCTCTGGCCTTTGCTCCGGACGGAGAGTGGCTGGCCGGGGCGGCCGCGGACGGCACGATCCGGCTCTGGAGCACGAGGAACTGGCAGGCACACGCCGCGTTGACTGCACACCAGGGTGCAGTCAAAACATTGGCATTTTCGCGCGACAGCTCGCTGCTGGCAAGCGGTGGCGATGATCACGCCATCCGTGTATGGGAGGTTAAGTCTGGTTCATTGGTTTCGACTCTCCCGGGGCACGAGCAGGCGGTGAGTACCGTGGTTTTTGGAGCCCAAAACAGCACTCTGGCCAGCGCATCTGCGTCTGATTCCTCTGTCATTTTATGGAAGCTGGGTTTTCCTGCGAACCGGATCAACATGCGCGGGCATTCGGGTTCGATGCGCGGCCTGGCCTTCTCCCCGGATGGCTCGAGCCTGGTCGGAGTTGGCGACGAGATGATTTGCCTGTGGGATCCTGCCTCCGGAAAGTTGACCCGGCGGCTGGCGGAACGGGGTGCGCCAGGCCCGGTTGATTCTCTGCGCAGCAACGTTGTCCGCTTTGAAGATACCATGACCCTGGTTGCCTATTCGTCCGATGGGGCTTCTGTAATCTGCGGCGGCTTCAACAACACCCTCCTCCTCTGGGATGTCGCAAACTGGACGAATCCGTTTCGCATGACGATTCCGATTCAACAAACGTCATCTTCTGGGAGCGGCCCCGGCCCCAGCACGGCAACAAAGGGTGAAATGCAGAAGCTTGATTTCAGCGGCTCGTGGTTGCTTAACACGGACAGATCAGGCAGCGCTCTTGAACCCAGGCTCCCCTTCATGGCCAACGAACCTATCGTCATCCGGTTGACTGAAACCGAGATCGAAGTTTTTCAACCCATGGCGCCGCCGGATCTTAGGGAGGGAAAGTACATCCTCGACGGCAACGTCCATGTGCGCGCGGTAAGGGGTGTTGAACTGCCGTACAAAGCATACAGGAAAAATGAAGGCCTGATAATTGAAGATAGTCTGCAGGACGGCGCGCAAAGAACGAGGCAATATACTCTGTCCGCGGACGGAATGACCTTAACCATGGTCTATACGATCCGCAACCAGAATGGTGAATCGACGCTGACGAAGGTATACGACAGAAAGTAGTAAATTCGTGGCCACCTGTCAAAAGGAAGAATGAGCTGCCGGTTGGCAGCTGCCCCACTGCGTGATAGCATTCCCTCCGGCTTCTGACAAGGAGCAATCTGTCAACTTCCCGGCTTATGCCAGACTACCGTTGAATTTTACGCCTGAATCGCGTCGCCGGGGTCCGCCTGCTGATTCATCGCCGTCCGGGAGAGTCCCCTGCCTCCGGCAGAACCGGTTATGGGATGAGGTTCAATCCAGGCCGGGCATGCGCCGGATGCTTGCCCGCTTGGTCCATTTTTTATCGCCGATCTCGAGCATAACGACGTAGTCGCCCGGCGGAACCGACCGCGCCGCCCCTCGTCCTCCCGCTCCTCCGCGGCCCTGAGCCTGAGGCGCGGCATTCTGCCCCTGGGTGCGCCGCATGTCCCAAAGGGTCGAATTCAAGCCCGCGGCACCCTTGCCCTCGATCAGGGCCATCTCCTCGCCGTAGGGATCCGTAATGCGGATCGTGACTTTACCCGCTGCCGGTTTTTTCAGGAAGTAATGGATCATGAGCCCGTTGGGCTCGTTGGGGGCGGCGAACTGCCTCTCCCCCTGGTTGCCGGTCATTCCCGTGCGCCGCACGGCCCACTGAATCTTGCTCTCGATGTCGAAGAGGTACGTCTCCTCCTGCCAGAATTTGTCCCTCATCTCCTGGAGGGGCGTGATGTCGGCGATGAAGATCCCGCGGCCGTGCGTCGCCACCACCAGATCGTTGTCCCGCGGATGGATCAGGAGGTCCGTGACGAGGGCGTTGGCAGGCAGGTTCGAACCGAACGGCGACCAGGTCTTGCCGCCGTCAAGGGTGACAAAGACGCCCATCTCGGTGCCGGCAAACAGCAAGTCGGGGTTCTTGCGGTCCTCGGCAATGACATAGACGAGGCCTTCGGGAAGATCGCCGGTGACCGAAACCCAGGTCTTGCCGAAATCTTCGGTCCGGAATACGTAGGGCTTGTACACATCACGATGCCATCCGGCCTTGGTCACGTAGGCCGTGCCCTCCTTGTGAGGGGAGGCGAACACGCGTGTCACGTAGTAGTCCGCGGGTGCGCCCGCCGCCGCGAGGCTCGCCGTCGTGTCGGTCCACGCTGCACTCCCGTTCCGCGTCACCTGGACCTTGCCGTCGTCGTTCCCGCCCAGATGATGCCGGGCGTGACCGGCGACTCTGCGATGGTGGTCAGCGTGCAGAACTCGATGTTGCCCTTGAGCTTCACCGGGTCGTTCGTCGTGAGGTCGGGGCTGATCTCCTGCCAGGTGTCGCCGCGATTCACCGAACGGAGAAGCACCTGCGCGCCGATAGAAAGTGTACGGCTGTTGTGCGGCGAGAGCACAATCGGCGCCGTCCAGTTGAAGCGCAGGGCCGGCTCCCGGCGGGCCGGGTCGGCCGGATGCTCCGGCAGGTGCCGGTCCTCTGGTCGACGCGCTGGATCGAGCCGTTCTGGGACTCGTTGTACAGCCAGCGGCAGTCCTCGGGATCGACGACGTTGACCATGCCGTCGCCGCCGCCCACCATCGTCCAGTCGTCGCGGGTGATTTCGCCGGACGGACCGTTCGACGGGATCTTCACCGAGCCGTTGTCCTGGAGGCCGCCGTAGATGTTGTAGGGCTCGTCCATGTCGACGCCGATCGCGTAGTACTGCGCGAGCGGCAGGTGGTCGAACACGTCCCAGGTCTCGCCGAAATCGTACGACACGGCCAGGCCGCCGTCGCTGCCGAGGATCAGGTGGTTCGAGTTGCGCGGGTCGATCCAGAAGGCGTGGTAGTCGACATGAAAGGAACCGGCGATGTTGCCGGGCCCGTTCTGGCCCCACGTCTTCCCGCCGTCGAGCGAGCGGTAGAAGCTGACGTTCGGCACGTAGACGATCTTGTCGTTGTTCGGATCGACGTAGATCCAGCCGTACCACTTGCCGCCGCCGATGCTGTCCTCGGTCCGAGTTCATCTTCGTCCAGGTCTCGCCGCCGTCCTCGGACCGGTAGACCTCGCCGCCGATCGGCCCGGCCCCGGGCCGCACCCTGGCGCCCGCGCCGGCGCCTGCGCGGCTTCGCCGGCCGCGGCCGGCCGCACGTTCTGGTTGTCGATCACCGCGTACACGATGCGCGGGTTCTTCGGATAAATAGCCAACCCAAGCGCGCGAGCTTGCCGGAGGGCAGACCGCCCGCGAGCCGTTTCCACGTCTTGCCGGCGTCTTTGGACCGGTAGATGGCGGTTTCAGGGCCGCCCTCGTCGAAGTTCCAGGGGATGCGCTGCTTGTCGTAGGTGACGGCGAACACGGTGTCGGGATTCTGCGGGTCGATGACGACATCCACCACGCCGATCTTGTCGCGATATGAACAGGACCTTCGCCCAGTTCTTGCCGCCGTCGACCGTCTTGTAGAGCCCGCGCTCGGGCCGTTGAAAGAGAAATGATAGCCGACGGCCGCCACGTAGACGATGTTCGGATTCCGCGGGTCGATGGCAATCGCGGCCGATGTGGCGCGTCTCGGTCAGGCCCATGTGCGTCCAGGTCTTGCCGGCATCGGTGGACTTCCAGACGCCGAACCCGCGCAGGGAATGCGTCCCGACGCGGCGTCGCCGGTGCCGACCCAGAGCACATTCGGGATCGGACGGCGCCAGCGCGGCATGCCCGATCGACACCATGCTCTTGTCGGGCAGCACCGAGTCGAAGGTCGTCCCGTTGTTCGTCGTCTTCCACAGACCGCCGGTGGATGGCACTATGTAGAAGGTGTAGGGATCCTTTCGTTCACCACCACGTGCAGGACGCGGCCGTTCTGCCGGGCCGGCCCGAGCGCGCGGAATGAAAAGGACTTCATGATGTCTGTAATGCCGGTATCCTGAGGCTCTGCAGCAGGCGCGATCGCAAATGCGGTCGCGATCAGCAGGGCAATTCCAAGAGTGCGGATTGATTTCAGGTTGATGGACATGTTCCCTCGCAAAATGAGCCCGTGTGCGGGCCAGGCAAGAAATGCGGACGATCGACGGCACCTCCGGCGGCATGATAAATTCAAGCGGTCAGATAGCCGGTGCGGCGCCACCGGGTACGGTTCATATCACAAAAGCCGCAAGTGTCACAATAGGGCCGTGATCTGCAAAGAGTGAAGTGCAGGGTACATTCCGGATTGCATCCAAAATAGCCGTATACAGCAAAATCAAACCACTCGAGCGCATTCCCGGTCAGGCCCGCCAATGCGGTGCGAAGTGCGGATTGCCGCGTAATCGGCAGGTCAACCGGAGCTGTTTTGGAAATCTCGGCCATTCAGTGCACCCCCTGGAAAATAACGCGCATTGTAGCCCATGAGGTGAGCGATCAACTGCACAAAACGAGGACATACCGGAATGGGGATGCCAGCGCATCGGCGACGTGCTGGCCGGGGCTGGAGGCAAGCGCCGGGGCGGTGGCCCGGGTGTTGCACGAGGCCGACTCCGAACTGGCGATGGCTGCCGGCCAGGACGGCAATCCTTCACGCCGATGTTTCGCAGGTGATATCCTCACCTTCTTCCCCTATCATGTAGGGAATCAGTCCGTGCAACAGCTCTTTTCTTTTGCACGCGGAGGGAACCATGTCGGGGAAAGCTACGTCTTGTTTCGGCGCGGTGGTTTTGGCATTTCTGGCATCGGTTTGGCTGATGGCGTGTGAGTCGCGCCCTCGCGCCGAACGGATCTATGCTAATGGACATATCGTCACCATGGACGACTCACTTCCGGCAGCCGAAGCGTTCGCAGTTGGTGAAGGGAAGATTGCCGCCATCGGCACCAGCGACGAGCTACGACGCGCATATCCCAATGTCGGTCTGGAGGACCTGCGGGGCCGGACCGTAATGCCCGGAATCGTTGAATCCCACGTCCACCTGCTCAGCCTGGGCCAGAGCTTCCTCGAGCTGAACATCGAGGCAATCAAGACTCCGGAAGCCGTGGTGCAACGCGTGAAGGAACGCGCCTCCCAGACGCCGGCTGGCGAATGGATTACCGGGTGGGGATGGGATGAAGGCGCATGGGCCAAGGAGTATCCCACCAATGAACAGCTCAGCCGTGCAGCGCCGGACAATCCCGTCTGGCTCAGAGGACTGCATGGTTTTGCCGGTTGGGCGAATGCCAAAGCGCTGGAGATCGCCGGGATTTCCCGTGACACGCCGAATCCGCCCAACGGGGAGATCCTCAAGAATTCCAAGACAGGCAAGCCGACTGGCATCCTGAGGGGCGATGCCCAGCAACTGCTTACGCGGCACATTGCGCCGCTTTCCCCCTCTATGATGGAAAAAGCGCTTGCCCTGGCCGGAGAAGAGTGCCTGAAGTACGGCTTGACGACCGTCCATGAAGCGAATGTGACGAGGCCGATGCTGCAGGCGCTCCGATCGCTGGCAGCCAGTCGGCAGCTCAAGACCCGAGTCTATGCCATGCTCGACGCCACGGATTCCGAGCTAATCGAGCCCTTCCTGCAGCGCGGACCGGAACTGGATCCGGCACATTGGCTGACGATCCGTTGCATCAAGATTTTCGCGGACGGCGCCCTCGGCTCGCGCGGCGCAGCGCTTTTTGAACCATATTCGGATGCGCCCGGGAGTCGCGGGCAACTGACCACTTCCCAGGAGGATATCTATCGTCTGACATCCAGGGCGTTGAAGGCGGGCCTCCAGGTGGCGGTGCACGCGATTGGCGACCGCGCCAACCGGATCACGCTCGACGCCTATCAGGCTGCTCTCAAGGAATCGCCTCAGCTCAAAGATCATCGGCTGCGGATCGAACACGCCCAGGTCGTGGCAATCCAGGACATCGCGAGGTTTGCCGCGCTCGGGATTATTTCCAGCATGCAGCCGCCGCATTGCACCTCAGACATGCCGTGGGCGGAGGACCGTGTAGGCCCCGAACGCATCAAAGGCGCTTATGCCTGGCGTTCCTTCCTGAATGCAGGCGTCCGGGTGCCCCTCAACTCCGATTTTCCGGGAGAAACCCCGAACCCGTTCTGGGGGATGTACGCCGCGGAGACGCGGCAATCTCCTGAGGGCAAACCCGACGGCGGCTGGCACCCGGAGCAGCGCCTCGCCAGGCAGGAAACCCTGCGCGGTTACACGACCGCTTCCGCCTACGCGGGATTCGAGGAAAGTTTCCTGGGCCGCATTGCTCCCGGCATGCTGGCTGATTTCATTGTCATTTCCGACGATATTCTGAGCGTGCCGCCACAATCCCTCCTGACCCTCAAAGTGGAAGAAACCTATATCGGCGGCCAGCGGGTCTTCCGCAGGCAGTAGGGAACTCTGATTTACGGCAGTGTGAGTTAAGAAACAGGATGGGGTCGGACCACGCTTATTCTTGAACTTGTCGAGTTTATGTTGCCCTGGACTCCTTAACCTGGGGCTTGTCCGCCCTCAAGCCGGAATTCAACTCCGGTCTGGGGCGGAACTCTGGCTACTTCTGGCGCCACGCGTAGGGGAAGTATTCCGGCAGCGCCTGGATGCCATCAAGCATCTGGCCATCGCCGGATGCACTCACGGTGAAGCCAAGCAGTTTTTTATCGGAACGAAACTTGAAATATTTCGCTCTGCCGATATCGGTTTGAAACACCTGATTCACCATGCCGACAATCTTCTTTCCGGCAGGAACGGTTATGGACTGACTGGCAACTTCGCTGCCATTGTCGTCATATGCTTTCAGGATCACATGAGCGCTCTCCGAGTCGACATTCACAAATGCGATGCCGGTCCATCCGTCCTGCTCGATCTTCGGGAACCATCCTTCTCTGCCGCCCGCTGCGGCCGGCAAGGTGGCGCGATATGCCGGCTGTGAAAAACGGGTGTAGCCGCTGATGAAACCTGAATCACAATGAAACGCGAGATAGGCGACGTCCTGCGGATGCGCAAAAAAACTGCTGGCACGAATTTCCCGGCGTCCTCCCGGGGGCAAGGTAATAACGAAACTCTCCAGGCCGGGCCGCCTTCCGCGCTGAAGGCCTGCAGGATACCTTGAACCGCGATTGCGTCGGAGCTGTTCAGCAGCGCGATTTCGGTTTCCCAGCCCGCATAGGCGGCGACATGCGGGAAGTAGAGCGTGAAAGCCGCGGGCTTGGGGAGCGGCGGCGGGGGCGGGGTTGCTCGATTGCGTTCGAAAAACTCCTTCTAACCAAGGCGCATGCCGGCGGGGCGCAGGTCGCCGGCAGTGTTCCCACGCCCGGCGCGCCCAATAAATATTTCAGGAAGGGGCCAAGCGCGAAGAAGTAGCCGCGCGCGGCTCGATGCTCAGCTGGCGCGCATCGCCGACCATGACGGCAATGGTGCGCCAGGGCTGCACGGGGCCAGTGGACCAGCTGCCAGGCCAAAGGCTCTGTCCTTTTCGGAGAAAAACTCACCTCAGAGAACCTGGCCCCCGTCCCGCATCGCCGCTCTCACTTTTCCCATCGCCCGCGTCCTGCGTGGTCTGATCGAAGGCGACCGCAAGCTGCTCGGCCTGCTGTCCCAAACCGCCGGCGCGGCGATTTCGGCGTGCGGCAAAACCGCGCGCGGATCAATAAAGGCATGAGACAGGTCAACCAAAGGCATCGCGTGTCTTTCTGCGAGCGCTTTGGAGAACAGGAATAGAGAAATTAGCATCGCATGACTACCTGCGATCCAACCGCAGGGGCTGGCCGTTGTCGCCGAAGTAATTCAGTGTGACGAAGACTGCCCCCCCGGCCGCGATAAATATAAACTCCGTCTGGTACCCGCTGCCGTCGGCGGCCTGGGGGAATATAACCGGGAACGGTGCCGGCCGGGTAAGGTCGGCGATGGGAAATGTAGTGACGAGAAAGTCGCTCCGGGCGTTAAGCAGAGAGCGGAGCGTGAGCGCCACGAACGGCGTGTCGGAGGAAATCTCGAGCGACTCCGCGGAATCCGGGTGGTAAACCCGGGATTCTCTGGCCTACGAACTCGGCTTTGTGCCCATTGCCGTTCAGTAGCAAGGTTCCGTCACCGGTTCCAGCCGGAGTCGAGCCGTTCAGTTCGAACGCCTTCATCGTTATCGTACCGCCCGCCCCTCCGGGGTTGCCGATCGCCAGGCCGGTGTCGTGCGCTCCGGATTTGTCGACGAAGATCCGGGCCCGTGTTGTCGGCATCGACGAGGGGACTCCCGCCTCCATCACCAGAATTCCGCCTGTGCTCAATTGAAAAATCCCGGCGCCTGCCGGGGTGGTTGTGCCCGCATTCGGAGCAACACGAACCCAGCCGATAGCGGCTGCCTGTGGGGCTCCGTCCGTCTGTAAAATAAACACTCCTGCCGGCGGGATCGAATAGTTTATCGAAGAAGCGGTCGTGCCGCCGACTGCTCCGACCGGCAGGGGATTTCCTCCGTCGTCCGTGACCTGCAGTGTTCCCGTCTCGGTCGCGCCGGTCGTGTTGATGAGGATCACCGTCGTGGCATAACCCCCTCCATTGACCAGTTGGGGAAAGTAAATCGTGCCGCCGGAATCCGCCTGCATGAGGTCCGCAATCGGGATCGTGGTCAGCAGAGTCTCGCCGCGCTGGTTGACGGTCAGTCGCAGGGCGAGGATCGAGATCGGCTGGTCACTCGAGATTTCAAGGGATCCGAACCGGATCGTCGCGGGGAAACCGGCCGGCAAGGCAAAATTCGGCGCAATCTGATTCAGTTGGTCGATGAATCTCGCTATGTGGGCGCCGGCATCGAGCGTGCCGTTTCCATTGGCAAGGGTGGTCCCCGCGCTGTCCCGCAAGCGGAAGGCCAGATGCGCGGTCGCACTTCCCAGGTTGACGATGGCGATTCCGGTGTTAATCTCCACGGTGCCTGCACCCAGCAGCCCGGGCAGGGACACTTGCGTTCGATAGTCAATGAAAATGCGGGCAGATCTCGTGGGCGGCGATGCCGGGACTCCAGCCTCGCTCACCACGACTCCGTTTTGCATCAGGCTGAAAGCAGCCGTCGCATACGAGGCTATGCCAAAGACGGGAGTGGCCGTCGCATACCCCACCTGGATGGGATTCGAGTCCCCCGGCGTGATAAGCCCTGCTACGCCACCGCTCCCGGCGGCCAGGTTGGTATTGGTTACCGGGCGGCCGCTCAAATTGAAGAGGATCGTCAGGGTGGAATTGCGGCCGTTTGGGATGGCGACGTCAGGCTTCCTGTCCAGATCAAGGTCGGCGATCGCCATGGATCCGAAACCAGTTCCGGCATCGAAATTGCGGGGGCTCTGGAATGAACCATCGCCATTTCCCGGGAAGAGGATCAGAGCACCTTCTCCTGTGCTGGCGACCAGAATGTCGCGAAATCCGTCGCCGTCAAAATCGACAATTGCCGTGGATCCCACCCCGGAAAATCTGTAAAGCGTCGCCGGCAGATTTGCTGCCGCCCTGAAGGTCCCGTCCCCGTTGCCTGCCAAAAAAGCAAAATTGTATGTGAACTGGGGATTCTCGATGGCCGCGGCCAGGTCAAGAATGCCGTCGTGGTCAACATCGCCCAGGGCGAGCCGCCGGACCGCCGCACCGCTGAGAACATTGACTGCAGCTCGGAAGGTGCCGTCGCCATTGCCTAACATCACGGCCAGACTCCCGTTGATGCTGCCGGGCGTTCCGATACTCGCAATCGCCAGGTCCGTGCGGCCGTCGCGATTCAGGTCACCCGCGGTCAGCGTCAGTGACTGCTCCGCCGTCTGAAATGGCAGCCCTGCCTGAAAGGTGCCGTCCCCGTTGCCCAGGTAAACCACTCCCGCATTGCTCCTGGTGTCCAGCAAAACCAGATCCGGCAGTTCGTCATTGTTCACGCTCAGCGCCATCATAGGACCAATCTCGAAACTGTTGTTTCCGATTAGGATCTGTTGAGACTGAGTGAAGCCGCCGGCGCCGTTGCCCAGCAACACGAAGACATTCGGCCTGATGAAGCCCTGAGAGTCATTCCGCCTGTTTCCGGCCACATCCGCGTTGCCGTCCCGGTTGAAATCGGCAATTGCCAGAATCCCCTCCCGACCAAGGTCGATGCGCTGCTGGAATACCCTGCCCTTCTCACCAAGAAGAATGGCGCTGTTTGCCAGGTTGTTGCTGGCCGCCAGATCCGGATAGCCGTCATTATTGAAGTCTGCCACATCGACTTGGGAGGTGCCTCCATCACGGTCTGCGGTCAGGAAGGCGCGTCCCGCGAGGAAAGTGCCGTCACCGTTGTTGAGGAGTATCGAATCGTGGTCCGCATTGAAGTTATTGACATGGAGATCGAGGATCTGGTCTCCGTCCACATCAATGACCGAGATGCGGAGCGGATAGTCGCTGACCACATAATGTTGCGGGGTTCTAAAAGTGCCGTCACCCTTGCCCAAAAGCACCGAGATGGAGGCGCTGAGGTAGTTTGCCGTGACCAAGTCCAGGTTGCCGTCACGATTCAGGTCGCCGGTCTCAATCGTTGCGGTGCTGTTACGGGGGAGGACGGGCACCTGGCGCGCCGGCTGGAAGGAGCCGTTGCCGTTGCCGAGCAGAATGGATAACGCGTCGAAAATACTGACGATAATGTCGGGGTTGCCGTCACGGTTCAGATCGCCGGCAGCTACCTTGTCGGATCCGCCGGCCTCCACCAGAACCGGCGCCTGAAAGGTCGCGTCCCCGTTGCCGAGCAGGACTGAGACCGTTGTCCGGTTGAGTCCCGGGCGTACCAGGTCGAGCCGGCCGTCCTTGTTGAAATCCCCAATGGCCACCGAGGCGGCGCCGGCACCGGGATCAAGGTTTATGGCCGCTTGGAAACTTCCGTCGCCTTTCCCCAGCAATAATGAGAGGCTTCCGTCGGATGCGCTGCGACCCTGGTTCGCCGTCACCAGATCGATCTTGCCGTCATTATTCAGGTCGGCGGCCAGGATTTTGACCGGAGCCTTTCCAACCGTAACGTTGGTTGCCACTCCATAAGACAAAGGAGCAGTCGCCGGTACGATCGAGACATCGTCGGAATCCTGGTTAACAACTGCCAGATCCTCCAATCCGTCGCCGTTGAAATCAGCTAACACCATATCAATGGGAAACCGCCCCACCGCGATCTCCCGCCGGAGAGGGAATCCGCCCGCAGCCTTTGTTGAAAAAAGGTTAGGCAGATCCTTGAGGATCTCACAGGCGCCCTTCATGTCAAACAACCACTCCAACGCGTTCTTGTGTTCCGGCATGGGTTTGACCTGTAGCCCGGATCCGAGATCGCTCATGGAAAAATATGCAAGCCCTGCCAGAGTGTACTGCAAGTGGGTTACACCGTAGGGTGCTTTGCTTGTGGTACATGACGATTTGGCACCGGATTGCGCCCAGAGCTCCTGGCTGCCCAATGCCTGGTAGCCTGCCACGATAGCAAACGCCAAAATGCAATTCACCACTATCCCGGTTGCGCGCCGATTTCATCTGTCCATATGGATTCTCCCTTCTCTAAGGTCTGTCAGATCATTGCAAATCTCCATTCTTCGGGGTGACGTTGAATTTGGAAAAGAGTGCACGATTGCAGCTTGAGGAGAAATTTGGCCGGATCGCTGGGCGCGTCAGCATTACGGATTTCAGCAGCAATTCTATGGGTGCATCTTGAAGGTTTGAGGTGCAAGCCGGTGGTTGACTTGGAGGCAAAAAGACAATGCTCGAAAGCATCCTTCCCACCCTTCCATCTGTTCGATGGCCATGCATCGGCGGATTCCCCGAGCGGATCCGACGACACCTTTGAATGATAGCATCCGGTTTTGAATAATCCAAGCGCCTGCGGTTCTTGAGTATTGGATCATGGACAGCCATTATGTCTGAACATGCAGAGAGGAAACTGGCAGTAAGTCCGCTGAAAACCGGAACGCGCCGCAGATATGGGTATCATGGGCAAGTCACCAGGAACTCCCTGACTGGACCAAAGACCCATCGCTTGCTGCAGGAGATAAATAGCACGCGGCAAATAATGAGAATCTCCCACTCAAAATCGCAAGAGATATGGTTGCGCCATTCCCCTTACTTATGGGAGATTAATCGAAGGGAAGGAACATGAATCTCTTGAAATATACCATCTGCGCGACTCTGCGAATCCGGCTGCACGAAATGAGAATGCTCGTCGTCATCTTCCTGATACTGGAGGACGATCATGGATTCAAAATCACAGCGCCCACGGAGCCTTAAGCCGGCTATGAGCCGGGGATCCCTCGGGCGGCTTCAGCCGCAACCCGACTTTCAGTCGGAAAAGGAACCTACCGGCTTTAGCCGGTAGTGGTTCAGCCAACGGTTAGGAGGGATTGGCTGCCTATTTCCGCGGTTGCTCCGTGGGGCAGGCCGGCTTGGTTCCCCCTCTCCAACTTCCGATAAAAAAGCAATTATGTTAACTTCGGGGCTTCGACCCCTCCCAGGCGGCATGCTACATCGAAATCGGGTCCCGGGATCCGGTTTTTTAGGCACCCGCGCCTTATTGCGCTGAGGACAGAGGAGCGGCCTTTTTTGTTGCAGGCGGTTGGCTGGAAGTTCTGGTAGGGAGCTGCATAAGGAAAGCTCTTTCTGACCGTCCTGTTCTCTGCAACATGGGAACTTCCTGGGGACCGATGCATCTGGGCAGGACAAACTATGCCGAAAGCGACGTCTCGTCCGTGAAGAACAACCATCTTCACATTGTTTCCTGCAAAGGTGTTTACTTCGTCACGCGGCTGAAAGACAACGCTGCCTTCTTAGTGGTCGAAAATCGGGCGATTCCAGCCGGAACGAATGTCCGCAGGGATCAGGTCGTCTACTTTCACAGCCAAGCCGTCCCCGACCGCGAGCACTTTTCAGGATCGTTGAAGTCTGGGACGAGGAAAAGCAGAGGTCGTTCACGTTCCTGACAAATCACCTTGAGTTTGCGGCGACAACGATGGCGGCGCTCTACAAGGATCGCTGGGCCGTCGAGCTATTTATTTTTGCCGGCGGAAAAGATCCTCGTGACCGGTGACATCATGCTGAATCCCTATCCGTTCGCAATCGGCGGATCCTATCCTGCGGAATGGCTGAAGACGATGGAGTTGTTTGCCGCGCTGCATCCAGCAGAGGACGACCGGCATAGCGGCAGAGACGCTCCAGCAGCATGCGGTCTCGAGGATAAACGCGGACCACGGACGCTGAAGCCGGCAGCCGACGCACAGCAGCGGCCCGACGGCACGGCCGCATCCCCGAAATCCGCACCGTCGCCGACTCGCGCGATGCGCCTGCCGGCGACGAACCTATGATGGCGGTCGCAAATGGCACAGGGTGAGAGGTGCCGCGGCTCCCTGTTACCAGATTTTTATGGGCAGTCCTTTGATGTCGAAATACATGAAGTAGGGGACGGCTTCCTCAACCGCGTAGAAGGGCCAGAACCGCGAAGCCACCCGGCTTCCCCAGTAATTGACCTTCAGACCGACTGTCTCCGGGGGCTCGACCCGGAATACGCCAGGAATGGTATCCGGAATCAACCATTTAGCCAGGTCATCTTCTCGTTCTGGAAGCCGGAACGCCGGCTCGTGGTAGTGTGCCTCCAAGGCATAAACAACCGGCCCTCGAGCGACCGCTACCCGGTCAGGATGCTGCTTATCGATCGGCTCATAGCGGAATCGGAGTGGAAACCTCACCTCCACCTGATCTCCCGGTTTCCAGGTGCGTTTTATCGTGGCCCAGGTCCCGGGTGCACACGCGACATTTACCTCCGCACCATTCAGCTTCACCGCGACATCCTGAGACCATCCCGGAACGCGGAACTTGAGCTCGAAATCCATCTCACGCTTCATTTGCAGGGTCAGTGTGGTCGTCTCCGATTCGGGGAATCCGGTATTCTGAACCAGACTGACCTCACCCTCCGGTCTGCTCCAGGCGACTTCCGAAGGGAGGAACAGATTGACGGCCAGGCCGGCCGCATCCTTGAAATAGATCAGGTTGTGGTAGTCGGCCACGCCCTGGATCAGGGTACCCGAACAGCAGGTGAACTTGTCCCAGCGATACACTTTCATCCCGCCGCCGATTCGGTAATCGGAATAGTAGAAGTTTTTGCCTCCCGGACCTAACGGAAGTGCCGCACCGATTCCGTTGTACAGCAGCCGCTCGATCCAATCGCCGTAGCGAGCGTCCCCGGTGAACTGCATCAGGTAGCGCGACAATTTGAATGCCGCCCAGGACCCGCAAATGGTCTCAAAGCTATCGAACCGGAACTCCAGGGTTTTTCCGAGATTTCCGTTGGGGGTCATGAATCGCTCGTGGGGGCCGAATCCGCCCGTGGCGTAACACTGCGTACTCTGAAGGAAGTCATAGGCGTTCTTGATGATCTGCAGATAGACCGGATCTCCGGTGACGGCGTAGGTCATGGCCGCGCTGCTGAACGTGTTGACATGGCTGTAGGCATGCAGCCCATATACATCCGTCGGCGATGCCGTTTCGGCAAATCTGTTCCAGTACGCGTGGTAAAGCCAGACTTCGGCGAAGTCTTTGAATTTTTGATTTCCCGATAGTTGGTATGCACGCCAGAGATTCTCCGATAACGTGTACCATTCTGACGGATTGCCCATGTACTGGTTCGGCGTGGCCGGTGTGCGCGCCCGGTTAAAAGTCTTGCTTGCCCAATCCGTAACTTTTTCAAGCAATCCCAACGCCTCTGGATGAGCGGCGTATTCGTGCATATCAACCAGCCCACATACCAGCTTTTCAAAGGGATAATGCTGCATGCCACAGTTGCCGTCGGGCTTGATTGTCTTGCCCCACTCGGTCATGAGGCGCGCCGCCTTATCTCGAATGGCTGCATCCCCGGTGGCCCGGCCCATCCGAGCCATGCCGCTCAGCCATTGGCCGAGCACCGTCGAGCTGTTGGTCTGACACCAACTGGCCCGGCCCATGCGGGACGACCACTCGCTGCCCAGCGGTTTCCCCGGAGCGGGCAGACCGGCTGCCGCGCGAAAGCCCTGCAGGATATCGTCATCCGGAATGCCGAAGTAGTAATCCCTGGCCGTCTGGTATTGTGCCTGCCACCGGCTTTCGCGGAGCCGCACCCCATGATAGTTCATCGGTTCAAGCCGGATTCCGGAAGAAGAGCCCGAGGTTTGAAGCGGCGGGATTTTCGCGCCCCGAGCTAAAACCCATGCCCCTGCCGGAGCGGATTTCAAAAAGTCACGGCGATCCATGTCACGCTTCATCTCATCTCCCTTCGGGTGCGCGATTGCGCGATTCGCAGGCGCCCTTTTCGCATCCATAGCCAGCCATCCCGCCGGAAATTCTATCTCCTGATACCAATTCTCGTGTGCGCCAGGCCGATTGCGTCGATGTATTGTCCAGCCCTGCCGATAAAACCGACCGCCTGGCTGCCGGTCGGGACCTCTATCCGAAAATACGTGCCGCCTCCGGGTCCGCCGAATATTGGCGAGATTTTCTTGTTGGTTTGAATCTGAAGCGAATCAACGATGGTGCCGTACCGGCCGGAGATGCCGGTGATGTACTCGTCCGCATCGAGCCGGAAAATTCTCTGGCGTCCGCCCGAACCGCCAGCCCGTTCGCCTTCCACAGTGCGGCCGTCGGGCAAGACATAGATCATCTGCACCGAATCGACACGATCACTCGAGGCAACGCGGATCTCGGTGATCCGGGCGCCGGCAGGAATATCCTGGGAAGGAAAGGAATTGCCGCCGTTGCCTCCGTAGAGCGGGCTTTGTTGATACGGTACCGCGCCCGCCTGGCCAACTTGCCTGCCGATATTCCGTTCGCCGTACCGGCCGCCAAACCGCCGGTCCACCTGAGCGTAAGTCAAACCGATGGCATCCACGAGGGCACCCGACCGGCCGGCAAACCCGACCACCCGGCTGCCGGTCGGAACCTCTATCAGAAAAACATCGCCGCCTCCGGGTCCGCCATATAACGGCGAAGTCTTCTTGTTGGTTTGAATCTGGAGCGAATTAATGACATTGCCGTACCGACCGGAAATGCGGGTGATGTACTCGTCCGCATCGAGCCGGAAAATTCTCTGGCGTCCAACCGAGCCACCATATCGTGTCCCTTCAACCGTTCGACCGTCAGTCAAGACATAGACGGTCTGCAGGGATTCGACGAGGTCACTTGCGGAAATCCGGAGCTCGGCAATCCGGGCGCCGGATGGAATATCCTGGGCTGAGAAGGGATTGCCGCCGTTGCCTCCATAGAGCTGCGTTTGTGGATACTGTCCCTGGCCAGAGGTTCCGAGGCCGAGACGCAGGTTCAGCGGAGCGAAGGTCAAACCGATGGCATCCACGCGCTCACCTGATCGGCCTGTGAAGCCTGTCGCTTCGGTGCCATTCGGGACCTCGATCCGATAATCCCTGCTGCCTCCGGATCCGCCATATATCGGCGAGGTTTTCTTGTTGGTGCGAATCTGCAGCGAATCAATGATGTCGCCACATCGGCCGGAAATGCCGGTGATGTACTCGTCTGCATCGAGCCTGAATACGTTCAGCCGGCCTCCCGAGCCGCCGTGCTGGCCGGCAACAGCGCTGCTCCCCGAAACAGACACATAGACCAGCTGAATCGCATCGATCATTTCACCCGACCTGATGCGGACCTCAGTGACCCTTGTCCCTGCCGCCGGCTGCGGGTCGGAAAATGGATTGCCGCCTCGTCCGCCGGCGATATTGGTAGATCCTGACTGCTGGGATAGCACGAGCGGGCTTCCCAAAACAATCGCCAGGGCCGCCACTATAATAATCGACATAATCTTGTGCATAAGTCCTCCTTGCATGTGGGAGATACCATTACGAGGATTCTATCTGTTGCGCAGCGAATTGTTCAATCATTTCGAAAGGCTCGAAAATCATGAACCCGGTTGAGCTTCAAGTCTGGCACGCATTGCTGCCGGACATCAATACGGTCATCTAACACTAACAAAAACACGATCTTGTCCGAAGAGCAGAAAAGAGGGCCTCTATTAGCGTTCTCCATCCGTAATGGAACCGGAGTGCGAGCGGGATTGAGGTCCGGCCCAGTGAAATCGAAATGTAGACAGACACGGAGGCTTTACAGCGACGTGGACCGAAATGAGCTGGCCGCACACGGAGAGAATGGCGGGCTTTGGGATTGGAATCTGACATCCAGTTGGGTTCATTTTTCGCCCCGGTGGATCTCGATGGTGGGTTGCGAGGACCACGAGGTCGGGACCAAACCCGAAGAGTGGTTCCAGAGAATTCATCCCGAGGACCTGGAACAAGCACAGCGCGACATCGACGCCCACCTGGCAGGGAACTCCCGACAATTTGAAATTCACCACCGGCTGCTCCACAAGGACGGGACATACCGTTGGATGTCCTGCCACGGCGTGATTGAGCGGAATGAAAACGGGCAGGCGGTCCGAATCGCAGGCTCCCACTCGGATATCACCGGGGAGAAGGTCGACGATGCGCTGACCGGACTTCCAAACCGCCTGTTGCTGATGGACCGCCTGACGCGCTCCATTGCGCGTGCCAAACGGCGCGCTGACCACATTTTCGCCTTGCCGAGAGAACCGGGCTGATTGTGCCCTGGGCCGATGGGTTTTGCATGAGGCCTGCCGGCAGCTCAAGTCCTGGCAGGAGCGCATGCTGGCCCCGAACGACCTCTGGGTTTCTGTGAATATATCCGGCCCACAATTCGCTCAGTCCTCCCTGGTTGAACAGATTCGCGAGGTTTTGCATGACATCCAGCTGGCGCCGTATTGCCTGATGCTGGAGCTCACGGAAGGCGTGGTGATGCAAAATCCGGAAGCCGCCAGCAGTCAGCTCATGCAACTGCGTGTCATGGGAGTGCAAATCGGACTCGATGGTTTCTCTATCCATGACTTCTTTGCCTTTGTGCGGCAGGTGGACATGATGTCGATGATGTGGCCCGGCTGACGGCGCAGTTCGCCGCGGCGCTCGATGCCGGCCGGCCAGTGCATGATGATGGGAGTAGCGATGCCTCCCTCATGCGTCCAGTGCTTGAAGAGCCGGAACGGCGTGTTGGAGACGTTGGCCCACGGATACCCGTAGCTCTGATAGGTGTCGGCGGGGCCGGGCATCACGCCGGGATCGTTGAAGAACCGCACGGGTTTTCCGTCCCGGGTGGTTTTGCGGGCCACCCGCTCCTTGCCCTCGAGGAGGTAGTTTCCCCAGCTCGGGGTCAACTCCTCGTGGCAGCCCCCGTTGTCTGAAAGGAAGAAGACGAGGGTGTTTTCGCGCGCTCCCGTCTTTTCGAGCGCGGCGAGGATCCGGCCGATGCCCTGATCGAGATGGTCGATCTGGGCCGCATAGACTTCCATGCGACGGAGCTGCCAGGCCTTCTCGGGGGCGTTCTCCCATGCGGGTACGTTGGCGTCCCGCGGGCTCAGCCGCCATACCTCGGGAACGATTCCCATTTCGATCATGCGGCGATGGCGTTCCGAACGCAGAACATCCCACCCCTGGTCGAAACGGCCGCGATAGCGGGCGATGTCCTCCTCGAGGGCGTGAAGAGGCCAGTGAGGTGCGGTGAAGGCGGCATACAGGAAGAAGGGCTTGTCGGGCTTGTCGCGGCGATGGTCGTGGATGTAGCTGACCGCATGGTCGGCAATTGCGTCGCTCACACCTTACATCTTATTAAATGCAAAAAAGGGCCCCGAAAAATCATTCCAGGGACCTTCTCGGGCGCCTTATTGGGGCCTTTCTATTGTTAATGCACAATTTCCCTTGGTCCGACCCCGATGACAAAGCCGTTGAGTTCCATCCTCATCAAGCCAGCGGGGCCGGACTGCAACATGGACTGCACTTACTGTTTCTATCGCAAGAAGGCTGATCTATTCCCGGACGATCCGACTCATCGGATGACGGATGAGATCCTGGAAGAGACGGTGAAACAGGCCATGGAGCAGGCCGGTGCCTCCATCTCCTTCGGCTGGCAGGGAGGCGAGCCCACCCTTATGGGACTGGAGTTCTTCCGGAAGGCCGTTTCGTATCAGCAGCGCTACGGCCGCGGCCAGACGGTCGGGAACGGGCTTCAAACCAACGGAATCCTTCTTGACCGGGAATGGGCCGCCTTTCTCCGTGAATACAACTTCCTGGTCGGCCTATCGCTGGACGGACCGGAGCATGTCCATGACCGCTACCGTCTCGATTGCGGGGACAAGGGCACTTGGGCGCACGTCGTCAACCGGGCTGCACTGCTCCTCGATGCCGGCGTGGCCGTCAACGCCCTCGTCGTCGTCAACGACCATGCCGTGCGCTTTCCGGATGAGATCTACAACTACCACAAAGAAATCGGCCTGACCCATCTGCAGTTCATTCCGTGCCTGGAGCCCGATCCCCGGCTGCCGGATGCGCGGGCTTCCTTCTCAACCCCCGTTCAGGAGTACGGGCGGTTTCTGGCCAGGGTGTTCGATCTGTGGCTGGCGGATTTCCGGGGCGGGAAACCGGCCACCTACATCCGTTTTTTCGATTCCGTGTTCTACTCCTATGTCGGACTCACTCCGCCGGACTGCACCCTGCTCCCCGAGTGCGGGGTCTACGTCGTGGTCGAACATAACGGAGACGTGTATTCATGCGATTTTTTCGTCGAGCCGCAATGGAGATTGGGGAACGTCCTTGAAGGCAGGCTCGCCGGCATGCTGAACTCGGAACGGCAGGATTCATTCGGCAGGCTCAAGTCCTCGCTGGCCGCGGACTGCCTGCAGTGTCGCTGGTTGTCTTACTGCCGGGGGGGCTGTCCGAAAGACCGCAGGTTCAATGCCAGGGATCCGAAACTCGATCATTTCTGCACATCCTAAAGGATCTTTTTCGCGCACGCGCACGAACGGCTGCAGGATTCTGGCCGAGGAGTGGAAGCAGGCGCAGATAAGGACCGCCGGGCTGCCTCGGAGGTTTTACAGCCGATTCCTCGCAGAAGGCCCGGCCGGAATGATTCCTGCCCGTGTGGGAGCGGCCTGAAATACAAGAAGTGCTGCGGCTGAGCGGGATGACTGAGCGCACCATAGTATCATTACGGGAAATAGGCGCAGGTTGTCCGGCAGCCGTAGAATAGCGGTCAGGAGACAGGGAGCGTAGTGGTGATTTCAGGATCGGTATCGCATCCGGTATCGGCCCTTATTCAGCAGCGCTGCGGTCGAATCCTGACTGCGATCCCGATGCCGCTTCCTGATTGCAGCCCCGATTCCGATCGTTGGGCAATCGGCGTCGTCAGTCCGCGATCGATCTGCCACCATGGAAGGGAGGATGTGACATGCGAACAATACCATCGCGGCGTGATTTTCTCGTGACCGCCTCCGCAAGATCATCACCGTGGAACGGTAGCCCTGGACGCAGACATCTGCATGAACTCTGAATCCGGCAACCACCGCACAGCGCGGGACGGATGGACCGGCGAGATGGTTCCCAGATCAACGCCTGCGCAGCTTATTTCGACCTGCCTGGAGCAAAGTGATAGCAGTAAAACGCACCCAGGGCCAGGAGCAACCCGCCCCACCAGATCGCGGGGCGCAGACTGGCCATGACAACCGGTTGCTCGGGCGGCACAAAAATCTCATACAGGCCGGTGCCAAAAAGAAATCCCATAGATGAACAGCAGGATTCCGATGAAAAACCAGATGGATATGAAATGTGACCGATCACTCATGGCGAACCCTACCAGAAGATGATTTGCAGCAGTACGAACACGCCGGCTATCACAGTCGCCCAGAAAATGGGACGCTTGTAAAGAGGCAGGTGCGCGGATGACGGCATTTTCGTCAGGCCGTAGACCAGGCCTTCCATTTCTTTGTCAGGCTTCGGCTTGGTCAGGAGGCTGACCACCACGGTCACGATCACGCAGACGATCCACGACCATAGGGCGCGATACATGTTCTCGGCCATGTCTTTGGCGTTGGCGGAGAGGGCGATGTATTTGAGCGCAGTGGGATCAATCTTCACCCACGCCCACATTCCGATCGAGGAAGCAGTTCCAGCCAGCAGTCCCCAGAATCCGCCCTTCGGCGTCGCGCGCTTCCAGAGCATGCCCAGCAGGACCGTGCCGAACAGCGGGGCGATGAAGAAGCTGAAGAGCGCCTGGACGTAATCCATAATGCTCTTAAACTGCATGACCATGTAGGCGGTACCGATGCTGACGAGCACACCCAGGATCGTGCACCAGCGTCCGACCTTCACGAAGTGCTCGTCGGTCTTTATTTTTTTGAGCATTGGCCTGTAAATATCGTAGGTCCAGACAGTCGCGAACGCGCTCACGTTGCCCGCCATTCCGGACATAAATCCGGCGATCAGCGCAGTAATACCCAGTCCGAGGAGTCCCGGACCGCAGTAACGTGCGAGCATGATCGGCAGGACCTCATTGTAGCTGTGCCCGCCCGTGGCCACCGCCTCGGCTTCAGGAAGCAGTTTCATCGGCAGCACAGCCAGGCCGAGGAGCCCGGGCAGAATCACGATGAAGGGAACCATCATTTTGAAGGCGGAGCCGATAATCGGTGCCAACTGAGCGGAGCGCATGTCTTTCGCCGACAGCACGCGCTGCACGACCAGGAAGTCGGTGGTCCAGTAACCAAAAGAAATCACCCAGCCCAAACCCAGGACAATCCCGGTCCAATGGATTCCCATGGGATTGTCGGTGAAGGAGCCCATCGTGCTCCAGAGGTGGGTGTAGTCCGTACGGGCGAGATTTTGGGAGATGCGCTTGACCATCCCATCCCAACCGCCGGCTTCGATCAGGCCGATAATGGGAATCAACAGCGCCCCGGCCCAAATCAGGATAAACTGCAGCACCTCGTTCAGGATGGCAGACAGCAGACCGCCGAGGCACACATAAATAGCCACGGTCAGCGAAGAAACCCAGATGCTGAAGTTGATATCCCAGCCGAGCACCACCTTCATAACGAGCGCCATGGAATACATGTTGATGCCGCTCATCAAGACGGTCATGAACCCGAAAGAGACCGCGGACAAAGCTCGCGAGGATTCGCCGAAACGCAGCTTCAGGTATCCCGGCACCGAATGGGTCTTCGAAATGTAATAGAAAGGCATCATGACGATGCCCAGGAAGAGCATGGCGGGGATGGCGCCAATCCAATACCAGTGCGTGGCCAGGATGCCGTACTGATAGGCAGCTGCCGCCCAACCCATCAGTTCCAGCGAACCCAGGTTCGCCGATAGGAAACTGAGCCCGGCGATCCATGCCGTCATCTCGCGGCCGGCCATGAAGAAATCTTCCCCCGTGCGAGTGAATTTCTTCAGGTAAAACCCGATACCGAGCACAAAAACGAAGTACAAGACGATGATGATCAAGTCGATGGTGCTGAGGGACAAGAGCCGCGTTGGCACAGCGGCTAACAACAGCGGGTGTTGGAAACAGTAGCTTAACATGCGCCTCCTAGGTAAAGCGGGTGTCAGCAGATGTACCCGTGCATTTTACACATATCCGGCGCAAGCAAGGAGCAAAAATGATGGATAATCGCGACAGTAATTGTTTAGCCAAATCAATGGATGAAGAAGCAAAACGCAAAGACGCAAAGGCGCAAGGACGCAAAGACCGACGCCGAGCAACAGGCGTGGGCGCAGCGCTTCGCGCTGGCGCATCCTTGGGCGAGCCGCGGGAGAAAGCGCGGGCAGCGGCCACTCAGGAGGATTGCGCTTTCTCGCGCGGCTCGCCCAAGGATGCGGCCGTAGGCCGCCCACGCCCGCGAACCGGAAGGAATCTCTTTGCGTCTTTGCGTTCTGCTGTTCAGAATCGGCTAAACAGTTGCTCGCGACAAGCTGCCGTTTTGGAGTTCAGATCTCCCGGCAGACGTACACTCCAGGTTTCGATATCGGGAATTATGTCAAACTGGCAGAAGCACATGCCGTCCGGCAGCAGGTTGGCGGCGACGCTCATCACTCCGGCAAAACCCTTGATGAACATGTCCATGTCGCCGGTCTGCTCAAAACCGTCCAGCAAAGCCATGCCGTTCAGTGATTCGGAATACCACGTCGACCACCAGTTGCGCCGGTCGTTGCCATACCGAAACCACAGCGGCTCATTGCCGCCGCGGAGCGCCTTAATGACCCGCATGGTCTTGGCATTCTTCTCGGTCTCGCCAAAGTATTTGGTAAAAAAGTAGACTTGTTCGTGGGCGGTCTGATCGATCGTCAGCTCCGAGCTGTAGGGGTATGGATCGCGCACCATGACCTTGAGGCATTCCTCCATCCTGGTCCGGAGGTGGGAGGATCAGGCATCTTTCATAGGCACGTTGCACTGCGGCTATGGCAATGTCAGCCGCTTCGATACTGCGGGACAAGAGGGAAAGCTTCAGGATGGGAATTCGGTCAGTGGCAGGGGAGCAGGGCTTTCGAGGCCGGGCGCTTCCGTGACACGAGATAGTAGAGCACCGGCATGGCCACCAGGGCGAGCACGAGCGTCGACAGCAGGCCCCCCACGATTACCGTTGCCATGGGGCGCTGAATATCGGAACCGATCCCGGTCGCCGTTGCGGCCGGGATCATGCCGAGGAGAGCGACCAGAATAAGCAGGAAGTTGGGGGCCAGCCGGGCTCGTGCGGCCCGAAGAGTGGCGTCCTTCACGGGTATTTCCGATTGAGCGCGGAGCCGGTTGACCTCAGCAATGAAGAGAACCCCGGTCATGATGGCGACACCGAAGACCGATATGAAGCCGACGCCGGCTGACACGCTCAGAGGGATGTCGCGCGCCAGGAGCGCCAGGATTCCGCCTACCAAAGAAAAGGGCACGTTTAAGAGCACCAGGAATGCATCGAGGGCGGATTCGAATGCGAAAAACAGCAGTCCGAACATCAACACAATGGTAAGCGGGATGATGATCGCGAAGCGGTGACGCGCGCGCGCCAGGTTTTCGAACTGCCCGCCCCACTGGATATGATAACCCGCCGGCAGCTGCACCTCATCCGCCAGGCTCCGTTGGGCTTCTGCCACAAAGCTCCCCTGATCACGTCCGCGAATATTAGTGCGCACGCTGATCTGTCGCCGATTCTCGCGCCGGGTAATGATGCTTGCCCCGTCCGTCACAGAAATCGCCGCGAGCTGCGCCAGGGGCAACCGCCCGCCTTCCGGCGTCATGACCAGGAGGTTGCGGATTGACGAGAGATCGCTGCGCGCTTCGGGGACATAGCGCACGGTGATTTCAAACCGGCGGTCGCCTTCGAACATCGTGGAGACGGCCTGTCCGCCGATCGCCAGTTCGATCACCTGTTGCACATCGGCGATATTCAAACCATAACGGGCTACCGCCTGGCGATCGATTTCGATCCGCAGTTGCGCCTGATCGGCATCCTGTTCAATAGAGCTGTCGGCTGCGCCGCGGATGTTCTGCACGAGGTTGAGGGTCTTGGCCGCGAGGGCGCGCAGCACGGACAACTCCGGACCGGTGAAAATTACGGCCAGATCGGCCGAAGAGCCGGTTACAGCTTCCGTTACCATGTCGATGATCGGCTGGGTAAAATTCAGCTTGATCCCGGGCAGATCTTTCCGGAGCCGGGCCTCCATTTCATTGACAAGCATGGGTTTCGTCCGGCCTCGCTCCCAGGTCCGGTACGGGGTGAGCGCGACCAGTAACTCGGTGCGGTTCGGACCGAACGGTTCCGTATTCGAGTCCTGGCGCCCGGTTTGCGAGCTGACAAGATCCACTTCAGGCGTCAGCCGGATGAACTCCCGGATGCGGGTGGCAACTCGCGCCGATTCCTCGATCGCGGTTCCTGGAGGCAGAGTGGCCTTGATCCAGATCATGCCCTCGTCCAATTGGGGCAGGAATTCGGTGCCGAGGCCTCGTCCGGCCATGAAGGCGCCGATGGTCAGAGCGACAGTGACTGCGGCGACCGCGTAAGGCCTGCGCAATAGCCGGCGCAAGAGGCGATCATAAGGGAGTATGCTCCAGGCAATCAGCCGGTTGGGCCGGGAGCGAAAGCCCTTGCCAAAAAAGAGAGTGGCGAGCGACGGGACCAGACTGGTCGTCAGCAGCAGTGAACCAAGCAGGGCATAACAGATCGTATATGCCATGGGAGTGAACAGGCGCCTTTCGACGCTTTCCAGGCCGAACAGGGGAATGTAGGCCGAGATGATGATCATAAGGGATACAACCACCGGCAGCTCCATGTCACAGGCGGCGGCTTTGACTGTGTCGACTGGGTTTTCGACCTGCCCATTCGTCTGCCGGTCCGAAAGCGATCGGAGGATGTTGACCACCATCACCAGCGTCCCGTCCACGATGATGCCGAAGTCAAGTGCCCCCAGGCTGAATAAATTGGCGGGAATGCCCGAAACGTACATGCAGAGAAAGGCGAAGAGCAGGGAAAGCGGAATGGTCAAGGCCGTCAGGAGTGCCGCGCGCGCGGAGCCAAGAAACAGGAGTAAAACCCCTATGACAATGACCAGCCCCTCGAAGCGCGCGTCTTCGACCGGCCCTCCGAAGCTTTTGGGCTAGTAATTCGCCGATCCGCCGCCGTTGCCGTCGAGGCGCATCGAGCCGTCCCTGTGATATGTTGCCACCGGACATCGGGGATTATTCACCGGTAGACTCTCGTAGTTGACCCCCAGGCGATACCGGTGCGCGTCCCATAGGAGACGATGCGGATGTCTGGAAAGTTTGAGGAGTCACAAATTCGAGCGATTCCATGGAAACTCGGGGGCACGGATCTGCCGTGCCCCCGGGAGGGAAAAGGGGAAACGGGCCCTAGAAGAGCCAGTTAAGGCGCAGGATAAAGCCCAGATTTTTCCCCGTCATATCCACGAGATAGGGCTGTTTGTCCTGGTAGTTTTGATAGGTCATGGCATATTCCATGATGAATTGCTGGCGCAGCATTTGGCGCACACCCGCCTCGGGGTACCACCAGCGCACCCGGAGCCGAGAATAGTTCTCCAGGTCTGATAAGGCCACGTAGTCGAATCCGGGAGGAGTTCCGCGTACTTTTGTTGGATCCAGTGTTAGACCGGAAAGAGCCGCCGAGGCTTCCGTGCAGGTCGTCTGGCTATAGGCAGTGATTTTATCCGTAAACCGGAGATTCAAGGCCGCCCAGGCGGTGCGTTCGAGGTTGTTGTTCTCGTAGATTAGACACGCGTGCTATCATCGAGCTGAAAGCTCCTTGGCATGAATCTGGTGAGATCAAGATGAAATATACATTCCTAAGAGTGCTTTCATTGATTGGATGCCTGGTGATTGCGGTTCCGCCCGTTCAAGGAAGAGATCAAACCATTGACGAGACTGCCCGGCGGATCGAAGGCAAGCTGATGGCTCCCTGCTGTTGGGCTGAGCCTGTTTCGCAGCATCTTTCCCCAGTGGCAGAGGAAATGAGACGGGAGATCCGCAAGATGCTGGGCGAGGGCAGGTCGGAGCAGGAAATTCTCGACACCTATGTGGCCAGATATGGAGTGCGGATCCTGACCAGCCCGCCTGCCCGCGGTTTCAACCTCGTCCTTTACATCCTGCCATGGTTGTTTGGAATTACCGCCATTCTGGGGCTTTCACTGATCATCAGGCGCTGGCTGGGGTCGAGGCCGGCTGCAGCAACATCCCCTCCCTTCAATGCGCGTGATGAAGAGAGGATCGAGCAGGAACTGCGCGATTTGGAGTAGCAGGCAGACCCCCGAAGGGTTTCGGTTTTCCATCAGCCGGCAGGCAATTGTTGCGGATGCTCGCGGCTCATGACATTCGGGTTCGCAAACTGGTGCCTGCGCGCGTTCGGAGGCGGCCGGGTGTTCGTATGGATAGAATTGGCGTGGAAGTCGCCTGACGCTGATTTCAGCCCGGGTTCCACCAGACCGAGGAGGAGAGCATGGGTGAGAGGATACGCATCGGAATCATCATATGTCACAGGTATCACACCTGCGCGGGGGGCAAATGCTTCCGTGCCCTGCGCAATCGCGAAGGAGCATTTGAAGTGTATCGTGATCAGGAGATCGAACTCGTCGGGTATACGACTTGCGCGGGCTGTCCGGGCGGCAACATCGAATATGCGCCCGAAGAAATGCAAAAGAACGGCGCAGAGGTCGTGCACCTGGCTACAGGGCTGGTGGTCGGGTACCCACCCTGTCCCTACATCAGTTTCTTCAAGGAGTTCATTGAGTCGCGGTACGGATTGAAGACGGTAATCGGCACACACCCGATTCCGGAGAAATACTACCGCATCCATTCCGATCTTGGGACCTGGGCGGATCCTGTATGGAATGAAATCCTGAAGCCAACGCTAACGGACGAGAAAACCCGCCTCGACTATAATTAGAGGATGGGTCGATCACCGCCACCTGTTTCATGACGCGGATCTGGGGCCCGGCCAAGCCTACACCCTCGTGAAAATACATGGTCTCAAACAGGTCTGCCACGAGCTGGTGCAGGCCGGAATTGTCGAACTCCGTGACCCGATCGCAGGGTGTCTCCAGGCAACGGTCCGGACAGAGAATGACGTCGCGAATCATCAGTGCTGCCTCACGGCGAGTTGACTGTCCACCCGGTCTTCAACAACAGTCCCGGTCACACGAGCACATCCTTGCGGCTGATCAGCCATCGTGACTCCTTTCTATATTCGGGGCACCGTCCGTGCCCGTTTTATCGCCGCGGCGGCATCGCATGCGGGGCGCCCGCCTCCGCCGAAGCCGTGTCCAGACAGGTGGCGGTCATTCCGCCGCGGTTTCGGCCTCGATTTTGGCAAGGCGCTTTTTGACGGAGTCGAGTTCCGATTGAAGGGCCTCGGCTTCGTTCTCGAGCGCCTGTTTCTCCAGGTTGGGATCGGGCTTCTGATAAGGCGCGGCATACCGGCCGAAACGCATCCACCCCGGCTTCCCGGTTGCGTGGAACATGTGTCGCCCTCCACGGCCACCCCCACCACGGCCGCCAAATCCCCGGTCCCGTCCGGAACCCATCCCGAATCCTCTGTCCGGAGCGGGATTCGCATACCCGGGCATCTCAAAACCCGCGCAGTATCCGGCTGCGCGACCGCTTCTGGGAAACATTCCCCTCGGACCTGTTCTGTCTCCTGCTGGCATAGTGATAGCCTCCTTTCGGTTTTTATTATTCCCTTGTCATTGCAGTACCGCACTTCGGGCACTGCTTCTGTACGCAGGGCACTCCCTGTTCATGCGATTCACGATGCCCGCATTTCGGACACAGGCAAGCGCCGGCAGCGCCCCCCGCAAGGGGACCGCCCATGCGACCTCGACCCTGTCCGCCTTGACCTCGGCTCCGTCCGCCTTGACCCATTCCGCCACGTTTTCTTCCATTCATCAGGAATTCTTCCTCGTTCACGCCGCGCATTCCCCGTCGCCGGTCTCGACCGCGCCCGCAGCAACCGGGCATGGCAAAGGTGTCGTGCTCCAATTTGTCACCGAGCCAGGCCTGAATGACCTCGCTGAGGTCGCCGGCCACGAACGGGATCACCTCGATGCCGTGAGCGGCGACCATCTCGTGCAAAGGCCTGGAAATCGCGCCGCAAACCAGCGTGCCGACATCAAGCTCCGCGAGGCGGATCAGCCTTCTGAACCGGCAGGTCGTCCGCCAGGACTCCTTTGTTTCGTTGCAATGATTCGTCCCGACTCGGCTTCGACGACATGAATCTGCCGGGCGATGTCGATAACCGGCGCGATTCGATTGTCCCAATATGCAAAAGCCGTCTTCATCATCCAAGGCCCCGGCCGTCATTCACGTATGGCATAAAAGCAATCGCGGCACCAATCGCATCCGCGCCTCACAAAATACAATCATCCCTTGTAATTAAATGAGTTAAGGTGAATTTCGAGGAGAGGGCGGCAAGCCAAAGAGTAGCGTTATAGCTACTATAACTGTATATGATAGGCGCAATCGCGCTACTACTTCCGTTCGTGACGGGAACGGCCGTCCGGCTCGGGCAGGGGGATGCCCAGTTTCTTTATTCTGCGGAGACGACAAACAACTTGACTCTCGAAGCCGCGCAATCTTAGTATTACGATTTCAATGGACGTAATACTGAGATCGGGAGGATAGGTCATGAAGCGCCTGGATCTTCTTCTTGTGATATTCAGCCTCGGCGCGCTGCCCGCCTGGGCCGAGGAAATCAGGATTCGCGTGGTGGACCCGCAGGAAAAGGTCATTGTCGGCGCCGCCGTTACGATTCGCAGCCAGGGCAAGCTCATCTCAAAGCAGACCGATGAAAAAGGCGAGTTGGTTGCACAAGTCGTGATGCCGGCAGACATCCGCGTGACCGCAGCCGGTTTTGATCCTTGCGATCTGAAGCTGGATGTCGTACCCGGCAGGGAGCTGACCGTGCGGCTGAGGCCGGCGACGGTGCACACCATCATTGAGGTGGTCGTACGTGAGGAGGGTGCGGCAACGGGCACGACCGAACGGACGGCCCTCGAGATCGACCGCGGCGGCGCGCGCACCGTCTTCGATGCCGTGGACAAGCTTGTCCCCTGCGCCTATGTCACCCGGCGCGGCGTCATGGGCTACGGGCTCAACAGCCCATCCGGCGCGGTATCGATTCGTGGCATGGGGGGTTCCCCCAACACTCAGGTGCTCGTCGTAGTCGATGGGCGGCCCGACTACATGGGATTGATGGGTCATCCGATTCCGGACTTCTATACACTGTCCGATGTGGGAAGTTTGTCTGTTACCCAGGGGCCCGCTTCCGTTCGTTATGGTAGCGGAGCGATGGGCGGGGCCATAGAGATAAAACCGGCGCCGGTCAGGGAAGGCACCCTTACCGAATTCACGACCAGTTTCGGGTCTTTCAATACGGGCCAGCACCGACTCTCTCACGGCTCCCGAATCGGGCGCGGCTTCTATCATCTCACGGCAGGAATCGAGCATACTTCCGGGGACCGCCCCAACTCGGCTTTCCACAACCAGCATGGCACTCTCGCGCTCGGATACGACCTGTCGTCGATCTGGAGAATTTCACTCCAGGGCCGCTACGGCCACTTCAACGTCGAGGATCCCGGGCCGGTCAGCGCGCTCACGTCTGGCCGCTTTGCCAATGTCGGTCGCGGCGGGTTCAACGTAGCGCTGGAAAACTCGGGCGCGCGCACATGGGGTTCGGCTAGCTTCTACTCCAGTTATGGTCATCACATGCTCTGGGACGGATTCCGTTCTGTAGATGCAACCCAGGGTTTCCGGCTCGAACAAAATTATCTGATCACGCCAAGGCTCACGGTCGAGGCCGGGACGGATGTCATTCGATATGGCGGACGGGCCCGGAACATCAAAACCTCTCTGGATTACGGTGAACACCACGTATCAGAAGGGGGCGTTTTTTCGCGGGCGCACTTCGCCGTTTCATCTGCGCTGATTCTGAACGCAGGCTTTCGTTACGATCACAACTCGCTTTACGGCGGAGTGGCTGTCCCGGAGTTCGGCGCGATCTACAAGTTCGGCGAAAAGTATTCGCTGTCGACCGCCATGAGCAAAGGTTTTCGGAACCCTACCATCCGGGAACTCTACCTTTTTCCGGCGCCCAATCCCGCTCTGAAGCCCGAGCGCCTGTGGAACTACCAGGCTACGTTCCAGATGCGTCCCACCCAGTCCCTTCTGGCTTGGATCACCGGCTATTACGCCGATGCGAGTAATTTGATCATTACGACCGGCAGATTTCCGAATCTGAAACTGGAGAACGGAGGCCAGGCCCTCAATCGTGGGATGGAAATCAATGGCCGCTGGCAGCCACTGCGCAGATTGAGTCTCACCTCCGGGTACGCATACCTCCGTTCTACGAATCTCGCGCCCTATGTCCCGGCCCACAAGCTGAACTACTCGCTGGATCTCGACGCCGGGCGGATCTTCCTGAACCTCGGTGGAACCTCGGTGGGCCGCACCTGGGCCGACGCGGCCAGAACGCAGCCACTGGGGGAATATACCGTTATCACATTAAAGTGCACGGCGCCGTTGGGAAGAAAAGTGAGTGCTTTCATCACGCTGGATAACCTTTTCAATCGCAGTTACCAGGTTGTTGCGGGCTATCCAATGCCCGGCATCAACGCGATCGGTGGATTCAACTTCAGGTTCTGACCATTACTATGAAAGCGGAAGCACTGCGGTCCATGGTCATGAGCGCCGTCATGGCGGCATTCGGCATCACGCTGCCGATGGTTTTTCACATGGCGGGCCTGGGAAGCAAATTCCTTCCCATGCTGCTCCCGATCCTGCTCAACGGTTTTCTCTCGCTTCTTCCCTGGGCGGCGCTGACCGGCGCGCTCGTGCCTGTGGCAAGCGGATTGTTGACCGGCATGCCGCCGTTCTATCCTCCGATCGCCCTGGTGATGTCGATCGAAGGCGCGCTCATGGCCGCGGCCGCAGCCGTGATCTATCGTCTCAGCAAGCCCCGGATCTGGCCCGCCCTGGTTGTCGCTGTGGGCTTGGATCGCATGGTCTCGGCCGGATTGATGTGGCTGATGGCTGGAAATTTTGGCCTGCCACCCGCAGTGATATCGACCGCGAGCCTCATTCAGGGATTTCCGGGTGTGGCATTGCAGCTTGTGGTTGTCCCGCTGGTCGTGCGCGGAATAAGAGCAAGGAAAGGAATACTCCTTCCAGATGAAGACAGATCCTAGACGTCCTTATTTCAACAGCCTTGCCACCGAATGGGATTGCATCCCCGCCGCACCGAATTCTGCCGGCAGGATCTCGACATTTTTGAAGCGGTCCCATAGAGCCGGAGTTCGACGCGTCCTCGATGTCGGCTGCGGCACCGGCATTCTCGTGCCTGAATTGCTGAACCTCTATGGCTCTGCAACCCGCCTGGTGGAATTTGATCTGGCGGAAGATATGCTTAGGGTCAATTCGACCAAGTTCCCGAGCACCAGCATCGGCCGTGTCTGTGCAGATGCGCAGGCCATGCCCTTTTCTGACGCATGCTTTGATCTGGCTGTTTGCTTCAGCGTGCTTCCTCACATGCCCGACAAGTCTGCCGCCCTGCGCCAGATAATTCGGATTCTGCGTCCTGGTGGTGTTTTTTGTGTGGGGCACCTGATGGGCAGCCGCGAATTGAATGCGTTTCACGGCAGCCTCGAAGGCCCTGTGAAGGTCGATTTTCTTCCCCCTGCGGCAGTCCTGGCTCAAATGTTGAAGGACCTGGGGGCGGTGGCGATCGAGGCAGAGGAGAATTCCGATTGGTATTTCGTGCGTGCAGAGAAATCCTGAAATGAAGCCCATATCCTTCATGCCTGCGCTGCTGGTACTGTCGGCTGCCGTTGCGGTGGCGTTCATGCGCGATATTGGGTGGGTGATCGCTGCGCTGCCTGTAAGCCTTGTGCTCAACATCGGGTCATGGCGAAGCCTTTCCAAAGCGATGCGCGCGATGCTACCGGTCGCGCTGTTTGTCCTGACCCTGATCTTGCTTCAGTGGCTCTATCGCCGGCCCGAGCCTATGGTTGCCGCAAAGACCCTGGCCGTCTTCTGGCTCACCACGGCGGCATTCCGTTGGGTGCCTTGGTCTGGGCTTGCAGGCGCGATCCGCCCGGAATCGCGGGCCTCGGCCTTTATCTTCTATTTACTGTTCGTCCGTCATTTTGCATCGATCCTGGTTGTGGAAGCAGGCCGTCTGCTCCACGCGAGATCGCGCGCGGTCCCGCAGACTTGCGGCCACTGGGCTTTCCGGTCTCTCACGGCTGCGCTGGTCTCGTTGTTTGGGCGCGCCGGGATCCGAGCCGAGCGCTTCTATGCGGCCCTTTTGTTGAAAGGACTTGTAGAGTGAAGTCTGTCCTTGAGGTGGCAGGGTTGAATTTCAGCTTCGAGCGGAGCCGGCCGGTTCCTGCAAAACATCGATTTCCGCGTACCGGAAGGCGAATACCTGGGGATCGTCGGCGGAAATGGAGCCGGAAAGAGCACACTCCTCTGGTGCCTTTTGGGATTGCTCAAAGCCAGCGGGTCTATCCGCTTTTTTGGGGAAGAAATCAGCAAGAGAGCACTGGAGCGGATTGCCATGGTTTTTCAGAATCCGGAGGACCAGCTGTTCATGCCCGCGCTCTTGGACGATGTGGCTCTTCCACTGGTCAATCGTGGTGTAGGGATAACCGAGGCGCGGCGCATGGCTCTGGATAAGCTGGATAAGCTCGGCCTAGGTGATTTAGCGGGCCGTCCGGCAACCAGGCTGAGCATCGGCGAGCAGAAACGCGCCTCGATTGCCGCAGCCTTGAGCACGTCGCCGGAGCTTCTGCTGTTGGATGAGCCCACGGCTGAACTGGATGGGCGGTCGGTGCGTCAGCTTGCTGGTTTATTGGCAAAGCTCGCCGTTACAACGATAGTGACCAGCCATCACCTCGATTTCCTGCGCATGATCACTTCCCGCACGCTTGTGCTTAGCAAGGGTAGAATCATCGCGGACGGCCCCATGCCGGATATCCTCGGTAATCAGACCCTGCTCCAGGCTGCGGACCTGATATAAAGGAGGAAAGCGAATAGACATCTGAGATGGTCTGAAATGCATGAGAAAAAAGGGAAAGCCCTTTATCGCTTTTCATTTGGCATGATCGAGGTCGCCGCAGGAGGCACGGATCGCGGCCGTCCCACCCGCATGGTCTCTGTGGACGGGACACCCGCGATCCGTCGGTTGAAGGCTTGCCCCCAGGCGTTCAGACCACGTTCTGAGCCTCGAGGGAACTGAGCTTGTCGTGAGCGTAGTTGAGCCGGGCCGTCAGACGGTGCGCGGCAGAGGCCTCGTGGTCCAGACGCAGCATGTAATAGCCAGTCCTCTGGCTTATCGGATAAACTCCCCCGAGACCTTCGAGCGGAGTGGCCTTGTAAGCAGGAGGGGCGTGGGTATCGGGATCGAGCCCGGTCCGGGCGATGGCGGAGCCGCGAATAGCGGCGCGGACGGCGGGATGGGAGGGTTGGCCGGCCGCGAGTGCCTGCTGTTGCGGCGTCAAGCCCAGAACCCCGGGATTCATGCCAATTCGGGTGAATCCGCTCTCCTGGCGTCGCAATTGTTCAAACGAGGCGAAAAAAAACGTGCGGTTGACCCGCAATGGCCCCCCGAAGCCGCCGAGAGAATCAGCCAGAGCAACAGTGACAGGGGCCTGCTTACCGGATCAGCCACCCGCCCGCCGACGTTGCCCTCAGAAAAGACCCGTAGGGCGACAAAGCCAAGCACGTTCGCGGATCGCATGATCCTTCTCTCCGTTTCTTCTGATGGAGTGCTATTTACATCTTCATATACTTACACCTTGTGATGTGAGACAGCGGCAATGGCGATGCTGGTCTTGCCGGCTAATCCATGAGTACCACCTCAAATTCCGGGGGAGTGACGATATGCTTTTTGACCGTGCACAGGTTGACGGTCTTGAGGACGGCCCCTTTGAGTTCTTCGGGAAAGTCCCGCGGACACGTGACCTCGATGCGAATCGGGGTGAACAGCTTCTTTTCGGGATCGCGTTCCGCTTGAAGGCGAACCCCCAGGCCCTCGGTGTTCAGCTTCCGGGCATTGCAGAATTCCAGTGCGTAGATCCCGACACAGGTGGCCATGGACACGAAAAACAGGTCGAACGGTTCGGGGGCTGATCCCTCACCGCCGTTCTTCACGGATTGGTCCGTCTGGACCGTGCGCCCGTCATAGTGCGCGTCGACCCGTTTTCCGCCGGGAAACGTAACGGTAATGCTCTTCATCGATACACCCTCCAACAGATCATAGTAATGGAACGATCTTTCTTTGTGCGCGCAATCGTCAAGCGCATTCTCGCACGCCTCCCGCCATTGCGCAGCGCTGTCGCTGAGATTGGGCCAGCCGGAGGATCTGACGGCGAAGGATTTCCCAAGCAGCCGCGAGCCTATCGCCGGCCTTATCCACCACGAACGCGAGGCCCAAGCCATACAGGAATAGGCCGGCAAAGAGCAGGAGCGCCGTTCTCGGCATGATCGCCAGCATCACAAAGGCTTCGTCCCCCGAGGCGGCCACCATGCTTCCCACGAGCGCGCCGAGGGGGATGATCCGGTGGATGTAAAGCGTAACATCGGTGAACGCCCCCAGGCACCCGGGAAAGCTGCCCACAAGGACCACGGCGGCGTAGCCCAAGACCCCTTGCTTTTCGAGCCACCGGGCTGCCAGCCCGGCCGTAGCCACGTTCATGTACTCCACGAGGAGCATCATGGCGAAAACGAAGCCGGTGATCATGAGGGCATCGCCTAGAACATCCCTCGCGAGGGCTAGCAGGCTCATGCTCGTACTCCTTCGATATTTTTGTCCATGATTGGCTTATAGCCGAAGACTGCCTTGGTTTTCCCGCCAGGAGAAATAACCGTTCCAACCTCCGGAAAAAAACTGCGCAATTCCTTTTCCTTCGGAGCAGGCGAAAGATCTGACGCCTCTGCTGCCGAGAAGATAGATTCGAATGAAATAGAGCAGCTTGACGACCGGCCGCCTGGGAGGGAGGTGCTCCATCATAACAAACATACCTGCG
>CAWGRQ010000043.1:0-243784 GCA_963824985.1 Terriglobia bacterium
GGGAGCGGAAACATTCCTGCTCCGGTGCGCGTTGGCCACGGGGTTGACGGCGCGAAGAGGAGTCTCGACGTTGCCGTCCAGGAGACTGACACGGCTTGTATCAAGCAAGGAATATCGCAGCCGAACCTTGCAGCGTCTCGGATAAGGAGGCACTTCATAAGAAGACGCCGCGCCACTGAATGGTGGAGTCATTACGAGCCTGTCGTTCAACCTCGCCGATGAAAGCCTGTTCGAGACGGCTGTGGTCCGTCACCCAGCGGATGTCGTCGCTGTCACTCTCCCAGACCTCGAGGGGTGTTTTGCCGGAAAGAGAAGAATGCGGCCGGCAGTGGTACTCGGCTTCGACGTAACTCCAGATGCGCAGGTTGAGTTCGTCGATCGTTGTGACCTTTTTCAGATCCAGGCGACTCAGGAGGCTTTGGCGGAATGATCTCCAGAATCGTTCGATTTTTCCCTTCGACGGACCGTCCCCGGGACGGCTATGCACCAGGTGGATGTCGAGCTTGGCACACTAGAAGGCGCAGGTCATGGCCGGTGAAACTGGCATGATTGTCCAGGAGCAGCCGGCGTGGAATCCCTCTACGGGCAATCGCGCTGTGAAGCACGGTGAGAAAACGATGTTCGGTTTCGCCGAAACCGGCTTCCAGATAAGGGATGATCCGGCTGCGATCATCGAGAAGGCCGAAGATGATGGCCTTCTGGGGACGCCCCGTAGCCGGATTGATGAACGCGGGACCGTGCAGGGCATCGGCCTGCCACAGTTCTCCGCACATCGAGGCCTGCCAGCGAAAGCGCGCAGGAACATCCAGTTCCATGCGTGGGACCGGAGAGACCGTGACTGACGCAGCAACCGCTGGATGGGGTAGACGCTCATCTCGCCGCGGTTGATGCGGCCGGCCAGTTCCAGTTCACGCAGGATCAGCGGCGCCGAACGCCCCGGATCCTCGCGTTTGAGATCGATCACCAGTTGTTCGAGTTCGGGCGACAGGCGCCGGCTGCAACCCTGATCGGAGCGGGATAATGGCTTCAAGCTCTCGAATCCATTCTGGCGGTGCTTGTAATACCATTCCTCCAGAGTGCCGTATGCCATCCGGCGGGGACGGCCACGGTGGTCTTCAAAGGTTTTTTCGGACAGTTCGGTCAACAACGGGCGCAGTTCTCCCCACCGGAGTTTGCGGCTGAGTATGTCACCGAGCACTGCGTGGCGGAAAAGAGCCTCTTTTATGCGGTCATCATCATTCATGAGTTCCTCCTGAGATGGTTTTTGATGATGCCGCACAGCATCTCCATCAAGGCGGGTCCGGGCCAGAGTCTTTCTCTGTGGGCGAAGCCGGGCGCAATCGGACAGAGGAATCGGATGACAAAAAACCTGGAAGGAATGACTTCAAAGACCACGCCTTTTTGCGATCGTGGACCAGATCCCGGAGGGTTTTGCGCACAGCGCCGGATACTTCTTCCAGCGCCAGGATGCCGGATCGAGCAATGCAGCCTCCTTCGGCAAGGAGGCGTTCCAGGCGGGTTTTCCCTTCATTTCTATTGGCGGCAGGCTTTGTGACACCCAACCGGGGACCCAGCCAGCCCCATAAAGTCGGAGAAATCAGAAGCTGTTCTCGCCAGCGTCGGAGGCTTCTCCATTCCACGGCATCTTCAGGCCGGCCAAACCGCGCGCCGATCGAGACCGCTGATTCCAGGAGAATGCAGTGACGAAATAGAGCCTCGATAATGACCGTGCCTGCATACCAGCGCCACGGGTGCAGCCAGTCCGGCAACAGGCTCATCGTGTGGCCGCAAGCCAGGCAGAGAAACCGGCGGATCCAGATGATGATCCAGCCCGTTTCTACCAGACCGCAGACCTGGCGGGAGTACATGCCGTGGCCTACCACCTGCAGAACCCCTTCGGCATTCCGGGCGGCCTGGCCACAGGTGACACAATGAGTGGGACGAAGATTTTCAAGAGAGGGAGCATCCGCGCTTTTGGCGCAGAGTTGCTCGACAGTGCCGGCAAGGCTATGTAGAATGACCAGTAGTTTTTGGGGGGTGGTGGTTTAGGCGCAATCCGGCAAAGAGAGGCCTGGCCACCGCCCATACTCCTTTCCTACGGTCGACAATCCTATTCAATTGTTGAGGGAATCAACAAGCGCGCAGTGACGCACGCGGCGCTATACGGCAGGATTTTGCGGAATCAATGCGGCAGTTCCCCTGGATGGGGAATGTGCGGAACGGTTTCATCACCACGATTCAATTCATTGCGTAACACCTCTGTGATTCCCATACCTGGAAGTAATATGAAAAAATTCAAATTTGTCTTCATAAATACGGCGGTTGCTTTGGGATACCATATAAGCGAGGTTGTACTAAAAACTAGTAGCAGGACATTATCTGAAATGCATATTCCAGTTAGGGTGTTTGTGATAAATTGAGGGTGCGAACCAAAATGACGGAGCTATCCACTTGACTCAGGTTTCGCCTCCGTCTGGTAGCATTCACGAAATGCTGGCATCTTTATTGTCCGAGCCGGTTGTCCCATTGGCGCGTATGCCGCAAAGGCATCGAAACGAGCGGAGCCTCGGCTCGGACCTCCTGGATATGACAAAACGGCTCCTGAGTGCCCTCCAGGAGATCGGACTGGGCGACACCACAGGGCCACAAGATATGGCCACTACCTTAGTGAGGAGGATGCCCCCTATAGAATGATTATGGCGAAAGGTGGGCTCCTACGCCTTTTATCGGGGCCCGTAAGGTCAAAATATTCGGCCGAGCCGGAAATGATTGTATGTTTGTAATGGAGTAATTTGCCACGGGTGCCAGCAAGAACGAGTGGGATGCTTGACAGGCAACCATGGATGACGGATGCTGCAGTTCTCACCGCGCATCCGGGGGAAAATGTGAAAGCTCTTTTGCAGTCATTGCAGTTGTTTCTTGTGATCCTCGCCGGCTGGATCATGAGCAGCGGCACGGGGTGCTTGACCTGGTTTTTGAACGAGACTGCGGCACGTTTTTCATGAACTACCATCAGGTCCAGCCAAATCTAAGTCATTTGCCACTGTTTTTCCCATCCACCACGACGATAGAAAACCCGTAGTGAGCGGCCTGGGGGCGCTGCGCCAGCGGCTCGCTTCAAACGGTCCTACCACAACAATGGGCTCTGGATTCCTATTCTCTTCCTGGGATCTGATTATATAATGCCTCCTCAGCGGAATTTGTGGGTGAAATTGAGAGCCATCATGCTCCAAAATATTCTAATGCTGGGCGTTAGCGACGTTTGCCTCGTGGCCGGATTTGGGTGCCGGATTCTCGGCCGCTTCCGTGGCGCGTGCAAATCGGTCCCAGGTTCGCCAGGAGCGGGGATTTTCCCTTTAGCCGCCCGCTTTGTGATCGGAATCCACCCACAGAATTCGCTGAAGACCCATTATAATTAGCCTTACCGGGAATTGCAGTTTCAGGACACCGAGATCCAACGGAGTGTCGCTACGCCCGCCGGGAATTTCCGGAACGACAATCTCCGTCCGGATACTCGCCATTGGATGCCCCGGATTTGGAGGCACGAGAATGTTCATGGTGTAGGTGCCTGCCTCGACATCCTCCACTCGGAACGACCCGTCAGGCTCGATCCTGAAACCGTATTGGCGCTGTAACCTAATTCGGTTCCTGCCTTCCTCGGTCTCAGCCCATGCATTGTATGCCGCGATGTCCGCACGGCTCGGTACTTGTACATCTGGCAACTTGCGGACCAACGCATGTCCGACACGGCTCCAGTCGATTTGCGAATCGATTCCAATGACTACAACACGACCAATCACAGGTCTCCCCATTCCCCCCAACGTAACCTCGGAGGTTTCTCCAGACCGAACAGCGGCGATTGTGGACTGAGAGCCTGCAGCAGCCATAGATTCCAGTGAAATGCGATACTCGCCGGGGGGAACCGTGGCAAAGGCAAATTTGCCATCCTGGTCGGAAAGCGCAGCCAGACGGACATCGAGACCGGCAGGACGAAATGCAGGTACCAACGATACGAGCGCCACTCTCTGTTTTGCGCCGGGCTTGCTGCCGACTCGAAGTACGCCTTCGATCCGCCCCCACGGTTCCAGATCGAGCGTCATTAAAGCAGGAAATTGCTCCGCTTTTGCCACCGCAAAACCCTTTTCATGGGTTGCCACGACCGTGTGAGCTTCAGGCATGGGATCGAAGGTGAACTTGCCATCTTCATCGCTTTTGACACTCGCGTTGAAGAGTCGGCCCGATGGGGCACTCACGGCGTTCAGGCCGCTCATGGTCGCAATGGCGGGTCTCTTTGGAGCATTCGGAGGGCCTGAGGCGCTTTGTCCCCCACAGAGGAATACACTGGCGCCCGCGACCACAGCGCCTCCCGCCATGCGCACCACGCCGGACAACCCGTCGGCACGAACCAGGGTAATCTCCAGTTTTCGGTCACCCTCTTTGAATTCAATCGATTGATCAAGGTCCGGCCGATAACCCTCCGCTTCCAGTCTCAAAGCAAAGCGGCTTGCGGCCTCCCCGCTGAGCGACATGTCATTCAGGAAAAGTACAAACTCCCCATTTCGCCCCTCCGCCGATGCATCGACTCCTCTCCAATTATCTGAACTCGCCATGACCTTGAATTTGTCGATCGGCATCTTCGTCTTCGCGTCAATCACCCTTCCGGAAATGTGGATACTCAAAAGGCGGCGGAGCCGGATCTCGTTTTCTTTCCCAGGCTCCAGAACGTGCTCTTCTTCGTAATGGAAACCTTCGGCCACAATCCCATACTTCTGGGATTTTGCTGGAGCGGAATCCCGAAAGAATCGTCCGTCGGGATCGGTCCTGCCCTTCCAGGTGAGTGGATAATCAACATCACGCAAGCAGATGACCTGTGCTCCGACAACAGGTTTCCCCTCCTCATCAATCACGTGCCCGCGCACAATTTGGCCTCTCTCCAAGCGAATCTCCACCGGTGGCATGCGCGGTGCGGCTTCGAGATTTTTTGTGGCTGGAGCATAACCGCTCGCCTGAACTACGAGCATAAGTTGGCCGGAGCCTGTCCCCGTGAAAGAAAATCGGCCACCCGATGTTGTAGAAACGGTTTGCCAGTCAGATGCAGGAACACCCTTATCAATGCGGCCAACCTGCGCGCTATCGATCCCTGTTCCGCGTTCGTCGGTCACGGTTCCCGTGATCAGAAATCCAGGTTTCATCCGCAGCAACGCCTTGCCTGATTTGAGTTCGCTTAGCGCCACCGACTGAATGCTGAGGGATGGGATTTGGATCAGCGCCGGGTCGGTAGTGTATTCGCAAGGTAGGTACTCGGGATGAGTCAGCTGGAGTTCTATGGTCTGAACTGCGACTGGCACTTCATCGCAGATCCAGTGGCCTGAGGCGTCTGTTTGAGCACCGAGCGTACCGTACATGACCTCGCGATCAGTGGGTTTCGCGAAAGAGGAAGGTGGCGAGACCGCTTTGATATTGAGCTTGGCATCCTTAATCGATTTCCCATCTTCACCACAGACGTAGCCGCCAACAGCGATGCCCTTTTCGAGCTTGAATGTGTATTCAGCCGGGTATTCATCATTGGGACGAAACAACAGTACGCGGGAAACATATCCCGCTGCTCGCACAGCAACAGCGGAAAAATCGGCAACGGGAACTACGCATTGCCCATTTTTGTCTGTTTCCATCTCTGAACCTGATTCGGTCAATTTCCTGGCTATTACAGTAGCCCCTGCGATTCCTCGTCCAGTTGCTGCATCCAAGACGCGGAAAACCATCAAATGGCCAGTCTCTTCGCTCCCGGATGAAGCAGAAGCTACGGATGCCTTGGATCCCATCGGAAACTGGTTATTTATACTCCCAGACGATGCCTTGGACTTCTCCGGGCCTCTACTGCCCTCCTCATTCTGGGCCATGCGATTTTTTATCCGTGGAAGGAAAATCAATGCGCTAATAATTACGATCAGGATGCCGGTCCAAGCAAGCCTAGATTTGGTAATGGTTTTAGCGGACATGATTCTCATGAACCTCCTGAGAAAAAAAGCTAAGACTCATCATGTAGGACAAGCAAGGTGCCTGCAACGGTTTCCCCACTCGGAATCCCCTTGTTTCAATGAAGTATACTGCAATTGCCTTGGCTGAGGCGACTGCATATCGTCCAAGAATTTATGAACGCTTTGATCTGATGCAGCCCCCAGCTTGAAGCTGCTGTGCGCGCGACGGGGACTGACGACGGCAATTGATGAAAGTGCATGGGAAACTCCTTGCCGCCTCTAGCGATCTAACGGGCTCGGGATTCCATCTTCGTACTCCCCTGAACACCCACAAGGACACGCTGAGGAAAACCAAAACTCGCAGAGGCAGGTAGATTCCTCGAAAATGCACTTACTCGAAAGATAACCGGGAGTCCCTCCACATTCCCACGTCTGCTGGGTGCAATATTCACGCTGGCAATGATACACAGAGCCGCAATCTTCTGAATGCCAATAATCGCATGCATCCGAGCCCCGTTCTCTATTGGCGCCTGCGCTTTGGTTCAATCGTCTTACGCGCCAGCGTTCACTCCCAATTGGCCGCAAAAGCAGCACGGATGACTTTTTTGCGGAGCACACCTCCATTTTTACTTGATCTCGATTGAAGGGAGGTTGGCCTGCTTGAGCTGGCCGTTCAATGCCGGAATATCCACAGTCCTGATTGTTGTCCAGCGTGACATCAGAACCGCAAAGGATCTTAGGCGGTCGTTGATCGAGCTGACGGTCTGCGCCGGCGGCATGGCATCGGCCGCCTGCAACGGGCTGATGAGCTGGCTGAGGGCTCCACCGATCGATGAGAGCGTATCACCGGTGTCGCCGGCCGGAGCTCCTCCACCTCTGCCGGCCCCGCCTGCGCCTCTTCCCGCACCCGCGCCGGCTGGGGCGCCTCCGCCACGGCCTCCTCTCCCTCCGGCTCCGCCTCCTGAGCCCTGGAGATCCTGAGCCTTCTGATCGAACGCGGCCAGCGCCTTCGCCACATCACTTTCGCCGGCCTTCTCCCGGAGCGAGCGTACCTGGTCGCGGATCGCCTGCAGCTGCTGCAGAGCCGCCTGCGATTCAAGCACGCCCTGGTAGAGCTGCGTCGACCACGAGCCGGTCAGTGCCAGAACTGCTGCCGGAGTCTGTACGCGCGGATCCATCCCGACAGCGATCGGTTGTGAGTATGTCCTCCCGTTGACGGTCAGCCTGACCGTGTATTGGCCCGGGGGCGCCCACGGCGCGTTGGAGGCCGGCGCGGTATCATGACCGATGGCCTGCATGGGAAGGGCGCCGCCGCCACCTCGACCCCCGCCGCCGCCCGGCAGCGCCTGATAGCGCATATCCCAGAAAAACCGGTGCATGCCCGCGGCGGTCGAAAGCACCCGCGGGGGCCGGTACCAGTATGCCGGAACCGGCGTGGTATAAGGATCGATCTTCTCGACCGGGTCGTCGCTGGAATAGCGACGCACGAAACCGCCGGCGGCATCGAATACTTCAAGCGTGATGGGGTTCGACACGGCCGATTTCAGAAAGTAATTGACGATGGCCCCCTCCGGCGGATTCTGCCCGTTCGATTCATCGGGGGGCACCGGGGTATCGGTGTTCATGTCCCATCGCACCCGGATGGCAGTCTGCGGTTTGAACAGGAATGCCTCCGCCGCCGCCACCTTGGCGTCGAGCTGCCGCAGCGGTGTGATGTCGTCGAGGATCCAGAAGCCGCGCCCATGGGTCGCCACCGCCAGATCGTCATCCTTCACGATCAGGTCGCGCATCGACGACGCCGGCATGTTCAGCCGCAGCGACTGCCAGTGGTCCCCATCATCGAAGGAAACGTAGACGGCGCGCTCCGTGCCGGCAAACAGGAGTCCCCTGCGTTTCGGGTCTTCGCGCACGGCATTTACGGTCTCCCCGTCGGGAATGCCGTTGGTGATGTGCGTCCAGGTTTTTCCGCCGTCGTGCGTCCGATATATGTGCGGACGCATGTCGTCGAGCCGGATGGTGTTGATCGCGGCATATGCCGTCAGGGGGTCAAACCGGCCGGCATCCATCAGCGACACTTTTGCCCATGGCTTGAGATCGGGAGGTGTCACGTTGATCCAGTTTTTCCCGCCGTCGGTGGAAACATGAATCAACCCATCGTCCGTACCGACCCAGATGCGGTTGACGTCCAGGTAGGATGGGGCGACGGTGTATATGACACCCCGCTGTGCCGGCCGCGCCGCATCGGTCTCCAGATACTTGCCGATGCTCGGCGGCGGATCCCAGGTCGTGCGGGAAAGGTCCGGACTGATCTGTGTCCAGGTGTTTCCAGCGTCGCGGGTCTGCCACAGGGTGTTTCCCGCGAAGTAAAGGAGCCTGGGATCCACGGGGGAGAAAAGGACCGGCGCCGTGCGCAACGTGCGGATTGCCTCGCCCGGGGCCGCTTGAGGCCCGACAGTCTGCACCTGGCCGGTGTTCCGGTCATAGCGCGAAACCCTCCTGCCCCCGTAAATGATGTCCGGATTGAGCGGATCCGGCGCCGCGTAGCCGTATTCATCGACTCCAACCGGGTGCCACTCGCGCATCGTGATCTGGCCGTCGTTACCGCGGCTGGCGACGCAAGCCGATCCGCTTTCCTGCTGCCCGCTGCACAGACGGTAGGGGAAGGCGTTATCCGCGGCGACATGGTACAGCTGCGCCGTCGGCTGGGTGTACCAGGAGCTCCACGATTGCCCTCCATTGACGGTGATGATCGCCCCCTGGTCTGCGGCCGCCAGAATAATGTCCGGATTGTTCGGGTTGATCCAGAGGCGCTGGTAGTCGTCGCCACCGGGGGCGCCGCGGAAGGCGTACCAGGTTTTCCCGCCGTCGATCGATTTCCAGCACACCGTGCTCGCCATGTAAACGATGTCCGGATTCTTCGGGTCCACTGCCGGAGATGATTGGTCCCCCCCGCCAATGCGCCCCGCAGGCCGATTGTCGGCCGTCGCCCGCGCCCAGGTTTCGCCCGCGTCGTCGGATCGATAAACGCCGGCCGGAGTCGTCGAGGCATACAGGCGCTTTGGATTGCTGGGAGCGATGGCCACTTCCGCCTGCACCAGGTTCTGCAGGCCATTGGTGAGCGGCCGCCAGGTCGTGCCGCCGTCGGTGGATTTGAAGATGCCGCCGTTCGTTCCGGTCCACGCGGCGTTTTCCCACGGCCCTTGCCGGGCCTCCCAGAGAGTTGCGTACACGATGTCGGGGTTGGACGGGTCGATATCCACGTCATAGCCGCCCGTGTTCTCGTCCTTATAGAGGACCTTCGCGAATGACTGCCCACCATCGGTCGAGCGGAAGATGCCGCGTTCCTGGTTGGGGCCGTATGGGTGGCCGAGGACCGCGACGAACAGCCGGTTCGGGTTGCGTGGATCGACCGCGATCTGCGGGATCTGCTGGCCATCGCGCAGCCCAAGGTGGGTCCAGGTCCTGCCGGCATCCGTCGATTTGTACAGGCCGTCACCCGTCGACAGGTCGGGCCGCTGCAACCCCTCGCCGCTGCCGACATAAACGATATTCGGGTCCGAGCTCGCTACGGTAATGGATCCGATCGAGCCGGTCGGCTGGCCGTCGAAGACCGGCTTCCAGGTGCGCCCGTAATCGTCCGTCTTCCAAACTCCGCCGTTACAGACGCCGATATAGAAGACATTCGGCTGGCCGGCGACGCCGGCCACCGCCTTGGTTCTCCCGCCCCGGTATGGGCCGATCGAGCGCCAGCGCATCTCGCCGAACAGTTGAGTGTCATACTGGCGAGCCAGGACAATGGATATGGCAGAGGCCAGCAGCAAGGCCGCTACCACGACTGCGAAAAGTCGGCGCCTGAGTTTCATGGTTTCCCCTCCGGATTCAGTGGACAGGTTTTATCCCCAAACATTATCCTAGCGATGGCAAAGAGTGCAACGGCTCATCCTCCCGGCGGCTTCCGGAACGGACGCTGACCGTTTGAGTGTTCCTTGCCAGGCGATCCCAGTGTCGGTGCGCGGGTCTCTCGCCTGCCGGCTTTCCCGGCATTCGAAACCGTGCCGGTTTCATCAAGAGACAAACTTGGTAGTGACATAGAGTCGATACGATGCGCCGCTGGTGTTCGTCCCGGTACGGCTCATGACGTTGATGTAATAGGTCCCGGTAGCGGGCGCCTGGTAGTCGAGCGTAGCATCCCTCGTCCAGCTCGCCCAGGAATCTTCACGCTTTAGCTCATTGCCTGCCGAGTCCCGCAGATAGATATCGCCGTCGTACATCGACCCCATCAGATCGGCGACCAGAATTACATACAGATACTGTCCAGCCTGGAGATTGACACCATACCAGTCGCCGTCGGCATTGCCGTCGGGGACGTTTTTGGCGCCGGTGATTTCCGCCGGCACCAGGATCATCTGCGCATTGGATGGCCCGGTACTCGGCTCCTTATCGGTGTAGGTGTGGTAATTGAGGGCAAAATCGGGATTGACCGCAATCGTGGAAAACACATCACTCCCCGCACCTGCAGACCAGCGTAAGGCACACAGGGCCACGTTGATGTCGCTCGATATCTTCAGGGTCCCATGGAAGCCCGGTGGAAACTGCACGTCGTTGAAGCGCTGATCGACAAATTCCGCCAGCTGGCCGCCTGGCGGCAGCGGGATGCTCTTCGGCTGGCCAAGCTGGACCCCGGTGCGCGAATAGAGGGTGGCGGTCAGGTTTGCCGGATTCAGGTTCAGGTTGACGATCGCGTACCCGGTATTGACGGACGTGCCGGAAATCGTGTCGTTCGCGCTGAAACTGGCTTCGAAAGAAAAACGGGCCGCCGCCGGGCCTGACAGCACGCCGGCTTCCCAGGAGATCTTCTGCGGACTCAGATCGGGCCGCAGGGCGCTGAACACCTCCGATACATTGAGCGGCATGCTCGATTGAATCCTTGCCCATCCGGTCAGAATGGGACCGGTCCCACCCGTCAGGAGATTCGCCGTTTCGAGCGGGGCCAGGGTGAACGTGAAGGTAGAATTCCTTCCGGCGATGTCGCCGCGATCATTGCTGCGCAGATCAAGAACCCACGGTTGCCCGTTGTTCGGATTGGTCAGTCCCCCCTGGTAAAACGAAATCGTCACCGTGTTGGAACTGCTCGAAGGGTTGTTAATGAGGAAGCTGGTGATATAGGCCAGGGAGCCGCTGCTGCCGTCGGCAACGTGGGGAAAAGTGTACTCCGCTCCCAGCGCGCTTTGAGCGGCCAGGAACATCACGCTTAGGGAGAAGATAATCAAGAACGATCTGGCGATCGGCTTCATAATTTCCTCCTGTCGATAAAAACTGGATTGTGTCGTTCACATAAAGGAGATCCGGATCCTCCGTTGGATCGATTGTGGGAACGGATTCCCGTCTATTATATCCGAATCCGATGCTTAGGGCCTGTCGTAGAATGCTTCATAGGCTTGCGGGGGGCAGAGTACTGTTGCCCCCTTTCTCACACCCCCCGTCCCCGCCAGTCGCAGTAATTCTGCCCTTGTCTTTCTTGTATCACAAACGGGAAGCAGGCTATTTCGAGGTGATCACTCCCACCTTCTGAAGCTATTTCGCAATGGTGGCGGTGGCTGTCGCTAACTTGGTTGGATCACTCTCGGATACCGCCTTGAGAGTCACCTTCGCCGATGCGGAACTGCCGGCCCCATTCGACACGTAGACCGTCACCTGGCGCGAACCGCCGAACTCGACGGCGGCGAGGCCATTGAGGAGCTGGACCGACCACCCTTTGCCTTCCACCGATGCCGAGAGCCTGTAAACGTCAGATCTAAGGAAAGCGTTGGCGTCCGCCGGATGGATTGCCGGATCGGTGTTTGCCGCCGCGCCCGTGTTCTTGAGGGTGAAGACGACCGGGGCATTGGGCCGCAAAACTCTCTGGCCGGCCCTGGCTTCGAGTGCCCCACCCCGTTGTTGCGGACCCGAACCATCGAGGGAGCGGACAGCCAGGGTATAGGATAGAATTCCGCCTTTGTCCTTTTTGAGATCGACGATGTAAAAATGCAGCCGGTTTGGCGTGTCTTCCCATTCGTAAAAACTTCCCGAGTTGAGTCCGGCATGGAAGAGAGCGTCGTTGAGTTGGCGGTAATCGGCGATCGTGCGCATCACTTTCTCGCCGTTCGGCTTGACGTAATCTACGACGTTGATGTCTTCGGGATGGGCATCGATGACCCAGATGTAGCTGTTGAAGCCGTTGGGGCCGCCGTTCTGGCCGCGCAGTGTGTCCTTGTTCTTGGCGATAAGGACACCGTTATCCGGAGTGAAGGAGTCGTAGCCGATGCGCTGGACCACCTCCATCGTGTACGAACCGTAATTCGGAGTCCCGGACGACAGCGGATTTGCGGCCGGATCGTCCGGTGGCGTATGGTCGACTGGCGCCCCGCCGTCCAGCTTGACGCATGATGCCGGCCAAAGTGCCGGGAAGCGGATCCACGGCCCGGGCTGTAACCTCGGCCACGGCGAGCCCCGACTTGGCCAGCCCGTCCCGGTTCAACCGCAGAAGTTGGGATTCAGTGATGAACTTGTTCTCCAGCCGGTTGCGAACCATCAACCCGGCCGGCATGGCCGCGCCTTGGATCGGAGGCACCACCCAGCGCTTGTGCGGCCCCCCTGGCCCGTTGAAGCAGCCGCGGTCCATCATGTCCCACGTCCCGGCGGCGACCCGCCGGAACGGTGTTACATAAGGGTTGTTGTTGAGGTCGGGGAGGCGGAAAATCAGGTGTCCGATCTCATGCGTGATGGTCCCCGAATTCTCTCCCTGCCGCATGGAGGACAGCCCCCACTGCTGGGCGCCGGCCAGCCAACTCGTCCAGGGGACATATCTGGTGGGGATCCAGCGCGGCTTTTCGGGATTGGGATTGCCCCACTTCGCCGGTATGTCTTCCTTTGAGTTGAATTTCATCTCGCCGAATTCCTGCCAGACCCCGGTTTCATCGTAGGCAGCGTACAGCCGGAGAATCGCATCGAATTCCTTGCGGATGTCTTTACCGATCGCGGCGCTCCAGAGTGCGTCGCAGTCCGGTTCCATCCTCCCGGTCGCCCGGCTTCCATCAGGGGTCGAGTCGTTCTGGCCGTACTCGGCGAGGCCATAAGCCCACAGGGGCTTCGGCATGCGGTACGGCCCGAACGCTGCGACGTCCGTGATGCCGGCTTTGCCCCTCGACTGCTCCATCAAGTATCCAGTGATGGTTTGGCCGTGATTGTATCTGCTTGGCTTCGTGAAGAAGTCGGCATAGAACTGCGGGACCTGCTCCCTCGGAATCGGGTCGATCTGCGGATTGCCGAAGGGATCCGATCCCTTGGGGAGCGTGATCACGAAGGGCTGGTCCGGAAAGTCGATGGCCACGACCGCGAGGCGGAAAGGGCGCTCCGGTTTGAGCGACGGGTCCGCCCAGTTCTTCCCGGGGATGGGCCGATAATCGTCCCAGGTCATGACATCCTGGTCCTGCACCTTCTGCGGATCGATCGGCGGCAGAGGCTTCGTCCCGCTTTGACCTGTGATCCCGACGGCAGCAAAAAGTAGGATGAAGACGAGGCCCGAGAGGCAGAGGATCATGCCGCCCGGCTTTTTGCAAGGGTGAAAGGGATGGGACGGATTGGGTATGGATGATTGGCGGCAGGTCATGATTTTCTCCTATGAAATAATCCTAAGGGCTCGCGCAAAAATAACTTGGCATTTTGTTGCGACCCCAGGCGTAACTCTAACATAATTGTTTTGCGCATGCCTTTTGCTGCAATATATCCCCAGGTTCCACACACCGTGGGGCCGCAACCCTGCGGGGCACGGCGGCGGGCGCGCATCTGCGGCGTTGCCGCTCCTAGGAGATGTCACCACATCGCCTGCGTCGCGGCGCCTTGCATCTGCCCACCCCAGGAGCACCACAGGTGCGACGGTGCTCGCGCCAAAACGCCAACTTATTTTTGCGCGAACCCTAAGTGCATCCGCAGCTTATTTGTTCTCGGCGCCCGAATCCGGACGATTGAAAGCGCGATGCCCGTTCTTCGTAACGCCGGAGCCGATGTTAGCGAGGAACGCGATTATAGAACCGGCGCGGGACCGGTGTCAAAGCGTAAACCCCGGGCAAATCGGCGCCTGGTGGTACCGTTCACAAAGGAGCGCGCGTCCCGCGCGCTCCTTTGTGATTATCTGGTTTTCGGATTGGTCAGTCCCCCCTGGTAAAACGAAATCGTCACCGTGTTGGAACTGCTCGAGAGGTTGTTAAGGAGAAAACTGGTGATATAGGCCAGGGAGCCGCCGCGCGCGGCGCGAACGTTACCGTAATTACGAACACGAGTACTCAGGCGGCACGAAAGGGACCAGCCTCCGGAGTTCAAAGGGTTGATCTGTTTCCTTCCTCAAGCGCCGGACCGGCGTCTTGCGGCCGCCGCTGCAGCCTCGAGATTGCCCCGGGGCGTGCGCGGTGCAATCGAGCAGCCGGGTCCCAGCAACAGGCGCCGCCCCCCGGTCAGGGCAATCGCGCGCTCGACTTCGGCAGCCACCTCTCCAGGAGTTCCGTCCATCAGAGTCGTTTTTTCGCTGATCCCGCCCATGACCGCCTTTTGTGTCCTCTGCTTTCCTTCTTCAAGCGTCGGGTTGCCCGGAAGCGTCGCTGCCCAGCTGATTGCGCTCACCGGATAATCCGCCAGCAGGTCGAAATAGATATTGTCACCGCAATTATGGAGCACGTTGAAGGGCGACAGGCCGGCAACCGCCTCCAGGACACGCAGGTCGTAGGGGACGCCAAAGCACCGGTATTCATCTTCCTTGAGCTCATCCCGGCTGGCCCAACCGGTGGTGGCGAAGTAGATCCCGGCGGCGCCGGTTTCAACGCAGGCCTGGGCGTATTCAGCGAAGCTGCGGCTGATCGTATCCAGCGCGGCTTCCAGCGATGCCCGGTACTGGGTCATCGACTCCTTGACCGGCATAGCCTGGTTCCCGGCCAGATATTTGGCAATGGAAAGAGGCGAAAAGATAGTCTGCAGGAAAAAAACCTCCCCCTGGAGGGCATCACGAATGAGGCGCAGTGACGCCAGGTGTTGGCCCAGAACTCCCCGACCGGGATCGAGTGCCCGCAACTGGCGCCAGTCCTCGGGCTGCCTTACGGGCACATGCACAAACGGAGGGGCATGATCCGGGTCCGTGGGCCGCGTAAATGTCGCCCCCCAGTCTTCGACATGGTAGCTGGCCCGCGGATTGACCTTCATGTAATCCCAATCATATTCGTGATAGTTTTCGAGCATGGCTTCCGCCAGCCCCTCCGCGCTCCATTCCTTGAAATGACTGTGACCCCATAAGCTGATGGGCACGCGGTCAACTTCGGCCCCGCACAGGGCGGCCTGAACCCGATCTCGTTTGTTCATTGCGCCTCCTCGAAACAGCCGGCGGCATCTGCCGGAGAGTTGAATCCCGGCAGTGCGCGAAACTCAGAAATCGCTTCCTCTCTCTGCCTCTCGTAATCTATTCTGAAGCAGGTTTAGTTTCAGGCAATCCTTTTTTTGAAGCTGGAGGCAGTCATGTCCACCGAAAAAGATCTAAAAGACGCATTTGCCGGGGAAAGTCAGGCAAACCGCAAGTACCTGGCATTCGCTCGGAAGGCGGAGCAGGAGGGATTTATCAATGTGGCCCGCCTGTTCCGGACAGCTGCGGAAGCCGAAACCATTCACGCCATGGGTCATTTGAACGCGCTGGGAGGCATCGGTTCAACCGCCGACAACCTGCGCGCTGCAGTTGCGGGGGAGACGTACGAGTTTGCCGAGATGTACCCGCCGATGCTGGAGAAGGCTGAGGCGTCAAAACACAAGGCTAGGCGGATGTTCGCATATGCCGTGAAAGCGGAGGAAGTCCACGCCCGTCTTTACCAGATGGCGTTGGAGGCGGTGGCGCAAGGCGAGGACTTGGCCGAGACCAATTTTTACCTCTGCCCGGTCTGCGGACACATTGAACTGGGTCGGCCCCCGGCAGAGTGTCCAATCTGCGGAACCGAGGGGGAGCGCTTTCAGAAAGTCGCAATGTGACAGGTTGAGATGAAGCGGACTCGCGAGTCATTAATCAATGTGGGGACATCCCGAATTAACTGCTAACCACTGTTATTTGAACAGGAAGGGAGAAAATTCGGAATGTCCCCTTTTTGTGAGGGGCTATGAGTGGCGCTGACCTGAGGGGAGGTTTACAATTAATGCATGGATTTCCTGCAGCAATTTGGAATTTTCAATGCCGCCTATGTCGACGAACTTTATGAGCGTTATCGGCTCAACCCCGAGTCCGTCGACTCGCAAACCCGGGCCATTTTTGATCGATGGTCGGCCGCAGACCCTCGGTTGACAGATCGTGCAAGCGCAGACGCATCCGTGCCGGCTTGCGGTCAAATCGTCCGCGCGGTCAGCTATATCGAGTCCATCCGCAAGTTCGGGTACATGGACGCACACATTGATCCCCTCGGCGGTTCTCCTCCCGGCGATCCTTCCCTGGCGCCGGAAACTCACGGTATCACGGAGGCGGAGCTGCGCAGACTGCCGGCCGATATTGCCGTCGGGTCAATAGCCGAGGGAAAGGCAAATGCCTTCGAAGTTGTCCAGACTCTGCGCCGGGTTTACTGCTCGGCCATCGGTTATGATTATGCGCATCTCCGAGGCCCGGAGGAACGGGAATGGCTGCGTCGGGCGGCCGAGTCCGGGCAGTTCCGCCCGCCCGCCGATCCGATAAATCCTCATGCGCTGCTGGAACGCCTGACGGAAGTCGAAGTGTTTTCCCGCTTCCTGCTGCGCACCTTTCCCGGCAAATCCTTTTTCTCCGGGGAAGGGCTCGATATGCTGATTCCGGTTCTGGATGAGGTAATCGGGGAGGCGGCCGAGTCCGGCGTGTGCAACATCCTGATCGGAATGGCGCATCGCGCCCGGGTCAGTGTTTTGGCTCACGTTCTGAAAAAGCCGTATTCCCAGATCCTGGCGGAGTTCAGGGATCCGATGCGCGGTCACAATTTCCGCGAGGGTTTGGGTTGGACGGGGGATGTCAGGTATCACGCCGGCGCGCGCCGGGCGTTGAACGACGCCGCTCAGATTGATCTGGTGATAGCCATTCCTCCCAACCCGAGCCATCTGGAAGCGATCGACCCGGTAGTCGAAGGCATGGCACGCGCCGCCGGAACGAGTGCCGCGCATCCGGGGCCGCCTCGCTTCGATCCCTCACGCACGCTTCCGGTTCTCATTCACGGCGACGCCAGCTTCATGGGCCAGGGAGTGGTAGCGGAAACCTTGAACTTCGAACGGCTGCCGGGCTACACGACCGGGGGCACGATTCACATTATCGCCAACAATCAGATCGGCTTTACCGCGACGCCGGAAGAAGTCCGCAGCACCTACTACGCCAGTGACCTCGCCCGTGGATTCAAGATCCCGATTGCCCATGTCAACGCCGATGATCCTGAAGCCTGTATTGAGGTGGCCCGACTGGCTTTCGCTTACCGGGCCCGCTTTCACCGGGACTTTCTGATTGACCTGGTAGGGTACCGCCGTTATGGACACAATGAAGCGGATGAACCCCGGTTCACTCAGCCCCTCATGTACCAGGCAATAGATTCCCATGCCACGGTGCGCGAAATCTGGGCCCGGACACTTGTGGAGCGGGGGACGGTGGGTGCGGAAGTGTCAGAGCTGCTGATGCACAAACACATGGCTGCCCTCCAGAGCGCATGGGCGGAACTGGGTCCCGAAGAGCTGCCCGAAGAGCCGACGCCGCCCCGCCCGCCGGCCGGCGCCGCTCACAATATCCGGACATCAGTTTCCATGGATCGCCTGCGCGAACTGAATCTCGCCCTGCTGCGGCAACCCGGGAATTTCAGCGGAAGCAGCAAGTTGGCGCGGGCGCAGGAGCGGCGCCGGGTTGCCCTTGATGACCCGGAAGCCCGGACCATTCATTGGGCGACCGCCGAAGAATTGGCCCTCGCTTCCATTCTGGAAGACGGCATCGCGATCCGCTTGACGGGCCAGGATGTCTGTCGCGGCACCTTCAGCCAGCGGCACGCGGTGTTCTATGACCGCGAAACCGGCGCCGCCCTTATTCCACTGCAGGCCCTGCCGCAGGCCCGCGCAGCGTTCGAAATCCACAACAGTCCCCTCACCGAAAACGCGGCCTTGGGATTCGAATACGGGTACAGCCTGCAGAAACCGGAACGCCTGGTACTCTGGGAAGCCCAGTATGGAGATTTCATCAACGGAGCCCAGACGATGATCGATGAATTCCTGTTCTCGGCCCGGGCCAAGTGGGGTTTGACTCCATCGCTGGTGATGCTTTTGCCGCACGGGTTCGAGGGCCAGGGCCCCGACCATTCCAGCGCCCGGCTCGAACGTCTTCTCCAGCTCGCATCCGGCGCCAACGTCCGCATCGCCAATTGCACTACCGCCGCTCAATATTTCCATCTGCTGCGCCGCCAGGCGAGCCTTCTCGAGGTCGACCCGTTGCCGCTGACGGTGCTGACTCCGAAAAGCCTGCTGCGCCACCCACGGTGCGCTTCCTCGCTCCGGGAGCTGGCCGAAGGGCGCTGGCAGCCAGTCATCGACGACGAGCGGGCTCGCGGCCATCCCGAGGCTGTGCGCCGTCTGATTTTGTGCAGCGGAAAGGTTTATATCGACCTGATCGGCAACACCGACGGGCGGAAGAACCCGGCGATTGCAATCTGCCGGGTGGAACAGTTGTATCCGTTTCCGCACGAGGAAGTCAGGGCGGTGATTGAAGCGTTCCGGGCGATGTCTGAACTGGTCTGGGTTCAGGAGGAACCCGAAAACATGGGCGCCTGGGAATTCCTGCGTCCTCAATTGCTCCGGCTGCTGGGTGGGCGCCGGCCCCTTCACTATATCGGCAGGGACCGCAGTTCCAGCCCGGCTGAAGGTTCGTCGGCAAGGCACGCCAACAATCAACGCATCATCGTTCACCAGGCGTTCAATCGTGATCTCGTGATCGGCCAGGAGGACATGGTCCGCGTGGAAGTGTTGTAGCCCATATGGAGATGGGGAGTCGTCATGCATTGGAATCTGGTAGTGCCCGACCTGGGTGAATCGGTCATCGAAGCCACAGTCGGAGCATGGCGTAAAGTGGAAGGGGATCTGATCCGCGTCGGGGACGTCGTCGTGGAATTGGAGACCGATAAAGTCAATCTGGAGGTCGGCGCCACGCACGATGGAACGTTGTCCCGGATCGAGCGCAAAGAGGGCGAGACAGTCAGGATCGGCGATGTCCTGGGATTGATTGCCGAAACTGAAACTCCAGGAACGAAAGCGGTGGTATCGGAGAAGAAGCAACCGCCGGCCGGGGAAAAAGCCGCTTCGCCGCAAGGGCTTCCGCGACCGTCAACACCGGTACCGGCCCGGCACCCGGCAACGCCTTCGGCGCCAGCCGTGGCTCTCGAGAAAGAGGGGAACCTGCAGGTAGCACCTCCCATCGTTGCCGGCGAACCGAGTACTCCGGAGGATTTAGAACGGCGCTCGGATGCCATCGCGGACACAGCCGCTTCCCACCCGGCATTTTCGGCTCCGGTCTCAGGATCCCCTTCCCCCGGTGAACGAAAGGAAGAACGTGTGCGGCTGTCACGCCGCCGGCTCACCATTGCCCGCCGCCTGGTGGAGGAATTGCGAACCGCAGCCGTGGTTACAACCTTCAACGACATCGATATGCAGGCCGTCATGGAGATACGCCGGCGCCACAAGGACACCTTTCGAGAGCGCCATGGTGTCGGCCTGGGGATCGTTTCGTTCTTTGTTAAGGCGTCTGTGACAGCACTGCGCGCATTTCCGCGTCTGAACGCGGAGATTCAGGGCGACGAGATGGTGTTGAAGCACTATTACGACATTGGCGTCGCGGTGGGAGCGCCGGACGGTCTGGTGGTGCCGGTGCTGCGCAACGCCGACCGCATGTCGTTCGGGCAGCTCGAGCTGGCCATCAAGGCGTATGCCAGACGGGCCGCGGATGGGACCCTGATGCTGGAAGATCTGCGCGGCGGCACCTTCACCATCAGCAACGGCGGAGTCTATGGCTCCCTTTTTTCTACTCCGATTCTCAATCCGCCACAAGTCGCGATCCTGGGGCTGCATCGCATCGAGGAACGCCCCGTCAACCTGGCGGGCCAGATCGGCATCCGGCCGATGATGTATGTTGCACTCAGTTATGACCACCGCATTGTGGACGGCCTGGAAGCGGTCCGTTTTCTCAAGCTCATCAAGCACCTGATCGAACAGCCGGAAGCGCTGGTCCTGGAATGCTAGGAGTCTGTCCGATGTTTTGAAAATGACGAAGGCCGGTTTGCGGTGCAGGACATCCGCGCCGGCATTTATGATCTCTCCTTTCGCTCGATGCCCATTTCTGATTCAGATTCCTTCATATTGCGGGTTTTGAACCTGAAGCGCATCGAGATCCGCAGGGGTTTCAGCTATGGAGAGATCGTGGCTCAACTGGCGCCCCGTCCGGCCAATTCAAAGAGAGGTCGCAGCAGAAACCGTCACCCGTGACCGCCCGGGCGCGAATCCGTGCGAGCGCGGCGAGCACCTATGGGGTGATGAGTTCAAGGGCCTTTCTGCCGCCGCGAACCGCGTTGACTGGAATTCGTTGATCGAGCGTTGCCAGTTTGCCCCTTTTGTGAAAGGCCAGTCCCAGCAGGTAAACGTCGGTGATTTGAGCATGCGTGATGATGGCGTCAGGTTCGAGGATCTGCAGGATACTGACATCTTCAGGCCAGAAGTGATGGCCCCGGGATTCACAAAGGCGGCTCAGGATGGCATGTACGGCCGCGACGTCCCCTGGCCGGTTTGGGTAGTTCGGATGGCTGGCAATGCGCATGAATCCATTTTCGGTCAGAGGACAGGTTGCCCAGGCCTGGTGGCCCTTGTCTGCGAACCAGCGATGGGCCGAAGCATGATGGATATGCATCGGGTCAGTCAAAGCAAGGAGCAAATTGACATCCAGCAGACACGTTGTCACGGCATTTCGTCTCGAAGGTGATTAACCAGCTCCAGCGTGATTACGCCGGCTTCCGGTTGGATCGGGAATAGCGGCAGACCGTGCTTTGTGGATACGGGAGTCCGCCGGGTCAATGATTGCCGGGCCAGATCTGATAGCACCTGACCCAGAGTGTTGCCTCGCTGCCTGGCGATTTCCTTGGCCGCCAGAAGGACGTCCTCCTCAAGATCAACCGTTGTCCTCACCATTTCCTCCAGGGGCTCGTGGCGAGCCTCCTCGTCCGCATCTGATGTTTGATGATATAACATCATACATATGATGTCAAGAATGCAAAAAGGGGAAATTCCAGATTTCCCGCTCGGGTCGAAATACTCGCGGAACCGGAGCCGGTTGATATATGGGAAATGCTCGAGGTAGAGGTTGGCGCTGTTGGTGAAACCGTCGCGCGGGTTGTATTGGTTGGCGGAATGCCGATCGATGACGGCCGCGGGCCGGGTGCAGGTCAACGGTCTGCACCCTGGGCCCTGCCGGTGTAGTAGAAAACCAGGTAGGCCAGACCCACGCTCAGCGGAATCAGGCCCATCAGGGCGACCGAGAAGGGCATCCCCGGCGATCTGGATTCGCGTTCCTTCTCCGCCATGTTCCTTGCCTCCTCGGCGGAGATGTTGAGGGATTGGGAGAGGTTCTTGGCCCGCCACATGGTCACCTCGATGGACTCGGGGCGATGGGTTGTTGCGGCGAGGCCGAGCAGGCAGAAGATCAGGCCCGCGCCGGCAAAACTCCAGAGCAGGCCGCGCAGCAGGTAGACGCGCGGCGACCATGGCGCCAGGGTGTGCCCGATGGGCACGGCGGTCCCCTTCTCGATCGCTGCCATGCGCTCCCGGTGAAACATCTGCAAATTGCGGTAACGCAGGTACAATACGACCAGGATGACTGCCAGGGCGGCGAGCAGGATGGTGATGAAAAGCGCGGCTAGTCTTTGTTCCATTATGTTTTCCTCCTGCCGATTGAGACTGCCGCCTGGAGGCGAAAGTTTCGAAACTTTTGCGGTTCGGCTCGGGGTCTAAAGATTGCTATGGCGGATGAATTCGACCGGATCGTCCGGGATTACCAGGACAGGATCTTCCGCCTCGCGTATTCAATGCTGGGGACCCGCGCCGCCGCCGAGGAGACGGCCCAGGATGTGCTGGTTCGCGTGTGGAAGGGACTGCCGGGATTCCGCGCCGAGTCGTCGCTCTCCACCTGGATCTACACCATCACGCGCAACTCCTGCCTTACCGCCCTGAGACGCCGGGATCTCCAGCCCGCGTCCCTGGAAGAGGCGGCGCCGCGCCGCGAGATGGAACAGCAGGCAGCGGCCAGGTGGACAGTCCGCGAATCCCCGGACGCAGAGGAGATGCTCAACCGTCTGCCGGCCAAATACCGCCAGGTGGTGGCGCTTTTCTATATGCAGGAGAAGTCGTATGATGAGGTCGCAAGGATGCTTCAGCTGCCGGTAGGGACCGTAAAGACCTACCTGTTTCGCGCGCGGAAAAGCCTGGCGGAGACGCTGGCCCGCGAGCATGCGCGGAAAGGGGGAGCCTAGTGGCTGGCCCGGAATTTGAAGACCTGCTGCATGAAGGCCATGGCGGCCCCGCAGCGGACTGTGAGGAATGCCGCATGCTGCTGGACGCGCTGGCCTGCGTCGACGAGACCTTTGATGCGGCCTTCGCCCGGGTTTCTGCACCGCCGGGTCTGGCCGCGGCCGTGCGCGCGCGCGTGGCACGGGAAATCCCCTTGCGCAATCCATCACCGCTCCCGGAAGTGCTGGACTTTATCGGATGGGCCGCTGTGCTTGCTATGATAGCTATCGTCGTACCTCGTTTTCTACCTTTCCTAAGCGGCGTGCTGGCCGCGCTCGGTTAGCCCGGCTCTTCCTCCGGCGTTAAACCCGCATCATTCATGAGATTCTCTCGCAAACGCACGAGTGCCGGTACGAGGCGCCGGAATCTGTTCATTGCAGAAGGTTTATGGAACACGGATCCAAACCGTGTCATTCGCGTGCCTCCGTATCCTGCAATGTCCCGCTTCCTGAACAATGCGGGCTGACGGTTGGCTGCGTGCGAAAGTCAGGCAATGGATGACTGTCCGGTTCGACCGGCGAACTCCGGGCGCACGCCGGGGGTTGAACTAGGATGCATAAAAGGGTAGTGTTTAGGGCAGACTTACAACGATTCCCAGGCGCTCCACATGGCTTTTGTTCTCGGTGACCGGTCATCGTTTTCTCTACTGGCGGAAATCGCCACCCTGAAGTCAATTATCCACAATCTCTCGGATGGGATTATCGTTGCCGATAAGAACGGTAAGTTTTTGTATTTCAATAAAATAGCGCAATCAATACTCGGCTTCGGCGCCGTCGACGCGGCGTTGGACGCCTGGTCGGAGATTTATGGTTGTTACCGCTCGGACCGGATAACCCCGTTTCCTTCTCAGGAGTTGCCCCTGGCCCGCGCCCTGCGCGGGGAGACTGTTGATGGAACTGAAATATATATTCGCAATCAAAATCGACCCGATGGGGCATTCATCCTCGTGAAAGCCACCCCCTTGCGGGACGAAGTGGGGGAGCTATTCGGCGGCACTGCCGTACTCTGCGACATTACCAAGAAAAAGGAATTGGACGCGAGAATCAACACCCTGATGAACGCCGTGGAACAGACTGCCGACAGTATCGTGATCACGGATACGCGGGGCCTGATCGAATACGTGAACCCGGCCTTTGAGCAGACGACGGGCTATGCACGTGAGGAGATCCTTGGCCAAACTCCGGCCATGCTCAAGTCCGGCGCCCACGATGACTCCTTCTATCGCAAACTGTGGTCAGCCATTACATCCGGAAACACCTACCGGGCCACCATCACCAATCGTAAGAAAAACGGCGATCTCTACCATGCCGAGCAGACCATTACTCCAATGCGAGATTCCGGGGGCCTTATTTCCCATTTTGTTTCGGTGATCAAGGACGTAACCGAGCAGCGGAAACTCCAGGAGCAGGAAACGCAGATGCAGTTGGCTCGGGCAGTGCAACAGCAATTTTACGGATTGCCTCCCCCTCCCATCGAAGGATTTGACATCGCCGGGGGCGCATTTCCCGCAGATGCCACCGGTGGAGATTATTTCGATTTTGTTCCTCTCCAGGGCGGCAGCCTGGGAATCTCGATCGGAGATATCAGCGGTCATGGCATTGGAGCGGCCCTTTTGATGGTGGAACTGCGATCTCTCCTGCGGGCGTTTTCCTGCAAGAGCGATAATGTCAGTGATATCCTGGCCTCGGTAAATGGCAGTCTGGTCTCCGATCTGGAACGGGACCGTTACGCCGGTCTGGTCTTTTGCCGCCTGCACCCACCGACGCGCTCTCTTATCTACGCAAATGCCGGGCACGTGCCCGGTTACGTGCTGGATGCAAATGGGGCCGTCAAGCGCATCCTCGAGAGCACCGATATCCCTCTGGGCATGTTCTCGGATCGCCCTTTCTCTTGCGGTGAGGAATTCAATCTCGAGCCGGGCGACATTCTGGCCCTGTTCACCGATGGGGTTGTGGAGGCGGAAAACTCCGATCAGATTCCATTCGGAACCGAGAGGGCTCTTGAGTTCCTCCGGACGCATCGCGATAAGGATGCCCGGCAGCTGGTTCGCGGCCTATTTAACGCCGTGCGCGAATTCTCCGGCGATCTTCCCCAAGCGGACGACATTTCCATCGTGATCTGCAAATCCACGTTTCATCATTGACCGCTTCCTCCCAGTTCGTGTATTGGTTGGCTGTCATTTCTGCCGATTACGGCAACGCCGAGGGCCAGAGGAGCCGTCATGGATTCGATCAAGTCGCAGCGTATCCCGAACTCCGAAATCCGGCTGATGCTCGAAGCAGCTTCCCAATTGGAGCGGCAGGGGAGAGACGTGATTCACCTGGAAATCGGCAGGCCCGATTTCGATACGCCCCAGCACATCGTCGAGGCCGCCGTAGCCGCGCTGCGGGCGGGCAAGCATCATTACTGCCCCAACGCCGGCATCGTTGAATTACGCCAGGCGATCGTCGAGCGCTTTGCCGACGATTATCGCCTCGAGTACGATCCGGATTCGGGAATCATCGTTACCAATGGGGTGGCGGAAGCGGTCTACCTGGCCATGGCTGCGCTGTTGAATCCCGGAGATCAGATCCTGATCCCCGATCCCGGCTGGTTGAACTATGCCGTCAATGCAATCTGTGCCTACGCCGAACCGGTCAGCTATACCCTGTCCGCGGCCAACGGCTATCAGCCCGATGTGGCCGAGATCGAGAGCCGGATCACCGGACGGACCCGCATGATCATGCTGGTCAGCCCATCGAATCCCGCCGGTTCCGTGACCAGGCGGGAAGTCCTCGAGGGAATTGCCGCGCTCGCGGAGAAGCACAACCTGATCGTAGTTACTGACGAGATCTATGAAAAGATCATTTACCCGCCGGCAGAACACTATAGCATCGCCTGCCTGCCGGGGATGAAGGACCGCACTCTTCTGCTGAACGGTTTTGGCAAATTTTACTCAATGACCGGGTGGCGGCTCGGCTACGTCCTGGGTCCGCCGCAGCTGATCGATCCCATGCAACGCTATCACCTCTACATGGTTACATCCGCCAACACTTTTGCCCAGTACGGAGCCCTTGAAGCCCTGAAAGGGGACCAAGCCCCATCCGATGCCATGGTCGCCGAATTCCAGCGCCGAAAGGACTATCTGGCTCCCGCCGTAAATCGGATTCCGGGCTTCTCCTGTCTTGTTCCCGAAGGCGCATTCTATGTTTTTGTCGATGCCCGGACCACCGGCTTGAGCGGCTACCAGCTGGCGAACCTCCTGCTCCATGAGGCGGGAGTGGTGACGGTCGCGGGGGAATGCTTCGGCAAAAACGGCTCGGGACACATCCGTCTCGCCTTCACCTGCCCCATGGACAAGCTCCAGAGGGCCGTCGCCAACATGAACCGGGTCATGACCAATCTGCACTAGAAAGACTGTAGCCTTTTAGGCTGCAGGCTGCAGGTATGAATCAATTTTCGCTCTGTTTGGAGCCCTGACGGACTGTCACCCATGCCTGACAGTCCATCAAGGCTCCCGATCCAACGCAACATAGCAGAAGCTGATGATAAATGCGGACTGCACGCGTCAACATTTTGGTTGTGGCTATAGCCTACAGCCTAAAAGGCTACAGCCTGGCACCCTGGTGAGAAAAGCGGGCGGGCCCGATTACCGGCATGGACCTGCTGGCTGCAGCCTACTCGCTGTCGGCTGTCTTCAGCCTGCGTCCGCTGAGGGCGCCGCGGTAGAGAAAATAGCAGACCAGCAGGAGCGCGGCCAATGCAACCAGGGTTCCGGCAAGGCCGGGAATCAGCGGATCCATCGACTTGGGCGCGATTTTGGCCGCGACCAGACCGGCCACCAGCACTCCGGCCAATCCTTCACCCGCGACCAGACCGGAAGCAGCCAGAATCCCGGGGTCGCTTTCACTCTTGGCAGCCCCCTTCCTGGCCCGATCCACAACGGCCCGCACGCAGCCGCCAACATAGATCGAGGCCATTGAAGCGAGCGGCAGATACACGCCGATTGCAAACGCGAGCCCGGACACCCCGCACAGGATGCCGGAGAGCGCTACTCCGCCTCCGGTAAGCACGAGGCCCCAGGGGAGCTGCCCGGCCAGAACTCCTTCGATAATGGTTTTCATAAGGGTAGCCTGGGGCGCTGGAATGTCCCTGGAGCCGAACGTGTACGCCGTCCCCAGGAGAAGAACCGTGCCGGCCACGGCCCAGCACGCAAACGACGCCCCGATGACCTGGCCGAACTGCTGTCGCGCCGGAGTAGCCCCGACGAGGTAGCCGGTTTTCAGATCCTGCGAAATGTCTCCCGCTTTGGAGGCGGCGATCGCCACAATCGTACCGACCGTGAGCACGGCGGCGCGTGCTGCCGGGTCGGTCCAGCCGGCGGCGGCAAACACCGAGGCCACCCCCAGGAGCGTAACCAGCGTGATCCCCGAAGTCGGCTGCGAAGTGACCCCGACGATGCCGACAATGCGCGCGGCCACGGCGACGAAGAGCATGCCGAAAATGCCGACGCCGGTGGCGCAGATCGCCCGCGGCAAAGGCCCCATCCCGCCGGCAAAGATCCCCGGCACCAAAGCTGCGACCGCCACCACGGCGACAATCGTACCTATGACAAAAGATCCGGGCAGGTCTCGTTCGGTTCGGGGAATCTCGCCGACAACGCCGCTGCCGCCTCGTTTGCGGAGCCCGCGCGCCACGGCAGCAAAGGCCCCGATCATGGTGGGGAGCCCGCGCAGCACGGTAAGAATCCCGGCGGTGGCAACCGCCCCCGCGCCGATGTAGCGCACATAGCGCTGCCAGATATCGTTCGTGGTCATCGCGGAGATAAGCCGCTGGGTCTCCGGGTAGAGCGGTTCCGTAAGGCCTCCGCCGATCCACGCAATCAGGGGGATGAGCACGAGGGATGAGACCAGGGAACCGGCCACCAGCACCCCCGACTGCCTATATCCGAGGATGAACCCGACGCCGAGGAGCGCCGGCGCCAGCTCGAGGGCCAGCTCGGCCCTCGGCAGCACCGGCAAGGCGACCGATATGGCATTGGGGACCAGATAGGCGAGCGAGACCAACAGCTTGATGGCGGCGCCGACTGCCATACCTCCAAAAATCCATCCGCTACCGCTCAAGCCCGACGTGGTCGCACGCAGAACTTCCGCGCAGGCCGTCCCTTCTGGATAGGGGAGTTCATCATGAGCCTCGACGATCAGCAGGCGGCGCAAGGGAATCATCGCCGCCAGCCCCAGCATGCCCCCGAGAAAACATAGCGCCACGATCTGAAAGTAGGGGGGGACCATGCCCCAGAGGAACAGGGCCGGAATCGTGAAGATCGTTCCGGTAGCCAGCGCCGTCGATGCCGATCCGATGGTCTGGGAAAGATTGGCTTCCAGTATGGTTCCCTGGGCGCGGAAGAGCTTGAACAGGGCCACGGTCATCACGGCAGCCGGAATTGAAGCAGAGACGGTCATGCCGACGCGCAATCCGAGATAAGCATTGGCGGCGCCGAAGACAATTCCGAGCGCGACTCCCGCTACTACGGCCTTCAGTGTGAATTCAGCAAGGGACGGTGAATTCGAGGCGGCCATCCGCATCCCTCCTTTGTCGGGGAATTCCACAATCGGCCCGGGCCGTCAATGGGCGGCCGCGCCGAGCGCCTTCCAACTTGTCACACGTGTCCCTCTGCTTTCAAGCAGAACCTGCAAGGATTGAATGGTGCATTGCCGGTCCCGCAATCAAAATCCGATCATCGAAACTGGCCGGCCCACAAAAGAATCGTGGAAAAGAATCGTGGACACCCACCGGCTTCTGGTAGAGAAATCATGGGTTCCAGGAGCTTTCTCGAAGCCTCCCTTCCCCCGCCGCCGGACTGAAGCGCCGGGGGTAGGGAAGTCGGCCAAGCGGCCCTGAGGGAGATTGAATGGCGGCAGGGAAGCCAATGCGGGACAGGGTTGCACGCGAGAGGCTGATGAATACTCGAAGTCATGCAGGGGCAAATCAGGCTACGCGATTACCAGCGGGAATGCCTGGCGGCGATTTTCCATCGCTACAAAGCGGGCGTGCGGCGCCAGCTTGTTTGTCTTCCGACCGGCACCGGCAAGACCGTCATCTTCGCCCAGTTTCCTTTCAACACCACTGGACTGCACCCCTGTCACCTATTTCCGTTTTTCCAGAAGCAGCCGCAGCTGCTCCACCTCCTGGAGCAGCTTCTTCTCCCGGGAATGGATGGAGAAAAGGTAGACCGCCAGGATGATCCAGATGGCCGAATAGGCTGCAAACAGGTAATTCATGGTGTTGACTGTTTCCGTTTCCATAACACCTCGATTCTTGGGTGGCCGTTTACCGCAGCAGGTCCGCCTGGCGCGCAAGCCGCTCCACTTCCAGACGCGCCGTTTCCAGGAAGTAGCGGCGGCGCATCAGGCAAATAAGCAGGATTGTATAAGCAAGAACACAGGTCCCGAGCGCCAGATACATCAAAGGCGTCATGTCGCCCTTCTCCACCATCGCCGACGGGTGCTGGTCCCGCCACCAGCGGATCGAAAAAAAGACGATCGGGGCGTCGACAAAAGCGACAATCCCGAAGACGGCCGACATCATTGCCTTGCGTTCGGGATCCGGTACGTAACTGCGTAACAGCATGTACGCGAGGTAGAGCATCCAGAGCACCAGCGACGAGGTCAGGCGCGGCGACCAGGTCCACCAAGTGAACCAGGCGGGCTTAGCCCAAATCGGCCCGGTGACCAGAACGATGGTGAAGAACATCAGCCCGATTTCAGCCGAAGAGAGAGCCAGGCTGTCCCACTTGCGATCCTTACGCGCCAGATAGAAGATCGAAGAGAAAAAATTCACCGCGAACGCCACCAGCCCGATGATACCGGCGGGAACATGGAAATAAAAGATGCGCTGCAGATCCCCCATGGTCCGCTCGCGCGGGGCGACGATAAACGCCATATAGAGCGCCAGGATCATGGAGGCCACCAGGATCCACAGCAGGATCGTATCGAAATGCTTTTGCTTCGGTTGATCCATTGCTCAATCCTCCAGAACCAGTTCAAACAGCAGATAAGCCACGGTGCCGAAAATGATCGTAAAGACCGACATGATGGTCAGCGGAAGCTTCAGCGCGCCGTAATCCTGGGTGTTCAGGATGATGTTGGTCGCTTCCACCGCGCTGACCAGGATCGGCAGGACCACGGGGAAAAGAATCAGAGGCAGCAGCACCTCGCGCATCCGGGTGTTGGCCGAAATCGCCGACAGCAGCGTGCCGACGGCCGTAAACCCGAACGTGCCGATCAGGAAAACCACAATCAGGTATGGGATCTCGGCCCAGACGGTGAGGTTGAAAAAGACCAGGGTAAAGAGGAAGATCACGACTTCCGCGATGAGCATGAACACGGCGGCGGCCAGCATTTTCCCGAGATAGACGATGCCCCGGTCCATGGATACCATCAACAGCCCCTGCAGGCAGCTGTTCTCTTTTTCCGAAGCGAACATGCGATTCAGGCCCAGAGTCCCCGAGAAGACAAAGGAGACCCAGAGCACGCCGGGAACCGCCTGCCGGATCGCGTCCCGCGCCGACTCCAGCGCAAAATTGAAGACCACCAGGACCACGATGCCGAAAAACAGCATGGCATTGAGCGAATCCTTGGTGCGCAACTCAATAAGAAGGTCCTTGCGGAAGACGGCCCAGATCTTGCCCGGCATCTCAGTCTTCCTCCGTAATTCTGCGGTACTGGTTCTGAAACTCCTCGAGGCTGGTCGACTGCCGGGGAAGATCGAGTGCCGCCACCCCTTTTTCAATGACCACCAGCCGGTCCGACAGATCGTACCCGAGCGGCTCGTCATGGATGGCCATCAGGCAAGTCTTGCCGCGCTGCCGGGCTTCGTTGAGATAGCTTTTCAGGAACCCGGTCCCGGCCTGGTCCAATCCTGTGAACGGTTCGTCCAGGAGCAGAACCTCGGGATCATGCAGGAAGGCGCGGGCGATGGCCAGCCGCTGCTGCATCCCGCGCGAGTAATGACGCACCGGCTCTCGTCCCCGCCCGGCCAGCCCGACGCGCGCGATCCGAGATTCAAGATCCGAATCGCGGCACGAAAGGTCGAGCAGCCGCGCGTAAAAACGCAGGTTCTCCAGGGCCGTGAGGTCAAGATAAAGTGCGGTATTGTGAGAGAGGTATCCGGTGACCCGGCGCGCATCGAGGCTGCCCGGCCGGGCGGCGTGCACCGTGGCCGCCCCTCCCGAGGGCCGCGAAAGCCCGGCCAGGATTCTCAGGAAGGTCGTCTTGCCGGCGCCATTGCGCCCGAAAAGCGCAACAGACTGCCCCTGAGGAACGGTAAGGTGCAGATCGCGCAGGGCCGAGAAGCGCCCGAAGTATTTCGCCAGTCCACGGACCTCGATCATTTCAGGCCTGACCGTCACGATTGCTTATTGGCCAGCAGCATGGCGATCCGGCGCAGGTGGCGCTTGCCCTGTTCGCGCAGCCGCAGATATTCACGCCGTTCCAGGCTCTGGTTTTCATAACGCGCATCGAGGCCGGCAACAAAGGTCAACAGCTGTTCCCGGCGCGCTCTGAGTTCCTGGAGGCGTGTTTCCTGAGTCGAAGCGGATCCGGCGCCTCCGTGATTCTGTGCGTACCAAAGGACCACGAGAAACCCGGCCAGCAGCATCGGCCCGATGATCAACGCATTCTGTGCTATCGGGGAGGGCATGGGGCGCACGCTCGGTTCCGCCGCCGCCGGAGCGGTCGGCGGAGGCGCCGGCGCTTCCGCCACGGGGGTGCCTCCGGAAAACGTCCAGACCACCTCGGTCCCAGCCTTGAACGGGCCCGCCGAATAAACGGTGAAGTTTTGCGCCGCGTCCGTCTGTATTCGTTTCACGCCTTCTCCGGACAACGTCATGTCCTGGGGGCCGACACCGATATTCAGAGCGGGAACATCCTGATAAAACTTCTTGCGGTACACATATGTCTGGTTTTCGTAGGGGAGCGCCTGTGCGACATCGAAGGTGGTCGTCCCCGGTCGCAGGGGATAGAGGCTGTAATAGCTCTGCCCATCCGGGCTTTCAAGCGGCGACTGCAGCACCGGCATGCTCGAACCCGGCCCCGAAACATCGAGGCGCGGCGGTTCCAGGATGCCCGGCGCCTTGGAGAAGCGGAAATTGCCGTCCTCGCGCATGAAGCTCTGCGGCGGTTTCGTCTCGTTGATGAACGTGTAGGATTCGATGGAGTTCAATCCTTCGCGGGTCAATTTGAACGCCATCTGGGCACTGTCGAGCCGGATTCCCTGCATGGAAGCGGTCGGCTCGTAAACCTGGATCTCGACATGCGCCGTCCCCGAGGCATCGAAGGCTGCCTGGGCATAATAATTGACCGACTTGTAGTCGGCGCGAATCAGCAGCGGGGCGCCGGCGGGCAACCCGTCCATCCGGAATTTGCCTGCGGCGTCGGTGACGGAAGACTTGATCACGCTCATGCCGCTGGTCATTCCGAGGACGTCCACCTGCACTTGCGCGGGAACGCCGGCGGAATTTGTCCCGTTCACGAGCCGGCCGTCGACGACTCCCTGCCCCTGGGCAGAGGCGGCCGGCGCCAGGCAGGCGGTCAATAACAAAAATAGAGCCAGCTTCACGGCATTCATGCGCGCAACCTTAATCCATACGGGGATAGAAGAAAAGACTTCATTCATAGATATCATTCTTTTCGAAAGTCACGGCGCAGCCCGGCCGCAACCGAATCCGGTAACTGTTCAGGCATATGGTCAGAGGCAGCAAAAAGCGGCCACGGATTCCACGGATTACACTGATCTTCTAAAGGCACTACCAGAAGGCCGTGTTTCCAGCACCCTCCAGGATGCAGGCAAAGACGACATCATTTGGCGCGCATCGATATGCGTTTTACCTTGTGCATCTAATTCCGTGGCTGCTTTTAAAAGGCTAAACAACTACCGAATCCGAAATGCAAATAAGGGTTACTCCAATGTTCCAGGTTTTGTCGCCTCCCTAAGCCCTGCCGCCGGGAAATCGGAAAATCCCTGTCCGAAGTGTGAAACCGCCCGGATCACTGGAGGCGGCGGCCGCAATCGGCGCAAAATTGCTTTCCCGGGGTCAGATCGGCGCCGCAGGATGGACAGGTCCCGGACGCTTTCCCCGGTCCGGAGCCGAGTTTCGCCTTGCGCGACGCGATCGCCTGCTCGATGCTGTCGTCGAGGTTCTCTTCAACCCCGAGTTGATCGAGGTTGTGGAGGATTTCGGCAGCTTCGGCTTTGAATCCCGATTCCAACCTGTGGAAATCGACATCGCCGAGCCGTCCCATCCGGTATTCGAAATCCAGATCCTTGAGATTGCTGTACACCACCGCCTTCCGATTCAGCAGGCGGTCCAGTTCGGTTTCCGCCAACAGCTCCACCTCGAGATTACCCTTGGGCTCTTTGAACAGAGGCATGAGGACATAGATGGCAGCCAGTGTCGATACTGTCACTCCGGCAAGGAATAGCATCAACTCTCCTCTTCAAAATCCTTGAGTTCCCGTTCCACTCTCGGGTCGACCGGAGCGGAGGCCGGTTCTTCAGCCGGCAAGGGGCGCACCATGCGCACCACGATCCAGCCGACCACTACGATCCCCAGGCACAGAATCAGGAATGGCATGATCCAGGCGGTGAGATCGAATCCCTGCATCGTCGGCGCCGAAAGGACCTTTTTCCCGTACCGGGCCACGAAACTGTCGACGATCGCCTCGACGTTGTCCCCTTTCATCAGCCGCTCGCGGATCTCGGCGCGCATCGGGGTCGCCGAACTGCAGTTCTGCATGGCGCACACGCTGAGCTGCTCGTTGCAGCCGCACTGGCACATGAGACGGTCGCACGCCTCCCTATAATCCTTGCTGATATCCTTCGGTTCCTGAGCCCAAAGCGCCGCGAGGGAGAAGATCAGCGCCACAAAAAATATCGTCTTTCTCATAGCTTTTTCCAGAACCGCCGGTTACTTCAGTTTCATGCTCTCTTCAAGAGCCGGAGTACGGCCCAGCGAGGCCTGGGGCGTGATAAACGCGCCTCTGCGATCAGGAAGCAGAGTCACGATTGTGCCGAAGACCAGGACTGCCGATCCGAACCAGACCCACCAGACGAGCGGATTAACGTGCGCCTTGATTTCGAAGGAGCGTCCGTCGTTGCCCGGACCGATGTAGACGGTGTACAAATCCTCCTTGGGGGTGCTGTACATGGACACTTCGGTAGTGCTCTGCTGATCCCCAGCCTTGTAGAAGCGCTTTTCGGGCTTCATCGTCTTAAGAAGTTTCCCGTTCTTGTAGGCTTCTAGAAACGTCGTGCCGCTGATGTAATTGGGGGAATCGCTTTCCTTGTAATCGGTCAGCTTCAGGGTATAATCGCCGATCTTCAGCTGGTCGCCCACCGACATGGTCTGGCTGACCTCGCGGTTGAAGGCGTTTCCGGTCAGGCCAACAAAGATGAGCACGACGCCGAAATGGACGATATAACCGCCATAACGCCGCTTGTTCTTAAGCGTCAGGTTGCTGAAGGCAACCAGGAGATTCTCCCCGCTTCCCTTCATCCGCATGCGTGTGGCCTTGAAAAACTCCTCGAAGATGGTCACGGTGACAAAAACGCAAAGCGTGAGAGAGACGACGGCGTATAAGTTTCGCATCCCGAAGCCAAGCAACGCCACGCAGGACGCGACCGACAGGATGCCAGGCCAGAAAAAGGCCTTCTTCAGGCTTTCGACCGACGTCTTGCGCCACGCGAACAGAGGCCCCACGCCGGTCAGGAACAGCAGGAACAGCCCGATCGGAATATTCACATTGTTAAAGAAAGGGGGCCCCACGGTGATTTTGGTTCCCCGCAGCCATTCCGAAAGAACGGGGAACATGGTCCCCCAAAGAACGGCGAAACAGGCGACCACCAGCATCAGGTTGTTGAACAGGAAGGCGCTCTCGCGGGAAAGTACGGAATCGAGCGGTCTCTCGCTCTTGAGGTAGGGGCGTCGATCGATGATCAGGTAGAGGCTGCCGGCCGCCACCAATCCCATGTATGCGAGAAAGTATTCGCCGAGCGGAGAGTCGGCGAAGGCGTGAACGGAGCTCACGACGCCGCTGCGGGTGATGAAGGTGCCGAAGACCCCCAGGAGATAGGTCAGCAGCACCAGGATCATGTTCCAGACCTTCAGCATGCCCTTGCGTTCCTGAATGATCACGGAGTGCAGGAATGCGGTCGCGATCAGCCAGGGCATAAGCGAGGAGTTTTCAACCGGGTCCCATCCCCAATATCCACCCCAGCCGAGGACCACGTATGCCCACTTGGCACCCAGGATCAGGCCGACGCCCAGGAACAACCAGGTGACCAGGGTGTATTTTCGGGTAGTGCGAATCCAGGAATCGCCCAGCTGTCGGGTGATGAGAGCGGCGGTCGCAAACGCAAACGGCACGACAAAACCGATAAATCCCAGGTACAGGATCGGCGGGTGGATCACCATGGCCCAATACTGCAGCAGCGGATTGAGGCCCCGGCCATCCGCGGGAATAAACCTCTGCATGCTGCCGTCGACATTGACCTGCATGAGCTGGTTAAAGGGGTTGGACAGGAACAGATTCAGCACCAGGAAAAAGCCCAGATTGACCATGAGGACGGCCACGACATAAGGCATCATGTCGCGGTAACGGAAGCGGTTCTGAAAGATGACCACGCCGCTGAAAACGGCAGTCACGAAAACCCACAGGAGCAGTGAACCGTCGTGGGCGCCCCACAATGCGGCGATCTTATAGAAAATCGGCAAATCGCGATTCGTCGCGCTGGCGACATGGGAGACGGAAAAATCCCCGGTGATGAGCAGGTAGATCATGCTCGCGGTTGCCAGCCCGATGACGACACACGCCGCAATAGCGGCGTGTTCGGCGCTGCGCACAACGCGATGCTGCCGGCGCGCCGCTCCGGCGAGCGCCGCAATCAAAGCATACGCAGCCAGCACCAGCGCCAGCAAAAGACAGAAGTTCCCGAAATCACTCATCTGAAACCCTCTTTCCTAACCACCCGAGTTAGGGCCTGTCAAGAAATAACGTTTACACTTTGGCGCGAGCACCGTCGCACCTGCGGTGCTCCTGGGGCGGGCAGATGCCAGGCGCCGCGACGCAGGCGATGTGGTGACATCGTCGAGGAGCGGCAACGCCGCAGATGCCCGCCCGCCGCCGCGCCCCTTCGGGCTGCGGCCCGCAGGCCCGCTGGCCGCGTTGCTCGCTCCTTACATACCACACCGGGTATGCTCGTCGCTCGCGTCTTGCCAGCGGGCCTGGGGGCCAGCAGCAAAGTGCAAACGTTATTCTTTGACAGGCCCTTACTGCCGTGCCACATCCAACGCCGGATCAGGGGACCCGTTTCTCGTACTCGGCCTCGTATTTGGATGCGCACTTCGCTTCGATCCGGCGGGCTTGGAAAATGCCCTCCGGGGATAGACTTCCCTCGACCACTGCCTTGCATCCGTCCTTAAAAGTATCGGGAATTACGTCCTTGCCGACATAGATGACCTTCATGGACTTCCCGCTGTTGCTGATCATGAACTCCATCGGGGTTCGATCCCGACTGATCGACCCATCCACCACATCGCCTGCCACCTTGACCGTTTGGCCTTGCAGGTCGCCCTTCATGGCGTCAAACTCTTCCACGGTAATATAGTAGGCCTTGCTTTCCTGATACCCGACGAAGCCCAACCAGACCAAAGCCCCGACGATAACAGCTCCACCCAGCATAAACTTCAATCTTGGACCGCTCATTTACAGCCTCCCCACCAAGAGCAAACAGCCCTAAAGTATACCATTTTGTCCGATTATTAGAAGGCACAGGGGATCAGATTCTGGGTACTTCAATTCCCGGCGAGGAACCAGGCGGTATCCCGTCGGATTCGCCTTAGGAGTCTGTCCGGGAATTAGGAGGGGCCGCGTTTCGAGCACCATCGCGCCTGCGGCGCTCCTGGCGGGGGCAGATGCCAGGCGGCGCGACGCGGGCGATGTCGAGGCACATCGTCGAGGGCAACTGTTGAGCCGATGCTGAACAGCAGAACGCAAAGACGCAAAGAGATTCCTTTCGGTTCGCGGGCGTGGGCGGCCTACGGCCGCATCCTTGGGCGAGCCGCGCGAGAAAGCGCAATCCTCCTGAGTGGCCGCTGCCCGCGCTTTCTCCCGCGGCTCGCCCAAGGATGCGCCAGCGCGAAGCGCTGCGCCCACGCCTGTTGCTCGGTGTCGGTCTTTGCGTCCTTGCGCCTTTGCGTTTTGCTTCTTCATCCATTGATTTGGCTAAACAGTTACCGTATCCCCTCCTCCCCGCGCCTGGCGCTCGCCGCGCAACCCCCATGCGCGCGACCCCTCCTGATTCTCGGACAGACTCCGGGATTACCCCCTCTTCCTGACGCGGACGGCTCGGGCTGCGCTTTTCTGATCCGAATGCTAGAATGGTTCCATGCCGCTGATTGCGACTGGCGGACTTTCGTTCTTTTTTTATCCTCAAAGTGTCCATAACCATGTGCTTTTCGCTAATTTACATCGGGTGATCGGCCGATTTGCTAGGAGTGCAATCCTAAAATAAGCAGTAGCTGTCCTGCAGAGGGGTAGGATGGATTTCGGAGACATCCCGTCAAACCGCATGGCCGAAGATCTGGAAGAGCTTCGGAAGCACATCGCCGAGCTGCGGAAGCTGATGCTCGAGCCCGTATCGGCTCCAACCGTCCCCGTAGGAGTGACCGCTGCTTCGCGGCGGGAGTCGGAGCGGATTCGGACCGAGATTGAAGCCCAAGTCGGTTACTTTCCTCCCTTTTTCTTGCCCATCGAACAGATGCCGGACATCCTGGCTCCACTCTGGCAGCAAATGCGCACCTGCTATCTCAAAAATCCCATCCCTGCTCTGACGCGGGAAAAGCTGTTCGCCCGGCTATCGCGCACATGTCCGATTGCCTACGCGCTCCTGGCGCACAGTTGCGGCCTGAGAGAACTCGGCATGGGGGCGAGCGAGATTCTATGTTGGCTCGAACGGCCGGCGCTGGCCGGAGAATCCGATCTGCGGGCGGCATTCGCACAGTTCTCTTCCTTGACCCGGCCGCTCCCTTCCTGGCCGGAGCCCGGATCGGCGCTCGAAGGAAGCCTTCTGGAATGCGCCATCTTCATTTACCTGAATCCTGCCCGGAGCGCTCAAACCCGGGCTGAATTGCTCGAACTTCTGGCGCCGGTCAACTACGCATGGTTGAACTCGTTTCTCACATATGTGAAATTGCACCATCTTTGGCTGGAAGCCTATCCGGAGCCGGCACAGGGAAAAGACCTCCTAATCCAATCCAATCTTCAGGCTCTGCTCTCAGAGGAGCCCCGCCTGACCTTGTTCTTTGATGATTATGCCCAGGCGGAGCCGCCGGCAGCTCCGGCGACAGCATCCGCGATCCCTCCCGCGGCCGCAAAATCGCTGTTGCCTGCCATCCTGGACCAGGGTCCTTTCGGAATGGCGATTCTCGATCCGGATTACCGGATCCTGCAAGCCAATCACGTGCTGTGCCAGCTGCTGGGCTATCTCGATCACGAATTGGAAGCGCTCAGCCTTCCGGCTATTTCTCATCCTCAGGATGTCGGAGACACCATTCACCGCATGGACCAGGTCCTGAGCGGCGCCCGCAGCGGCGCCCGCATGGAGAAGCGTTTGTTGAAGAGAGACAAGGAGGTGGTCTGGGTCGAACTCACTGCCTCCGCTGTCCGCCGGGAAGATGACAGTCCGTTATACAGCCTGGTGTTTGTGGAGGATATCAGCGAGCGGAAGGCGGAAGAGGAAACGCGGCACAGCGAGAAGCAGATCCTGGACCGGCTGCTGCACGACAGCCAGGACGGGATTTTCCTCTTTGATCGCGAGCTGATCTGCACCTTGTGGAACCCTGCCATGGAGCGCATCTTCGGAGTCGAGGAAAGAAATGCCATCGGCAGTGTCCTTTTCGATGTTTTGCCGTTTCTTGTGGAATCGGGCGATGACCGGTACCTGCTGGAGACGCTGCGCGGCGAAACGATCACCGTCCGGGACCGCAATTTTCGCCTCGCTGCCAAGGAAAAGGAGGGCTTCTACGACGCTTATTACACTCCGATGACCAGAGGTGCGGGGAGGGTCACTGGGGGCATAGCTTTCGTGCGCGATGTTTCCGAGCGCAGGAAGGCGGAAGAAGGGCACCGCGCGACCGAGGAGCGCTACCGGGAGTTGTTTGAAAACGCGAACGATATCGTCTACACCCACGACCTCAAAGGGAAGATCACATCACTCAACAAGGCCGCCGAGAGGATCACCGGATACCCGCGCGCCGAAGCCCTGCGGATGAATGCCAGCCAGTTTGTGGCTCCCGAACAGCTGCGGATGGTCTGCAAAATGATCGAACGGCAGGCGGGGGGGAGAATCCGCCTCCTTTTGAAATCGAGATTGTCTGCAAGGATGGCCGGCGCGTGGCTCTTGAAATCAGCACTCACATCATCTCCCGAGACGGCAAGCCTGTCGGCGTGCAGGGCATAGCTCGCGACATAACGGAAAGAAAAAAAACCGAAGAGGCGCTCCAGCAGGCCAAACAGAATCTCGAGGCCTGGGTGCAGGAGCTCGAACAGCGCACTCGGGAAATGACATTGCTCAACGAAATGGGAGATATGCTGCGCGCCTGTCTTACCACCGAAGAGGCCTATAGTGTGATCGTGCGCGTGGCCCAGCAGATCTTCCCGGTCCAGGTGGGCGCGCTTTATGTCATTTCGTCGGCACGCAACCAGGTTGAGGCTGCCGCCGTGTGGGGCGATGCTTCCCTCATCGAGAGGGTGTTCGCCCCGGACGAATGCTGGGGCCTGCGTCGCGGGCGGGTCCATTGGGTGGAAGATTCCAACAGCGGCCTTCTGTGCAAGCATCTTCACCAGCCGCCACCTCCAGGCTACCTTTGCGTCCCGATGATGGCCCAGAGTGAGGCGCTCGGAGTTCTTTACCTGACCCAGCCCGCGGAGGCGCGGCTCACGGAAGCGAAGCAGCGCCTGGCAGTCGCCATGGCGGAACATATCGCGATGGCACTCTCCAACCTGAGGCTGCACGAATCCCTGCGCAGCCAGTCCATTCGTGATCCGCTCACCGGCCTGTTCAACCGCCGCTTCCTGGAGGAATCATTGGAGCTCGAGCTGCGCCGGGCGGCCCGCAATCGCCGTCCTCTCGGTGCTGTTCTTCTCGAGGTTGACAATTTCCAGGCTGTGGCCCGGTCTTTCGGCGACGACGCCGAGGACTCGGTTCTGCTCGAACTGGGTAATCTCGTGCAGACGATTATCCGCAAGGAGGATATCGCCTGTCGGTTCGGAGCCGAAAAATTCATGATTGTCCTGCCTCACGGAAGCCAGGAGGTCACCGCGCAGAGGGCGGGAAACCTGCGTGAGCTGGTCAAGGATCTCGAGATCCGGCACCGTGGGCGCTCCATCGGCCACGTCACGATTTCCGTGGGTATCTCAGGGTTCCCGGATCAGGGACGCACCGTCGAAAGCATCATCCGGGCGGCAGATGCCGCTTTGCAGCGCGCCAAACAGGAAGGCGGCGACCGCGTCGTCATCGCACAATAATCGCGGCAATCGGGCGCCTGATCCGAAAATAGAGGTAAGGCCGGCAACCTTCGGGGTCGGTATCGGGATCGCAATCGCAGTCCCAATCGGCCTTCCCAGTCGGAAAAAGCCGATAGCGATAGCGACCCGATTCGACCCCGACCCCGATAATCGCCGACGAAGGCCGCGCATTCTTTTCATGCGTCACCGGGTGCGCCCCCGGGCGAATGAGGAGCTGCTTCGAAAATAGGCCGAGTTGGATTGAGATCCACCATACCTTCAACAGATCGCGGTGCCCCTCGCCTAGTCCTGGACGTGGACCAAAGCCGTCAAACTCCAAGTCCAGGTCTACGTCCACGGCGAGGTCCACATGTAAGGGCTCCCATTTTCATGCGTCGCAGGGCGCGCCCCTTGGGGCGTAAGGACCTGTTTCCCGATCCCATTTCCGACCCGTCCGCGACAGCCTTCTTCCTGAATCATACATAACCGGGAAATGGGTGGCCTGCCTCCAGGTTTTTATGTAACCTACAGGGCGCATGGCCAAAGCCCCAAAATCCCAAACCAGCAAACGGGACGCTCCGACACCACCCGCCGTCCCGCGGCCTGATATCTACATCTCCCTGTTTCTCCTCCTCGCGACCCTGGCCATATACGTCCAGGTCAGCACCTACGAGTTCGTCAGCTATGACGACCCGGAATATATAACAGAGAATGCACAGATTCGCGGTGGATTGACGCCGGAAAACTTGGCCTGGGCGTTCACCTCCAATCGAGATGGCAACTGGTTTCCGCTGACCTGGCTGTCCCATATGCTGGATTACCGCCTTTTCGGACTGAACAGCGGCGGGCATCATCTGGTCAATGTGCTGCTGCACCTCCTCAGCACGTTTCTATTATTCGCAATCCTCAGCCGAATGACCGGATCGCGCTGGCGCAGCGCATTCGTTGCAGCTCTTTTTGCTCTCCACCCTCTGCATGTTGAATCCGTCGCCTGGGTTGCGGAGAGGAAAGATGTCCTCAGCGGCCTGTTCTGGATGCTGACGCTTTGGGGGTACGTGCGCTACGTGGAGCGCCCGAAACCCGGCCGCTACCTGCTTGTGCTCCTCCCCTTCTTCCTCGGGCTGATGTCCAAGGCAATGATCGTCACTCTGCCTTTTGTGCTGCTGCTGCTCGATATCTGGCCTTTGCGCCGCCTGGCAATCGTGGATGCGCCTTCAGCCGGAAGGCCGAAACTGAAGACCGAACCGGCCCGGAATACGAAATCGATCTCGGGCATCCTGGTGGAAAAAGCGCCCCTTTTCGCCCTCTCGGGAATTGTGGCGGCGGTGACCTTCATGGCGCAAAAAAGCGGCGGCGCGGTCGTCTCGACAGACTGGATCCCTGTCGGAAAGAGGTTTGGAAACGCGCTCATTTCCTACATCGCATACATCTTCCAGATGTTCTGGCCGGCGCGTCTGGCCGCGTTTTATTCCATGCCGGATGAGTTGCCCGCCTGGCAGGTAATTGGGGCGGGGATCGTGCTGTCAATCATCTCAATCCTGGCGCTGCGATCGCTTCGCCGCGCGCCCTATGTGGCGGTCGGCTGGTTCTGGTATCTCGGCACCCTGATCCCGGTGATCGGCCTGGTTCAGGTGGGCATGCAGGCACGGGCGGATCGGTACACCTACATACCCCTGATCGGGCTCTTTATGGTACTGGCGTGGGGGCTGCCGGAGGCATTGCAGCGCCTTCCTAAAGCCGGGACAGCGCTGGCGACGGGGGCGGCGCTCGCCTGCGCCGCCTGTATGATCCTGACCTGGAATCAGGTACAAACCTGGAGAAACAGCAAATCGCTTTTCCAGCATGCGATTGATATCCAACCCGGAGGATTCCTGGGCTATTACGGCATGGGCGGGGTCTTGCGAAATCAGGGACAGCCGGCCGAGGCGCTCCCGAGCTATCTGGAAGCCGTCCGCCTGGCTCCGCGGAACGCCGGCGCGCATAGCGGGCTGGGTAATGTGTATCTTAGCCTGGGCCGGATTGATGAGGCGATTGCCCAGCTCTCCGAGGCGCTGCGTCTCTCCCCCGACTCGGTGGACGACCACATCAGCGTGGGGATTGCACTGAACCGGCAAGGGAAATCCGACGAGGCTGCTGCCCAGCTGCTGGCGGCACTCCGGTTGAATCCCGACTCAGCCATCGGGCACTATAATCTGGGGAATGTGTACGCCGGCACCGGGAAACTCGAAGAGGCTCTCGCTCAATTCAAGGAAACGGTCCGGCTGCAACCCGATTATGCGGAAGCCCATTACAATCTCGGCATGGCCCTGGCCAGCCAGGGGATGCTGCCCGGAGCGATCGATGAGTTTAGAGAGGCGATCCAGTTGAAACCGGATTATGCGGGAGCCCACAACAACCTCGGCAGCGCGCTGGCCCGCCTTGGCCGCATCGACGAGGCGATCACCCACTTTTCGGAAGCGCTTCGCATCGATCCCGGCTTCGAAGAGGCGCGCCGAAACCTGGAATACGCAACCGCGCTTAAGAACAACCCCAACCGGCGCTAGCCTCAAAAACAAAAACGCCACGGATTACACGGATCACACAGATTCAAAAAACCCGGCGGATCATGCGGTTGAACGGGAGCAATCCGGATCCGATGCCGTGGAATGGCGCCGGCCGGAGTCCGCTGGCGGTCCAGTAACGCAAAGCCGGCGCTAGCCTGCAATTATGAGCGCAATCGGAAGTGGGCCAAAAAACAAAAACGCCATGGATTACACGGATTCAAAAAATCCGGCGGATCATGCGGTTGAACTGGAGCGACCCGGAGCCGATGCCGTGGAATTGCGCCGGCCGGAATCCGGCGGCGGTCGAGTAATGCAAAGCTTGCAAGTGGGATTCTGCGATTTGGAGAATTCTATGACAAATCTGTGAAATCCGTGTAATCCGTGGCGTTTTGTCTTTATTTCCCCTGAACTGTAGTGACCCGGTGACAAAGTTGAGGAGCAGCGCCGGCCGGAGTTCGGTGGCGATCCAGCAACGCATAGCTTGCGATTGGGGCCCTGCGATCTGGAGAAACGTAAGACAAATCTGTGAAATCCGTGCAATCCATGGCGTTTTTTTACTTTCCCCGGGAGTGACTCTCACCTCCAATTACACCCTGCCACACACTCGTGATTGACTTACGATGGCGGCATCCATATGATGGATAGGGTTTTGCATTGGCAAAACCGGGGGACTGGCTCCAGAATCCCCTAAGTCTCTACATTACATGGTCTTGAGGCCCACTCACCACTGAGCCGGGTCTCGCCTGGGAATTTCATCGGAATCATCGTTGCATTATTGCGGGCGGGTCCGTGGACCCGGAAACGGCAGGGTGAAATTGGTGGCTCGTTTCAACCTGGACAGGTTCGAAGATCCACTCCTGCCGAATGCCAGGATCCGGCAGGAGCTCGAAGCGCTGCGGAAGAGAATTGCAGACCTGCAGGGGCTCGAAGAGGAACTTGCCCACGCGGAGTTGGCATTGCGAACCGCCGGCGCCGGTCCCGGCAGCGCGACCGCGGATCAGATCAAGAGCGAGATCCGGAAACGGCTCGGCCACTTCCCGCTTTTCTTCGCTCCTGCCGAAGCGGCTCCGGATTTTATGCTGAGCTTCTGGCACCAAAGCCTGATCTCCTATTACGACAACCCGATTCCCGGGCGATTTAAGGAGAGGCTGTTCGCGCAGCTGGCGCGCTATTGTGCTGCCCCTTACTCGGTCGTCACGCACAGTTGCAGCCTTCACGGCCTGGGAGTTCCGGCCGAGGAAGTGTTCCGCATCCTCGACCATTGTTCGCCATCGATCGAAGAGGATCTGCAACGAACTCTCGTAACCATCTGCGGCGCCTCTCGCCCGCTCCCTGCCTGGCCCGAGCAGGATCCGGAACTCGAAGATGCGATCGCATGCGCCTGCATCCTGCTGTACGTGAAACCTGTGGAAGCGGGACCATGCCGGGAGGAGTTGCAGCATCTTCTGGATCCGAAAACCCACGCGCATCTCATGGGTTTCCTGGCCTACGTCAGGATGTTCCACTTCTGGATGGAGGTCCACCCCGAGATCACCTACCACTCTGATCCTCAAGTGCGGACGCACATCCTGAGCCTGCTCCAGGAGGAACCGCAGCTGGCCGCTTTCTTCCGGAATTATTACCGTGAATTCGGCGTCGATCACGACCGCCAGGCGGTCGAAGAAGCGCTGCATGCGAGTGAAGCGCGCTACCGGGAGCTGTTCGAGAGCGCGAACGACATGGTGTACACGCTGGACCTTGAAGGCAACCTCACATCGCTGAACAAGACCGCCGAGCGCATCATGGGGTATTCGCGTGCGGAAGCACTCCAGATGAAGCTGGCTCAGTTTGTGGCGCCGGATTCCGGGGACGTGTTGCGGCGGATGATGGAACGCCAGATTGCCGGGGAGAGTTCCTCTCCCTATGAACTCGAAATCATCACGCGGGAGGGGCAGCGGGTTGCGCTTGAAATCAACACCCACATCATTTCCCGCGAAGGCCGGCCCGTCGGCGTGCAAGGCATCGCCCGCGACATTACGGAAAGAAAGAAGACCGAAGAGGCGCTCCAGCAGGCGAAGCAGAAGCTCGAAAACTGGGTGCACGAACTGGAACAGCGCACCCGGGAAATGACCCTCCTCAGCGAGATGGGCGACATGCTGCGCGCCTGTCTTACCACGGAAGAGGCCTACAACGTAATCGTGCGGGTCGCGCAGCAGATCTTCCCGGACCAGACAGGCGCCCTGTATGCCATTACGGCGTCGCGGAATCTTGTGGAAGCCGTGGCCGTGTGGGGCGATTCATCCGCGATCGAGAGGGTCTTCACGCCGGACGAGTGTTGGGGCCTGCGCCGCGGCCGCGTCCATTGGGTGGAGGATACCGGCATCGGCCTGCTGTGCAAACATCTGCACCACGAGATCCCGCAAGGCTACCTGTGCGTACCGATGATGGCCCAGAGCGAAGCCCTCGGCATTCTCTTTCTTACGCAGCCACCGGACGCACGCCTGACCGAGGCGAAACAGCGGCTTGCCCTGGCCATGGCCGAGCACATCGCAATGGCCTTATCCAATCTCAAGCTGCACGAAACTCTGCGCAGCCAGTCGATCCGCGATCCGCTCACGGGCCTCTTCAACCGCCGTTTCATGGAAGAATCCCTCGGTCTCGAGTTGCGGCGCGCGGCGCGCAACCAGCGTCCCCTCGGGGTCATCATGCTCGATCTCGACCGCTTCAAGCACTTCAACGATACCTATGGTCATGAAGCCGGTGACACTCTCCTGCGCGAGCTCGGCGCCCTTTTGCAGGCCAACATCCGGGGTGAAGATATCGCGTGCCGCTATGGGGGTGAAGAGTTCACCCTGATCCTCCCGGAAGGGAGTTCCGAGGTCATCCAACAGAGGGCCGAGGCGCTGCGGGAGGCGATCGGGAGTCTGGAGGTCATGCATCGCGGAAAACCGCTCGGACTCATCTCCGCATCCCTGGGGGTTGCCATATTCCCCGAACACGGCCGGACCGGAGAAGCGCTGCTGCAGGCTGCCGATGCCGCTCTGTACCAGAGCAAGGACGCGGGCGGCAATCTGGTCACCTTGGCGAAATAAGCTCCCGCTCAACTCGTCCATTTCTGTGCGCCCTTCAGGAAGGAACCCGCAGGGGCGACCGGCAGGGACTGTCTCAAAGCTCCTGAGCTGGATGAAATGCCCTCGATTCCAACCCTGGAAGGGCTGAAGACAGTAGCCCCGGGCAAGCAAAGCGCAGCCCGGGGTTCAGGGAAATTTGATCAAGAGCCCCGGCGACAGAACGCATCTGAAAATGAATGATTTCCGTCGCCCCTGCGCCGTCTTGTGAGTTGCTCCGCGCCCTATGGGCGCCTCGAGGCATACCGCCGCGCCAGCATTTCCCGGTAAGTTTGGCGATAGTTATAGGGGAGCGCGAGATAGCGCACCTTGCTTTCCGGACTCAGACTGATCTTTCCTGAGGCGGGATCATAATGGTAGGGGACGCCGGACGGATCGGCAGGCACATACCTGAGTAATCCTGCGCGCACCAGGGCCTCCAGCCGGGCAGGCGGAGATCCGTGAAGAGCGGCGTACTTTTCAAGGAAGAACTCCAGAGTCCACAGATCTTCGTCCGCCTGGATGCTTGCCAGGTGATTCCTGGCATTTTCTTTGACATCCTGGCGCGCGGAATCCTGGAGTTGCCGTCGATAAAGATCCTTCGCAGTCTCGATCGCTCCGCCCTGGGAATAGGCACGTGCAGCAAGCCCTTCCATCCATGAGGGGGCCGACTGAACATGACTGGCATCCAACCAGACCTGGCCCGCTTTGGCAAAGTCCTTCATGTACAAAAAGTATACGAATCCCTTGTCGAAGTAGAGGCGCCACTCCCCGGGATGCATAGCGATCCCCTTGTCAAGCAGCTTCACGGCTGCCTCAGGCTGTCCCGCGCCGATCGGGTCCGGTTCGGCCAGAAAAATGCTTCCGGCCCGGTATACGTCCAGCATTTTCGGGTCCAGGGTAGTGACGATGTCCAGCATGGACGCAAGGTTTTTATACCGCACCGTTCTGCGCGCCGCTTCCTCGCGCCGCCCGTAGTACTGAATGGCTCTCATCCAGTAGACGTCGGCCAGCAGGCTGTCATATCCGAACGCAAGGGCCTTCACCACAGAAGGTGATGAAAAATAGAGAAGGTCCGGATCGATCGACGGGCCTCCCCGGCTGGCATCGACCCGATCCTGGACCGGCTTGACCAGGAGCGCAGCCATCAGAAACAGCGCAACCAGTCCCCATCGGCGCCAGGCCCCCAGCCACGATCGCAGCTTCATTTGAAATCCCTGCCTGAAAATATGACCGCGGCCCCCGCCAGAAGGATCGAGCAGTACAGCAAAGCATAAGCGCTGGCCCAGCCCACCGCGGCGGCGCGGATCGGCTCGTAATAGGCGGCGCTCTGAATCACGTTGCGGCTGTCCACATCGGTAAATGCCGTCATATTGGGCAGAACATAATAGAGAATTTTAAATGCAGCGGCCGCAACGGTGGACTTCGTCAGCCGGGCGAATTGGAGCAGGTCTTCGTTGAAGTGCCCGATGAGCCACAGGAAAAAGGTGAATAACGCCGAAAGCGCCGGCGTGGAAAAAGCGGAGAAAACCAGGGCCACGGCGGTTGTCAGGGCGAGGGACAGGAATATGAGATAGACGGCGGGAACCAAGCGGACATAATTCTGCAGCCCCAGGCCGCCGTGATATGCCAGGGTCAGCCCGAGACCCACCATCATGATCGCCACGTTTACCAGCAGTGTAAACAGCAGCCCCAGATATTTTCCCAGGATAAACTCCCACCGGTGAACCGGCTTGGCCAGAAGTGCATAAACGGTTCGGCGTTCCAGTTCCTTGGAGACCAGGCCGATCCCGATGAAAATGGCGATCAGGGTCCCAAACATGGAGATGGCCGACAAGCCAAGATCGATGATCACCTTGTCTTCGTAGCCCAGCGTCAGCTGCCCCAGGACAAAGGAGCTGAGAATCATGAGCAGGGCGAAGAGAATAAGGTTGTACAGCACCTTGTCCCGGATGTTCTCCCGAAACGTGTTGCGCGCAATCGCCAGCACCCGCATAAAAACTCCCGCAATCAGAAAAATAACTCTATTCTTCCGGCTGCACGTTACCGGTTCAGTCTATGGCCTGACTTCCGGGGGCTCGCGTGGCACCGGCGGTACCAGTCACCTCCTGGAAGAAGTGATCCTCGAGCGATGGCCGGATCGGGTTGACCGACACAAGCCCGGCGCCGTGAGCCAGGGCGTAGGAAAGGATCGATTCCACCTGTTTAGGACTACCGGCACGGATCTGGAGGCGCTCACCCAATGGGATCATCTCATCGCACATCGGCTTGAGGCCGGCATAGGTCTCCGGCCTGATTCCGGCCAGCACAATCTCATGGGCTTCGATCCGGACCTTGAGAATGTCGTGTAACGCACCCGCCTGCTGGAGCCGGCCGCAATTGAGAATGGCCACGCGATCGCACAATGCCTCAACATCGGGCAGAATATGGGAGCTGAAAAAAACGGTCACCCCCCTGCTCTTCAAGCTCATGATCGCCTGGCGCACTTCTCTTCTGCCCAGAGGATCCAGCCCCGACATCGGTTCGTCAAGGAAAACCACCTCGGGATCATTGATCATGGCCTGCGCCAGTCCGATTCTCTGGATCATTCCCTTGGAGAATTTGCGCAATTGCAGATTGCCGGCCGCGGACAGGCCGACATTATCCAGGAGCATGCGCACCCGGTTATCCAGGTCGGAACGGCGCATGCCGAACAGGGCGCCGACGTATCGCAGAAGTTCCTCGGCGGTAAGGTAGTCGTAGAAATAGGGGTTCTCCGGGAGATACCCGATGCGCTGCCGCAGACGAACGGAGGCCACCGGTTCTCCGCAGACCAGGGCTGAGCCATCGGTGGGTCGGATCAGGTTCATGAGCAGTTTCAAAGTGGTGGTTTTGCCCGCGCCGTTGGGTCCGAGGAAACCAAAGACCTCGCCCTTCTCGACACTGAGATTCAAGTGATCGAGTGCCCGCACCGGATGTTTTTTCCAGAAACCGACCTGGAAATCCTTCGTCAGATTCGTGATCTCAATCATCGCCATCGTTTTAGTGCCATTTCATATATCTCTAACCGCATGCCTCCCGGAAACTCGAAATTATTTCTTCAGTGCCTTTGAAGTCTTGGAGATCCTTGCGGTTCGGTTTTCGGCTATAATCACTCCCCATGCTCAGAATAGGAATCGATACCGGCGGTACTTTTACCGATTTCATCGCCCTCGACGGCAGGCGCATTCGAACCTTGAAGCTCCTGTCCACTCCGGCCAATCCCGCCCTCGCCATTTTCGAAGGCCTTCAGGAGCTGCTGGACCAGCCGCAGTGCGACATTCGTCACGGCTCGACGGTGGCGACCAATGCCCTGCTGGAGCGGAAGGGCGCGGTCACGGCCCTGATCACGACTGCCGGGTTTGAGGATGTTCTCGAGATCGGCCGCCAGCATCGCCCGAAAATCTACAGCCTCTTCCCATCACGGCCGGATCCGCTGGTGCCGCGCCGCCTGCGCCTCGGTGCCCGGGAGCGCGTGCTGTATGACGGAAGCGTGCTGATCCCCCTGGCTGCCGGCCAGCTCCGCTCCCTGGCGGGGAAACTGCGGAAGGCCAAAGTTGAGTCTGTAGCCGTCTGCCTCCTTTTCTCGTTTGCCAATCCCGCTCATGAGAAACAGATCGGCCGCGCGCTTCGAAACTTGAAGATTCCGATCAGTTTGAGCCACATCATTTTGCCCGAATACCGGGAATACGAGCGTACTTCGACGACGGTCGTAAATGCCTATCTGGCTCCGGTCATGGGCCGCTATCTGAGCAGTCTGGAGGCGGGCCTGCGCCCCGGGCGCGGGCGCAGGAACCTGGCCCTGCGCATCATGCAATCCAACGGCGGCACCGTCTCCGCCCGCGCGGCCATCCGGGAGCCGGTGCGCACCATCCTCAGCGGCCCGGCCGGGGGTGTCGTCGGCGCCTGGGAAGTTGCGAGGCGGGCCGGATTCCCCAACATACTCTCGTTTGACATGGGGGGCACGTCGACGGATGTATCGTTGTGTGAAGGATCGATCCGGATTACCAGCGAATCGGTGATCGCCAACTGCCCGATTGGAGTCCCGGTGATCGATATCCACACCGTGGGAGCGGGGGGCGGATCGATCGCGCGAGTGGATGCGGGGGGCGCCCTGCGTGTCGGTCCGGAAAGCGCGGGTGCCGACCCCGGGCCGATCTGCTACGGCAAAGGGGAGCGCATTACGGTTACCGATGCCAATCTTTTCCTCGGCAGGCTCGACACCGGCTACCCGTTAGGCGGACGGTTGAAACTCGAGGACCGCGGCCTTGAGCCGGCATTTCGCGCTCTCGCCCGGGCCATGGGTGTGGCGAGCCCCGCGGCCGCAGCCCAGGGAGTGGTGGATGTCGCCAATGCCAACATGGAGGCCGCCCTGCGTGTGACTTCGGTGGAGCGGGGATATGACCCTCGGGATTTCACGCTCGTGACCTTCGGCGGCGCCGGCGGGCTGCATGCCGTGCAACTTGCGGCCAGCCTTTCCATTCCGCGCATCCTGATCCCCGAAAATCCCGGGCTGCTTTCGGCCTTGGGGGTGCTGTTGTCCGACAGCGTGCAGGATTTCTCGCGCACCGTGATGCTGGCCACACCGAAGGCCGGCGCCCGGAACCTCGAGGATCGTTACCGCGAGCTCGAGCGCAAAGCCCTGGCTTCAATGATCGCCGAGGGATTCCCGCCCGAGCAGATCCGGCTCGAACGCTGGATCGACATGCGCTACCACGGACAGAGCTACGAGCTCAGCTTCCCATACTCACGCCGCTTCGAACAGGAATTCCACTCCCGCCATGAGCAGCGCTACGGCTATGCCGACGCCTCGAGGGATTCGGAAGTCGTAACCATCCGCGTCCGGGTGCGAGGCCTGTCGGAAAAGCCGCGCATGCCCAAAGATCGTCTGGGGCCGGCGGATCCGAAACACTCCTTCCTCAAGGAAAAACAGGTCTATTTCGCAGCCAAGCCCTGTCGCACCAGGGTCTACGAGCGGGCCCGGCTCAGGGCCGGCAACCGGATCGCCGGCCCGGCGCTCATCTTCGAATACAGCGCCACCACGGCCGTGCCACCCGGCTATGCCTGCGTGGTGGATGGCTATCGCAATTTGCTCTTGGGCGGTGATTGACCGGCGCTGCGCTGGCGAAGAACCTCATAGAGCGCGATCCCGGCGGCGACGCTTACATTGTACGAACTGACCCGGCCGCGCATCGGGATCGAGGCCAGAAAATCGCACTTATCCCTGACCAGGCGGTGAAGCCCGCCCCCCTCGCTTCCCAGCACCAGAACCATGGGTACGGCAAGATCGACCTCCCACAACGGCGTGCCCGGTCCGGCATCAAAACCGGTGATCCAATAGCCGGCCTCTTTCAGCCGATCGATGAGCTGAGAGGTGTTGGCGCTGCGGGCAACCTTGAGATGCGAGGCGGCGCCGGCACTCGCCTTGACCGCCACGGCGCTGAGCGGCGCGCTGCGGCGCTGCGGAATGAACACTCCATCCGCCCCCGCCACTTCCGCCGAGCGCAGGATCGCTCCGAGATTGTGCGGGTCTTCGATCCCATCGAGGATCAGCAGGAGCCCCGGAGACCCCGCCTGGGCCAGGATTTCTTCGACACCGAGCACCGGCATCTCGGGGATATAACAGACGACTCCCTGGTGGCGCTCACCCCCCGTTTTGCGGTCGAGCCACGCTTTTTCCTCAATGGAAAACGGGACATGTTTCTGCCGGCAGAGGGCCACGACCTCCTGGAGGCGAGGGTTCCTCTGCCCGCGCTCGATACAGACCTTTTCCACGCTGCCTGCCTCCAGCGCCTCCAGGACTGCATGAATGCCATACGCTACCGACATCGAGTCCACCGACACAGACTACAAAGATAACCGCCCCCGCACCCCGGCGGTCTACCTGTCATAGCGCTTGAGCAGGGCGGCAAGCCGATCGCGACATGACATGACCCGGCGCGGCAGGGACAACCGGCTCCCTTCTTCATAGATCGGGATGAGCCGGTCCAGCTCCGGTCCCGACCCCAGGCCGGTCAGCGCCGCGCGAATCGGGTGGAACAGCTGGCGACCCTTTTGACCGGTCGCTTTCTTCACCAGACCCACGATTTCCTTGTAGGCATCGAAGGTAAGGATTTCACGCTCTGCAACCAGGCGGGCAAATTCGCGGGCGACCTGGAGGGCTCCCGGCTCCGCGAGCGTGGCGCGCGCCCCTTCATCGAGTCTCCGGCGGATCCGCCGGGAAGGCGTAGATGATCCCGGTTTCGCGTATCAGCTGATCGAAGTGATCGACGTGCGATTTGAGCGCGTCGACGACCTGCGCAAACCAGGCGCAGCACCGGCGCAGTCGGGTTCGGCGGGGATCATCCCGCCGCCGCGAAGATACGGCAAGCTCGTTTCGCCAATTCCTGGATCGGCTCCTGGTTGATGTACGTTCGGTTCATCCAGTCGAGCTTGGCACTGTCGAAGATGGCCGGACTGCGCGAAACGCGCGCCAGATCGAAATGCTCGACAATTTCCTGCATATCCATGATCTCTTTCCCTGCCACCGGAGGAGACCAACCCAAAAGGGCGAGGTAATTCGCAAGCGCTTCCGGGAAATACCCCTGGCTGCGAAACTCCTCCAGGGAGGTGGCGCCGTGCCTCTTGCTCAGCTTGCTGCCGTCAGGGCCCAGTACGGTCGGCAGGTGGGCGAATTGGGGCACGGGGGCGCCCAAAGCCTCATAGATCAGAATCTGGCGGTGGGTGTTGGAAATGTGGCCGTCGCCGCGGATCACATGGGTGATCGCCATCGCGACATCGTCCACAACCACCGAGAAGTTATACGTCGGGCTGCCGTCGCTGCGCACAATCACGGGATCGCTGATCTGCTGTGTTTCGATGTCGATCCGCCCGTACACCAGATCGGAGAATCCCACCATGCCGGGTCTGACGCGAAGTCGCAACACCGAAGGTTTTCCAGCCTGGCGGAGCTCCGAATCTGATCGGGAGTCAGATGGCGGCATTGGCCCGAGTAGCGCGGCATCTCGCTGCGGGCCAGCTGCTGCTGCCGGATTTCCTCCAACTCCTCCTCGGTGCAGAAGCAGGGAAAGGCGCATTCCAGTGCCAGGAGGCGCTCGGCGTGCTCACGATAGAGAGAGTACCGGTCGGTCTGACGATACGGTCCGTAGGCGCCCCCGATATCGACACCCTCATCCCAGTCCAGGCCCAGCCAGCGCAGATCTTCCATGAGCTGGGTTTCGTACTCGGGCCGGCTGCGTTCGGCATCAGTGTCCTCGATGCGCAGAAGGAAGGCGCCTTTCAGGTGGCGTGCCACCAGCCAGTTAAAAAGTGCCGTGCGGACATTCCCGACATGGAGAAATCCTGTCGGACTCGGCGCGAAGCGCACTCGAACTTTCCTCGTCTGACCGGGGGATGCCGTCATTTCAATTCATATCCATCTTTTTGCAGGAGCGCGACGGCTTGAGCCGAGATGCCCTCACCGCGCCCTTCCGCGTTCAGTCCTTCGGTGGTTGTTGCCTTTATGTTGACGTCGTCCGGCGCCAATCCCAGCGAACGGGCGATGCTTTGCCTCATCTCTTCGAAGAACGGGGCCAGCTTCGGACGTTGCGCCAGGATCGTGGCGTCGATATTCTGGATCGACCAGCCGGCTGCTTCGACCCTGGCCTTGACTTCGACCAGGAACTCGAGGCTGGAACGATCCCGATGTGCCGGATCGCTGTCCGGGAAATGGCGGCCGATGTCTCCGAGAGCGGCCGCGCCCAGAAGCGCATCGCAGATGGCATGGCTGAGCGCATCCGCGTCCGAGTGGCCCTCCAGGCCCTATTCGTAGGGGATGGTAACCCCTCCCAGAACGAGCCTGCGGTCCTCGACCAGTCGATGGTAATCGATGCCGTATCCGATGCGCAGCATGACATGTTCTCCTGGGACCCGACGAGGCTGCGCCACCCTGGCGCGATCGCGCGCAACCAGGCTTTCGGCAATCGCGAGATCCAGCGGACGTGTGATCTTGATGTTCTCCGGGGAGCCTTCCACTACCGTCACCGGGTGCCCCGCCCGGCGCACCACGGAAGACTCGTCGGTACCTTCGAATCCCTCCCGAAAGGCAAGCTCGAGAGCGGAGCGCAGGATGGCGGCATGAAAGCACTGAGGAGTCTGGATGGCATACAACTCATCCCGGGACGGCGATTTCAGCACGCGGCCCCGCCGCGACACCCGCTGGATGGTTTCGGTCGCGGGGAGACCGGGGATGGCACCCCCGGTTTTCCAGGCGGCTTCCACAACGCGATGCAGCATCCCCGGCTCACAGAAAGGCCGTACTGCATCGTGGACCAGGAGAAGATCGACGTCGGGCCGAGTGTGCTGGACCCCCAACCGGACCGACTCCTGGCGCGTTGTCCCGCCGGGAATGCACACGACCGGCACCGTCCAGGACCAGCACGAGAGCATCTCCTCCGCCAGGGAGATGTGTTCCTCGGGCAGCGCTATCACGACTTGCACCAGGCGATCCATCGCCAGAAGCGACTGGATGGTGCGCACGAGAATCGGCCGGCCGCCCACATGCAGGAACTGCTTGGGCAGGCCGGCCCCGATTCTGGTTCCACTTCCTCCGGCAGCGATGACGGCGGCCATCTTGGCATCGCCGCCGCCGGCTTTGCGAGTTGCAGGCATAGCGGTTTTTGTCGAGCAGTCCTTGCACGGCGCGGCGGGAGTTGTTGATACGCTGTCACCCCGCCGTACCGAAGAAACCCCGATGGTTAAGACTTTATGGGGACAGGCTGAGGTGCCGTCAGGCCGCGACCCAGCGACTTCCCGCTTGAGCGCCGACGACCCCGCACCTCAGGAGAACGCGACCTACCGGTTTTTGATGCGATCCCGGTCCTCATCCACAATACGATCCGCGGCGGTAACCCGGTCATAAGGACGCCGATCCTGCCGCGAAGATGAATTGCCGGTTTCAGCCTCTTCCGGAAAGCGCCCGAAAATCATCTTGCCCGCCGTCGTCTGGAGCACGGAGGTGACCTGGGTCGCGATGGTTTTGCCGATCATCTTCCGCGCGTTATCGACCACGACCATGGTGCCGTCATCAAGGTAGGCCACACCTTGGTTGTATTCCTTGCCTTCCTTTAGGATGAAGACCTTCATGGTCTCGCCCGGGAGCACGACCGGCTTGAGCGAATTCGCCAGTTCGTTGATATTAAGGACGTCTACGCCGCGCAACTGGGAAACCTTGTTCAGGTTGAAATCGTTGGTGACGATCTTCGCATTCAACTCCTTGGCCAGCTCGATCAGCTTCAGATCGACTTCCTTGACCTCCGGATAGTCTTTTTCGAGGATCTGCACCGTGACGCCCGGCGCACCCTTCACTTTTTCCAATATTTCCAGCCCTCTCCGACCCCGGTTGCGCTTGATCGAGTCGGCACTGTCGGCGATCTGTTGCAGTTCGCGCAGGACAAAGTGAGGCACTACCATGGTCCCTTCGAGAAAGCCGGTCTTGCAGATATCGGCAATGCGGCCGTCAATGATGACGCTGGTGTCCAGAACTTTGTAGAACATGCGGGAACTGCGGTCGGTCAGGAGGCCGCCAAACCCCGAAAGATCGAGATATTCACCCTTGTCGGCGCCCAGAACCAGGCCGACATAGGCCATGAGTATCAGGATCAGAATCTGGGAAAAATTGGCGGTTGCCTCGTCGAGCGTCATGTGATCGATGATGAGGCTGACGAGCGTCGCACCGATGATTCCCAGAATCGATCCCAGGGCTGCCCCAATCAGGGTTTTGAGAGAGAGCTTCCGGACCCTCAGCTCAACAAGGATGACCAGGAGGCCGAGACCGGCACTGAGGGCGAGCGACAAAGGAATGTCGAGTTGGAAGGGACGGACCACATATCCGCTCACGACAATAGCGCAAAATAGCAAGAAACGAATGATCCAGAGATCCATGAACAAACTCCTTCGACATGGGCGCTATGATAGAAGAAATTAATTGCCGGTAAGAACCGGGAGGCAAGCAGACGGACCAGCCCGGCCGCAAACAACCCAGGAGGAGTGCCGTTTGCTGGAGGAGGAGGAATGCCGGTCCATCCGTAGTTATCATGATCACAATACGCCGGCGCACGATGCGCATCCGAATAATTCAGGAAACCGATACCTGCCCCCGTGGCAGGATTCAAAACATCACTTGCCGGGAAATCTATCACAGGAACGCGACTTCTGGTAAATCTTTCTCGTGCCGCGTGCCGGGCCCGGGGATCGATAACGACTGCAAAGGCCCGTGAGATCATCCCTTGCCGCATCGAGGGGGGCAGGGAAGCTCTTGGGACACGGATGAACACGGGCTAGATCGTGAAGATGGCCTCCGAGAGGTCCAGAACGGTCCGCAGCGGGACGAGTTCAATATTGTCGATAGGGTCGTGAAGGGGGAGATTTCCGGCGGGGAGGATGCAACGGCGGAAACCCATCGCGGCCGCTTCCCGTATCCGGATGTGCGCCTGGCTGACCGGGCGCGCTTCCCCGGACAGGCCCAATTCCCCGATCAGCACTGTGCGCGGGGGGAGCGCGCGGTTCCGGAAACTGCTCAGGATGGCGGCAAAGAGAGCCAGATCCGAAGCCGGCTCGTTGACCTGCAGGCCACCGGCAGCATTCACATAAATGTCACAACCCATGACGGGGATTTCCATCTTTTTTTCCAGCATGGCGACGAGCACGGAAATGCGGTTGTAATCGAGCCCGGTAGCAGTCCGCCGGGCGGTGCCGTACTGCGTCCTCAGAACCAGCGCCTGAATTTCGACCAGGATCGGCCGCGTCCCCTCGACGGCGCACACCACGGCGCTCCCCGGCACCGGCTCCTCCCTTTCCCGCAGGAACAGGTCCGAGGGATTCTGCACCGGTATCAGCCCCCGGCCGGTCATTTCAAATACGCCGACTTCGTTGGCGGCGCCGAAGCGGTTTTTGACGGCACGCACGATGCGATGGTTGTGATGACGCTCCCCTTCAAAATACAGGACCGTGTCAACGATGTGCTCCAGCGCCTTGGGCCCGGCGATGCTCCCATCCTTGGTAACATGCCCGATCAGGAACACCGGGATTTGACGCGTCTTCGCCAAGGTCAGGAATTGCGCGGCGACATGCCGCACCTGGCTGATGCTCCCCGGGGCGGAATCAAGCGTATCGGAAAAGGTGGTCTGTACCGAATCGACAACCACGTCAGTGGGATGAACCTCCCCAACCGCGGCCAGAATCGACTCCAGCCCGGATTCGGCCAGCACATAGATTTCTCCTGCATTTCTCGATCCGAGGCGTTCCGATCTCATCTTGATCTGCTGGGCCGACTCTTCGCCGGACACATATAGAACCCGGCGGTCTTTCTCCTGGAGAGCCTGGGCAATCTGAAGCAGCAGGGTGGACTTGCCGATACCCGGCTCCCCCCCCAGCAACACCAGCGACCCGGGTACCAGGCCGCCGCCAAGCACGCGATCGAACTCGGCGTTGCCCGTTATGATCCTGGGGCTGTCGGCCATGGAAATGTCGCCCATTCGGAGCGGCCTGGCTCCGGTGCTCCCGCGGCTTTTTTCTTTTGCCGCCCCGGCCTTCTCCTCGGCGAATGAATTCCAGCTCCCGCAGTCCGGGCAACGCCCGAGCCATTTGGCGGAGGCATAGCCGCAAGACTGGCACTCGAATACCGATGGAATCCTGGACATGGACACAATGAAACCACAAAACCCGCGAAGTGCATAAAACTTTCTCAGAAAACAAAAAGGGGACATTCCGGATTTCCGGGATGTCCCCTTTTTGTTTTCCCGGGAGGGACGCGGCCGGACCGCGTCCCTCCACTGTCATGCAATCGTGACGTTTAGAAGTTGAAGCGCAGCACGATCTGGATCAGGCGTCCGCCCGGATCCTGGGTCTGGTTGCGATCCGTATACGCCGAGTTGACCTGCATGAAGCTCAGGTTGCTGGGCGTTGTGCTCGCCATGCCGTTGAAGTTGATGTTGTTGAACGCGTTCAGGAACTCACCGCGCAGCTCGAAGTTCTTCTGCTCGGTGAACCGGAACCGCTTCACCAGGCTCATGTCGAAACGCGTGAACTTGGGATAACGGTAGTAATTGTGCCGGCCCGCGCAATCGCCGCTGACGATCTGCACGCAGTTGGCCGCGCCCACGCTCCCCGCCGGAGCGATGTACCGCCCCGTCGGCGCGCCCGAAGTGAACCCGCCCGCGTCGTACTGATACGCCTTGTACGTCTGGTCGATGATGTCCTTCGGCAGGTAGTAGGCGATCTTGTTGGCGTCGTCAAAATACACCCCCACCGAGTTCACCAGCTCCTGCGACGTCATGCCGACCAGGTTGATGTTGCCGAAATCTCCCAGGTTGCCGCTCTGCAAACGAGCCGTCCCCTGGAATTCCCAGCCGCCGACGATCATGTCGAGCGCCCTGCCGGTACCGCCGAACAGCGCCCGACCCCGACCGAACGGCATTTCATACACCCAGTTGATCTTGAATGCATGCGGCAGCGTGTTCCCCAGATCCTTCACCCAGCCTCTGCGGAACGAGGTCCGGTTCAGGTTCAGAGCCTTGGAGAATGTGTAGTTCGCCTGCACCAGCAGCCCTTTCGCCATTCTCCGGCGCAGCTCGATCGTCATTCCGTCGTAGTAGTTGCCGCCGCCGTTCTGGTAGATCCAGCCGCCGCCGTTCTGCACGTCCGGCTGGGGGATGAAGAAGTTCGCCGGCAGACCGTTCGCCAGCGCGTTTCCGCGCCGCGTCGAATCCCGCTGCAGCGGCGTCCACACCATGCTGAACGGATCCGGACTGTACTTGTTCAGGTAGTTCACGTACGTCGTGTTCGTGAAGAATCCAGCCTGGGTGCTCCCCAGAACCGCGCTGGTGTAGCTGGCGTCCTTCGTCGGATCCAGCCCGCGTCCCAGGTACTTCAGCAGGATCGGCAACTGCTGCGTGCCGGCAACCGTCGAGTCATACCGGAACGTCCGCCCCTTGTTTGCCGCTATGTTGGCATACAGGTTCCCCTGCATCTTCCAGAACTCGTCCAGGAACCCGTTCTCCACGATGTTCCGCTCGCCGTTCAGATTCGGCTGATACCACGGCTGCAGGTTGCGCGTCGCGGCATACCGGATCTCGAGCGCCATGTCCTTCCCCAGCTCCCGCTGGAGCCCGAAAGACCACGACATCGTGTACGGCGTCCGGATGTCCGGATCGAACGCGTTGATCGAATCGTCGATCGACGGCTTCATCGGATACACCGGCGTCGCCTGGAAACTCGGCGCCGCCAGCCGGCTCTTGTCGCGGAACAGCAGCGGCCAGGTCTCGCCTCCGGCAGTATTGACCAGGTTGCCGAGATCCTGGCTCCGGTTGGCCACAATCTGCCCGCCGGGGTTGGATCCGAACATGTTCACATAATCCAGCATCCCATAGTGGTTGAACGCCAGGGCGAAGCCACCGCGGATGACCGTCTGCGAACCCTCGCCCAGGATCTTGTCGAGGAACCCTCCGGTCCCCTGCGGACTCCAGGCAAACCCGATGCTCGGCGCCACCGACTTGTAATCCGGATTGTAGGCCGGATCCCCGGGGTTGAACTGATACACCAGGGTCGGCTTGCCGCCGCTCGCTCCCGGCTGGAATATGCTGTTGACTCCCGAAGGCCCCCACACATCCGCGGGGGTCGCCCAGGTGAACGCGTTGTTGAGCGGCGTCCACGGGAAGTCCACTTCCCAGCGCACGCCGAAGTTGAGCGTCAGGCCCGGGCGCATCCGCCACGAATCCGCAGCGAACAGTCCCATGGAACGCTGCCGGGCGCGTCGAACCTGATCTCCGTTGTAGGTATACTGGTTGGTGGTTTCACTCAGGACCGCGTTGGCACTGATCGCCGTGACGCGCGCCGTCAGCGAGGCATACAGGCTGGCCGCGGTGCTCTGCTGGCTCGCGGTCGAGTTCGGGAAGTTGATCTTCCCGTTGTTGGCATCGAACATCACGTAGGCCGGATCGTAGGAGCTCGGCAGGCCGAAGCCGATCGATGGCGCCAGCGTCGCGCCCCACACCCAGTTGCCCACATGCTGGAAGGTGCCGCCGAAACTCAAGCTGTGGGCGCCCTTCGTCCAGGTCAACGTGTCCTCGAACGACTTCACCGGAGCATTGCGCCGGCTCGGGGACGTAACCGCCGAAACGCCCGTAATGCCCGTGGGCGTCCAGTTGTACCCGCCCAGATCGCCGATGCCGTCCGGTTCGCCGTTGAAGGCCGCCGAACCGACGTTCGGGTTGAACAACGTCGTCCCGCAGGTGAATCCCCCGCGGGCTTCATTCACCAGCCGCGGCGTGATCGTCGACCGCAGCGCGAACGAGGTCGAGCAGCGGTTCGATGCCTGGGTCCCGTAATTCGGGAAGCCGGGGTACCGCTGGTCCCTGGAATTCAGGAAGTCCGGGTTGGAATCGTAGTACGCGTAATTCCAGCTCTGCTCGATCTTGTGCCGGCTCGACAGATTGAAGTCGACGCGCGTCGTGACAAAGTGACGGATTCCCATCCCTTTGTTCTGGAAAATGAAATTCTGGTACAGCGGATCCGCGACCACCGGATACGACTGGATGGTTCCCGCCGTGCCGACCGCGTTGCGGATGTCGGTGAGCAGCTTCGCCACCGTCGGATCCATCGTCGAAGTAAAGCCGTTCGCCGCGGCCAGGGTCAACAGGTTCTGCGACTTTACCTGGTCGGGCTGCCCGCTCTGCTTGAACAGGTAGACATAGTTCCCCTGCTCCACCAGCGGATTGTAGATGGTACGGGTGCGCGTCTGGCCGTCCGGCTGACGGAAGTTTTCCCAGTTCGCAAAGAAGAACAGCCGGTCCTTCCCGCTGAACAGCTTCGGAATCGAAATCGGCCCGCCGACCCGCACGCCCAACTGGTGCAGCATGACCCGGTCGCGCGGCGCCTTGCAGTTCTCCCACTCGTTGACCAGCTGGTCAATGGTGCATTTCTGCCCCCGCCCCTCGCCGTCGCCCTGATAGACCGGCGCATTGTTGCGGTTGTTGAACCAGTAGTTGGCATTCAGCCACGGGTTGCGCATGTACTCGTACAGGCTGCCGTGGTACTCGTTGTTCCCCGACCGCGTCACGAACTTGATCTGTACCGCGCCGGCTCCCGTGCTGTCCGCCCCCGCGGCCGCCGTCGATACCGTCACTTCCTGCACCGAGTCGAGCCGCGGAGTGATCATGCTGAAGAAGCCGTCACCGCCGCTCTGACCCCGGTAGTAGTTGTCCTGCGTGTTCACGCCGTCGATCGTGATGTTGATCGTCGAGTTCGGCAGGCCCATGAACGTCGAGCCGCGCGCCCCACCCGTCGTGTTTACGCCCGGCAGCAATACCAGAAAATCCAGCGCGTTGCGCGTCGCCAGGGGCAGCTGCTGGATCTGCGTGGTCGCCAGCGTCGTCGACACCGTCGCCGTCGTCGACTGCACCACCTCGGCGCCCGCCACCACCGTTACCGTCTCGCTGCTGCCGCCGACCTCGAGCTTGACCGTGATGTTGGTCGGCACCGCCGCTACCAGTACGATGTTCTTGATCACCGACTGCTTGAAGTTCGGCACCGAAACCGTGGCCGTGTAGCTGCCCGCGCCCAGCGCCGGAATCGAAAAGGTCCCGTTCTCGGCCGTGACGGCCTTGAACTCCGTGCCCGTGGCGTCGTTCTTGACCGTCACCTCCGCGCCGGGGATCACCCCGCCGGACTGGTCAACGACCGTTCCCGTAAGCGAAGAGCTCGAGCCCTGGGCGAAGCCCAGACAGCCGAGCGCCGCCACCAGGAGCAGGGCGATAATAGTTCGGAATGCAAAAGGTTTCATAAGGGTTCCTTGGGTTGAAATGTTTAATTCTCAAAACTGAGTCAGCAATACGCAACTTCGCACCCACAATCGAAATATGATCGAGTAGCGCTCAGATGAGTGAAATCAGCCGACCCTCGTGCCTCGCGAGAGGCTAATGGTCAATCAGTGAATCAGCCATGCCCACCGCGGCTTCAGCTTTTTGCTGCCCTCACAGCAAAGGCTGAAGCACAGGCGACAAAGGTTCGCGGGATCGGCCAGGAGACCCGCTGGAGTGGGGGCGGACATTCGCATCCGATACAGTCAGTCGACGATTACCAGGTTAACAGCGCCACTGGACTGCTGAATTCTCGTAACACGACCGCTTCACCGCCCGACACCTGTAGAACAAAAACGAAACGCTGATTCTTCAGATCAACAACCTCGACGCACGCCTGTTACGCGTACGCATACCCAGATGCTAAGCAGGGCTTCGGCCCCATGCAAGCACATCAGAATCGTCTTATTGGACACTGTTAATACAGCTTCGGTGCGCCTGCGCTCAGTTTGACAATCGGGTCTCCGGAAAGAATGCCCATCCTGCAACAGCGAGCTCAGGCGGCAATGGGGTAATCCCGGCCCGGGCGCAATGGCGTCGGCACGCCGTTATTTCATGGCAATAAATTAATTCTTCCGGAGGCACCCCGGGGAGCGATGGTCCGTGATTTTTTGGTTTCCAGAGGCGAGGGGCCGGGTTCTGGAGTATTGATCGGCCTATTTCTTTCCGGTCAGAGATTCCAGCATCGAGAGCGCTGCTGGGTTTTTCGGATTGATCTGCAGAACAAGCGTCAGTTGCCGGATGGCATCATCGATTTTCCCCGCGTTGGCCAGAGCCATGCCGAGGTTGACCTGAGCACTTTCGAATCCCGGCCTCAGGCGCACCGCCTCGGAGTATTGCGCGATGGCGTCGCTGAATTTCCCCTGATCCGCCAGCACCAGCCCCAGATTGTTGTGGGCCTCGGCATAGCCGGGCTTAAGGCGCGCGGCCTCGGAAAACTGGTGGAATGCTTCGTCGATCCTCCCTTCCCCGGCCAGAGCGAGACCCAGATTATTGTGGGCCTCGGCATAATCGGGGTCCAGGCGTACCGCTTCGGAAAAGTGGGCCAGCGCCTCACCCGACTTTTTGGCGCCTGCCAGGGCGGCACCGAGAGCATTGTGCACCCGGGCCAGACTGGGATCGAGACGTAGGGCTTCGGAATATTCGGCGATGGCTTCGTCAAGCCTCCCCTGGAGGGAAAGAGCGAACGCCAGGTCGCCGTGAGCCCGGGCGGATTCGGGTTCGAGGCGCGCTGCGGCGGTCAGGGAGGTGATTGCCTCGTCCGTTCTGCCTGCATTCGCTAAGGTTAATCCGAGGTTGCGCTGAGCTTCCGCAAAGCCGGGCCGAATGCGCACCGCCTCGGAGAAGTGCTTCATGGCCTCTTCAGTTCGGCCCTGCTCCCTGAGGACCATGCCCAGGGCATTGTGAGCGCGGTAGTTTTCCAGGTTGAGGGTGACTTCGGTGGTGTGCGTCCAGAGCGCAACGTTGTCCTTCCAGTACCCGACCTGGTTTCGGGCGGCAGCGGCGCAAGCCACGAGCACGAAGATGGAAGCAACCGCCAAGGCGCGATGGGCATATTTCCAACGGTGCAGGAGTTCGGGCACGCCCCAGGCGACCATGATGAACAGTCCCACGAGCGGCACATACGTATACCGGTCGGCCATCGCCTGAATCCCGACCTGAACCAGGCCGATAACCGGCACCAGGGTGCCCAAAAACCAGAACCAGCCCACGGGAAGGTATGGTCGGCGGCGTGCTTCCCGGATGACCAGAAGGGTTACGCCGAGAAGAATCAGAACGGCACCGGCTACCCAGCCGGCGGAGATTGCCTGGGGATAGGGATACATAACCGCCAGGCGCGCAGGCCAGACCATTTTGCCGATGTAGGCGACATAGGACACCAGCGCGTTTTCCAGACGCAGCGTCAGGGGATAGACATCGAGTCCGTTGACCGCCCCGCCCTGTTGCTGAACCATGAATGTAACGAGGCTCGACGCGGCAGCCATCATCAGCATCGGGATTTTTTCCAGCCACAACCAATGGGGGACGGTCCGAGCCGCCGGAGATGTGGAGGAATTGGGAGAGCCGGTATCCGCAGCCGCACCGGGCATCATACGCCGGAGAGGCCAGACATCCAGCAGGAGGAGCACGAAGGGGAGTGTGACCAGCATCGGCTTCGCGAGCAGGCCCAGGGCAAAGCAGGCGGCCACGATCAGATACCGGACCACGCCCGGTTTGCGCACGTACCAGGCATAAGTACAGAGCGTGAGCATCCAGAACACAGTGCTCAACACATCCTTGCGCTCGGCGATCCAGGCGACTGACTCCACGTGCAGGGGATGGATGGCAAATAACCCGGACACGAAGGCGCTTCGGGCCGGCGCTCCGGTGGTGCGATAGAGAAAGGCGAACAGCAGGAGTGCTCCGGCGATGTGCAGAACCAGGCTGGTGAGATGGTGCAGGCCGGCATTGACTCCATAGAACTGGACGTCGAGCATATGGGAAATCCAGGTCAGGGGATGCCAGTTAGCTGCATATCCGGAGGTGCAGGCCCATGCCAGGCCTCTCCAGGTCAGCCCCGCGAGAACCTGGGGGTTTTCGGTAACATAAGCCGGATCGTCGTAGGCGACAAAGTCATGATTCCGGATCGGACCAAAGACCAGCAGGTTGCCTGCGATCAGGGCCAGACCTATCCAGAGCGCCCACATGCGATTCCGGCGCCCGGCCTGCACATCCCCGGACCCGTGGGGCCGGCGAGCCGGAGAACCCTTTGTGGCTCCCCGGCGGGCGCGGGATTCGGCCTTGGACGCGGTTATTGGGTGTCGTTTTTCCGAGCGCTGTGCCTTCATGATTTTCCAGCAGGAGCGGGGCGCGCCCCGCGGGGGAGGCGCACTGCGCCGGCAGCCACGGGCTTCTGCCTATCCGGCCGGCAAAGTATCGGCTCCGGTTTCCGGTGCACCATGCCCGCTCCTAAAGCCTCCCGCCAGCCCGCTTTTCTCACCAGATTTCGTAGCGAGGCGGCGCAGACCGGCATGGATACAAGGCGCCCGACCGAGCGCAACGCAGTAGACATGCCCGGATCCGCCGCCGCAGTAGAAAGCTGGTGAGAAATGCGGGCTAGGTCCTGGCGGCCGGTTATGCTTCATTTGTCGCAGATTACGGCTCCTGATACAGGTTGGCGAACTTCGTGAACTGTTTCATGAAGGCGAGCTGGAATGTTCCGGTGGGACCGTTGCGCTGTTTGCCGACGATGATCTCTGCCACACCCTGGTTTTCCGCGGTCGGGTCGGCCATATCTTCCCGGTAGATGAACACAACGACGTCCGCATCCTGCTCGATGGAACCCGACTCCCGAAGATCGGAAAGCTGCGGGCGGTGGTCGCCACGCCGGGATTCGATGGCACGGTTCAACTGGGAGATCGCAATTACCGGGATGGCGATTTCTTTGGCGAGAGCCTTCAGCCCGCGTGATATCTGTGAGATCTCCTGCGTTCGATTTTCGTAGCGCTGCGACGAGCCGCTCATCAGCTGCAGATAATCGATGATGAGCAGGTCCAGCCCGTGCTCGAGCTTGAGGCGGCGCGCTTTCGAGCGCATTTCCGTCATCGACATGGCCGCCATGTCATCGATGAAGATCTTGGCCTGCGACAGCGCGCCGGCGGCGCGACTCAACTTGGTCCAGTCTTCCTTATTGAGAAATCCGGTATTGACCTTGTGGGAATCGATTTCGGCTTCGGCGCACAGCAGGCGTTTCACCAGCTGTTCCCGGCTCATTTCCAGGGAGAAAATCCCCACGGATTGATGCTTCTTGAGCGCCACGAACTGGGCGATGTTCAGGCACAGGCTGGTTTTTCCCAACCCGGGCCGGGCAGCAACGATGACCAGGTCGGCCGGGTGCAAACCAGCCGTCATCTTGTCGAATTCCGTGAAGCCGGTTTCGACCCCCGTGACCAGGGTTTTGCGGTTGGCGACCTTTTCAATTTCTTCGTAAACTGCGCTCACCAGGGGTTCGATGGGGGCAAAGCCGGTCTGGAACTGCCGGTTGGCGATGTCGAAGACCGCTCTTTCGATGTCGAAGAGGATATCTTGAGCGGACTCATCGTTCTGGTAGCTGCGTGCCATGATCTCGTTTGAGACCTGGATTAGGCGTCGCAGGGTCGCCTTTTCCTTTACGATCAGTGCGTAGTGCTCGACGTTAACGACACGCGGCATGCCGTCGGTGAGACTTGCGAGGTAGGCGGCTCCGCCGGCGCTTTCGATTTCGTCCGCGCGCTGGAGTTCGTTTTTCAGCGTGACCAGGTCGATCGCGCTGGCATCCGCCGCCAGACTTGCCATTCGATCGAAGATCCGGCGGTGGCTTTCCAGGTAGAAATCATCGCGGCGTAATGTCTCCAGCACAACGTGGATCGACCGGTCGTCGAGCAGAATCGCCCCCAGGATGGACCGCTCGGCTTCCAGGTTGCACGGTAGCGTTTTTTCCAGGCTGATGTCAGTAGGCATGGGGTTTCACGTCTTCGGAATGATGCAATTCTACACGAGCCCCATCGGGAGGGAAGCGCTATTTTGGAATTGTTGCCGGGGAGCGCCGGCCACAAATGCCACAGGTTTCGCAAACTCAATGATTGGAATGTTTGTGGAATTCGTGGCCGGTCTGTACCAGTCAGGATTGCGCTTCGGCCTCGGGTTCGGCCTCGACGATCACCTTGATCGGAACCGTGACTTCGCGATGCAGGCGGATGGGAATGTGGTATTCGCCGATCGCCTTGATCGGGTCTTCGAGCTGGATTTTGCGTTTGTCGATATCGATCTTGTGGGTAATGAGGAAATCGGCGATGTCGAGCGCAGTGACGGAACCGTAGAGCGTCCCGCCTTCGCCGGTCTTGCGCCGGACGGTGACGACCAGCTTGACCAGGTCTTTTGCCAGGAGGCTTGCCGCCCCTTTCTCCCTCTGGTCGCGCCGCGCGGCCGCCAGCCGGTCGATCTCCATGATCTTGAGGTTACCCGGGGTCGATTCAACGGCAATGTGCCTCGGAATGAGGAAGTTACGGCCGTAACCAGGGGCCACCTTCACCACCTCCCCGATTTTACCCAGATTTTCCACATCCTGTTTCAAAATTACTTTCATAGTCTCCCCTCTGATTCCGTCAATCGGCGACGAACGGCAAAATCGCCATGTGTCTGGCGCGTTTGATGGCTTCCGACAGCTGCCGTTGATGCACGGAACAGACGCCGCTGATTCTTCGCGGCAGTATCTTGCCGCGTTCGGGAATGAAATGGGAAAGGAGCTTCCCATCCTTGAAGTCGATGTAGCTGATCTTCTCAGCGCAGAACTTGCAGACGCGCTTGCGCTTGACAGAAAACCTCTTTGGAGCTGGCATAGAATCTATCACCCTTTCTTGGTTGAATTATCCTATCGGTGCCGCGGGGGGCTCGCTGAAAGGCGCGAACTCCGCTGCCGGCTTGGCGACCGCCTTGCGCTGCCGCGTCGCCGTCATTTTCTCGGAGCGTTTCAGGTCCTCGTCGATCCGGACGGAAAGGAACCGGATGACGTGGTCCGCCACGCGAAACCGGCGCTCGAGCTCCGCGATGATGCTGCCGTCGGCTTCGAGTGTGAGGATGACGTAATAGCCGTCCCGAAACCTTTTGATTTTGTAGGCCAGGGATTTCTTGCCCCAGTTATCTACCTTCACCACTTTGCCGCTCTTGCTCTCCACCACGGTTTGCATTTGGGCGATGAACGCGTCCAGCTCTTCCGGGGCCAGGGTCGGTGCGGCGATGAAAGCTACTTCGTAAGTTCTCACAGGCGTGTCTCCTTTTTCCTGCTTCAGGCATTAAAGACGGACATGGCGCGCGCCACGCCGTCGCCGATCATCATTCGTACGGCCTGCGCGGCCCTTTCGATCATTTCCTTCAGTTCCGCCGTCCGGTGCCGCGGAAACTCCCCGAGCGCGAACTCGGCTTTGTCGGCGGGCATCTGTTCCGCTCCGACGCCTAGCCGTACGCGGACGATCTCGTCACTGTTGAGCGCCCCGATGATCGATCCCATCCCGCGGTGGCCTCCCGCGGATCCCCGCTCCCGGATCCGGATCCGGCCCAGGGGGAGGTTAAAATCATCAAAGATCACGATCGTCTGCCCCGGATCGATCCGGTATTCCGCCAGCAACAGCTGGACCGCGTGCCCACTGACATTCATGAAGGTGAGCGGCTTCGCCAGCAGCGCCTTTTCGCCGGCAATCGTGACCGGGCATACCTGCGACTGGCATCGATGCAGCCAGCATCCGGCGGCCGACTCGCGGGCCAGTTCGTCCGCCACCATGAAGCCGGCGTTGTGCCGGGTCCGTTCGTAACGGACTCCGGGATTGCCAAGTCCCACAATGAGTTTCACGGCTCAGGATCGGGCTATTTCGATTCGGGCTTCGATTTCTCAGGCGGCTTGCCGGGTTTCCCCTTCTCTTCGCCTTCGCCACCCTCCTCCAATGCCTTCCCCTTGCGGATTACTTCCGGCTCGGCGGGCGTTGGCGGCAAGGCCTCGACAACTTCTTCCTTCACCGGCGGCACGATCGTCACGATGACAATCTCGGGATCGCTGAGGATCCTGACCTTGGGATCCACCGGCAGGTTTTTGACCCGGATGTAGTCGTTGATCTTGAGGCGGCTGACATCCACCTTGATCGATTCGGGAATATCCGAAGGCAAGCACTCCACTTCCAGCGAGCGCGATACCACATCCATGATTCCGCCGTCGACCTTGACCCCCTCGGCATCCCCGGACATTTCGACATCAACGGTGAGCTTGAGGAGTTGGTCCATCGCGATCTCATACAGGTCGGCGTGAATGAGGTTGCCGCGCACGGGATCGAGCTGGTAATCCTTCACCATCACGTTCGCCTGCGCCCCGCCATCCACGGTCACGGCAAAAATGGTATTGTGGCCGCTCTGCGAGTGGAGGATGTCCGAGATTGCATCGGGATCCACCTGCAGCGGGAGCGGGGCGCGTCCGGCGCCATAGACTACCGCCGGAATCCTCCCCGAGGTGCGCAGACGCCGGTTGGCATTTTTGCCCGCGGGATCCCGCCGTTGAGCTTCAATCACGATTTGTTGCATGAAATCCGACTCCTTCCTTAAACGAATAAATTGCTGACGCTGGTTTCCTCATGGATGCTGCGGATGGCCTTGGCCAGCAGGCCGGCCACACTCAGGATCTTCATGTTGGGCAGCATCATCGATTCATCAATCCGCACGGTATTGGTCAGGATGATCTCCTCCAGCGGCGCCTTTCTCAGTCTCTCCATGGCGGGTCCGCTCAGAACCGCATGCGTGGCGCAGGAGAAGATCCGTCTGGCTTTGTGCTTTTTCAGGGCCGCCACGGTGTTCACCAGCGTCCCGGCCGTATCCACCATGTCGTCGCAGATGATGACGTTTCTTCCCGCCACCCGGCCGATGATGTTCATGACTTCCGCGGTATTGGCCGACGTCCGCCTCTTGTCGACCACGGCCAGGTCGGCGTTCAGCCGCTTGGCAAAGGCGCGCGCGCGTTCCACCCCTCCGGCATCGGGCGACACGATCGTCAGATCCGGCAGCTCCAGCTTCTGGAGGTAGTCGAGCAGCACCGGGGCGGCAAAAAGATGGTCCACCGGAATGTTGAAAAAACCCTGAATCTGCCCGGCATGCAGATCCATGGTCAGGATCCGGTCGGCGCCCGCGGCGGTCAGCAGGTCCGCCACCAGCTTGGAACTTATCGCCACCCTGGGTTTGTCCTTGCGATCCTGCCGGGCATAGCCGTAATAGGGAATGACGGCCGTGATGCGGGCGGCCGAGGAGCGCTTGAAAGCATCGATCATGATCAGCAGCTCCATGATGTTGTCATTCACGGGTAAGCAGGTCGGTTGAATGACGAACACATCTTTGCCGCGCACATTTTCCATGATTTGAACATAAAGCTCCCCGTCGCTAAACCGCGCGAGATTCGCCTGTCCCGGCGGAATCCGTAACCGCCGGCAGATTTCCAAGGCCAGGGAAGTGTTGGCGTTGCCGGAAAACGCTTTGAGCTCTCCATTGACGGGCCTGAATCCTCTGGGCTTCATGCTGATTCGTTCTCCTGGAAACTCTGCGATATGGCTGGGGCGGGAGGATTCGAACCTCCGAATGCAGGTTCCAAAGACCTGTGTCTTACCGCTTGACGACGCCCCAGTATTCGATTCCGGTTTGTCGACGATTACCCAAACATGCCCTGGAGATACTCAACGCGGGAAAGGGTCTTCGTCGGAAACACTCGCCAGGACTCCCGCCCTATCGGGCTGCGGGAGGCTGCAAGCGCTGACTCCTCATCTGAGAAGAATCCGAAGACAGAGGATCCGCTGCCGGACAACATGGTTGCCACCGCTCCGCGTGCCGCCAGAAAATCCTTGGCTTCCCGCACGGCCGGATAGGCAGGGAGGATCGAAGTCTCGAAGTCATTAAAGATCCCGGTCAGCCATTCGGAATCATATTCCAGCCGACCGCACAAACTCTGAATTCTATGAGTGGTTTGCGGGGATGTCAACAGCAAATTCAGGGAGGCGTATGCGGCGGCGGTGGAAATATGGACGCCGGGGCACACCACTACGAGGTGCGCGGTCCGGATTTCGGGGAGCGGATACAGCTCCTCACCGCGCCCGATCCCCAGGGCGGTGCCGCCAAGGAGGAAAAAGGGGACATCTGAGCCGATGTTCGCCGCGATCCTCTGCAGTTCCGCAGCCGGGATTTCCAGGTTCCAGAACCGGCACAACCCGAGGAGGGCGGCCGCAGCGTTGCTGCTCCCGCCACCCATTCCGGAGCCCGGTGGAATGTGTTTGTCAAGGTACAGGCCGGCGCCCGTGGGAGGGTCGGCGATGCGCGCCAGCGCTGCGGCAGCACGCCAGACCGTATTCTCCTCCGTCGGAACCGATGCCAGGTTGTTGCAGTGCAGCTCAAGCCCGGCGGCAGGGCGGATTTCCAGGTCATCGTGCAGGCCGATGCTCTGGAAAACGGTGCGGATCTCATGGAAGCTGTCGGTACGCTTCCCAAGAACGGCCAGCGCCAGATTTACCTTGGCAAAGGAGCGGATGCGGATCGATGTGGGTTTCAATCTTTGCGCTTCTGCTTGCGGATGGCTTCCTGCACCTTGTCCAGCTTCGCCCTGATTTTCTGCACCTCTTCCGGCTCGCCGCCGTTGGCCAGAGACCGTTTCCAGAATTCCTGGGCTTTTTCCAGGTTGCCGGCCTTGAGGTACACATCGCCGAGGTGATCGTGGATGACAGGATCTTTCTTTTCCAGTTCGACGGCCTGCATCAGGTATTTTTCCGCCTTTTGCAGGTCATTGAGTTTGAAATAGGCCCATCCCAGGGAATCCAGGTAGGCACCGTTATTCGGATCGAGGTCCAGAGCCTGCTGGACATACTGAACGGCTTCGGGGAGGCGGACTCCCCGGTCGGCAAGCATATAGCCCAGGTAATTCAAAGTCATCGCGTCCTTGGGATCTTCTTTGAGTATCTCCTGGAATATGGATTCGGCCCGATTGAAATCTTTCTGCCGCTCGAACACGGTCGCCAGCTGAAACTTGACCCGCCGGCTGTCCAGTTTCTGCTGTTCGGCGCGCCGCAGGACCTTTTCCGCCTCGCCGAATTTTTTATCCTGCAGGTAAATCTGGCTCAGATTGATGTAGACATCCAGGTTGAGCGGGTCCTTTTGGAGCATCTGATCGAGGATCCCGGCCCCCTCCTTGATCTTGCCCGTGTCGGCGAGGGTGCGCGCATAAACCAGGGCGATGTTGCCGTCCCCGGGTGATTTTTCGAACTGTTCTTTGCCCAGAGCCAGCGCCTTATCATACTGGCGATCGACCCGATAGGCGTCAATCAGGAGGAAGTAGGTGCGGGGCGAGGCGTCGCTTTTCACCATTTCCTCATAGATGGCTATGGCTTTCTGACTCTCTCCGAGATCCTGATAGGAAGCCGCCAGATGCTGCTGAAAAACCGCGCGGTTGGCCGCGAGTTCCTCGGAGGAACCGCCGGCCTTATCCACGAGGGCGCTGAATATCTTCACCGCTTCGGCGGGCTGGCCGCTCTGCTCATAGGCCGTTCCCAGGTAAAACTGCGCTTCGATGTTGCCTGGCTCGCTCGCCACCAGGGTTTTCAGGGTCTGGATAGCTTCGGAGTTCCGGCTTACGCCGATTTGAGCGCGGCCCGTCATTATCCGGATCAGCGGATCCTGGGGATCCTCTTTGATCAGGTCGTTGAGCAGGTTCAGAGCTTGTTCGAACTCCCCGGAGTCGAGCAGCGTGGCGGCAAGCTGCCTCTTTACCTCGGGATTGCCGCCGGTTAAGGCGATCATCTTGCGATAGATCGGCACCGCGTCTTTTTCCCGCTTGGCCTTGGTGTACAGGCCGGCGAGTTGTGCCATGTTTTGCAGGGAATCCGGCTGGATGGCGACGGCTTTTTCGAGGTACTCGATGGCCTTGTCGGCATTGCCTTGGCGCTGGAAATACTGTGCGATGGCGGTATAGCCGGCATCGGCATCCGGGACCAGGGTCTGCCAGCGTTCATAGGCCATAATGGCCCGATCGGTCTGCCCCAATTCCATGTAACAGCCGCCCAGCGCGAAAAAGGCGCGCTGATCATTCGGCGCCACTTCCTTCATGACTTCCAGCTCCTTGACGGCCTGCTTCAGGGCGTCAAGCGCGGCCTGGCGGCCGCGTGCGCCCTCCGTCGACCGGAGATGGATGTTGGCAAGCAGCCAGTGTGGCTCCGCATCCTTCGGGTCCAGCTTGGCGGCCCTTTGAGCCTCATCAATAGCCTCGGGCGTACGCCCCATCCGGGCCAGGATGTCCGCCAGCCCGACGTACAGGGCCGGCTCATTCTCGTTGAAGCGCACGGCTTCCTGCATCTCGGCCAAGGCTCGGTTCAGGTCGCCGTCATCGTCATACCACCTGGAAAGGGAGTAGTGGTAGTAGCTCCGCGCCCGATCCTGCGCCACCTTTTCCTGCAAGGCCTTGTCAAGATTGACAGGGTTTTGCGCTGCTCGACTCCACGGGGCTCCGGCAACCGCGAACGCGCTGAAGATGACACAAAAAAGGAGCGTCGTGCGCCCAAGGATTGGTCCGGATTCTGGTCTCATAGGATGCTGGTTTCCCTTTCCCCTGGCTCAGTATACATCCACTTAGTATGACACAGCGTTTCCAACCCTGTCAAACCAACTGCTGGCCGGGGATGCGATCGCAAGCGGAAGTCAGCGGCTCGCCACCTCTCGCAGTGTGAATTGGACCGAAAAACAAAAACGCCACGGATTTCACGGATTACACAGATTCAAAAACCTGGCGGATTATACGTTTGAACCGGAGCGACCTGGTGCCGAAGTTCAGGAGCAGCGCCAGCCGGAGCAATCAGGTAATGCCACACTTGCGCGTGGTTTTGTGCGATGAGGGGGGGTCGTGGCTTTGATTTCTCGACGGGAAATATTTCTTCGCTCAAATCCGCATGGAGCAGTTAGAGAGGGTGTACCGGGAAGGTCGTCGCGCCTTCCCACGGATCCATTAAATTCAGGAGGCAACCATGAAATCGAAACGGATGCATCTGGCCTGGGCGTTGATACTCTGCCTGGGTCTGGCACTGGCGCCGGCAACGGTTTGGGCTCAGAAAGCCACCGCCCCTACAACCGCGAAGGTCAACATCAACACGGCAACGGCTGAACAGTTGCAGACTTTGCCGGGAATTGGTCCCGCGCTCGCGAAGACGATCATCGAACACAGAACCAAGAGCGGGAAGTTCAACAAGATCGAGGAAATTCTCAACGTGAAGGGCATGGGTGAGAAAAAATTCGAGAAGATTAAGGACCGTTTGACCGTTTAGCCTGCTCAGAAAACAAAGGCAGACAGCTCAAGAGGTCGGTATCGGTATCGGGGTCGCGATCGCAATCCCTATCGGCCTTCCCGTCCCAAAAAGCCGATGGCGATGGCGATTCCGACCCCGATAATCGCCAAACGGGGTTGCATAACCTTCCCATGTGTCCCCGGATGCGCCCCTGGGCGCATGAGAGCCCGCTTTGTTCATTATGAGGAGGACAGGGCATCTCGGGACACGGAAGAACGCGGATGCACACGGATCGAATCCGTGTGCAGGGCTATTGCGGGCCAGAGGGCACCGGCTCACTTGCGGCGGCCGGAGCGACTTCCGGCGGCGTCTACTGTCCGCTGCCCGCCGCCAGGTTAATCTTTGGATGAAGGCGCACCCAGCGAACCGGCTGTTCCATCGGGGAGACGAAAGTCTGCAAGCGCTGTGCCAGTGCGAGCAGATCGCCGTTTTCGTCCAGAAGGCGGTATTCGCCGGAATTCCAGTTGGAGGTCAGGAGATTCAGATCCATCCCATGCAGGACCTTCTCACGGTCTCCCGCCGAGAGCCGGATCGCCGGCAGATCGGGGAGCAGGTCGCGCAAGTGGAGAATGCGATCCGCAAAGAAATCACGGGAGTTGAACTGTTCCCCGGCATAAAGTGAGTGAGCTGATTCGATGGGAAACTCCCCGCTGCGCGTGCGGCGCAGCTGCACCAGATGGGCGCCACAGCCGTAGTCGCGGCCCACGTCATGAGCTACACTGCGCGCGTAGGTGCCGGCGGCGCAGGAAAGTTCAAATTCGGCCTCGCACCCCTGCAAATCTAGCAGTTTCAGAGACTTGATGGTAACTTGCTTGGTCTCACCCTCCAGAAGCACACCCTTCCGGGCATAGCGATACATTGGCTTGCCGTGGATCTTTTTTGCGGAGTAAGGGGGCTGTGTCTGTCGAACGGTCCCGACGTAGCGGCTGAAGATTTCCAGGAGGCGTTCGGTCTCAATCAGGGGGTGCGCATCTTCGCCGGACGGTTCTCCATCACGGTCGAACGTGGAGGTTGCAAATCCGAATCGAATGATCCCCCGATAGGTCTTGTCGGAAGAAAGAAAGTAACTGGTCAAACGGGTGGCCCGGCCCAGGGTCAGGGGTAGGACGCCGGTAGCAAAGGGGTCGAGCGTGCCCGTATGTCCGACCTTCTTGACCTTGATGAGATTGCGCATCTTGGCCACCACGTCATGGGAGGTCCACCCCTCAGGCTTATCGATAATAAGAACTCCATCCATAAATTGCCTTATCGCGAAGAGTGGAGCTCACAGACTCCTAGGGTTCATGAATTTCATCCAGAAGCCGGTCAATGCGTTCGCCATACTCCTGGGAGCTGTCGATGCGGAAGACAATCTCGGGCAAAAACTTCATGCGGATCCGCTGGCCCAGTTCGTGCCGGATCCAGCCCGCGGCGTGGTTGAGGGTATCCAGGCTCGCCTTTTTTTCGGCATCGCTGCCCAGGGTCGAAACATAGACTCGGGCATGCCTCAGGTCCGGGCTCATCTCCACGCCCGTGATCGTGACAAATCCGATTCTCCGGTCCTTCATATTCCGGAAGAGGATCAGGCTGATTTCATGCTGGATTTCGAGAGCCAGCCTCTGCGGTCTTCGTGACGGTTGCATAGAATATCAAGGGTCTATATAGGAAACCTGGCAATCTACGAGCAGGTCTTCCAGGATATTTTCCGCTTCGCGGACAAACTGTTGGGTGACCCGCTCCAGGGTGCCATTGTCGGCGCTGACGGTCACGGCCGCCAGTTTAGCCCTCTGCCATAAATCCTGAAACTCCACTTCGGCGATCGAAAAACTGGAACGGGCCCGCAACCGGTCCTGCGCCTTGCGCAGGATCATGCGCTTGTCCTTGAGGGACTGCGCATAGGGAAGGTAGAGCTCCAAAACACAGTAAGCGATCGGCATGGTATCGTGCGGCGGAGGCCGGACCATTCCGCCCGGTGAGAATGGTACCGGGGAACGTCAGGCCGAACGCCCTCAGAGCGATGTGGGTTGAATTTTTTCGATGATGTACGCCTCAATCACGTCTCCGACTTTGACATCGGAAAAGCGTTCGAATGCGATACCGCACTCGTAGCCCGACTTGACCTCCGAAACATCATCCTTGAAGCGGCGCAGGGACCCGATCTTGCCCTCGTGGATGACCACGTTGTCGCGCAGCAGCCGGCTCTCGGCGTTGCGCCGGATCATGCCGTCGACGACATACGATCCGGCAATAAATCCGTACTTGGGCACCTTGAAGGTGTCGCGGACCTCCGCACGGCCGAGGTATTTCTCGTGGGTCGTGTATTCGAGCATCCCGATCATCGCATTCTTGATATCGTTGGTGACATTGTAGATGACCGTATAGAGGCGGATTTCAACGCCTTCATTGTCGGCAAGTTCCTGGGCCTTGCGTTCGGGACGGACATTGAATCCGATGATAATGGCGTTGGAGGCGGAGGCCAGCAGAACATCGGTCTCGGTGATAGCGCCGGCGCCGCCATGAAGAATCCGCACCTTGGCCTTATCGGTGCTGAGCTTGTTGAGCATGTCGGTGAGGACTTCCACAGACCCCTGTACATCGGCTTTGAGAATGAGGGGCAGTTCCTTGACTTTCCCTTCCTTCATCTGTTCGAAGAGAGCCTGAAGTGACAATCGGGATGAGGAACGGAGGGATTGCTCGCGAAGCTTGGCCTGCCGGTATTCCGCCACCTGTCGTGCCTTGGCGGCATCCTCGAATACATGGAAAGTATCCCCGGCCTGGGGCAAATCCTGCAATCCCTGGATCTCTACCGGGATCGAGGGCCCGGCGTCTGCAATATGGCTGCCGCGGTCATTGATCAGGGCCCGCACCCTTCCACTTACGGCGCCGGCGACGAAGGCATCCCCGACATGCAGGGTGCCATTCTGCACCAGAACCGTAGCTATGCAGCCCCGTCCCTTGTCGACTTTCGCCTCCAGGACCACGCCCGCGGCCACCCGCTTGGGGTTGGCCTTGAAATCCCTGATATCCGCCACGAGCAGGATCATTTCGAGCAGCAGATCCAGGTTGGTGCGCATCTTTGCCGAAACCGGAACCGTGACCACGTCGCCGCCCCAATCCTCGGCGAGGAGTCCCTGATCCGACAGAGCCTGCTTGACACGGTCGGGCTGGGCCCCCGGCTTATCGATCTTATTAATGGCGACGATGATCGGTACGTTGGCGGCCTTGGCATGGTGGATCGCCTCAATCGTCTGCGGCATCACCCCGTCATCCGCCGCCACGACCAAAACGACTATATCAGTCACCTGCGCGCCCCGGGCGCGCATCAGCGTGAAGGCCTCATGTCCCGGGGTATCGAGAAACACGATGCCCCGCCCCTTGATGTCGACTTGGTAAGCCCCGATATGCTGCGTGATTCCTCCGGCCTCGGTCGCAGTCACGTTGGTTTCACGGATGCCATCCAGCAACGAGGTCTTGCCATGATCCACATGCCCCATGATTGTTACAACGGGCATGCGTGTAACATGGTCCTCGGACCGATCGACCACTTCCTGCTTGCTTTCGGCTTCCTGTTCAAAGCTGATCACCTCGGCTTTAAAACCGAATTCCCCGCAGACTTCCCGGGCCACATCGAGGTCGAGAGTCTGGTTGATGGAGGCCAGAATTCCTTTGGAAATGAGCTTTTGGATGATGTACTTCGATTTGATGTCCATCTTTTCCGCGAGCTCTTTGAGCGTGACGCCTTCGGTTATGCGAATCGGCTTGAACTCCTCAGGGGAAACAGGCGGGCGGGGGAATTCCACCACCTTTACAGGCAGGGCTTCCACTCTGTCGGTTCTTTTTCTTCTCAGCGGCCTTGCGGGAGTGATCGTGCGTGTCGTTGTAGGTCTTTCTTCGCGCAGTCCCCTCAGGATCCGGTCCGAGATCTCCGGGGTCACGACCTTTTCCGTGCTCGTTCGCATGAGAATCTGGGACTTGGTTTTCCGGACCACGACTTTTTTGGAAACCATGCCCGCGCCGGGAGCGCTCTCCGGCGCCGGAGTTACGGCTTCCTCGGTCAACGTGGTTTCCCCGGATGCAGCGACAGCAGGTGCCGGGGTCTCCGGCGGGGCGGTTGGCGGGGCCCCGGCAGGTTCCGCTTCTTCCGGCCTGAATTCTGCCGCAGGCGCCGCCGCATCCAGTGACGGGTGAGCGTCATGAACCGGAATCTCCGGAACCAGTTCGATTGCCGACGGCGTTTCCTGTGGTTTGAGCTCTTCGATCGAAGGAGCTTCGATCATTTCGGCGGTTTCCCGGTCGTAGTGCTTCCGTCCCTTTCTGGGCGCCAGGGAAGGCTTCGGGAGCTCGACAACTTCCTTTTTGACTTCAACCGGAGCCGCTTTTTTCCCTTTGCGGGGTGCGGGCTTGGCGGCACCAGTCGTTTTTGTCGGGATTTCGTCCGCAGTCTTCGCTACTGTGCGGGCTGCAGGCTTTTTAACGGCTTCAGTCTCCTTGACTCCCTTTTTATCCGCCTTGCGGGCCGCCTCGGCTTCCTTCTCTCTTTTCTTTTCTGCTTCGGCGATCTTGGCTTCTTCCGCCTCTCGCTGCGAGAGGATTTTCTTGCGGATGGTCTCGGCAAAACTGGCATCGATGGTCGCGCTGGGTGAAAACACATACAGGCCCAGCCGCTTCAGTTCGTTCAGTACCACCTTGTTCTGAACTGAACATTCCGACGCCAGTTCTGCGACCGTCATTTTATCCATCTCGACCATGCGCCTCAGACAAAGATCAATCCCCACTTGCGGAGCAGGGCTTGACCGTCCATCTTAGAACAACATTGCTCCCCTTTTCAACCGGGCCGAAAGTATCGTACCGATTAAGGTTCCGGGGAGGAGAGCGATTCGCTCGCCGCGACCCTATTCGCTCTTGTCCGCTTCCTCGTGAGTTTCGCCACCCTCGGCTTCCAGATCCGGACTTCCGGATTCGGGCGCTGCCTCGGATGGAACGTCAACGGCATTCCCGGAAACGGCGGGCTTCGACTCCTCCGCGATTTCGTCAGGTAATCCGGCCTCAGCCGATTCCTGAGTCGCTTCGGGTTCCAGCGCTGCGCCGGGAGCCTTGATGGCCGTTGGCAAGTCCATTCCTTCCGGGACTTCGATCTCCACCTCCTCGAACAGGTCCCGAGCAGCTTCCATGATCTTCGCCGCCGTCTTTTCCCCTACTCCAGGAATATCGATGAGTTTCACTTCGCCGAGCTCAAGAAGCCTCTCGACATTCTCGATTCCGGCTTCACGCAGCTTTTCGATAATGCGATCGCTGATCCCCTCCAACTCGCCCAGCGCGGTCGACGAGGAGGTGAGGGATTCCATGACGCTGAGCACTTCCTGCTTTTTCTGCTCCTCGCTCTTGACATCGATCTGCCAGCCGATCAGCTTCGAGGCGAGGCGGACGTTCTGCCCCTTCTTGCCGATCGCCAGGGATTGCTGCTTCTCTTCGACAATAACTTCCATCCGCTTTTCGAGGGGATCGATGATCAGGACCTTGGATATTTTGGCCGGATTCAGGGCGTTTGCGGCATATTGGGCCGGATCGTCGGACCACTGCACGATATCGATTTTCTCGCCGTGAAGCTCGCGAATGATGGCGTTGATGCGCGATCCCTTCATACCCACGCAGGCTCCGACCGGATCCACATCCCGGTCCAGCGAAGCCACGGCAACCTTGGCGCGGTCGCCCGGCTCATGGACGGCATTCCGGACCACGATCGTTCCGTCGTAAATCTCCGGGATCTCCATCTCGAACAGCCGGATGAGGAGCTGCGAATCGGTGCGCGAGAGAATTACCTGCGGACCTTTGGCTACCGGGAGTACTTTTACAATGACGGCGCGGACGCGTTCTCCCTGTTTATAGGTTTCCGCCCGGGACTGTTCGCGCAGGGGGAGGAGAGCCTCGGTCTTGCCGATGTCGACGATAAGGTCGGGCCCCTCAAAGCGCTTGATGACGCCATTGACCAGTTCGCCGATCTTCTCCGAGTACTCATTGAAAATATTCTGCCGTTCCGCCTCGCGGACCTTCTGGAGAATCACCTGCTTGGCTGTCTGCGCGGCGATTCTTCCAAGCTCGTCCCGGTCTTTGGGAATTTCGACAGTATCGTCCAACTCCAGGCTTTCGTCGATCGCTTTCGCTTCTTCCAGGGAGATTTCAAGATGGGGATTTTCGACCTGTCCAACCACCCGTTTTACGGCAAAAATTTCCACAATGCCGGTTTCCGGGTCGAAGCGGGCGTTGATATCCTCATTATTTTTGAAGTTTTTCCGCGCCGCCGCGACCATCGCATCTTCCAACGCATCGATGATGACCTTCGGGTCGATGTTTTTTTCCTTGCTTATCTGCTCGATGGTCTGCGTGATAATGTTCGACATAGTATGAAACCCCCGGGGCTTGCCGCCCTACATCTCAATGATGAGATTCGCTTTCTCGATATCTCCGACAGCGATTTCGACCTGCCTTCCCGGAGCCGCCTCGAGCTCCACCTTGCCGCTCTTCACCCCAAGGATCTTCCCTTTGAAGTTCTTTTGCCCGTCGATGGGGCGTCGGGTGCGCACCCGGGCGCGCTTTCCGGCAAAACGTTCAAAATCGCCCTCTTTCACCAGGGGACGATCCAATCCCGGCGAAGACACCTCAAGGGTGTAACTGAAGGGGATCCAGTCCTCTACGTCCAGCAATACCGAAAAACGCTTGCTGAAGCGCTCGCAATCGGACAGTGTAACGCCCCCGGCTCGATCAATATATGTTCTCATTATAGGGCGGCTGCCGCCACCCTTGATTTCTATATGAACGATCTCCAGCTCCATTGAAGCCGCCATCGGTTCGGCCAGGCTTCGAATCCGAGCTTCCAGATTCTCCCGATCCTTTAATTCTTCCCGGGCCGTCATTCCATGACCCCAAAAAATAAAAAAGTGGGCGAACCAAGCCCACTTTTTGCAAAGCTAGCCAAGCAATACTAACCGAAGGAACGGGAAATATCAAGATCGCGCAATTTCAGGTTGTAATTGGAGGCAAGAATAACACTCGGGAAAATCAGAACAAAAACGCCACGGATTGCGCGGATTACACAGATTTGGTAGAAGATTCCCGATTTTGTAATGGGGCCGCCGGGTGGATACAATGGGGGCCGAAATGCTCCATAAAGAGGCGGACTATTTCTTCTGCGTGGCCGGGGTTCCGGCCGGCGCCGGCGAAACCGGTTCGATATAGTCGGCTTCGCCCCTGGTCAGTTTGTCCAGGCTTTCCTTGTCCGCGATCTTTACGATCGGCTCTCCCTGAACCTGGCAATAGACGCCATCCTTGGCCTCCTTGCCAAAAATGCAATCGACAAGGACGGTCCCGGCCTTTTTGATCACGACGTGGACCACCGGCTTGTCGAGGCCATACGTCGAGAGCGCTCCGGGCGCATCCACGAACCCTTTGACCGGCTTTTCCAAGGCGTCGAAGATCTCGTTGACGGCATCAGACTTGGCCTTTTTTTTGCCGGTTCCGACCAGCCAGTCACCGCCATCCGGCCCCCTGGTCAGGTTCACGGTCCCTTTTGCGTTGGTGACCGCAATCTCATCCGCGTCCCAGCGTGAGAACACCGCCAGTTTCTTATCCCTAAAATCATCGGGAGATTTAAGCAGCTTGTCCACGAACTCCTTGTCGACGAAAAACAGTCCCGGGCGGCTCTCATCCCTGGCGACAAACAGCTCGGCGCCGATCGCTTCGGCCGGCTTTTCCGGGGGGACGGCCTTGGCCTGGCCCTTTTTTACCAACCGGGATTTTTCCAGCCCAATCTGGAGATGTTTGATAGCCTTGTCCTTGCCGACCGTCAGGCGCACATCCACCAGAGGCTTGTCCAGACCGACGTTGACATAATCGTCCGGATTGTCGAAAAATTCCTTGATCCGGCCGTTGGCGAGATCGCCCAGAAGGCTGCTGACCGCGGTGGTATCCGCAACCCACCGGGTCTTCCCCTGCATCCACCAGCGATCGTTTTCCTTGGACAGTGCCAGAGTGCCCTTGGCGCTCTGAAGATCGAGGGATTGGGTGTCGAACTGCTCGAAGCTGAGGACCGAGTGGTTGCGCAGATCATCCAGTTTCTTGTTGAAAGCGCCGGCCACCGATCCGCTTACCAGGAAAACCTCGCTTTTTCCCGTAAGGGCGGCGTACGTGGAATCACCCGTGGGATTATTGTGCCCAAAACGAATTTCCCGGACGGTGCCGTCCTTCGTTTTGATCGCAACCGTTGTCAGGGCGGGGTCCAATCCGTACTGGGCCAGGTTGGCGGCGTTCTCGTCGATGACCCGCTCGCGGTTGATTTCCGCGCCCGAGCCCGCCAACCGGTTCAACTCGTCCGCATCCGCATCCAGTTCGCGGGGCAGGGTGATTTTCCACTGCTGGTCACCGACGCGGATCGCAGTCAGGTGTTGTTCTGCGGTGATCAAGTCCACCTGCTGGACATCAGCTTGTGGCACCTTCCAGACCACATTTTCTTCCTGGGCTGCCTTGGAGCGCGTTTCACTCCCCTTGAACTCATAGTAATAGAGGAACGCACCTAGGCCGGCACAGAGGACGAGAAGGATGAGGGTACCTTTGAACCGCATGCTATCTTCTCCGTCGAGTCCAAACGATGATGCCGCTGACCAGCACGGCGCCCGGCAGCACCAGGAGGCAGAGAATCTGAATCATCCTTTCCTGGCTCTGGGTCAGGGTCACCTTGCGATCCTCGGGCGCCTTGGGGCGCACGGAAATCAAATCTTCCTCCTGAGCCAGCCAACTCACCATATTCAGGAACAGGTTTGCATTGCCAGCGCTCTGGATATAGCCGTTGGCGGCGAACGAAGAGTTCCCGATCACCACCATGCGCGCCTTCACCGCCGCCTGTTTTTCATCCCCGGGCCTGATGTCTTTGGAAACCGCCAGGGCGAGCGGCAATGGTCCTTTGAGATCGGTTTTTTGATTGAAGTCGGCGGAGTCGCTTTTCAGGTCCGTCTTGCCAAAGCTGTCAGGCATGCTGTTGAACAGGGTTTCGACTTTCAACCCTTCGATCGGCTGCTTGGCGGGCTGAATGGATCGAGCCATGGGATAAAATGTGTCAAGCGTGAACCGGTCCGTGATCGGATGGGTCTGATATTCGGCTCGGGTGACGGCAGGCCATGCCGGGGTGCGCACATACCCTGCCGGGCTCAATATGAAATCATTGTCGGGCACGACTCCCCAGCCGGCGAGGAAAGGCGACATGCTGGCCGCCGGCTGTGGATCAATCATTACCAGAATTCCGCCGCCCCGATTCAGGAAATCGTTCAGGCTCTGGGTTTGCTCTGGCATGGGTTCCGCGGTGGCGCCTGCGATCACCACGACCCTGGCATCCGTCGGCACCTCCCGCTTGGCGGCCAGGTTTATGGTGTCGACCACAAACCCCTGATCTTCCAACGCTTTCTTGGCAACCGCATATCCGTCACGTTCGGTGTCTGTCGGGTCTTTCTCTCCATTCCCTTGGGCAAAATAGACCTTTTTGATGTCCGTCCGGAGGATCTTGATGATGGCGTTGGTCAGATCTTCCTCTGACACCTCTTGCGACCGTTTCTCGATCTTTTCCTGGCGGCCATCATAGATCAGCACGACAGTCCCATACTTCAGCTGGGATCCGGTCAGGATGTTCTGATAAGTGCCATAGGCCTTGATGTCGTATTTTTTGGCCAGATCGTAGTTTTTGTCGGCATCGAGGATCTCGAAGCGCACATATCGGCTGGCAGCCCGGTATTGGGACAGCAACTCCTGCAGCGGCGGGTAATTGCCCCCTGGAAAAAACGCCTTGATGTCGAGGGTCGCGTTGAGTTTGCCAAGAATCTGGGTGGTTTGAGGGGCCAGGGTGTATCGACCCGCGCCGGTCAGGTCCCATCGTTTCGAGTGCCGTTGCCCGAAGTAATTAACCCCGGAGACCAGGGCAAGCACCAGCAGCACGGAAACGACATAGTTGGTAAAGTATTTGGTCGAGCGTTTCCCGAGCGTCTGGAGGATCTGTTTGTAGTTGGCCACCAACCCGGCCGCAATCGAAATCGTGCCCAGCAGCGCCAGAGCGATCGACCATTTATCCCAAACCCCGGCCACGGAATAATAGATGGCAGCCCCCACCAGCAGCAGCAGGCCGACGGTATCCAGCTTTTGCAGAAGTTTGCTCATTAGCTTTTCCACCGAAGCGATTCAAGGGAACGATACGTAAGAAAAAGTCCGACAAAAGCGAAGGTGAGGTAGAAGATCACATTCGCGGTATCGATCACGCCCTTGATGAAATCATCCAAGTGACTGATGACGGACAGGTAGCTGAGTACATCCCGCACCGCACCCTGAGCGCTGTTCGCGAAGGAATCCACCAGCCAGAGGACCAGAATGACCCCGAAGGTTATCAAACCCGCCACAATCTGGTTTTCCGTCAGCGTGGAAAGGAAGAGCCCCACCGCTAAAAGGGCGGCCCCGTAAAGAAACAGTCCCAGGTAGGCCCCGAGGATGGGCTTCAGTTCCGGTTCTCCATAAAGGAACAGCGTGGAGATGGTTAAGCCGCTGGACAAAAACATGATCAACAGGAAGGTCAGGGTCGCCAGGTATTTTCCCAACATTGCCTGCAAATTGCCGACCGGTGTCGTAAGCAGCAGTTCGATCGTTCCGCGCTTTTTCTCCTCGGCGAACAGGCCCATGGTCAGCATCGGGATCATGAACAGCAGGACAACGCTCAGGGTCCCGAAGAGGTTGCGGGTGACAATTCCCGGCATATCCATGGGCTGCGATCCCTGGCCATAGGCCGCCTGCATCATGGCGGACTGAACGACGGCAGAGAGAATGCTGTAAAAGAAAAAGCCCGAAAAGAAGAGGAAAACCGTCAGAACCACGTAGGCTATGGGGGAGACAAAATAACTCTTCATCTCGCGCTGCCAGATAGCCAGGATGTTTTGCATAGCAGAATCCTCAGCCTGAAAAAGGTCCGGCGGGTTCACCCGCCCGTCCTACTCCTGAGTTACAAGGTTGATAAACACATCTTCGAGGCTCATCGACACGCCGCGCAGCTCAAGCAAACCCCATCCCTGGGAGACGATTTCCCGGGCAAGCTCACGGCGCAGATCGGTTTCGAGCGCACACTCAACCGTATAGTTCGAGGGCCCCCCATTCGCTTCGCCCTCGACCTTCACATTGAGCACTCCGTGGAGGGTTTTGATCTTTTCGATGACCGCATCCCTGGGACCATCGACCAGCAGGGCGATCTTTTCCGCCCCCTTCATCTGCTGCGTCAGCCCGGTCGGCGTATCCATGGCAACGACCTTGCCGTTGTTGATGATCACAACGCGATTGCAGGTCATGCTCACTTCGGGAAGAATATGGGTCGAAAGCACCACCGTGTGGTTTCCCGCCAGGCTTTTGATCAGAGATCGCACTTCGGAGATCTGCCGGGGATCGAGTCCGATCGTCGGTTCGTCGAGGATGAGCACCTCGGGGTTGTTGAGCAGCGCCTGGGCCAACCCGACACGCTGTTTGTACCCTTTGGAAAGTTTCTGGATGATCCGGTTGCGGACATCGCCGATCGCGCATTTCTGCATGGCGTCATCGACCATCGCCTTCCGGCCGGCCGACGGCGCCCCTTTGATTTTCGCCACAAAATGCAGATAGGATTCGACAGTCATTTCCGGATACAACGGGGGATTTTCCGGCAGATAGCCGATGCGGCGCCGGACCTCGAGGCTCTCCTCGAAAACGTCATACCCCGCAACCCGCGCGGTTCCGTCCGAGGCGGGCATAAAGCAGGTGAGGATGCGCATGGTGGTCGTCTTGCCTGCCCCGTTCGGCCCCAGGAGGCCCAGGATCTCACCCTTTTGAACCGTGAAGGAAATTCCGTCTATGGCCTTGCGGCCGTTGTACACCTTGGTCAGATGATCAACTTCTATCACGCCTCAACCTCCGAGATTTGCTGGCGAAAATTCGAATATTAGTGAATTTGTCCTGATCCGTCAACAGCCCACCCACCCGGCCAGTCGCCAATCGGGAATTTCAGGAGCCCATAAAATATATGTTGCATTATAAGAGGCCTTGTATTATAAAAGATAGTTTCCCTGGGTTCTTTGTAGATCTTCGCTGGTATTTGAGATCCCCGTTCACTGACCCTGCTATGAGCATGGCCGACAAATAAGCCATGGCGGTCATACGCAGGAATAAACCCGACGGAACAGCCGAACCGGCAATCGCATCATTCTCGGCGTCCAATAGCCCCTGGGGAATAATTCCGAAGAATCAGGAACCGGTTCGCTTGGGCAGCGTATTAACTTACGAACCATCCTTTTATAAGGCGAGGCATGGCTTTGAAGAATCAAGATTTAATAGCCACAAAAAAAGCTCTTGCACGCTGAAACTATCTGAAACTATTACCTGCCGGCAGTTATCTATAAATTGTGACTGTTTCTCGGGTGGAATGGAGCAAGACCAGGGCATCGGCCCAAGGATGCTTCTAAATAGCAGTAACATAAACGGTTAAGGACATCCAATCGCATGGATGCTTTCTAAGTTGGGGCACCGACAACTATGATCGAACTTGAAGAAGACGAAGAATATTTGGAGACTTCAGACCTCTACGACGCGGAGGATTCTGAGTCCAGGGGAACGGCTGGCATCGAAGACGAATTTGCCGGCCTGACGCGCGCAAACTACGTGGATCGGGTTCGCTTCAGCCGGATGCCCTCGGATGAGCATCGCCCGGCGGTAAAGGGAGAGTCCGCACCGTCGGCGGATCCACTCTATATTTATTACCGGTCCATGAGCAAGATCCCGCTGCTGACGCGCGAGGAGGAAGTCTACTTGGCGAAAAAGATCGAGACCGCCAAAATCAACACCTTGCGGCTCCTTTCGCTGACTTCGATCAGTTCCGTGCGCCTGAAGGAGTTGGGAGCCGAGTTGCAGCCTGCTTCCATGGTTCAGAGCGTCACGGCTCCAAACCTGGCTGAGGCGCAGCAGGAGCCGGAGGAAGAAGTCCCTCTTGAAGAGCGCAACCGATTGCGTGAACAGGAGATACGTCGGATCATGGCCCGTCTCGAACGCCTCGAAAAGCGCTATCGCGATATCAAACTCGAGTTGCAGCGCAAGGGCACGCGCAGCCGGACCCGCGCCAAGGAGCTGGCTAAGATCAAGAACTGCCGTGAAGCTGTTTTCCAGACCCTGGCCCGCATCGAGCTGACCGAAAACCAGGTAAACCACCTGGTCGGCGGGCTGGAAGATGTCTTGAGCGAGATCGAGTGGAGCGCAAAGGTCTGCGGGATGTCGAGGGCGGCGGTGAAAGACCCCGGCAAGGTGCGCGCCGCGCGGGCTCGACGGAAGGCGCTGGAAGTCGAGTACCTGACCGATGCCTGCGAATTGCGCAAGATCGTGGGCCTGATCAACGAGAACAAAGCCGAAATGGCGCGGGCCAAGGATGAGTTTGTGCGCGCCAACCTGAGGCTGGTGCTGAGCATTGCGAAGAATTACTCCTACCCTGGGCTGGATCTGCTCGATCTGGTGCAAGAGGGGAATATCGGGTTGATGAAGGCGGTCGACAAATTCAACTACCGCCTTGGCCACAAGTTTTCCACCTATGCTACGTGGTGGATTCGCCAGAGCATCACCCGCGCCATCGCGGATCAGGGAAGAACGATCCGGATTCCGGTGCACATGGTCGAGGCGATGAACCGGGTGTTGAAAACTTCGAATGAGCTGTCCAAGCGTATAGGACGCGAACCTTCAGTTCACGAATTGGCCAAAGAGCTGAAAACGCCGGTGGCGAAGGTCACTCAGATCCTCAAGGCAGCTCAGGAGCCGATTTCCCTGGAAGCTACGATTTCCGATAACAAGGATGCGGTACTGAACAAGTTCATCGAGGACAAAACCGCTATCTCCCCGGACAACGACGTCATGAAGCACAGCCTGCGTGAAGTGACGGATGCAGCCCTGCAAACCCTGTCTCCGCGCGAGCAGGAGATCGTCCGCATGCGCTATGGCCTCAACGAAACCGGGAAGGAATATACTCTGCAGGAAGTCGGGGAAATGTTCCAGGTCACGCGCGAGCGCATCCGGCAGATCGAGGAGAAAGCTCTGCTTAAGTTGCGCAGCCCCTATCGCTCAGGCAAGCTCCGCGAGTTTGCCGACTTTGTAAGCACCAACTGAAGGCCGGGCGGCGGGCGGGTAGGGTTCAAGACCCTGTCTGCCAGCCGCCTTTTTTTTGCTATGGCTGCAGTCTGTCCGGCGGCCTAACGCACCGCCTCTTTTAAAGCTTTCCCCGGCGTGAACTTCGGAACCTTGTGGGCTGCAATCTTGATCACGGCGCCCGTCTGGGGGTTCCTCCCTTTCCGTGCCTTGCGCTTGACCACGGAAAAAGTTCCAAAACCAACCAGAGTGACCTTCTTGCCCTTTTTCACGGAGGAGAAGATGCCTCCAAACAGGGAGTCGAATACCGCTTCCGCCTGACGCTTTGTAATACCTGCATCCTTTGCGATCTTCCCTACCAAGTCTCCTTTATTCAAAGTGCCGCCCTCCTATGCTGGGGTTACTGCTGATGAATTCGGAATTACTGCACTATTAGCATTGAGGCCAGAACCAGTCAAGGGAAATCATCCCCGGTTGCGGACTTCCGGCCGCCATCGAGCTTCTATGGCGCCTGCACCGCAGAAAACGGCGACGGCGGTTTTTCCTGGAGTCGGGCTTGTGTTTCCGTCGTTGAAGTTGCTAGAGTAGGGCGCCCCCGGGAACGGAGCGGCGCTTGCACCACGACACGTGAGGGAAAATGCTGAAGCAGCCACTGTGCATCGCCTTTCTCTGGCACATGCACCAGCCGGACTATGCCAACGAGGAAACCGGAGCGATCTATCTCCCCTGGACCCGGTTTCATGCGATCAAGGATTATTACGACATGGGGTCGCTGGTGGAACAGGTTCCGGGGCTGCATGTCACCATCAATGTGGTCCCTTCCCTGGCGGATCAGCTGCTCGCCTATGCCGGAGGCACGGCCCATGAGACCTACGAGGCACTCACGCTCCACCCCGCAGCCGAACTCGACGATCGGGAGAAACTTTTCCTTCTCCGCAGCTTCTTCCAGCTCCCGTGGAAACAGATGATTCTTCCGTATCCGCGCTACAAGGAGTTGCTGGACCGGCGCGGCAACCCGGATGAGCGCGGCGAGTTCACCGGCGCACTCAAGCGGTATGCCGTGAACGATTACCGGGACCTGCAGGTTTGGTTCAATCTGAGCTGGTGCGGCAATGAACTGAGGCGCGATCCGGTGATTGCAGCCATGTTCCAAAAAGGGCGCGATTTTTCGGAGTCGGACAAGGAAGTACTGCTGAACCTGCAGATGGTTTTCATCGGCCGGATCCTCCCCTTCTACAGAGAGCTTCTGGAGACACGCGGTGTGGAGCTTTCGGTCTCCCCTTATTACCATCCGATCCTGCCCCTGTTGATTGACAGCCGCTCCGCTCGCGAAGCGCTTCCCGACATCGCCCTGCCACCCGGTCCGTTTTCCTTCCCCGGAGATGCGCGCGAGCAGGTGGTTCGCGCGCTGAACAGTTTTGAGCGCCTGTTTGGCCAGGCTCCGCGGGGCATGTGGCCTTCCGAAGGATCAATCAGCGACGCCGCCTCTCGATTGGCCGGGGATGTAGGGCTCCGATGGCTGGCTTCCGACGAAGGTGTGTTGCTGAATTCGTTGAGGAAATCAGGACAATCCGCGGGCACGCTCCGGCCGGAACAGAGGTACCGCGCCTGGCAATGCGCCGAGGGGCCGGCCCTGTTCTTCCGTGATCATGAGCTGTCCGACCTCATCGGATTTACTTACGGGCGCTGGGATGCGGGGGCTGCCGTGGAGAATTTTCTGCGGCGTCTGCACCAGATCCACGACTCCGTGCCGGACGACGGGCGGCATTACGTCGTGCCGGTGATCCTCGATGGCGAGAACGCTTGGGAACATTACCCGCGCAATGGAGCGGACTTTCTTGGCCTGCTGTACCGCAAGCTGATGGAGGCCGGCTTCCTGCGCACCGTCACCTTCTCGGAATACCTGGATCTGGAGCCGGGCCGGGAACAGCTCCAGACGCTGGCCGCGGGGAGTTGGATCTACAGTTGCCTCGCGACCTGGATCGGGCATCCGGAGAAAAACGCCGCATGGGAAGCTCTCTCGGCTGCCCGCCAGGCCTTTTCCCGGCTCGAAGGCAGCCTCACCGGCCAGGATCGGCGGGAGAGGGCCTTCCAGGAAATCATGATTGCGGAAGGGAGCGACTGGTTCTGGTGGTATGGCGACGATCACCAGACCGAGAACGCCGTAGAGTTCGACACTCTTTTCCGAAGCCACTTGAAGAATGTCTATCGATTGATCGGCCAGCCCTATCCGCCGACCCTGGATGTGCCGATCAAAAAGGCCGACCTCCGGACTCAATACCGGCTTCCGGTTCACACCATCTCTCCGCACGTGGACGGCCGAGTCACGGACTATTTCGAATGGCTTTCGGCCGGGTATGCCACGCCTGCGGGCGGCGGGGCCATGCATCGGGTAGTGCGCCACCTGGAAAAACTGTTCTTCGGATACGACAAGAGTTGGTTCTACGTGCGCCTGGATTTTACGAACGGTCTGAAATCCATGCCGCCGCAGTTGTCGTTTCAGTTGCACTTCCTGTCGCCTAAGGCGTGCCGGATGACGATCACCCGCGCCGGGGGCGGATGGGAATGCACGGAGTTCATCTGTGCGATTCCGGACCTGGCTCCGGCAACCGCCGGCGGCAAAATCCTCGAAGCCGGCGTACCGCTGGCGGCGCTTGGCATCGGAGAACCGGATGAGGTCCGGTTTTTCGTCACTCTTATGGAAGAGGACCGCGAAGTGGAGCGATTCCCTTCTACCGGATTTATAGTCGTGCCGGTGGATCCTGCGGGTCTCGACCAGGAAGAGTGGCTGGTGTAGCTCCAATCCGGCGGTTTCGCGGCCGCTGAAATTGACATTGCCGGGTTTCTGCGCCAAGATTGGCAATCGCTTCTCCGGGCTTGCGCCTGCGCGCGAAGCAGCCGGGGAGGATGATTTGATTTTTTGCCGCCAGAGCCGATTATGCCTATAGAACAGGGAATCAACGTCTACGTGCACCAGTCGGTGCGGGCCTATGGAAAAAACCGGGTCGGGGACGACAGCATCGTGCTTGAAGATGTCATCCTGGGTTATCCAACCACCGATATCCTTCTGGATGTCAGTGCCCGGCGGATCGCCGCCGAATACCTCGACTATCCGGGTACAATCATCGCGAACAACGCGGTGATACGCTCCCACGCCATCTTCTACCGCAACGTCCTGGTCGGACACCACGTGCGCACCGGACACCGCGCCATGGTGCGCGAGAACTGCCGGATCGGCGACCACGTAATGATCGGTTCCAACGTGGTGATCGACAACGACTGCCGGATCGGAAGCCACGTGAGTATCCAGTCGAGCGTTTATATCCCGACCGGGACGGAAATCGGCGATTATGTCTTCCTCGGTCCGAACAGCGTGATTCTGAACGATCCATACCCTGTCCGGGAGGGTTCGAAGCTTGCCCCGCCGGTCCTGGAACGCGGCGTCACCATTGGCGGGAACGCCACGATCCTTCCAGGGGTGCGGCTCGGGGAAGGATCTTTCGTCGCAGCCGGCGCCTTGGTTACCCGGGACGTCCCCGCCTGGTCCCTGGCCATCGGGAGTCCGGCGAGGTTTTCCGATCTTCCCGAGCGTCTCCGCGACCTGAACCGCATCATATGATCGGGTACGCAACCAAGCGCATTCTTGTGTCCGGCGGCGCCGGTTTCATAGGCAGCCATCTGGCCGACGCCCTGGTGAAAGAGCAGCCCATATCCCTGCACGTCGTAGACAACCTCTTCCTCGGCCGTGAAGAAAACCTGGATGAAGCCCGCCGGCAGTTTCCGGATCTGGTATTTCATCGCCTGGATGCCACGGACGGACCGAGCCTGCGAGGCCTGATCAGGAATCACCGCATCGATTTCGTCTTCAATCTGGCTACCAAGGCCCTGGGCCACTCTTTCTCGGATCCGCTGGACGCTTTCCACGTCAACAGCATCATCGCGGGGCACTTGCTGGAATCGTTGCGCGCCGGCGAAATCTCGCACCTGGTACATTTCTCGTCATCTGAGGCCTGCGGCACCGCTTTGCGGATCCCCATGGCCGAATCCCACCCGTTGTGGCCGAACACCACATACGCGGCCGGCAAGGCGGCGGCGGATCTTATGGTCCGCGCCTATCAGGAAAGTTTCGGGCTCCGGGTGACAACCATCCGTCCATTCAACAATTACGGGCCGCGACAGAATGCCGGTGTCTATGCCGGAATCATTCCCTTGACCATGACCAGGATTCTCCGGGGAGAGACCCCGGTGATTTTCGGCGATGGCCGGCAAACCCGGGATTTTTCTTTTGTGCGCGACACCGCCCGGCTGGCGGTGGAGCTCGGGAAACATGATGAGATTGCCGGTACGGTAGTTCACCTGGGCTCCGGCAGGGAAATCGGCATCCGGGATCTCGTCGACCGCATATGCCGGATTGCGGGCTATGCCGGCGCCGTACGCACTGACCCGGCCCGGCCGGCAGATGTGCTTCGCCATTGTGCGGATGTAAGCCTCCTGCGGCAAATCCTGGGCGAGGTTTCCATCTGCACCTTTGAGGAAGGGCTCGCGGAAACCTGGGAATGGTACCGGAAGCGCGGCCGCGAACACATCTGACCGGCAATTCCGGCACGGCAACGAGGGGCAACCAAACGCCATGAAATCCGGCGCCTGTCTTCTGATCATTCTCTCCCTGGCCTGCGCTTTTTTCTTACCGAACATCCTTCGCGGCGGACTGATGCTGCCGATGGATCTGTTCCATCACCTCGACCCGTTTTCCGCATCGGTTCCTCCGGATCTGGAGCAGATCCACAACCCGCTCCTGTGGGATCTGGCGGTTATGATCTACCCGTGGGTCGAGGAATTCATCAGGTCCGGACCGTGGCTGCCATTGTGGAATCCCTACTCGTTTTGCGGTTCGCCGCTGCTGGCCAACGGCCAGACCGGGTTGCTTCATCCGCTGAGCTGGATCTATCGGCTTCTGCCGCTGGGCGCCGCGCTGCTCGTGATTGCGATAGCCAAGCTCACCTTCTGCGGCGTTTTCGCCTTCCTGTTCTACCGCAAGCTCGAATTTCACCCTCAGGCCTGCCTCCTCGGCGCCCTCGCCACCATGTTCGGCATGCTGACCGTGGTCTGGCTTGGATATCCGGCGTCGCTCAGCCTTACGACCATGCCCTTTCTCTTCTGGTCCCTGCAGACATACCTCCGGGGCCGGCGGCATCGGGACATCGTCTGGATCGCATGCGGTTATGGATTGATGTTTCTCGGAGGCGGATTGCAGACGGCGTTTCTGATCTCGATTGCAAGTGCGATCTATTTTGTGGTCGCCGCGAAGAGCGTGAAGCTGTATCCGGCGCTGGCGCTGGCGGCCCTGCTCGGCTTCTGCCTGGCCGCCCCCCAGCTTCTCCCTTTCTTTGAATACCTGAAAGAAGGATCGGCATCGCATTTTCGCGGCGGTTTCGGATGGAAACCCTATCCCTGGTTCACAATGCTGTCGTGGGCCATGCCGCGCTTCTTCGGGGATCCGCGAGCGGGAAACTTCTGGGGATTCTCGAGCTATCTGGGAGAGGCGGTCTACATCGGGATGGCGCCGCTTCTGCTCGCCGCCGCGGGGCTGGTGCTTGCCAGGAAGAACCGGTATTACTGGGGCATGCTGGCGGTGGCGGCTTGCGGCATCCTGGGCCTCTACTGCGCTCCATTGCAGGATCTCCTGAAGCATGTGCCCTTCCTCTCCCACCTGGATAACAACAAGTTTCCCGCGCTCTCCGTGTTCGGCGCCATTTATTTTGCCGTGGCGGGCCTTGACTTCATGCTGCGTCGAGAGGACGGCCCGGGCCGGGCGCGTGCCCGGGCGATATGGATCGCGGCATCCACATTCTGGATGGCATTGACGGCCTGGGCGGCCCTGTTTTTCCGGGAAGCGATCAGGCAGATGAATCTGAGCGGATTCCTGACCCGGGAGGCTTTTCTGCAACTGGGTTTCTTGCTCGCAACCACGGTTCTCTTCTGGCTGTGGCATAGCGGGCGGTTGCGACCATCTTCAGCCGCCTGGATTCTGTTGCTGCTGACCGCCAGCGATCTGATGCGCCTGTCGATCTACTACTACCCCTCGCCCCCGGACGGGCGCCGCCTGCCGGCGTCGACTTCGGTTGGCTTCCTTCAGAAAAACCTGGGGGAGAACCGTTTCCTCGGCCTGGCCGGATGGATTCCCCCCGAGATCTCGATTCTTTACCGCCTCCAGGATGCCCGCGGAATCGACGGCCATACCCCTTACCGGCAATATGAGGTCATGGGCCGGATCGATCCGGCGGTGCACGATTTGCGCGCCCGGCTGCTAAGCGGTGCGCCGCAGGAGGGGAAATGGACGCGCAGCACACTGTTTTACGAATCCATCCGGCCGATTCTCGAGAATGAGGATCCTGAGATTCGTTCCGCCTTACGGCAACTCGATTATTGGAGCTACGATGTCACGCACATCGAAAATCCGGAGTTGCTTTCCGTGCTCGGTGTGCGCTACCTCATCGGGCCAAAAGGCTCGCCGGGGCCGGCCGCTGCAGGTTTTCCACTGGTCCACTCCTCGGATGCGGACGTCTGGGAGAACCCTGCGTGCCTGCTTCGGGCCTACTTATGTACCCGGCCGGATTTTGTATCCGGAGAGGCGGAGGCGCTCGAGACCATATCGGCGCCCGGTTTTTTAAAGCGCAAAACCGCCGCGATCGACATGCGGGGTCGTCCGCTCCCCGCCCGCCGCGACCGCCCTGAGGAACGGGATCTGGTCCCGGCGCGCATCGAGGCCTACGGTTCTCAAATCGTCCGTATCAGCACCGACGCACCGGAAGGCGGTTGGCTGGTTCTCGGCGACCTGTACTATCCCGGCTGGGAAGCGACAATAGACGGCTCGGCGGCTCCGATCTATCCGGCGAATTACCTGTTCCGCGGGGTCGAACTGCCACCCGGAAAGCACGTTGTGGAGTTCCGTTTCCGTCCGCAGTCCTTGCGGAGAGGGATTATGCTTTGCTTTGCTGCCCTGGCGATTCTGGCAGGCCTGCTTTTGTGGCGCCCGAGGCCTTGATGAGACCGACCGACTTCAGATATACGCTCCGGGTATCAGGAACCGCTTAGTAATTCGCTACGCTGCCGACCTGGCATCCTTGCCCCGGGACTTTCGTGCGGCCGCAAAACAACTCGAGCCAGACGCCCCCATCGTCGGTGTCAAGTCGATGGAGGAACGTATCTCCGCATGGACAGCGCCTCCGCGTGTGCGAACAATCCTATTTCGCGGCATGGCGGCGCTTGCGCTCATCATGGTTGCGGTCGGCATATCCGGCGTCATGGGGCAGCTTGACGGCATGCAGCGTTGACAGCGCCCGTCTCATGTTTTCGAGACCGCTGAAACCGGGGGCAGTCATTTGATATTTGCTCTTGACAGTCTGAAGGGTGCCCTCGTACTATGCATAACATGTCTATGCAAAGAGAAACCATGACACCTCGTACGGAGATTCCGCCCGGCACGCTTCACATGCTGATTCTGAAAACGCTGGCGCGCGGGCCGTTGCATGGATACGCCATTGCCCGGCAGATCAAGCTCATGTCCGATGACGTGCTTCGGGTCGAAGAAGGATCGCTCTACCCGGCCCTTCAGCGCATGCTCGCGAAGGGGTGGGTTACGGCGGAGTGGGTCCCGGCAGGACCGAAGCGCCGGGCGCGGATCTACCGTCTCACGCCGACGGGACGAAAGCAACTCGCCGCCGAGGTCTCCGATTTCACCCGGGCCATGCAGGCCATCGTGCGCGTTATCGAGCCGGCATGATCGGAAAGGAGCGGTATCGTGTGGATGCGCGGGTTCTGCCGAAGGCTCGCTGTCCTCTTCCGCCGCGGGCGTTTTGACCGCGATCTCGAAGAGGAGATGCAGTTCCATCTCGAGCTGCAAGCCGAGGAAAACCGGGAAGCAGGCATGAACGCCACGGAGGCAGGTTACGCCGCCAAGAGGCGCTTCGGCAACGCAATGTCGCTGAAGGAGCTTAGCAGGGAGGTATGGGGCTGGGGATCCCTGGAAAAGCTCGGACAGGACCTCACCTATGCTGCCCGGGTGCTGCAGAAGAATCCAGGTTTCACATTCGTCGTGGTGTTGATCCTTGCGCTCGGGATCGGGGCAAACACGGCGATCTTCAGCGCGGTGAACGCGTTGCTGTTGAATCCCCTTCCGTTTCCAGAGCCGGATCGGCTGGTGCTGGTCGAGTTGCACCATGTGAGCAAGAGCAGCGGCGCGCACTTTCGCGATTTCCTTGACTGGCGTGAGCGGAATGCGGTGTTCCAAGAGATGGCAATCGTCGCGGGGACCAGGCAGACATGGACCGGCCAGGCTGAGCCACAGCCTATCGAGGGCATGCTGGCGACATCCGGGCTATTGCGGGTGATGGACGTGCAGCCTCTTCTAGGACGCTTTTTCACCGCGGAAGAAGACAGGCCGGGCGCACCGCCCGTGGTGGTTCTCAGCTTCACTTCTTGGCAGAATCGGTTTGGCGGTCGCGAGGATGTGATCGGGCATGTCCTGGTACTAAACGGGAAGCCGCACACCGTCATCGGCGTATTGCCACGCGGATTCGTGTCACCCTGGTGGGCCGGGGCCGAGTTTTGGGTGCCACTGCGAGAAAATCCCGCAGCTCCCCGCAGCGGGCAGCAGTACAGACGCGTTTTCGCGCGCCTGAAGTCCGAGGTCACATTAAGGCAGGCGCAGGCGAACATAACCGCGATCACCCGCGGGCTCGAACAGCAGTATCCGGAGACCAACAGGGGCTGGAGGGCGGTGGTCCTCCCGGCCTTGCCCGCCATGCGGGGAACCGTCGGAAAGCCGCTTGCGCTGCTGCTGGCGGTGGTGGTCATCGTGCTGGTGCTGGCGTGCGCGAATGTGGCCGGGCTGATGCTGGCGCGAGCGTCGGGGCGGGCCAGAGAGATGGCCGTGCGTGCGGCGCTCGGGGCCGGCCGGCTGCGGATCATCCGCCAGCTGTTGACCGAAAGCGCTCTGTTGGCGGTGTTGGGCGGCATGTTCGGTCTCGTGCTTTCCCGGTGGCTGCTCGATGTCTTGCGGTCGGCAGCGCCGCCTGCGGTCGGTCCTGCCGCAACCCTGCATATCGACTCGACCGTGCTCGGGTTCACGCTGATGCTTTCCCTGATGACAGGGATTCTATTTGGCCTGGGGCCAGCCTGGTACGGATCAAAAACAGACCTGCATTCAGCACTCAAGGGCGGGGCCGGCGCTGTTGGCGGCGCACGTTCGCGCAACCGCTTCCTATCGGCTCTCGTAGTTGGTGAAGTTGCTCTATCCCTGATTTTGTTGGTCGTCAGCGGGCTCCTGATGAGAGATTTTCAATGGCTCCTGCATGTAGACACCGGGATTCGAACCGATCGCGTGCTCACGTTCCTGCTTGACCTGCCACGCGCCAAATATACGACCCCGGCCCAGAGAACAACATTCTACCGGGATCTCCTCACACGACTTCGGGCCACACCGGGTGTGGAAGCGGTCGGAGCCGTTAGCACCCTCCCGATGGGCGGCAACAAGTCCGGCGGCCGGTTTGAGGTCGAGGGGCAACCGCAAGCGGAAAACTCCGGAGGCAATCGCGCTGTCCTCTACGATTCGTCTCCCGGCTACTTTCGCACGGTCGGAATCCCATTGCTCAAAGGCCGGGATTTTGATGACCGCGACACATCCAATGCGCTGCCCGTGGCCATCATCGACGATATGATCGCGCGCCGCTTCTTCCCAGGCCAGGAACCGATCGGACGGACGATCAAGCTCGAAAACGGCCCCCCGATGACCATCGTGGGTGTAGTGGGTTCGGTGAAGCACGACGGGCCGTGGTATGACACTGAACCACAGATACACTCCCCGTTCAGTCAGTCGTCGAATCCTGAAATGTTCGTGGCTGTGCGCTGCAAGGGCGAACCGATGCAACTTGCCGCGGCAGTACGCGAAATGGTTGCCTCGCTCGATAGGAACCTGCCAATGGAAAGGATGCGCACCATGGAGCAGGTTTTCGCCGATTCGCTCTCTGCGCCCCGGCTACTGACCTCCTTCCTGGCTCTGTTCGGCGCATTTGGGCTGTTTCAGGCCGCCATCGGCATCTATGGCATCATTGATTATTCGGTAACCCAGAGGACCCGCGAGATGGGGCTGCGAATAGCCCTGGGTGCCTCACCCACAGGCATTTTTTCGCTGATCATCTGGAAATGCGCAAAGCTGGTGGCCGCGGGTGTGGCGATTGGAGTACCGTCGGCGTTGGCGGTCTCGCCACTGATGAGATCGCCGCTCGCGGGGATCAGCCCACGTGACCTTACGGTTTTCACGGTTGTGCCAATCGTGTTGATGGCGGCAGCTTTTGTTGCCAGCTACCTCCCTGCACGGCGCGCCGTGCAGATCGACCCTATGAAGACGTTGCGCCATGAGTGAGTTCCGGCGACCTTTGCACATTCTCCTGCGCGGCGGCCGGTTCGGTCGCGATCTCGAAAAGAAGATGCGATTCCATATCGAGGTGCGGGCCGAGGAAAAACCGGGCGGCCGGCATGATCGGAGGAAAGGAGCGGTATCGTGCGGATGCGCGAGTTCGGCCGAAGACTGTCGGTTCTCTTCCGCCGCGGGCGTTTTGAACGGGATCTCGAGGAAGAGATGCGGTTCCATTTCGAATTGCAGGCCGAGGAGACAAAGCGTGGATACCCATCGTTCTCCATTTCTCATATCTATCCAATCCATGTCTGCGCCTCTATGGGGGGAGCCGGCAGGGAATTCCGGGCAGACCATCAGACGCCGGTGCCGCGTGTGACATCCCGGGTAACTGCCTAAGAGATCTCGAGATCGGCCGCCGGCGATGCGCCCGTCATCGAGCCGACCCTGTCCGCCGTCAGGCGCGTGATGCATCAACCCTGATCCTCCTGAAGGCAACAAAGCCGGCCCGATTGCGACGGTGACGCCATCGATCTGGATTTTCTTGCCCGGTCAATCCAGGGGACTGACCCGTTCATACCATGCCCTGGCGATGGTCAGGGCGGCGAGCCCCTCGGAGAACCGGGATGCCTCCACGGTCCTTGCCCGCGGTTCCAGGACGTACCGGCCGGCGGCGTCGACATAACCATAGACCCGGCCGGACCCGCCTTCGATTCCGACGGCGGCCAGACCCTGACTGAACGGCCCGGCGGCGTCGAATTTCGGGGGAATCGTCCAGTCGCCCCCCTTGTCGATATAGCCCCACTTGCCGTCCGCCGCTACGGCCGCATATCCTTCGGAGAACGGGCCCGCATGCTGAAACCTGGGGCCTATGACGTATCGCCCATCTTTGTCGATGAATGCCCAGGAGGCCGAAGAAGGCGCCCTGTCCTGCGCCGCGGATCCGCCGGCGTCACCGGCCGGCCGGACCGCGGCCATGCCGCCCGCGAACGCCGAAGCCTCCCGAAAACGCGGCGGGACGACAAAGATGCCCGAGCGGCCGATATAGCCCCATAGTCCGCCTTCCTCATCCGCCGTCCTGACGGCCGCCACGCCTTCGCAGAACCGATCGGCCTCCTCGAAGCGCGCCGGGATGGCCAGATCGCCCTTCCTGTCCACGTAGCCCCACAATCCCGAGTCGGGTGCCTTTACCGCCGCCAGCCCGTCGTTGAAGCTGCCGGCGGCCGGGAACTGAGGCGGGATCGCAAATCCGCCTCCGACGTTCAGGTATCCGAACCTGCCGGAAAGCGAAACGGCAGCCAGTTGTTCAGAAAAATCCGAGCCTCCCTCATATTCCGGAGAGATGCTGAACTCCCCCTGATGATCGATGAAGCCGACCTTTCCGTGATGGACGACCCTTGCGGATCCATCGCGGAATTCCCCCGCTTCGGCGAATGTCGGCGGGACAATCATGATCCCACGCCTGTCGACATAGCCCCATTTGCCCCCCTCCTCACCGCAGCCAGCCCTTCGGAAAATGAGGCCGCAGTCTCGTAGTTGAGAGTCATGACCCTGCGGCCGTTCTGATCGATCATGACGGCCCGGGTCGGGGCCCGCGTTACGATTGCCACGATCCAGAACGCGACGAGAGTTCCGGCAACGACAAAGGTTGTCATCCGGAACGCGCTGGCCTTGCGTTCCGCCACATTCAAATACGTTTCGCAATTCACCATGACGCCCTCCCGCTGTTGTTTGTGAATGTCATGTTGACTCCTATCGATTGCATTATGACCGATATATATTACATTGTCAATAATATAATGCATAAAGAAATATAAATATGTCATCGTGAACAATATGTTTGCCTAAAGGATCGGTATCGGTTACAATCCTCGACGAGACAAAATCCACCTATGGCTACCAACATCCGGATGAAGGTTGCGCGCGTCGAGAAGGCTTGGACGCAGCAGGATCTGGCCGACCAGGTCGGCGCGACTCGTCAGACCATCGGACTGATCGAGAAGGGGGAGTACAACCCGACCCTCAATCTTTGTGTAAGGATTTCCCGGGCCCTCGACCGGACATTGGACCAGCTCTTCTGGGAGGCGGAAAATGAGCCGACGCGGTCTGCAGGCCGATGAACGCAGCGCATTGATTTTCCGGCGGCTGTGCACCCGGATGTATCTGGCGACGATGGGGGTGCTCTGGCTGGATGTTCTTTACCGCCAGCTCTGGCTCCGCCAGCCTGCCGCCCAGTTCCTCGACATCGCCCTCGTGCTGATAGTCAACGTCGTGCTTTCGATCGGGGCGGTGCTCTATTCCGGCGGCGTGAGCATCCCGAAGGTCCGTATCTGGGTGGCGCTCGTTTTTTACGTGGTTTCTGTGGCGGCAGGCTCTTCATTCTGGATCCTGAAGGATCCTGCTGCCGCGCCGGGGGCGATGCTGGCGAGGTTTTTGATCGTCGCCTCGATGGCCGGGATCCTGGTCCTGTCCTATCTTCTTGCCGCCCGACTTGGCTCCAGGAAGCTGGACCGCGATCTCGAGGATTGAGAACCACGCCCTGTCCCGCGGGATGGTCGCCCGCCGGATCCCGCATAGCGTTCCTGGCTGCGATTCCCCGGTTGAGGAGACAAGGCATATCAAGGCAAGGGGCGGGTCGTTTCCGATCTCTCAGACGGTCTCCGTCACGGGCGCGGCGGCTTTGCGGCTGTGCCGGAGCCTGCCGGCCATATGACCAGCTACTCGTGCCGCAGCGCCACCATGGGGTCCACCTTCACGGCTCGTCGCGCGGGAAGGTACGAGGCGGCGAGGGCTGCGATCGTCAGGAAAATCGCCACGCCAACAAACGTCGCCGGATCCGTCGGTTCAATTTCAAAGAGCATGCTGCGCAGAACTCGTGTCAACGCCAAAGCTCCTCCCATGCCGATGGCGATGCCGGCAATGGCGAGCAGCATCCCTTCTCTCAGTATCATGTGGAGGATGTCACTCCGCTGCGCACCCAGTGCCATCCGCACGCCAATCTCATGCGTCCGCTGGACGACGGAATAGGAGATCACGCCATGGATCCCGATGATCGCCAGAATTAATCCGAGGGCGCCGAACGATCCCACCAGCGCCGTCTGGAATCTTGGCTCCGCGGCGGAATTGGCGAGGATCTGATCCACCGTCTCGATCTGTGTGATTAGCGCTTCCTTGTCCACGGACTGGACGACCCGCACTATCGCCGGGATCTGGGGCATGGGGTTCGAGGAGGTTTGCGCGATGACGCCAAATCCCTCAGTGCCGATAAATACTAACGGTTTGTAATATACCGGGCTCGGGAGTTCCCTCACTGCCCGGTCCCGGACGTCGTTCACCACGCCGACGATCTCCATCCACGAGTGACGGCCGTCCTCGTCCTCGTTGATGCTGAATCTCTTTCCCAGCGGATCTCCCGGCATATATTTGCGTGCAAATGCCTGGCTGACGATGGCCACGCGAGAATTCAGGTCTTTCGGTTCAAAGCCGCGGCCCTTCAGAAGGCGGATTCCAAGCGCGTCAAAAAAGCCCGGGGTGACGGAGCGACAAGTGATCCACTGGTCCTCTGGGAGCTGGTTACCCTCCAGGCCCTCAAAATATAGGCCGCTTCGTCCTGAACCCGGGTAATGCCCTATGCCCATACCTCCACTAAAGGGGCCACCGTCAGAAAGCGCCGCTTGCTGAACTCCCGGGAGCGACCGAATCCCATCGAGAACATCCCTGGCTGCCGTCTGGCAATTCGTTGCCCGATCCTCATTGTTGCAAACCAAATCAGAAAGACGTACCTGCATTTTGAGTACGTGGCGCGCGCTGACGCCGGTGTTCACGCTCATGAGCCTATAGAAACTGCGCCCCATCAGCGCTCCGCCCACCACCACGATGACGGCAAGCAGCACTTCCAGAACGACGAGCGCGCTTCGTAGACGATGCGACGGCCTCATCCTATTTCCGGCAAATGCACCACCCAAGCCACCTCTCAACGCATCGCCGGTGCGCCGGGACGAGGCCTGCAAAGCTGGCGCCAGGCCGACCAAAACGGCCACGAGAAGCGAGATCCCCATCGTGAACCCCAGCACGTTGGCGTCAAGCCGGATGCGATCCAACCGCGGAGTGTACGGCGGGGCGATCACACGCAGCAGGTGAATCCCCCACCGGGATAAAAACAGGCCCAGTGCCCCACCCGTCAGCGCGAGCAACAGGCTTTCCGCCAAAAGCTGCCGGAAGATGCGCAGCCTGGACGCGCCGAGCGCCTTTCGAATCGCCAACTCCCGCTGGCGAGTCCAGGACCGGGCCACCAGAAGCGATGTCACGTTTACGCAGGCCATCAAGAGCACGAATCCCACCGCGCCCAGGAGAATCAACAGCCCGGTTCGCACTCGCGGATCGATTCCGGGGTCAAAACTTTGCGCTTTCAGGTTCAACCCTTTCGCACGCGCAGGATAAGCCGTCGCGAAACGCGAGGAAAGCGGTTCCACCTGGGCTTTTGCCTGCGCCAGCGTTGCATCCTCTTTGAGCCGTGCAATGAGGATAGGACCTGCTTCGCGATTCAGCGCCGCCGGCGAAGGATCCCGGGGCACCCACATCCCTTCGTAGCTCCCGTCGTAAATCCCGACCCCGACCGGATAAGACCCCCAAATGCCCACGCCGAATTCTCTCGGCATCACGCCGATGACGGTATATGGCGTGCGACCCACTGAGATGACTTGCCCGACGATGCCGGGGTCGCCGCCAAATTGCTCAGTCCAGAGCCCATAGTTTAAGACTGATACCCGGTCATTTCCGGGCTGCGTGTCTTCGGGAAGGATGGGTCTTCCGAGCAAAGGTTTGACTCCCAGCAGGGAAAAGAAATCGCTGGATACGTAAGCGGCCCCCACCAGCTTGGGTGTTGCGCCTCCCGTAAGGAGAAGCCTTCTGGAAGTGTATGTCACCATACGCTCCAGCGCGGTGCACTGCTGCTCGATCTCGCGCAGCTGACCGAAGGTAATGCCGTAGGCTATCTGTTCGCGATGAATTGTCACCAACCGCGAGGAGTCGGCATACGGCAGCGGCCGGAGAAGTATTCCATTCACCGCGCTGAAAATTGCGCTGTTGGCGCCGACGCCGAGCGCCAGTGTCAGGATGGCGACGGCGGTGAACCTCGGCGATTTGCGCATCATGCGCCATCCGTAACCGAGGTCTTGCCTCAATTCTGCGGCCCATCGGAATGCGCACGTTTCCCGGTACGCTTCCTTCGTCTGCTCCAGGCCGCCCAAGGAAATGAGCGCTTGTCGGCGTGCCTCTTCGTGACTCATGCCTTGCCGCAGGTTTTGTTCAATCTCCATCCGCAGATGGAACTCCAACTCGCCTTCAAGATTGGCTTCTGATTTCATTCGGCGGAGGAAATTTGAAGCCCGCCACAGGAAAGCTCGTATGGATGCGAGCATGATCGCTCCTTACACTCCCTCGAGGACCTTATTGATGATGGCCATCATGCGCTCCCAGCTCTCGGTTTCCTCATGGAGCTGCTTGCGCCCCGCCTTGGTGATGGAATAGAAGCGCGCCTTGCGGTTTTGGTCCGATATCCCCCACTCCGCGGCAATCCAGCCGCGCTGTTCAAGGCGCAGCAGTGCCGGATAGATGGTGCCCTGGGTGAGCTGAAGGGCATTGTCGGACACCTGCTGAATGCGTCGCGATACGCCCCAGCCATGCATCGAACCGATTGTTTCCAGGGTTTTGAGGACCAGCAGGTCGAGCGTGCCCTGCAACACTTCGGATTTCGGTTGCGTCATGGCTTCTCCTGTCGACGGTCGTAACTAGAGCATAATCCCGCTCCTGTTCGCCGGTCAACAGGAATGATGAACAAAAAAGTGAGCACTGTCGGCAGCTTGAAATTCCTATTCCTTTCTGGAAGACTCTTGATGCGTCGCGCTTACGATAAATCTGGTGAATTTTGCTGAAACACGTGGGTTCGGGCCGAAGCCCGGACAGGTCATCCAAGTGGCCGACTATGGATATGCGGCTGTCGCAACCCGGGAGGACTGATGCCCGCCCCCACATGGGATCGATTTTGAAGTTTCTGGCAACGGACCGCAAAGCACGCGGTCGGACGCTAAGGGCCTGTCAATGAATAACGTTTGCACTTTGCTGTGGCCCCCAGGCCCGCTGGCAAGGCGCGAGCGACGAGCATACCCGGTGTGGTATGTAAGGAGCGAGCAACGCAGCCAGCGGGCCTGCGGGCCGCAGCCCGTAGGGGCGCGGCGGCGGGCGGGCATCTGCTTCGTTGCCGCTCCTCGACGATGTCCTCACATCGCCTGCGTCGCGGCGCCTTGCATCTGCCCGCCCAGGAGCGCGGTGCGCGGTGCTCGCGCCAAAGTGTAAACGTTATTCATTGACAGGCCCTGACCTGGTCCTGAAGCCGACCGTCCGCCGTTTGCGAGTCGCCGTGGTTCGAATGAGAATAATTCAATGAAACTCCGTCACGACCTCCGAGTAGTTGGCCGGGACCTCCTGCGGGCGCCGGGTTCCACGATCCTCATCGTGCTGACGCTCGGCATCGCCATCGGCGCCAACTCCGCGACGTTCTCGCTCATCGACCGCGTTGCGTTGCGGCCGCTTCCGGTGGACAAACCCGAACAGTTGGTCATGGTAACGGTGCAGCCGCTCCCGGTGTCCGGTCCGAGCTTCATGATGGGCGGCGGGAAGATGATGGGCATCTCCTACCCCCTGTTCCAGTCGCTGCGCGCGGGTCTGTCCCATCTGTTCAGCGCCACGGCCCTCAGGCGTACCTGGCGGTTTACGCTGTCGGGGGAGCCGTCCGCCATAGAAGTGAGAGGCGAATATGTGAATGCGGACTACTTCCGCGTGCTCGGGCTCAAGGCGCTGCTGGGCCGCACCCTGAACGAGATGGACGACCGGCAGAAGGATGGCGCGGCGGTCGTGGTGTTGAATCATGGTTTCTGGATCCGGCAGTTCGGAGGCGATCCGAATGTCGTGAACCGGACGATTCGCGTGAACAACATCCCGCTCACCGTCGCCGGCGTGCTCGCGCCCGGGTACAACGGCATGACCGCCGGCCAACGCCCGGAGCTGTTTTTCCCGCTGCAGATGGCCGATCGCCTGAGCACATTCCAGGGATCGGCGTCGGCGCGGCTTAGCTGGGACGCGCCGGGTGTCAGCATGTACGTGGCGTTCGGACGCCTGCGAACGGGAGTCGAACGCGAGCAGGCCGAACGCGAATTGCGGGCGCTCTATCAATCCCTGCTCACGGACGCTGCGCGTCACGTCAGGCTGACGCCCAGGGATAACCAGGTCTACATCAACAATCCGCCGCAGCTCGTGCCCGCGGGCACGGTCGGCAGCGCGCAGGTGGGCGCGCCGCGAAGTCTTGAAGTGCCGTTACGTCTGCTGCTGGGCATGACCGTATTCGTGCTGCTCGTCGCGGCGGGCAATGTGGCGAACCTGTTGGTGGCGCGGGGCGCACTGCGCCGGCACGATCTTGCCATCTGCTTCGCGTTGGGTGCACGTCGCTGGGACGTGCTGCGCCCCAGGCTCGTCGAATGCGTGTTTGTGTCGGCGCTTTCGGGCGTCGCCGGCCTTCTTCTCGCCGCCTGGACGGGCGATCTCGTCCCGATGCTGCTCGGACTGGGCAACGACCTGGCCGGGGTTGACACGAGGCTCGATGGGCGCGTGTGCGCGTTCACTGTCGCTGTGTCGCTGGCCACGGGCTTGACCATCTGGCTCGCATCAGCATTGGCCATAACACGGCGGAGCGCCCTTCCCAGCCTTGCGATGACGGCAGCGCCCCAGAGGGTAGGCCGCTCTGCGCCGGGGCTGCATCGCATGCTCGTCGTCGTTCAACTCGCGCTGTCGGTCGCGCTGGTTTGCGCCGCGGCGCTGCTCAGCAGAAGTCTTTGGAACGTGCTCTCGACCGACCCGGGGTTCGACGCCGGGCAAGTGATGGCATTTACGGTCAACCCGGGGGCCGTTGGGTATCGAGGCGATCGTCTCACCCGGTATTCGCAGGCTCTGGTCGAACAGGCAAAGGCTCTGCCCGGCGTGTCAAAGGTGGCGCTGACCACCACATTGCCGCTCTCCGGGAGTAATGCGCGCTCCCCCGTGGCGGGCCCCCGCCAGCAAAGCGGACTGGCAGAGACGCTGTATGTGAACGTCGTGAACGTGAGCCCGGACTTCTTCGCGACGCTGGGAATGCCCATTATCGCCGGCCGGCCGTTCGATGACCGCGACGGAAATGCGTCGGCGAGAACCGTTATTGTCAACGAGGCGCTTGCCCGCCTCATATTGACGCGGCCGACCGACATCGGGCAGATGATCGGGTTCGAAGGCGGCGCCATGGAAACGCAGATCGTCGGTGTCGTCCGGGACGCTCGCGGGCGCGCGCTGAATGTGGCGCCGGAGGCGACATTGTTCCGCCCGCTCGCCCAGGCGGGCGGGTACGGCACGGTGAGCGTATTGCTGCGGACACCTTCCCCGCACGCCATTTCAGCGGCGGCCGTTGGCGAATTGGTCAGGCGTCTGGATCCGGTGGTCGCGATTACGCAGTACGGCAGCCTGTCGGCACTGGCGCGCGAGCTGTTCCTGCGCGAGCGGATGCTGGCGGGGCTCTCCATCGTGTTTGCAGCCCTGTCGGCGATTGTGGCGGCTTTGGGCTTGTTCGGCGTCACCAGCTTCAATGTCACGCGGCGCACACGCGAGTTCGGGATCCGACTGGCACTGGGTGCGCCGCGCGGCAACGTCGAGCGTATGATCCTGCGCGAGGTGGGTCGGCTGGTCGTGGCCGGCGAGGCCATCGGCATTGCGCTCTACCTGGTGGCCAACCGCGTGCTGCGTTCGATGGTATTTCAGGTTTCCCCAAACGACCCGTTGACGATCGGCCTTGCTGCCGCGATGCTGGCCATCGTAGCTATGATGGCAGGCTTGCTGCCCGCCCGGCGCGCCGCGAATGTGAACCCTGCGGTCAGTTTGCGTTCAGAGTGAGTTGTTGTCGGACTCCGTACATGGCTCACGACGATGGCAGCGCCAGGCTGCAAGAACAACGATTCAACTAACTACGGAGTTTTTGGCAGGGACAGGCGATCGGGAGGGGGGAGCATCGAGCTTTCCGCCCCTCCCGTGCAATTAGGCGATCATGACTGAAACCGGCAACGACCGGGCGAGTGAGAAGCAGCCCGGAGCAACGGAGCCGGAAACCTTGATTCGCTCATACTGCTTACGTCATGGCACTTTACTTGCCAGACGGCGCCGCCGACTCCACGGGCTTCTTTTTGAATAGCGGACTGACGTCGCGCGTCCCCCTCTGAAGGTACGCCACGCCCTTATCCATCCACTCCGGCCTCGGTTTGCCGAGCAGGTAGTGATCGAAGAACTCGTCCATGTGCACGGTCCAATACTTCATGTTGTCCCGGTTTCCCAGGCCGTGCGCTTCGCCGTTGAAATTGAACATGTAGGCTTCCTTGCCCAGCCGGCGCAGCGCGGTGTTGAACTCGATGCCCTGCTGCCACGGCACGGCCGTATCGCCATCGTTGTGAATCGTCAGATAGGGCGTGTGGATGCGCTCGACCCAGAAGATCGGCGAGTTCTCAATGAACTGCAGCGGCGCATCCCAGGGCGGCGCGCCGATACGGCTCTGGCCCTTTTCGTACTGCATCTGGCGCACCACGCCGGTGCCCCAGCGGATGCCGCCGTACGCGCTGATCATGTTCGACACCGACGCCCCCGCTTCCACGGCGGCGAAGATGTTCGTCTGGGTGATCATATAGGTGATCTGGTAGCCGCCCCACGAGTGCCCCTGGATGCCGATGCGCTTCGGATCGATGTAGCCTTGCGCGACCAGGGTGTTGATGGCGGGGATCACGCACTTCATCGCGCTCTGGCCAGGATAGCCGGTCTCGTACACGATGTCCGGCTCGAGGATGATGTAGCCGTTGCTGACATAGCGCGTGACATTGATGCTCGTCGAGACGTTCGGCGCCCGATAGCCGTGCAGTCCGTCCGACAACTCCTCGTAGATATAGACCATCAACGGGTACTTCTTGGCGGGATCGAAATTCTCCGGTTTGAGGAGCAGCGCATCCAATTTCCTGCCGTCGCCGTTGATGTACTGCATCTTCTCCGCTTTGCCCCAGATGAACTCGGCTTGCTGCGGGTTTGCATTCGACACCTTCTTGGGTGCCGTGAAGTTGGTGTCGCTGACCCACAGGTCCGGGAACTCGTCGAAGCGGCTTTCGGTGAAGACCACAACATCGGCGTTTTTCGCCTTCGTCGGCGCGCCCATGGCCTTGTCCATCATCACGATCTTTTCGGGCGCGACCGTGCCGGTGAGATTCACGCGGTAATACCCGGAAGCCCGGGTATCATCGTTGGTCGTCGCGAGCAGCAGCGGCTTATTTGCGGGAATCGCACGATCCGTCCCTCCCCCGCCTCCGCGTCCGCCACCGCCGCCGCCTCCGCGTCCGCCGCCGGCACCCGCACCGCCCTCGTCGATCGGGCGGTACCGGAACACAAGCCCCTGCTTGCGGCCTTCTCCGTTCGTCACCATCCGAGCGCCGGTGCCATCCGGGCGGATTTCCCAGATGTCGAACTGGTCGTAGAGAAGCACCGACCTGTCACCTTCGGTCCAGCCTGCGTTTCCGATGGCAGGCGGCAGGTCCGGGGTGTCGTGAGTCTGGTCCATAAATTTCACCGGCAGTTGCGCCGTCAGATTTGTGCGCGTCCCGTCCGAGATGCGATACGTGAACCAGTTCCCGGTCGGCTCGTCGAAATACAGCACGTAGTTCGAGCCGGGTGAGAGTGACATGCTGCCGTTGTAGTGCTCGAGGATCTTGCGGTTGGTGCCGGTCCGGATCTCGACCAGGTAGACGTCGTTGTACGAGGTGTCCCACGAGATCTCCTGCTGATAGGGGACCCCCGACGTACCCAGGGTACGGGCCGGATTCTCGCCGGGATTCACCGCCGGCAGGTCGGGTGTGGCCAACTGGACGAATCTTTTGTCTGCCAGAAAAACGACCGCGGCGAAGTTCCGGCTGCGATCCTGGTTCACGCGCAGCTGCTGATTGGGCTGAAGCAACGGGTCCTTGTAGGACCAGAGATCGACGCGGGTCGGCGCCTTCGCGCCCGGCGCCGCGGGTGGCGCGGGAGGGGGCGCCGTGCCTAAGGTGATTCGTGTGCCGTCGCGCGAGAAGCGCGGGGGGGCATTTTCGCTTACGACCATGCCTGCCGGCATGCCCTTCGTCCCGGCGGATACGAGTTCTGTCGCCTCGGCGTCACCCGCCTTCCAGTGATACAGGCGGTACGGCGAGATTTCTTTCTCGTATTCCACCTGGTCGCTCAGGAACGCTACCTGACGTCCCGTGTCATCGAAGGTCAGATCCCGGTAATTGCCGCGTCCTTTGTGCAGCGTTGTCGCCGAGCCGTCGCTCATCTTGCGCGCGAATGCGCCGTCGCCTTCGGGCTTGGCGGACGACACGCCATACACCAGGTACGAACCGTCTTTGTTCCACTGGTAATCGGTCACTTCGGCAATCGTTGTCTCTTCTCCCGAGACGAGATTGCGCAGGATCAGATCGGTTCCCGGATCCTTCCGCTTTTCCCGGGGTGCGCCCGGTGTGGCGGGAGCACCCGCGGCCTGTGCCGCCGGCGCCGCCGCGCCCCCGGTCCCGCCTCCGCCGGCGCCCGCACGGCCACCGGTGCCGCCTCGACCGCCCCGACCGGCTGCGCCGCCGGCCGCGCCCTTGTGATAGGCGAGCCACGTAGACGACTCTTCCGGCAGTCGGAAATTGCTGATGCGCTCGACGACCGTTACCTGGCCGTCGGGCAAGGTCATGATGCCCATGGAGTTTCTCGCTCCGGCGCCCGCGCCCCGGCCACCGGGACCCCGGCCGCCCGCCGGCGCCTGGCCGGCTTCGGGCTGGGCGCCGCCGGCAGCCTGCTCGGCCTGGGCCGCGTCATCCGCTTTCGGCGGTGCGATCGTAAATATCAGGAACTTGCCGTCGGGCGTGAACGTGGGAGCGTTCCCGCGCGGCTGCCTCAGCTCCTGGCCGCTCTTGAGATTCCGCACGATGAGCTCGCCATCCTCCCCCTGCGAGGTAAGGGCGTACGCAAGCCATTGACCGTCCGTCGACAGGCGCGTACCTCCGATCGACCGCCAGTAGTCGAACACGTCGTACGTCAGGGGCCGCTTGACGGGCGCCTGGGCTGTCAGTGTCCATTGGACCAGGAACAATACAAGCAAGGCGCCGCAGAGAACCGCATACGATCGCCACCGCATCTCATGACGCATAAAACCTCCTTGTCAATCAGCTACACATTGGATAGATCTTATTGTTGGTGCAAATTCGGTCGGCATTTTTTGAAAGACAGGCCACGGTCGCGGTCGGTCCCGCTTATAACAGGGATCCCGAGTCTTCAAATCCCGCAGGCATTCCAAAATACATTACTCCGCGGCTCGATGTGAGTGGTTTGCTTTTTTGTGCCGGGTGCAGGATAACAGGAGAGGCGGGTGGAAATCACCCGGAATTGTTCCTCCTCTCCCTTTGCGGTGGTTACAAAATGCAGTGCGAAACGGTTTGGCCGTTCTCGAACATACATGTTTGCGGTGAGTCGAATCAGGTGTGGTGCCCGGCCATTATAGCGCGTGGATTCTCGAGGCTACACGGAAAACGGGGCCGGTCGGCACGGTGTTTTGCTGGAGGCCGTTGACAATCAGGACACACCATGTCTATCATCTGGACATGAAAACGGTCAGCGTCGCGGTATTGAAACAGAAGCTGAGCCATTACCTGCGCCTGGTGGTGGAAGGCGAAGATCTGGTGGTCACTGCGCACCGCCGGCCGGTGGCGCGCGTCCTCCCGCATGAGGGCAAGGAGCTGCGCATTCGCACTCCCGTTCGCCCCCCCCGCGTTCTGGCAAGGTTGAAAGGCATCCGTCCGACACCGTCGGGCCGAACAGCCGTTGACACGTTGGTTGAAGAGCGCGGCCGCCGATGAGAGTGTATCTGGACACGTCCGTGGTCTTGAGGCGGCTTTTCAACGAGCCGGACCCTGTTTCCTGCTGGGGCAAGTGGGAGCGGGCCTACGCCAGCCGCATCTGGCTGACAGAGGCCGAGCGCACGGTGGATCGGCTTCGTTTGGAAGGGCGAATCACCGATGAGGACGTTGCCCGCCTGCGCGAAGATCTTCGTCTTGTGCATGACACACTGCACGTCATTCCCGTCAGCGATGATATATTGAAGCGCGCAGGAGAGGCTTTCCCCACGACGCTCGGCACGTTGGATGCCATTCATCTCGCCTCGGCGCTGGCGGTTCGTCCCGGTGCGGAACTGGACCGGTTTCTTACCCACGACCGCCGGTTGGCCACAGCAGCTATCAGCACCGGTTTTTTTGTGGAAGGTGCATAGCCACCGGTAGCCCCGATGCCGAACCATATTTAGGTCGTTTCATCCGGCAGCCACTGGTGATGCAAGCGCGCCGAGTCGCCCGCTTGTCGACCGTTCATGCCGAATTCGGACGGATAGTCGGAACGAGATGCCAGTTATTTTTGCGCGTGCGGTAAAGTAGAATCTCGCTCGGAGCGGACGCATGAAGGAAGTAGACGCTTTGGTTACCGGTGGAACAGGGTTTCTCTGGAGAACCATCCTGAGGGAGCCGCTGAGCGCCCGATTTCGTCTCGGTTTCCTCGGCCGCACTCGTCCGGACCGGCATTCTCCCTTTGAATTCGTCGATCTGGCGGCTCCCGAGGCGCTGAATCGCGGCCCGGAGTTTCTCCACAGCCCGATTTTTCTTCATTTTGCCGCCCCAACCCCCTTGCCGGGAATCCCAATCGCGGCGGAAGAGTCAGACCGCATGGCAGGTAATGCCGCGGCTATTGCCATCCGCCGGGGTGCGAAGTATCTGGTGCACGCGTCTTCAGGCGCGATATATGGATTGAGTTGGCCGGGACGACGAGCGGAAGAAGATCCCGCCGCCCCGGCTTCTGATTACGGCCGGTCAAAGTGGTCGGCTGAGCGCTTGCTGGATTCCCTGTTCACGGATGGAGCTGCCGGCAGAGGTACGACTCACCTGCGGCTCCATTTCCCGGCGCCATCTGTCGATGCATTGCGGCAGGAAACCTCCGGAAATGACTGCCATCGATTGTTCGCCCGTTTGGCCCGGCACCTGGTGACGGACAGCTCGATCCGGCTGGAAGCATCCGCTTTTCGGATGAACCCATGTCCGGGGGCTGCGCTGGTAGCCTTGCTCGAGGCGTTTCTGGAAGGCCGGAGACCGCCGGCCGGGATTGTGAACGTCGCCGGCGGGCGCTCGTGCGCACTCGAGGAGGCGATCATGGAAATGGCGGAGCGGTTGGGCCGGATTCCGTCATTCGAACGCGGGAACGGGCCTGAAGGTTCAATGTTGACCGATGTCCGCCGCTTTCGGTCTCTGGTTGGAGACGTCGTCGACCTTCCCCTCTTTTGATTCAGGATCGCCGGCGGACGCGCATTGCCGCAAGGCGGGCCAGATCGACGAGCGCGCCGCACGCAACCATCAGGATATTTTTGCGGCTGGCCCTGACCTCGCGGGAGGCAAGGGGAACTTCGATCAGCCGCAACCCCGCTGCGGCCAGGTTCAGGATCAGTTCGGTATCGAACATCGATCCCCCGAACCGGCATGCGGCAATGTGGGGGGCCACCGTGTCGCGCCTGAACAGCTTGATGCCGTGAGTATCCGCCGCCTCCAGTGCGAACAGCGTTCGCAGCAGGCCGGCATAAGCGCGGCCGGCCGCGCGCCGGAACCGGGTCCGGTTATCCAACCCGGCCTGCAGGTATTTCGAACCCAACACGGCATCATGACTCCCGATGAGACCGAGCGCGGTGCGCAAAAAATCGAGATCTACCAGATCCACCGCGCAGTGAAACACATAGCGGCCTTGCGCTGCCTCCAGTCCGTGTTTCAGAGCCAGCCCATAATCCGCCACCCGGGAGTGGAGGACCCGGACCCGGGGCCGGCGGGCCGCAATGTCGTCGGCGATCCCGCAGGACCCGTCGGTGCTGCCGTTTTCCGAGAGAATGAGCTCGTAACTCTCTGCAATCAGGGGCAGCTCATCCAGCAACTGGCGCACAACCGTCTCCAGCAGGGGCGCCTCATTGAATACCGGGACGACGACGGACAGGAACGGGTCGGGTGGATTCATGAGGCCGATTATACAGAACCGCCTCACCATGCGCGAGCGGACAGGGGTGCAATTGGGGGAGGGGTTTAATCGCCTGCCACCGCTTTCAGTGTGAATTGGGCCAAAAAGCAAAAACGCCACGGATTACGCGGATTCAAGAAGCCTGGCGGATCATGCGTTTGCAATGGAGCAACCTGGCGCCAAAGTTAACGAGCAGCGACGGCCGGAGTCGCATGGCGGTCAGGTGGCGCAAAGCGCGCGCGCAGTGTTCTGCGACGATAATCGATGCCGGCGACCCGGGAGCGCTGCAGTCCGGCGCGGGAGGTGTACCGTATGAACGGGTGGCACAAGCGAATCCGTTGAATTGGGCTCCGATGAGTGATAATGTAGAAGTTTGTGATGCTTAAGAATCCTGATGAAAGGATTGCGCGGGATCATGGATCCGGCAATAAAGATAAACCCAAGAGCAGTTCCTTCCGACAAGATTCAGTGCAATGCCTGAATTACGCCACGATCCCATTCAAAAACGCTGGGTTATCATCGCATCCGAGCGTGGCCGTCGCCCGGACGATTTTCCGCGTCTGGAGCAAGGCACATCCGGCGGTTTCTGCCCCTTTTGCGAGGGGAATGAAAGCAAGACGCCCCCGGAAATCGCGGCCATTGGCCGCAACGGGCGGGAGGCGAACACCCCGGGCTGGCAGGTACGCGTGGTCCCGAACAAGTTCCCCGCGCTGCGCATTGAAGGGAATCTGGACCGCAAAGGCCTGGGCATTCACGACCGGATGAATGGCGTCGGGGCGCACGAAGTCATCATCGAAACTCCGCAGCACGATCTTAGTCTGGCGGACATGCCGCTCGGAGATCTCGAAAAGGTGATCTGGATGTACCGGGAGCGCCTGCTCGATCTCCAGCGCGATTTTCGTTTCAAGTATATCCTGATCTTCAAAAACTATGGAGCCGCCGCCGGCGCCTCTCTGGCCCACCCGCACACGCAAATCATCGCCACTCCGGTAACCCCCCTGACGCTGGCCGGAGAGCTCGTCTCGGCAAAAGACCATTACCGGTACAAGGAGCGCTGCCTGTTTTGCGATGTCATCGATCAGGAACTGGAGTCCGGGGAACGTGTGGTCCTGGCGAACGATGGGATGGTCGCCCTGGCCCCCTACGCCTCGCGCTTCCCATTCGAGCTGTTCCTGGCGCCACGCCGCCACTTCCATAGTTTTGCCGAAATCAACGATTCCATGATCCACGATCTGGCGGTTGCGCTCAAGGAAGTGCTGCTGCGGATCAAGAAGTGTCTGAACGATCCGCCTTACAATTTCCTGATTCACACAATTCCCAACACCAAAGCGACGCCCAAACGCACGGCCTATTGGGACACCATTGCCGTCGATTTCCACTGGCACATCGAGATCATGCCCCGTCTCACCCGTATCGCCGGCTTCGAGTGGGGAACCGGTTTCTATATCAATCCCACAGCGCCTGAAGAAGCTGCCAAATACTTGCGAGAAGTGGAGCTATAATATAGCTGTGAGGAGAGCTCCCGGCCCGCCGGAGACCTCAGAGGTCAGGCAGTGCCACCTGCACGAGGCTGGATAGACCCCCATGCCGGAGGAGTGACATGTCAAGCAAGCATATCGTGATGTATTCGGCCGAGGCCGTTCCTTATGTCAAAGTGGGCGGTCTGGCGGATGTCGTCGGTGCGCTCCCCAGAATGCTCAAGAGATCAGGAGCCCGGGTGACCGTCGTTCTCCCCGCCTACCGGAAAATTGCACCCGAGAAATTCGGCATTCGCCCGAGCAGCACCGTCCCGCCGTTCGATGTCCGCCTCGGAGGAAAATCCGTGCGCGTCGAGGTGGCACAGGCGGAGGTGCCCGATACCGGAGTATCGGTTTTTTTCCTGGGCGGCGGCGGGTATTTCGATCGCGATGGGATATACGACGACCCGGTCACCAAGGAAGGATATCCCGATAATATGCACCGCTTTGGGTTTTATGCCAAGGCGGGCCTCGAGTTGCTGCGCCGGCTGGAACAGCGGCCGGACGTGATTCACTGTCATGATTCTCAGACCGCCCTGATTCCGGGTCTGCTGCGCACAATCTACCGGGATGATCCTTTTTTCACCGGAATCGGCTGCCTTTTTACCATCCATAACCTCGCCTATCAGGGCCTGTACGAACCCGAAATCCTGAAGTGGGTCGGGATTGACGCCGGTTTCTTTTATCCCATGAGTCCCTTCGAGTTCTGGGGCAAAGTAAATTTCATGAAAGTCGGGATCGAATGTGCCGACCTGATCAACACGGTAAGCGAAACCTATGCCCGGGAAATTCAGTCGGGGGCCGAATTCGGGTATGGTCTGGAAGGGATACTGAAGCGGCGGGCGGCCGATCTGTCCGGCATTGTAAACGGCATCGACCTTGATGAATGGAATCCGGAAACCGATGCGCTGATCCCCGCCCGTTATTCCGCTCAGAATCCTGCCGGGAAAGCCGTCTGCAAGTCCGCGCTTCTTCAGAGCATGGGTTTACCCCAGAGGCGGGGGAAGGTGCCGCTGATCGGAATCATCTCCCGCCTGGCCGACCAGAAGGGTTTCGACCTGATCGGGGAGGCGATGGAAATGATCGCATCCCAGGATCTGCAGATGGTGGTTCTGGGGACCGGCCAACTCAAATACCATGAGCTATTCCAGCTGTTCTCCGCCCGGTATCCCGACCGGATTGCGGTCAAGCTCGCTTTCGACAACCGGCTTGCGCACCTGATCGAAGCAGGCGCGGACATGTTCCTTATGCCTTCCAAATACGAGCCGTGCGGACTGAACCAGCTTTACAGCCTGCGCTATGGGACGGTTCCGATTGTAAGAGCTACGGGCGGGCTCGCCGACACGATCGTCGATTACGAGATCAAAAGTGACCGCGGCACCGGATTCGTCTTCAAGAACTATGCGGTGGCCGACATGATGACCGCGTTGGAACGCGCCCTGGTGGTCTTCGCCGACTCCGAGCGCTGGAGGCGCTTGATCCTGCGCGACATGTCGCAGCGCTGGTCCTGGGAGGAATCGGCGCTTCACTACATGAAACTGTATGAGAAGATTCAGCAGAAGTCGGGAGGCGCGACCCGGAAATGAGCACCGACAGAGCTCCCGATCATCATACGAAAACGGCATCCTCGGATCGCCGTATTTCCGAACTGTCGATTCTTCATGAAGTGAGCCGCGCGCTGCAGAAAACCGTGGATGAGGAGAGAGCCCTGCATATCATCCTCGCGGGTGTGACCGCGGGGTGGGGACTGGGCTTCAATCGCGCTTTCATTCTCCTGCTGGATGAGAAAACGCAGGTGCTGCGCGGCCGGCTGGCCATCGGTCCCGAGACTCCAGAGGAGGCTTTTGGAATCTGGCAGGATCTGGGAGAGAAGCACGAGTCGCTTGGGGACCTGCTGCACTCGATTCTCATCGGGGAAATCAAGAAAGACAAGTGGATCAATGATCTGGTCGCCCGCCTTGAGATTCCGCTCCTCGACGGTTCAAACCCGCTGGTCCGGATCCTGCGTTCTCACGAAGCCGGCCAGTCCTCCCAGGGCATGTTCTTGCCGCACGGTTTCCCTATCGGCCGCGATATGGCCCGGTTGCTTGGCACGGAAGATTTTGCCGTTGCCCCCCTGTTTCTCGGCAACACGGATCTGGGCATCCTGATCGCCGATAACGCCATCACTCATGCCCCGATTGATGAGGACCACCTGGGTCTGCTTGATATTTATGCCCAGGAGGCGAGCACCGCCATCCAGAATACCCGTCTTATTCAGCGGCTGACGGACCAGATCAAGATCTCCGAGGACCAGAATGTGATTCTGCGCGCCAGCCAGCAGCAGCTTCTGGAGGTTGAGCGGCTTTCGACTATGGGGAGGCTGGCTACATTGCTGGCATTTAGAGTACGGTCTCCGCTGGCCTCGATCGGCGGGTTCGCACGCAGGCTGGGCCGCACCATGCCTCCTGAAGATGCCCGGTGGCACGACGTCGAGATCATGATTTCGGAGGTAACCCACCTGGAGAGACTGGTCGAGGAGGTGCTCGCCTATCGCCGGATTTCCAAACCGGAATTCAAGCCGACCGATGTCAACGCCTTGATCCGAAGCGTGCTGATCACCATGCACGATGAGATCCAGCGGAACGAGGTGCGCACCATGCTTCGGCAGCAGCCCGACCTGCCCCTTGCATGCCTGGATCAGCTCCAGGTGCGTCAGGCGCTCATGAACCTGTTCACCAATGCGGTAGAGGCAATGCCGGCCGGCGGTGTTCTGACGGTTTCGACCTCCGCCAACGGCGAATTCCTGGACATCGACGTTTCCGACACCGGGACCGGCATCTCGAAGCAGAACTGGAAAAAACTATTCAAACCGTTCTTTACTACCAAAACTACCGGCACCGGATTGGGGCTTGCCATCGTGTCCCAGGTGGTGGAAACTCATAAAGGCACTCTTTCCTTCGAAAGTACGCAGGGAGAGGGAACCTGTTTGCATCTGCGACTGGCCCTTCACCCAGAGATGAGGAGTCCGGAACCAAGCGGTGTGCCGGCCGCACCATTTGAGGGGAAATGAAATGAACACCATCCTGGTCGTCGACGATGATCGTAATCTGCGGCAGCTTTACCAGGCCGAGCTGGAAACGGAGGGATACCGGGTTCTGCTGGCGCAAAACGGAAACGAGGCCTCGACCTGCGTAGCCCGGGAAGTCCCGGACCTCATCGTGATGGATATTCGCATGCCGGAAAAGGATGGACTGGATACCATGGCACAGATCCTGCTCGACCATGGAAGAATTCCAATCATATTGAACACCGCCTATTCTTCTTACCAGGACGATTTTTTCACCTGGGCGGCGGATGCGTACATCATCAAATCGGCTGATTTGAACCCTCTGAAGAAAACTATCCGAGAGATATTGAGTTCCGCCGCACAGCCGCCGACGCGCTAGCCCGAACTATTCAGATTCGTTTTATTGCAGGCGACTGAATGGGAGCACACAGCGCCGCCCCATGTTCATCCGCGTTCTTCAGTGTCCTGCGATGTCTTGCTTCGTGAATCATTGGGCTAGGCAAATGCTCCCATGCCGGTGATGGCCTGACCCAGAATCAGGGTATGAATATCGTGGGTCCCCTCATAAGTTCTGAGGGTCTCGAGATTGCACATGTGGCGCATCACCGCGAATTCCAGGCTGATTCCGTTGGCTCCGAGCAGGTCACGGGCGAGGCGGGCGCAATCGAGTGCGATCGCCACGTTGTTGCGCTTGGCCAGCGAGGTCTGGGCGAAATGCAGCTTTCCGGCTTCTTTCAGGCGGCCCAGCTGGAGTGCCAGCAACTGCCCCTTGGTGATTTCGGAAAGCATGGTCACAAGCTTTTCCTGCACCAGCTGGAAACCCGCGATCGGGCGCCCGAACTGGACACGGTCCCGTGCATACTCGACCGAGACATGGTAGCAGGCCATGGCCGCCCCGAGAGCGCCCCAGGCAATGCCGTATCGGGCCTGGTTCAGGCACATCAGCGCCGACCGCAGCCCCTGCGAGCCCGGCAGCAGATTCTCTTCCGGAATCGCACAATCTTCAAAGATCAACTGCGAAGTGACAGAAGCCCGCAACGACATCTTGTGCAGGATCTCCGGCGCGGTGAATCCCGGCGTCCCTCTTTCCACAAGAAACCCGCGCGCCTCGCCCTCCACTTTCGCCCAGACGACGGCGACATCTGCGATCGTTCCATTCGTGATCCATGACTTGGAACCGTTCAAAATCCAGCGATTCCCGTCTTTGACGGCGCGCGTGCTCATGCTTCCCGGGTCCGATCCATGATCCGGTTCGGTGAGACCGAAGCATCCGATGGCCTCGCCGCTCGCCAGGGCAGGCAGCCAGCGCCGCCGGTGCGCCTCCGAGCCGAAGGTAAAGATGGGATACATGACCAGCGCCCCCTGGACGGAGGCAAAGCTGCGCAGGGCGCTGTCGCCGCGCTCGAGCTCCTGCATCACGAGCCCGTAAGCCACATCCCCCATCCCGGCGCAACCGTAGGCTTCGGGCAGGTTCGCACCTAGCAGGCCCAGGCCGCCCATCTCCGGCACCAGGTGCCGAGGAAACGTCGCCTCTTCGAAATGCTTGTCGATAATCGGCAGAATCCGGTCATCGACAAAGGAGCGCACCGTGGCGCGCACCATTTTTTCCTCCGGAGACAAAAGCTCATCCATCTGATAGAAGTCCACTCCGCGATATTCCTGCATGTCATTCCCCCCGAGTTAGGATTGTAGCAGAGCTCACCGCAAGCCGGCAGCGGCAATCCTGGACCGCATTTCTCAACGGCTTTCGGCGTCGGCGGATCCGGGCATCTCTGCTGCGATGCGTTCGGTCAGGCGCCACGGCGTACTGTCAAGTACGCCTGCAGCACCCTCCGGTCGCGGGTCTTGTATCCATGCCCATCTGCGCCGCCTCGCTGCGAAGCCTGGCAAGAAAAGCTGGTCAGGCCGATCTCTCCCGGCAGGGAGACAGGCGCGCGCGCCGCAGTCCTGACGCCGGATGAGGCCTCATTTCCAGTGTCTGGCCGCGGCGAAGCAGTGTAAGATGACGGAAATATTCTGTTCCCGGGAGGCGATCGTGGGTCACCGAACTTGGTTGGCATGTCTGCTCGCCGGCGGCCTGGCCTTACAGGCCATTCCCCAGGCGCGTTCCACGCAAAGCGCCAAACCAGCCGGGCTCGGCCAGGTGGCGCCGGAAACGATCGGGTTGCGGCCGGAACAGCTGAGCCGCATTGATGACACGGTTGCCGAGGCCATCAAGGCGGGCGAGACTCCGGGCGCGGTCGTGCTGGTCGCGCGCCACGGGAAAATCGGGTACTGGAAAGCGTTCGGATTGCGTTCGGTGCAGCCGCAGCGCGAGCCGATGACGAAGGACACGCTGTTCGACATGGCCTCGCTCACCAAGGTGCTCGCCACGACGCCCGCCGTCATGCTGCTCACCCAGAACGGCCAATTGCGGCTCGGAGACCGCGTGAAGCGATACCTGCCGCTGTTTACGGGCGGCGGCAAAGATGAGATCACCGTCCGGCAGCTTCTCATCCACTATTCGGGCCTGCCGGCCGACTTCGATCTGTCCAAATCGTGGGAAGGGCGGGATGCGGCCCTGCAGGAGCTCTGGAGCATAGCCACACAGAAGCAGCCGGGGACGGCTTTTGTATACAGCGACCTCAATTTCATCACTCTTGGTGAGATCGTCAGAGCGGTGAGCGGCCGGAGCCTCGACACCTTTGTTCAGGAGGAAATCTACCGGCCGTTGCAGATGGCCGAAACGACCTTCAATCCACCGGCGGCCTGGAAGGAGAGAATTGCTCCAACCGAATCGCGCGATCGATCGCTTCAATACCTGAAGGGGGGCGCCGCGGGCCTGGCCAGGGAAATGCTGCGCGGGGAGGTTCACGATCCGACCGCCTGGCGCATGGGAGGCGTCGCCGGGCACGCGGGATTGTTTTCGAGCGCCATGGACACCGCGATTTATGCCCAGACGCTCCTGAATCGAGGACGTTTTGGAGGAAAGATCCTGCTTGCACCCCTGACCGTTGCAGCCATGACCAGCCCTCAGTCGCCCCCGGATGCGCCGGTTCGCGGCCTCGGTTGGGACATCGCGACCGCCTATTCGGCGCCGCGGGGAGACCTGTTCACCGGGGGATACGGACACACGGGCTTCACCGGGACATCGCTCTGGGTCCATCCGCCGTCCGACACGTTTCTTGTCGTCCTCACCAACCGCGTGCACCCGGACGGCAAGGGGGATGTGACGCGACTGCGCGCTCTGATCGCGAACATCGTTGCCGCTTCCATAGCGGATCCGGACTGAAGGGGCAAGCCTGCTGATTCGGCCCTATTCCGATTCCTTCTTTTCAAAAGAATAGCAGGCGCGGCGATATTTCACGAATGCATGGGAATGATAAAGGCAGGTTCCCCAGTTGCTGTGTGCACTGATGAAGGCTTCTTCAGAGATAAAATGCCTGCAGTCCCCACACTCCAGCTGTTTATCCTCAACCTTATGATCGCAAGCGTCCCTGAATGTTGTAAACTGCTTTTGCATGAATCTCCTTGTGGTGCGTAAAAAGTATAATCCTATGGAGGATGGGTGCTGTCAACCCATCGTTTCTCTCGAGCGACTGAACTATGTCCAAGAATCGAACTCCGGTCCTGATCATTGATGACGAGGTCGACATCCGCGACATCCTCCGGGAAATCCTCGAGGATGCGGGCTACGCATGCACTACGGCGGCGGGGGTTGCGGATGCGCTTGCCCAGCTTGCGGCGCGGTCTTTCGACCTCGTGTTTGCGGATATACGCATGCCGGGGCGGCCGATTGCCGACCTGCTGCACGAGATCAAGCAAAATCACGCGGATACCGCGGTAATCATGATTACGGCGATGAACACCGCGGAAGCCGCCATCGAAGCCATTCGGATGGGAGCTTTCGATTACATTGTGAAGCCTTTCAATCTCAGCCAGGTTCTGGTCGCCGCCGACCGCGCCATGGAAAAAAGGCGTCTGGATCATGCCAACCGCGAGTTTCAGAAGTATCTGGAACAGATGGCCGAGGACAAAACGGTGCAGGCCAACCGCATGTTCTATTCGATGACCCAGGTCCTGATCCGTTTGTTCGAATTGAGGGCGCCCCTGGATGTGGGACATTCGGTTAATGTCGCGGAAATCGCGCGGAATATCGCGCACGAGTTGAAGCTGACCAAAGACGGGATCCGCCAGATATATCTCGCAGCGCTTCTGCACGACGTGGGCATGATCACAGTCGAAAACCTCCTGTTGCAGAAACAGGGCGCTCTCACCTCCGATGAATACCGGCAGATTCAGGAACATTCGGCTCTGGCGGAGACGGTTCTCCGCCCCATCCTGGATGACGGGGAAGTTCTGAAATACATCCGGCACCATCACGAAAGATATGACGGAGCCGGGTATCCGGATGGCCTCAAAGGGAACATCATACCGCTGGGGGCACGGATCATCGCCGTGGCCGAGGCGTTTGACTCCATGACCCGAAACCGCCCCTATCGCAAGGCGCTTTCTCCGCACCTGGCCCTTGCCGAGTTGCAGCGCTGCGGGGACAGCCAGTTTGATCCCCAGGTGGTAGCCGTTTTTTCTCAGATCATGGACCAGATCATCCACAACCTTCAACCCGCGAATCAGGATCAGCCATGAACATCCACCACCGGCTTCGGTCCGATGTCTCCCGAATCTGGACCGCGGCCCTTCGGGCCGTTGAGCCGGCTGCGGCCGTGCGCCGATGGGTCCGAAGAGAAGGGGACGAGCTGGTGGTGGATCAGCGGCGCTTCCCCTTGGGCAAAGGGAGACGTGTCTGGATTCTGGGCGCTGGAAAGGCGGCGGCGCCGATGGCCCGGGCCCTCGAATCAATACTGGGTGACCAGATCCACGGCGGCGTGGTGGTAACGCGCTATGGCTATGGCTTGCCGCTGCGGAAACTTCAATTGCTGGAAGCAGGGCACCCGCTCCCCGATGCGAATGGTGTGGCTGCGGCTGAAAGTATCGCCCGGCTCGCCTCGAGCGAAATCACAGCCCGGGACCTGGTGATCTGCCTCCTGTCCGGCGGGGGTTCAGCTCTGCTCGTGGCCCCGGCTCCGGGCATCACCCTGGAGGACAAGCTGGCCTGCACCCGGCTCCTGCTCAACTGCGGCGCCACCATTCAGGAGACAAACGCCCTGCGCAAGCACCTTTCCCTCGTAAAAGGCGGCGGACTGGCACGAATGCTGGCTTCCGTTCCGGTGATCTCCCTAATCCTTTCGGATGTAGTCGGAGATCAACTGGATGCCATCGCCTCCGGTCCCCTGGTGCCCGACACCACCACATTCCACGACTGCATGCGGATTCTGCGGCGTCTGGGAATCGAACATCAAGTTCCCGCTTCCGTTCTGAAACGCTTGAAGGCGGGAGTGTCCGGCCGGATACCCGACAACCCGAAACCAGGAGATCCCATTTTCCATAAAAAGGTCCCGGTCCTGGTCGGAGGCAACGCCCAGGCGTGCAGTGCGGCCGCCGGCGCCGCCCGGCGTCTCGGGTATCACACGCTGGTGCTCACATCGCGGCTCGAAGGGGATACAGGTGAAGCCGCGCACTTCCATCTTAATATCGCGGAGGAGATCGTGGGCCGAAACCGGCCCGTGCGCCGCCCGGCGTGCCTGATCAGCGGCGGAGAAACAACAGTCCGGGTTGTGGGCAGGGGGACAGGCGGCCGCAATCAGGAATTCGCGCTTCAATGCGTTGCCGGGCTGGCGCGCCTGGGCGCACCGGTTGTAGCCGCCAGTGTGGCAACCGATGGCTCGGATGGCCCCACCGATGCCGCCGGAGCTCTCGCAGACAACCGAACCTTGGCCCGCTCTCTTGAGTTCGGCGCCGATTTTCTCCAGTCTTGCCTTCGGGAAAACGACTCCCACAAGTTCTTCCGGAATCTGGGGGATCTGGTGATGACCGGTCCCACCAGGACGAACGTCATGGACCTGCATCTTCTCCTGATCGATTGATCCCCGGCTTCCTCTGACACAAGGTGTCGCGAAACTCCTCGCGATAGAGATTCAGAAAAGAGACAAACAGGGCCGCAACCAAAGGACCGATCACGATGCCGAGGAATCCGAACGTCCGCAATCCTCCCAGGACGCTGAGGAAAACCAGGAGCGGGTGCATGTTGGTCCGGCCCTGGATAATGATCGGCTTCAACACGTTGTCGATCGAGCTGATCACCAGCCCGCCCACGGCCAGGAAGACTATGCCGCGTGTCGTTTGTCCTGCCAGGATGAGATAGGCCGACCAGGGAATCCAGACCAGGAACCCGCCCACGATGGGCACCAGGGATACCAGCGAGACGATCGCCCCCCAGAAGAGTGGCGCCGGAAGTCCCAGAAGGAGGAAGAGCAGGCACGCGGCGACTCCCTGCACTACCGCGGTCAGCAGGGAACCGAAGAACGTCGCATAGCTCACATCCTGGAATCTCTTGATGATCTCTGTCTCATATGACTCGGGAAGCGGGCTTGAAGAGCGGATGATCTCCATCAGCGCCGGTCCGTCCCGCAGCAGGAAGAACATGGTGATGAAGATCAGGAAGAAGCTGAAGAACATGCCGCCCACTCCTTTGATGAGCGATGGGCCGATCCCGACCAGGAATCTGCTGATCGTGCTGTAAGCTTCTTCCAGGTACATGGACAGGTCGAGTTGCTGCACGCCAAACCACTTCTGCGCCAGCGACACCAGCCACTGAATCGCCGGGTGGCTTTGCAGTTCATTCAGGCTCGACGCGGCGCTCCCCATGGAGATGGAGCTTTCGTGAAAGCTATTGTAGAAAGCGATCGACTGCTGTGTGATCAGAATCCCGAGGAAGGTGACCGGCAGGATGAACAGCAGAAGAATCAGCAGGCAGGTGAGCAACGCTGCCACAGTCCGGCGCCGGCGCATCCACGCGAGAATCCGGTTGAACAGCGGAAGAAATACTACGGTCAGGACTACCGCCCAGAGGAGTGCCGATAGAAAGGGGGCAAAGATGAGGTAAAGAAAATAGACGATCGCGGCGAAACAGATCACGAAAAAGGCGGTGGCAAATCGGGACAAACCCGGCGTGTTAGAGTTGTTATCCATCACCAGAAACCTCCGGTCGCGACCGCGATCCCCACATTATACCCTGACGGCCGCCACAACCTGATGGTTCCTTCACAACACCGATCGCAGTGCCTGATCCAGGTCGGCGATGATATCGTCGGCGTCTTCGATTCCTGCCGACAGACGCACCAGGCCGTCGCTGATGCCGATTTCCGCCCGTTCCTCCGCCGACAGGGCCCGGTGGGACGCCGTGGCCGGATGAAGGACGATAGTGTAAATATCGCCGAGAGTCGTGGCTGGCAGGCACAATTCCAAGGCGTCCATAAACCGGAAGGCGGTTTGTTTGTCGGCGCCGGCAATTTCGAAGGAAAGCACCGCTCCGAAGCCGCGCCCTTTGAACAGCCCTCGTGCGAGCTCGTGCTGAGGATGTGCGGGCAGGCCCGGATAGTTGATCCGGGCAATCCCCGCCTGCCGGGACAGCCAGTCCGCGATACGGCTCGTATTGTCGCACTGCTGCCGCATGCGCAGCGGCAGGGTCTTGAGCCCGCGATGCGCCAGCCAGGCTTCGAACGGTCCCAGCGTGCTCCCGATCATTTTGTTGAGTTCATACATCGTGTTCCGGTTTTTGGCGGAGGTCACGATGATCCCGGCCAGGACATCGCAGTGACCGGCGATGAATTTGGTGGCGCTGTGCATGACATAATCGGCGCCATAGGCGCACGGATTGCAGAGATAGGGGGAGGCAAACGTGTTGTCGATCAGGACCTGCGTACCGAATCGATGCGCCAGTTCGATCAGGGCGGGAAGGTCCGCCACCTTCAGGATCGGGTTGGAAATGGTTTCGGCAATCAGTATGACCGGCCGGGTTTCCGCCAGGGCTGCTTCCACCTGGACCACATCGGTGACGTCCACGAGGCGGACGTGGACTCCCAACTCCGTAAAGAGGCGCCGGAGCAAAGTGAATGTTGCCCCATACAGATCCATGGCCGCGAGCACATGGGAGCCCTGACGCACGCCAGCCGTCAGCAGGGCGACATGGATCGCGGCCATCCCGGATGCGAAGGCATACGCAGCCTCGCCCCCTTCCAGATCCGCCGTTGCCGTCTCGAAGGCCGCGACCGTAGGGCTGCCGTAGCGCGGGTACACATAACCTTCCTTCGTTGTTCCCAGCACGCCATCCAGATCCTCCATGTGGTCGTACGCAAATCCCACCGTGGGATGAATCGGGCCGACCACGGGAATAAAGTCGCTCGGGGGAAGGTGTTCGCCGGCGTGTACCGCACGGGTGGGAAACGATCTCTGTTTCTTGGCCATCATGACTCCTGTTTAGTTTGCATGGAACCGGATTCAACCCTTCGGGCTGCAGGCCTTGCATTATAGCCTACTGCGATGCGGGCGTGAGTATTTTGAATTGGCCGATGACCGTGAGGATCCGGAGCCGTCAGCAATCGTTTCTCACCATCCGCTGTAAATAGTGACGCCGGCGCCAGAGGATTTCACGTTTGACATTTTCCAAACCAAGTGCTAAACATTGGTATTGCAATAACTTATTAGACACAAGGAGATCACATGGCTGAAGAATCGAATGCTGGAGAAAAGGCCCTGTTTTTTGTGCTCGGCGGTTTCGTGGGTGCAGCTATCGCGCTATTGCTGGCTCCGCGCAGCGGCGAGGAGACCAGGAAACTGATCGCGATGAAGACGCGCGAAGGGGCGGATTTCGTTACCAACCGCGCCAAAGACGTGACTGAAAAGACCGGCGGTTTGTTCGACCGGGGGAAGGATCTGCTGCAGCAGCAGCGGGACCAGCTGTCTGCGGCGTTGGAAGCCGGCAAACAGGCGTATCGGGAAGAAAAGGACAAGACGAAGGCATAAATGGATAACTCATCCACCCTACTCATTATTCTTGCCGTATTCACGGGAATTATCGCGCTGGTATTGCTCGTGCAGGGATTTGCGCTGGTGGCGATCTACCGCAGGATCTCGGATCTGTCGGAGAGGATGGAAGCCACAACCAGCCGTTTGGCGCATGGGATCGAGGCTGTTGCCAGTAAGGCTGACCATTTTTTCGAAGTCCTGACCGCCACCACCGAAAAGGTGCAGGCCTTGCAAGAGGATGTCAGCGCCATTGCGGGTGTCGTGCACAATCGCGTGGTCGCGATGGACGCCTTCCTCGAGGAAACCACGAACATGGCGCGGTTCCAGGTCGCGAGGTTTCAGAACGTCCTCGATTCCACCTCCCGCAAGATCGATGAAACCATCGATCTCATGCAGGGCACGATCCTGACGCCGATTGCGGAAATCCAGGCTTTGATTCGCGGCGTGCGCACCGGACTGGATGTGCTTTTCGGCCGGCGAAGATTTTCCGCCAACCGTTCCCACGGGGACGAGGAAATGTTCATTTAGCCGGGCAGCGCTCCTCTTGCCCGGCTTCGGCAAACCAGCCCTCTGCCCGACTCAGCGTGTCTGGGTCACGAGCGCATCTACTTTCTGCAGTGTCTCCTGACCCCGGCGCACCAGATCCTCGGCTTCTGATCTGCACGATTCGGCAAAGGCGCGATTCCGCAAACCGGGAATATTGATCAGGACGTTGTACTGGGCGCCCTTCAAGGCCGCAAACGCAAGCTGAGCCGCCGTGGCGGCATCGCTCTGGGCATTGCGGTTGCCGATCTCCGCAAGGACGGCCAGCCGGGAAAGGGCCTCGCAGGCGAGGCGTGCCGTGCGTAACGGGACCTCCGTGGCCACGCGGGTCGCGCTCTCCAGCGCCTCCCCGCGCGCCGCCTTATCCTCGACGGTCTCCTTCGGAAGCTTCAGAGCCGCCATCACTCCCTTGTAAGCATCCGAATCCTCCTGTACCAGCCGCATTAATGTGCCGCGCGCCTCACCGAGCTGCCGGTGGAGGTCGCGCACCTGTTCTTCGACCTCCTGGTACTTCTTTTTCCCCTCGGTCAGACCGGCTACCATTTCTCCAAGGGCGGCAGCCAGGGAAGCGGTGTGAGCCGCCACGCTTCCGCCTCCGGGAACCGCCTCAGGCGCGGCGACGCTGTCCACGAACTCGGATAACGAAGGCTCCTGGGGAAGGGCATCGTTCAGCCGGTTCTCCAGGATCTGATTGGCGCCGAAGTTTTCCAGGCGCAGATAGAAATCGGCGCAGGCATCCAGGGCCCGCTGGGGCACCAGCCCCACGATCTCGCTGGAAACCACGGAAACTCCGTAGCGCTGCGCCTCGCGGGTCACCATCTCGAACACGCGAAACACCGGCGTCGCTTCGTAATGGGTCAGGTTCATGGAAACCTGAACCTGGTTTCTCTCCTTGATTTCGAAACCGAGGGCCTTGACGTAACGCAGGCCGCCGCTGGAGAAGCGAATCGCGCGGGCAATTGCCTGTGCGATTTTCACCTCGGAAGTGTTCAGATAAATGTTATAGGCGATCAGGGGAAAGCGCACACCCACGGCGGTGGCACCCGCGGATGGGTGAACTTCCGACGGGCCAAAATCGGGTTTGCGTTCCGGATGCGTGCCTATTTCCTCGCGGATGCCCTCGAATTCGCCCCGGCGCACGTAGGCGAGATCCTGCCGCGCGGGAATACGCGCGGACTGTTCATAGAGGTACACGGGAATCCGGTAGCGCTGGGAGATTTCCTCTCCCACTCTGCAAGGAGAGCTGAACGCAATCTTCGAGGTCTCATGCCGGAGATCGGGACGAAAGGCACGACGTCGGTCGCGCCCATACGAGGATGTTCGCCCTGGTGCTGACGCAGATCGATGAGTTCCGCCGCCTTTCCGACCGCTTCGACGACGCCGCGCGCCAGCGCCTTCGGGGTTCGCCGGCGATCGAGATGACGCAGCGGTTGTGGGCCCCGTCCATTTCGGAATCGAGAAGGGCCACACCCGGCCGATCGGGTAAGCGCGGCGACGAGGGCCTCCACGACGTCCTTGCGCCGGCCTTCGCTGAAATTGGGCACGCATTCGACGATCTTTTTCACATTCGCTCCAATCTGTTGATAACGATCTTGCCTTTCTTGATGGTCACAGCGCAGTGATTCACGCCGAAGAAATACGGGATCTCCCGGTAGTCCGCCACATTCATGAGCACGATGTCGGCCTGTTTGCCTTCTTCGAGGCTGCCGATCCTCTCCGACAGTCCGAGGGAGCAGGCGCCGTTGAGCGTGGCGGCCGTGATGACTTCCGCGGGCGTCATGTGCATCTGGCTGCAGGCGATCGACAGGATGATCTGCATGTTCAGCGTAAAGCAGGAGCCCGGATTGAAGTCGGTCGCGAGCGCCACGGGGACGCCGGCCTCGATGAGCTTGCGTGCCGGCGGATAGCGGGTGAGTCCGAGATTGAACGTCGAGCCCGGAACGAGCGTGGCCACCGTGCCCGCCTTGCGGAGGGCTTCGATATCCTCCTCGTCGATCCACTCCAGATGATCCGCGCTGAGCGCGCCGAATTCCGCCGCCAGCCTGCGCGCCCCCGGTGTGCGCCAGCTGCTCGGCATGGATCCGGAGGCCGAGGCCCGCCTGCCGGGCCGCGTGCAGGATCGCGCGCGTTTCGTCGACCGTAAAATACCCGGTGTCACAGAAGACGTCGCAGAACTGCGCCAGCTCTTCCTGCGCAACCCGGGGAATCATCTCTTCGACGATCCGGCGCACATATTCGGCGCGGGAGCCGCGCAGCTCATCGGGAACGTCGTGGGCCCCGAGGAAGGTGGAAACCGTCTCCAGGCGGCTGCGGCTGCGGAGCGCCGCCAGCACCTGCAGGCTCTTGACTTCGTCCTCGAGGCTCAGACCGTAGCCGCTCTTCGCTTCGATCGTGGTCGTGCCGTGCGCCAGAAACTGCATGAAAGTGAGCGTTCGGCGCGCTCCATGAGCTGGCTCGGGCTTGCCGCGCGCAGATGGCGCACGCTCGCGCGGATGCCGCCGCCCGCGGCGGCGATCTCCGGGTAGCGTTTTCCCCTGGCAGCGCAATTCATACTCATTCGGCCCGCGTGCCGCCGAAGACGGGATGCGTGTGAGCATCGACGAATCCGGGCAGAGCCACCAGATCGAGGCCGACGCCGTCGAAGGTTTCATACCGGGCATCGAGTTCATGCTCACCGGCAATTCCCGGGTCGGCCCCACCCAGACGATCCGCTCGGCCCGAATGAGGATCGCGCCGTTTTCGATGATGCCGAGATCCGACATCGAGCGCCGGAAAGGCGCGGGGCGGCTCCTTCGCGCAAGGTGATCACCTGGCCAATGTTTTTTATGATCAGCATGTCGAGTCTGACCTAGGCGCTCCTGCGGAGCGCGAGAATGGTGATGTCGTCGTGGACATCGCCGAAGCGAGTAAATTCGCAAATCTCCTGGTACAGGCTATTGTGCCAACTGGGCGGCCTTTTCCGAACCGTGGCGCCGCAGACGCATTCCATGAAACGGCTCATCGTACATCCTGCCGTCCGGATCCAGCGGCATCGGTCACGCCGTCGCTCGCCAGGATGAGGATGATCCCCTTTCTCCATCACGAAAGGCAATATCGTCATAGACCGACTCCTCGAGCAGTCCCAGAGGGCACGCCGGGGACGCGGGAAGTCTCGTCACCTCGCCCGCTCGCAGCAAATAGGGAAAAGGCATGCCGCTGTTGGCCAGGGTGCAGCGCCTCCGTCATCGGTTCGACCTGCATGCAGGCGACCGCGATGAAATTGCTGACCTGGTAGCGCGTCGTCAGGATCAGATTGGCCCGCCGGAGCGTCTCCGACGGCCGACAGTTCCTGGTGAGAAAAGCGCGCTCAGCTGACCGCTGAAAACCGCGCCATAGAGAGCCGCGGGAATCGATTTTCCGGAAACGTCCCCGATCACGATCTGCAACTTCCCGTTCGCGCGGTTCGCATCGAAATCATACAGATCGCCACCGACTTCCCGCGCCGGATGATATTCGACCGCGAATTCGAAACCTTCGACTCACGGACAGCGCGGCGGCAGGATGTAACGCTGGATTTCGCTGGCGATTTCCAGCTCACGCGCCAGCCGTTCGCGGCGGATCAATTCCTTGCGGAATCTGGCGTTCTCGATCGCCAGACGATACGCCTCGATGCCGCGATCGACCGTGATCAGCAGATCGGGTGGGTCCCAAGGTTTCACGATGTAGCGGATAAACCTTGCAGCTGTTGATCGCTTCCATCAGGACATCCACATCGGTGTAACCGGTCAGGATAATCCGGATGGCATGCGGCAGCAGCTGGAGTGTCTCACGCAGGAGATCGACCCCGGTCATGTCCGGCATTCTCTGATCGGCGATGATGACGGCGATGTCGTCATGCGTGCGAATCAACTCGAGCGCCTCCATGCCGCCGGCCGCGGCCAGTACCGGGTAGCGTTCGATGAAGGTGCGACGCAGCTTCTGCAGGTTGGCCGATTTCGTCGTCCACGACGAGTATTTTCAGATCTTCCATCTACTGTCTGTCTCCGGGAATGATGGAAGTCTCTCCCGAAGTCCGTGAGGCAACTAGGGGCGGTCACGCAGCTCCTGGGCGATTCCTCGAGCGATGCGCCGGGCTCGGGACAGGTCCTCCGGATCGAAGGAGATCGCACCTACGACCGGATGCCCTCCGCCGCCGTGGCGCTCGCAGAGCGCCGCCAGATTGTGGGTTCGCGGCGCAGGACTCCAGGGATTGGAGCCTACCGAGATCTTGGAACGGAAGCTGGAGCGGCTCACTCCGACGCAGTACGGCTTCCGGGAACAAGATAGTATGGAATGAACTTGTTGTATCCTTCCATGTCGTCGTACTCGCTGATGTCGAAGTAGACGGTTCCCCTGGCGTATTGCGCATGCTTGCGGATGATGTCGATCGGATTTGAGATGACGTTCATAGAGAGGACGAAAGGCTGCCTGCACCCAGTCAATGGCCATGATCTCCTGCAACGAGTGCTCCTGGAATGCCTGGATCAGCTTCCGCGTGCGCACCGGGTCCCGCACGCCCTCGATGACCATCATGAGCTTCATCGCCGGCTCGTCCGAGCTCCACGGCGCGCGCGCATCCGGGAACTGAGCGCCGTCGATGATGTCGGCCCAGTGAATCAGCTCCTTGAGGCGCTCCGGGATCGAAGCTCGAAATGCCGGCTCACCATGTGGGCAATGAACATCGTGCACGAGCGGTACGTCGGATCGTGGAATTTCCTGCCGCTGGCTTGTCGGTCCGGAAGTGGAGCTTCGTCTTCCGCACTCAGAAATGCGCTCTGATGGTGGTCGAACCACCAGGTCAATCGTGGATCGCTCGAATATTTGAAATCGACGATCGCGTTTTCCTCGCCGTCGAACCGAACGTCCAGGAAAGAGTTGCCCCGGCCGGTGTGCCAGGCCCTCGTATTCGAACTCGACGCCGTCCCGGATCCGGTGGCGATAGAAATGGCTGAAAACCGCTGCCGAAGCGAGGCCGTCAAAACAGTTGTCGTGATAATATACTTTCATCTTCATAGCATGAGTCTCTTGCGGCCGCGTGAAGCGGCCCATGTGCACCCGGCGATCGTTAGAGACGCGATTGACCAGCCCAAAAGCAGGAGAGAATAAATCACACTACCACACCCGCAACCGGGGCGCAAGCCGTGCGGATCGCCGGCAAACCTCGCAGCGGCCCGGCCCCCTGAATCCCCCGGCCCGAATTATTCATGAACTGTTTTCGCGAACGGATGCATAAAAATATATGGCGCCGATCCGTGTGCATCCGCGTTCTTCCGTGTCCTGAGATGTCGTGCGATCCGTTCCTCATGAATAAAGCAGGCTTGGGGAAAGCGGCCCGCGACGAAGTTCGGATTCACCGGGAGAGGATCAACTTCGCGATCGTCTGCAGCTGCATATTGGAAGTGCCTTCATAGATCTTCCCGATCTTGACGTCCCGGTAGAATTTCTCCGCCGGAAATTCCTTGGTATATCCGTAGCCGCCGAAGATCTCCAGGCTTTCACTGCAGACTCTTTCGGCCATTTCCGAAGCGAACAACTTGGCCATGGCGGCCTCTTTCATGAACGGAATTCCGGCCATTTTCATTCGGGCGGCGTTGTACACCATGAGGCGCGCTGCTTCCAGCTCGGTCGCCAGGCGGGCGATCTGGAACTGGATTCCCTGGAAGTTCGCAATCGGCTGATTGAACTGCTTCCTTTCGCGCGCGTAGATGACCGCCGCATCCAATGCTCCCTGCGCCACGCCGACCATCTGTGCGCCGATGCCGATCCGTCCTTCGTTCAGGGTCTCGATCGAAACCTTGTAGCCTTTGCCAACCTCCCCCAGAACGCGGTTGCGGGACAGGACACACTCTTCCATAACCAACTCGCAAGTCGAGCTGGCGCGAATGCCCAGCTTGTCTTCCTTTTTGCCGACCGTAAATCCGGGGGTGTCCCGTTCAACGATGAAGGCGGTGATGCCCCTGTACCCGAGCTGCGGATTCACGTTGGCGAAAACAATGAACAGGCCGGCCTCCCCGGCGTTGGTAATCCAAAGCTTGCGTCCATTGAGCACAAACCCGCCGTCACGCTCCTCGGCGCGCGTGGCCAGCGCGAAGGCGTCGCTCCCCGACCCGGCCTCGGAAAGTGCATAGGCGCCTATGGTGTCGCTGCAGAGGCGCGGGAGGAATGTGCGCTTCTGCTCTTCCGAACCCCACCGGACGATGGCATTGGCCACCAGCGTGTTCTGCACATCGACGATCACGGCCGCCGACGCGTCGACGCGGGAGAGCTCCTCTACCGCCTGGACCGCCATGAAAAAACTGCCGCCCCCGCCATACGCCTCCGGCACTCCCACTCCCATCAGGCCGAGTTCAAAGAACTGCCGGATCAGGCCAGGATCCATCCTGGCATCCCGATCCATCTGGCTGACGTGCGGGCGAATCTGCTCGTCCGCGAACTGGCGGACGCTCGTTCGAAACAGCTGCTCCTCCTCCGACAACGCCGTCAGCGGCAATGATCCGCTCTGTAACTCTGGATTATCGACCGTCATGCGCATCACCTCGAAATCAGATTCAGGATTGCTTGAAGAAAAGTACCGCAACGACTCCAGGAGACGTTTATACCATCAGGCAGGAAACACATCCAGGAGAACTTGCCCCCCTGAGGGGACGGCCCCGAGGTACCCTTGGGGCGGTCGGGAAACGGGGGGTAATCCCGGGTCGCCCCAAGTGTCTGAATTGGCGATCCCCTACAGGCGAATTGACACCTCGGCCGCCAAAATCTATAATTTCGGGGAAGAAGCACTATCCGTCCTCTAGGGAGTCTACCGTGCGCACCAAAAGATTATTCGCGCTCGTCATCAGTTTTGCCCTCATAACCCTGCTCTTCAGCCCCCAGTCGTCATCGCGGGCAGCCCAACAGCAGGCACAGGCTGCGGATCCGCAGAAAGTACCGCCCCAGGATCCCCAGAAAGTCACTCCGCCGCCCGTGCGGCAGAAAACGAGGCCTGCCGATCTGCAAAAGGTCAAGCCGGGCAAGGAGAGCACGCTGACGGATTATTACAAGGATTGGCTGAATAAAGACGTGCTTTACATTATTACTCCCGAAGAACAAAACGTGTTCAAAGCCCTGACCACCAACGAAGAGCGGGAGAACTTTATCGAGCAGTTCTGGACGCGGCGCAACCCGGATCCGCGGGAAGGCGGAAACGAGTTCAAGATCGAGCATTATCGGCGCATAGCCTATGCGAATGAACGATTTGCCTCGGGTGTGCCCGGATGGAAAACCGACCGGGGCCGAATCTATATCCTGTATGGTGAACCGGATGGGAAGGAGACCCATCCCACAGGCGGCAACTACCAGCGCGAATTCTATGAAGGCGGAGGCAATACGACTGTCTATCCTTTCGAGCGATGGCGATACCGTCACATCGATGGCGTCGGTGATGACGTCGAACTCGAATTCGTGGACAAGAGCTTTACCAACGAATACCGGCTGGCGATGGATTCCGAAGAAAAAGACGCTCTTCTGACCGTTCCGGGCGCGGGCTTGACCCAAAACGAGCAGGACGGAATCTCCAAAAAAGAGGACCGCGTAAATTACGGGTACATGGACCAGACCAACTTCCAGCGCTCCAAGGATCAGCCCTTTGAACGCATGGCTCGCTATTTCAGTGTCCAGCGTCCCCCTCAGCTGAAGTTTGAAGATCTCCGGGGCATCGTCACCACGCGCATCACCTACAATCAGCTCCCCTATTTCATGCGGACCGACTTCATCCGGCTTTCTTCCGACAAGGTTCTGGTCCCCATCACCATCGAACTGGATAACAAAAACCTCGAGTTCAAGAAGGAACTGCAGTTCAATCGCGCCCAGGTGAACGTCTACGGCGCGGTCACCAGCCTGCAGGGACGCATCATGGCCGAGTTCGAGAATACGATCTCGGCCGAGTACACCGACGAAACCTTCGAACAGGGGAAGAACAAGCGGTCCATTTATCAGAAGATCGTGGCACTGCCCCCCGGCCAGCGGTATCGGCTCGATTTGATCCTGAAGGACCTCAATGGCGGTAATGTCGGATCCATGACCTATGGCATACAGGTGCCAAAGTATGACGGCACGGAGTTGGACTCAAGCACCGTCATTCTCGCGAACTTAATCCAGGCCATTCCCCCCAACTACGAGAATCTTGAACAATTCGTGATCGGGGATATGAAGGTTCAGCCGAATGTGAAGGCCGAGTATTACAACGGTCAGGTCCTGATGCCCTACGTTCAAGTCTACAACGCGATGATGGATCAGACGACCCTGGAACCTTCGCTGCAGATCAGTTATCTCATTAAATCGGGTGACAAAGTCGTAGCGGACGTAGAGGACGCAAAGGGGAGGACGGTCCAGTTCACCTCGGGTCAGAGAGTGGTGATCGTGGGTCAGATCCAGGTGAAAGACCTGGATTTAGGCAAATATGTGCTGGAAATCAGGATCCTGGACCGGATCGCTGAAAAATCCCTTGTGACCAAAGCCGATTTCCAGGTCGTAGCCGCACCAGCGGGTCGTTAAGCCGCACATCTCACCGGATTACGGAGCGAGGCGGTGCAGGCGGGCATGGATATAAGGCGATCGACCGAGAGATCTGCGGGCGTACCTGACCGTACGTCGAAGAGCCCGACCGAGAGCCATGCGATGGACACGCCCGGATCCGCCGCCCCAGTCGAACGCTGGTGAGGCCTGTGGCTTGCGATCCAGCCACAAGTCATAGCGAAACATGGGGATGCTCTTGAGGTGCCACCCCTCCTTGCGTGTCGGCGGGAGGGGAGGAACATCAGGAGCATCCCCTTTCATCCCCAGGATCTATGCCGGACCTAAGATGCAGCCGATTTCCGCTTCTCTGATTACCTGCAATGAAGAGAAGAACATCGAAGGCGCGCTCCAGTCACTGGCGTGGGCGGATGAAATCGTCGTCGTCGATTGCGGCAGCACAGATGCCACCGTTGAGATCTGCCGCCGATACACCGACAGGGTTTTTCATCGAGACTGGACCGGTTTTGTCGATCAGAAGAACTACGCGGTCGCGCGGGCGCGCCATGACTGGATCCTCTCTCTCGATGCCGATGAGAGGATCAGCCCGGAGCTGAGTCTCGAGATTGCACAGTTGCGCCCGAACGAGCTCCTGAATCCGGGATACCGGATGCCCCGGGTGACGTTTTTCATGGGCCGCTGGATACGTCACGGCGACTGGTATCCGGATTATCAGCTTCGACTTTTCGATCGCAGGCGGGGCCGCTGGCATGGGGGCCGGGTTCACGAGTCCTTTAAAACCGAGGATCCCCCGGGCCAGCTGCGGCATGAGATCCATCACTACACCTATCGTACCCTCTCCGACTACCTGAAGCGCCTGGAAACCTATTCGACACTCGCAGCCCAGGATTACAGCAGCCAGGGGAGACGCGCTACCTTCTGGAAAATAGCTGGAAATCCTCCGGTTGCGTTCCTGAAGAGCTATTTATTGAAGCGTGGGTTCCTGGACGGGATTCCAGGCCTGATGGTAGCCACAATGGGCGCGGTTTCCGTCTATTTCAAATACGCCAAGCTGTACGAGCTCCAGAGCAATGCCCCCTGAGGCGGCGGAACTCATGCTGGAGCCGGTCAAGAATGGCCCGGATTTCGGGAGGGCCTGTGCTATAGTGAGCATCGTGTCGAAACTTCAGTAACATTTGGCCTTACAAGGTTGGGACCCATGAAAGGAATTGTGCTTGCCGGGGGTTTGGGCTCCCGCATGTACCCGCTCACCAAAGTCACCAATAAGCATCTGCTGCCGATCTACCACAAGCCGATGATTTACTATCCGATCGAGACCCTGGTCGGCGCCGGTATCCGCGAAATCCTGGTTGTGACCGGCGGCAAGAACGCCGGCGACTTTCTCAGATTGCTCGGCAATGGCAAGGAGTTCGGATTGAACCACATCAACTACACTTACCAGGAAGGTGAAGGAGGCATCGCCGCGGCGCTTGCTTTGGCTGAGTTTTTCGCCGATCACAAGCCGGTCTGCGTGATTCTGGGAGACAACATCATCGAAGGGTCGATTGCGCCCTATGTGGAAAATTTCAAGAAGCAGGGCGCCGGAAGCCGCATCCTGCTCAAAGAGGTAGACGATCCGCAACGCTTCGGTGTGGCCAAGATCGAAGGCAACCGGATCGTGCGCATCGACGAAAAACCTCTGGTGCCGGCCTCGCGATACGCGGTCACGGGAATCTACATGTACGATGGCGAGGTATTCGAAATCGTGAAGGGGCTGAAACCTTCCGCGCGGGGAGAGCTCGAAATCACCGATGTAAACAACTACTATATCCAGAAGGGGAAACTGAATACGACATTCTGGACGGCTGGTGGACGGATGCCGGAACCTTTGAGTCGTTGCTGCGCGCATCCAATCTGGTCGCCCAGAAAGCGCAGCGGGAAGCCGGCGTTGCCGGCCCTGCATGAAACCGTAAACGACGCATGATCATCCATTTGGAAAGGAGAAAAATCTTGCGAATCCTGGTAACGGGGGGGGCCGGCTTTATCGGCTCCAATTTCGTGCGCTACCTGCTGGCAAGCTACCCTGACTGTCAGGTCTATGTTCTGGATAAGCTCACCTATGCCGGTAATCTGGAGAATCTGGCCGGGCTCGAAGACAATCCCCGGTACCGGTTTTTCCAGGGGGACATCTGCGATGCGGAGCCGCTCGGGCAGATTCTGCGACTCGGGGTTGACACGGTGGCCAATTTCGCCGCCGAGTCGCACGTTGACCGCAGCATCCTGGACGCATCCGAATTCGCCCGCACCAATATCGCCGGGACGCTGAATTTAATGCAGGCTTCCCGGAAGGCGGGTGTCGATCGGTTCCTGCAGGTTTCTACCGACGAAGTTTACGGCAGCCTGGGTGAAACCGGCGCCTTCACTGAGGACAGTGCCATTGCCCCCAACAGTCCCTACGCCGCAAGCAAGGCTTCCGCCGATCTGCTCGTGCGCAGTTTCCATCGCACCCACGGTTTCCCGAGCCTGATCTCCCGCTGCTCGAACAATTATGGCCCGTACCAGTTTCCCGAAAAGCTCATTCCGTTGCTGGTCACAAACGCCGTGAAGGGAATGGCGCTGCCGATTTACGGCGATGGGCTATATACCCGGGACTGGATCCACGTCCGGGATCATTGCAGCGCCCTGGACCGGGTCATCCGGCGGGGACGGTTCGGGGAGGTGTACAACATCGGAGCCCGTCAGGAACAGACCAACCTCGAAATCGTGCGCATGATCCTGCAGGTTCTGGATAAAGACGAAAGCCTGATCACCTACGTGGCTGACCGGCCCGGCCACGACCGGCGTTATGCCATCGACTCCTCGAAACTGGAGCAGGAACTGGGGTGGATCCCCGAGATCGGCTTCGAAACCGGGATGCGCCAAACCATTGAATGGTATCTGCAAAATCCCTCCTGGGTCGAGCATGTCAGGAGCGGTGCCTATCGGACGTATTACGACCGCATGTACATGGATCGCAAACAAACCCTTGCCGGGCTGTGAGGTGACAATCGAATGAGAGTCATGGTGGTCGGATCCCGCGGCATGCTGGGCACCGACTTGATGCAACAACTCTCCCGGCGGAACCCTCTCGGGCTTGATTTGCCGGAGCTTGATATCACCGACGCCTCGCTTTGCCGATCCTGGATTTCGGATCATCGCCCCGATGTGATCCTGGCAGCGGCGGCCCTCACGGACGTCGATTATTGCGAGTCTCATGAAGAGGAAGCGTTCCTCATTAACAGCGAGGGAATGGCGAACCTGGCAGCGGCGGCTCAGTCGGCCGGAGCCCTTTTGGTCTATTACAGCTCGGATTACGTGTTCGATGGGACCAGACCGGCAGGGTATCGAGAGGAGGATATTCCGCATCCGCTGGGTGTCTACGGCAAGTCCAAGCTTCGCGGCGAGGAGCGGGTGCGCGACCTGTGTCCGGACCACCTGATTCTGCGAACTTCATGGCTTTTCGGCTGTCATGGGAAAAACTTCATCCGCACTATCGTAGGGGCCGCCCGGGCCGGCCGGCAGCTGCGCGTGGTCCACGATCAACGCGGAAGTCCCACGTACGCGTACGACCTTGCGGAACGGACGCTCCAGATGCTGGATGCCGGCTGCCGGGGCACCTACCATGTAACCAACAGTGGCTGGTGCAGCTGGTTCGAGCTGGCACGATTCTCGGTGGCAGGGGCGGCGGTCGCGGGTGCGGTTGTCGAACCGGTCACGACCGATCAGTTTCCGCGCCCGGCGCCCCGCCCGGCCTGTTCGATTCTCGATAACGCCCGCATGGTGCGAGAGGGGTTTCCGCCGTTGCGTACCTGGCAGGAGGCCGTGCAGGAATACATTGGCACCTGTTTATCCGCACCTTGACCTGTTATATTCTTCATCCGATGGATCCCCGGCACCGCCGGGCGGGACGATGGCCCGGGCCATTCCGGGCGCTTGGCACGCTTTCCCCTAAACGTGGAATGGGCAAATGGACAGGAAGGCAGCTGGCGAAAAGCTCGTGGCTTCGAACAAGAAGGCGTACCACGACTATTTTATTATGGACAAGTTCGAAGCCGGAATGGTGCTCCTCGGCACAGAGGTGAAGTCTATCCGCGAGGGCCGGATCAACTTGAAAGACAGTTACGCAATCGTGAAGGAAGGCGAGCCTTTTCTGTTAAATTGCCACATCAGCCCTTATTCCCACGGCAATCGGGAGAATCACGATCCGACCCGCGCCAGGAAACTGCTGCTGCACCACAAGGAAATCCGCAAGCTCATCGGTAAGACCCAGGAGAAGGGGTTGACCCTGGTACCCTTGCGGGTTTACCTGACGCGCGGGCGGGTCAAAGTGGAACTGGGTGTGGCGCGGGGTAAAAAGGATTACGACAAGCGCGAGACGGAACGTCGCAGGGAATCGGACCGGGAAACCCGCGCTGCCATGAAGACCCGTCGCTGACATCAGGGCAGCCGTGCGCCTGTTGGGCACACAACCAAAACCGGAGATATGCATGAATATTGAATTCCATCCGCAAAGCTATGCCGAATATGTTTGTGATCTGCTGGCTCATCCTGTCTTCCAGGATGAGGACCCCGGCAGCTCGTCGCTCAAGACTCTGGATCAGGCGGCCAGGGGCCTGGTCGCGACCGTGCTGGCTACCGGAGAATTCAAGCCGGAGTTGTATCGCACCTGTCTCATTCACCGGCCAGGCCGGATGAAGGCGCGGCGCCTGCTTCTGATCGGGGCGGGAAAGAAGAGTGAGTTCAATCTCGCGCGCCAGAGGAACCTGGCGGGCATCGCGGCGCGTTCAGGACGCCAGGCCCACTGCAAGACCGTTGCCCTCGTCATGCGCCGTGGATTCCCGATCCAGGAAGCGGCGCGCGTCTCGGCGGAAGGGGCGCTGCATGGGAATTACGAGTCAGAGATCTACAAGACCCGCGACGTGGAAACCAGGGATCTGGAGGGCTTCGTACTGCTCAGCGAAACCAGGGCTAAGATCGCAGAGGCTGGGGAAGGCATTCGTCGCGGTACGATCGTAGGCCGGGCGGTCAATTTCGCGCGCACGCTGGCCAACGAACCCGCAAATGTCATGACGCCGGGACAGCTGGCCGCGCAGGCGCGGGCTGCCGGCGCTGAGAACGGGCTCCAGGTTCAAATCCTCGAACGAGCCGAAATGGAGCAGTTGGGAATGAACGCGTTGCTTGCCGTCAGCAATGGCAGTGAGCAACCGCCGAAGCTCATCATCCTGCGCCTCAAGGAGCCGAAGCCTCGAAAGGGCGCACCCTGTTTCGCACTGATCGGCAAGGGTGTCACCTTCGATAGCGGCGGGATTTCGATAAAGCCCTCGGAGAAAATGGAGGACATGAAGGCGGACATGGCAGGAGGCGCCGCAGTGCTGGCCGCCATGACCGCGCTCGCCGAGCTCGGCTCCCGGCACTCCGTCATCGGCCTCATTCCTGCCGTGGAAAACCTGCCGAGCGGCAGGGCGACCAAGCCCGGTGACATCGTGCGGTCCTACCTGGGAAAAACCATCGAGATCATCAACACCGATGCCGAAGGGCGCCTGATCCTCGCGGATGCCATAGCCTACGCACGGACCCTCCGGGCCACTCACATCATCGATATTGCAACGCTCACCGGCGCCTGCATCGTGGCTCTGGGGAACATCAACGCAGGCATGATGGGAACCGATCCCGAACTCATCGAAACGCTGCGACAGGCGAGCAGCATCACCGGGGAGAAGTTCTGGCAGCTGCCGCTCGATGATGACTATCGCAAGGCTATCCGCAGCGAGATCGCCGATATCAAAAACGTCGGCAACCGGTGGGGAGGCGCCATCACGGCCGGAAAGTTCCTGCAGGAGTTCGTGGAAAACACGCCCTGGGTGCACCTCGACATCGCCGGAATGGATTTGGATCATGACGGCCAGCCCTATGCCGCCAAAGGAGCCACCGGCTTCGGAGTCCGAACGCTGGTGCAGCTGCTTACCTGACCTGTCTTTCCCGGCCTAAACGCAGAGCCCAGCGAATGGCGGTGATCATACTCTCCGGGCGCGCGCACCCCTGCCCCGCGATCTCGTAGGCCGTGCCGTGATCCACGGAAGTCCGGATGTAAGGAAGGCCGAGGGTCACATTCACCGCGGCCCCGAAACCCAGCAGTTTGATCGGTCCCAACCCCTGGTCATGATACAGCGCCAGGACGGCGTCGAACTCTCCCTGCGCAGCGCGGTAGAAAAGCGTGTCGGCCGGAACCGGCCCCTCAATCGTGACCTGCCGGTAAAGAGCCCGCGCCTTTGCCAGGGCCGGCTCAATCTGCTCCGTCTCCTCCAAGCCAAGCAACCCGCCCTCGCCGGCATGCGGATTCAGGCCGGCCACCGCAATCCGGCGGCAGGGGAGGCCCAGGCGTGGAAACTCTTCAATCAGGATCGCCAGCTTTTCCAGCAGCAATTCCGCCGTGATGCGCTCAATCGCAGCGAGCAGAGGCAGGTGGATGGTAGCCAGCACAACTTTCAGGGGATCGGTTAAAAAAGCCATTGCGAACCGGGACACCCCGGAGAGGTGCGCCAGGAATTCCGTGTGACCCGGAAATGGGTAGCCGGCCGCATGGAAATACTTCTTGTTCAGCGGCGCCGTCACCATCGCGGACAGCCTCAGGTTCCGGCAGGCCCGGTCACACTCCAGGATGTTGTTCGCCGCCGCGGCTCCGCTTTCCGCGCAGCCGCGGCCCGGGAAAATGGCATCCCGGCGCGCCGGCACATGAACGATGCCGCGCTTGGGCAAAGGCTCGCCTGCATGCAGAGCTTCCAGGGAAACCGGCACGAAATCACCGGCAATTCCCAGGTCGGCCGCCTGGCCGCGCAGGATGTCGATATCGCCAAACAGGAGCAGGCGGCAACGACCGCGGAATTCCGGATTCATGGACGCTCGCAGAGACACCTCCGGGCCAATGCCGGCGGGATCCCCGGTTGTTATACCTATTTGCGGAAGATCTGAATTGGAATTTTCAGGCATGCATGGAAAGAACTTTCAGTGCGCACGGGGGTGATACTTCTCCCCATGTCAGCATGATTTCCATAGTATCGCATCTGGAAGCCGGGATGGCCCGCTCCAGCCTACTCAAGATCCACTTCGTCCGGCTCCATATCTTCGTTCTGCTTGTACATATACTTGATCACATGCTTGAGAATCAGAAGATTGGGCCCATCCTGCCGGTGCACTTTGATGCAGCTGCGATCATACCATTCTATGATGCCGCGGATTTCCTCGCCATCCAGAAGCTTGACCACCATCGGTGTCTTAGCCGCCATTTGCTTGATATAATAGTAATTTTCGGCGTTCGTCACATCTGGGGGGACACGTTTGCGCGGCGCCGCGCTATAGCGAGGCATCTGATCCTTGATCTCAGAAAGGCTTGGTCGGATCAGTTTACGATTAACCATGAATGCAATCTCCCATCGGGGCGTGAATGTAACTCGACCAGATAAATTATGAGAACTCTAATCCAAAACGCCAATTCACCTTATGGATTCGTAAGCGATCGGGTTTTTCGGAAATGCCGAATTGCTAAAATAGTAGCGTACAGGTTGTTTTTTGACAAGAGAAAAGTAATGCGCTAAATTTTGTCAGGCTCTGATTTTCCTCAACTTAAGACCGTCCGCATGAAAAGCATAAGGGAGGCATCATGGGGCACAGAAAAACAATACTGAACCTGCTGGTAATTGCGATTCCATTGATCGCCCTTGCAGCCCCTGCCGGGGAATCGGCCCAGAAACCCCCGGTGCTGATTCGTGACACCGGGGTGGCGGACGGGAAGGTTGACGCCGAGACGGTCAAGAAAAAGGAATTCAGTCCCCTCCAGGCTGCAGAGAATTTGAAGATTGGGGATTTTTATCTGAAAAAGAAGAATTATCCTGCGGCCATTCAACGCTACCTGGACGCTATCGAGTATCAGCCGAACCTGGTCGCCGCTTATGATGCTCTGGGACGCGCCTATGAAAAGAGCGGCGCTAATGAGAAGGCGCTGGCCGTCTACAAGGATTTTCTCAAGAAGTATCCCGACTCTCCCAAATCCTCTGACTTCATGTCCAGAAGCGCCCGGCTCGAAAAAAAGAAATAGCCTGCCTTATTCCTGAATAGAGCAAGTCAGCGGGCGGTTTCCGACAAGAACAGCGCTTCAAGCGCCAGTTGTCGGTTGGCATTTTGCTGCAGGGCGATCTTTAAATTCCCGAGAGCTTCGAGGGCCCCCACGACCTTGAGGCGCCGGGTCGACTGGGCTAAACGGGTCAGTTCCTCGGCAATATCGAGCTGGCCTATCCGGTGAGGAGCCACCAGGGCATAATAGACATCCTGCAGCAGGGTGTTGGCCATTTCCACCCACTCCAGGAAATCCACTTTGTCCTTTACAATTCCCGCGGCCAGGGCGCTGGCTTGCGAAAACCGGCCCTTCTGGAGAAGCAATGATACAAATCGGAGCGCCAGCTGTCTCAATTCGCGAATGCGCCCGGCATCGAATGTCAGCGCGGCACCCAGGCTGCCATTGCTGAAAACCGCGGCCATTCGAGCGTCCTCAGGCTTACGACCTTCCACTAACTGCAAATGGCCGGCGATCACATCTTCGGCTATGGGCCCGAACTGAAGCATTCTGGCTCGCGACCGGATGGTGCCGAGAAGCAGGTAGGGTTGTGTCGTCACCAGGATGAGCACCGAACGGCTGGGGGGTTCTTCCAGAGTCTTCAGCAGGCAGTTCTGCGCGTCCGCCCGCATCTGATCGGCTCCATCCAGGATCATGACGCGATACAGCGCTTCAAAGGGCTGGAAGGCGATTTCCCCGATAAGGTCGCGCACCTGATCGATCTTGATATAGGCCCCGTCCGGTTGGATGATCCGGACGTCGGGGTGCGCGCCGGCGATAATTTTCCGGCAACTGCTGCAGGCGTTACACGCGGCGCGATTGGCGGGTTTAAGGCAATTCAGATGCCGGGCGAGGAGATCCGCGAGTGTCCGCTTTCCTACTCCCGGCGGGCCACCGAAGATCATGGCATGGGGCAGACGGCCCCTCTCCACGGCCCGTTGCAGAATCTCCACGACGCGATGGTTGCCAATGAAGGTGTCAAATCTCAGATCGCCTTTCATAAGTTCAGGTCTCCGAGTCCAGGGAAACCGTACCATGCAGCGAGGAGCGCTTCGACCCGGCCAAAAACTTCCTCGGGCGTCCCAGCGGCATCGACGATACTGATTCGGTTGGGCGCCGATTTCGCCAGAGCGAGATAAGCTGCGCGCACATCATGATGAAACGACAGGTCTTCCGCTTCGAACCGGCCCTCCGTTCCAGTGGCATCAACGGCCTGATTGCGCCGACGGGCGCGAGCCAGCCCGACCTCCGGCGCCAGATCCAACAGGATCGTTTTATCGGGTTCCGGAATCGACAACAGCGTGGCAAGTCTGTCTATTGCAGCCGACGGCACGCGCCGGGCAGCTCCTTGATAGGCCCGGGTCGCATCGTGGTATCGATCCGAGAGCACGGTAATGCCGCGCTGGAGTGCGGGTTCGATAAGCTCCCGCAGGTGCTGGTACCGATCCGCCAGATACAGGAGCAATTCGCTCATCGGCTCCCGCGGCGGCCCGCCGGCATGCAGAAGCACCTGGCGAACCGCGGCGCCGAAAGCGGTCCCCCCAGGCTCGCGCGTGCGCAGGCAGGGCACACCCCTGCCGGTGAGGTACGCCTCCGCGCGGGTGATTTGCAGACTCTTTCCCGAACCCTCAATCCCTTCAAATGTGATAAACATGTCCCGTTCTTGCCTGATCCTAAGAAAGCCTCTAGAATTCAAACGGCATTGCCGCACACTGGCAATGTAACAAACAGCCGGAAGCGAGACAACCCCGATCCGCTGGAAGTGAGTTGTTCGCTGCCACCGGCTGACAACAGCCTGCTGTCTCGAGGGCCAGTCCAATGAATGAGATTGAAGAGAACCTGCGGAGCGTCCGCGCACAACTCGTTCACGCTGCTGCTGCCTGCGGCCGGAATCCGGAGGAAGTCACGCTTATCGCCGTCAGCAAGACCTTTGGGCAGGAGAGCATCCTGCCCGCAATTGCCGCCGGCCAGCTTCACTTCGGCGAAAATCGCATCCAGGAGGCAGAATCCAAACTCCCCGGCTTCCAGAAGATGGCTCACCTCAAATGGCACATGATCGGCCACCTGCAATCCAACAAGGCCAGGCGCGCTGCAGAGCTCTTTGATTTCGTTCACTCACTCGACAGCATCAAACTGGCAAGAAAGCTCAGCCAGGCAGCCATCGAAATCGGTAAGACGCTGCCGGTGCTGATACAAGTAGACCTGGGGCTGGAAACAACCAAATTCGGCACTGAGCAGAGCCAGGTTGCCGATTTGGTCGCCGCCATCCTGAATCTGAACGGCCTCCACCTGCAGGGGCTCATGACCATCCCACCGTTCTTCGATAATCCGGAAGAGTCCCGCCCCTATTTTGCCGCTCTGCGAGAACTGCGCGATGCTCTCCAGGCAGATCAGGCAGGGTGCCTGGGAAACGGCGAACTCTCGATGGGAATGAGCCATGATTTTGAGGTGGCCATCGAGGAGGGTGCTACCATGGTACGGATTGGAACCGCCATATTCGGACAACGCCCCCGATATCTGCCTCAGCCCCAAAATGCAGAAAGCGATCTCCAGTCTTGAGATTCCTTGCCAGATCCAGCCAGGTGCCCCTACCGGCCCTGATTCTCTTGACGGATGGCTCCACCTGGGAATTACCCGCCTCACCGGCTGGTTACAGAATCGACCTTCCCCTCCTGACGAGAAGCGGCTCCCATCGAATTCTGATCCAAGACTTCACATATGGCCGTGCAGGATGTGCAAATCATGTGAAAATGATTTTCATAATACCCAATTAAATAAAGATAAGAAAAGGGTTAGTGCACATTCTCCCCAGTGCTTCCGGCTGTGAATAACTACCTTGGCCAAAACTGGATCAGACGGTGAAAAACTGCTCATGTTGACGAGCGCGTAATTCACATTCAGTACTTGCCCGGCGGCCGGATTGTCTTGGGATCCCCTTTTCTGCGGAAGGCCTGGAGATTGTAAGCTACACCGATAGTAATTCCATAAGCGGGGCTATAGTGTTCGAGGCCGGCAACGCCGGCAACATCCCAACTCCAGGCGCCAAATCTGAGACGGGTTCCGATTTGAACTTGGGAAAGGCTTTCATTGCCGATCCGTTCCGGTCCGGTCCGCCCATGGAACTCTCCGACCAGATCCAGATTATTGCGGACCGGCAGGATGAAGCCGGCCCCATAAGTGATCATGTCTGCCTGGGAGTTCGCCTGTACCGGCGAGCCCAGAATCGCCAGGCCGAGGTTCCCCAGCACCTGTGCCCGGCCGGCACGCTTCGACAGCAGAATGCGCGCGTAAAATTTGGTTTCATCGGTACCCAGGCCGCTCTCGTTGGAAGCATTGGGGAGTTGAACCGCAAACTGGAAGCCCAGGGCGGGACGCGCACCTTTTTCGCCGGCAAGCTTCAGCTTGGTCCCGAGGATCAGGTCGCCGAAATCACTGGTGGAATCGCCGTTGATCTTCGGAGAAATCACTGCCGGCGTCCTTCGTGCCACCGTGAGGAAATCACGCATAACACCCGAAATCTGGAATTCCGCATATTCCCCCACACCGACGCGGATGGTTGTCACCCCCAAACGCATCAGGTCGCCTTCCAGTCCGGACAGGGAATAGCGCTGGCGGTGGAGGAATTCCACGCCCACGTTGACCTGGACCTGCCCGAGGTTCAACAGTTCAGTATTCTCTGTCCTGAGCGGCAGTTCCTGCGCCCATACGGGAGCCGCCGCCAGGATCACAGGGAGAACCAACCACCATCTGCTCACGCTTCCCCCCTTTCCGGCACGATGAGGAACGCAAAGTGGGATGTAAAGCACGGGACCCACGCCGGCTCAGCATACACGAATCGAGAACCGATATCAGCGCCTTTGGATCTGTTGCCAGTATTCCTTAACAGGCCCTTTGCCGATCTTCGAGCAGGAATTGGAAGATGGCAATGGCGGCAAGGCATGCGGTCTCCGCTCTGAGGATTCCCGATCCCAGATTGACCAGACGAAACCCCGCCAGGGCAGCTGCCTCCGTCTCGCCGGCATCCCATCCGCCTTCGGGCCCGACGCAGAGGAGCACCTGATCTCCGACAGCAGCATCACTTTTCAGGCGTTCGGGCGCCTGTTCACTGAGCATGATCCGGCTGCAGGTGGAATACTCCTGCTCGGCCAGGAATTGATCGAAGGTCATGGGCGTTTGGATATCCGGCACTGTCAGGCGGCGGCTCTGTTTGCAGGCCTCCCGAACGATTCGCTGCCAGCGCTGCATTCGCGCCGTCACGCGGGCGGTTGGGATATGAGCAGCGGTGAAGCGCGTTACCAGCGGCAGAAATCGGGCGACGCCGAGCTCGGTCCCCTTCTGCAGAATCCATTCGAATCGGTCCGGTTTTATGAGGGCGGTGGCGAGAACGAGAGCCGTTCCAGGAGGATTGGCGGACTCAAGTCGGGCAAGCCCGCCGATTCGGATTTCCGCATCCCGGGATTCGATCCTCCCTGAGTAGGCGCCCCCCTCCCCGTCGAACAGCTCCACCTCTTCCCCGGCGCCAAGACGGAGAACCGTGCGCAGATGGTGTGCCTGATCGGGAGTGAGCGTAGCTATCCCGCCCCGGATCTGATCTTTTGGAATAAAAAAGCGCCTTCGGGGCATGGGCACCGGCTACCCGAAGATATCTTTTACCTTCTCGAAGATATTGCGTTCGTGGGAGATTTCGTCGTCTTTGTTCAGTTTTGCGAGGCTCTCAAAAAGGAGTCTCTGTTCCTTGTTGATCTTGGTGGGGATCACGACATTCACGGTAACAAACTGGTCGCCCCTCCCCCGTTCGTTCAGACTGACAATGCCTTTGTTGCGGAGGCGGAATACGGTCCCGCTTTGGGTACCTTCCGGGATTTTCACTTTCTCCTCCCCCTCCAGGGTTGGGACGGAGATTTCGGCGCCCAGCACGGCCTGTGTGATGCCGATGGGGATCTGGCAATAAATGTTGCTCCCCTGCCTCTGGAAAAACGGATGATCTTCCAGGTAGATCACCACGTACAGGTCACCGGATGGACCGCCCCGATTACCGGCTTCCCCCTCACCCTGGATGCGCAATCGCGATCCGTTATCCACTCCCGCAGGAATCTTGAGTTCCAGAACCCGCTCCTTGCGCAGATGCCCCCGGCCATGACAGGTCTCGCAGGGATCGCGAATGATACGCCCTTCGCCGTTGCACTGGCCGCAGGTGCGGCTGATCGAGAAAAATCCCTGTTGATAGCGCACCTGCCCGGTACCCTGGCAGGCCGGACAGTTGATCGGGCTTTTCCCCTTGGCTGTACCCTGGCCGCCACAAGTGCCGCAAGTCTCCTGGCGCGGAATCTTGATCTTCGTCTTCAGGCCGAAGGCGGCATCGCGAAAAGATATTTTCAGGTCATAGCGCAGGTCGGCCCCACGTTCGGGACCGCGCCGGCGCCTGGCCCCCCCGAACAGGTCGCCGAACCCGAAGAAATCCCCCAGAATGTCACCAAAATCGCTGAAAGTCGCCGGGTCGAAGCCGCCGAAACCGCCCTGCATCCCGTTATGACCGAAGTGGTCGTAGCGACTCCGTTTATCGGAATCGCTCAAAACGCTGTAGGCTTCTGCGGCTTCCTTAAACTTTTCCTCGGCTTCTTTGCTGCCCGGGTTTTTATCGGGATGATATTTGACCGCCAGCTTGCGGTACGCGCTCTTGATCTCCTGTTCAGAAGCCTCGCGCGCGATCCCCAAAACTTCGTAATAGTCTCTTTTCTGACCCAAAAACGATGCTCCGCTCTATGATTGTTTATCGCGAGATGCGTCCAGGGCTGATCTCATCAGCCTTTGCATATCGGCTTCGTCGGCTTCCTGTCCCGAAACCGCATTGACCGTTCCGCCTTCATTGCCCGGCGAATTAAACATCGCCGCGGTCAACTTATTGGCGCATTTTTCCAGGTTAGCCAGCAACTCCTTCAGATCGGAAGAACTATACTGGTCGTCCGTGAGCAATCTGGCTTTTTGGATCGATTCTTTTACCAGTTCCTGTTCCGCGCTGTCAAGCAGCCAGCCGAATTCAGCGTAACTGCGCGCAATTGTGGCCATGTGTCCCTGAATCCGGTTGCGCATCTGTGCGACCTCTTTCATTTTCAGGTCACTCTCCGCAAATTGCTTCGCTTCGAAGATCATCCGGTCGATTTCGTCCTTGCTCAGCCCTGTTGAAGGTGTGATCTTGATTGCCTGCTCCTTTTTCGACACCTTGTCGCGCGCCGAGACGCTCACGATTCCGTTGGCATCAATATCGAATGTGACTTCGATCTGCGGGACTCCCCGAGGGGCCGGAGCAATGCCGACCAGATCAAATCGAGCCAGAGACCGATTAAACTTCGCCAGCTCTCTTTCTCCCTGCAAGACATGCACTTCCACAACCGCCTGCGAATCCGCGACCGTCGTGAAGATAGTGGTCTTTCTCAGCGGGATCGTGGAGTTATGTTCGATGATCCGTGTAAAGAGGCCGCCCTGGGTTTCCACGCCGAGTGTCAGGGGCAAAACATCGAGGAGAACAATGTCCTTTAATTCTCCACCCAGAACACCCCCCTGCAGCGCGGCGCCCACCGCAACCACTTCATCGGGATTGACTTCGGCGGAGGGTTGCTTGCCGAAGATCTTCTCCACATGGCGCTGCACCGCCGGTGTGCGTGTCTGGCCACCCACCAGGATCACCTTGTCGATATCCGCTGGAGTGAGCTTGGCATCGGCAATCGCCTTTTGGCAGTAAGCTGTTGTTCGTTCGATAAGTCCCTGAACCAGGAATTCGAACTTCTGACGCGTGAGCACACGGTCGAAATGTTTGGGCCCCTTGACGTCTCCTGCGATAAACGGAAGATTGATATGGGCTTCCATGTTGGCAGACAACTCGCACTTCGCCTTTTCCGCGGTTTCCTTCAGCCGCTGCCGGGCCAAGATATCCGCACCCAGATCGATCCCGCAGTCCCCATGAAACTCCTCGATCATCCAATCCATGACCCGCTGGTCGAAATCCTCACCCCCAGAAAACTGTCACCACAGGTCGAAAGAACTTCGAAAACGCCGTCGTTCAATTCCAGGATCGAAACGTCGAACGTCCCGCCCCCCAAATCGAAGATCGCGACGCGCTCGCGCTCTTTTTTCCCCAAGCCATAGGCCAGAGCTGCGGCTGTCGGTTCATTGATGATGCGGCGGACCTCAAGCCCGGCAATCCGGCCGGCATCCTTGGTGGCTTGCCGCTGGGAATCATCGAAGTATGCGGGAACGGTTATGATGGCTTCTGTGACCGGTTCATTGATGAAATCCTCGGCCATGTTCTTGAGGTATTGCAGGAGCATGGCGGAGATTTCCGGCGGGCTGTATTCCGTACCGTGCACGGCGATGCGTACATCTCCCTTGTCGGAAGCTTTGAGATTATATGTCAGATAAGCCTTGAGGCGCTGAACCTCCGGAGAGTCATGGCGCCGGCCCATCAAGCGCTTGACGGCATAGATCGTGTTGCCGGCATTCGTCACCATCTGGCGCTTGGCAATCTGCCCGAGCAGGCGGTCTCCCTTCTCCGAGAAGGCCACAATGGAAGGAGTGGTCCGGCCACCCAGGTTGTTGGGCACGATTTGAACCGCAGACCCTTCAAGAACTGCGACACAGGAATTCGTCGTGCCTAGATCGATGCCGATTATTTTTCCCATAGGTTTTAAGATGAAGCGAGCCCCTTGTCCTGGGGTTTGGGTCGGCTGGCGACGACTACCTGGGCCGGCCTTAAGAGACGGTCTTTGAACAAGTAGCCCCTCCGCAACTCCTCGACCACTGCGTTTTCTTCGTAGTCAGCCGTTTCCAGATGCGTCAGCGCCTCATGCAAATGAGGGTCAAAGGGGCGCCCTTTAGCCTCAAGAACGGTGACACCCATCCGATTGAGCGTGTTTCCAAGCTGTTTGTAGAGAAGCTCCACTCCCTCGCGGTATTTTTGCAGGCGAACATAGCCGCCATCATCTTCTTTGAAACTTTCCAGCGCGCGTTCGCAGGCGTCCATCACGGGCAAAAACTCGATCAGCACCGAGCTTTTGGTCAAAAACGCCCCTTCAAGGCGTTCTCGTTCCGAGCGCTTGCGAAAGTTTTCCATTTCCGCTGCCTTGCGCAGGAACCGATCCCGCCATTGTTCCTGCTCGGCTTTGGCGGCCTCGATCTCGGACTGGAGCTGCGCGGATGGGTCCGGCGATATCTCTTTCAAGTTATCAGCCGGACCTTCTCCAGCCGCAGGATCAAGAGAGTCGGAAGAACTGGGGATGGGTTTTGACATTCTGCTTATGTTCCTTCAGAACCAAGTACCTGGCCAAACAGCCTCGCCACATATTCGACCAGAGATATTGCCCGGGCATACTCCATGCGGGTCGGCCCGAGGATGCCGAGCGATCCGCTGGTTTGCTCATCGACAACATAGCGAGAGGCAATAAGGGTACAGTCCTCGATGCCGGGGAGAGCGTTTTCGCTGCCGATCGTGATGCGCACTTCCTGGGTGTCACCCCGGATGCACTCAGAGATTAGGGACGCCAGCCGGTTCCTGTGTTCGATGGTTTCAAATAGCACCCTCATCCTCGTAATATCGGAGAACTCCGGGTTTTTCATTAGATTAGAGGCCCCATCCAGGTATACCGCGGATTCGTCGGTCCCGCCGGAATCAGAGAAAGTCTGGGCGCTCAGCGCAAGCACGCGCCGGACAAATTGATCATACAAAGCCCTTTCTTCACCGATCATTTTAGAAATGAGCTGCTTGATCTCGGCCAGGCTCCTGTCCTTGAAATGCTCTATGATATAGCGCGCGGCCTGGTCGAGTTCTGGCTGGCTGTAATCTTCCATCGGATGAATCACCCGGTTCTGGACGATCCCCGATCGTGATACCAGAACTACCAGAATGCGGCTTTCCGACAGCTTGATAAACTGGATGTGTTGCAGGGCAACCTTGCTGATCGGAGGGGAGACCACGATTCCCAGATTGTTGGAAACCAGAGACAGCACCTGGCTGGTCCGGGCCATGAGCTGATCCGGATTGTCCTCCGACTTCAGGCTCCGGTCGATCAACTGCCGTTCCCGGAGCGGAATCTCGCGTCGGTTCATCATGGTATCGACAAAAAGCCGATAGCCCTTGTCGGTCGGCACCCGCCCGGCTGAAGGGTGAGGCTGCCGCAGATAGCCCATTTCCTCCAGGTCTCCCATGATGTTGCGGATGGTTGCGGCGCTCAGATGCTCCCGGCTCCGGCGCGCAATGGTGCGCGACCCTACCGGCTTGCCGGTGGAGACGAATGTGGAAATCACCCACTGGAGGATTTCGCGAGAACGTTCGTCGAGATTTGTGCCTGGCTTCGCGGGCATAATAAAACCACCGAACCCTATGACGGGATTGTCCTACTGCGGCAGGTCGGGCATCCCATGACCCCGTCTGGCGACCGAACCAATCCTTACGGAAACAATATAATATCCAATCAGTCAAAAGCAACCGGGCCCGGCACACGGCGCCGATTCGTGTTCATCCGCGTGCTTCCTTGTCCCGATATGTCTTGCGAGCCAATCTTCATGAAAAAAGCAGGTCGGACACAGGGGAAAACGGAAATTCGAGAGCTTTCAACTAAGATGTTAGAATATAATCCGCAATCTTCACCGGTTTAAAATCCGAACTCTGTTCCAATCCCGCGCTGGCGGGCTTCGTCGTATACGGCTTTTGCCGCGGATACGTCCTGGATCGCCAGCCCCACTGACTTGAACAGGGTAATATCTTCCGGGGAGGTTCGTCCGGGAACCTTGCCGAGGATCACGTCCCCCAGGTCCCCTGCGACCTTATCCCATGACCAGTCACCAGTTTGGGCAGGAATAATCAAATCGCCGGCTTCAGCCTTGCAGGCATCGGTGAGATCACACACGACCCGGCTCCTCTGAACTGAGAGCGTATCAAGCTCGCGCATCTTCGGAGTATGCGAGCCGATCCCGTTTATGTGCGTCCCGGGCCTCAACCATGAGCCATCTACAACCGGATCCGCGGCACTGGTCGCCAACGCCACGATATCGGCCTGGCGCACGGCACCGTCCGGCGCCTGAACCATTTCCACTGGAACTCCAATCTTTTCCGTCACTTTTGCGGCAAAAGCCTTTCGTGTTTCCTCCCCGTCCAGTGACCAGGTGAGCAGCTTCCGGAGCGGCCTTGCCTCATGGATCGCAAGCACCTGGGTGAATGCCTGGACACCTGTACCGAAGACCATGGCCACAGGCGCCTCGCTCCGGGCCATGTGCTTCGTGGCCACTCCACTCACCGCTCCGGTCCGCATCGCGGTAATAAATCCGCCATCCATAATTGCAATCGGGAAGCCGGTATCTTCGTCGAGGAGAAGAATAGTCCCCAGGACCGCGGGCAAGTTGTGTTTTTTGGCGTTTTCATGGTAGACGGTGACTACTTTGGCTCCAAGGGCGCCGAGATCCTGTATGTGGGCGGGCATGAAAAGTGCCAGCCCTGATTTTTTCGGCAGGGCAATGAGGGTGCGCTGGGGCATGTTTGCGTTGCCGCGGGCCAGGCCGGCGAACGCTTTTTCAACGGACTCCATGCACATCTTCATCGTGAAAAAGCTCTCTATATCCTTGCGCGACAAGAGTAAGGTCTTCATGATTCCTCCCATGGGATCTGGAAAGGCGGAAGCTATCCCTTCTTTTGCGTTCAACCCGATCGGTCTGTGCCGGCGGCGTATGAACCGGCGGAAGATTTCAGATCGAGCTATTCCCCGGTTCAGTCGGCAACGAGTGCCCCTGCCGACTTTGCGGCATACCGGGCCATAAATTCTTCCAGCCGGTCGAACGCTTGCTCCAGGATCTCTTCCGGCGGCAGGAACACAATACGCATGTGGCGGGTGCCCGGGCGTTGGCCGAATCCATCCCCGTGCACCACCACCACCCCGGTTTCGCGGATCAGCTCGGCCACAAATCCGGCATCCGGTTGCCGGATATGAAGGCGCGGAAAAGCATAAAAAGCGGCAGTCGGCTTAACGCATGAAATCCCGGGAATGGCATTCAAGCGGCCAAAGGTGATATCCCGGCGGCGGCGCAGTTTCGCCTTCACTTCCGCGATATGGTCCTGGGGCCCTTCAAGGGCGGGCTTGATGGCGTACTGGAGCGGGGTTACGGCACACAATCGGGCCCGCAGGCATTTGTTGATGGCCTCGATATAGCCGGACATTTCATTCTTCTTCCCGGTCACAACCGCCCAACCAATGCGAAAGCCGGGTACCAGGTAACTCTTGGACAGTCCGTTCATGGTGATGACGGGCGCTTCATCCGAAAGTGATGCGATGGAAATGCTGTCGTCCCCATCAAGCACCAGTTTGTCGTAAATCTCATCCGAGAAGATCACCAGGTTATGTTGCAGGCTCAGCTTGACGATCTCTTCCAGCACCTCCCGTGAATATCTTGAACCGGTAGGATTGTTGGGATTAATCAGAACCAGGGCACGTGTCCGAGGAGTTATTTTTTTCCTGATGTCGGCGACATCCGGCTCCCAGTTGTTCTCTTCGTCAAGATAATAGGGAACATTTTGCGCCTGCAGTTTTCCCAGCACCGCAGAATACAGAGGGTAACCGGGAGACGGGGTCAGCACCTCCTCCCCCGCATTCACCAGGGCAGTCAGGCAGAGCTCGATCGCCTCGGATGCGCCCGAAGTGATAAACAGATCGAGCCAGCTGCGGATCCCCTTGCGCCGGACGGAGCCTCCGATGGCCTCGCGTGCCTCCAGGAGCCCCGATGAATTTGCATAGCCGTTGTGATTCTCCAGGAGCGCCCGATAGCAGGCCTCGATCATGTGCGGCGGCGTCCTGAAATCAAATGCGATCGGATCGCCGATGTTCAGGTAAAGCATCTGTTTGCCTGCCGCTTTAGCCTGCTCCGCCAGATGAAGGATATCGCGGATGGCGTACTCGACCTTGTGCGTGCGCTCGGATGGCTGGATCATAAGAACCCCCTGTGGGCCGCCGGCACGAATTCATACCCCCTAGGCCACGTATTCCGGGCAGAATGAATCGCCCTGGCGACGCCCAGCATAGCCTTTTCAAGCCACAAATTCAAATCGGGAGAAATCGGGGGCGCAATTGGAACCGAGGCTCAGGTGCTTGCCGCCGCTTTCAGAGCGAATTGGGCCAAAAAGCAAAAACGCCACGGATTCCACAGATTCCACAGATTCAAAAAGCCTGGCAAATGGTGCGCTTAAACTGGAGCGACCTGCCCCAATACATGCATGAACGTCGTTCGCGAACGAGTGCATAAAAGCACACGGCGTCGGAATCAGGTCATGACAGAGGGTTTCCGGGACACAGACGAACACGGATCGGATCCGTGTTCGTCCGCGTTCATCGCTGTCCTGAAATGCCTTGGGATCCTCTCTTTATAAATAGAGAGAGTCAAGGCTTGGTCAGACTGGTGTAATAGGTACTGGGCGTGGTTGATCCCGCCGCGAAACGCAGGACTTTTAATACGGTAGACTGACCGCTTTTCAAATCCTTGAGGATGTTGACCATATCCTGATACACGTCAATCTTCTTGCCGCCGGCGGCCACAATCACATCAAAACCCGACTGATCGCGCGACCGCAGCCCGGCCTCTTCGGCCAGGCTTCCGGGATTGACCGAGATGACCATGGCGCCGCCCGTAATGTTCAGTTCGCGCGCGGTTTGCTGCGGTACATTGTCAATGGTCATTCCGATCTCTGGTTTGGGTTCCGGTTTCTCCTCGAAGCTGAACCCTCCCTGTTGGGTCTGATTTTCTTCAAGCGTCCTCTCGGCAACCGTGACCGGAAAATCCTTGATCGTCCCGAACCGGACTGCTTTGACCTCCACCTTTCGTCCCGGCATGGTGTTGGCGACTGCAAGACGAAGATCCTGAACCGTCATTATCTTCTTGCCGTCGAACTCGACAATGACATCTTCCGCCTTGATCCCGGCTTTGGCCGCGGGTCCGGTATTGGACGGATTCCCTTTTTCATCATTCAAGCCAGTAATCAATACACCGCTCCCTTGCTTGACACCAAAATATTCAGCCATCGCCGGTGTGAACGGAAAGCCGGCATTCATGTTCACGCCCAGCCAGCCGCGGCTGACTTTCCCTCGTTCCAGGATCTGGTTGTAGACATCGACGAATATGTGGGAGGGGACGGCAAAGCCCACGCCGGCATTGGCGGGATTGGCGCGGCCGGCGGTGCTGATGAAGCTGTTGATGCCGACGACTTCACCGTTCATGTTTACGAGCGGACCGCCGCTGTTCCCGGGGTTGATCGATGCATCCGTCTGCAGATAGTCGTTGAATAACATCGTCAGATCGGCCTGCTCGAACACCCGGCCGATCGCGGAAACAATACCCGCAGTTACAGTCTGTTCCAAGCCGAAGGGACTGCCGACGGCCAGAACCCAGTCTCCGACCTTCATCGCCTTGGAATCACCGATGGCGGCAGCAGGAAAATCCTTATCGCCATCAATCTTGATCACGGCGATGTCCGAAAGATTGTCTCCGGCAATAACGCGCGCCGTGTACTCTTTGCCGTCCTTGACGCTTACCTTGATTTTGGAGGCATCCTGGACCACGTGATAATTGGTTATGATGTAGCCCTTGGGATCGACGATGATTCCGGAACCGAGGCTCTGAACCGTATACTCCTGCGGCATATCGGGCGCGAACTGCCGGAAGAAATCCGGCAACTGCTGGTTGCCACGGCCGGTTCCGGGGCGGTTGCGGCGCACTACTTCTTCGGTATTAATGTTGACCACGGCCGGGCCGACCTTTTTTGCCACTTCTTCGAATGCCTGCGACAGCGCCAGAGCAGCGCTGCCCGCCGGGGAGGTTCCCCCTTTCTGGATCTTGAGTTGGCTGTCTCCGGGTCCCACCGCTACAACCCGATAGGATATCAGCGTCCCTATGCCAATCCCCAGGCCGAGGACCACGAAGACGACGAGGAATGAAACAAAAGGCCGGACCCTATTACCTTCCCTGCCGGACTCGTAGCTCATTTTAATACCTCCAGATCATTTGATGTTACCTAACATTCTACGTGAAGGATCGGTTACAGTTCCAAACATAATTAGGGAAGGGTTTTGGGCGCCCCCCTTTGCAGCTAAGGCTCGGGGACCGGGCCAGGCATGATCCCCTTTCTGCTATACTTGCCCGAAAGTGGACAGACAAGCACATGAGGGAAAAGATAGCCAGCTATCTGGAAAACGCCGGCCAACCGCTCCCCGCCGAGCAGATTCTCCGCAATGTCCTCAACATTCATTCCCCCAATTCCTTTGCCGCCGACAAAGTCCTGAGAGGGATCCTGGGATCCGATCGCCGCTTCCGCGAGAGTCATGGATTGTGGCGTCTGGTTGCCCAAACAGCTCCCCCGCCGGGGGAGTTTGCCTCGCTCTATCTTCAATGGAATAAACATGTTCCAGGTCATTTTCGGGGCTCAATCCATCTTCTGGCGCCCGATCTGTCTTTTGAGTTTTGTCTGGCGGGCAAGTGGACCATTTCAAATAAGAACGCCTTGCGGGCAGCCCGGAGCAGGGCCGAGAAACACCTGCTGGTCGTCTGGAGTGCTGGCGCCCTCAGACAATGGAACCGGCTTCTGCGCGCGACCGGGCTGACCGCCTGGGCAGGAGAATCGCTCGAATTGAGCCTGCTGGCCGTCCGGTCCCTGTCCCTGACCACTCCGCCGGCCGGCCCGGAAGATCTGGCCCCAATCCTGGGCTTTCCTCTGCCTGATACCGGCAGCCCGTTCGCCATGGCGAGGTTTATGTCCGCATGCCTGCCCGACCTTCTCAAGCATGTTCCTGCCGGAGGCCAGTCCAGTCCGGCGGAGATCAGGCATTGGATCGAAGCGGGTCGCCCAAAGGTCGATTTCTCCCATTTTGCCTTCGGCCGTGATTTCCTGGAGCACATCACGGAGACTCCGGGAATCTACCTTATGCGCAACCGGGCAGGAGACGTAATTTACATCGGCAAATCCCATAACCTGAAGCGGCGGGTGCGTTCCTATTTTACGCCGAAAGCATTGCGGGATCCGAAGGTGGCCAGGATTCACAGTCAGCTCCACTCCCTGGAATGTATCCCCTGTAACACTGAAGTGGAGGCGCTTCTGCTCGAGATGCAGATGATCCGGGATTTCCGTCCCTCCATCAATCTGCAAACCGAAGTGCATGAACAGCCTCGCCGTTATGGCCGGGGCCACAACATCCTGTTGCTCGTTCCCGTTGGAGACGAGGCGGTGATCTATTTATTGCAGGATGGATCTTTTGTCTCCCGTCATTCCGCACTCTTGGGCCGGGTCCCCATGAAGAGACTGCGAACGGCAATCCGGGGCGTCTATTTCGGAAGCCGGCGCCGCCGGCGGGAGCCCGGAGAACTTTGGGAGATTGAGATCGTGGAGCGCTGGCTTTCGTCGCATCGAAGACACCTGAACTTTATCGACATAGACGATTGCGGTGGATTTGATCAGGTGCTCCGGCGGCTGGAGCTGTATCTGCTGGATCCGGATCGGCTGGCGCACAAGGTTTACTACCGCTCTTCCTGAATAGAGTATCGCAAAACATCTCAGGACACGGATGAACACGGACCCGAGTGTTCACTTGCCGTGCAACACTTCAATCCCTTTATCCGGAAGTGATATCTTCTGGGTAACGTGGTCGCCATCAACCCAGAGCTGGATCTGCAGCGAGCCCGAATCAAGCACCAGCCGGGTCACGCGGATCTTCTTCCCCGCCACCACAATGGTTTCCTTGTCCATTTCACTGATTTTTATGATCCCGGTGTCCTTCTCCTGGGGAATCAGGACCTCAAAGGTCTGTGCGGTTTTGCCGCGGTCATATTTAAAGAGCCGGGCCAGAAATGTGAACTGGTGAAATATGTTGGTATCGAGAATCGTATATCGCTCTCCGACGAGCAGCCCGTGGCGTACTGAGACTCCGTTGCCACTGAAATCAAAAATGGCCTGGTTGGGCGCAAAATCGCCGGCGATTTTGCCCTCCTGGCCGTCCACGTCGCTCTTGAGCTCATATTTTTTCGGAACCAGCTGCGGGTTCATCTCCAGTTTGCTCTCGAGCGATATTTTCTTTGGCCCGGCGCCGGGATTACGAAACACCAGTTTGGAGCTGCTGGTGACGCCATCCGCCGTCGAGGCAATCACATACTTTTCAACCCCGACCTCTTGACCCGAAACATAGATTCGATATTCTCCCTCCTCTCGGGAGGTCTTCTTCTCCGCCGGAACGGCAGTCATGACCAATGCCAGCATGGCTGCCGCCAAAATCCCAACACGCCTTCCAGTTCCAGGATGTTTCATATGAGGCCTCTCACCGAATCATCCAATGGTACCCATCTTGTGCCCCGGTGCACAAGCCCCGGCCTTCCGGCATGATATCAGGAGTCTCCCGGCAGGTGACCTCGAGAGTCGTTCGGCAAAAAGTCTCCGGGGAAGCATTGGCCCGGCGCCGAATTCCATTTCCTACGCCCCGCTTCGGCGTGCTATATAACCAATATGAATACTACGGTCCCGAGGAACCAGCCGTGTCCTTGCGGCAGCGGGCGAAAATATAAGCACTGCTGTTATCGGCGGGATGCCTCCGCCTCCGCGGGCTCGAACAGATTCCCCGATCCCGAGTGGAATCGGATTCGCAGAACCGAAGGCGAATCCGTAAACGCCATTGCATCATTCGCACGAAACCGTTTCAGCGCCGACCTGGTCCAGCGCGCCATGCTCGAATTCAGCGACGGCTGTCCGATTCCGATCGAGCAGATAGTCGAATCGATTTTCCTCCCCTGGTTTGTCTTCAACTGGATCCCCTGGCCGTCGGTACGCCTGAAGTCTCTGACCGGACCTGTTAAGGAGCCTCTAGGTCTGACTTACCTGGCGGAGCATGGCTCGAACCTGGATGACTATCAGAAGTCGTTCATCCGGGCGGCATGCGGGGAACCGTTCAGCTTCTTCCTGGTTACCGGTGTCGAGCCGCGCCGGAGTCTCGCCCTGCGCGACCTGCTGCTTGAACGCGAGCTGACCATCAAAGAACGCCAGGCAACGGAATCGCTCACACGCGGCAGCATCATTTATGCGCGAACCGTATCGCTCGCGGGGCAGTCGATTCTCCTGGGCGTCGGCCCCGTTATCCTGCCTCCCGAATTCCAGATTCACATCCTGGATCTCAGAGAGGCAGCAAGCAGATTGGCAGGGAAGAAAGGCGTGATCAATCCGGATTTCCTCCGGTCTCAGGACAGCGACTTGCGATCATTCTATTTTGAGGCCGCCGACCAGGTCATGAATCCGCCGCCGCCTGTCTTGCAGAATACCGACGGCGAGTCGCTCGTCCCCATCCGGCTCCACTATGAATTGCGATGCAATCCAAACCGGGCGTTCGAAAAATTGAAAACTCTGGCCCTGCCCGAATTCCAGGAAGGCCTCCTCGAAGATGCGGATTTCGACGGCTCGGGCAAACTGGTGCGCGTGTCGCTGCAATGGCAGAAGAAGGGCAACGCAAAGCATGCCGGATGGGACAATACCGTCCTTGGGAATATCGAGATTGACCACGGGCGGCTGGTGGTCGAGGTGAACTCCGAAAAGCGAGCGGACAGGATCCGGCGCGAGCTTCACCGCCGACTGCGTGATGAGTGTGTTTTCGTCAACGAGAAGCGTGAGTCGATTGAAACAATGCTAAAGGGGCGAATGGCTCGAGGTGGGCGTCGGAAAGTCGGTCGTCGCGGCGCTCGTGAAGAGGAATCCATGCCTCCTGAACTACGAGCCGCCCTCAAAGAGAGCATGAAGGCACATTGGAATGCATGGCTCGATACTCCCATCCCCGCGCTCAAGAACCGCTCGCCGCGCGAAGCGGCAGGCACGAAGGAGGGCCGGGAGCGGCTCGAAGCACTCCTGATGGAGTTTGAGTGCCGGGACCAATCTCTGATCAAGCCCGAGCTGCGTCCGGACATCGCCGAATTGCGCAAAAAACTAGGTCTGACCTGAAGGTCCCGTCTCCGTCAACTCAGCTATTCGAGGGTGGGATGATATCCGCCGTTTGCGGCAAACGCCTATACGGGATTTGCCAGTACGTCTGCCGCCTCGGCAATGATTTGCGGAACCTCTTCCGGTTTCTTCGCCACCCGGTACATCCAGGAACCGAAGTTCCCCTCGGCATTGACCGCCGCAACCCATCGTTCGGCTGCGACCTGTTTGACCCCTGCCAGCGGATCAAATCCTTTGGTCTCGATCAGGAGATGTGCCTGCGCGCCCGATTTCAGTCGGACCAGAAAATCGGGCAGATAATCATGCATCTGCCCGTTGTTGAGGTAGGGAATGGCGAATCCCAATCCGGCATTCTTGACAAAGGCCGCCACGGCCGGGTGTCTGTCCAGATGGTATGCGGCCGACTGCTCCCACTTCCTGGTGTCGGCCACCACGTAATTCACGTGGCTGCGCACGACTTCGCGCACGTCGCGGCTCGTCCAGAAATCCACCTCGGCGGTTGATCCGGGACCTCGGCTGCTTTCGTAGATCGGTACCTCGGGCGTTTCGCCCTGGGCAGTGTCCGGCCTGATCGCCTCCACCAGCCGTTCGACCAACCAGCCGTAATAGGGCGCCAGGAAGAGGTCCTTCTTATGAGAAGGCCATTGTGCCTTTACTTTCCTGTCAATGTACTGGCCGATAATTCGTGTCAGCTGCGGGAAGAGCGCGTGCGGTGGAATTTCGCAATGTCCCTGTGCGATATAATGCCGCGCAAGCCCTCGGGCAAGATCGAAAGTCAGTTCCTGTATGCGCCGCTGATCTCGAAATTCGGAAAGGGTCACGTCATCGATGCGCCCCGGACCGAACAACGACAGCCTTCCCTCATTGGAGACGCTGAGCGCTTTGACCTCCACCTCCGGCGGGATGCGGCCGGGTTCAAGGAACAAGGGCGGAACGTTCTCCCAATTTACGGTGATTCGATTCTGGATCTTCTGCGTATACCCCTCGACACGGGGGTAGCGGATCTCAAACTCAGCCTTGGCGGGGAGGGCGTGCACATGCCGTCGTTTGACCGCGGGCGCCGGCGCGGGCTGCTTGTTTGATTTAAATGGAATCACCTCGAACGGCACGCCGAATACCTTGGCGACTTCTTCAGTGAACCTGCCGTCCTCTCCGGCTTCATAGGAGGTTCGTCTTAGCCCCCGACCCACCACCTGCTCGCACAGCAATTGCGACATAAACGGCCGCAAGCCAAGGTTACACTTTGCTGCGGTCTCCCAGGCTCACGATGCGACATCGGCACAATAGCAGCAGCAAGCAAGCATCCAGGCAGTATCGGCTCCAACAGCAGCTTGTGGGCCTGGGAGCCGCAGCCACAAGGGGCGCGGCGGCGGGCAGGCATCTGCCTGCGTTGCCGCTCCTCGACGATGTCACCACATCGCCTGCGTCGCGGCGCCTTGCATCTGCCTGCCCGGCGCTCGCGCCAAAGTGCAACCTTTATTCTTTTCCAGGCCCTAAGCTGCGTGAGCAGGCGCGGGAGACACCCCGCCAGTTCGTTGAGCGTGAGAGCCATTATCTCTGGGGCAGGCGCTACCTGCTCTCTGTGAGGGAAGAGGAGGCGAAGCCTGCCATCCGCCTCGGCCATCGCAACATCACGCTCACGGTGCGCCCCGGCAGCAGCAGGGCGAAGCGTGAGGCCGTCGTGCATGAGTGGCACAAGTCCCTCTTGCACGACGCGGTGCCCGAACTGATCCGGAGGTGGGAGCCGAAGCTGGGCGTCGAGGTGGCCGGCTATTTCCTCCAGCGCATGAAGACCAGGTGGGGCGGCTGCAACCCCAGGGCGGGGCACATCCGCTTGAACACCGAGCTCGTGAAGAAACCGAAGGACCTGCTTGAGTACGTTGTCGTCCATGAGATGCTTCACCTGATCGAACCCACCCATAGCGAGCGATTCGTGACCCTGCTGAGCAGACACTACCCGGCATGGCGCGAGGCCAGGGCGGAGCTGAACGAGTTGCCGCTGGGTGCGGCTGAGTGGAACGAATAAGACGTCACGCGATATGACATCCTACGTCGATAGCGGGACAGCCACGGGGTACAAGCGGGAAGGCGCACCGAGACTTCTTGCATGGGATATCGATCATGCCTGAACTTCATTGGTGGAGCTGACGGGCCTCGAACCCGCGACCTCCTGACTGCAAGTTTCCAGAAATGTAACCCAGGCGCAACCGGCAATACCCCCAGGGAGGTTGGACCCTTGGCCATGGCGGTGTCGAATTCCAGGGTCCCAATCGGTGTCCGCGCTTGCGGAATTTTTTCACTTGTAATTCCCGAGTCCATCCGACCGTCAGTTCCCATCTCTGAAATGCGCCTTGACCCGGCGAGTACCTCGGCCTCCAGCCACCCAATCGAGATTCTCCTATTTTGGCTTATCCGCTCTGCTGTAAGATCGAAGCCCAGATGGATCAGGACTTGAACGGTTCATTTCACCCCAAATCCATGGCAGAACAGGAGAACATCATGGCAGAGTCGGAACCGACCAAAGAGGAGTTGCTGAAACGGATCGCTGAGCTGGAACTGCAGGCTCAGGCCAGAAAACCGGCAACGCTGGAGTTTCGGGTTAGCGACAAGGGAGGCATAAGCGTCTACGGCCTCGGCAGGTTTCCCGTAACGCTCTACTACGAACAGTGGACGCGGTTGCTGAGCCACGTCGATGAGCTGCAAACCTTCATGGAGGAAAACAAAGGCAAGTTGAAGCTGAGGCCCCGCGCTGGGGAATGAATCCTATTTGTGTGGCCATTCCAACGTGAAATGTGGAGGAAACCAGTGGAAGAGGTACTCGGGCACCAGTTTATAAAGGTGGTGGAAGAAGCGGCGATCGCCAGCGCCCGCTCCATGGGGCTCGGCGACCGTCACTACTCCGACAAGCTGGCAACGGAAGCGATGCGCAAGGCCATGCTGAGTCTCCCGATCGACGGCACGATCGTGATCGGGGAAGGGGAACGCGACGAAGCCCCGATGCTGTTTATCGGGGAAAAGGTCGGCCGCGGGCCAGGGGATGCCATGCACGAGCATCCGGTCGTGGATATTGCCGTCGATCCTCTGGAAGGTACCAATCTCTGCGCCACCGGCTCCAACAACGCCATCGCCGTGCTCGCGGCCTCCGAGAAAGGCGGGTTGCTGCACGCCCCGGATTGCTACATGCAGAAGATCATCGTCGGGCCGTCAAGCCGCGGCGCCATCGACATCGATGCCCCGGTGAAGGAGAATCTGAAAGCGATCGCCAGCCGTCTGGACCGGGACGTGGAGGATCTGGTGGTGGTCGTGCTCGACCGGCCGCGGCATGAGGATCTGATCCGCCAGATCCGCGAGGCGGGCGCGCGCATCCGCCTCATCGGCGACGGGGACCTCTCGGCAGGCATTTCGGCGGCCGTCGTCGGCACCGGCGTTCATGCGGTCATGGGCATCGGCGGCGCCCCTGAAGGAGTTTTGACGGCGGCGGCCTTGCGCTGCCTGCACGGGGAAATGCAGGCCAGGCTTGTGGTCGCAAGACCGGACCAGGAAAAGCGCCTCAGGGATATGGGTCTTGGTGATCTCCGGCAGGTTTACCAGACCGAAGATCTCGCGCCCGGAAGAAAGATCATCTTCGCCGCCTGCGGGGTGACCGATGGAGCGCTGTTGAAAGGGGTGCGCTTCTTCGGCGGCGGCGCCCGTACTCAGTCTCTGATGATGACGTTCGAGTCGCGCAGGATCCGCTTCATCGACACGGTTCACATGGAGCATCACGACGTCAAAGTCCGCTTCTGAACTGGGGAACCAGAGACAGTTCCCGCTTCCAGGCGGCATGGCTTCCACCCGCGCGCCATGCTGCCAGTGCGGCCATGCCTTCCGCCTCTCCGCCCTGCGAGAGCCGGTACTCGACCCAGGCCCAACGCGCGGATGCCGGACGGATGTCCACATGCTCCTTAACCCCGGCGCGCAGTTGCGAAAGCTTGTGTTCAAGCGACCGGATCGGTTCGAAGGGCGCCCCGTCCAGAGGAGTGTTGCGCTTGGCCACGAACGGCGAAATCGCCAGGGAGACCTTCGTGATGCGCGCCAGTTCGCGGGTGAAGCGCACCAGTTCGTCGACATCTTCCGCGGTCTCTCCCGGCAGCCCTATCATCTGGTAAAGCTTCAATCGTTCCAGGCGGAATTTACGCACCAGCTCGGCGGCCCGGATCAGGTGCATCTCGCCGGTGCGGCGTTGAACGGCATCGCGCAGCTTTTGGGAAATGCCGTCCGATGCGGTGGTAAGAGTCCGATATCCTCCCTTGCTCAGAAGGCTTACAAGCTCCTCGGTCAGGCGATCCGCGCGCAGGCTTGAAATGCCGATTTCGAGGCCCTTCTTAACGAGCTCGCCCACAACTTCCTCGATCCGGGGGTGATCCGTAACCGCGGCGCCGACGAGGCCGACGCGCCGTGCAATTCCCGGAATGAACGACAGGATCTTCTCCGGGGAGACCACGCGCATCCCGCCATTGGTGGTGCGCCGCATCACACAGTAGGTGCACATGCGCGAGCAGCCCCGTTCGGCTTCGATCAGGAACATCGAACTCAGAACCGTGTTCCTGGTGAGAATCTGCGAGCGGGCGGGCAACCGTTCATCCTCGGCTTTCACGATCGAGGGCAGATTGTTCGTGCGGCCGGGCACATAGCACCCCGGGAGCGACGCAAACCGTGCCAGCAGATCCTCGCGTTTCATGCTGGCGGCTGCCTCCAGGAACGTGTGAATCAGTTCTTCGGCTTCTCCCACGATAATGAGGTCCACGAAGGGAGCCAGAGGCAGTGGGTTGGAGAAAGTCAGCGGCCCTCCGGCCACGATCAGGGGGTGTCGCGCCGTCCGGTCCGCCCGGAGCACTGGAATGCCGCTGAGATCCAGAATTTCGAACAGCCCGGTGATTTCGAGTTCGTAGGAGATCGAGAAGGCAAGCACAGGGAAGTCTGCCAGCGGCGTCTCGCTCTCGTAGCTGAATACCGGCACATGCAGGCGCCGGTATTCGCCGGGATGGTCGGGAAGGAAGGCGCGCTCCGCCGTCGCGCCGTCGCTCAGATGGATCTCCCGGTAAATAGTCTGAAAACCGAGCGAACTCATGCCCACGGAGTATCGGCTCGGGTAACAGAGGGCGACGCGGAGGGGCGCATCGGCGCGCAGCGTGCCTTCTTCCTCATCCAGGCGCCGGCGCACTTCTGAAATCAGATCCCAGGATTTCGTGACCACGTTTGGTTCGGCCGGTTTTTCCTGCCCCGGCCATTTTCTCCCTGCCCCGGGCGCGGGGCCAGTCAGACTCCCCTCAGTATCCCCGGCCAGATGATCTTGTGCATTTGCAGCTGCAGGCGCACCGGCAGTCCGCAGTCCAGCACCCAACAGGCCAGGTCGGCGTAGGGCAGGGCGCCATAAACCGGAGAAAAAAGCACGACACCGACTTTCGCCGGCAGATCATAGCGGCCAATCATGCCGCAGGCCCAGTCGAAATCCTCCCGGGTGCCGACCACGAACTTGATCTCATCCTTCCGGGTGAGCTGCCCGATGTTTTCGTAATTGTTGTGCTGCTGCATGCCGCTCGAGGGACATTTCAGATCCATGATTTTGTGCACGCGGGGATCCACGGCCTGCACCGGCCGGTGCCCCCCGGTTTCCAGGCATACGGTGTAGCCGCGGTCCAGCAGAACCCGCAATAACTCGCCCGTATCCGGCTGCAACAACGGCTCGCCTCCGGTGACCAGCACCAGCGTCCCTGGGAAGGCGGAGACCGCAGCCAGGATTTGAGGGACCGACATCTCATGGCCTTCTTTGAAGGCATACTCCGTGTCGCAATAGGTGCAGCGCAAGTCGCACCCTGCCAGACGGATGAAGGCGCTGGGCCGGCCCATGAAGCTGGATTCGCCTTGTATGCTGTAGAAGATCTCGTTCACATTCATGATGAGGGCTCATTGTATCAGGCAGAAACCGGCCTGTGTAGGGCGAGCTGCGAAAACAGAGAGGACCGAACGCCGGCGCCCTGGCCTGTTTTATTCACGAAGCAGGGATCGCAGGGCATCTCCGGATGCCGAATAATACGGGTCAGCCCCTGGTGTCGTTCGCCATCAACCGGACGACTACGACCGTGATATTGTCGGGGCCGCCCGCCAGATTCGCGGCATCCACCAGGCCGTCCGCTATTTCCTGGGGAGTTTTCCGAGCAGCAAACAGGGCTTCGCGAATTCCTTCGTCAGAAATCCCATCCGTGAGGCCATCCGAGCACAGGAGGTAGATATCGCCGGAGTGACTCTCACCGGTTTCGATGTCAACGTCGACCTGCGGATGCGAGCCTATCGAGCGCGTAATGAGGTTTTTCTGGGGGTGTCTGGATAGCTCTGCCTTCGCGAGCACCCCGTTCTCGTAAAGGTGCCAGACGAGGGAGTGATCGCGGGTAAGCTGTTCGAGGATCCCTTCCCTCAGCCGGTAAGCGCGGGAATCGCCCACGTGTGCGATGAAATAGGAGCGGTCCAGGAACAGCAAGGCTGTAAGCGTGCTCCCCATGCCGCTCAGGGCCCGGTCCTGGCGTTGTGCTTCAAGCACGCGCATGTTCGCCTCGATGGCCGCGGATCGCAGTACTTCTGCCGGTTCCTCGCTGGTGGTACTCCGCGCGGTCACCCATTGGTCAACCGTGTCGGCTGCCAGGCGGCTGGCGATCTCTCCAGCAGCATGCCCCCCCATTCCGTCGGCAACCAGAAACAGGCCGGCGGACGGGTTCGCAATATAGGAATCCTCGTTTGAGGTTCTTACCCTGCCTTGGTTGGATTGGCTTCCGCTTTGCAGTTCCACTGGCCACTCTCTAATTCAAGAGGTCCCGTCAATGAGCACGATGAACTTATAGCACGTGTTCCTCGGATGCTTCAAGCTTAGGCCTCGCGCCAAAATGTAAACTTATTTATGCGCGAACCCTTGGTACTGTCATTTATAAATAGGGCAAAATGTTTTTCGGGTGCGTTTGCACGCGGATCCTCGTTGCGCCATCCACGTTTATCCGTGTCCTAAGAAAACGTCACCGCATTATCGGTCAAGCTCCGATGTCGGGCGTCGGCGCTTCTGTGTTATCATTTTGCGCGAATGTAATCCATAACCGTAATTTGCCAGGCACCAAGGGTCATTGCCATGAAGCTAAGGCTGACAAAATTCAAGATTGTTCTCCTCGCAGCATCCCTGCTCGGGGCGGGCCTCCATTCCACGTTTGCCGGGGTCAGCAAGGTGATTCAGGACCGCTATCGCGCCAATTACGAGAATAAGGCGCTTTTCCTGAAGGTCCCGATCTACTCCGAAAGGCAGTATGTGCGCATCATCGGAGAAGCTTTTCGCCCGGATCCGCCATTGCCGGTGGCCCCCGTGTTCAAAGTGGGTGACCAGGTGCGCGTGCTCGGCATAGATTTTGGCGGCGATGAAATCAAGTTCAAGCTGGGAGCCATCGCCGGCACCACCGTGGTGGAACTTCTTTACAAGTTCGACGCCCCCCTGCAGGAGAACTTTCCCAACTCCGGCGTTTTTGACCGTGCCCTGGCCGCCGACTTTACCGAGGGGTTGAAATATACCGAACTCGAGGATGCCAAACGCAATTTCGTCGAGCAGGAATTCGAGCGCGCCACGCGTGACATCGCCGCCAATTCCGGTACCAACCGGGATGCGGTCTTGAAATATGTAGCCCCAAGGCTTCCCGCCTATCAGGAGGCCACGCGTGAAATCGAGAGCCTCGAGAACAAGATGCAGGATCTGGGCAAACAGCTCAGTCAGAGCCAGAGTGAAAATCGCAAGCTGGAATCCGACTCCAGGAGCCAGCAGGCCGAAATCTCGAAATTGCGCACCCAATCGGCCAGCCTGCAGGAGAAGATCGATTCCTCGGCCTCCCAATTGGCGCGGCTGGGCGACGATCTGCGCAGCGCCAAAGGGGTGTCGCAGAACTATCAGCGGGAATTGACCAACCTGCAGCGCTCGCTGAAGATCAAGGTGGACGCCAGTCGAGACCTGGGGTCTCAGATCGGCGAACTCGGTCAGGTGATGCAGAAGATTCAAAAAGACAATGATGACCTGCACAACGATAACGCGACCCTGAGTGCGAGCCTCGAAAAGGAAAAGGCGGACAACCTCCGCCTGACCGGAGAGAACCAGGACCTTCAGACCTCAGGCCGCCAGATGAAGGAGACGATCGGCGCATTAACCTCGAAAGAGGACTCCCTGGCGCGCCAGTATCTGCTGCTCAAGCAGAACCGGGACAATCTTGAAAACATCACCCTCTCGGTTTCCAGTCTCAACACCCGCCTGGTGGAGGTAACCGCCGAGGCCGGCACCGCTTACGAAAAAATCAATGCGTATCTTGGGAATGTCCTAATTGGTTCATTCGAGTGGCGGATGCCGGAACGGTTGAACGCCAGCCAGGAAAAAACGGTCGAAGCGTCTTTTGCTACCGAATCCATTGACTACGTGCGGGTCAACCCGGGTGAGCGCCGCATCCTGCAATCGCTCGGCGAGCGTTTGAAGCTCCGCGTGAATCTTGTTTCCCGGGTCGACACCATGGAGGTCACCCCGCAAAAGGAAGCCGCCACGCAGGAAATAGGCGAACGGGATCGCGCGGCCTGGAAATGGAACGTGCGCAACCGCGGCACGGAGGACGGCCGCCTCCTGTTGCAAGCTTTCCTGGTCAACAAGAACGGCGACGAGATCCCCTTGATTCAGAGCGAGCAGCTCGTTCTGTCCTCCAACCTGGTGCGCCAGGTGCGGAACTACATCCAGCCCATCCCTCTGCTTCTCGGAGTCGTGCTTGGTTCTCTGCTGATGGGAATTGCCGGCCTGTTCCGGCGCGGCCGGCATGCCAAACCCGCCGGGGGGGCCTCGGCGACGGACCCGCCCGGCTACAGCGGTCGCAAACAACTGTAATCCCCGGGGATTATTGTTCGAATTTGATGTGACTCGCCGCCAGCCGGCGTACGATGCCGGCGTCGCCCGGTTTGAGAAGACGGAAGTTGTATTTCTTGTTGTTCCGGGTGCGAATCGCAACCTCGTCCCCATCCACCGAGAAATTTCGCAGGTTGGCATAGGCCTCGAAGAAGCTGTGATCCGTCTCGCTGGTTTTGAATTCCACCCCCTGATCCGTGATGCGCAGGCTGCCGCGGCAGTTGGAAAACGCGTGCTTGTGCTCGACGGAGAACGCAGTGGCTTCCACGGCCTTCAGCTGCATGCGCTCCTGCAGATCCCGAATCATGCCCTGAATCCGGTCCGGACTGTATCTATCTGCACCCCCCAGCGCCCTGGCCCGTTCCAGATGCTCCACCGCCTGGCTCAGATCGTTGCGATGCCGGTCGTAAAGAATCCCGAGGTTCAGATGCCCATAGGCGTTGTTGGGGTTGAGAGAAATGCACTTTTCAAAGTTCAGGATGGCCGTGTCGAGTTGTTTCTGCTCCAAATAGGTGGCGCCGAGGTAGAAATAGGCTTCGTCGCTGTTGGGGTCAAGCTTCAAATACTCCTGCCATTCGGCGAGCGCTTTTTCGCGGGCGCCCGAGCGATAGGCATTCAGAGCCGAGAGGCGGAGATTGGCCAGCTTCTCCTTTGACTGCTGCTGTTCCTCCTGCTGCCGCTGGAGCCTCTGTTGATCGGCGCGCGCGACTTCGCCCAGTCTGTTTTCCACCATTGCCAGGCGAGAACTGCTGTAATTGTCTTCCGGATAGTACTGCAGGACCAGCCGGAAATCGTTGCGCGCCCCCTGCAGATCGCCGCTGTTGAGCTTCGTGTCGCCCCGGTTCTGCAGGATTTCCCTGAGGTGAAGAACCGCACCCTGTGCGTAGACGTTTTTTTTATCCAGGCGCAGGATGCTGCGCAGCGCGTCCCAGGCGTTGTCTTTGTCAGGCGGGAGCAACGCACCCGATTTGAAGGCGGCTTCCGCCTTGACTCTCCAGTCCTCGATCTGTTTTTCGCGGTCCTTGAAGGTGGCGTCGATCTTCGCCGAGATATCGGCCAGACGCTCGTTTATGGAGATGTCATTGGGATAGATGAAGGCCAGGTTCTTGTATTCCTTCTCGGCCCCGAGCCAGTCTTCGCGCGCATAGGCAAGATCGGCATTTTGGCGGACGCTCTCGGCCACCCCGGTTTTGACCTCCGCGGCATAGGCATTCGCAGGGTCAATCGCCAGAATTCGGTCGGCGAAATAAAGAACATTGTAATCGTCGGGCGGCGGCAGCAGGATGTTTTCCTTGTAGGCCGTATCCAGCTTTTTCTTCCACAATTCAACCTCGGCGAGCTGTTCGTTGGTCAGGTTGGAGACCATGGGCTGCAGCGTCAGCAGTACATTTTCCGTCGAGTAGGGGATGACCTGCACCTGCTGCACGAATTCCACATACCCGTCCTTCTCCGCCTTCACCTGGTGCCCTCCCGATCGCAGGTTTTCAAGAGTGATCGGAGATATGCCCCGCTGGGCGCCATCCACCAGAATGGTGGCGCCGGCAGGCGTGGTTTTCACCACGAGGCTCCCGTATTTCGGCTTCAGATAGAGATAGGAGAAAACTGCCACGAAACAAACGATGCTGGTCAGGGCAAGAATCCCGAGACTGACTGCAAGTGTTCGGATCTTGATTTGCGCCGGTTCGGCGGGGTACGCTGCCGCTTTAGGCTCCCCGCCCGGTTGCGACACCAGATCGGAACCGTCGATTGGACAGAAGGCGAAGGAATCGGGATAGAAGCTACGGCACTTGGCACACTGTTTCATCGGACCTAAAATAGCACACCCGGCTTGGAGAGGTGAAGTGCCTGGCGCAGTGAGGAAGATCTATCATGACCGTGGCGAACGAAAATAAAAGACCGAAAATACTGGAATTGGGCTGTGGCCGGGTGAAACACCCCGACGCCGTTGGGATCGATCGCATCCCCCTGCCCGGTGTGGATGTCGTCCATGATCTCAACCGGAGCCCATATCCGTTCGGCGACAATACGTTTGATGAGGTTTATGCCACGCATATCATTGAGCACCTCGATTCCATTATGGGCGTGATGGAAGAGATTTACCGCATCAGCAGGCCAAACGCCCGGGTGGTGATTATCACCCCTCACCACAGCGACGCGATTTCCTGGCAGGACCCGACGCACAAATGGCACCTGAATTCCTATTCTTTCAGCTATTTTGAACCCACCTATCACACCAACTATTACACGAAGGCCCGTTTCCGGATCCGGAGCAAAACCGTTGAACTGGCTTCCATCTGGAAGGCTCTTGGGGTGCAGTTCCTGGTCAACCTCGACAACCGGTGCCCCTCCATGCGGTTCATCCGCAAACTATGGGAACAGCATTTTTGCTTCGTGCTGCGGGGAAAGCAGCTGACCTTCGTCCTCGAGGCGGTTAAAACCGATCGCCCGACTCCGGACCCCGCAGACCATTAATCAGGTCGCTTCCTGGCCTTATGCCCGCCAGAGGCTTTGACCCGCAGAGCAGGTGGCCTCAGGAGGCCCCCCGGAGGGGGGCAGGAGAGTAGCCCCGGGCTGCGCTTGCCCGGGGCTTGAGGTTGATAAGATCGAGAGCCCTGGAAGGGCGGCAGAATGCCGTGGCGGTTTTTTGCCACGATGCAATTATAGAATGCTTCCTTTCGTTCGCGCCAGGAATTCGCCCCCGCCGGGACGCCCCATCACCTTGCCATCCCGGGCAATGATTTTGCCCCGTTGCAGGACCAGCCAAGGCGATCCGTAAGATCTCATCCCTTCGAAGGCGCAATAATCGACTCGTGAGAGAGCCATCGCCTTTGAAAGAATATAATCGACCCGCGGATCAAAGACCACTAGATCCGCATCGCTGCCCACCGAGAGGGTTCCCTTGCGTGGAAACAGGCCGAACATCCGTGCCGGGGAGGTGCAAAGCAGATCCACCAGGCGGTGTATCGAGATCCTGCCGCGCTGCACACCGCTGGAGCTGATCGCCGCAAGGCGTTCCTGGACACCGGAAATGCCGCGCGGAGCCTGAATGAAATTTTCCAGCCCGGAATCCTTCTGGCCGGCATAATTGAAGGCGGTGTGGTCACTGCCGATTACCTGGATGTCCCCTGTGGTCAATGCCTTCCAGAGGACCTCCTGATGCCAGGCGGGTCGCAGGGGAGGTATGACGTAATACTTGACAGCGTCGCTTCCCTCGTAACAGTCGCTGTTAAGAGTAAGGTAGTGCGTGCAGGTTTCGGCGTACACAAGCTGGCCGCGATCCCGCGCTGCCTTGACTTTTTCGATCGCATGAGCCGAGGACAGGTTGGTGAAGTAAACCGGCGTGCGTGCGAGATCCGCCAGGGCGATGATACGAGAAACGGCTTCGGCCTCCACTTCCGGCGGCCGGATTGCCGGAATATATTTCGCCTGGACCGCCCCGGCCGCCAGCGAGCGCCGCCAAAGCAGGTCGATCACCTCGCCGTTTTCGGCATGTACGCAGGGTAACGCGCCCGCGGCCGTAACTCTCTGCAGGAACTCCACCACGGCAGCGTCACTGATCCGCGACTCTCCGATCCCGTCGAGCGAGATCTTAAAGCTCGTAATCCCAGCCTCCACCATGGCGGGGATTTCGCTCAGGACGGCATCATTCACTTCGCTCAAAGCGATGTGAAACCCATAGTCGACTACAGCGCGAGTATCGGCTTTGGCCCTCCATTCGCTCAGGGTCTGGGCCAGACTTGATCCGGGCGCTTGTTGGGCATAATCGACCACTGTCGTGGTTCCGCCGGCGGCGGCGGCGGCGGTGCCGGTTTCGAAGTCATCCACGGTTGTCATGCCGTCGACCTGGGTGTCCAGATGCGTGTGGATATCAACGGCGCCGGGCAGAATCCATTTATCCGCCGCGTCGATAATCTCGCTGGCGATTTTTGAAATCTCCCGGCCGATTTCGGTGATTACGCCGTTCTTAATCAGGATGTCGGCCTTATAGCTGTCGGTGGCCGTAATGATGGTTCCATTTTTGATCAATGTGGTCATTGGCTCTCCAGCATATGCTGCCAAAATTGGGTTGGCAGGTATTCCTGCCTGCGGTTTGTCATCGCCTCTTGCGGCTGGCGAAGCCCGGCTGTGCAGCGCCTGAATCGGCTCCAGCAGGTTCTCACGCGAGCTGGCATGAAGCTCTTCCTCCGGAAAATCTCGCGCGGGCATCCAGAACGAGGCGGGGGGTGGCAGCGCTCTCTGCCGCCGGGTCTCTCCGTGCTGATCAGGCAGGGTATGCGTCCGGTTAAGCCTGTTGGAGCTGGTTCAAAGAACGATCCAGCAAGACAAAGGCATCGTCTACATCCCTCCTGGTGCACGTCAGAGCGGGGGATATGCGGATCACGTTTCCGTACAGTCCCCCTTTGCCGAGAATCAGGCCGTTGGCCCTGGTCAGATCCATAAACCGGCGCGTCTCGTCAACGGCCGGCTGCCTGGTCTCGCGATCCCGTACCAGCTCCAGGGCTTGCATAAGCCCCATTCCGCGGACATCCCCGATGATGAGGTGCCTGTCCTTCAGCTCCTCGAGTCGATCCCGCAAATACTCCCCTGTAACCCGCGCATTCTCAAGCAGGCCTTCCGATTCGATCAGTTCGATCGTTGCCCTGGCTGCGCGCGCCGCCATCGGGTTGCCGCCGAATGTGGAGATGGTTAATCCCTTGAGCGCATCAGCGATTTCGGGGGTAGCAATGGTGGCCCCGACAGGGAACCCGTTGCCCAGACCTTTTGCGACCGTAATGATGTCGGGCTGGACTCCCCATTGCTCGATGCCGAACCATTTCCCTCCGGTCCGGCCAAATCCCGTTTGTACTTCGTCGCTGATAAAAATCCCGCCATATCTGCGGATGATCTCCGCAACGATTGTAAAATACTCCTTGGGCGGAGTGATGAATCCACCCACGCCCTGTATCGGTTCAGCAATAAAGGCCGCCAGCTGCCCGCTGGTGGCGGTACGAATCATTTCCTCCATGTCCCGGGCGCAAATCAGGTTGCAGTCCGGATACGTCTTCTCGAATGGGCAGCGATAACAATAGGCATTGTGCGCATGGGCGACTCCGGGATGACCGGAGCCGCCCGTGCGCCAGGCATATTGGCCTGTTATGCTCATGGCCAGAGCCGATCTGCCGCTGTAGGCGTGCCTCAGGGCGATGACTTCATGCCGCCCCGTATACGCGCGCGCGACCTGAAGCGCGGTTTCATTGGCTTCCGTGCCACTGTTCGTGAAAAAACTTTTCTGCAGGCGCCCCGGAGTGATCGCGGCCAGCTTTTCCGCCAGCTCCACCTGGGGCGTGGTGATGAACAGGGTAGACGTATGCTGCAGTTTGCGTGCCTGCTCGACCAGAGCGTCGGTGATCCGGTCGTTGCAATGGCCGGCGATGATCGTGAGGATGCCCCCGAAGAAATCGAGGTATTCACGGCCTTCCAAATCATAGAGATGCAGGCCCTGGCCGCGTTCCACGATCAGGGGCTCAGAGTAATAGGTAACAATGGAGGGAAAGAGGAAGTCCTTCTGCTTTTCCAGAATCTGTTGTCCGGCCCGCTCCATGAACCCGTCCTTCTCCGTCCGCTTGCCCTGCGCGTCCGCGCCTGAGACGTCCGAATATGTCGGTGACCCGCCCTCTCTTGAACCTTGATGTCGCTCCATCAGCGATTTTCCACTCGCTCCGGCGTCATGTGGGTCTCAGCCTCGCCTTCTTCGGAGCTCATTATAGCAAAAGCCCTTCCGGGCGCGCAAAAACCGTTCAAAGCAGGTTGCTCGTCGATCGACGTCGGCCCGATGCCGAATCTAATCGGGAGTGGGGACTACTCCTGGGGAAATCAAAACAAAAACGCCACGGATTTCACGGATTACACAGATTTGAAAAATTCTCAATCATGGAATGACGCCGCTGCGCGACACCATCGCCCGGTCGCTCCAGTTCAAACGAAGGGATCCGCAAGGTTTTTTGAATCTGTGTAATCCGTGAAATCCGTGGCGTTTTTTCCCCTCATTCATACTGAAAGCGGTGGCAGGCTGCTGAATCCCGCTTCCGATTTCACACAGGCACGCGCCTCCCTTGATGCATCCGGTCAAATGTACTAGCATGCGGCTGCGTGAAAACAACCCCGATGCCGCAGGAGAACCGTATGGCCGAGACCAGATCAGGAATAAAGATTCAGGCACCCAGAGGATCAACTCTGAGCTGCAAGGGATGGCATCAGGAAGCTGCCATGCGCATGCTGATGAACAACCTCGATGAAGAGGTCGGGGAGCGCCCCGACGAGCTGATTATATATGGGGGCAGCGGAAAGGCCGCCCGTAACTGGGAATGCTATCACGCGATCGTCGCTTCCCTGCAGCGGCTCGAAAACGATGAAACCCTGCTGGTTCAGTCCGGCAAACCGGTCGGCGTTTTCCGCACTCATGAATATGCCCCGCGGGTGTTGATTGCCAACGCCAATCTGGTCGGAAACTGGGATAACTGGACTGAGTTCCGGCGCCTGGAGGCTCTCGGCCTGATGATGTACGGCCAGATGACCGCCGGGAGCTGGATTTACATCGGCAGCCAGGGAATTGTCCAGGGGACTTACGAAACCTTTGCCTCAATGGCACGGCAGCATTTCGGCGGCAAACTGGCAGGCAGGATTCTGGTCTCAGGCGGGCTCGGCGGCATGGGGGGCGCCCAACCGCTCGCGGCCACCATGCTCGGGGCGGCATTCCTCGGAATCGATGTCGACCCGGAAAGAATTCAGAAAAGGCTCAAGACCGGCTATTGCCAGAAGATTTCTTATGATCTGGATGAAGCCCTGGCGCTCGTCCAGGGGGCTGCCCGCGCAGGTCAGGCCCTGTCGGTCGGCCTGGTCGGCAACTGCGCCGAAGTTCTCCCGGAACTCGTGCGCCGCGGCTTCACTCCTGATGCATTGACCGATCAGACGAGCGCCCATGACCCGCTCAACGGCTATGTTCCCGACGGGATTACCCTGGTGGAGGCTGTCCGGCTGCGGCACGATAATCCGGACGAATATGTGCGGCGGAGCATGAATGCCATCGCCACTCATGTGCGCGCCATGCTGGCGCTGCAGGCCCAGGGAGCCATCACCTTCGACTACGGCAACAACATCCGCGGACACGCTCTCAAGGCCGGGGTCACGAATGCTTTCGATTTTCCGGGATTCGTCCCCGCATATGTCCGGCCCCTCTTCTGCGAGGGGCGGGGCCCATTCCGCTGGGCCGCGCTGTCCGGTGATCCCGCGCGACATCGCCATTACGGACGACCTGGTGCTGGAAATGTTCCCGGAGAACGAGTCCCTGTGCAACTGGATACGGCTGGCACGGGAGCGGATCCGCTTTCCAGGGCCTGCCGGCGCGTATCTGCTGGCTCGGCTATGGGGAGCGGGCGGCGTTCGGCCTGCGCATGAACGACCTGGTCAGGCGTGGAATCATCAAGGCGCCGATCGTCATCGGGAGAGATCATCTCGATTGCGGTTCCGTTGCTTCCCCATACCGCGAAACCGAGTCCATGAAGGACACATCGGACGCCGTGGCGGATTGGCCGATTCTCAATGCCCTGCTCAACACGGCCAGCGGCGCCTCCTGGGTGTCGTTCCATGACGGCGGCGGGGTGGGGGTGGGCTATTCCATGCACGCCGGCCAGGTAACCGTCGCCGATGGCACCGCGGAGATGGATCGCAGGATCGAACGCGTGCTTACCAACGATCCGGGTATCGGCATCGCGCGCCATGTGGATGCCGGTTACGATGAAGCCAGAGAGTTCGCACGGCGGCGCGGCGTCAAGATTCCGATGATCTGAAGAACGCGGTGCCTGAAGATGTAGACTCTATTTTCGGAGCAGCTCCTCATGCGCTATGGCGCACCCGGTGACGCATGAAAATGGGCATCGCGATATGCAGACTCCGACTTGGACCTCGACCTCGTCCTGGACGTGGACCTCGTCCGCATCAGACCAAGTCCAGGTCTAAGTCCAGGTCCAGGCCAGGAGGCGCCTGCCCGCACCTAATTTGACTTATTTTCGGAGCAGCCTGTGAATGACAAAATGCCACATGCCGGTTGGCGCCTTGTTTCTGCCTTTTTCCTCTTGCTTCTCGTCCTGCTCCCGGCCCCGGCCGCGCCCCAGGCACGGAAGCCCGCGGGACTTCAGCTCGAGGAAGCCACCATCGCCCTGGTCCATGCTGCCATGAAGGCCAAGCAACTGACCTGTCACGACCTGGTCGATCGATACCTCAAGCGCATCGACGCCAATGACAAACGGGGTCCTGCTCTCAATGCCATCGTCCAGATCAACCCCGAAGCGCTGAAAGAGGCGGATGCCCTGGACCGTCGCTTCGCCCAGGGTGGCCTGACCGGCCCGCTTCACTGTGTTCCGACCGTCGTGAAGGACAACTTCGAGACCATTGGCCTCCAGAGTGCCGACGGATCGTCGTCGCTGCAGGGATTTGTGTCCAACAAGGATGCGTTTCTCGTCAAGCGGATCAAGGCGGCGGGCGCGATCGTGATCGCCAAATCCAACATGGCCGAATTCGCGTTCAGCCCGCTGGAGACGGTGAATTCGATTCTGGGCACGACCAAAAACCCGTACGCCCTGGATCGTGTCCCGGCCGGCTCAAGCGGCGGCACGGCGGCGGCGATCGCCTCCAACTTCGGTCTGGTGGGGCTCGGTTCGGACACGGGCAATTCCATTCGCGGACCTTCGGCGCATAACGCGCTGGTCGGCATCCGGTCGACGATGGGTCTTACCAGCCGGGCCGGAGTAATCCCGCTGAGCTACCTTGCCGATGTCGCCGGCCCGATGACCCGGACGGTCGAGGATGCGGTCGCGGTGTTCCAGGTGATCGTCGGTGAGGATCCGGATGATCCGATGACGATGCGCAGCCGCGGGCGCGCGATCCCAAACTATGCCGCTTCTCTGGTGCGTGACGGCCTGAAAGGCGCGCGGATCGGCGTGCTGCATCAGGCATACGAGCGCGCCAACCTCCCCGTCGATGACGAGGTCGCGAAGGTCTTTGCCCGGGCACTCGAAGATCTGAAGGCGGCGGGCGCCGAGATTGTCGACCCCGCGCCGGTCGATCTCACCGAGATCCGCCGCGCCCAGGGCGGAAACCCGTGCCGCGGATTCAAGTACGACATCAACGAGTACCTCGCGAAACAGGGTGATCGCGTTCCGATGCACAGCCTCGAGGAAATCATCGCATCAGGCAAGTTTCACGAGTCGGTTCGATCCCGGTTGGAACAGTCCCAGCGCAGCACTCCCGAGGGTCCTGATAGCGATGCCTGCAAGGCAGACGCCGCCTACCGCGAAGCGTTCGGGGCCGCCGTGACCAAGGTTATGGATGATTTGAAGCTGGATGCCTTCGTGTACCCGACGTGGAGCCAGCCGCCCCAGCTCATCGGAAGCGCAAATCAAAGGCAGGCGGGCGACAATAGCCAGGTGTTCTCGCCCACGTCCGGGTTCCCTGCGATCAACGTGCCCATGGGCTACACCCGGGGCGGAACTCTTCCAGCCGGCATGACGATCTTCGGCCGGGCGTGGAGCGAGGCAACCCTCATCAAGCTTGCCTACGCCTACGAGCAGGCTACCCATCATCGACGCCCGCCGGCGCGCTGACGGGGCAGGCCCTGAAATCGGCAGGATTCGAACTCTAGTCGTCGCGGCACGAGTCCGCGGTCGATGCCGAGCACGTCATGAAAAAGGATCATTGCTGATACTTGAGTGACTGCCGATGCAAGGACGTGAGGTGATATCGCCGATCTCGTATTCCTTCGTCCCAGAGTCCCCCACCTTTGTGTATGAGAAGGTCGCACCTTACCCGGAAAAGCCGAAGCTCCTTGACCGTGTGCGCGGTGAAATCTGTCGGCGCAACTACAGTCGCAGAACGGCCAAGTCCTATGTCGGATGGATACGTCGTTTTATTCTGTTTCACGGGAAGCGGCACCCGTCGGAAATGGGCGAGGCGGAGATCTCGCAGTTTCTCACGCACCTTGCCGTCGAAGGCAAAGTCAGCGCATCTACACAGAACCAGGCGTTGTGTGCGCTGATTTTTCTTTATCGAGAGGTTTTGCAAAAAAACCTTGACTGGGTGGGTGACATCGTGCGCGCCAGGCGGCCGGTTCATCTGCCGGTCGTGCTATCGCGCGCGGAGGTAAAGGCGCTGCTCGGCAACCTGCGAGGGGTCGAGTGGATCATGGCGTCGCTGCTTTACGGCTCCGGGTTGCGGCTGCTTGAGTGCTGTCGGGTGCGCATCAAGGATGTGGAATTCACCCGCAAGGAAATCGCGGTTCGTGACGGGAAGGGCAACAAGGATCGCGTGACGCTGCTCCCGGGCAGGGTTATGGATCCGCTGGCTGTGCACATGGAAGGGGTGCGCCGCCAGCATGAAGAAGATCTTCGGCTTGGTATGGGCAGCGTCGAGCTTCCTCAGGCAATCGAGCGCAAGTATCCCAAGGCTCCGTGGGAGTGGGGCTGGCAGTGGGTTTTCCCGGCGACCCGTTTTTATCTGGATCCGGTGTCGGGGCGGAAACGCCGGCATCATCTCCACGAGTCGGTGTTGCAGAAGGCTGTGCGCCGGGCGGCTCTTCAGGCGCGAATTGCCAGGCCGGCCAGCTGTCACTCCCTTCGTCACTCCTTTGCCACGCACTTGCTGGAAGATGGGTACGACATCCGGACGATTCAGGAGCTTCTGGGGCACAGTGATGTCAGCACGACGATGATTTACACGCACGTTTTGAATCGTGGCGGGCGAGGGGTTCGGAGCTCTCTGGACAGTGGCGTATGAGATTTTGGCTTATGCGGTGCATTCCGGCAGCGGGTGTAATAGGCGGGGCATGGTTCGGCCGCATCCGCCCTTGTTATCCAGCTAAGCGGGCGTCGCTCGCGGCGTATCTGGATAAGCCGCCAATGGGATCACCCATAACCAGTTGATTATTAATGAAATGGCCGTTTTCATGGTCGAGTCTTGATGGGATAAGCGGACGCCAACTGGCAGCCTATCCAGTTATCGAGACCCGCATAATTTAAGTTAGGTTCCGAACCTACCCGGTCCTTGACGGGAAGCCTGGTATGACATATAGTCATACTTAGAGGCTGCAGATGTCTAGATCCAAGATTGCCATTACCATCGATGCATCGACCCTGGACCGCCTGGATGAACTGGTCGAACAATCCATGTTTCCCAGCCGCAGCCAAGCGATCCAAGAGGCCGTCGAGGAAAAACTCGCGCGGCTGAAACGGACTCGGTTGGCCCGAGAATGCGCTAAATTGGATCCTCCTTTTGAAAAGGCGCTCGCAGAAGAAGGACTGTCTGAGGACCTGTCTGAATGGCCCGAATACTAAGGGGAGAAATCCGCTGGGCTGATCTCAACCCGGTGCGAGGCAGGGAGCAAGCGGGCAAGCGTCCAGTACTTATTCTCAGCCATGACGTGTTCAATGAGCGCTCCGGGACCGTGATCGCGGCCGCGCTAACAAGTCAGCCACAGCGTGCTGCCTTCCCTTTAACTTTTGAGCTCCATTCCCAGGAGCTTCTCAAGAGATCCTGGGTCAAGATCAGTCAAATTCGCACACTCTCCATCGAACGTATCGGCTCTCGAATTGCCAGAGCCACGCCGGAAGAGGTTGCCCAGGTTGTTGAGGGTCTTAACGAAATCATCGGAACCTAACTATGCGCTCCAGCGGACCCGCAAAAGGCGCGCGCCGCTGAGCGCTGGCGTTGGACCGAAGAGATGCGTGCAGGATCCGATGGATGGCACTCCGATTCGAATGGGACAGCAATAAGGCAGAATCAAACCTTACGAAGCACGGTGTATCATTCGAGGAGGCGATGACGGTGTTTGGCGATACCTTGTCGCTGACGATCGCGGACGAGCTGCACTCGGCCCGAGAGCAAAGGTGGGTGCTCGTCGGTGTCTCGAACCGGGGTCGACTCGTCGTTGTGGTCCATGTCGAGCGGGGAGTTGGAATTCGGATCATCAGCGCACGCGAGGCGACCGCCAAAGAGAGGAAAGCCTATGAGGGCGGGGATTATGAAAAGAGGTAGAAGCACTCCCAGAATAGCTGAGATGCGCGCTGAATACGACTTTTCAGGCGGCGAGCGCGGAAAATACGCGAAGCGGTTTGCGGAGGGCACAAATATCATCATTCTGGACCCCGATGTGGCAGAACTATTCCCTGATTCCAAGACCGTGAACGAGGCACTCCGCGCTTTGAGCAAAATTGCCGACCGCCAGAGAAAGATAGCTTCCAGGAGCAAGTAGACCTGGCTAGGGCCGTCGCTTCACCCAAGTGGGCGGAACTGGTGAACCGGTCAATCGGTGGTGCCGAGGCGACTGAGGACCGCCTAACACGCGGCTGCATCCGACGGCCGCGCTATCGGAAACCGCATGCGGCCGCGGGTGAGCCGCAACGCTATGTGGCAGTTCCTTTGGAGGTGAGGGATGCATTCGATGAAAGTCTGCATTGTCGGGGCCTCTGGGAAGCTCGGCAAGTACATGGTGCAGCACGCGCTTGACCGGGGCTACGAGGTGGTTGGCGTCTGTCGGGAGCGCAGCGTAGGCAAACTCGACGCGTTCAAAGGGCGCATCACAGTCATTCCCGGCGCTACGAACGACCGCGAGGTTATCAAGAAGGCTGTCGCAGGGTGTGACGGGGTGCTCACCGTGCTGGTCCCTTGGGGGGTTCACCACTACTCGTCGGGAACGGCCCAGGCGGTACTCGACTACGCGCGTCCGGGCGCGCGCCTCATATTCTCCTGCGGCTGGCATATTACGCGGGACGGCCAGGACGTGTACTCGCGGACCTTCAAAGCGGCCGTGAAGGCCGTGACGCTGGCTCACGCGGCTGGTTCGCGTCGTGGACATCGACGACCAGGTGGAAGCGTGCCGGCGGGTGTTTGCCAGCGACACCCGGTGGACGGTCGTGCGTGGGAGCGACCTTGAAGAGGGCGAGAGCCAGGGCCTGCCCGTGTGGAGTCGGCACGTGGGTGATCCCATCCTCGAGAGCAATATGACGCGCCGCGTGGACTTCGCCCTTTTCATGGTAGAGGCCCTTGAGAACGACGAGTTGATCCACGAAGCCCCGGCAATTGTCGGATGCCGCACACCCTCGGCGCTCGCACACGCCGCTGCACCCGACCGTTCGACCTAAAAAGATGAAAAAGCGACTGCGTAAGAAGAAGCATCGTGGCGAGTTTACCGAGTGGGGACGGCAACTCATCGTTATGCGGAATCGAAAGGACAATTTCGATGAGTTCCTGGACGCCTTCATAGCAGAAGCAGTCGAGGCAAACGGATGTTACTGCGGGGGTGGCGGTAAGGGAGACAACCTTGACGTGGTTATCGAGCTTGGCGGTCGATCCGACGATCGAGAGACCAGACTGAAGAAAATCACAGCATGGATCGACGCCCGGCCTGATGTGCAAAGCTGGAAGACCAGTGCAGAATTCGACATTTGGCGCGGGAATTTCACGGAGATCACAGAGAAGGTCGAACATCCGGCTTCAGGCGCCGCGGAAAAGCAGCGCGCCTGAGCCGCAACGTTAGACGGATTCATGCTTCCTCACCATCCTGGTGCAGAATGTCGGTATGGGCACCAGCAAGACGCTGCGCCGCGTGTCGAGCGGAACCTCGGATCCTACAATCCGATTTGATGACCTTCGGCAGTTGCTCCTGAATCTGGGTTTCGATATGCGAATTCGAGGGAGCCATCACATCTTTCGTGAGGCCGGGATTGAAGAGAAGATCAACCTGCAGCGTGAAGGCAGCGAGGTAAAGCCATATCAGGTCCGCCAAGTCCGAAACGTACTTTTGAAGTACCATCTGGGTGAAACAGAATGAACAGGTACGAAGTCATCATTTACTGGAGTGTGGAGGATCAGGCATTTGTGGCCGAAGTCCCAGAACTCCCAGGCTGCGCAGCTCATGGAACAACTCAAGAGGCAGCGCTCGCCAGTGCTCAGGAAGCTATCGCGCTATGGATCGAAACGGCAAAAGAATTTGGCGATCCCATACCCGAGCCCAAAGGCCGTCGCCTCATTCTCGCTTAGCAAAAAAACCGTCTAACAACTGGCGCGGCCGTGTTCAAGGTGGCGTTGACGACCCTGGATAGCGCCGGCACGGAGACCATTACCATTACGGCAACTCTTCCCGCCGAGTTGGGAGGCGGCACAGCAACCCTCGAAGTCGCGGTGGAAGGCAAGAAGGTCAAATAGGTTGCCGGGGCACACAGTCGGGAATCTGTGAACGATCTCTGCCACTTACTGTTCCGAAAATAAGACCGAATGTGGCGCCAATTCACTCTTCCATCCCTGTGCCGCCCTTTCAGGGCTTGAAATCTCGGCACCTTAGCCCAGGGCTTACGCCCTGGGCTGTGCTATTGCGCCCTTTCAGGGCTTAGCCGCTCACGACCGCAACAATCCTGAAGAGTCAGGCAGTTTATGACTGCAACAATCCCGAAGGGTCAGGCAGTTCACGACTGCCATAATCCCGAAGGGATGGTGCAACAAAGCCCAGGGCGTGAGCCCTGGGAAAACGGGAGAGCTGGCAACAGCCCTGAAAGGGCGGCGCAGAGAACGCGCGATGAGAGCACAAAACATTTTCATGCGTCACCGGGTGCGCCATAGGCGCATGAGAAGCTGTTCCGAAAATAGGCTCTGCTATTGGACGGTTGTGCCCGTCGGCTTGCCCATCCCCGCCTGCTTGTCCTGCTGCGCCTGCAGGGCCTGGATCAGACCGGGAACGATCTGGTTCGGAATCACCAGCACCGCGCGCACGGGCGCCGGCAGGCTGCCGCTTTTCTGCATCCGCAGCGCCTCTTCGTCGTTGATGGGTCCGACGACATCACAGAAGGTGAGGGTGCAGTCGATCGGGGATATGCTCACCTGCACATAGTTGGCGTACACCCGCGGCGAGTTCTTCGTGAAGTCGGCAATGATCTGTAACGGTCGTTCCTCTGTGGTCATGATTCGCTCCCTGAACTCAGCCGGGAGGCCAGCGCATGGTCCGTCCGCCCAACACGTGAACGTGCAGGTGAAATACCGTCTGGCCCGCTTCGGCATTGGTGTTGATCACGGTGCGGAAGCCGCTGAGGCCCTTGCTTTCGGCTACGTGCGCAGCCACCCGCAGCAGGTGCCCCAGAAGATTCTCATCCGTGGCTTCGATGTCCTTCAGCGTCGGAATGTGCTTGCGGGGCACGATCAGCGCATGAACTGGCGCCTTGGGACTGATGTCCTCGAAGGCGACGCAGATGTCGTCCTCATGAAGCAGCCGGGCGGGCTGATCACGGCTGACAATCCGGCAAAATATGCAACCGTTCGTGATCGTCATGATTTTCCTGTAAGCATAGAGAAGCCGGCGTTTGACCGCAAACGGAATCATTTGAACCGTTCGATGATGGCGCCCAGCCCGGCCAGCTTGGTCTCGATGTGGTCGTAGCCGCGGTCGAGATGGTAGACGCGATCCACGACCGTTTCCCCCTGGGCGACCAGGCCGGCCAGGATCAGCGAAGCGCTGGCGCGCAGGTCCGAAGCCAGCACTTTGGCTCCGTTCAGAGCTTTCCCGCCCTTGACGACAGCGCGCGGCCCGTCAATGGAGATCTCCGCCCCCATGCGAACCAATTCCTGGGCATGCATGAAGCGATTTTCGAAGATCGTTTCCGTAATCACCGCGGTTCCATCCCCCTGCGTCATCAGGGCCATGTACTGGGCCTGCATGTCGGTGGCAAACCCCGGAAAGGGGAGCGTGGTAACATCCTGGGAGCGGATCGGACTGCTCCCGCGGACTCTGACCTTGTCCGGAGCCTGGACCTGGACATCAGCCCCCGTACGCTCCAGCTGTTCCAGCAGCGCCGCCATGTGGTCCGGCCGGCAGCGCTCCACCACGACATCACCGCGCGTGAGCGCAGCCGCCGTGGCAAAGGTACCCGCTTCGATGCGGTCGGGGATGACGCGGTGGCGACACCCGTGGAGCCCGTCGACGCCCCGGATCCGCACAGTCCTCGTCCCGTCCCCCTCGATCTGCGCCCCCATCCCCCGCAGCAGATCCGCGAGATCGACAATCTCCGGTTCGCACGCCGCATTATCGAGCACGCTTTCCCCTTGCGCCAGGCATGCGGCCATCATCAGGTTTTCCGTCCCGGTAACCGTAACCGTGTCCATGAGAATGCGGGCGCCCTGGAGACGCCCGCAGCTGGCCTCGACATACCCGTGGACGAGGTCACACTTCGCCCCCATTTTTTCCAGGCCCATCAGGTGGAGGTTCACCGGACGGGCGCCGATGGCGCAGCCGCCCGGGAGGGAGACGCGTGCAAAGCCAAACCTCGCCACCAGCGGGCCCAGGACCAGGATGGAGGCACGCATGGTTTTCACGAGTTCGTAAGGAGCCTCGCGCGAGGTCAGGGTCTCCGCCCTGAGCCGGACCATCGATGCCGTGGCGTCGATTACCGCTTCGACCCCCAAGGCGGCCAATAGTCGGCGGGTGGTGAAGATATCCTGAACGCAGGGGATATTCTCCAGCTCGACCGCTTCCGGTGTGAGCAGGGCCGCTGCCATGGCAGGGAGGGCGGCGTTCTTCGCCCCGCTGATCATGACACGGCCGGCCAGGGGCACTCCGCCGGTGACTCGAATCTTATCCATGTTTCCCCCATTCAACCTGATTATTCATGAACGTCCTTTGCAAACGCATGAATAACAGCATGCGGCGCCGGAAATGTGCCCATCACTGAAAATCTTGGGGGCACGGAAGATCCGGGGCAGGGCTTTTGCACCGGGCCCTGCACACGGAGCCGCTCCGTGTTCTTCCGTGCTTTCCCGTGTCCTCGGGTGTCTTGCGATCCCTGGCGCTCCGTTTCCTGCCTGACGAATACCTCTTATTCTGGAAAGCGGAGGATGTCAAGACCTCCCCGCTGATTCCGAAAGTTCAGCCCGGGCCGGAGGCCGGCATGCGGCCAGGCAGCGGGGAATGCGCTGCAAATCCTCGAGGATTTCCACCTGGCAGAGACCCTCGTGCCGCAGAATCTCGATCACATCGACCGCCTGCATGGCGCCGACTTCCAGCAGCAGAAATCCTTCAGGAACCAGCCGGGCGGCCGCCTGCGGAATCAGGCGCCGGTAGATTTCAAGCCCGCTCTTTCCGCCGAACAGGGCGGTGTGAGGCTCGTGATCACGCACGTGTCCCGGCAGATTGCCGGCTTCCGCCAGCAGAGATGTAGGGGGGATTGCTCACGATAAGATCGAAAACCGGTTGGGCAGCGAATGGCTCAAGGAGATCGGCGCAGATGAACTCGACCCTCGGGGAGACACCCAGCCGCCGCGCGTTGTTCCCGGCCACCGCCAGCGCCTCGACCGATATGTCGATTCCCCAACCCTGAATCTGTGGAATCTCATGAGCAAGCGAGACCGCAATGCATCCGGATCCGGTTCCAATATCGGCAAAGCGGATGGTTCGCTGGCGTCCACGAGCCAGGGCCACCGCCTTTTCCACCAGAATCTCGGTTTCCGGCCTGGGAATCAGCACGGAGGGGGTGACATGAAATGAAAGCCCGTAAAACTCCTGCTCCCCGGTCAGGTACTGCAGCGGTTCCCCAGCCGCCCGGCGGCGGGTCAGTTCCCGGAATCTCTCCTGGTCCGCCGGAGACAAAATGCCGGGATCGTGAAGGCGGGCGATGAGGCGCGCCCGCTTCCAATCCAGGACGTGTGCCATGAGCACTTCTGCGGTGAGCCGCGGGGAATCCACTCCCGCGGCCTGAAACTCCGCAATTGCCGGCCGGAGTGCCGCCCAAAGAGTTGTTGAATTTTCAGCGGGGGTGTGGCCCGAATTCATACAGTACACCCGGTAATTATTTAGCCTTTTTAAAAGCAGCCACGGATTCCACCGATTTTAAATGCATAAGGTAATATTGAGGCGCGCCAAATGATGTTGTCTTTGCCAGCCTCCTGGAGGGTGCAAGAAACACTCCCCCAATGGCGGTGCCCTCAAAAAATCAGTGGAATCCGTGGCCGCTTTTCGCTGCCGCTGACCATATGCCCAAACAGATACTGCCGTTCGTGAATAATCCGGTCAGGCGAGCACCGCCTGTTTCAGCTTTTCGGCCTGATAGTGCGTGATCAGCGCATCGAGCATGGAACTTATGTCGCCATCGAGGATGCCGGGAAGATTGTGCGTGGTCAACCCGATCCGGTGATCGGTAACGCGATTCTGGGGAAAATTGTAGGTCCGGATTTTTTCGCTGCGATCGCCGCTGCCCACCTGATTGCGTCGGTTTTCCGCGATCGATTTCTGCTGTTCCTGCAGAGCGAGATCGTACAACCTGGAACGCAACACGCGCATCGCTTTGGCCCGGTTTTTGATCTGGGATTTCTCATCCTGGCACGACACCACAAGTCCGGAAGGGAGGTGCGTGATGCGGACCGCCGAGTAGGTCGTGTTCACGGACTGGCCGCCGGGTCCGGACGAGCAGAAAGTGTCGATGCGGATATCTTTGGGATCGACGACGATTTCGACATCATCGGCTTCCGGCAGTACGGCAACCGTGACCGCGGAGGTGTGAATCCGGCCGCTGGCCTCGGTAGCCGGGACTCGCTGGACCCGATGAACGCCGCTCTCATATTTGAGCTTGCTATAGACCCCATTGCCTTCGACGATGGCGATGATCTCCTTAAAACCGCCCACCTCGGACAGGTGTTCCTCCATCACCTCCACCCGCCAGCCGGAACGCTCGGCGAAGCGGCTGTACATTCGGAAGAGCTCGGCGGCAAACAAGGTCGCTTCATCCCCGCCGGTGCCGGCGCGGATTTCGAGCAAAACGTTTTTTTCATCGTTGGGATCCCGCGGCATAAGCAGCATTTGCAGATCCTTCTGGCAGGCTTCCGCTTTCTGCTCGAGCGCCTTGAGCTCATCCTCCGCCATCTGCCTCATTTCCGTATCGCCCTCCGTCTGCACGAGAAAACGCGTCTCCTCGACGCTGCGCAGGAGGCCCTTGTACTCCTGAAACCTTTCTACGATCCCGCTCAGTTCCCGATGCGCTTTGGCATACTTCTGGTATGCGGCCGGATTCGCGAAGACGGCGGGATCCGCCAGCTGCCGGTTGAGTTCTTCGAATTTTTTCTCGATTTCGTTCAGCTTGTCCATCATAGGCTTATTTGCCGCGCAAAAGGTTGTATCCGGCACCGGTGCCGGCAATGGGGGTCGGGCCCGAAAAGCCGCTAAGCCGCCGCCTGAGCTTCGCGCGCCTTGATGCCATCGAGCTCAAGCGCTTCCTGCAGGGCGCGGATGGCCGCTTCCAGCTGATCGTCGCTGGGCTCTTTGGTTGTTATGCGCTGCAGGTTGAGTCCGGGAAGAACCACCAGGCGGAAAAAACCCTTCCGGCTGCGCGGCGCGGAGAAGCGAATCAGTTCGTATGACAGCCCTGAGATAAAAGGGAGCAGAATCACGCGCGAGAGGAAAATGGCCCAGAAGGCCTGGAACTTGAAGAGCGAGAAGACCACGATGCTGACCACCATCACAAAAAGAAGAAAGCTGGTGCCACAGCGCGGGTGCAGGGTCGACTTCGAGCGCGCATTTTCGACTGTCAGCTCTTCGCGGGCCTCCCAGGTGTGAACCACCTTGTGTTCGGCCCCGTGGTATTGAAAGACGCGGCGGATGTCCTTCATTTTACCGATGATCAGGATATAGGCCAGGAAAAAGACCACCCGGATCACCCCGTCGACCAGATTAAAGACGAGCCAGTTGTGAACCGCCGGGAAGAATCCCTTGAGCCACGTTGTGATATACAGCGGCGCCAGAATGAAAATGGCAACGGCAAAGATGAGCGCCGCACCCATGGACAGCGCTACCGGAAGCCAGCCGTTCTCCTGGTCGGCCGGGGCTGCGCCTTTCGGACCCGAAGTCTCCGGTTTCGGCGAGGCATCGGCCATCGCGGCATTGAAGGAGAAGTTGAGGGTGCGGATGCCCAGGGCCAAGGACTGCACCAGAACTGCAAATCCGCGGATCACAGGCCAGGTGAGGGGCTTCCACAGATCGGCCAGCCGGCGCACGGCCTCTTTCTTGATGGTAATCGAGCCGTCGGCACGGCGAATCGCCACGGCGTATGCATACGGCGTGCGCATCATGACGCCTTCGATGACCGCCTGTCCGCCTACGAGAATATCCTCAGGCGAGCTTTTCTTGCCCTTAGCTGGCATGGATGCATCCTGACCCGTGCGGGGCCGGCTATTTCAGGCCGTATTTCTTCTGGAACCGTTCAATGCGACCGGCGGTATCGATCAATTTCTGCTTCCCGGTAAAAAACGGGTGGCATGCCGAGCAGATTTCCAGGCGGATCTCTTTTTTTGTGGAACGGGTTTCAAAGCGATTCCCGCAGGCACAACTGACCGTTATCTGGTGATACTTGGGATGGATATCCTTTTTCATACTGACCTCGCAAAAACGCCTATTATACCTGATGGCGCAAGTACTTTCCAAAAGTTCTTCCCTCCCTCCTGCAATTCAGACAATGTGGCATGCTGAGCCGTTCGATGCGCGGTCCCCAACCCGCCCGATTCATGGAAAAAGCGCTGCAATGCATCCCGAGACCCGGAAGACCGCGGATGAATCCGGATTGGCTCCGCTAACTTCCATAGAAACCGTTACTTGACAAGAGACGGGCGCGGGAGTATAAGTTTCTTTTGATACTTTTCGTGATCGAAGGAATGATACATCTTGTTTCACCCGCAACTCAGGCCGGTACACTCTTCGGGTAATCTTTTTCTGTTCCCGCCAGATCACCAGGCAATCATTGCAATCATTAGATTTGAAAAGATCCCGGATGGGACGGATACCGTCTTGTTCGGGTAATAATCAGGAGGAGAGAATGTCACTGGATATCAACGATGCGCAGACCGCCGCAGGAGGTACTGCGGAGGGAAGCGCCCCAACCAGGCGCCAGACAGCTGCAGGCGTCGATCAACACGAAGACAACAGCTTTGAAGCACTTCTGGCGGCACACGAAGGAAGAACCCAGAGCTTTTCCGAGGGTGAAGTCATTCGCGGCAAGGTTATCGCGATCTCCGGAAACGGAGTGATCGTCGATGTCGGATTTAAATCCGAGGGGATTATTCCGATTGCCCAGTTTACAGATGAGCAGGGGCGCATCGGCATCAACGTTGGCGATTCCGTTGATGTTTTCCTGGAGCAGACGGAAGATTCCGAAGGCTATGTCGTCCTTTCGCGGGAAAAGGCCGAGCGGATGAAGATCTGGGATGAGATCGAACGCGCCTATCGCGAGGGGTCCACGGTCAAAGGCCGTGTGATCGAGCGCATCAAGGGCGGCCTGGCGGTTGACATCGGCGTGCGTGCGTTTCTGCCCGGATCGCAGATTGACCTGCGCCCGGTACGGAACCTTGACAGCCTGCGCGGCGAAGAGTTCGAAATGCGCGTCATCAAGGTAAACAAGAAGCGCGGCAACATCGTGCTTTCGCGCAAGGCGGTGTTGGAAGAATCAATGAAGGAGGAAAAGGCCAAGACGCTGGAAGTGCTCGAGGACGGAAAGGTCATGGAAGGCGTGGTCAAGAACATCACCGATTACGGCGCCTTCATCGATCTCGGTGGTGTCGATGGGCTCCTCCACATCACGGACATGTCTTGGGGGAGGGTCAATCATCCCTCCGAACTGTTCTCCGTGGGCGACAAGCTGAAGGTCAAGGTCATCAAGTTCAATCGCGAAGATGGCCGCGTCTCGCTGGGGTACAAGCAGCTTACCGAGGATCCCTGGCTGCATGCAGACATGCGTTATCCCAAGAACATCCGCGTAAACGGAAAGGTTGTCAGTCTGACCGACTACGGCGCCTTTGTGGAACTGGAGCCGGGTATTGAGGGGCTGATTCACATTTCTGAGATGACGTGGAACAAGAGGGTCAAACATCCGTCGAAGATCGTCAGCGTCGGCGATACGGTTGAGGTCGTGGTGCTCGACATCGACATCGACGCCCGAAGGATTTCCCTCGGATTGAAGCAGACGGAGCCGAATCCCTGGGATGTGATCGAAACCCGCTACGCTCCGGGCACCGTGATCACGGGCAAGGTTCGCAACGTAACCGACTTCGGGGCTTTCGTCGAGGTGGAGGAAGGCATTGACGGGCTGGTCCATGTATCGGACATGTCCTGGACCAAGCGCATCAAGCACCCCTCGGAGGTACTCAAAAAGGGGGATGAGGTCCAGGCCGTCATTCTCAGCATCGACGCTGCCAGCCAGAAGCTGAGCCTGGGAATCAAGCAGCTCGAGCCCGATCGCTGGGAGGACTGGTTCAGCCGGCACAGCCTTGGGCAGGCAGTTCGTGGTAAAATCGCACGCATGACCAATTTCGGTGCCTTCGTCGAACTCGAGGAAGGCATCGAGGGTCTGTGCCACGTGTCCGAGTTGGACGATAAGCACGTGGAGAAGCCCACAGAATTCCTCAACAGCGGCCAAGAGGTCGAAATGAGGATCATCAAGCTCAACCTGCAGGAGAAGAAAATCGGTCTGAGTTTGAAGGCGATGAAAGAGGATGAGCCGCGGCTGGAATTCACTTCCTATATGGCATCGGCGGATTCCGGCAACGCGTCCATGGGCGAACGCCTTGGAGATCAGTTGCAGCGCCTGAAGAAATCCAGCACCGACTGAAGCTGATGTCGCCAGGAGTTTGAGGCCATGCCCGAACGGCGATCCAATCTCTTGCTCTGGTTGGTTGTGGGAGGGGGAGCCTTGCTGCTTTTCCTCCTCACAATCCTGGCGCTGGCAGTGTATGTTTCGGGCGGCTCCGGACCATCCCTCTCCTTCTCCAGCAACCAGGTGGCGGTGATCGACCTGGAAGGGGTCATCGCCGATGCCGAGGATTTTATCGGGCAACTGGATGACTATGGCCGCCCCGGAAGCGTGCGTGCCGTGGTCGTGCGCATCAACAGCCCGGGTGGAGGCGTCGCCGCCGCCCAGGAGATGTACGACGCCGTGCGCAGATTCCGCGCCGAGACCGGTAAGAAGGTCGTCGTCAGCATGTCTTCCGTCGCCGCTTCGGGCGGGTACTATGTCGCCTGCGGCGCCGACAAAATCTACGCCAATCCCGGAACCATAACAGGCAGCATCGGCGTAATCGCCGAGTGGTATAACTATGGCGAGCTGCTGAAGTGGGCCAAACTCCAGGACGTGGTGTTCAAAAGCGGTGAGTTCAAGGATACGGGTTCACCTTCCCGCCCGCTCACGGATGCGGAAAAAGTATACTTTCAGGGTCTGATCGACAACATGTACGCCCAGTTCGTGGGAGCGGTGGCCGCCGGCCGCAACATGAACGAGGAGCAGGTGCGCAAGCTCGCCGACGGCCGTGTCTATACCGGCCTCGAAGCCAAAAGTATCGGCCTGGTGGATGAGTTGGGAGCATTGCAGGACGCCGTTGCGGCGGCCGGAAAGATGGCCGGCATCGTCGGCAAGCCCGGCATCCTGACGCCACCGAAAAAAAAGATTACAATTCTTGATTTGCTGCTGGGAGACGCGCGGTCCGTGCTTGGCCTGCACCCCGATCTCTCGGAATCGCACATACGCTTTCAATACCTTTGGAAATGATCTGGAGATGAAGCCCAATGACAAAAGCAGAATTGGTTGAAGAAGTAGCCGGCCAGTCAGATTTGACCAAAAAGGATGCCGAGGTCATTGTCCAGACCGTGCTGGACAGCATCACGGATTCGTTGCAGCGGGGCGAAAAAATCGAGTTGCGCGGCTTTGGATCCTTCCGCATCCGCCACCGCTCTTCCCGTCAGGGGCGCAATCCCAAGACGGGAAGCGGCGTGACCGTTCCGGCAAAAAAGGTCCCGTATTTCAAGCCGGGCAAGGAAATCAAGGATCTGATCAACGCCTGAGACATCGGGATCCGCCCATCATGGACCGCTTGTGGACGCCCTGGCGATACGACTATATTCGCGGGATCGATCATGACGACCCGAGTTGTGTCTTCTGCCGCATTCTCGCGGAGCCGGATCGGGATCAGGAGAATCTTGTTCTCTGCCGCCAATCCGTACTTTATGTCGTTTTGAATGTTTTCCCCTATACGGTCGGACACGTACTGATTGTCGCCAACCGGCATATAGCCTCTCTCGGCAGCACCGCAACCGGCGAACTGCATGCCTTCCTCGATACCGCCCGGCAGTGCGAAGCCGCCCTGGAGAACGAATATCATCCCGAAGGGATGAATGTGGGCATCAATCTCGGCCGGGCGGCCGGAGCCGGCGTGGATCATCACCTGCACATGCATGTGCTCCCGCGCTGGACCGGAGACGCCAATTTTATTTCCACCGTTTCGGAGACCAGGATTTTGCCGGAACAGCTTTCTCAGACCTACCGCCGGCTGCTTCCCTATTTTTGAAAACTCGGAACGCCGTGAAAACCGTTCCTGTTCCCCAGACCGCACCTTGTTTGGTCGCAGTCCTTTGCCGCAATTTGAGCTCAAACGTATCCCGGACAAACCGATTTCCGGCACCAATTCCGCATCCGCATCCAATGGACTTTTCATGCCTGAATAGCGCTGAAACCCGCGCCAGTCGCTGGTTTCACCCTACCGACATTTTGCATTTATTTATTTTTTTTTTGATTGCATGAGTTCTGCCCGTGTGTTACTTTTTCGCGCGTCACGAGCTCAAAAAGCTTCGCGCCGCCTCAGGAAGGTTGGCACATTGAAATCCCCTGAACTTGATGGTCGGGGGCAGCCGGGGAGATCCAGAACCTGCTGCTCGTGGGGATGGTGCGCGTTTTTCCACAGCTGTGAAAAGAACTGTGGAAATTTTGACACATCTACACCATGACTGTCGGCATGCAATCCTTGCTCTGTTCTTTCTCCTGAGAGTGTTGTGGTATGGAAGTTTGGACTCAAGTGTTGTCCAGCATTGGCAGGCGGGTCAACCCGCAGTGCTTCGATACCTGGTTTCGCCCGATCGTTTTCGACCATCGCGACAGCCAGTCGCTGCACCTGACCGTCCCCACGGAAAATTTCAGGAAGTGCCTGCTGGAAAACTACTCGGACCTGCTCCGGGAAGCAATCACGGAGGCGGCCCACGCCCCGCTCCAGGTAAAGGTCATCGTGGCCCCATCCGCCTCGAACGAGACGCCGGCCGGCATCCCATCTCTGTCCGACAATAACGGTCATCCCGCGCTGCTCAATCCCAAATACACCTTTGATTCGTTCGTCGTCGGGTCCAGCAACCAATTTGCGAATGCGGCAGCCCTGGCGGTGGCCGAACAGCCATCCAAGGCTTACAATCCCCTATATATTTACGGGGGCGTAGGTCTCGGCAAGACTCACCTGATGCACGCGATCGGGCACTACATCACGAGCAAGAGCCCAAAACTGCGCCTTACATACATGTCTTCGGAGCGGTTCATGAACGAGTTGGTCAACTCAATCCGTTACGACCGCACGATTCAATTCCGGGACAAGTATCGCAACATCGATATTCTTCTCATGGACGATATTCAGTTCCTTGCCGGCAAGGAGCGTACTCAGGAAGAGTTTTTCCACACATTCAATGCTCTCTACGATGCTCAAAAGCAGATCGTAATAACCAGCGATTGTCCCCCACGCGAAATTCCGACAATCGAAGAGCGGTTGCACTCCCGCTTCGAATGGGGCCTGATCGCGGACATTCAGCCTCCTGACCTCGAGACCAAGATCGCCATCCTCAGAAAGAAGGCGGAACTGAATCTCGTGTCGCTGCCGGATTCGGTCGCCGTCTATGTAGCGAGCAGCATCCGCTCCAATATTCGGGAACTCGAAGGGGCTCTGATCCGGCTCACCGCCCGGGCTTCCCTCGACGGCATGGATTCATCGGAAATCGACATCGGGTATGCACGGGAGGTCCTCAAGGACCTGGTCACGGATGACCGCCGATCCATTACCTCTGAGATGGTGATTCGTGCCGTCGCCGGCTACTTTGGCCTGAAGCCCACGCAGCTCAAATCGAAGAGCAACACACGTCGTATTGCTCAGCCTCGCCAGATCGCCATGTACATCTGCAAAGAGGTTACAGGTCTTTCTCTGCCGGCAATCGGCAAAGATTTCGGGGGCAAACATCACACAACCGTTCTTCACTCCATCCGCAAGATACAGGAAATGAAGAAGAAAGACTCGGAAATTGCCGCTTCCGTCAACAAAGTCATGCAATCCTTCCGTTGAAAAGAAAACATAAAAAAAAGGGGGGGGACATTCCGAATTAACTTGAATCTCCAAACCACAGTACTGTTTGGATGGAAATTCGGAATGTCCCCTTTTTCGCACAGGGGGTTCCATGGTAAGTGATTGGATCCGGCCGCGTTTCCCCTTTTATGCACAAACCTGCCGTTGGATTTTCTGTGGATGGTCCCCGGCCTCGATTTTTTTCACAAGATTCGCCCTTTTTCCTCTCTCCCATGTCTTTTTATCCTTTCTCCATATGGCTCCGGAGGCTGGCATTAGTCTTCTTATCCACAAATTCACCGGCCCTACTACTGCTTCTAGAATACATATAATTTATTACTACTTGAAAAAGCAGAAGGGCGTCATAATGATCCAACTTCGCGGTCGCACTGCTGGGCGGTTTTGTTTATAATCGCGTGTTCCGCTGTTATTTCACCAAGGAGCAATGTTCCATGGAATTCACGGTCAAGAGAAACACGCTGTTGAATGAACTGAACCTCGTCCAGGGTGTCATCGAAAAGAAGAGCACGATTCCAATTCTCTCCAACATTCTGCTGGAGATTTCGACTGGGGATCTTGCCATCACGGCCACAGATCTCGATGTCAGCATCTGTTGTGGATGTCCCGCAGATGTGACTGATCCAGGAACGCTGACGGTGTCGGCGAAGCGGTTGTTCGATATCGTTCGATTGCTCCCCGAGGAAGCCGAAATCCGGTTCAGGTTGCTGGAAAACGACTGGGTGAAAGTGACTGCGGGCAAGGCAGAATACAAGGTGGTGGGATTGCCCCGGGAGAACTTCCCTACCATTCCGCAGGCGCCTGCAGGAGGAGTATCGATTCCGGGGGCGGACCTCAAGGGAATGATTCAAAGGACCATGTTTGCCATCACCCAGGAGGAATCACGCTATTCTCTGAACGGGGCGCTCCTGATACTTACACCGCAGGAGATGCGCATGGTGGCGACCGACGGGCACCGGTTGGCATTGGTGACCAAGGAGATGGAAATAGGGGGACTGGATAACGAAATCCGGGCCCTGATTCCGCGCAAAACACTGGTGGAGATGCTCAGGCTGATTGGAGACCAGGAGATGATCATCGAATTCGGGCGCGACGATAATCACATTTTTTTCGCTGCCGGAGGCAAGAGGCTCATCTCCAGAGTGCTCGCCGGCCAGTTCCCGAATTATGAAATGGTGGTTCCAAGGGACAATGACAAGATGGTCGTGGCTCCGAGCCGGGCGCTGATGGAAGGAATCCGCAGGGCTGCGGTCATGTCGGATGAAAAATTGAGAGCAGTCAAGCTGTCCTTCAGCAAGGGAACGGCCGAGATTACGGCCAGCAGCGCGGATGCAGGCGAGGCCCGGGATGTGGTCGAGGTGGATTTCGACGGTGCCGACGTGAGCATCGGATTCAACCCTCAATATCTCATCGATTTTTTAAATGTCTGCGGGTCGGAGTCCATCAGCATTATGGTCAAGGATTCTGAAACTCAGGGAATGCTGAGTCCGGTCGGATCTCAGGGTCTTGACTACCGATACGTCGTCATGCCGATGAAGTTTTAGATGTGCAGGTACAAAATCTCCGACTCGAGCAGTATCGCAACTTCGTTCTGCAGGAAATAGATTTCTGTCCGGGGACGAACCTGCTTTTCGGATCGAACGGGCAGGGAAAAACCAACCTCCTGGAAGCCATCTACCTTCTCGGGTATGGCAGGAGCTTCCGCACGGCAACCCCAAAAGACTGTATCCGGCATGAACAGCAGCGCAGCTCCGTGTCGGGGAAGATCGCACATGGGAGCCGCCGGCTTGAACTCGGAGTGAATCTTTCCCGGGTCGAGGACAAGCAGCTGCTTCTTTTCGGCAAGTCGGTGGGTCTTGGGGAATTTATCGGCAGCCTTCACGTGATGGCCTTTACCCAGGAACATTTGAAGGTGGTTCGGGGCGGACCGCTGGAAAGACGGGCCTTTCTGGATCGGGGCATGATCACGGCCTATCCGAGTCACATGAGACGCCTGGCGATCTATGGAAGAACGCTGAAGCAAAGGAACCGCATGCTGAGCGAAGCACTGGCCGGAGGAGGCCGGGTGGATGAGATACTGCTTGAAAGTTGGGATGAAAAACTGGTCCAGGAAGGGAGCCGGATCGTGGCCGACCGGCAGCGATATGTGGACGAAATCCAGGAGGAGCTGAGACAATCGCAGTGGAGCCCGGAAACACTTGAAATTCAATACGCATCCGCCATTGCGGGAACTAGCCGCGAGTTTGATGACATTGAAACGGAATTCGGCCGGCGGCTTCGACAGAGGAAGCCTGTTGATGAGCGCAGGGGCTATACCTCGATCGGGCCGCATCGCGACGATCTGAATCTGATGCTGGCCGGAAAAGCACTGGGAGAATTCGGGTCCGCGGGACAACAGCGGAGCTGCCTTCTGTCCCTCTACTTTGCCCAAATGGAGATTCATCGTAAAGCCTGCGGATTTTATCCGGTGTTTCTCATGGACGACGTGGAAGCCGAACTGGACGACCGGAGACTTCAGGCGTTCCTGCAACATCTGGCTTGTAGAACCCAGACTTTCCTGACCACGGCCAAAGAACACGCTCTGCCTCCGCTTGGGGAAGATACCAGGAAATACTTGGTGCAGGCCGGCACCGTTCACCCCGTGACCGCCTGATCACCAGCGCCCCTCCGGCTCTCCAGACGGGGAAATACCACCCATTCGGGGAGTTTTTGCGGGGGCCCAGGGCAGGATTCGGCGGACTTCCCGCCCTGCGCATACAACCCCTTTTTTATTAATGTGTTACAAACCGATCCGGCACCGGTTTTCACTGCTTTTATTGCCCGGTTCGTGGTATAATTTGGAGTTTGATTGAGAGCAAATAAGTCATTCTAAACAATAAGGTTTTAACCCGCTTCCGATGACATTGGAGGAAGAGAGCTTGAGCATGCAGGACATGGAAGAAAACCAACCTCCTGTCGACGATTCGGAGTCGAGGAAACCAAACGCCGAAACGACGGCGGAGGAATCCTACGGCGCGGATAAGATCAAGGTTCTGGAGGGTATCGATGCCGTGCGCAAGCGGCCGGCCATGTACATCGGATCGACCTCGGTGGAAGGTCTGCACCATCTGGTCTATGAGGTTGTCGACAATTCAGTCGATGAAGCTCTCAACGGATTTTGCTCGAGGATCGAGGTTACGGTTCACATCGATAACAGCATCACGGTTGTGGACAACGGGCGCGGTATTCCGACCGATTACCACGAACAGGCGCAGAAATCGGCCGCGGAAGTGGTCATGACGATGCTTCACGCCGGCGGCAAGTTCGACAACGACTCATATAAGGTCTCCGGCGGACTGCATGGGGTCGGAGTTTCGGTGGTTAATGCGTTGAGTCGGCGCCTCGACCTTGAGATCTGGCGGGGCGGCAAGGTCTTCGAGCAGAGCTACGAACTTGGACGGCCGGTCACAGAATTTAAGGAGACCGGAACCACGAAGCGGCGCGGCACCAAGATCACATTCATCCCGGACGCATCCATCTTCGAGAGCCTCGAGTTCAACTACGACACCATCGCCGGTCGCTTGCGCGAACTGTCGTTTCTCAACCGCGGCCTGGAAATAGTTCTGGAGGACTTGCGCTCCGACCGGCGCGTGGAGTTCAAGTATGAGGGGGGCATCGTATCGTTCGTCGAGCATTTGAACACCAACAAGAATGTCCTGCACCCGAACCCGATCTACTTTGAGACGAAAAAAGAGGATGTAATCGTCGAGCTGGCCATGCAATACAACGATGGTTACAGCGAAACCGTGTTCTCATTCGCCAACAACATTAACACGCATGAAGGCGGTACTCATCTGAGCGGCTTCAAATCGGCGCTCACGCGCACGTTGAACTCATATGCACAGGCCCACGATCTCCTCAAAGATCTGAAAGAGAACCCTACGGGGGACGACGTGCGCGAGGGGTTGGTCGCCGTGATGAGCGTGAAGCTGCGCAACCCGCAGTTCGAGGGGCAAACCAAGACCAAGCTGGGCAACAGCGAGATCAAGGGGATTGTGGAGACCGCGGTCAACGAAAACCTGGGGGCTTTTTTCGAGGAAAACCCGCAGTGGTCGCGCAAAATTCTTATGAAAGCCGTTGAGGCGGCACGGGCACGCGAGGCAGCGCGAAAAGCTCGGGATCTTACACGCCGCAAGGGGGCTCTCGACAGCGGACTGCTTCCGGGCAAGCTTGCTGATTGTCAGGAGCGGGACCCGAAATTCTGCGAGATTTACATTGTCGAAGGAGACAGCGCCGGCGGTTCGGCAAAACAGGGACGGGACCGCAAGTTTCAGGCCATTCTGCCAATCAAGGGGAAGATACTCAATGTGGAAAAGGCCCGATTCGACAAGATGCTGAGCAATCAGGAAATCACTACCATGATTTCCGCGATCGGAACCGGCATCGGCAAGGAAGATTTCTCCCTGGAAAAGCTCCGCTATGACCGGATCATCATCATGACGGATGCCGACGTGGACGGCTCTCACATTAGAACGCTGCTGCTGACGTTTTTCTACCGGCAGATGCCGGAGTTGGTCGAAGGCGGCCACATCTACATCGCCCAGCCTCCACTGTTCTCAATCAAGCACGGCAAGACCATGACCTACCTCCGTACCGAGCAGGCCATGGAAGATTACCTGATGCAGCGTGCCACTCAGGATGTGGTCGTAACGGTTGAAAAAAGCGGGCACCAGTTCAGCGGCGCGCAGCTGGTCAAACTGTTGAACGGGCTTCACGAACGGTCATCGATCTACGCCAAACTCAACCGGAGGCTGGAAAACTCAGAGTTGCTGGATCGCCTGCTGCAGTTTGTCGCCGGAGATGGGGCCTTGCTGCAGAGCGGCTTCACCCTGAAGCAGCTTTTCCAGGAGCGGGAATTGCTCGAGGAGTTGGGCCGGGTCCTGGAGAAGATCGGCTACCAGTTCAGCCTTCTCCTCGACGAGGAGCATGGGCTGCACTCCCTGGTGCTGCAACGGAACGGCAACGGCGGCAAGCAGTTGGCGATCAACTGGGACGTTCTGTCGTCGGTCGAATGGCAGCGCCTCTTCCAGCTCTACTCGGAGATGGCGCCGCTGGATAAACCACCGTTCATCATCCAGCAGAATGGCGCTCAAAGCACGGTCGGGTCCCGCGAGGAGTTGCTGGAACACCTGCTGGCGCTCGGCAAGAAGGAGCTTACGATTCAGCGTTACAAGGGGCTGGGGGAAATGAACCCGGAGCAGCTTTGGAGTACGACCATGAATCCGGAATCCCGAACCCTGATGAAGGTATCGATCGATGACGCGGTGCAAACCGACGCCATTTTCACAATCCTCATGGGCGACGCCGTCGAGCCGAGGCGCCGGTTCATTGAGGAGAACGCCCTCAACGTTCGTAATCTGGACATCTGATTTCCACTATGAATGCAGCCCACGAACAGATACCGGTAAATCTGATTGACGAGATGCGCAAGTCCTACCTGGACTATGCGATGAGCGTGATTATAGGCAGAGCGCTCCCCGATGCCCGAGACGGGCTCAAGCCGGTGCACCGGCGCGTGCTGTACGCGATGCACGACCTCGGCAACACCTACAACAAGGCCTACAAGAAGTCGGCGCGCGTGGTCGGCGATGTGATCGGAAAATATCATCCGCACGGGGACAGCGCCGTCTACGACACCATTGTCCGCCTGGCCCAGGAATTTTCAATCCGATACCCGCTCATCGACGGCCAGGGCAACTTCGGATCGGTGGACGGCGACAATGCGGCCGCCATGCGTTACACCGAGATCCGCATGGCGCGCCTGACCGACGAGTTGCTTGCCGACATTGAAAAGCAGACGGTGGATTTGGGCCCGAATTACGACGGGTCCCTCTCCGAGCCTCTGGTGCTCCCCGCCAAATTCCCCAACCTGCTGGTCAACGGATCTTCCGGCATCGCCGTCGGGATGGCAACCAACATTCCACCCCACAACCTGAACGAGATCATCAATGCCGTTATCCTCCTGATCGAAAATCCTCAGGCGACCCTGGATGAGCTGATGGCCCTGGTGCCGGGGCCGGATTTTCCTACCGCCGGATTTATTTACGGGCGGTCCGGGATCCGGTCGGCCTACCAGAGCGGGCGGGGCATCATCATCATGAGAGCCCGTGCCGCCATCGAACGGCTGGGACGAGAGCGAGAGGCCATCGTGGTCACGGAAATACCCTTCCAGACCAACAAGGCCAGGCTAATCGAACGGATCGCTGAGTTGGTTCGGGACAAGAAATTGGAAGGCGTTTCGGATCTCCGCGATGAATCCGACCGGGAAGGAATGCGAATTGTCATCGAGATCAAAAAAGATCAGCCGGCGCAGGTAGTGCTGAACAACCTCTACAAGATGACGCCGATGCAGTCCAGCTTCGGCATTATTTTGCTGGCGATCCTCAACAACCAGCCTCGCATCCTGTCGCTGGCGGAAGCCCTGACCTGCTTTGTCGATCATCGCAAAGAGGTGGTCCGGCGCCGCACCATATTCGACCTGGGGAAAGCTGAAGCGCGCCTCCATATCCTGGATGGCCTGCGACGCGCCCTCGACATGCTCGATGCCATTATTACCCTGATACGCTCGTCAAAGGAACCCGCGATCGCCAAACAGGGCCTGATCACCCAAATGCAGTTCAGCGAACTTCAGGCCCAGGCGATTCTCGACATGCGCCTGCAGCGGCTCACCGGTCTGGAGCGGGAGAAAATCTTCGCCGAATACGAAGAAATGCTGAAGCTCATCGCCCGCCTGAAGGAGATCCTGGCCAGCGATCAGGTGCTCAAAGGCGTGATCATCGAAGAGCTGAGGGAGGTGCAGAAAACATACGGAGACGAACGCCGCACGGAAATCGTCGATGAAGAGGTGGAGATCACCCTGGAAGACCTGATCGCCGTGGAAGATGTAGTCATCACGGTCACGCACTCGGGTTACCTCAAGCGCACCAACGCATCGCTCTATCATTCCCAGGGACGGGGAGGGAAAGGCCGCATCGGCATGACTACGCGCGAAGAAGACTTCATCGATCATGTCTTCGTCGCCTCGACGCACAGCTACCTGCTCATTTTCACCAACCAGGGGCGCTGCTACTGGCTCAAGGTGTACGAAATCCCCGATGTCGGGACGGCCGGCAAGGGGAAAGCGATCGTCAACCTCGTCAACATGTCAAAGGAGGAGAAGATCGCGGATATCATTTCCGTCAAGGATTTTGAGGTGGACCGCTATGTCGTGATGGCCACCCGCAACGGCATCATCAAAAAAACGTCCTTACGAGAGTATTCAAATCCCCGTAGTTCGGGAATCATCGCGATCACCGTCCCTGAAGATGACGAGTTGATCGGGTGCCAATTGACGGACGGCGAGTACGATATCCTGCTGGCAACAAGGAAAGGCAAGGCGATCCGTTTTTCGGAAAAGGATGTCCGGGAAATGGGACGGACCGCGCGTGGGGTGATCGGCATCCGACTGACAAAAGGGGACATGGTGGTCACAATGTCGGCGCTGACCGGGGACGGGCAATTCCTGACCGTGACCGAGAATGGGTTCGGCAAGAGGACGGCCGTGGATGAGTATCCGCGACAGGGCCGGGGCGGATCGGGTGTCATCAACATTCGTACGGGCGAAAGAAACGGCGACGTGGTCAATACCTGCCACGTGCGCGAGGATTCCTGTGTCATGCTGATTACGGCGCAAGGGAAACTGATCAAGCTTTATGTGGAACATATCCGGAGCACCCAGAATCGCGCGGCCCTCGGGGTCAAGTGCATCGATCTCGAAGAGGGGGATTTCGTGGCCAGCGTCACCGTCGTGGCCGGCGAGGAAGGCGGGAGGGAGGATCCCGGGAATGGCAGTGAAACGTCCTGATCGGGCCTCCTGTATCGTCGCGTGGGCCCTTATGTTGGCGGCACTGCTGGGCGGGTGCAGCCCCGGAGGGCGCCAGATGCTGGATCGGGCGGATGCGAGCTGGCGCAAAGGACGCTATTACGACGCCATCCGGGAAAACGAGGAACTGTATAACTTTGAGCGCCGCGGGCGGAACGCGGCGCGCGCCCTGATGAATCTCGGGAACATCTATTATCTGAATCTGCGCCAGCTCAAGCAGGCGATCGAGTACTACAACAAACTCACCACGGAATTTCCCGACAGCCCGGAAGCCCTCCAGGCGCGGCGGCAACTCGCCGGCATTTACGCCAAGGAAATCAATGACCCGGGCCAGGCGATCCTCGAATACGACAAGATCCTCGCCACCCGGAACCTTGAAGATCGCAACGAGATCCTGTTCCAGAGAGCCGATGCCTACTTCAAGAATGAGGACTATTTCCGTGCCTTGCGGGAGTTGCGCAGTCTCGAGGATTCGGGAATCACCGGACATCTGGCCGACCAGGTGTCCCTTCAGATCGGCAGTATTTACCTGATTCAGAAAAAATTCGCCGACGCCGTGGCCCCCTTTCAAAAAGTGCTGACCGCGCTCTGCCTTGATTGCCGGCGGCGCGCGATCCTCAATCTGGCAGAGACTTACGAGAATCTGTTCGATTTCGATAACGCCATTGCAACTTTGAGCCGGCTGGACAAATCCCCTGAAAACGATCAATTCATACAGAGGGAAATATCCAGGATCGGCGAGAAGCGAACGAGGATTGAGCGGGGTGACACACTGGGGCTGCCCCCCACCCGACAGAAGAGTGCCGCCAGGCCGGCGAAGGGTGGCTCCACCCCGAAGCGAATCACCACCGGCAAGACCGGGGCGACGAAGCGATAACCAGTTTCTGGCGCGAAACGGCATTTGAGCTCCGACAGAAACCGGCTAACCAAGGCCCTTTTCTTTCACCCACAAAATCTGTATATTTAATAGTTTCGGATCGTTGTGGCTTGACAGCCAGCGGGGGCGGGAGTAATTTATGCCCTCGTCACCGGAGGGAGGTGTTTAGCTTGGCGGAAGTCATCGTCAACGAAGGCGAGTCTCTTGAAAGCGCGCTGCGGCGGTTTAAGCGCAAGGTTCAGCAGGAAGACATCATCAAGGATGTTAAAAAGCATTCCTTCTATATGAAACCTGGCGAAAAGAAGCGCATCAAGCAGGCTCTGGCCCGTAAACGACTGCGTAAAAAGATGCGCGGTCTGCGTGGCTAATAAGATGCGGATTCGAGCTGTCGGAACCGGCCTGATGGGGAATATGCCCGGGCCGGGCCGGCAGTTTTTTTTGCCGGCGCGCATTTCTCACGTGGGTTTGTCGCAACCCAATAAATAGCGGCGTCCGCCACCAGGATTTGCTCGTGAGAGAAAACCTTTGGGATTCGGAAGATGTCCGTGTTCTTCCGTGTGCTGAGGGGAAACACAATCACCACTGCGAGGATATTCGTGACACGAAGATTTGACCGCGTGATCCTTGTGGTGCTGGATGGTGTCGGGATCGGCGAAATGCCCGACGCCGCCGAGTGGGGTGATGCCGGAAGCGATACTCTGGGACATGTCCTGGCGGCCGGCGGAGTCGAACTTCCCCATCTCGCCGAACTGGGCCTGGCATTGCTCAGGCCAGACACCCCCCTGACGGCTCCCGGGCGGGTACTCGGATCATACGGCAAGGCCGCCATACGGTCCAACGGCAAGGACACAACCGTGGGGCACTGGGAGATGGCCGGGATTCACAGCCTGAAGCCGTTCCCGACCTATCCGCATGGATTCCCCTCCCGGATCCTTATGCCGTTCGAGCAGGAGATCGGGCGCCAATCGCTCGGCAATCGCCCGGCCTCGGGGACGGAGATCATCAAGGAACTCGGCGATGAACACGTGCGCACCGGGAAGCCGATCGTTTACACTTCCGCAGATTCCGTATTCCAGATCGCCGCGCACGAGGACGTCATTCCTCTCGCCGAGCTCTACCGGATCTGCAAGGTGGCACGCAGGATACTTGATGGTCCGGATCGGGTCGGGCGCGTGATCGCGCGGCCGTTTGCGGGCGCCTCGGGCGCATATCGGCGTACCGCCAACCGAAAGGACTTCGCCGTGCCGCCGCCGGAGAACACCCTCCTCGACCACTTGAAGCGATCCGGCCTGGCGGTGGTGGGCGTCGGCAAGGTGGCCTCTATTTTTGACGGTCTGGGCATTACCGAAGATCTGCCGGTTCACGGCAACGACGAGAGCGTGAGCGCGACCTTGCAGGCACTGGCGCGCATTTCCCACGGATTCATCTTCAGCAATCTCGGTGATTTCGACACACTCTGGGGACACCGCAACGACCCGGCCGGTTTTGCGCGCGGACTGGAAGCATTCGATCGGAGATTGCCGGAACTGTGCGGCGCCCTCGGTCCGCGCGATGTTCTCATCATCACCGCGGACCACGGCTGCGATCCCACCACGCCCGGCACCGACCACTCGCGTGAATATGTGCCGATCCTGGTTTTCAGCCCGGGACTTGCCGGAGGAGTGAACCTCGGCTTGCGCACCACCCTGGCCGATATTGGTCAGACTGTAGCAGAAAACTTCGATGTCGTCCTGGCGAGGGGGGAATGCTTCCTCAGGGAACTGAAATAGTTCCGGGCGGCAACACCAGCTCACAGATGTAGGGAAGATTCCGATAGCGCTGATCGTAATCGAGCCCGTAACCCACGAGAAACCTGTCGGGCACCTCGAATCCCACATAATCTGCGCGCACCGCGATCCGGCGGCGTGACGGTTTGTTGAGCATGGTCACGATCCGCAGTGATCGCGGGTGCCGGGATTGCAGGTTCTCCAAAAGGTAATGTAGGGTCAGGCCGGTGTCGAGGATGTCCTCCACCAGCAGGACGTCTTTTCCCTCCACGCTCTCGTCCAGGTCCTTCAGAATGCGAACTTCGCCGCTGCTTTTGGTTCCCGATCCATAACTGCCGACCGCGATAAAATCCAGAGAAATATCCAGGCTGATGGCCCGGACCAGATCGGCATGAAAAATGCTGGCCCCTTTCAGAACCCCGATCAGGTGAGGAATCCTCCCCTCATAACCCGCGGTAATCTGGGCGCCTAGCTCCCGGACCCGGTCGCAAATCGCCTCCGCGTCGAACAGGACCGTGCCGAGCATCTGGTTGCGGCGTGTATTCTCATCGACGGCCATGCAGCCTCCTTGCCGGATATTGAGCTGCTCCGGTGAAACGTTTTGCGCCCAGGGTCGGGACTCCTCCCGTATTCACACCTTGGAGGTATCTTTATCACAAAGCGCACCGGAAGGGAACGCGCTGCGATAGCGCTTGATGAGGGGAGCGCGATAGACTACATTTTTCTTCCGCGGAATAGAAAGGGGACTTCCGGTCGCCGGGGGATACTGCCATGATCGAGAGACGGAAATCGGTGCCGGTGCGGGTGGGCAAAGTCCTGATCGGCGGTGACGCGCCGGTCGTCGTGCAATCAATGACGAATACCGCTACCGAAGAAGCCGCTGCGACGGCGCGACAGGTTGCCGCCCTGGCCGCCGCCGGCTCCGAGCTGGTGCGGATTACGGTCAACACCCCGGCGGCCGCGCAGGCGGTCCCGGAGATCATGGCGCGGCTGGCGGACCTCGGTGTGGACGTTCCGGTCATCGGGGATTTTCACTATAACGGGCATCTGCTGCTCACTCAATTCCCGGCGTGCGCCCGGGCGCTCGCCAAATATCGCATCAATCCTGGAAATGTCGGGGCCGGCCGGCATCGCGATGAGAACTTCCGCCGCCTGATAGACATCGCCGTTGAAAACGACATCCCGGTGCGCATCGGCGTGAACTGGGGTTCCCTCGACCAGGCCGTTCTCGCAAGGTTGATGGACCGCAATCGCGCGCAGGCGGCGCCCCTTCCGGCGCGTACCATCATGATCGAGGCAATGACCGCAAGCGGCCTGGAGTCGGCGCGCCTGGCCGAGGATTACGGATTGGCCCGCGATCACATCATTCTGAGCGCCAAGGTTTCCGGCGTGCAGGACCTTATCGAGGTGTACCGCCTGCTGGCGGGACAGTGCCAGTATGCACTGCATCTCGGACTTACCGAGGCCGGCATGGGGGCAAGGGGAATCGTAGCGTCCACCGCCGGGCTCGCGGTGCTGCTTCTGGAGGGGATCGGGGACACGATCCGCGTATCGCTTACCCCCGCCCCCGGCGGCGACCGTGCGGATGAAGTGCGGGTAGCGCAACAGATCCTCCAGACACTGGAGATCCGGAGCTTCATGCCTCAGGTTTCCGCCTGTCCCGGCTGCGGCCGGACCACCTCGACTTTTTTCCAGGAAATGGCCGACCGGATCGATGGCCACCTGAAATCGCGGATGAGGGAATGGCGGAACTGCCGGCCGGGTGTCGAAAAACTTAAGGTCGCCGTGATGGGGTGTGTGGTAAACGGTCCCGGCGAATCGAAGCATGCCAATATCGGAATTTCCCTGCCCGGATCCGGGGATGAGCCCAAGGCGCCGGTGTATGTCGATGGCAGCCTGATGACCACGCTGCGTGGTGACTCCATCATCGCCGATTTCCTCGATATCCTGGACCGTTATGTTGAATCTCACTACTGACGGGGACAGTCACCACTGTCCCCGAGGCGCCGCAAACCGGATGCCGCGATCAATCCGGAGTCGTTCACTCATGGACAGTGGTGACTGTCCCCGATGGATGGGACATTATGCTCAAGACACACAATGGCGGCGAACTGAGGGCTTCCGACATCGGGCAGACCGTGGCGCTTGCCGGATGGGTGCAGCGGCGCCGCGATCTCGGAGGGCTCATCTTTATCGACCTGCGGGACCGGTCGGGCTTGATTCAGATCCACATCGATCAGGAATCGGGCGCCTGTTATGGCGTTGCCGAGAAGCTGCGCAACGAGTTTGTCATCAGGGTCGTCGGCGTGGTGCGCGCGCGGCCCGAAGGGATGATCAACCCGGCCATGGTTACCGGCGAGATCGAAGTCCGGGCTCACTCCCTCGAGATTCTCAATCCTTCCAAGCCTCTTCCCATCGCGGTAGATGACGATGGGTACCGGACCGACGAAAGCCTGCGCCTGAAATACCGCTATCTCGATCTCCGGAGAGGCCGGCTGCAGAAAAACCTGGCGCTGCGGCACAAAACGATCAAGTTCATCCGCGACTATCTCGACGGTCAGGGTTTCTATGAAATCGAGACTCCGATCATGATCAAGGCCACGCCGGAAGGGGCGCGTGACTATGTCGTGCCCAGCCGCGTCCAGCCGGGGAAGTTTTACGCGCTTCCTCAGAGCCCGCAGCAGCTCAAGCAGCTGCTTATGGTGGCCGGCTATGAGCGCTACTTTCAGATTGCGCGCTGCATGCGGGATGAGGATCTGCGCGGTGATCGCCAGCCGGAATTTACGCAACTCGATCTCGAGATGTCGTTTGTCGATCGGGAAGATGTGCTTGCCGTGGTTGAAGGCATGGTCAAGGGACTCGTGCCCGCGGTCACCCCGCACAAACGCCTGTTTGATCCCTTTCCGAAACTGACGCTATCAGGAGGCCATGGCCCGGTTCGGCACCGACAAACCGGATCTGCGGTTCGGCATGGAGCTGGTCGATGTCACCGCGATGTTCCGCGATTCGGACTTCAGGCTCTTTGCCGAAGCCGCGCGTTCGGGATCTTTGGTCAAGGCGATCAAGGCGCCCGGGTGCGCCCAGTACTCACGCAAGGACCTCGATACGCTGACCGAACAGGTCAAGGCCTGGGGCGCCAGGGGGCTGGCGACGCTCGCCTGGACTTCCGCGGGGCTAAAAGGAAGCATCGCCAAGACCCTCGGCGAGGGGAATGCGGCCGAACTGCGCGCGCAGAATGGAGGCCGGTGAAGGGGATTTGGTCTGTCTGATTGCGGAGCAGGCAGCGTCGGCGGATAAAGTGCTCGGCAACCTTCGCCTCGAATTTCGCGACCGCTTGAAACTCGCGCCGCCGGATCTGCTGGCCTTCGCATGGGTCGTCGATTTCCCCATGTTTGAATGGGACGAGGAAAGACAGATGTGGAATTTCACGCACCATCCCTTCACCATGCCCAAGGAGGAACATCTCGACCAGCTCGAAAGCGATCCCGGATCGGTTATGAGCAATGCCTACGATCTGGTCTGCAACGGGTACGAGCTGTCGAGCGGCAGCATCCGTATCCACCGCCGCGACGTGCAGGCCCGCATTTTCAGACGCCTCGGGTACAGCGACGAGGAGGCCATCAAGCGCTTCGGGCATATGCTGGAAGCATTCGAGTACGGTGCGCCGCCCCATGGCGGGATGGCGCCGGGGATCGACCGCCTGGTAATGCTCCTGGCCGATGAGCCCAACATCCGCGAAGTCATCGCTTTTCCGAAAACGGCGAGCGGCACCGACCTGATGTTCGACGCCCCATCGGATATCGAGCCGAAACACCTGAAGGAGCTCCACCTCGAGATTACCGGATAGGAGTCCGTCCGGTCGAGGCGGGTTCGACCTCCCGGGCAAACCCGAAGAGTACCGGGCCATCGCGCAGTCGCGCGCGCGGGGAGGTACGCCCTATCAGGGGCCCGACGAAAATCGCATGCTCCGCGATCGGACCCGTCATTTGGGAACGCGGCTCTACGATGCGGTCGATCTGGCCGTCACGGAACGATTCGACAGGCTCCCGGGCCGGAAAGCCATGCTGCTGTCTACCGACGGGGTGGATACCGGGAGCCGGCTGGCCAATCTGGAAAGCTCGCTCGCGAGGATCGAAGAATCGGACGTGATGGCTTACGTGGTCCATTACGATACGCCGGTGCCGAAAGTCGCCAACCGCGAAGCGATGAAGGGAATGACCGCAGCCTATGCGCGGGGCGCCGAATACCTGCGCCAGCTGGCGGCGCATAGCGGAGGGCGCCTGTTCAAGGCCTCGACGGACACCGGCTTCCGGGAAGCCTTCACAACCATCGCGGAAGAAATGGGCCATCAGTATACCCTGTGCTACTACGCGCGAGGACCTCTGAATGACCCATCATTTCGCCGCATTCAAGTCAAGGTCGACAAGCCGGGCGTGAAGATTCGCGCGCGCGCAGGGTACCGCCCGGTTGCGAAATCATCTGCCGCGAAATGACGATTGGGATCTGGGGATCCGGTGCCGGGCCTGAATATGTAATTGAAACCGGGATATTTCCGCAACGAGCGTCGCGACTTCCTCCTGGCGACATTCCCGATTGCCGACCTGACCCGGAGTGCTCCATTTCCCATCGTCTTTTCGCAGATTGAGGATGGGGACGGCTATGTGACGCAGTTCATATTGATCGGCGCCGCCGGAGCAGCGGGCGCGACACTCAGCTTTTACGGGGAGGATGGCAAGCCGCTGCCGGTCGGGAAGTAGCAGAGAGAAAGAGGAGATGCAAGATTGTTCATTAAATGGTACGGGGACTGACGACGGCAATTGTTGAAAGCTCATCGGAAAGCGCAAGCAGAGGCTTTCTCGGCGGGCGTAGCCCCCTTTTTCCGCAGGTCGCCCCTGCAATATCCTAGCGGGAGTTTACTGAGGACAACGAATTCCGTTGTGGCAAATCGTTGATTATCCAGACGATATCTCATTAACAGGAGTATTACCCCATTAGCATGGGTAATACAAATTGGCATGAGCTAAGTCCTGTGAAATCAATATCAGTATCGTCCAGTTGTGTCCGTTCCCAGTAAACTCCCGCTAGGTGTCACAGCACTTATCCTCAATAATCCCTGTAAGTTAGTGGCGATATTCCGAGAAGCAAATATTCCAGGCCCCGTTCTCTCGCGGAACTGGCTTTTCGCGCCAGCGGGCAGAGCCTGTTTGGGCAGCTGAGACTCTTCATTGCTCTTGCACTGTGTCAATCGCGGAGGAGATCGCCTGAAAGTGAACCTCAAACTATAGCACGCATGCGAGTTACGTTCTGGCTGCCAGCGTTCAATGATGGAAGCGCCGAGATATTCATTGTTACATTGACATTAACAAATAGCTTGGTCGACAATGTAATATGGTTCAAAACAGGGAATTCACACCTTGGGTGCATTAGAGGCATATCATGAAAGCTGACCGGAGACATGTTGACATCAAAGTAGCAGATGAAACCTGGATTGCGGCGGCGCTTCTGCATCGTGAGAATCCGACGCGGGCCGATTTCACCATTAGCGAGATAGTTGCTCGGGCGCAGAAGGAAAACATCTATGGGATCCTTAGGCCAGGCCTGCGCGTGCACGCAACAGTCCATTGCGTTGCGAATCGGTCTCCCAATCCCGGCCGTTATCGCATGCTTTTCGCGACCGGAAGGTCAACGCGCCGCCTTTTTCATCCCGGCGACTCATACGATCCGGCACGCGAGGGGGGTAAGACCGTTCCCGAGCGCAGCGAAATACCTCCCGAATATCGTCCGTTGCTGGACTGGCATCAAGCCGCCTACGCAGGATTGCAACGGGACCGAAAAGACTCAATTCTTGGCCTTCGGGGCCTCGGACGTGAACTATGGGCTGACGAAGATGCGGACTCATATGTGAAACGCCTGAGGGAGGGCTGGCGATGAGCCGGGTTTATTGGGATACAAACCTCTTCATCTACTTAATTGAGGACCAAGGAGATCGCGGCCGTCGCGTCGCGGATCTGGCAGAGCGAATGATCGAGCGCGGTGACCATCTATACACCTCGGTGTTAACCCTTGGAGAAGTTCTGGTCAAGCCCCTGGAGAAGAAAAAGCAAGACCTTTGTGATGCCTACGAAACCCTGTTTTCATCCAATGTGGTTCTTGTCCCATTCGACAGGGCGGCAGCACGGATCTACGCAAATATCAGGCAGGATCGAACCATCTCGCCGCCGGATGCCATCCAGCTGAGTTGTGCTGCTGTGGCACACATTGACCTGTTTGTAACAAATGACGATCGCTTGAGTCGGAAAAAGATTTCCGGCATCCAGTTTCTCGCCTCACTCGAAAAAACATTCCTATGATTGGTCTCAAACCCTTCCCGGACGGTTCTGGACACGCTGATTGATCCAAATCTGGGATGCGGATTCCCATCTTTGCCTTATAAGCACTTGCATCCCGGGGCACAGGCGGAAAGTGGAAAATCCCGGCTGGAAATCCGCAATAATCCGGGGCAGGCAAAGAAATGCCAGGTGGAATCGGATGTGTGGCGGCCGCACACAGGGCGTTTCACTAATAAACTGTAATCATTCACGCCATCTCTGCTGGATTGGCCATGAACAGTCCACTACTTTTCAAACTCGCCAAAGCCACCGCGCAGTCCATTGCAATGGTGCAGCTGATAATACTGTAAGCAATTGTGAATAATGATTATAACAGGACGTTCCAGGCTCTGCATTTAAACTCATTTTAGTCTTGCTTCCCGCCAACTCCTGAAATATAAAATTAAGTCTTTAGTTATTATGTATTAATATGATCTAATTGCCAACGGCAAACACGATGCGTCTGAATATGAAGATGTGGGCCGCGGCAGGCCTGCTGTTAATCACGGTCATTGCCTATGCGCCGGCGCTCGAAACGCGGCTGGTGGCCGACGATTTCCACATTGTCGGGAAGACCAGCTTCAGTGACGCGCTTGAATCCCTCCATTCGACTGTCGGCTATGGCCGTAATGAGTATCGCCCGATAGTCGCTTTCTCGTATGCGATCAGCAACGTTCTCTGGAGAGGAGACTCCCGCGGCTACCACATGGAGAGCATTCTGATGCATGTCTTGAATGCCGGAATGCTGTTCGCATGGCTATTCCTGCTGACCCGGTCGATCACAATTTCAGGTTCGGCTGCGCTTTTGTTCGGACTGCACCCGGTCAACCATTCACGCGTCGTCTGGGTGGCAGCCAGAGACAGTCTTCTCAGCACCATGTTCCTGCTCGGAGCTCTAGTTGCCTACACCCTGCTGTCCCGTTGCCGTCAACCACAGGGCGCGATGAAGCCTGGAATGTGCAAAGGCATGATGCTTCTGTCCTTAGTCCTCTTTTCCCTGAGCTTGCTGAGCTATGAAGGGAGCGTGATTTTCCCGGCGTTGGTGTTCGGTCTGGAGTTTTTTATTTTCGCGCCGATGGAGGGACCTTTGCGGGGCAGGATTCGGTCGGCCTTCGTCCGGACACTACCCTTCCTGATGGTTTTGGCTTTCTACCTCGTCTTCTGGATGTTCCTGTTCCGCGGGGAGGTCGGGCAGTACGATCTGACGCTGACGGCAGGCAATCTCGCCAGGAACTATTTCAGCCTCATGTACAACCTCTTTCATGGTCATCAGCATCTTGCCGGGGTCCTCTATTTCCTGTTGCTGCTCATGGGGTGGTTTCTCCCCCTCGAACACCGGCCGTTGCTCTGTTTCTCGGGCCTGCTCATGCTGGTATCGTATCTACCGTTCTCGATGATCACGGGTTTCGCGAGCCGTTTTGCCTACTCCAGTGTCCTTGGATATGCCCTGCTGGTTGCCCTGCTTGTGCACAGTGGAGCGTTCGCCTCACGGAGAGGTGTGTCAGGGAAGCCTCGCAGGTTCATCCTGCCGCTGACGGCGGCGATTTTAATTGCCCTGGCAGGCTATTATGCCGTCGAACTTCGCGTCCGGATCGCCGACTGGCGGATTGCGGGTGAGATCGCCGACAGCATTCCTCGCCAGATCAAGGAGCGCTACCCTGACCTGCCGGACGGCTCGACGCTGGTCCTGGCCCGAATCCCCACAATGCACTCCCACGCATACGTCTACCCGCTGGGGCTTCGATCCGCAGTCCTGCAATACTATCCCGGGCGCGCCGTGAACGTGTTTTATGGGAAGGGAGAGATTCACGAGATTCTGCCGGGCAAGAATGTCGAATCAGCGAATATATTTTATTTCAATTATGTCCCGGACCGGCGGTTCATGGAAGAGGTCGACTTTGGGCCAGATGAGCGGTAGGTACTGGGGACGGGCTGCTAAACCTCGAAATTGTGCTTGGGGGGATTTCCATAATCTGCTGGATTCCCCGCACCCGATCCTGATGAGGAATCAGAGCCAGATCTGGAACCGTAACCCATGAGCCTCTGGCGCACCCGTTGACGCATGAAAAGGTTGTGCCTCTCCGATTGGCAATTGTCGGGGTGGGGATCGGAATCGCTATCGCCACCGGCTTTATCGGACTGGGAAGACCGATTGGGACTGCGATTGCGACCCCGATACCGATTCCGACCCGAATGGCGCTTAGATAAGGTGAGATATTTCTGTCGCCCCGCCGGGGCTGTCGGTCTATTTCCGCGTGAACCCCGGGCTGCGCTGCGCTTGCCCGGGCGGATCTTCCCCCCGCCGTTTCTGAGTAAATGATGTGTTTTTCAGCACTTAGGTGCGATTTGGTGTTGAATATGTAGGCATGTAATATACGATAATGTACTTGACATGTATGTTGAATATGACTAATATAGGCGCATGTACATCGCCACTGTTCCCAATCGCACCTCGCCGCCGGCCATCCTGATCCGTGAATCTTACCGTCATAAGGGAAAGGTCAAGTCCCGCACTCTGGCCAATATTACCGACTGGGATCCCGCTCGCATCGAGGCTCTCCGTCGCGCCCTGCATGGCGACTTCGATCACCTTGGTGCCGCCGATCCTACGGCCGGTCCGGTCTTCGGTCTCCTCTATGCGCTCAAACAAGTTGCTGAGGAACTTGGCATCACTGCCGCGCTTGGAAAGAGCCGTCTCGGCAAGCTGGCTTTGTTTCTTGCGTTGGCCCGCCTGCCTCATCAAGGTTCGCGATTGTCCGCAGTCCGTTGGGCGGAGGATCATGCTGTGGCCGAGGTGCTCGGCTTGGGCCGGTTCGACGAGGACGACCTCTCTGCTGCTCTGGACGATCTATGCGCCCGCCAGGTAAAAATCGAGCAGGATCTCTATCAGCGTTACTTGCGCCGCCGCGGTGCGCCACCCGCCTTGTTCCTCTACGACGTCACTAGCAGCTATTTGGAGGGAGAGCACAACGCTCTCGGAGAATACGGTTATAACCGGGACGGCAAGCGCGGCAAGCTGCAAATCGTAATTGGCCTGTTGGCCGACAGTGAAGGTGAGCCGCTAGCCGTGCGGGTCTTTGCCGGCAACACCGCCGATCCGGTCACGGTGGCCGATCAAATCAAGCTGGTGAAGGAACAGTTTGGTGTCGAGGAATTGGTATTTGTTGGCGACCGGGGCATGGTCAAGAGCAAGGGCAAGCAGGCGCTTAAGGATGCCGGGTTGCGCTACATCACGGCCCTGACAGATCCGCAGATTCGCCGGCTGTTGGCAGCGGGGACTTTGCAGCTCGGATTGTTTCACGAGAATGTCTGCGAGGTGGAGGCCGACGGCGTGCGTTATCTGCTGCGCAAGAACGAATCAGAAGAGGCTCGGGTAAAGCATCGCCTGCAAGACAAGCTGACCAAGCTTGCAGGGAAGATCGATCGGCGCAATCAGCAGGTTGAGGCTTCCGCGCGGTGCCAACCAGAAGCCGGATCCAGGCAATTGCAGGCCTGGATCGCCCGCCATAAACTGACGGGTCTGGTGGAACTGCAACTGCAGGAACGCAGGCTAACCCTGGTCAAGAAGGAAGCGGCCATGGAACATGCCATGGAGCTGGCCGGTTGCTATGCGGTGACCAGTGACGTGCCCAAAGAACAAATGAGCGGGCAGGAGATTCACGATAGATATGTCTCCTTGCAGAAGGTGGAACGGGACTTTCGTGCCATGAAGACTGGCTTGCTTGGAAGTGCGACCGGTGTTTGTGCGCAAAGAGAGTAGAACTCGAGGCCATGTGCTCGCCTGCATGCTGGCGCTGAAGGTCAGCCGGGAGATCGAAAGGCGGCTTAGGGCTGGGTTTGGCACAACAGATGCAAATCCGCACGCGATCACCCTGCCGGATGCACTGGCCTCACTGAGCCGCCTGTGTCTGCTTCACTATCCCATTGATGCCGAAACCACAGTGACCCGTTTGCCAAAACCGGATGTCCGCCAGAAGGAAATTCTAGCCGCGCTCGGCGTGGCGCTGCCGGAGAAGTAGGCAGGAGGCATTCGGCGGGAGTGGCTCCACAAGCATAATCCAAGAAATGGGTTATGGACTTTCTACCGCTCCACCGCGGAGGGAAGATCCGCCGGGGCTACTGTCTCGCGCGCCTCCGGCGCGGAGTCCGACTTCGGGCTTGCGCGGAGCACCTGCCCCGGAGGGGCAAAAAAGAAAGCAGCCGGGGGCAAGCGCAGCGCAGCCCCCGATGAGTCAATCGGAATCAAGAGCCCCAGCGGGGCGAAAGAAATCCACCTCGTCCTCACAGCCGATGCAATGATTTGGCACATCCTCATCCACTCCTTATCTTTGTGCCATTCGATTCCGACCCCGAAGGTTGTTGCCTTTTCCGCTATTTTCAAAACAGCAGCGAGACGATCAATTGTGCCAGGACGATTTTCGCGACCATCGATGCCGGGTAGACGGTCGCGTACCAGACGTTGGGCAATTCATTGGGCACCTGCTGATTGGCATATGCCAGGCATGCCGGTTGCGTCTGCATGCCCGACATCATTCCCATCACCGCGGCCATGGGCAATCGCAAAATCTTGTAGCCGACGACAATAGTGGTGATCGTGACTGCCGTTGTGATCAAACACGCTGCCAGGACCATGCTGAAACCTCCGGCCCGGAGCGTCTGGGTGAAACCAAGTCCCGCACGAGATCCGATCCCCGCCATGAAAAAGACCAACCCTAACTGGCGCAGAAGCAGATTTGCGTTAAATGGCAGGCTCCAGGTAATCGGGCCGGTCCGCTCCAGGCGTCCCAGCACCAGAGATACGATGAGCGGCCCGCCGGCGAATCCAAGCTTGAAGGTCATGCCGCTCGTGAGGGGCATGGGCACCATGCCGAGGAGCACTCCGAGGACAATGCCCAACGAGAGGGAAAGGAAATCAGTTTCTGTGATCGATTTCATCGAGTCGCCGAGAAACTTGCTGACGTCATCCAGGCGCTCGCGCTGGGTGACGACGCGGATGCGGTCGCCGAGCTCAAGCACGGTACCAGGATTGGGCACGAACTCTACATCACCGCGCCGCAACCGGGTGATGGTCGCGTTTAATCGGCGTTCGAGCTGTAAATCGCGAATGCTCTTGCCGACCACTTCCTTGTTGGACACAAAAATGCGGCGGAAGCGGATTTCCGAGAAATTCTCCTCGAGATGCTCGGTGCACCGCTCGCCGAAAAGGACGCGCGCAGGCTCCAGCGCGTGCGCATCGCCAACGGCTACGATCAGATCGCCCGGTTCGAGGACCACGTCGGGAGCCGCAACAGAAATCAGGGCTCCCTTGCGGATTCGACTGACCGAGAACGCCCGGTTGGTGAGGGTTTCAAGCGCGGAGATGAGCGTCGTGCCGAACACTCCCGGGTTGGAGACGCGGAAGGTGATGCTGAGAATCTCGGCCGGCGCGCTGTCCCCCGCCTGCTCACTCCGCTCGTTGGCGAGGTCCACCTTGAAAAGCCTGCGAAACACGAAAAACCACAAGATCACGCCAAGCACGCCGAAGGGATAGGCGAGCCCATAAGCGACCACCGGGCTGCCGGCATAGGAGGCAGCCACATCGGGAGGCAGGCCGGCTGAAAGCGTCGTGACGGTTTCAACCGTAGCGGCCAGCGCGGGTGTGTTTGTGAGGGCGCCGCAAAAAAGCCCGGCGATCGCCGGGACGGGGAGCGCCAGCAATTTCCCCAACAAAACGGCGATCACGGCGCCCATCGCCAGAATGAGCGCTGCCGCTCCGTTAATCCGCAGACCGCGCTTCCGGAATGAGGCAAAAAAACCGGGGCCCGACTGAAGCCCGATGGCGTAGACAAACAGAACCAGGCCGATGACATAAATGTGCTCCGGCAGTCCCAGCCGCCGGTCGAGCGCTCCGAAGAAAATCCCTGCGAACAGAACGGCCACCACTCCCAGCTGGAATCCCGCAATTCTGATGTTGCCCACCAGATAGCCGAGGCCGATGATGACAAACAACAACAGCAACTGGTTCCCGGCCATCAGCGAAAGGAATGCATCCATGAATCCCCCTTTTGCGACTCTTAGGGCCGGCCAGCTGCAAGCCGCGATAAAAGCCCTTGAGCCTCTTCATGATTCAGCGTCACCCGCTGAAGCTGCATCCCGGTTCGAGCACTGTCATTTTTCTCCCTTCACGACAAGCCTGAGGGAGCCGAGCTTTTCCTGGGCCCGCAGATATTCCATGAGATCAGCGAGCGGCAGCGGCTCGAATTCTCCGGATAGGAAATCGCGTAGTTCCAGAACCGTTTTGTTCTGCCCGAGAAGCAGGTTCAGCTCAGAAGTCATGTGTTGCGGCACCTTGCTCATCGCCGCCTGAAGCGCCGCACGATCAGCCGGGGCGGCACCACCCGCAGCGCCACGGCCGCCCCCGCGGCCTCCTCCTCCTCCCCCTCGGCCCTGCTGCCCGTCGACTCTCTCGACCACTGTCCTGGCCGCGAGGGCCTCTTCCGCCGTCGGAACCGGGTCCGCCGGGCGCGCGTTGAGGCGCTGGGCCTCGATATCGTAGAAGGCCTTCACCTCGTTCAGGAGCGCGGTCGATCTCTGATCGATAAGGGGTTCGAAAGCGGCCAGCCGGTTTCGGGCTGCTTCGGGATTTTGGTAAAGGACAGCCGAGGAGCGTACGACTGTTTTTTCGATGCCGGCCTGATGACGCACGGCCGCCCGGGCCTCCTTGTAGGCGTCCATGAGTCCCGCCGTATCACTGACGTCGGACAGGTAGCCAAGTCCCTTGGCTTCAGCCTGTCCCATGCGCTCTGCGCCTCTGGCCATCGATTCTGCGGTGACTTTGGCCGCGGTTTCGTCCCCGGCGGTGGCCAGAATGGCCATGGAAGCCGCGCCCACGACGGCGGCCCGCTTGAACTGCGTCGTGTCGAGCTTGTCTGGCGTGTCCTGCGAAGAGTGATAGAACGGATCGGGCCAGGTGATAAACATTACGGACGGGATGCCCAGACCCAGGTAGACCACGTGATCACTAGAACCGTAGTGCTTTTCGATGACGTAATAGAAAGGGTCGTTGCTCCCGCTGGGGGAAACTACCGGCAGAGTGTAGCCGTAGCCGTGGGCGCGATAGCGCACCCGCTCCTGGTTCAGGTTCGCGATGAACCGCAGGACATTGGCGCACAAATCGTTCAGGAACGTCGGAAAGGTATCGGGGGTGCGGTGCATGACCCACTGGGTTGATCCCGTGCTGAGGCCCAGCCCCTCCATATCGAAGTTCAGGTCGGCGACCATATTTTTGCGGATATCATCGTGTTTCTGCAGCCACGCCCTGGTACCGCTCAGCTCCGGAACCCACAGGAAGTGAATGTCGCGTTTCTGCTTCGGCAGTTTCCCCTCATCCACCAGCCGTTTGAATGCACGCCCCATTTCCAGGCCGAGGGCACAGCCTGAATTGTCGTCGTTGGCACCCTGCTTGAGATAGCCCTCGTACAGGTGGGCGGAGACCGCGATTATCTGATCCGAGGTGCCGTCTCCGGGCAGCACCGCGTGCACGGTTTCCATTTCTCCCGGGAAGGTCTCGGCCTTGATGATCGAGCGCAGCGTGAGCTTTTCCCCCCGGCTCAAACGGGCGGCCAGTTCGCGCCCGATGCGAGGCGCAATCGACCAGCCGAATCCGGCCTTGGCCCCCTGCGGCGCATTACCGGAGACGCTCTGCGACAGGATCTGGTCCGGGCTTACAGGTTCCGGGTGAAGCGAATTGTAGCTCAGCACGCCAACCGCGCCGCGCTCGAACACGCCGAGACGCTGCAGGCTGCCGGAGCTGGCCGAGCCGAGCACGATCTTTCCGGTGACGTCTTTGCCCGCGTAATCCTCGGCCCGCCCGCCGGCGCCGACATCGACCAGATCGGCCGTGACATCCCCCGATTCGCTGCCGGAGCAGATGGAGATAGCAATGTCATAGATGTCGTAAAGTTTCCGACTCTGCGGAGCAATCAGCCACAATTCCCCCTGGAGGGGCGCCCATGAGGAGCCGCCGGTCGGAAAGGACTCGATCTCCACATTCTGAAAACCGGCTTCCACGGCGCGCTGCTTCATGACCACGCTTTCCTGGAAGTTTCCTTCGTACTCGGCCCTCGGGCGGATGCGCGGGTAGGAGACCATTTCCAGCGTCGTATGATAGGGACGATCCCCCGAGACCTCGTTGATGATTGCACGCATCTCGTCCCAGCTCAGCAGGGTGCGATCTTCCCGCTCCTGCGTGAAAAGAGGCGACAGACAAACGCAGACCGTCGCCAGTAACATGATTGAAAAAGCCACTCTCCTCATACCTGCCTCCCACCTGAAATTGTCTACGAAGACCGCCAGACCGGTATCTTAAGCCCGAAGAGCTTCCGGTTCCAGCCATACCTGCTACGTACGGAAATCTGATTTGAATATGAACTCGGTTCATGCAAGCAGATCCCGAGGGCCCTGCGCGCCACAGTTATCGTTTTCATGCGTCGCAGGATGCACCACGGCGCATAACAGACTGGTGGGAAATGCGGCCTAGTTGTTGCGGTTTATTCCCTTGGCGACAATATTACCGACTACCGTGACGAGCATAATCCTGGTGCCGCCCCCGCCAATCGGGGCGCTGAAGGTCTGGGATTTGTTCTTGGCGAGCACCTGCAGCGGGATCGATTCTCCTTCTATGATCTGGGGCGGGTAATCCAGGGAAATCTTTCCGTCCTTGGCCTGCAACTGCAGGGCGGCGGCATAGCCGAGCGGGATACTAAGGTCGACGGAACCCTTACGTGTCGCGGCGGTCACACCGTAGCCGATCCAGCGCTTGCCGGAGAGTTCTACTTTCAGGTCACCCTGCTTGGTAAGGACAGATACGTATCCCGCCATACCGAGGATCTCGACGTTGCCTTCTTCCAGCGTTGCTTCAACCGCCCCGTTCAAGGATGCCAGCGAAAGATCCCCCTTGATCATCTTGATATTCAGATCGGTTTTTCCCAAAGGCACATAGATCCGGAAGTTGACCTCCATCGTCGCCTCTGGCTTGCGAGAGCCGGTGGTGGTGATCTTTGCCGATGTCTGGGTCCTGGTAATATGGACCGGAAAGCGCTGCGCCAGTTCCTGCGCCTGGCCGGGAGCGAGATAATAGAAAATTTTTTCCATTTCAACGCGCATCTCGGCTTTCGGCCAGCCGATGATTGTGAAGCTGCCCGGCGCGGCCGCGCCGATCTCGAGCTTCCCGCCCGGATAAAAGGCGAACTGCTGCTCGCTTTTTTCAACATAGGGGGTCATGACCGGGGCACTCTTCTGCCCTGCGGGCTTTTCCTGCGGCCATCCTGAAGCCAGGACGATCATCGCCAATATTATCCGAACTGCCATGCCGGTGCACTCCTTGTAAGATTTGAGGCAAAACTGAGGATTGTGTGTCGATCGATTTCCCGGAACATGAGAACGGTGAACAGGCCGATACCGAGCCAGAATGCCGCGCGGAGCGGCATGGAATTCATGCCGCGGTACAGTTCCCTCAAGATGTGGTACAGGAGCCAGCACTCCAGGGCGAAGGGGGGAAAGCCGAGAAAGCCGAGGATGGGCATTTCAAATATTTTCCCGTCCCCGAACAGAGGGATCGAATACACCCAGCGCGAAGCCGCCCAGTAATTCCAGAATTCCCACAGGATTCCGCAAGCAAGCCCGCCGGCGAGAAGACTGCTGATCCGGCGCCAATCGCCCTGGGCGATCTGCCGCGCGAAGCTGCGCTGGCCGAGCCGCTCGAGCAGAGGATCCAACAGCAGGATCGGTCCGAGCCATATGGCAGGGAAGAAATAACGCGGCCAGAGGAGGGGTGCGATGCACATGCAGATGCCGAGTCCCGTGCACACGCGCGAGACCAGTCGGCTGGAAGGTGCCGTCAACTCCTCGGTCTCCGAGGCCGAGGCCGATGAGCGAGGCCCGAACAGCATGTGTTCCAAGAGGTCGCCGGTGAGGAAGATTCCGGGAAGCACCGTGGCGAAAGCAGCCCAATATCCCAACCATCGAAGGCCGGTCTCCGCCGGCACCCCGGTGTAGGCCCAATTGCGGAGCACAAGGTTGTACCCTTCAAAGAGGAGCCAGATGAAGACGGATAAAGGAAGCATTTGCAATAGCTTAGGGCTCTGACCGTATAGCAGCGAGCGCCCGCGCAGCCTGAACAGGAGGTTGTCGGCCAGCAGGATGTAGGACCACCAGGCGAAGCAGTAAAACCAGGTCTGAAAGGGTTCGATTTTCCGAAACAGGGCATACTCGGAGACGACGACGAGGCAAAGTCCGAGCCAGCCGTAAAACTTCATTTTGCTTCCCGAATGGCATTATATTCCCGGCAGATCACCAGAACCTTATCGACAGGCAATGCTTCAATCGTTCGTCCTGCGTTGCCCGTGGTCGTCGTGGCCATAAACAGAGAGTTATAGACGGCCTCTTCCGTAGCTTCCTTGACCGCCTGGAACAGCGGCGATACGGCATCATTATGGAGCACCGGAGGGGACAGGGTCCTGGATTTCGGCTGCGCCGGTACGCGCGCCTCGACCGCGGTGGAGAACGCGACCACATAGTCGCCGCTGCCGTTGCTGCTGTATGACCCGGTCATGGCCAAGCCCAGCATGGCGCGCGCCGCCAGACGCTTCAGATTGCGCGCATCGAGGGGAGCATCCGTAGCCACGACGACCATACAGGATCCGTCCGGAGAATGATCCGGAGTTGTTCGGCCTGCGGATTTGGCCAGTTCCTGCCCGACCGGGGCCCCATTAATCTGGAGAGTGCCGCCATAATTGGTTTGCACCAGCACCCCGACGAGATACCCCCCTTGCCCGGAGTCAATCCGGCGGGACGAGGTGCCGATCCCTCCCTTGAACCCGAAACAGACAGTGCCGGTTCCGGCGCCAACCGCTCCCTCCGGAACCACACCCCCGCGGGCCGATCGGATCGCTTCCAATACATGCTCCTTAGTCACGTGGCGCCCGCGAATGTCGTTCAGCGTGCCGTCATTGGTTTCACCCACGACGGCGTTAACGGAACGGACCCGTTCGTTGCCGGGCTGGGCCAGAGTATATTCGACGATCCCGGCGATCCCTTCGGCTACATTGAGGGTGTTGGTCAATACGATGGGAGTTTCGAGATTGCCAAGTTCCTCAACCTGACTGCTGCCGGCCAGCTTCCCGAAAGCGTTGCCCACAAAAACGGCCGCGGGCACTTTCTCCTGGTAGAGATTCCCCCCGTGCGGGAGGATGGCGGTGACCCCCGTACGGATACTGGTCCCATCCGACAGGGTCACATGCCCGACCGCTACCCCGGCGACATCAGTGATCGAGTTCAGGGGGCCGGCAGGCAGCACGCCGGGGGCAATTCCCAACTCCCGCGCCCTTTTGTGGACCTCCGCCGCAGGGCTCAGTGCAATCACCGCAACCGCAAGTCCAAGAAGTGTGCCAACTGTCGAGGAATATAATCCCCACATGTTTCGCTCCGTTTCCAGGTATGGATTCCCGTGGAATAAAGGCCCTATTGGCCGGGACAACTTTCGCCCAAGGCCATAATTGTACAGCTTTTGCCCCGGAAATCATCTGCAAGTTATCCGCGGATGATTTATCTGCAGCGTGATTATCGCAGCCGTACTACAATGGGAAAGAATCTGCCGCCCTCATCCGCAGAGCGGGCCTGGCTATTAAGGGGAGAATTGACATGAGCATCCTGATGCAAAAAACCCTGGGAATCCTCCTCGCCGGTGGGGCCGGGGAACGGCTGTATCCGCTGACCCGGCACCGCGCCAAGCCGGCCGTCTTTTTCGGTGGAAGTTATCGGATTGTGGATGTCACGCTGAGCAACTGCATTAATTCGGGGCTGCGCAAGGTTTTTATCCTGACCCAGTACAAATCGCTGTCGCTTCACCGGCACATCCGGAACGGCTGGTACAACGTGGTCGCCAAGGACCTCGATGAATTCATCGAGGTGATTCCTCCCCAGATGAGAGTGGGTGAAAACTGGTACATGGGGACTGCCGATGCGGTGTGGCAGAATCTGTACTCGGTCAGGGGGGTGCCCCAGATCAGATTCGTGATGATCCTTTCCGGAGATCACATTTACAAAATGAACTACTACCCGATGCTCCGGAGGCATATCGACCAGGAAGCGGAAGCCACCATCGGCGCCATCGACGTTCCGAATGACAAGGCCCACCTGTTCGGAGTCATGGATGTGGACACCTCGGGCCGGATCCGGGGCTTTCGCGAAAAACCGACAGTGCTTACCCCGGAAGAGATAGCTTCCGGGAAGGTCCTAGCCTCAATGGGGGTTTACATATTCAACAAGGACCTGATGATTCGGGCATTAGAGGAGGACTCCCGAAATCCGTGCTCATCCCACGACTTCGGCCGTGACATCCTCCCGCTCCTGATCGGCGGTCGAAACGTGTACGCGCACCCCTTCGTCGACGAGAACAAGAAGGAAGCCCAATACTGGCTCGATGTGGGAACAATCGAGGCTTACTATGAGGCCAACATGGATCTGGTCGCGGTCACCCCTCAGTTTAATCTCTATGACCAGGATTGGCCGATTCGCACCCACCAGTCACAATACCCGCCGGCGAAGTTTGTCTTTGCCCAAAAGGGCCGCCGCATGGGGATTGCCCTCGACTCGGTCGTATCGGGGGGTTGCATTATCAGCGGCGGCCGGGTGGTGAACAGTGTCCTGTCGCCTGGAGTGCGCATCAACAGCTATTGCGACATAAAGGAGAGTATTCTTTTCCCGCATGTCGAGGTGGGGCGCCATTCGAAAATCTGCCGGGCCATTATCGATCGGGGCGTGAGCCTGCCCAAAAAGACTATCATCGGCCTCGATCCGGAAGAGGACCGAAGAAGGTTTCACGTTTCCGAGAGTGGAATTGTCGTCGTATCGGCGGAGGATCTGACCCCGGACGGCACGCCAAAATCGGATCGTGGCTCCTTTCCGGATTGAATTCCGCCGCCGGTAACCACCCGCTTGTGAATCCGAAAAGCCGGTCTGGGCATCCAATTTCGTGACATTCGCTGCAAACGTTTTTGCTGTTCCTGAAGGCAGACGCGCTGCGTGTCGGCACAAAAGCACGCCACGAATTGCACGGATTGCACAGATTGCCCCAAAAACGCGGAGCCAAAGAGATAAGTCTCGGTGAAATCTTTGAAATCCGTGGCCTGGTTTTGTTAATCGCGCCTAAGTGAGCAGCATTGGGGCCAGGAATGCATGGGTGCGGCGCCTGGGGTCCGGCACCACCGGGTCAGATCCAGCTGATTTTAAAGCCGCCGATGCCGGTCTTGACGACCAGGGAAATACGCACCTTGGCGGCATCATAATTTTCGCTGAAATAATCGTCTCCGGACTCCCTGCGGAATCCCTCGAGCGAAAAGCCGCTCAGGAAATGCTTCTCGGCGGTCAAGCGGACGCCGACGCCACGGGGAATGCGCGCGGTGACTCCTCCGATTCCGACTTCAATCCGGACCTCGGCGTTTTGCTTCCATTCCCCGGAGAAATCGAGGTTGGCTCCGCCGATCCCGCCCTCGAAATCGAGCCGGCGAAAATTGAGGTTTCCAAGGCCCACGGCATCCAGGCTGCCCACGCCGTTGCGGAGGCGGATTTCGTCGCAGATGGCCGGATTCGGCTCATACACGGACAATCGGGCGCTGCCGACACCGGCCTCAAGATCGAGGCGGTTCAACTGCAAGCGCGACAGTGCCAGGCGGGCGTCTCCGACGCCGGTGCGGATCTGCAGGTTGACCGGGATCTTTTCCGTAAGATTAAGCCGCAACCGGTTCGAATGACGCTCGCCCCGCAACCCTCCCCGGTGAAGGCTCTCCAGCTTGAGCGAGAGAGTTCCTTCTCGATCGTTTCCCGGCTCATAGTTAATCTCCGGCGCGTAACCGGCCTTGTCGTATTCCAGATCGATCTCATAGAGCTTTGAGGCACTCTCCCCTGAAATCTCGAGTGTTCCGATATCGAGGCTGACCGTGGCCGCGAGCGAGGATTCATTGCCCATTGGCTGACTTTCCAGTGTCTGAACCATCTCGACGGGAATCCGGTCATTGAAGTTGCATCCGGAAAGAAGAAGCACCGCTGCGATTCCAGACTGCCAGATCATGTGTTTCATCGGATTCCTCCCGGCTTGAGATTTCCGTTTCCATCAGAAACCCGTGCCCAGGATTGCCTACCTGGCTTCCGCAGTCGCGCGTTCGCTTGTGCGGGTCCGAATATAGATATCCTGGTTTTCGGTTTCCAGCTTGATCCTGGGTGTGCCCGATTTCACTCTTCCCTTGAGCGTGGTCAGATCCCCGGCGGCTGAAATCGGTTCGAGTCCGGAGAATTCGGTTGTGATATGACCGTTGCGCGCGGTGGCCTCGATCGAGAAGGCTGCCGATGGCGCCAGAAACAGGGTGATGTCGCCGTTCTGATTCGTGACTTCGATGTCCTCGTTGCCAAGCGTTCCCGTGGACAGCGTAACGTCGGCGCGTTTATTGATCACCCGGCAGCCCTTGCTGAAGTCGGTGACCGCCACATCGCGAAGGGTAGTGCTGATGTCTACCGGGCCGGCGACCGTATTGACCCGAACGGAAGTCCCCTGCGCCGTCGCCTTGATGTAGCCTCCGATATCATCCAGAACGATCCGGTCGGAATTGGATTCGATATCGACGTTCCCCTTGATTCTCCGCAGCGTGGCGGTGGCGTAACTGCACGACAGGGCGACGTTGCCGGTTGAATCCGTGACCTGGATGCGTCTGTGGCTACCCGTTATTTTCAAACCGCTCCCCAGGTTGCTCGCGGTCACCTGACTGCCGGGGGCCTCGATCACCACCGGTTGGCTGACCTGGTCGAGGGTAATGGTCCCATCGGTGTTGAAGACCGTGGCCTTTCCCTCAATCCTGGTGATGATGATCGGGGAATATTCATTGCGTACCTCGATATCACCCCGTACGTCGGACACAGACACCCGGCCGCGGGCTTCGAGGGAAAGATTTCCGGTCAGGTTGTTCAGACGTGACTCGCCATAGCGGTTTGCGAGGGTGAAGCTGCCGTTGCAGTCGTGTACTTCGAGTGCCTGATGGCTGCACTGAACGAGGAGTTTGCCGTCGAGCCCGGAAACATTGACCGCTCCGAAGGGGTTGCGGATTTCCAGCGACGCCTGCTTCGGGACGAAGATCTCGAGATCGGCGTTGAAACGGTAGTTCTTGGCCGCCAGATCTTCGCGGTTGGTCTTGACTACAAAGACGGAGGCTTCCGCTTTCCCTTCCTCGCCCCCCTGAATATGGATCTGATCGGCGATGTCCTTCGCTCGGGGCTCATCCTCTTCAAAAACCACCTTGCGCAGGCGGACGCGGAGCTCCCGGTCGCTCCCGGGCGAGACGATAACCTGGCCATAGGAATTTTCAATGCGCACGGCCAGCCCGGGAGAGAGAGGGTAGGAAGCCTCCTGGGTGTAGCTGAAGGACTTTCCCAGGTTTACATCCGTGCCGCCGATGTTGATTGACGACATCCAGATATCGCTCAAAGCGCTATTCGGAATCCTCGAAATGGCGGACCCGATGATAAGAATCAACAGCAGGCCGACAACTTCCCCGAATCTGAATGAAACGCCCGGCTGCTGGCGGAAATAGTCGATCACTTTCCCCACGCCGAGCAGGATGAGCAGAATCGGCCAATAGCGGCCTGCCAGCGACCAGAAGTCGGGTCCCATCCCGAAGCTTCTGAACAGGAACAGCACGCCCAGCCCCAGCCAGAGCAGGCCTCCCAATAGGGAAGGGCGATATCGTCGCCTCGGCCTGCGTGCGGAATCCGGTGCCTCGGCGGGATCCGGCTTCCAGGAAAAATAGCCATAGAGTTTTTTTATCCCGACCAGAATCGGAAAGACCGGCCAGTAACGGGCGACCAATTGCCAGGCGGTGGCGGCTGAAAGCCAATTTTCGAGGAAAAAGGCCAGACCTAAACCGATCAGGATCAGGCCGAATATCAGGGCGCCCTTCCGGGAATCAGCAGACATAAAATCCTCCCGAAGCTATTGCTCTTTAGGCTCGTTAAGCCCGGTTGCGCCTCTGGTCTCTTCTTCGCGATCACGCACGGATCGATACACGATGTACGCGCCCAGTGCGATAAACGCCAGCGGCCACAAACGGTGGATGAAGTCGTAGCGAATGAAGTTCTTGAGCATGAACAGCACGCCCAGGCCGATCAGGAAGATTCCCCAGGCCACTACGGTCCGGTCTTTTTCCTGACCGGGTTTCGCCATCGCGGGACCGTTATGCAGGCGCGCCCGCAGGTTGGCCTCCGCAGCACGGTAGGAATCGAACATGGTGAAAATGAGGAAGACAAAGGAGCCGAATCCGAACACCCCGTTAACCTCGTCGGACATTATCACCAGGGCGGCGAACACGGCGAACTGGGTGATGGCCTTCTGATAATCGCCGTTGTATACCGCCCCCATCCCCGGAATCAGAGAGAGTGCTGCCGCGCGTTTCGGGGCGTCCGTCGGGAGGCGAAGATCTTTGACGGTGGCCGCCCACTCGGCGCCCCGCACGAGACAGTCCTGGCAAAAAACCTTACCCTTGATCTGATGAGAACATTCGGCGCACAAAGCCCTGCTGCACGTGCCGCAGAACTCCAGGGATTCCACCTCGGGATGATATGCGCATTTCATATGTCATCTCCTTTCAAGCCGACCGAGTATCCCGTCTAAGCCGGAAACAGCATCACGCTGCTCTTCTGTTTCGGGACCTTTTCCGGCTGTTTTGGTTCGGTCGCTTTCTTTTTCCCTTCGACCGGCACGTCCAGCTGCTCGATCATGATTCCCAGCTTGTTGAACAGGCTGTTTTTATAAGAGGCAAACTGCTCCTGCAATCCGTTTTTGGTGTCGTACATCCGCAGCCCTTCGCTATAAATTTGCTGTACGCCGCGGTCCAGCTGGCGGAACAGTTCCCTTGGGGAGAGAACGGAAGCCAGAATACCCACTCGAGGCACCATCAGGTCCACGAGCAGAGCCGTGAAAAGCAGGGCCAGCCCGACGCCTGCAGCGAAACGCGGAGTAAGCAGAGGCTGAAGAAAGTAGGCCCGGATGCGTTCCTGAAGCGTTCGGGTCCGCGGTCGTCCCGAAGTCCGCAGCAGAATCCGATCCAGCAGAGCCTTATCCACTTCGAGCTCGGGAAACGTCCGGCATGACACCAGCATGGACCGCATTTCCTCGATCAGAACCGAGCAGCTCGGACATTCCTGCAGGTGCTCCGCCACCTGCATCATTCCTTCGTGCGGCAGGCTGCGCTCCAGGTATTCGCTCAAGCGCTCTTCGATGATTCCGCACTCCATGACAACCCCCTAGGCCTGCATTCCCAACTGCGGCCTTCGTCTGGTCAGCAGCTTCGCCAGCTCCAGTCGCGCCCGGTTGATCCGGCTCTTGACCGTCCCTTCCGGGATGCCGAGCATCTCCGCTATTTCCAGATAGGCCATGCCTTCCAGATCGCGGAGGATGATGGCCTCTTTCAGTTCGGGGACCAGCCCCTGCAGGCCTTCCATAAGAAATCTGGATGCTTCCAATTGTTCCGCCTTCCGCAGAGGGTCGGGGACCTTTTCGTCTTTCAGATTCATGGTCTCCATCTCCTCGGTTCCCGCGGCCTGCTGAAAACGCCGCGTCCGTCGGAAGTGATCGATAATCAGGTTGCGCCCGACTCTCATAACCCAACTCTGGAAGCTGCCGGAATCCGAGCGAAAGCTCTTGAGATTCTGGTAGACCCGGATAAAGATCTCCTGGGTCAGATCCTCCGCTTCATCCCGGCGACAGGTGTAGCGATAGCTAAGGTTGTAAATCCTCTTAGCATAAGAGGTTACAATCGTCTCCCAGGCGGCGTCATCTCCCTGGAGACATCGCTCAACGACCTTTTCTTCGCCCGGGAGCAATCGCGACTCCTTATCTCCTGACCCGATAACGAATCAGGATCGTGCAAAGTTCAATAAAACAAAACGCGGCCCGAATCCGGGTCCCGGTTCAGATGACGGAAATGCTGGTGATATGGCGCAAGTCGGACAACCTAATCTATCAGGTGATGCGATTGGAGAAAACACTTTCCTGCATATCGCTTGGGCGCTTTGAGAATGCCGGATCGCGCGCCGGGGCTGGGACGCGCCGCCGCGTTTTCGTGCGTTTCCTCTTGACCTTTTGTCCGATTTCATATTTATTTCTGTAACGTCTTTGAAATCTCAAACTTGAAGGCTTTTGGGGCAGTCCGGATTGAGATCCCCCAGCCTGCGCCGACCGGAGTGCGAGCTCATGAAGTGCCCTTATTGCGGACATACCAAAGATCGCGTGGTAGACTCGCGGGAGAGCCGCGATGGTGATGCCATTCGTCGCCGTCGCGAATGCCTGCAGTGTTCAAGGCGATTCACGAGCTACGAACGAATCGACGATATTCCCTACATGGTGATAAAAAAGGATGGCGGCAGGGAGAAGTTCGATCGCAACAAGATTCTGACGGGACTGCTTAAAGCGTGCGAGAAGAGGCCGGTCAGTCTCATGCAACTGGAAAAAATTGTAAATCAGATTGATCTTCGGGTTCAGGAGAGCCCTGAGCGGGAGCTTGATACGGATACGATCGGTAAAATTCTGCTTTCTGAACTGAGACGCTTGGACAAAGTAGCCTATTTACGCTTTGCGTCTGTTTATCTCGAGTTCGAGGATGTGGCGGAATTCATGACCGAAATCAACGATTTGTTTGAAAAAAAGCCGGTATGAGCAGCACCTCCTTGTTTGGATTGTGTTCTGGGAGATCGCTCGATCGGCCCACTGGATAGCCCATGGTGAAATCGCGCAAGCGCAGCTCATATGAGCAGGTGCGCTCGAACCTGATTCTGGAAGCAGAGGCGATCCTTGATCGCTTTGCTCTGGGAGGATGGACTCCCAACGTCGACATTTGCGAATCGGCGCAGGCCGTTACCGTCAGGGTGGAACTTCCGGGCATTGATGCGGGTGATATCCGGATTACCATCCAGGGGGGTGTGCTTCGGATTCAGGGGATCAAGCGTGAAGCGGCGGCAGCGCTGGAACGCCTGTCCTATTACTGCCTCGAAAGGCGATACGGAAGATTTGACCGGCAGGTGAGCCTCGACCGCATTGTGGATGCCACGCGGTCCCGAGCCACGCTGGGTAACGGGGTCCTCACCATCGAGATTCCGCGGATCGCAGACCGGCGCGGCCAGTTGTTCGAGATTGCAATTGAAGGAGCTCATCAAGATAGCTGTGACAAGAAACGGGACTTAACGTGATGTCCTACATGTGGAGTTTCTGCCTTTTCCGGCCGGGAGCGAATGCTGATCGAGGCGCGGGCACGCGATGCCGCGGGCTGCGTTTTCGCGCACCGGCTGCCGGGTTAGGCGAAAGGACTACAGGAAAGCTATGCCGTCAGCGGAAGTAAAGAAGGACGCAGAAACTAAAGATCAGAGTGCCGGCCAGCAGGAGGAAATGCGGATACCGGAACAGCTCCCGGTGTTGCCGCTCCGTGATGTTGTCACTTTTCCGTACATGATCCTGCCCCTTCTAGTCACTCTCGACAAGGCGATCCAGGCGGTGGATCAGGCGTTGGCTCAGAATCGCATGATCCTGCTCTTGACCCAGCGCAGCCAGGAAGTCGAGAGCCCGACACCTGAGGAGTTGTTTGAAATCGGAACGGTGGGCATGGTGATTCGCATGCTCAAAATGCCGGATCAGGGGGTTCGGGTCCTCGTTCAGGGGATGGCGAGGGCGAGGGTCGAGGGCTGGTCGGAAGGGCTGTCGTACCTGCAGGCGAAGGTCAGAGTGCTCGAAGAGGTTGCTCCTGGGGCCGAGGGGCTTGAAGTCGAAGCGCTCATGCGCAACGTAAAAGCCGGTCTCGAAAAAGTAGCTTCACTGGGAAAGAGCATCGCGCCGGAAATCATCGTTATCGCATCCAACATGACCGAACCGGGGCGCCTGGCCGACCTGGCAGCTTCCAATCTCACGCTCAAGATCGAGGATGCACAGGAAATGCTTTCCATCCTCGATCCCGCCCGGCGATTGCGAAGAATCAATGAGCTGTTGACCCGCGAAGCCGAACTGCTGACGGTCCAGCAGCAGATCAACATCCAGGCCAAGGATGAGATTGAAAAGGGCCAGCGCGAATACTATCTTCGCCAGCAGCTCAAAGCCATACAGAGTGAACTGGGTGAAGGAAACGAGCTGGTGGAGGAGGTCGCGCGCTATCTGAAAAAGGCGGATGAAGTCAAGATGCCCAAGGAGGCGCGCGACGAATTCAATGTTCAGGTGCACCGGCTCGAACGCATGAACCCCGAGTCGGCCGAAACTGCGACCCTGCGCACGTATCTGGACTGGATGGCCGGCTTGCCATGGAGCTTTAAAACCGAAGACAACCTCAATCTCCGCAAGGCCCGCAAGATTCTCAACGAAGACCACTATGGTCTCGAGAAAATCAAGGAACGCATCCTCGAACATCTTGCCGTGCGCAAAATCAAGCAGACTACCAAGGGGCCGATCCTGTGCTTTGTCGGTCCTCCGGGGACCGGAAAAACTTCACTGGGCAAATCGATCGCGCGGGCGCTGGGGCGGAAATTCGTGCGCCTGAGTCTGGGCGGCATGCACGATGAGGCAGAGATCCGAGGTCATCGGCGGACTTATGTGGGAGCCCTGCCCGGGCGGATCATCCAAAGCATGAATCAGGCTGGAACCAGGAATCCGGTGGTCATGATGGATGAAGTGGACAAGATCGGCGCCGACTTCAGGGGCGATCCCTCCTCGGCGCTGCTCGAAGTCCTCGACCCGGAGCAGAACGATACGTTTCGTGACAACTACCTGGGCGTCCCCTTCGATCTCTCCGACGTCCTTTTTATTACCACGGCAAATGTCCTCGACACGATTCAGCCTGCCTTCCGCGACCGCATGGAGGTCATCGCGCTGTCCGGGTATACCGAACTCGAGAAGCTCCAGATTGCCAAACGACATCTGATTCCGAAACAGCTTGAAGCCCATGGACTGGCCGCCGAAAGCATCACCTTCCCCGACGAGGTGATTGTTGAAATCGTCCGCGGCTACACTCGTGAGGCGGGTCTGCGCAACCTGGAGCGCGAAATCGCATCCATTTGCAGGAAGGTGGCGATGAGATTCGCCATGGGAAACCGCAAGAGCGTGGTCTTGAACCGCTCCCACCTTCATCGTTACCTGGGTCCGCAGCGCATCCTTCCAGGTGAACATTTGACCCACAACCAGGTGGGGGTCGCGACCGGTCTGGCCTGGACCCCGGTTGGGGGGGAGATCCTTTATGTTGAAGCCCAGGCAATGGCCGGCAAGGGAGCCCTGATCCTGACCGGACAGATGGGTGATGTAATGAAGGAATCGGCCCAGGCCGCCTTGAGTTACACCCGGGTCCATGCCGGCAAATACGGCGTGCAGCAAGATTTCTTTTCAACCCACGATTTCCACATTCATATCCCCGAAGGCGCGATTCCGAAAGATGGGCCTTCAGCAGGCGTCACGCTGACGGCGGCGCTTTTCTCTGCATGCACACGGCGCCCGGTTAACAGCGCCATCGCCATGACCGGGGAAATAACCCTGAGCGGAAACGTGCTCCCGGTCGGAGGCATAAAAGAAAAGGTCCTTGCTGCCCACCGGGAACAGTTGAGAATCATTGTGCTCCCGCGCCCCAATAAAAAGGATCTCGAGGAGATCCCGAAGGAACTGCGCCGGGAACTCAAGTTGGTCCTCGTGGATCGGATCCATGAAGTGCTGGAGCACGTCCTGGTCTGAGCCGCAGGCCGGCGGGAATCGAATGGGCCTGCCAGGCCGCCTCTTGCCGCCCACTGCCTGATGATGATACGGATCGACGAGAATGGAATCGTGCGCCTGCTTCAGGCGCGCTACGGAAGTGACAGCGCCTCCGTCGTAAAGGGGATCGGCGATGATGCCGCCGTGCTGCACACGCGGGGCGCGCGCGAGTACTGGGTTGTTACTACCGATATGCTGCTGGAAGATGTCGACTTCCGCAGCTGCTGGTTCACTCCTGCCCAGGTGGGACACAAGTCGCTGGCAGTCAACCTGAGCGATCTGGCTGCCATGGGCGCCACCCCCGTTTTTTTACGGTTGCTCTCGGCCTGCCGGCGCAAGTCGACCTGAAGTGGATCACGGCCTTTTACCGGGGATTGTCCGCCCTGGCACGACGCCAGGGCGCGCTGCTGATCGGCGGCGACCTTTCCCGGTCCCCGGCCGGGATCCAGGCTACCATCACCGCAATTGGAGAGACAGTCGACCGAAGGCCCGTATACCGGTCCGGCGGCCGGCCCGGTGATATTCTCTATGTCACCGGAGTACTGGGGAAAGCCGCCGCCGGGCTCGAGCTCCTGAAGCGCAACCGCACGTCGGGGAAGAGCCCGGCAGAACGCGCTGCCCTCCGCTCCCAGCGCACCCCGGAACCCAGATGCGAGATCGGTTCCTGGCTGGCACAGTCCCGGCTGGTGCATTGCATGATGGACCTCAGCGACGGTTTGTCGATGGATTTGCCGAGACTCTGCCGCGCGTCAGGCGTCGGAGCGGAAATTCTCGGATCTCAGCTCCCCGTGTATGGGGGCGCCCGGAAGTGGGGCGGTGATCCCGTGCAGCTGGCGCTGCATGGTGGCGAAGATTTCGAATTGCTCTTCGCCGTACCCGCGGGCCGTGCCGGGGAACTCGAGCGATCGTATCCCACTGCCTATCCACCCATCTCGCGGGTGGGACGCCTGCGGGCCGAGCCCGGGGTGGTATGGTCTGCCGCCGGAGGCGCTCCGCTGCGACCGCTGATCCCCGCGGGATTTGATCACTTTCACCCGCGATGGGATCGCCGGAGGCAAGCGATTAGAGGCGGCAATAAGAGGCCACAGATTCCACGGATTGTTTGAAGGCACGGCCAAATGGGGTGATTCCTGCGGCTTCCGGGATGCAGGCAGGGACGATGACATCATTTGGCGCGCCTAGATTCGCCCATGCCCAAGGCATATGAATCGGTGGCCGCTTTTAATAAGGCTAAATAATTACCGAACCGCGCTCAAACAAAAAGGCCAATTCAAAAAACCGGGCGCAACTTTTTTCGGCGGCCGGCATCTGAAGTAGCGTCGGATGAAAAGTCGATGATTAAAAATGAGATTTATTCCGATTATAGAATGCAGGAACTCCTGAGCGCCTTGAACGAGGGCATTCTCAAGGAGGAGTTTGTCCGGGCCAGAATCGTTGAATGGGCCGGGGAATCGATCGACTTGATACGATATTCCAACGGGGAATATGATATTCTGAGAGACGAAGGTGGAAACAGGGCTTGAAGGCGGCGTTTTCCCCCCCCCGCGCGGCATTTTTGAACCTATCCCCCAAAAACACGGAAAAGTATGGTATCTGGGGCAAACGCCTATGATCGGTAGGAAGATTGAGGGATATGTGCGACACCTGCTTCGCTTCAACGAAACGCCCGAGCGGCTCGCATTGGCCTTTGCACTCGGGGTATTTTTGGCCCTGACCCCGCTGATCGGTTTGCACCTGATCCTCGGGCTGGCACTTGCGTTTCTGTTCGGGCTCAACCGGGTTGCCCTGGTATCCGGACTGTTTCTCAACAATCCCTGGACCATGATTCCCTACTATACGATGGCAACGTACTTCGGCGGCTGGCTGATGGGATTTCCCCAAGTCCCGGCACTTCCTCCGGCTTTCGGCTGGGCAGAACTTATGGATGCCGGCTTCTGGCATCAACTGATGCCGCATTGGCGCCTGATCGTGCCCATGGCCGTGGGCTCCACCATCCTCGCGGTATTGGGCGCGGCTGTCTCATATCCCCTTTTGCGGTTCATCATCAGACGCGGACGGATCCACTTGAGCCGGATACCCGCGCAGGACACCCCGCGCTGATGGCGCCTTGAGGAAGTTTGCCGCTGTCCCGCCCATGAACATCTTTTGAAAACGAATGAATGGCATTGCATGGTGCCGGGATGGGCTTATGGCTAATCCCAGGCATGCCGAGTACAATCATTCCCGATTTGTGTGTGCCGGTGATCCCGGAAGGACGATCATCGGACCGTGGCTTTGATCAGCTCTCCACAAACCGGGGAGGCAAGCTATATGGAAAAGTCGGAGAAAGCGAGGATGCCCATGGAGGCGCTGACCGATCTGGAGTCTCTGCTGGCTTATCATTTCCAGGACCGGTCACTGCTCCAGAGGGCGTTGACGCACCGATCATTCGTTCACGAAAATGAAATCACCGAACTCCTGCACAACGAGGCGCTTGAATTTCTGGGTGATGCCGTGCTCGGGTTTCTGGTCAGCGCCCGGATTTATAGTCGTTTTCCCGACCGCACGGAGGGGGAATTCAGCAAGATCAAAGCCTACCTGGTCAGTGCTGCCAACCTGTTCCATCTATCGGAGAAGATCCGGCTGGGAGATTTTTTGCTTATCGGCCGGGGTGAGGAGAAGACGGGGGGACGCAAGAAACGGGCTATCCTTGTCGATGCTTACGAGGCAATCCTCGGAGCGCTGTTCCTTGACGGCGGCATTGAAGCCGCCCGCGGCTTCCTGGATCGACAGCTTGCGGATCTTATCGCATCCCTGGACCTTCAGCAGTTGACCTATGGCGATTTCAAGTCCGCGCTCCAGGAGCAGTTGCACGATCTGAGCCGGCCGGAACCCGTGTATCGGGTGGTGGATGAAATGGGTCCGGATCATCGGAAGATCTTCGTGGTGGAAGTCCGCGCGGGAGATACGGTAATTGCCCGCTCTTCGGGCCGAACCAAAAAGGAGGCGCAACAGGCGGCGGCTAAAATGGCTCTCGACGGCCTCCGGGAAAGCATGCCGGGCTCGGATTCCCCGGAATGGATCCCCGGGTCCTGAGGGGCATCGGCGGGGACTGAAATTGCCCCGCGCTGCTGCTGTTCCGAAAACAGAGTCTACATCCACCAGCCATCGGGGTCGGAATCGGGATCGCAATCGCTGTCGATATCGAAACCGAGACCGACCCCGATTCCGATAGCGAACCTCGACGGTATCTCCTCTGCTGCAAGTCTTTTTCATGCATCACCGGGTGCGCCCCGAGCATATAAAAGGCCGCCTCCGGGAACGTGGGGAAAAATGCGGATCGGCAGAACCGGAGTGTGTGCCCGCTGCTCATTTCCGGGATTCCCTGGCCAGAGCCTCCAGCATTCTCAGCGCTTCGGGATTCTCCGGATCCCAGCGCAATGCTTCATTAAACTGAGCCTCCGCCCTTTTGGGCAGGTTGACCTTCAGGTACAGCCTGCCGAGGCCAAGATAGCTTTCCGGATTCATTTGTTCCAGGGCGATGGCCTTGAGCAGGTGCTGCTCAGCTTCCTTGCGCAGCAAGGGAATCTCAGACTGTGCCAGGCCCAGGAAATGGTGGAAACGGGCTGTTTCGGGGCTCAGCCAGACACATTCCCGAAGGTGCTGGGCTGCTCGATCAAACTCCTTGTTTATCAGGGCAGCGCGGCCGGCACGGAACATAGTTTCGGCCATTTTTTCTTTATCCTGGTCCAGTGCAGAGCGCCCCTGCAGGGTTGCTTCTACCTGGCTCTCCTTCTGAAGACGCGTTTCATCATACTGGGCGCGAGCCACGGGATCGATCAAAGTCGTGTATGCACCTGTGATGTAGGTGAATAGCTTTTCCACCCGTGACCGGAATTCGGGGCTATGGCTTTTAGAGGCAAAGCGATCCGGATGATAGAGTTTCGCCAGATCATGGTAGGCGACCTTGACTTCTTCAACTCCGGCGGTTGCGGGGAGCGCGAGGATTTCGTAAAGACTCGCAACTTCGAATTGCTGCAGGCGCTCCTCGACCTGTTCATACAGCTGTGATCCCGGAAGACCTTCGATTGCGTCCGCCGCGTCCGCCGGGGCTGTTTCCATGCCGATAAGTCCCAGGAGAAGCAGGCATTTTACAATATCCTCCGGTCTGGTCTCTCCGGGAGGGAGGGAAGGTAGAAGACGTGCCAGAGGCAGCGCAGCCGTAACCTGGCCATATGCAAATGCTTCTTCCCGGCTCAAAGGCAGGCCGGCGCGCTCTCCGGTAGCGGCAATGGCGGACACGACTCCCTGAGCGGGCAGGAAACCAGCCGGGAGAATACGCCCCTTAACGGCTCGCCGTGCCGCTTCAACAAGGGCTTGAGGCAGGGGGAACATTATCTGGAATCGTCGGTGGAACAGCCCTTCGCCTTCGAATAGCCGGGTTTCATAACCCGACCAGGCTAAGAGGGACGCCAAAATGAGGAGTGCTTGCTCGCGCACTCCCTTCTCCAAACTCCCCCCATCCAGACCCGTCGCGAGCACTACCGCTTCGTCGGAGCTTTTCCCCCCTTTCATATGTGCGGAGACATTTTTCAGCTCCTTCCGCGGCAGATAATCCAAGGAAACCAGAACCTGGGCCAGGTGCTCCTCCTTCAGATTGCTCTCGGCATAGATTATGGCTCCCTGATATAAGGCGAGCTGGCGTTTCACGGAATCCCGCTCGAAACGGATAATGCAGCTCCGTCGGGTTCTGTGGAGCTCGAGCAGGATGTCCATGAGCTTCAGATAGCTGGCGCCGGAATGTAACGCCACGGTAGAAAACCCTCCCCACCAGATGGATCGCGCTGCTGGCGGACTTGCGATCCATGGGCAAAACGTCAGGTATCATATCGGCCGGTAAACGGGAAACCTAGCCTTGGCGCCCGAAAAACCAGTAGCCAAGCAGGGCGCAGGTGTCGTAGGCGCCGTGTGCCATGATCGGAGCAATCAGGCTGCCGCGGGCAAGATAGATAAGCCCGAAAGCGAACCCATACATGCCGGCGGCAATCATACCCTGCGTTCCCTGAACATAATGTCCGGCGCCAAAGGCTACACTCCAGAGAATCAGCCCGAGATTCGCGCCACCCAAGGAAGCCTGAAAACGCCTTAGAATGAAGGCTCGCTGCAGCTCTTCCTTGATGCCGCCGGCGATCAGGGCCGTGCCGATAAAGAGATACAGATCCTGTGGTGTCCGAATCAGATCGGTGAGCGGGTTGCGCTCGAGGAAGTCCTGCGGGAAATAAACCTTAAAAATCACGCTGACCAGGGCATTCACAACAAAAAGAAGCGGAACCATCGCCACGCCGATGAGTGCATCCGCGCGCCAGCGCTTCCAGGACAGACCGAAACCCCGCAACGTCTCCCGATGAACCCTCATGATCACGCCCAGCAGCGTCAGGGTTATGGCAGCCTCGAGCAACAGGTAGACGGAAATCACGCGGACACTCACAAGCAGGCTGGTCCGAGCCCCATCGTTCCACATGAAGGGAATCGATGCGAACAGGCTGGAAACCAAACCGGCGATCAGAAGCACTTCAAACAGCGCCTGCGCTCTGTCCACCCAGGTCATGCCGGAAGGAATGGTTGGCTGGGGCGTCGAGAGGTTTTCCGGTTCGATGTCCATGGTTATGACCCTAACAGCTACGCGCGGCACAGTCAAGTCCCAGCCGGGTACAATCTTCTTTATATTCAAGTGGTTGCAAGTAAATGCCAAGCTGATTATAATTGGAAACCGGTGGCGATTCAGTCGTCGCTTTGAACCTCCGGGCGAGGTGTTGCGTCTGTTATATACGGGATTCATGGCGTTCTGTTACCGCGGAGGCTGTCAGTGAAGGACTTTGGCAAGCAAGGTTTCCTACTTGCGCTCCTATTATTTCCGGGTTTTGCCTGGCCCCAGAGCGGCTCGGAGGCGGTCCTTATCGAAGGGACACGGCTCAGCCTCCAGCTGAATGACTACCTGAGCACCAAATTGAACAATGAGGGGGACACATTCACTGCCACGTTGACTTCGCCTGTTTACCTGAAAGATCGCATCCTGATTCCCAAGGGGAGCATTGTTTCCGGCAGTATTTCGCGCATTCTCCGGCCGGGACGGTTCAAGGGGAAGGCGGTGATGAACCTCCTGTTCAATTCCGTCCGCTTGCCGGGTGCCTCGGCGCCACTGCCGATTGTAGCCTCCCTGGTCAGGGTGGACCCGGAAGGCAATGCCGGGGTGCAAGCGGAAGGGACGATCAAGGGTGAAGGATCCAAGGAGAAGGATGCTGCAACTGTCGCGGCGCCGGCACTGAGCGGTGCCGCCATCGGTGCGATCGTGGGCGGCGGGCGGGGCGCTGCCATCGGAGCCGGAGTGGGTGCCGCCGTGGGGTTGGCAACCGTTCTGGCGGGGCACGGAAAGGACCTCGAAGTTCGAAGAGGGTCGACGCTGGACATCGTGCTCGATCGCCCGCTCGCCATTCCCATTGAAGTCATCAGGCGCGATTATTAACCCGACTTTGACAACTGGAGGGGTGAGACGGCGGGTAAGTTATTGAAAACATTAGAAGGGACCCCCAAAAGTCTTCACTACACGTTCATCTTCAGCTTGGTCATCGCGGGCTTCTTGTCCAGGAGTTCGGGCCTTGGCTGAGGGGGCAGTTTCAGATCCAGTCTGGAGAGCAACAGAAGGTGCTCTTTATCCGGTTCGGTATATCTGGGCAACCGCAGCTCTCTGCCGTCCGTCGTCGGCAGATGGACATCCACCAATTGGATCGCCGCAAACTTTTCCAGAACCGACCGCACTGTCAGACCAGGAGCAAGGGCTTTCAATCGCTGCTGCAAAGTCACCTGAAGGCAGTACGACAGGAAGGCCACGAAGATATGCGCTTCAATCCTCTCGTCTTTCTGGTGGTGGATGGGCCGTAAGGAAAGATCCATTTTGAGGGTCTTGAACGCTTGTTCCACCTCGACGAGTTGTATGTAGTACTTCCATAACGTGGCCGGATCCTCACCGGTTAAATTCGAGCGCAGCAGGTATTGTCCTTCCTGTCTGCGAACCTTGCGGAGCTTGTCTTTGCACAAGCTGAAGCGAAACGTTTCCGGCGTGACCGCTTGATGCGGCGAAGGCAACGATAGTTCCACCAATCGGGCGGCATTGCCGGCTTCCTTTTTGGCCGCTCCGATTTTCATCAGCAGTCGGTCGCGATCCAACTTCTGGCCGCTGAGTTCACGGAGCCGGTTCCAGTATTGCTTCAGTCGGCGGCGGCGCATGGCGCGCTCTTTCGCCTGCCGGCTTGTACTGCACGCCAGCACGTACAGTTCCTGGTCTTGCTTGAGCAGCTTGACACTCAGGCTGTCGCGCACCTTTTCCCAAGGCAGTGGCAGCAGTTGTGCTTCGAGTTTGTTCAGCCGTCCTTTCGGTGTCCCCACCAGATAATGGATCGGCGTTTCCGATTGCCGCATCTCCGTCAGCACTTCCTCCGTCGGAATGCCACGGTCCATGATCCACACGCGGCGGGCTTTGCCATACTGGCGTTCAATCTTGTTGAGAAACTGCCGTAGCGTGGTTCGATCGCTGGTGTTTCCATCCATCACTTCGTAACAGAGCGGAAAGCCTTCCGGCGTCACCACCAGGGCAATGACCACTTGCACGCAATCGGAGCGTTTATCGCGGCTATAACCGAATCGTCTCTTTCCCACGCCTGGAGGATCGCACTCAAAATACGTGCTGGTCAGGTCGTAGAGGAGAACATCAAAGCCCGCATTGAACAGATCCTGCCAGCGCTGCTTCAGGAAGGAGAACATTCCCTCTTTGTGCTCAACCAGCTTATCCAGGCATCGATAGAGATTCTGATAGGGAACGACTTCTCCTTCCTCGCCGAGCAGATCGCCCACGGCGCTCTTGCCGTACCAGTCGCGGTGCAACCGCCACTCACTCCCGGGTTGGATCAGCCGATAGGAGACCAGAATCTTCAATACGTTCAACCATCGAGTCCCTTCCCGGCTCTCCGGCAGCTTCCCAGCAATACGAACGTAAGCAGGCTACACAACAC
>CAWGRQ010000044.1:0-81063 GCA_963824985.1 Terriglobia bacterium
CCCGGAGACCGCTGATCGGGTAATTTTCGAGGGCGCGGGCCGTCTGGGCTCCATAATACGCAGATTCGGGAACCTGGATTTCCCCCAGCGAATCCTTCTCTATCCGATATTCCATGGCTGGTTCCTCCTTCTTCTATTTTCCACCTTTTCCGCGCGCAAAGGGATCATTATGATTCGCGGCCTGAAATGGCAGGATGCCCTTGGCCGAGCTGCCCCTGCCAGGATTGGTTTCCGCAGCGCATCTGCGGAAGCGTCTGCGGCGCCGCCCGGACCTTCTCCATTTCCTGATTCTGAACCTGCTTTATTCATGAAGAGAAGGGAATCTCAATGGCGGACAAGAAATGGACTTACCAGCTGTTCAGAGGATGGGAAAGGATGACACTCGAGGCCTGGCGCCCGTCCGGGTTCCGACCCTGAGGAGCGGAGTCGGAACCCGGAAACTGGGAGCGTCAAGGGAATCGGGGCTTGCGGTTACTTGCCCTGTTGCGCCCCGATCTTGCTGTGGCTCTTGCCGTAAGAAAAGTAAATAACCAGCCCGATCGCCATCCAGATTGCCAGCCGCTCCCAGGTTTCGGCAGGAAGCCCATACATGAGGTAAAAGCAGCTGATCATTCCCAGGGGAGAAACCAACCAGACCATCGGCGCTCGAAATGGGCGGTTCTGTTCGGGCGACTTGTGCCGCAGAACCCAAACACCCGCGCAAACCAGAATGAAGGCAAACAGGGTGCCGATGCTCACCAGGTGACCAAGCACGCCGATGGGAAACAAACCCGCCGCCGCCGCCACACAGATTCCGGTCAGGATGGTAGTAATGTGCGGGGTGCGATACTTCGGGTGCACCTTTTGAAACACCTTGGGCAGCAAACCGTCGCCGGCCATGGTCCAGAATATCCGCGGCTGGGCCATGATCATGACCAGCACGACGGAACTGAGGCCGGCGATGGCGCCAATCTTGACAATGAAGCGCATCCAGTACATCCCGGTGGCATTGATGCCGACTGCCATCGGATCGGGAACGTTCAGCTGGGTGTAGGGCACGATTCCTGTGAGCACTCCAGCCACGAGAATATACAGCAGGGTGCAGATGACCAGGCTGCCCAGAATCCCGATAGGCATGTCTTTTTGCGGATTTTTGGATTCCTGGGCGGCCGTTGAGACCGCGTCGAATCCGATGTAGGCAAAAAAGATCACTCCCGCGCCGGTGAGAATCCCCGTCCACCCGAACTCCTCAAACTTGCCGGTATTGGGAGGGATAAAGGGGTGCCAGTTGGCGGTGTTGATGTAAGCGATCCCCGAGATGATGAACAACAGCACCACCCCGACCTTGACAAAAACGATGGTGGTGTTGACATTGGCGGACTCGCGAATGCCCCGGACGAGCAGCGTGGTAATCACTCCGACGATGAAGATGGCGGGCAGGTTGATGATTCCGGGAGCCTGCGTGCCGTCCGCAAGCGTCACCTGCAGAAATGGGCCCGAGGTGAACTGGGGGGGAATCTGAAGTCCCAGGTCGGCAAGAAAGCTGACCACATACCCTGACCAGCCGACCGCGACCGTTGCGGCGCCGAGGGAATACTCAAGAATCAGATCCCAGCCAATGATCCAGGCCAGAAACTCCCCCATGGTGGCATAGGAATAGGTGTAGGCGCTCCCGGCAATCGGGATCATGGAAGCCATTTCGGCATAACACAGGCCGGCGAACACGCAGGCGATCCCCGCGCCCACAAACGACAACACAATAGCCGGTCCCGCATGCATGGCGGCCGCCTGGCCGGTCAGGACAAAAATGCCGGCTCCGATAATGGCGCCAACCCCAAGCATGATGAGATCGATGCGGCCCAGTGCGCGTTTGAGGCTGTGCTCGGCGCTTTCGGCCTCGGCGAGTATTTTGGGGATGGATTTTCTTGCCCAGAGTGTTGACATTCCTCCCTCCGATGACTAGCTGACGCAGGTTATTGAACAGGGTGACGTAAAGGCGTTCACATAACCACGAAATCGCCGGGAGTGTCAAGATTTTTATCCTCGGCATCCGCGGGATTGTCGCCGAGAGAGGCCTCGGGCCATTGGAGTTCCGGAGGGCAGACGGGAAGATATCTCCCAGACTTCCAGGAAGGCAAAAACGGGGATCAGGCACTCTTTCGCAGTTCCACAAGAACCTGCCGGGCCACCGCCTTCAACGTTTCCAGGACCCCTGTGCCCGCAGTGGCGACTGCTTCAAAGACCGGTTCGCCCTTGACCAACAACAATTTGGTGAGTTGCTCCGCCGGCATCGCGTTCGGCAAATCGCGCTTGTTGAGCTGCAGCACGTACGGGATTTTGCCCAAATCGAAGCCATGCTCCTTGAGGTTCAACTCCAGGTTGGTGAGCGACTCCAGGTTGGCATCCAGGCGCTCATCCTGCGAATCGGCGACAAACACCACCCCATCAACCCCGCGCAGGATCAGTTTGCGACTGGCGTCGTAGAAGACCTGACCCGGAACCGTGTACAGGTGGAAGCGCGTCCGCAATCCCCGTATCTGCCCCAGATCGATGGGCAGAAAATCAAAGAACAGGGTTCGATCGGTCTCCGTTGCCAGAGAAATCAGCTTCCCCTTGTTCTCCGCATTTGTAACGTCATACAGATACTGCAGATTGGTGGTCTTGCCGCCCAAGCCGGGACCATAAAAGACAATCTTGCAGTTGATCTCGCGTGCCACATAATTAATGAACGTCAACGTCAGAACCTCGCACGTTAAAAACTAGTTCTTTGGTTTGAAAAAACTGAAAAGCTTGTCGATATCATCATCCGTAAAGTACAGGTTCGGAGTGCCGGCGGGTGCCGGTTTGGGACCAAATCCGGAGGCTTCATTCTTGCGCACGAAGCCCCGGAACACCTCTTCCAGATAGGCGGTCGCCCGCTTGACCCGCAGCCGGACCATTCCCAGCGACAGGCTGTCGTCAAACACGACGACCAGAGAGAATTTTTTGGCGACATCGGAGATATGGATGCTGCGGCGTTTCCCCTGATGATACAGGACGGAAAATTCCGGCTCGCCGACCAGTTGCGCCAGACCATCCGTAGCGGCGATATTGGCCGAGGCCAGGGATGCCAGCGCCGTCAGATCTATGCCTCGAGCCGGGCCCTCAGCGGCGATCTGCTGCCCACTCCGGTCGATCAACAGAACCAGTTCCGCCCGGAGGTCTTTCTGTGTCATGGCCAGAATGGACTTCAGGCGGAGATACTCAGCCTCGTACAGAACGATGTTGCTTGGATTCATCAATGCCTGGTGCCTCGCCGACATATGTTACATGACTCCTTGAATGGTCATGGCCGATCGTTAGCGGTTGACGACCTTCGCGCCCAACCAGAAGATCCGGAAGAGGGGATGTAGGGTGCGTTTCCGACCTTACCCTTGACTTATCGACCGAATTCTCCTAATAATAACTCTCAAAATACGATGGGCTCTTTTTTGTGCTCCAGATTGCTGATTTTAAAGAGCTTAGTGGTTGAAAAACCGGGGGTTCCCGGTCTGGAGCAATGGCGGCGCAAACACTACATGAGTCGTAAAGGGGCCAATGGGTAGCAAACGCAAAAGCATTGAGCCATCCGGTCGGTCAAAACCTTCCCCCAGGAAGCCAGCAGAGACGCCAAAGAGGTCTTCTTCGAAGTCGAAAAAGAAACCTCCCGCAAAAGCCTCCAAACCGGCGAGGCCGGTAGCCCACCAAACCGGGCGAGCCGTTGATTCCAAAAAGCTTGCGGTGATCAGCAAACCGGCAGAAGCACCGCGTCTGCTGAGGGAAACAAAAGGAACAACCGCCGCGCTGGTGCTTCTGGAAAAGGGCATCAAGCTTATTTACCAGAAAGAATTTAAGAAGGCGCGATTGGAGTTCAAGTCATTAGTCGAGGGCCACCCGGCTGAACCGGAGATTCTGGCGCGTGCTCGGACCTACCTGCAGATCTGCGAACGGGAAGAATCGGCTCTCAAGAAGCATTCTGTAAGCAATGACCAGCTCTACAACATGGGAGTCATGGAACATAATCGGGGAGATTACGATAAGGCCATCGTTCATTTTCGCCATTCTCTCGACAAGAATCCCGGCTCAGACCACATTTATTATGCTCTGGCGGCTTCCCTGGCCATGAAAGGCGAATCCGGCGAATCTCTTCATATTCTGCGCAAGGCTGTCGAGTTGAATGAAGAAAACCGTGTCTACGCCAAGAATGACTCGGACTTTGCTCTCCTCCATGAGTTGAAGGAATTCGGCGATCTGGTTGGCTGGGTACCACCGGTTCCGGGTGGGCATCCGGTAACATGAGGCCCCGGATCCTTCATCGCGTGGTCTCCATCGGAGGTGGGACCGGATTATCCTGCCTGCTCAAGGGACTCAAGCACCGGGTCCTTGACCAGCCCATAATCGAAGCTCCAGCTCTCACTCCCTGGGTCAGCCACCTGACCGCCGTCGTCACGGTGACCGACGACGGCGGCAGTTCCGGACGTCTGCGTAACGAACTTCGAGTGCTGCCCCCAGGAGATATCCGCAACTGCATGGTGGCGCTCAGCATGGATGAGTCGCTGTTGACTCACCTGTTCCAATACCGATTTCCGGGTTCCGGGCAGTTGCAGGGACACAGTTTCGGCAATCTCTTTCTGACCGCATTAACCGGGGTGACGGGTGATTTCCTGGAGGCTGTGCGCGTCAGTTCAGACGTGCTGGCAATCAGGGGGAGGATATACCCGGCTACCCTCAACGATGTCAGGCTGGAAGCGGTTTTGGAAGATGGCACCCGGGTGCATGGGGAATCCCTGATTTCCCGGAGCCGTTCGCGGATCGTATCCCTGTCTCTCTCGCCGGGCAATTGCCGCCCGGTTCCGGCGGCGCTCGAGGCCATACGCAACGCCGATGTGATCACGGTGGGGCCTGGTTCCCTGTTCACCAGCCTACTTCCGAATCTCCTGGTCCCTGGAATCGTGCGGGCGATGCGCAAGTCTTCCGCCCGGAAGGTTTTTATTTCCAACCTGATGTCCCAACCGGGGGAGACGACCGATCTCTCCGCGGCCGAGCATGTTGAAGCCATCTATGAGCATACCGGAGACCGGTTATTTGACTGGATTATGTTGAATAACCAGCCGATATCTCCTAAGGTGCTCGCCCGGTACCGGCAGCAGGGAGCAAGGCCCGTGATAAACGACCATGAGCGGCTCGCGAGGCTGAGACTCAGGATTTTCGAAGACGCCCTGCTGGCGCGAGGCAGGGTTGTGCGTCACGACTCCAGCCTTCTGGCCGAGGCGATACATAAAGCCGTCCATGGCTACAAGGGTATGGGAGCAGGCATCAGGGAGGAGAAATCGGCCTGACGATGAAAAATCTAAGTGTCCTCATCATGGCCGCGGGCAAAGGGACCCGCATGGTCAGCAATCGCGCAAAGGTGCTGCATTCCATCTGCGGGACTCCCATGGTGCGCCTGGTCTATGGCGCCACCATCGGGCTTGAACCCGACGAAACCCTGGTCGTCATTGGTCAGGATGCCGAGCGGGTTCGCGCCTGTCTCGATGGACTGCCGGTGAAGTTCATCCTCCAGGAAGAGCAGCTGGGGACGGGGCATGCGCTGATGACCGCGCGCCCGCAAATTGAAAAGGCGCCGGGCGATATCCTGGTGCTCTCGGGCGATACCCCCCGTCTCAGACCGGAGACGCTTCACCGGCTGGTACAACACCACCGGCAGAGCGGAGCAGCCTCCACTCTTCTGACCGCGATCGCCCCAGATCCATTCGCTTATGGCCGCATCCTGCGCGACGCCGACGGTTGTATCGCAGCCATCGTCGAGGAAAGGGACGCCACTGCGGAACAAAAGCAGATCAGGGAAATCAATGCCGGCTTTTATTGCTTCCAGGTCCCCCCGCTGCTGGAAGCTCTAGCCCGGATCGACAACCGAAACTCCCAGCGTGAGTATTACCTCACCGACCTGGTTGCAATCCAACAGCAGGCCGGCTTCCGGGTCGAACCGCTTGTGCACGAAGATTTTGAAGAACTGCGCGGCATCAACACGCGCAAGGAGCTGGCTGAACTGGTCAAGTCGGTTCGAGCCCGCAAGAACGATGAATTGATGAGCGGCGGCGTCACTCTGATTGATCCCGACCGCACCTATGTGGATCTGGATGTGACGGTCGGGAAGGACGTTACTTTATACCCCATGGTAACTTTGGAAGGCGCCACGTTTATCGGCGAGGGGAGCGTGATTCACTCCGGAACCCGCATTGCCAATTCGATCATCGGGGCGGAAATCGAAATCCTGGAAGGGTGTGTCATCACCGATTCGGAGGTCGGCAGAGGGTCAACCATCGGCCCTTGCGCTCATTTAAAGGGGAACACCGTAATTGGCGAACGCTGCCGGGTTGGGAACTTCGTCGAGATCAAAAAGAGCACCCTGGGGAACGGTTCGAAGGCGGCGCACCTCGCCTACCTGGGTAACGCCACGATCGGACAAAAGGTCAACATAGGAGCCGGCGTCATTACCTGCAACTATGACGGCGTTCACAAGCATGCTACGATTATCGAGGACGATGTCTTTGTCGGCACCGATTCCCAGCTGATCGCGCCCGTGCGTATCGGGCGGGGGGCCTATATCGCCGCCGGCAGCTGCATCACTGAGGATGTGCCTCCGGAGGCGCTGGGGATAGCCCGATCGAGGCAGACGATCAAAGAAGATTGGGTGCGTCGCTGGAAGGAAGCCAGACGATCGGAATGATCAATTGCCGCAATTGCATTAACTGGGTGGATGAAAGCCTGGCGCAGATCGAAGCAGATGCCGGCGATCGTCACCACGTCTTCATGGGCTGCCGCATCTTCGGATTCCTCGAAGGGAACGGTGCGCTGGAAAGCTGCTCCCACTATACCCTGAGCGACAACCTCTTCACTCTTTGCCAGACCTGCGGGATCACCGTTCCCAAGGTGTGTGTTTCCCTCGGAGAATGCCTCAACTGCACCGACACCGATCTGTTCTGCGTCGATCATTGCATCGGGGGGGATTGCCGCAAGTATTGTACCCACTTTGTGCGGCTCTATGCCGAAGGCGCGCATCTGATCGACCAGGACCTGGCCTTTGATCTCTTCCCGGAACAGGGCATGCCCGGCAGTGACGGGAATCAGAGGGCGCCGGCTGCGGACCGGCCGGCCGAGCGCAAGAGTGACGTGGAGGAGCCGGGCTTGTTCGATGACACCGATTCCGATCTGCACTAGCGCGCGCTTTTCTTGAACCTCTCTCCCATAGGAATCGATCACCCCTCATCGGGGGAGCCGTGCTGATGGTATTCCTGGAGGCTGCACACGGTCAGGGTCTCACGTTGCAGGGAGCGGATCGCATTGGCGGCCGCCCGAGCCCCCGAAATCGTCGTGATGCAGGTCACCGAATACAGCGTGGAAGCCCGCCGAATCGCCTTTTCATCGAAGCGGGACTGGGATCCGAGGGGCGTGTTGATCACCAGGTCAACCTCCCGGTTCCGGATTGCATCCACTACGTCCGGAGTCCCTTCCCCGGCCTTGTTCACGAAGCCGGCAGGCAGACCATGGGACATGAGAAATCGTTGGGTCCCCGAAGTGGCCACAAGGCGCAATCCCAGATCCACGAATTCACGGGCGATGGGCAGCAGCGCTTCCTTGTGATTGTCGTTGACACTCAAAAACACAGTCCCCTGGCGGGGTAGAGGAGTACCGGCCGCAATCTGGGCCTTGGCAAAGGCACTTCCGAAACTATCCGCAACCCCCATCACTTCGCCTGTGGACTTCATTTCCGGACCCAGGATCGTGTCGACGCCCAGGAACTTATTAAAGGGAAAAACCGGGGATTTTACAAAGCAGTGCCGAACCTGCAGATCCTCGGTCAGGCGAAGATTCTCGAGCGTGTCACCCACCATGAGCCGGGCGGCAATTTTCGCTAACGGCACGCCGGTCGCCTTGCTTACGTAAGGGACCGTCCTCGAGGCGCGCGGATTCACCTCGAGCACATAGACGACGCCTTTCCGGATCGCAAACTGGATATTCATCAGCCCAATGACGCGCAGTTCGAGCCCGAGACGCCTCGTGTATTCTTTCATACCTGCCAGCAGGGCAGCTTCGATCATGATGGGCGGCAGGGCACAGGTGCTGTCGCCGCTGTGGATGCCCGCCTCCTCGACATGCTCCATAACACCGGCGACGACCACGCGTTCGCCGTCGCACAACGCATCGACGTCGTATTCGAGTGTGTCTTCCAGAAACTCGTCGATCAGGACCGGATGCTCCGGGGACGCCTGGACGGCGGTCGCCATATACCGCATCAGTGAAGGCTCTTCGTATACGATCGACATCGCGCGGCCTCCAAGCACATACGATGGACGGACCAGGACCGGGTAGCCGATGCCCGCGGCCACCCGGCAGGCTTCCGCGGGGGAACGGGCGGTTCCATTCCGCGGCTGCGGGATGTCGAGGTTCCGGAGCAGCTCTCCGAAATGCTCCCGATCCTCCGCCAGATCGATGCTCTCGGGGGAGGTCCCGAGAATGGGAACACCTGCAGCCTGCAGCTTCAGGGCCAGATTCAAGGGAGTCTGCCCACCGAACTGGACGATGACGCCAAGCGGCTTTTCGACGTCCATGATCTCCATGACATCTTCAAATGTGAGCGGTTCAAAATAGAGCCGGTCGGAGGTGTCGTAGTCGGTGGAAACTGTTTCCGGATTGCAGTTCACCATAATGGTTTCGTAACCGGCTTCCTGCAAAGCGAACGAGGCGTGGCAACAGCAATAGTCAAACTCAATCCCCTGGCCGATACGGTTGGGGCCACTCCCCAGCACCACAACCTTTTTCCGGAGGGTCGGCTCGGCTTCGCATTCGTCTTCATACGTCGAATAGAGATACGGTGTGAAGGACTCGAATTCAGCCGCGCATGTGTCGACTCGCTTATATACCGGCCGCAGACCCAGGTCATGCCTCCGTTTCCTGACCTGTTCCGCGCTTGCCCGCCCGTTGCCCTCTCCCTGAAGCAGGCCGGCAATCATTTGATCGGAGAAACCTGCCCGTTTGCACTCCCGGAACAACTCCTGCGGCAGCGTGGATAACGCATACTTTTGCAGCCCCTTTTCCAGTTCGAAAATTTCCTTGAGTTGGTTCAGGAACCAGGGATCGATCCGGGTAAGAGCGTGAAGCCCCTCGATGGTATGCCCCTGCATCAGTGCCACGAGGAGGTAATCAAGGCGTTCCGGCACCGGCGTCAGCAGTTTCCGGTTGAGGTCATCGGGTATCGACCGGGGTTGCCATGGCCCCTTCTCGAGCGAGCGCACTCCTTTCAGCAGGGCTTCCTTGAAGGTGCGGCCGATCGCCATGACTTCTCCGACGGACTTCATCTGGGTGCCCAGCGTGGGATCCGCTTCCGCGAATTTCTCGAAATTCCATTTTGGAATCTTCACCACAACATAATCTATGCTCGGCTCAAAACAGGCTGGAGTCATGCGGGTAATGTCGTTAGGGATTTCATCCAGCGTATACCCCACGGCCAGCTTCGCGGCAATCTTGGCGATCGGGAATCCTGTCGCTTTCGAGGCCAGCGCCGAGCTGCGGGAGACCCGGGGATTCATTTCGATGACAATCAAAGTACCGGTTTGCGGGTTAACCGCAAACTGTATGTTGGAACCGCCGGTTTCCACGCCGATTTTGCGGATGATCCGGATCGAGGCGTCCCGCATGCGTTGATACTCTTTGTCGGTCAACGTCTGAGCCGGCGCGACAGTTATGGAATCGCCGGTATGCACGCCCATGGGGTCAAAATTTTCGATCGAGCAAATGATGACCACATTGTCGTTGAGGTCGCGCATCACCTCCAACTCATATTCCTTCCAGCCGAGGAGAGACTGTTCCACCAGGACTTCATGGACGGGAGACACATCCAGTCCGTGCCGGATAATCCTCTCGAAATCTTCCGGGCAATAGGCAATCCCCCCGCCGAAGCCCCCGAGCGTATAGCTCGGGCGCACAATCGCAGGCAGGCCGGCCTGGCTGATAAATTCGCGCGCTTCGTCCAGGGTGCGCACGACCCGTGACAGAGCCGAGTGCAGCCCGATTTCGGCCATGGCATCCTTGAAAAGCTGGCGATCCTCGGCAATCTCGACGGCATGCTGTTTGGCGCCGATCATTTCGACTCCAAAATGATCCAGCACCCCGCTCTTCGCCAGGGCAATGGAAACATTCAGCCCGGTCTGCCCGCCAACCGTAGGCAGCAGCGCATCCGGCCGTTCCCGCGCGATGATGGCGCCGATGGATTCGCAGGTCAGGGGCTCGATATAGGTCCGATCGGCCAGGTCCGGATCGGTCATGATGGTGGCCGGATTCGAATTGACCAGAACCACTTCGAACCCTTCCGAGCGCAGGGCCTTGCACGCCTGAGTACCCGAGTAGTCAAATTCACAGGCTTGGCCAATCACGATCGGTCCGGAACCAATGATCAGAATCCTGTGGATATCCGTGCGTTTGGGCATGAGCTACCTGCGGAATTCGGCCATAAGCCGCTTGAACTCCGTGAACAGATAGTGGGAGTCATGCGGCCCGGGTGAGGCTTCCGGATGATACTGAACCGAGAAGGCCGGCACCTGGAGATGCCGGATCCCTTCCAGGGTCTGATCGTTGAGATTAAAGTGAGTCGCTTCGACCCTTCTCAGATTGAGCGAATCCACATCAACGGCAAAACCGTGGTTTTGGGCGGTAATCTCAACCCGGCCCGTTTTCACGTTCTTAACCGGCTGATTCGCACCGCGATGCCCGAATTTGAGCTTGTAGGTTCTGCCTCCCAGCGCCAGGCACATGATCTGGTGCCCCAGGCAGATTCCGAAAAGGGGCGTCTTTCCCAACAGGCGGCGAACATTATCGATCGCATAGCCGAGCGGAGCCGGATCCCCCGGACCATTGGAGAGGAACACTCCATCCGGGCGAAGAGCCAGAATCTCTTCGACACTGGTCTGAGCGGGGACCACCCGTACATTGCAGCCGGAACGCACCAGGCTGGCGAGAATTGTCCTCTTGATGCCGTAATCATACGCCACGACGCGAAAACGGTCCATGGCGGTCGCCGGGGGATCCGGCCACAAGTATGGGGAACGGCAGCTGACCAATGTCGCCAAGTCCTGCCCCGTCATCGAGGGCGCCTCACGGGTGCGGATCGCCAGTCGCTCAGGATCGGCATCCAGAGAACTGATGATACCCCGCATGGCTCCGCGTGTCCGGAGATGGCGTACCAGGGCGCGAGTGTCGACCTCGGAAACGGAGACGATGCCGTGACGCTTAAGATACTCCTCGATCGACTCCAGGGCTCGCCAGTTGGATCTGAAGGCACTGAACTCACGCGCCACGAATCCCTGGACGAAGGGCTTGCCCGACTCCTCATCCTCGCGATTTATGCCATAGTTACCGATGTGGGGATAGGTCATGGCAACGATCTGTCCGGCATAGGACGGATCGGTGAGAATCTCCTGGTACCCGGAGAGCGAAGTGTTGAATACCACCTCGCCGCAGACTTCCCCTTCGGCACCAAATGCGCGGCCCGCAAAAGTGCGGCCGTCTTCCAGTGCCAGAGTTGCTCTCATTGGTCCCGATTTGATTTCAGAGTATGCGGGCGAAACCCTGCGCCTGCCGGATCCTTTGGACTCCGGCGATCTGGATCTTCCCATTTGCCGTGGCGCAAAACCTCAAAATTCATCGGGCAGCGTAAGTGAAACTATTCCACGAGGCCCAGGCGCGAAACGGGCCAATAGCGGAATATCGCTTTACCGTAAATCAGGTCCCGCGGCACAAAGCCCCACATCCGACTGTCGTTGCTGGAATTGCGATGATCCCCGAGCACAAAAAACTGATCCGGAGGAACAACGGTTCGAGCGAATGACTCATGGTCCCGGAATTCCGGCTTGAGATAGGGCTCCTCCGCCCTCGTGCCATTGATAAAAAGCGAACCCATGCGGATTTCGATCAGGTCGCCGGGGATGGCTACAACACGCTTGATAAATGACTTGTTGGTATCCCTGGGATACCAAAAAACCACGATATCGCCACGATGGATGTCCTCAAAACGGTATATGAACCGGTTTACGAAAATCCGCTCCTGGTCCACCAACCGCGGCTGCATGCTGGTCCCCTCAACTTTAACCGGCTGGATGACAAAGATGACTATGAAAATAGCGATGGCAACGGCGAGGAGAATATCACGGAACCACGATCTCAGCTCTGAAATCGGGCTATACCCTGAAACTGAAGGGTTTATCCGGTCAGGTTCGGGTGCGGCTTCCGGCGGTGCGGAAAATCTTGGTTCCATCTATTCCCGATTGAATCAATACGGTGATCGGATATCCACAAATCTTGCAGCCAATGCGTGAAATTAGCAGAGGCGGGTTGAAAACTCAACTGCTTTGTTCCAATCCCGGATTCCTCAGCGCTTGTAATCACTTCTTCAGCTGATATAATCGAATTTTGATGGTACGGCTCAGGCAGAAAGAATCGGGGCCGGCCGGCAATGCGAACAGGCGGCAGCGGGCAACCCGTCCCGACCTCTCAGAACGCTCAGTCGATTCCCGTTGTGGGTTCCTGGCCACACGCCGGGATCATCAGCCGGGATCCATCAGGGGAGGTTTTCCTCATTTTCCCGTGAGCAATCGGCGCCAGAAGATCACAGCGTGCCATTCCGATCCGGTTGGGCGCCGATCCGGCTCCAGATAGAACTCATCACCGTAAGGTTGTTATGAAGATTGTTGTATTGAGTGGGAGCCGTCAGAAGAACTGCACGCTTAAGGATGTGGCGGGTGGTTTTGGTACGGTTTTCACCGTTGGGAACTCACCGTTCGCCCGGCTCCTGGAGCTCGCCAAGCGCAGAGTTGCTTCAATACCGAACATCACGCTTGCCTATCTTCATGCCCTTCTCGAGAGCCATGGTGCAGAGGTAAGGGTTCTTGATGTGCGCCGATTGGATCAGCTCGAGCCCGCCGATCTTTACCTGATCTCATCCTCCATTGTTGACTGTTCCTTCGAGCTGGAGCTGGGCCAGGAAGCCCGAGCCCGTTATGGCAGCCGGATCGGCTATTTTGGCACATTTGCCGCCACGGTGCCGGAGTTTTTTGCGGACACCGCCGATTTCATAGTCAAGGAGGAGATCGAGAACATCGCGCCGGCGCTGGCCCGCGGCGAGATTTTCACAGGAGTGGTTTCGGCGGGATTCGTCGAAGATCTGGATTCCCTTCCTTACCCCAACTGGGATCAGTTTGATGTCCGGCGTTTCCGCTATCAGATTATTACCAGTCGCGGCGCGACCCTGCCCATGTTGGGAAGTCGTGGTTGTCCTTACACATGCAATTATTGCCCCTACCTGGTGAACTCGAAGCACCGCGTGCGAACCCCGGAAAACATCGTGGGAGAAGTGGAATACCTGTCGACGAGATATGGAATTCGCGGCATCTCCTTTCGAGACCCAAACCTGACCTATGGCATGGAGCGTGCGCGTGAGTTCGCCGACCTGATGATCCGCCGTCGGGTCAACGTGCGCTGGAGCATGGAAGCGCGAACCGACCGGCTGAATCCGGATCTGATCTCGCTCCTGCACCGCGCCGGGCTGCGCAGCGTGGAAGTGGGCATCGAATCGGCCAATGAAGCTACGCTCAGTGGTAATCTTCGCAAGTCTACCCCCAGATCGCACCAGGAAGAGGTCATTGAACACTGCCACAAGCTGGGCATTCGGGTAATCGCTAACTACACGCTCGGTCTGCCCAACGATACCATCAGCGGTGTTCAGGAAACGATTCGTTACGCTAAGAAGCTGAATACCTTCGCGATTCAGTTCACCGTGACCACTCCCTATCCCGGCACCCAGTTCTTCCGCAACGTGCAGAACCGTATCTTTGACCGGGATTGGGAGCATTTCAACGGCTGGACCAGCGTATATCGGCATCAAACCATTTCGCCCGAGGAACTTCATCGCCTGCGCGAGTTCGCCTATGTCTCCTACCATCTGCGGCCCAGGTATGTCTGGAGATTCCTGCAATCCACGCTCCTGCATCCGTTCCTCTTTCCAGATCCGGAGCTTTCCGGGGTTTAAGCACCTCGATGAGGAGACCCTATGGCTGTCATCGGATTGGTGTTGGCTTCCCTGCTCTGGTGGGGGTCCCTCCCGCCAATAACGCGAGCCCGGCCGGTTTTTGTAACCGCAAGCTTTCTCGACAAGAACCATCTGTACCTGGAAAACCTCAGCCGCGAGGAGGTGCGCGTTTTCGAGAACGGCCAGCCGCGCCAGGTGGAATACCTGGCCAGTAAGGATGTGCCGTTCGTATACGGGCTTCTCTTCGACCGCGAGGTCCTGCCTCAGCCCTTTGAAGAGCCCGGCCGCGGCGCTTATGGCGTCAGCACTGCCACTGCCGCGAGCAACGTGGCCTATCAGCTGCTCGATCAGGCTTTCGGCCAGCAGGCGGGATGGATGGGGTTTTACGACGCCGATTTGCAGGTCGCAATCGATTTTGTCCAGGATAACGGTCGCATCAAAGATGCCATCCAGATGCTTCGTGGACGACGAACGTTGGAAGAGCCTTCGCTATACGCCGCCCTTTTCACAGTCGCAAAGAAAATGAGCCAGCGCAATGAAAAACGCCGAGTCCTCGTCCTCTTTGTCGAGGTTCTGGACACCAAGACGGGTGACAAGCTCAGGCCTTTGAAAAACCTGCTGTCGGCGTCCAACCTGGAGTTGTTTGTCGCCAGCTTCGGGAGATCCAGGATTATAAGTGACCATGGATTGCCCCCGGCGCAGAGTGAAGCTTCCCTGAGCGAACTGGCAGGAGCCACTGCGGGAGCCGCGTATTCCAGCTTTCAGGATAGTATCGAAGGCATGGGACGCCGAATCTCTTATCAGATCAAGAGTTTCTATACCATCGGGTTTCAGGCGGAATCGGAAACGGACGCTCCGGGGAAACTCAGAATCGAGTGCACCAGACCCAACATCAAGGTGACCTCCCATCCGGTGGTGCCCATTCTTCAATAAACGCCCCACCGCCCGTTTCCCCGCATGGCTAAGGGCCTGCAGCCCGCGGCGATCTGCACGACCCTCATAAAGTCCCCTGCCGCGCCGGTCGATAAGCGTCATGGTCCCTTTGTGAGACGATATGAGTTTGTGTAGAAACAGGTTATGGGCAATCGGCGGCGGCAAGGGGGGCGTAGGAAAGAGCTTTTTGACCGCTGCATTGGGAACCGCGCTTGCCCGCGCCGGCAAATCGGTGATCGTTGTCGATGCCCATCTGGCGGCCCCCAACCTGCACACCTATCTTGGAATCAAGGCGCCTGTGGCAACCCTGTTCGACGTGATCTCAGCGCGGATCGCCTTGCCTGAAGCTCTGGCACCAACCCCTGAAGCAAAAATGCGGTTCGTCGGTTGTGCCGGGGACGAGCCCGGAATGGGAGATCTCAGTCTTATTGAGCGGAAGAAGCTGTTGGACTGCATTTCAGCGCTGGAGGCAGACTTTGTATTGATCGATGCCGGCGGCGGAGCTGCCTACAGCGGTCTCGATTTCTTCAACCATGCAGACCTCGCCATCGTGGTGGCCACGCCGGATCAGATCTCGCTTCAGTCCGCCTATAGTTTCCTCCGGCATGCAATTTTCCGCAAAGTACAAAGGCAATTCGAGGGACACGCTGCGCTCGTGGCCGCGCTGCAGCAGATGCGCGAATCCGTCAGCGGCGCCAGGCCCCAGACGATGGCTGATTTTATTCAACTGTTGCAGCCCGCTTCCCCGGAACTGGCCGCCGCCGTGGCATCGACGATAACCTCATTCCGCTCGTTTCTTTTGCTCAACATGGCCGCATCCGGGCAGGAGCGCAGGGCCGACATCGTCAGATCGGCCGCCGGAAAGTTCCTGAACATCGAGGTTCATCCCGCAGGCTGGATCCCGTTGGGAGCATTGGCGCGTAAGGCTGCGCCGTCCTTGAGTCCGCTGGAGAACGGCGAGCCGGACGGCGTTTTGTCGCGCCAAATCAGTCTTGTCGCCCTCAAGCTGGCAGGGGAACCGGCTGCCGGCGAACCGCAGGAGTCCTCCCGCCCCCATCGCCCGGCAGTTACGGTGGCGGCAACCGGATTTAACGACAACCTCGTAATCATGGGGCGGGAGCTGCATGTGCAGACTGAGGATATGGGCTGTGAAGCGCGTTGCATCACCACTCAGGTATTCTGGGAAGGCCGCGTGATCCTTTCAACCAGGGCCGATTATCCTGCCATGACCCGGACGCCACAGGAAAGCAGCCAGGTGATCGAATGGATGCGGATCCAGCATTTCAATGTGATCCGTGAAATCGAAAACAGGAAAGCAACATGGCCGGCCGTGCTGGCTCAAAATCCATGATGGAAATCCCACCCCCATGCAGCAAGATACTCATTGTCGATGATGAGGCGGAGTTGCGTTCCATCCTCAAACGATGCCTGGCAAACAGTTCACATGAGTGTGTCATGGCCGAGAACGCGGCCGAGGCCCTGGAGCGGATTCGGGATGATCATTACGCCCTGGTGCTGAGCGATGTTTGCATGCCAGGCATGTCCGGTATCGAACTTCTGGGCCAGATCAAACAGCAGAATCCAGACATATCCGTTATCATGATCACCGGAGTGCGCGATCTGGCAACCGCCATTGCTTCCCTGAAGATGGGAGCATGCGACTATATCACCAAACCCTTCGAGCTGCTTACAGTCCGACGAGCGGTCGACGGGGCGCTGGAGCGGCACCGTCTCACGGTCGAGAATCGCCATTACCAGATGGGACTCGAGAGGATGGTTGAAGAGCGCACCCTGGAACTGAATGGCGCGCTGCGGGAAGTGGAAGAAAGTTACCGGTTCACTCTCGAGGCGCTGGCTGCAGCCCTCGACGCCCGGGAGCATGAAACTCAGGCCCACTCCCAGCGTGTGCGCGAATACGCGTTACTGCTGGCCAGAAAACTCGGACTTGCCGATGAAGACCTGGTTCACATCGGGCGTGGCGCGCTGCTGCATGATATCGGTAAGATCGGCGTGCCCGATTCGATCCTCCTTAAGCCAGCCAAGCTCACGCCGGAAGAGTGGATTCAGATGAAACGTCATCCTCTGGTTGGATTTGAGATTCTAAGGGGAGTACAATTCCTGACACCGGCTGCCGAAATCGTCCTGACGCACCAGGAACGATGGGATGGTGACGGCTACCCGAACGGGCTCCGCAGAACCGAAATCCCGCTCGGGGCGAGGATATTCGGTGTTGTCGATACGCTTGATGCCATGACCAGCGACCGTCCGTACCGTAAAGCATTGCCATTCAATGCCGCGCTGGACGAGGTACGGCGCTGTAGCGGCACTCAGTTCGATCCTGACGTTGTCAAAGCCTTCCGGAGCATTCCGCATGAAGCCTGGAAGGACATACACGACCTTATCAACAGCCAACAGAAGATCCGGGATTCCGGAAGCGTTCTGCACCCCGTATGAGACTCGTACCGCTGAGCCAGTCGGACATTGGGCTTATGGCAGCCCTGATGGAGGAAGAGGAACAGGCATGGCGGAATGAACTCGATTGGGACTACGCGCCCATCCGCCGCATCCTGCTTACCTTCCTCAAGCGGCGCATGCTGCCGGGATTCGTCCTGAAGAGTGGCAGGAAAGCATCCGGTTACAGCTACTTCCTGGTCACACATCAGAAAGGCGTTATCGGAGCGATATACGCGGGTCCCCCAAATGCCCAGGAGGCTGCAGACCGGATTCTGTCCCGGGTTATCAGCAGTCTGAAAGAGATTCCCAATCTGAATCGCATTGAATCCCAGATCCTGCCTCTCAACGGACTGGACCCAAATGCCATTTTCTCGCGGCACGGATTCCGGCATTTTCTCCGCCACTACCTTGAATTGGATCTGGCGGGTTGGAGGGGCCCGGACGAAAATGCTTCCGTCCCCATCGCGCCCTGGCACTCCAGTTACCTGGCGATGGCCGCCGAAGTAGCTTTTCTGAGCTACCGCAATGCCATTGATCGCCTCATCTGCGAAGACTATGGCTCGGAGGCCAACTGCGAGGTTTACTTGCGAAGTCTGGTGGAAAGCCCCGGCTGCGGCGTCTTCCTGCCGGAATCATCGCTAGTGGGACTCAACAGCCATGGCGAGCTATGCGGTTTCATCCTGACTTCGCACATCTCCCCCACTGCGGCCATGATTCCACAGATATCGATCCATCCCGCGTTCCAGGGGAGAGGCCTGGGAACCCGCCTGATCCGCCAATCACTTCAGCGACTCCGGACCGCCGGATATCAGACAGTTAGGCTGACCGTCACGGCGCAGAATCGCCGTGCGCATGAGTGGTACCAGCGCCTCGGGTTTAAGACACGCCGCGACTTCGGAGCTCATGTCTGGCTCCGAGAGTGATCCGCGGATTTGCCGGCAGCCACAGCCCACCCGCCGCCGAATCGCACCTCCTGCAGTGCTGGCCTCCCGGAGCGCGATCGCAGTCGTGAGGAGATTTCCCTTGCTTCTCCTCCACTCCCGCCTTAAAAACGGATGATTCATACCGACCCCAGAGAGGACCATCTATGATCGGCACCCGTATCCTGCACCGCTTCGTCTATCTGTCTCTTTTGCTGCCGGCACTGGCGTTCCGTCCGCAACCGTCCCCCTTCGTACCGCCGGAATCATCAACCCTGGCGGATCAGGTCACCATCAGGAGGGATATCTACGGCATCCCTCACATCCTGGCCAAAACGGAGGAAGCTGCCGCTTTCGGGTTTGGGTATGCCCAAGCCGAAGATCATTGTCTGGTGATCGCGAGGGCGCTGGTAAGTGCGCGGGGCGAAGAAGCCCGATACTTCGGGACCGGCATGGAAAGCGACCTGTTGCTCCGGCTTTATGACAATCTCAGTATGTCCGAGCAGGATCTCCGCCGCGTCAGTGCCGTGTACCGTCAGATCGTCAACGCTTACGCCGCGGGCCTCAATCGCTACGTGGAGCAACACCGTAACGAACTGCCTCCCTGGATCCCCACCTTCACAGGCGTGGATGTCATGGCCAGCCGACGAGCCGGGGCTATCCGCTCGACTTTTTCGCAAGCGACAGTCAGGGCTTTGCAGCGGAAGTATCCGACGACCGGGAAAACGGGAGCGGGCCGGGAATCGGACTGCATTGCCATTCCCGACGATTCGGACACGGACCCGCGGCCGGATTTTGACGCCCCGGGCTCCAACGCCCTGGCGCTGTCCGGATCGCGGACCACGACCGGATCCCCCATTCTGCTCGGCAATCCTCACCTGAATTGGTCCTCACTCTATTGGGAGGCACAGGTGACGGTCCCGGGCAAGATCAACTTTTTCGGCTCGACCCTGGCAGGTATTCCCGTGCTGCGCGCGGGATTCAACGAACACCTGGGATGGGTCACAACCAACAATTCGCCGGACGTGTTGGATGTCTTTGCTCTACCCCTCGATCCTGAACAGACCGATCACTACCTTTTCAAGGGCAGGTCGCGTCCGCTGGTCAAAAGGGAGGTCTCCGTCGAGGTCAGTGGCGAGGACGGAACGTTGCGCCGGGAAACCAGGACTTTCTGGGAATCGCACCTGGGAAAAATTCTCTATCGTTCAGCGGACCGGGCATTCGCCGTCTGTTCCACACAACTGGACGCGTTCCACTATTACGAGGGGTTTTACCTGCTCAGCAAAACCCGCAATCTGAAGGAATTCCTCGCGGTGATGGACAAAAACCTGGTGCCAACTTCAAACTTCACATATGCCGACGCCGCAGGCAACATCCTGTACCTATGGAATGCGAAAATCGCGGAGCGCCCCGATGACGGGACGGACTACAGTCTCGACGTGCCCGCCGGGACGGACAAGTATGTCTGGAAACGATTCGTCAAACCTGCCCGGTTTCCCCGGTTGCTGAATCCCGGCGGCGGCTACATCCAGAACTGCAACAATCCGCCATGGTATACATCACTGCGCGATCCGTTGGATCCGGCGAAGTACCATGATTATCTGGAGGAATCGAGGGACCTCGCTTTGAGACCGCAAATGGCATTGGAGATGATCGAGTCTCGGGGGAAATTTTCGTTGGACGATGTGATCAAGCTCAAATTCAATACCAGGATGCTCCTGGCGGATCGGGTCAAGCCGGCACTTACGGAGGCTATCCGCGCATCGGCGTCGCCTTCGGCGGATCTGCTGCAGGGTCTCAAGGTTCTCGAGGCCTGGGACAACCGGGTAGCTGCCGACAGTCGCGGCGCAGTGCTTTTCCAGAGGTTTTGGGACACTTACAGCCAGGGCCGGGCAGAACCATTCGGAGTGCCCTGGGATCCGCACCTCCCAGGCACTACCCCCTCAGGCCTGTCCGACGTTCCTTCCGCCCTCAGGATCTTTGAAGATGCCATTCGCTGGACCAGGCAGCGGTTCGGTTCAGAGGGAATAGCCTGGGGGGATGTACACCGGTTCAGGTTTGGCGCGCTGGACCTGCCGGCCGATGGCGCGAGCGGGACGTATGGACTTTTCCGCGTCGTGCGTTTCACGGAGATGCCCGATGGCAAACGGGTCGCAGGTCAGGTGCAGGGGAACGACCTTCCACTCGGCTTCGGCGATGGCTGGGTAATTGCAGTGGAATTCTCCAGACCAATTAAAGCCTATTCCGTCCTGGCCTATGGCCAGACGACTCTCTCCGAATCGCAACACAGTTCGGATCAGATTCGGCTGTTCGCCGATCATCAGTTGCGGCCGATCTGGTTTACGGAAGCCGAAATCATCGCTCATCTGGAGCGTGAATACACACCTTAGGGCTCGCGCAGAAATAACTTCACATTCTGCTGCCGTCTCTCCAGCTTGCAGACAGGGCGCAGAAGCAGCATAGGAATACAGCAAGCTGGAGAGCCGGCAGCCCTGCGGGGCGCGGCGGCGGACGGGCATCTGCGGCGTTGCCGCTCCTCGATGATGTCACCACATCGCCTGCGTCGCGGCGCCTGGCATCTGCCCGCCCCAGGAGCACCGCAGGTGCGACGGTGCTCGCGCCAGAATGCGAAGTTATTTCTGCGCGAACCCTTAGTTTATCAATACGGCAACATGTTTTTCAGGACCCGGATTAACGCAGGCCAACGCGCCTGGGGGCCAGCAGCAAAGTGGGCTTGTTATTTCGTGACAGACCCTTAGTTGGAGGACGGGCCGCGGAGTGATCGCGGCTCGCCGTGGGAAAAAATGGAGTTCATGATGACGATATCGATGCGTCGGTTGCGCGCCCGTCCCTCCGCCGTCTTGTTGTCGTCGATCGGGCGGGTTTCGGCATAGCCGCTGGCGGACATTTTTTCGGGCGTGAATCCGAAATGCTGGATCAAATAAGAAATGACCGTGGTGGCCCGCTTCGTCGACAATTCCCAGTTGTCCGCAAACCGCAGGTTATGGATCGGCACGTCATCGGTGTGCCCTTCAATCCTGATGTCATTATCGATGGCGACCAGTTGCTGCGCCAGAGCATCCATTAGTTGCCGCCCGTCGGATCTGAGTTGATCGGATCCCGAGTCAAAACATGCGCCGTCCCCAAGGCTGATCACCAGGCCGCGATTATCCATGCGAGTCCTGACCTTGCTCGTCATAGCCCGGGCCTTTACGATGGCTTCGACATTTTGTCGGATCTTTCCGAGCGTAATGATCTCCCCCTGCGGCAGCGCATCATGCACAAAATTGGTTTTGAGATCATTGAGATTCCGGATTGAATATTCCGCAATCGCCTTTTCCTTGGGAACTGTCACATTTTCCACCAGGTCCTTGCTGAGGGCGGAACCCGCGCCGTTGCCGCTGCTGATGCTCAGGGTATCGCTGCCGGTGGGAAAGACCGGGCTGTTAAATGAGGCCCGCATGGAAAGCACCATCCGGCCCATCTTCTGGGCATCGATATTCGAGATGGCATACATCGTGGTGAAAAAGGCGAAAAGCAGCGTGATGAAGTCCGCATAGGATACCAGCCACCGTTCATGATTCGCGTGTTCAGGGGGCTTCTTCTTGCGCACGGCTACTCCCGGTTAGGCCGCCTTGGTCTGAGATCCGGAGGAGGACTCTTTCGGCAGGGTCTCTTGATCTTTCTGGGTCAGGAAACTCTTGAGCTTGTCTTCGATCAGCCGAGGATTCTCCCCCTCGAGGATGGAGATCACCCCCGCGAGGATGATCTCCTTGGCGATCATGTCCGCCCGGTGGCGAAGCTTCAGCTTGCCCGCAATCGGGAAATACACAACGTTGGCAAGTGTCACCCCGTACACCGTCGCCACGAAAGCCACGGCGATCCCACCTCCCAGCTTGCTCGGGTCGGTGAGATTCTCCATCACGTGAATCAGACCGAGCACGGCTCCGATGATACCGATGGTCGGGGAATATCCGCCCGCTGCCTCCCAGAACTTGATCGGATGTTCGCCTTCCTCCTCCATATTGGTCATTTCCATTTCCATGGTCTCGCGCAGCGTCTTGGGCTCGATACCGTCGACCGCCATGTTGAGGGCTTTTTTGAGGAAGGGATCGGATGCATTTTCCGTGTCGCTTTCGAGCGAGATGATGCCCTGCCGGCGCGCCTTGTTGGCGTAGCGGATGATTTCGGCGATGATCTCCTTGTTGTTGACTTTGGGGGCGATGAAGGCTTTGCCGACCGACTTCATGCTGGTAAGAAAAACCGAGAGCGGGAATTGGACCATGCAGGCGCCGAAGGTTCCGCCGATGACGATGAGAGCGGCCGTCTCCTGGAGGATCGATTCGATCTTTCCCCCTTCGAGAGCCTGTCCGCCCAGGATCGCCCCGAACGCCAGCAATAGTCCCAGGATTGTAGATATATCCATTCACGTCCCTTGGCAGCGGTTACTTCACACTTTGGCCAGACGGCGTTCATACTCCGCATGCACCAGACCGGCCACCATCCGGCGATAGCAGACCACTTTATCGATGATCTCCGCCATACGATCGCTCACCACCACCTTGTCATTGTTAGTCAAGGTGATAATCGTATCGGGAGTCTCCTCTATGTACTCGATCAGATCGCAATTAAGAACGATCTGCTGGCCATTAATCTTGGTCAACTGAATCATGAATCTCCGCCCGTATGGTGAGCCAGTGGGATATATCGGCGGCGAGGGCGGAATCCGTTAGGGTGCGCACCGGTAAATTGGGGTCGGGAGACCTTCCAGATAGGTCAGCAGGGGGATGGGGGGGCCATGTTCGGGGATTCTGTGGATTATTTCCTCAACCGCCACCAGGTCCTCGGGAGTATCGACGGTAATCCTCACATCGGGGAGTTGCAGTGACAGGGGCGGGTCGGGAAATGCGGTGCGGAATTCTTCGCGATGCTCCTTGATGTAGATCGTAACATGCTCCCGATGATGCGGCAGGAGGCCGAGATGATCCACGCGCGCCAGCGCTGCCCGGGTCACGGCTTCCGTCGCCGCGCCCACGGGCAGCTGTCTCTCCATGCAGTAGTCCAGGTTTTCCGCCCGCAGTTTCGCCACGATGCGATTCACCGATCCGATATCGATGAGCGGGTTATCGGCCGTAGCCCGGACAATGATATCCGGGCGGAACCGGTCGGCCGCCTGGCAAAACCGGGCCAGGACATCGCGGTCCGGCCCCCGGAAGCACTCCACACCCAATCGTCGGGCCTCTTCGGCCACCCGCTCATCCTCGTTGCGAAGCGTGGTCAGGACGACTGTCCCGTCCAGGGAACCGGCGGCCCGGAGCCGCTCCACAGCCCGTTCCAGGATCGACTTGCCCTGAATCTGCATCAGGACCTTTCCCGGGAGGCGCGTGCTTTCCATACGGGCTTGAAGGAATGCCAGAGTCAGTACCACAACGGCAGTATCTCCTTACATAAACCGGATCCAGGACTTGCTGCCGATGTTCTCCCCGCCCTGGTGGCAAACTGAGGTATCGTCACTGCGGTGCCTCCGAAATCCCGGATTTGCGTGCTTCCTTCACCGCGGTCCGCAGGCTGCTCGCCACCCATTCGACCTGTTCACGGGTCAGGTCAGGATATAGCGGCAGGCTGAGGAGGCGCCGGCCCAGTGACTCCGTCATCTTCAGGTCTGCATACGGCAGCGCGAGGCTCCGGTAAAAGGAAAACTCGTGCACCGGCGGGTAATGGACACTCGATTGAACCCCCAGATTTCTGAGTCGCTCCATTATGCGCGATCGTTCGATCCCCTCATCCAGTACGATCGCGAAGAGGTGGTGGGAAGAAATCCCAGGATGATCCGCAAACGGAAGGGTCCAGGGCCCTTCTCCGTCCAGCAGTTCGCGGTACCAGGCGATACGCTCCTCCCGGCGGCGATTCAATTCATCCAGAGACGCCAATTGCACCCTGAGAACCGCGGCGCGCACATCATCCAGCCGGAAATTAAAGCCGGCCTCCGTCACATCATACGAAAACTGGTGTCCCAGGTACCGGTCCCAGGTCAGCGAGCTCATGCCATGAGAACGCAGGGCACGGAGTCGTTCGGCCAGCGCGTTACTTGAAGTCGTGACCATTCCACCTTCACCGCAGGTCAGATTCTTGTTGCCGAAAAAACTGAAGCACCCCGCGTCCCCCCAGGTACCGCAAGCCTTTCCCTTCCACCTGGCTCCCGGCGCGTGGGCGGCGTCTTCCACAACCCACAGCCCGTGGCGCCGGGCCAGGTCCATAATGACGTCCATGGAGGAGGGATACCCGCCGTAGTGCATGACACAGATGCCGCGGGTGCGCGGGGTGATCGCCCGTTCCAGGGCTTCAGGCGAGACCAGAAGGGAGTCCGCGGATGCGACATCCACGAAGCGCGGAACGCCACCGGCATGCCAGATGCAGTTTGCGGCCGCGACAAAAGTTAGAGACGGGGTGAGAACTTCATCTCCCTGTTGCAGACCGAGAGCCGCGAAGGAGAGATGAAGAGCGGCCGTACCGCTGGAGACGGCAATCGCGTGCGCCACTCCGAGATAGGACGCAAACTCGGCCTCCAGCTGGCGAGCCACAGGGCCGTAGGTCCACCAACCGGAGCGCAGCACTTCGGCGGCGGCGGCCACCTCCTGCTCGGCAAAACTGGGCGCACTTAACGGGACGCGCCAGTCAGGAGAGATCGAAGGCTTCGGGTCGATTCTGGAATTCCTGTTGGGCAAGTTCATGATCTTCTCGGCAGCCGATGTCGAACCAACAATCATCGGAATGGAAGCCCACGACCTTCTCACCGTTGTCCAGGAGGCGGAGCACCAGATCAGGAAAATCGAGGTACTCGTCCCGGTTGATGTAACGGAGCACTCGCGGCTCGTATATGTAGACACCCATGCTGATATCGAAGGAGTAGCGGGGCTTTTCCCGATAGGCGATCAGTTCCCTCCGTTCATTGGTTTCCAGCACGCCCAGGTCGATGCGCACTTCCTTGCGGCGCGTGGCGATCGTGAGCGCCGCATCTGCCGCCAGGTGGAAATCACGCAATGCCAGGTAATCAAGGGTCGTGAGCACATCTCCGTTCATGACCAAAAAAGTCTCATCCAACCCGTGAATCCTGGACAGCGGACCGGCAGTGCCGAGCGGGGTCGATTCGCGCACATAGCTCAAATGCAATCCAGGGAGGTTGCGATGGCCGTTCTGGAAATAGGCTTCGATCAGTTCCCCAAGGTAACCGACCGACAGGCAGATGTCTCCGATCCCCTGGCTGAGCAGTTGCCGGATGATGATTTCGAGAACCGGCCGGTCCCCGATTGGGACCAGTGGCTTGGGAAATACCGTGGTATATGGCGCCAGCCGTGCGCCCCGTCCTCCTGCCAGAATGATTGCTTTCATGCGCGACCTCCTTAGGCCTCCGCCCATGGGCCATGAGCCACCATGGAGCCGCGGGCTAATATCCCGGGCTCGGACGGCGGCATTCGCTCTTCCCCGGTTTTGACGTCCGCGGAGTAGGCCGCCCCGGGGGGCAGGAACAGCGCGGATTCATAGCAGGACATCAGCAGGCCATCGGCAAACTTGCCGATGGCGGGCCGCACCCGCCGCCCAAGACGCATCTCGATCAGCCATGCCGGAAAATCCGCCCCTGCGGCCATGGTGAGCGCAATGCCGCCGGAAAAGCGGGGATTGACCTCAAACACAGTCCCCTGATCCTGCTGCCACTTGCACTGGATGTTGGCCGGACCGCGGATTTGCAGCGCTTCGGCCACCTGAACCCCCAGGTTGATAATCGCCAGATTATTCCAGGTCTGCCCCCGATCGGTCACTCCGGAGCGCACAACCAGCCGTTCCCGGGGCACGGCGCTAATGATGCGGCCCTGAAAGTCGGCGAGCACGTCGATGGTGAATTCGCGGCCGTGCAGGAATTCCTGCACTACTGGATCCGGAACGTATTCGAGGAAAAACCGCAACTCCCTCTCATTGACAATGAGGTGGGCGCCGACGCTCCCGCGCCCCTGGCGCGGTTTGAGGAACAGAGGGTAGGCAAGCCGGGAAAAATCCAATTCATCGGGGAGCCAGGTGCGCGGTACGGAAATGCCTTTGCCGGCCAGGAAATTCGCCGTCCGGTGCTTGTCATTGCAGATCAGGCCTGTTTCCGCCCCGGAAACCGCCACCCGCACCCCCATCTCGAGAAAGGAGGCCGCCTGTGCACCAAAGAGCGGCAGCTCGTCGTCAATCGTGGGGATCAACAGGTGGATGCGTTCTTTGAAGCATATGGACTTGATGATGGGAATGTACCTCTCATCGGTCGTCAGCGGCACCAGGTAGTGGCGATGGCCAAAGTAGAGGCCTGGGCTGAGCGTGTTCATGTCCGATGTGATGACGTTCCCGCGCAGTCCAAGGCGTTTCAGAGCCTGCACGAATCCCTGGATAAGCGGCACGCGCCGGCTTGCGGCTGTAATAAGGATATTGATCTCGCGCATCAGCTTCCCTCCCCTCAAGCGCTTCTGCCGCCCGCGGGCGGTTGGGCTGTTGTTGTTTCGGTATCGCGTCCGCCCCTACCCGCCGAACCCGTAGGAGGCATGACGTCGGCCCAGTGGAGTACGCTATCTCGGGCGAGATCCCTGCGGGTCCGACAACCGATCAATCGATCGAATTCACGGGGGTCCAGCCCGCCGGCCGGGCGCTTGCAGGTGATCATCCCCGGATTGATAATTTCGTGCCTGCGAATATCCACCGCCGCCACGATACTGCGCCGGCTCGAGAGTCGGCCCTGCTCTTCAGCCGCGGCAGGATGTTTGCAACCGTTTCCCAGACTGGCCTCCACAAGGACCAGATCCCGGATCAGGGTGCGCAATTCATCCGGTTCAAGGCTGAGACGGTGATCCGGTCCCGGAGCGTTCCGGTCCAGGGTGAAGTGCCGCTCCAGCACTCGCGCGCCAAGGGCCGCGGCAATGAGCGAAAACAGTATCCCCTGGCTATGGTCGGAGAATCCCACCGGCACACCGAAGTGTTCGTGCAGGGTCTGGATGGACCTCAAATTGAGGGCGTCCGGGGGGGCAGGATAGCTTGAAACGCAGTGGAGGAGCAGGAACTCCTGGGCGCCGGACTCCCTCAGAGTTTGCACCGCTTCCTCGACCTCATTCAGGTATGACATGCCCGTGGAGAGCATAATTGGCTTCCCTTTTGAGGCCAGATGCCGCAACAGCGGCCGATGGGTCAGGTCGGATGACGCCACCTTGAAAGCAGGAACACCGAGTGCATCCAGGAAGTCGGCGCTCTCCTCATCAAAAGGGGTGGAAAGGAAGTGGATGCCGCGCCGATCGGCATGCTCTTTAAGCTCCAGGTGATCCTGCCGGGAGAGCTCCAGCCGGCGGAACAGGTCGTAAACGCTCTCATTCCCAGCTTCCTGTTGCGGCAGGCGGTCCTGGCTGGCCAACAGCAGGCGATCGGCGCGGAAGGTCTGGAATTTGACGGCATCCGCCCCACACTCCGCAGCGGCATCGATCAGCTTTCGGGCCCGCCCCACGCTGCCATCGTGATTAATCCCGATTTCGGCGATGACCAGAACCTTCGACCCGGAGCTGACCGGTTTCCCGCACAACAGAAATTCACGCGGCTTCATCATCCCTCCCCAACTGCAGCAACAGCAACGGCATCCGAAACAGCGTGTCGATGACGTAATCGGCCGGCCCGTCCGCCACCGGCGAGGTGGGATGGGCGGCTACCAGCACGCTCCTGATACCGGCGTCACGCGCGCCGCGGCAGTCCTTTTCCATGTTGTCACCCACACAGAGCGACTCTTCCGGCTTCACATCCAGCCGGGACAGCAACCGCCGGAACGGCTCCGGATGCGGTTTTTGTCGTTCGGGACCATACTGCCAGGTATAAAGAATCTCATCGACCAGTCCCGCCAGACCGAGCGCATCGCACTTTCTCTGCTGGACCTCCGGTATGCCGTCCGTTATGATTCCCAGTCGATACGAGACGCGGAATTGCCGCAGCAATCCCTCATAGCCCGGAAAGAGCTGAATATCCGGAGCGTGCCCGCGGTAAATGTCCACAAGCTCATCAATACCCGCCGCCGATCCCGGAAATTGCTCCCTCACGGCCTGCATCACGGCCCCTCTCCCCTGTCGAGCCAGGGTCTCCATCATGACGTTGAAGACGGCATTCACGGAATCTCCACACCGCCCGGCGACATGTCTCGCCACGGCACGATAGCCGCTCGCCACGAAATCGTGCTCGCGGTATAAGGTGTCGTCCAAATCGAAGATCAAGGCTCGAATCACAGGACGCCTTTCCGCTGCCTGGTTGCAGGATGTCCGCAAATAATTCGGCGAAGGATTTGGGTCACCCGCCGGGCCCCGAGGCCGTCGACAATTCCTCGCCCTTCCTGTGAGAGTCCGCGCCTCACTTCGGGGCTGCCGGCGAGCTGTAGCACCTGATTTGCCAGGTGATCGGATCTCAGCACTTCGCCTGGGCCCAGATCCATGCACACATGGGCACGGGCCAACGCCGTGACCGTAATTTGCTGAAATCGATCACAGGACATCGCACACAGAGGAGCGCCGGCGCACAGAGCCTCGTAGGCGGCCAGTCCGCCGGCAGTAATCGCCAGGTCCGTACACCACAATAGCCGGGCTACGGATGCGCTCCGCGGCGCCCAGCGAAAACGCACCGGCGTCCAGTCCGCCTGTCCCAGCTCTTCCTGCCCCCAATCGGCAAATCCCGGAATCCCGATCGCTTCCAGGTTCAGACCCGCGGCCCGAAGGCCAGAAAGGATCGTCAAAAAGTGCCGCCTCATGTCTCCACCCCCAAGATTGATGACGATCCTCCGCAAAGTCCTCCGAATGGGTCTAAGCCGGTTGCGAAACCTGGCAAAATCCGAATTCAACACAAGGTAGGAGCTACCACAAAAACATTCTGCCCCTCCAAGGGGAAAGCCGTCGCCCAGAGGAAGGATGCTCCCGTCGATGACTGTATCGGAGGCGATGGGCATCAATCCGAGGTCATGGATGCTGACGACCGGAATCCCGCGGCGCCGGGCCTCGCATACCAGGCCCGGAATGCCGTGCTCCTGGCGCGTGTCGACGAGAAGGGCGTCTGGCGGCCGGCATTCAGGCCACGGTTTGGCCGCGTGAAAGTCAACATACTGCATCCAACTGCGCGTTACCTGCTTCTGCGACCAGCGGTCCTCGGGATCAAGAAGGAATATCGGCTTCACGGCGGGACGGAGCCTACGCGCCAGAGTCAAGGTCCTTCTCAGATGACCAAATCCCAAACTCGGGCTGGAGGCAGTGCGAACCCAGAGAGTCCGCGGGTGTGCCCGTGAGAACTCATGCATTCTCAACCGTGCGCCTGCCCTGGCGGAGACGCTTCCGGGCCGGCACCGCGTCATTATATTGGCGCTTCCTACCTGCATTCTGACGTGCCTTTGACTTTATTTTGGTTCCGAAACGATCCGTTCCCGGATGGCCCCAAACATAAGCCTGCAAACCGGAACCAGGGGGAGCATCTCATACCCCAGGAGGTCCGCTACCAGGCCGAAATCTTTTTTCTCGTGTGCCTCAATAACCGCTTTAAGCGCGGCGATCAGGCTCTGATGATGCTCGCGACCGCTCATATCGCCGATTTGAATCGAATCCAGAGAAATGGCAAACGACTGCGCCAGCCGGTCCAGCAACAGATTGAGCCAGTAAAAGCCTTCGTAGAACTGCTTCAGATTGTCGAAGGCTTCCGGGCCGATGGCATTGCGAAAACTCAATGCCAGTGAAGGTATTGCCTCCTCAATGCGCGCGAGATAGACAATCGCTTCGCGTATGGAATCAACGGCCACTTCCGAAAGCTTTCCAGTGAAGACTTCAATCATCTCACTGTCCATGAGGCGCTCGGGGAGGCAAGCGGCAGAGCCGTCCGCCGTCAAGGGCAGGCCATCGATGTGGATATGTCGAATCACCGATTGTGGGGATAGATGATTGTTTTCCACAAGTTTGATGACCTGATCCAATGAAGTCAAATCCGGCGGAATTGAGGCTACTTCCCTTTTGTCAACATAGAGGCGTGTCATGGCAATCCTTTCCGGACGGATCCAACGCGCTCGTCCGACCGATGAGAGATAATGCAAGTTTTGGGCCAGAGACGACTGCGCCTCGAGGAAAGCTCAAGGTGGCTGCATCTGACGCTCCGGCGGTCGGGAAAGGTCACTTTGGGCTAATCAGCCGGGGTAATCAGGACGATAGAGCGGGCGGCAGAAAACAGGCAAGGGCCAAAAAAGAGCGAGTCGCCCGCAGGGGCGACCCGCTTTTTTTGTTCCATCGCATGGCTGCGGCCATGCGTCCGCGCCGCAGCCTTCCCCTGACTCGAAGGCCCTGCATTCGTGCGCTGCGTTCCCTGCGCACCGCGGTCGCCGGAGGGCATGCGATGGATGCCTGCCGGAGATTTCCATGCAGCGCATTTTTTCCGCTAATCCCTGGAGCAGGAGTGTCGATAAGGAATTCTGAACCGATTGGACTGGGACTGCTGCACCGCCCTTATCAGGCTGCGCCCGCGAGCACCTCGTCCGGTAATGGTCAAATTATCTAACTACCGCGAATTCAAGGAGGAATTCAATCATGGCTTTCAGCATTCTCAACAATATTGCCGGCATCAACGCTCAGAACGAACTGAATCTCAACAGCGTAAACCTGAACCGGACCCTGCTTCGCCTTTCTTCAGGCAAGCGCATCAATTCCGGAGCCGATGATGCCGCCGGACTGGGCATCGCGGACAGCTTGCGCGCGAATGTCCGCGCTCTCGATCAGGCGGTTCGCAATGCCAATGATGCCATTTCCGTCGCCCAGATTGGCGATGGGGCGCTGCAAGAGATGTCCAACATCTTGACCCGCGCATTCAGCCTGGCGGAACAGGCGGCCACCGATACCGTTGATACTGACGGGCGGACCGCTCTGAATTCCGAGTTGACCTCGATCAAGAACGAAATCGACCGCATCGCGACCCAGACTAACTACAACGGCCTCGCGCTGTTCACCGCAGCCGGTCTGAACGGAACGCTCAGCGTCTTCGTGGGCGACACCTCCGCCTCCAGTTCCATCTCGGTCACCTTTGCCGTTATCACCACCACCAGCGTGGGCGGCACGGATATTTCCGGCACCGCGCTTGACACCAAGGCGAATGCGTCAGACGCGATCGCCACCCTTAAGGATGCCCTGAAAGGGATCTCCACGGCGCGCGCCGATCTCGGCGCGGGCATGAACCGGCTGCAGTCCGCAGTCGCCGTGCTCCAGAACATGTCCCAGAACACCCTGGCCGCCGAGTCCGGCATCCGCGATGCCAATATGGCGGAAGAAATCGCCAACATGACCAAGTACCAGATCCTCGCGCAGGCCGGCATCGCCGCCTTGTCGCAGGCCAATGCGAGCAGCCAGTCGGTGCTCGCCCTGCTTCGGCAGTAGGCATTTCACCAGTTACCGAGCGGGTAGCAGCAGGCGCGCCGCGTCATGTGCGGCGCGCCCCCGCTCCCCGCAACAATCACCTAATCCGGAGGCACCGTCCGGCCGATACTAACAAAGGGAGAGTGATCCGGCAGACCGCAAGATTCAATCCAATCGCAGCCGCCGGAAGCCTCAATCTCCGCAAGGAGAATTGTTATGGCGGGTGACATTAGTCTTATGGCCGGAGCTACCGTCGAGACCGTCTCTTCCCCTGTCGCGGCTTCCACGAATCGCTCCGCCAACCAACGTCCGGAAAATCAGGGCGCACCCGGGCTGGATTCTCAGCGCAAGAGTGCCAGCCTCGAGGACGGCAACCCCGAGGCCCGGGCCTTGCTGACCTCGATGCTGGAACGGGCCCAGAATGTGAGCCCTGTCCAGCAACACCACGCTCTCGTTCGAGCGCGATCAGGAGGATGGACAGATGTACCTTCACGTCAAGGACAAGCGCACCGGAGAAGAGCTTTATCGTATCCCCAAAAAGTACCTCGCCGATATAGACCCTCATCTCTGGCAGCACCAACAGGTGGATGTCCGTATCTGAATCGGAGCAAGGCGGAATCATGGGATCTGTCAACCTATTGAGCGGCGGCCTCGACGTGCTGACGATCGTCGATAGCCTGATCGCGGTGGAGCAGCAGCCGATCACCCGGCTGCAGCAGCAGGCTAAATCCTATCAGGATAGGGTCACCGCCTATCAGTCGCTGAACTCCAAGCTGCTGGCCTTTAAAACCAGCGTGGAGAGTCTCCTCTTCAATAACGAGGATATCCCGCTGAACATCCCGGATGATTTTTCCGGTCGTTTCGCCACCAGCCTGCTGGCTTTGAGGACGGCCAAATCATCGGATGAGACGGTGGCGACCGCCACCGCCGGCAAAGGCACCGCGACCGGGAACTTCACCGTCACCATCGGCAATCTGGCCAGATTCAACGCGCATGCATCCAACAACTTCGCCTCCGACACCGCCACGACGACAAAGACCGGAACGCTGGTCATCCAGGATGGGAGCGAAGAAGGGGTCACCATAACGGTCGACGAGTCCAATAACACCCTGCAGGGAATCAAGAATGCCATCAACAGCAAAAACGCCGGATTCACGGCCTCCATTCTGAATGACGGCAGCGGCACCCCTTACCGGCTTGTAGTCGCCAGCGACGATTCCGGCACCGCCCATGAACTCACAATCACCGGCAGCCTGACCGAGGGGAGCGGCGCGGACCTGACATTTGTGGAAACCACGCCGGCCGAAGACGCGGCCTTCCAGATCAACGGCGTCGATATCCAGAGCAGCTCGAATACGGTTTCGGATGCCATCGAGGGGGTGACCCTGGATCTGAAGTCCGAATCCGGAACCACCGTGATCCGCATCGACCGCGACACCGATGCCGTCGTGACCGGCATAAAAGATCTCGTGGCCAAGTACAACGACCTGGTGGGCTACATTTCGTCGCAATCGCGGTACGACGACGCAAAAAAAACCTCCGGGATTCTCTCCGGAGACTTCCTGCTCCGGGAAACACAGGCCAACCTCGGCGCGGTGATGTTTCAGAGCATCGAGACCAGCGGGTATTCGCTGAGCGTGCTATCACAACTGGGAATCAAGCTGGCCAATAACGGCACCTTAAGCCTGGACGAGACGACGCTGAAAAGCCAGTTGTCTTCCAGTTTTATGGATGTCGCCCATCTTCTGCTGGACGACGGCCTGGACCGGTTGGGGAACCCCACCAGCATGGCGCCAATGCTGCAGAGTCGCTTGAAGAGCCTTACTGATTCCATCGAGGGTCCGGTCTTCCACGCGCAGGATGCCGTGCAACAGAACATTCGCCGCCTGAACCAGCAGGTTGAGCAGATGGAAAACCGTCTCGCGACACGGCGGGAAATCCTGATTACCCAATTCTCCAAGGCCGATGAAGCCCTTCGGCAAATGTCAGTGCTGCAAAACTCGCTGAGTGGCATGATGAACACGCTCAGTTCACTATGAGACAGTGAGGAAGCAAGGGAGTCTTGAATGCCCATCCATTACCAGGCGCATCGATATCAGGAGATTGAAGTTACAACCGCCACGCCGGTTGAACTCGTCGTATTCCTCTATGATGGCGCCATCGCCAGCCTGCAGAAGGCACAGGAACATATGGCGGCGCGCAATATCCAACAGCGCACCCGGTGTCTGAATAAGGCCACATCCATCATCACCGAGCTGCAGGCAAACATCAGTTTCGAAGCGGGTGGAGACATCGCCCCGTCTCTGGAGCGTCTATATCGTTACATGAAAGAGCGCATTTTCCAGGCGAACCTTCATCAGGATGCCGCACCTCTGATGGAAATTGTGAAACTGCTGAGCAGTTTACGCGGAGCCTGGGCTACGGTGGGACAATCGGAGACGCGTGCCAAAGGGCAAAAAGCGGCCGAAGGCCAATCCGCGGTTCGCCAAGTGGCAATGGCCATGGGAACCGGCGGCGAGCCGATTTCCCCCCTGGCGGGATTCAGCGTGACGGCTTGAATATGACTCCCATTGACTCGGTAATACAGGATATCGAGGACCTCTGCACTGCCCTCGAGTCGAGGCTCGAAAAGCAGCACCAGGATCTCAGGAACCATATCCTTCCGGAGGCCGCCGAAGCCGCGGCCGCTTCGGCGTTATTGACCCGGGTTCGGCACGCAGAAATGCACCTCGCGGGGGTGGTTCAAGCCCTCAATGCCGGGTCGGCGCCATCCTCCACGGGACTCCTCTTATCGAAATCCCGAGTGCAATTCATGCAGAAGCGTGTCCAACAGCTGCTTGCAATGCTCGGGCGAAATGCCGCACAATGCCGTCAGCTCCGGCAGACGTATCAGGATGCCCTCAATGAATTGCAGCTGGGAGGGCAGTTCCTGCAGAGCATGCGGGGGCATGGAGACAACCGGCCACAATTCCTCGACGCACACCAGTAGTTGCCCGGGCGGTCGAGGCATCTGGCGGAGCCGGAAGCTCTCTTGGCCTGGCGGGTACCAGCTTGGATCACGTCGAACAGAATCTGGACATTCTCGCCCGCCGTCAGCCCGAGCTTGCCCGGATATTGAGCGTCACCCCGCTCAGCCGCATTGAGTTTGTGCTCGCGCGCAAAAACCTGCCCACCTGTTTCTATCACCGCACGGGAGCGGATCCAGTCCCCCTTCACAGCCGCTATGATCCGCTGCAGGAAGCCCGGCAGTCCATAGCAGAGATCGATCTGCAGGGGGCGGATTACTTCATATTCCTGGGCTTCGGCCTCGGATATGGCCTGGACGCATTGCTTGAGCGTGTCGCGGCTGCCGACGCACACGTCTTCGTGGTCGAATCGGATTTGGAGATCCTGCGGGCAGCATGCCAGGCGCGCGATCTGACGCACCTGCTCTCCCTGCCACATATTCACTTAGCCTGGCCCCCGGCCGGGGATGAGCTGGGACAACAATGGACAAAATTCCTCGATCCCATCCAGGCCCGACAAAGCGTCTTTATCACCCATGCCCCATCGCTGGTGCTCCATCCATCATTATTCAAATCCGCGGCGGAGACGATCAGGAGCCGCACGCTCCGGACCTTCACAGACATCAACACCCTGGTTGGCCAGTCTCAGGCCTTCCTCGAAAACTTTGCGGACAATTTCGCTCATGCGGTCTCATCGCCGGGAGTCAATGCCTTCGCGGACCAGTTTCCGGGAGTCCCCGCAGTGCTGGTGGCGGCCGGTCCATCCCTGGATCGAAATATTCATGAACTGCGGGATATGCGGGACTGCGCATTGCTGCTCGCGGCGGATACCGCTCTGAAACCCCTGCTGGCGGCGGGTATTGAGCCCCACTTCGTCCTGAGCGGCGATCCCGGATACGTAAACTACCTTCATGTGAAAGAGGCCGTCACCCGCGATTCACTGCTGGTTGCCGATGCCACGGCTCATCCCGGAACGTTCGCCGCTTTTGAGCGGCGCACGGTGGTCTGCACGTTTGCAAACTCATCGCTGGGCCCCCTCTCCGATCTGATCGCGTCCAAAGGCGTCCTTCGCGCCTGGGGGTCAGTCGCCACCATGTGCCTCGATTTTGCCCTGCTGATGGGATGCGGCCCGATCATTTTCGTGGGGCAGGATCTCGCTTTCAGTGAGGGGCGCACCTACTGCACGGGACTCTATTCGGAAAAAGAGTGGTTCGCCGGCGTGCACACGCCGGAGGAGTGCGAGCGGCGCTGGGCGGATTTGCGCGCAGCTCACAAAATCGTCATGACCGAGGATCTGTTCCGCAGTCCGGTCGCCAGCACCGACAAGCTGTTGTCATATTGGAACTGGATCTCCGCCGAGATCGAGAAGCACCCGACGGTTCATTTCATTAATGCCACCGAGGGGGGAATCCTGAAGGATAAGCTGGATGTCATGAGCCTGCGCGAGACCCGGCATCGGTTCTGTCACCAGCAGCTCCCCCTGCACACCAGAGTCTGGAATCTCTTCCGGCGGGCATCCAGGGAAGTGCTCCCCGCGGATTGGGCCATCCTGTACCGGTTGCGGAACGAATGCTCCCAGTTGCAGGATATTGTTCAGATGGGATTGTCTTTTTGCCGCGCCGAGGTTCACAACGGGTCGGTTGAAGACTTGACACGGAGGCTGGATATGGTGCGGCAGACGGTGTCTCGGATGAAGACACTATCTCCGTTGATCGACTGCTGCAACCAAATGGGGAATGTCGGCTTCCTCAGGCGGCAGACGGATCTTGCGTCCCAATCCGGCGCCGGCCGCAGCGCCGCCGCGGTCCGGGATATGTACCTGGATTATTTCCAATCCCTCGTTCGAGCACGGGAGATCGTCGCCATGGCGCTTTCGCGGCTTCCGCACAGTTAGATCGCCCTGTAATGAGGGCTTCCGTACTCCCCGCGCCTTTTTTCGTTAATTTGCAGAAGGAGACGAGCCACCTATCGCAACAGCTGCTTCAAGACTTCCGGAGAAGGGATTTGAGATTGGGAAGCGGCGATATTCTCCCGCTTGATTGCTTCGTACACTTCTTTCCGATGGACGGAAATGTGGCGGGGCGCCGAAACTCCGATCTTGACGCCGCCCCCCGCCGTGCCGAGAATCGTAACTTCGATCTCGTTGCCGATGATCAGGCTTTCCTCTTTTTTTCTCGTGAATACCAGCACACGTCACTCCGCTTCCAGAATGAGCGCATCCTTACGGATGGCACCCCCGGGCGCCGGTCAGGCCGATTCAGCATCCCCATGCGACCCGCTGCTGAACACCGGATGCCGCATGGGATACTCAGCGTGCAAAAGGACCACCTGTTTGCCGCGGCGTTTTTCCATGTTGATCAGGACCGGCGCCATCAGATTGATGGTCGCTTCGGCAGGATTTTCCGGGATGGTCGCCACCGAATAAACGGCCACATTTTCAGGCCTGTCGGTTTGCAGATCGTCCATATCTGATTCGCCGAGTTGGAATTGATAAGCCGGGTGAAGCAGGAAAGGATTGATGATCAGGAGCGCGATCGGCGGATCGTCAAGCGCCTGCAGATACTGGAAGGGCGTCAGTTCATCCAGTTCCACCAGTGCAAACCTGTGGTTCCGCGGAAAGCCCAGAATGCCCTCATCGAAGTGAATGACATTCTCCTGGAGAACTTCAAGGGCGCCGAATTTTACGGTTTGTATCGTAACAGTTTTCGTATCTGCCATTCGCATTCCTCGATCGAGAGGCCTGCCTTCGGGACCGGAAAACGCTCGACGGTTCCCTTACGGATCCCGGTCGGGGTGCTTTCCACCCATACCGGGTAGCACGGATTCGGCCAAGGCAGCATTCCGCTGCCAGGCCCGTCTGCGGCCGACGCCGGCATTCTACAAGGGGCTGGAAGAGCCTGTCCATTGGAATCCGGGAAGGCGACCAGAATGGTTGCAACCGGGCTTTGGATCCGGCGTGCGGACATCAGCCCATGTAGTCAAACAAAGTCTGCTGACCTATCACGGAGCCCACCGTCAGGGCAGCCTGAAGGGCCGTCCGGGCCTGATTGAGTTGCGTGATCGCTTCCGCAATATCGGCATCGCCGATCTGGGATTGCCGGGACTGGATATTGATCTGTTGTTCCTGCCGGGCGACATCGGAATCCTGCAGTTTTGCCAGATCCACTCCGAGAGCCGCGCGCACACGGCTCACCGTGGTAAAGGCACCGGGAAACTGTCCCAGGGCTTCCTGGATGGCGGCCTGGTCGCCGCTTTCCACGGCAGCCAGCAAGGAACCGACATTGGCAAACACGGGATCAAAGACAGTCGAGCCCGGTATGTTCGTCTTTACCTGGAGGTTGCCGCTGATGTCAACGGTATTCACATCGGTGTTTCCCTGGTAGGTTACCGAATCGCCATCCATTGTGAATGCAGGAGCATCGACGTGAGAACCAGAGAACAAGGACCGTCCCCGTGCCTCGGTGTTGGCCAGGGAGAAAATCTGATCGCGCAGCGATCGGATTTCAGCCGCGTAGGTGGCCCGCGCGGCCGGATCCTGAAAATTGTTGGCCGCAGCGCTGCCCCGGGTGAACACGGCAGTGACCAGGTCGTAGACGGAGTTGAGCGTGGACTCCGCTACCTTCATATAAAAGCCGCTGTTGTCCGCATTCAACTGGTACTGGTCGAGATCGGAGATCTGGCGTTTCAATCGCATCAATTCAGCATTGTCCGCCGGCGCATCGTGCGGGTACGAGATCTTTCTGCCTGAGGAGGCCTGTTTGGTTGCATGCTGTATCCTGTTGTTCAGCATGTTGACGTTCTCAAGCAGGGTTCGGTAGCCAATCGATTCGGTAGTTCGCATCATCACCCTCCAATGAGACGGATCATTTCCTCGGTAAGACTGTCGATGATGCTGATAAAGCGGGCATTGGCCTGGTAGGCCTTCTGGAAACGCATGATGTCGACCGCTTCCTCATCGAGATTCACACCGGAGACGGAATCGCGTTGATTTTGAATCTGCGCCAGTAGATTTTCCTGCGTTTCCAGTCCATCGAGAACCGTCCTGGTATCTCGGCCGATTTGGAAGATGAGGTTGGTATAGGCCTGGTCCGGGGTCGCGGTGTTGCCCGACAGGATCAATTCATTCTTGATTCCGGCCAGGCTGCGGGCGTTGCCATTGGAGCCCAGTCCGGCGCCGGCGCTGGCCGCGGCAATCTGGGCCGGGTCGGAAAGGGAAACCTGCATGGTCCGTGCCGCCCCCCGGGTGGATCCTGGACTTACCGGCGCGAAAGGAATGAAAAAGTTCGCGCCTGGATTGCCATAATAATCCGAACCCAGTGCATGCTGGGCGTTGACCCGGCCGATGATAGCCGCCGCCATATCGTCAAGCGCGGACAGGTACCCGGCAATCTTGTTGTCCCGCACATCGAGCAGTCCGCCCAGCTTTCCCGACTGGATTGTGGAGGTGATATCGGCACCGCCGGCATGGACTTCCAGCCCTTGGCCGCTGGTCGAACTGACCGCCGTCCAAGTGTAGGCCCGGTCGCCGACCACCAGCGGCGTCCCCTGCCGAGACATGACCGAAATGCTTCCTGATTCCGTCTCAAAATAGGAGATGTCGGTCAATGCAGCCATTCGGTCCAGAAGCTGCTGCCGCCGGTCACGGAGTGTATTCTCGTTCGAATTTAAGTTTTTCGCGGCCACAACTTCGACATTCGTCCGGGCAATGTCTGCGGCGATCGAGCTGATCTCACCCACCGTGTCCGAGACGGCACGATCCTGCAGGACCTGCACCGATTGCAGTTCCTCGTAAATCTGGCGAAACCTCGCACCCAGATCCTCGCCGCTCGCCAGCACCTGTTGCCGCAACGGAACATCCTCCGGCGCATTGGCGAGGGAACTGAAGCTGTTGAAGAATTCGTTTATGGCCGACTGAAGACCAGATCCGGAAGTCTCGTTGAGAACGGCCTCCACCTGCTGCAGGGTTGAGGATGAGGAGGCCAATTCGCCTTGACGCTGCAGTTCATCCGTGACCCGACGCTCAAGAAAACGCGTGCGGTAGGAGTCGATCGACGCCATACGGACCCCCGCACCTGCCTGATAGACATCCTGGGCAACAGGATCGCCGGGCACCAGATTGATCCGCTGGCGGGTGTAGCCGGGGGTGTTTACATTGGCGATGTTGTTCTGGGTGATGTCCAGCGCATATTGCTGCGCAGCAAGCGCATCGCGCGCAAGGCCCAGGCTGGCAAACAGTGAAGGCATGAGAGTGCTCTCCGGCCGTCCCGGCGGGGATCGGTCACACCATGGTTTCAGCCTCTGTAAGTCAGAGACAACTGGATTCTCCTCCGAGCTCCCGAACGGCTATGCCTTGTCGGAGATCGTGCTGTGAGCGACGGAATAAGGCTTGAACAATCCATTGCTCTGATAGGAACTGGTGCCGTTGGCGATAAAATCGAGCAGGCCGCGTGAATAGTGCAGGGAGCTGTCGACCAGCCTCCGATTCCGTTGATTGACCGCTTTCAGTTGTTCCACCAGACTCCTGAAAGTCACGGCTTGCGACCGGATCTCCTCAGCCACGGATGGCTCGGCCCCTTCGGCGAGCTTCAAAAGCGTCAACTCCTCATGCGCGACATTCAATGTCGCACACAACTGTTTGCAGAGACGGGACATCTGGTCTTCCAGGAGGCGCAACTTGACGTTAAAGGTATCGTCCGTCTTATTGCTCTCCACGATTGCCTCCAATGAGCCGCGAACCAACAGGGAGGTCTTCCTGCGCGCGTGGGCAATGAGGTCTCGATACAGGGCGATTTCCTCTCCGATGATCTTCATCAAGGCGGCAATCTGGTCATCCATCGCTCATATCCTGAAGTCGATGTGTGTCCCGGCAGCTGTTTCTTGGGCGGCCTCGGGAGGGGATTCATCCATTTCAGGGTCCCCTTCACCTGATTCGTCTCCATGGTGTTTCTTGGCATTGCGCCCCGGGAAGGGTTCCTCCCGCGCGCCGCGGTCCAGGAAGTGCTGGGAAACCGGTTGAATGCGTCCGAAATCGTCGGCCATAGCGGCCCCCTGAAGCAGCCCCTCAGAAGATTTCGTCGATAAGATTTCCACCCAGGATCTTGTCGGCGATCTGTTCGGCCTTGACATTGTAAGTGCCGCCTTCAATCGAGCGCCGCACTTGCAGGACCAGAGCCTCGCGCACGTCAGGGGTTGCTTGGATCATCTCATCGAGATGCTGGATCTCCCGGCTTCGGACCGAGATTTCAACCCGATCGGGATCGGCGGCCACAAGGTCGCGACCCGTCTTCGTGTTGCGCTGAGCCTGCTGCTCCTGGACATCGAGCCTGTCGACTCTCGTTGCCAGGTCGACCAGGGGGGATTTGCTGTTAATTTCCATAGTATCCTCAGGAGTAAAACTCTTCTCAAGCGCCTTATCGTCGCAGCGAATGTAACACTTTAGAGCTTCTTGAGTTATCCTCCATCCTGGGGTTCCGACCTGCCCTTGGTGCCTACTCCGTCACCAGCGACGCCGGGTCGATCGCCTCACCGTATCGTCGAACTTCGAAATGCAGATGCGGTCCTGTTGAGCGGCCGGTGCTGCCCACGGTACCCAAAATCTGTGCCGGTTGCAGCCAATCCCCTGTCTTGGCGAGCAGTCCTTTCAGGTGGGCATAGCGGGTTTCAAACCCGCCGGGGTGCTGAACTACGATCGTGTTACCGTAACCCTCCTGGAAACCGGAAAAGGTCACGCGGCCGGCTGCGGCAGCGCGCACATCCATCCCATCGGGTGCGGCCAGGTCTACACCCCGGTGAAAGCGCAATTCGTGAGTGAAGGGATCATTCCGACTGCCAAACGAGGACGAGAGGTGTGCATGGACGGGCATGCGAAAGTCGGGGATCTCCTCCGCCACTCCGGGACGGAGATCCGATCGTGAGATTATCGGATCCCGAGGAACAATCGGTTCACCCTCCAGAGCCCCGCCCGCTAAAGGATCCGAGAGCTTTTTCATCAGCAGGTCCGAGATGCCCAGGGCGCCGCGGTCGGCCAGAGTGCGCGCCAGCTCCTGATCAAAGAGCTCGGTGTAGGTGTCTTTCCCCAGACCCTGTCCGTCGGGATCCGATTCTTCGATGGAAGAGCGCATCACGCTTAGCATGTATCCGAGAAACAGCGCCTCAAACTCTTTGGCCGCCATGCGGAGGCGAGCCGGATCTTCGCCGCGCGCGACACTTCCCTGGTTCTGCACGCGGGCGGTCGCATTAGAAAGAGCGTCCGGGCCGCGGGGATTCAGCATCCCGGAAACGATCGAGTCCTGCATCAATTGTCTCCAAGCCGCCAGTCCGGCTGTTGCCGGACCCCGGGCGGCATCATATGACTTCCAAGTCGGCCTGCAGGGCTCCTGAGGCCTTGATTGCCTGGAGGATGGCGATGATATCCCTCGGAGATGCCCCGATTGAGTTCAATGCGCGCACGACCTCCTCGACGCTCGCCCCTTCCCGCAAGGTCACCGCGCGCGCCCGGTCTTCCTGGGCTGTCAGTGTGGTTTGGGGAACAACGGCGGTCTTGCCCTGAGACAGCGGCGCCGGCTGGGAGACCTCCAGGATCGTTCCCACCTGCAGAGAGAGGCTCCCGTGAATGATGGAAACCGGCGCGATCTTCACTTCCTTGCCGAGAACGATCGTCCCGGTCCGCTCGTTGACGATGACCCGCGCCGGGAAATCCACATCCATTTTGGCGTTCTCGACCAGGGACATAAACTCGACGACGCGGTTGCTGTAATCCTCCGGTATCTTGATCGCAATCGAGCGGCCGTTCAAAGCCTCGGCCACCGGCCTGCCGACAGATTCGTTGATCACGCGCATGGCACGGCTGGCGCTGGTGAAATCGCTGTCATGCAGGACCAGCGTCAACTGAGTCTTGCCGGCGATATCCACGGGCACTTCCTTTTCGACCAGCCCTCCATTGGGGATCCTGCCGACCGTGGGATGACCCGTCTGCACCCGACTGCCGCCGGCGCTGGCGCCGAAGCCGCCCAGGGCAAGTTGTCCTTGAGCCACGACGTAGACTTCACCGTTGGCGGCCATGAGCTGGGTCATGATGAGCACTCCCCCCTGAATGTTTTCCGCATCCCCGATTGAGCTGACCGTGATGTCAATCTGGCTTCCGGTGCGGACGAAGGGGGGCAGGCTGGCGGTCACCATCACGGCGGCTATGTTTTTGACCCGCATCTGATCCGGCGAAACCGTCAGGCCGCTGCGTTCGAGCATATTGGCCAGGGTCTGCGTCGAAAAGAAGGTCTGCCGCCGGTCGCCGGTACCATTCAGACCGACTACCAATCCATATCCGACCAACTGGTTCTCGCGCACACCTTCAAACGAGGCCACATCTTTGATCCGACTCTGGGCCGGCGCCGCAGGAACCAGGGCGGAAGCAACCAGTAACACCAACAGCAGACCGGGTACGCACGCACGCTTCATATATCTCCCCCTAGAATGGAAACACACCGCTCAGGATCCGGTAGAGCAAACCCGGCCTCAAGGGCTGGCTGACCACCCCGCGGCCCTGCACGCGAATTTCCATCTGGGCAATCGCCCCGGAAGGCACGATGTTGCGGGCACTGATATCTTCGGGCCGGACCACACCCGTGAGGTAGATGATCTGATTCTCATTGTTCAGTCGAAGTTCGCGGACGCCTTCGACCACAAGATATCCGTTGGGAAGGACTGACTTCACGCGGGCGGTCACAGTGGTGCTGAGGGTCGTGGCCCGTGTGGTGGACCCGTTTCCTTTGAAGGCGGTAGAGCTCTTCCCGTCAACGGCGCTCGACAGTTCCTTGATCTTGTTTTCAGCTCCGAACAGGTTTGTAAATCCGATCTTTGCCGAGCTATCCTTGCTGTTGGCGGCGTCCGCAGTCGCGTTGGCCTGCGTGCTCTCCGAAACCAGGATGGTCACCACGTCGTTCACCCGGCGCGCCTTGAAGTCGCGGAACAGGTTTGCGTTGACACCCTGTTCGACCCATAGGGAACCGTCATGGGCCGGAGATGGACCCGCCTGAGCATTGGCTTCCGCCAGGTAGCTGCCCAGACTGCCGGCGGCAGTCGTCTGCACCTTTTTCGGCCCGCAACCTGCCGCCGCGAATCCAAACACAAGAATCAAGAACAGTCCGTATCGATATTTTTCACTCTTCTGAAGCATGCTTCCCCCTATCGCACAACCCGCACTTCGCCACGGCCGGTTACGACCGCGGTAATTGCGCGGTCGGAATCTATGTTTCGCACCTTGATCCGGTCCCCCAACTTTCCATTCTGGAGAGCACGTGCCAGAGCGGCAACACTGACCCCCCCGAACTGCTGCCACAAACGGACGGTTTCGCCGCTGCTCACCATGCGGCTCTCATTCAGCCAACTCCGCTGGAGAAGATCTCCCGGCATCAGGGCTCGCCGCGCCGTCATGCCGATCGCCTCGACGACCGCGCGCACGTAATCGGCGCGCGGATCTGCGATGTCACACTCAATCTCCTGGAGGTCCTCGGCCCGCAGGGTTGTGCCATACGGCACGGCTTTCGCGAGCCTGATCACCCGGGCGCGCACCCGCACGTCTGCCTTGATCCAGAAGGTACGCAACGGCCTGCCGTCCAGAACTGCTTCCATCGACAGGAGAGCGTTCCGGAAATTCGAAGGCAATCCCCGGCTGGAGACCCGCAACTGAATATCCCCCGGCGGGAGTTCAATTGCCGTGAGGCCGTCGATCGAACGGATCTCAATCTCTTCCATGCGCCAGGGAGATACCGCGGCCAGGTGAGCCTTCATGATGGCGGCAATTTCGCTCGCGTCCGGCCCGTGCATGACCACGGCGACGCGCGTAAATTCGGATCCGGTCACCTTCACCTCGTTCGGCTCGGGAAATGCAGTCCGGATCAGGGACTCAACTTCAGAACGGCTCAGAAGGCGCACGTCCATGACCGAACCCAGGGGCGTGTGCGCCAGCAATTCGACGCGGTCTTCGTCCATTCCGCTCAGGTCGGCGACATCCCCCAGAATCAGCGTGGTGCGTTGCACCGACACCTCATTCCGCATGGTAACCGTCAGGACGGCACCCGTCGGCTGGGCCACAGCCATGGGGCCGCACACCAGGACATACAGCAGCGCAACGGCAAGCACCGGCAAGCTTCGAACTCTCCCCTCAACCACTTGTAGGCGGGACTCATTCTTGGGCAGCAAGGGACAGGCCGGGAGCTGTGACGCTGCGTGCGCCGCGCTCCTCCGGCCTGATTGGGATAGATTGCATCGGGGGCCACCTGTCCGGATAAGGCTTTCGCCTGAGGCTGTCCAGACCGATGGCCGGGCTGAAAAACAGGCAGGGTGTGGTTTGAGGAGAGAGTTCGGAGCTTGCATGGCTTTATCGATCATCGAACGACGTTGTTGGCCTGGGAAAACATTTCATCCGCGGTGCGGATGACTTTGGAATTCGCTTCATACGCTCGCTGGCTGACGATCATGTTGACCATCTCTTCCACAACGCTGACATTGGACTGCTCCACAAATCCCGAGAGCAGCGTCCCCAGGCCATTCTCGCCGGGCGTGCCGGTGATGGCTTCGCCGGAAGCCTGGGTCGGGAGAAGGAGATTTTTCCCGACGCTTTGCAGCCCCGATGGATTCTGGAACTGCGCGATCTCGATGCGGCCGACCTGCTGCGGCTGGGATTGTCCGGCCTGGATAACCGAGACCGTGCCATCGGACCCGATCATGATGCCGACCTGATCCTGTGGAAACGTAATCTGGGGATCCAGCAGATCCCCGTCGGAGGTCACCAACGAGCCTTCCCGGTTCAGGTGGAAATTGCCGCCGCGCGTATAGGCCAGCTGACCGTTTGCCTGGCGTATCTGGAAAAACCCCTGCCCTTCAATAACCAGATCATAGGGATTCTTGGTCGCGGCAAAATCTCCCTGGGTGAAAATCATCTCGGACGCAATCGGGATCGTACCGAGCCCGATCTGAAGTCCAACCGGGATTTCCGTGCTGGCGGTGGCGGACGTGCCGGCATTGCGGATATCCTGATACAACAGATCCTGGAACTGGAGCCGACGCTGTTTGAACCCGCTGGTGTTGATGTTGGCCAGGTTGTGCGCGATCGTATCGATATTGAGCTGTTGGGCTTCCATGCCCGTGGCCGCTGTATACAGGGCGCGTAACATAAGGTCTCCTACCGGCCAAGTCTTTCGATCGACTTGGCATCCATGTCATTGAACATGAGGTTAACGCTCTTCTGAATCGCTTCGAAGTGGCGCATGATGGCCACCATGCGTATAGTGGACATCACCGGGTTGACGTTCGACTGTTCCTGATACCCCTGCCGGACGGAAACGTCGGATGCGGGTTTGGGGACCTGGCCGTCCTGTGCCGGGGCCAGCAGCGAACTCCCCTCGCGCCGCAACGAGGCCGAATTATCGAAGGCTGCAATCCGGAGGCGCTCGACCCGCGCACCGGCAACCAGGATCTCTCCATCCTGATTGATATCGACTTTCCCCGGCCCAAGCACGATCCGACCACGCTCGCCCAGCACCGGGTATCCCTCGGATGTGCACAGCACCGATTTGGCATCCATCATGAGGTTGCCATTCCGCGTGTACCGGATGCCGCTCGGCGTCTCGACGGTTAAAAACCCTTTTCCAACCAGGGCCAGATCAAGATCCCTGTGCGTCGCGACTGCAACCCCGTCGGTGGCATTCAAGGCGCTCTCGGTCAACACCGCATGGGTGTTGATCGCTGCGTCGAGCGGACCGGCATCGGTCGAGTTCATTGCCGCATTCAAGGTCGTGAAAAAAGCCTTCTGCTCCTTGAAGCCCGTGGTATTGATGTTGGCCAGGTTGCCGGCCAGAACGTCCAGAGCTTCCATCTGCGCCTTGAGCCCGGAATAAGCTGTGTATATGCCGCTATGCACGTTGCATCTCCTGCGCTCCCGTAGGGGAGCATCGGTTCGTCGGTAGTTCCAGGAAAGATGTAGCAAGAATCATGCCATCAACCTGCATTCACAAACTCCTTGTATTCGTTTCATTTGGCGCCGGCGCCGGCGTCCTGACGTCAAGGATCCGACATGCAGTGGCATTATTTTCCCACTCCCCTGGGCAATCCTTGCACATGCCTCTCCAACAGCCCGCTCAGGATGAGACTCGGATTCGTTCCTGAAACGCCCCGTGCGGTTTTTCCGTCGCAGTTTTGCCATCTGCATATTTGCGCAGGCTCAGGATCAGTTCCGCCTCGCCCTTGGGCATGCTGAGCCGCCGGGCGATGTCGTCTACGCTCAAGCCCTTCCGGGCCAGGGTCAGCACCTGGTGCCGGCGTTCCAAAGGCAGCGGGCCATCCGACGTTGGGACCGAAAGATCCATGACCTTTTCGTCGATATCGTTGAGATTGCGGCAGACCCGGTGAAACATCTCTTGCTGCAAATCGATCAGCTGGAGAAAATCATCGGAGAGCCGCCCGACCTCCTGCTTGAGAGCGAGAAACCGGCGCTGCCACCACCGCAACATCAGGCAGAATCCGCCCGCCGAGAGCAAACATGCCGTTCCAAGACAGATAAAACCGTCCAGCCAGTTCATGGGAACCTCCTGGCCGCCTCCAGCGAACCTCTACGGGCGCGCCAATCCGGGCAGCGTTGGGATCATGGTCTGCAATTCTGCGACTCTTTTCTGCAATAACGGCGGAGTCAGATTCAGGTACTGCGCCGATTCTTCCTCTTCAAGCTTTATCGATCTGTCCTTCTCGAAACCGATTTCGAGCAGTTTCATCATGCGGTTGGCCAGAGCCACAATCGCGGTCAGCTGGCGATGATCGGCTGCGAGCCGGAAATCATGATGATGGAGAATGCCTTCCCCGAGCTGGGGCGGAAAGTGCCATTTCGCAGTCAGAAGAGCGCCCACCTGGGCGTGGGTGAAGCCGAATTTCTGGAGTTCCGCATCGCAGAACGTCGTTTCACCCCGATAGACATCATTCAGAATTTCATGATAGGGGTCGGGCCGGATTTTCAAGATCACCATCTTGCCCATGTCATGGAGCAGTCCGCAGGTAAACGCCTCCTCGACGACCGGGTAGCCCACGGCAAACGCCAGGGCTTTGGCGGCAATGGCAGTCCCCCAGGAATGGTCCCAGAACAGTTTGGTGGTCAGGTCCATTCCCGAGCTTGAACCTTCGGGAAACATCTGGTTCACCGTAGCCGCCACCACAATGGTCCGGACACGATCCAGCCCGAGCATCGAAAGTGCGCGGGAGAGGGTGGCCACTTCCCCTTCGAAACAAAACATGGTGGAGTTGACGATTTTCAGAATCCGGGCGGTCAGCGCCTGATCCTTGGAAATCGCAAACTGCAGATCTCGAAGGTTGACATCGGGTTCGTCGCACATCCGTATGACCTTCATGGCGACATCTGGGAGCATCGGCAGATCTCCGACGCCGCGGGCGAGAGCCTCGAGATCAAGAACCGCCGTGTTATCCGTTGCCATCAGTCTCTTCTCCGATGATTTGTTGTATTGCATCCTATCCCAGGGATCGAATCCGGTCCGCGGTGCTCTCCACTTCAAGCACTTTGACCCCGTAATTGCCATCGACCAAAACCACTTCACCGCGGGCAATCGGCTTTTCGTTGACCAGGATCGAGACCGGATCGTTGACGGCCTTTTCCAATTCGATCACGGAGCCGACCCCAAGCTTCAGGACGTCGCGCAGGGGCATCTGGGCTTCGCCGAATGAAACCGCTACCTCAAGTTCGACATCCAGAATGAGGTCCATGTTCCATTGTGCCGGCGGCTTCGTCGGCGCGGCATCTGAGGCAATAGGCGCCGGGGCTTCCCCACGGGATGGGGTCGATTCCACACTTGACGTCGCAGCGTACCCGGGGAGCTGTGCATTCAGCGACGCCACCAGTTCGGCATCCGCCAGCACACGGAAGCGGCAATCAGGGCGGCCTTCCATGCTGATCTGGAATATGAGGTTGACAGCGTTCGCGTAGGAGTCGGCCAGGGGGAGAAGCGTCGTGCAGCTTCCGTCCGGATTGATCAGTTCCGGAACCGATCCATGGATCGCCAATCCGTGCGACTTGGCAAAACTCTCACCGGACTTTTCGACGGCATCCGCGAAGTACCGCAGGCATGCATCCATGACTTCTTCGCCGAGGGATTCGCCTGCGGAGAATTCCAGCCCGGCAATCAAGCCTCCGATCCGCGCCAGGTCCGTGCTGTCGAGGAGCAGGAGGGCGCCGCCCCGTATGCCGGTATCGAACCTCAGCTTCAGGCCGGTCATGGCACCCGCCTTCAGCAGAGCGCGCAGATCGGCAGCCTCCAGCTTGATACAGGACGCAACGGACGTGCTCGACAAAGTCTTCCTGCTTGCCTCTGTAAAGCCGGAGGCCAATGCTTGCGCCAGCGGTTCCAGCACTTTTTCCTGGTCGGCCAGTTTGTGAGCATTTGACTGTTTCAAGGTGACCACCTCAATAGACGTATTTATGGGATATTTCGAAAGCGCGCTTTCCCCGACGCGCGACGATGCGGCCGCAGAACTTGGGTACGCCGCCGATCCTCAGCTGGATGGAATCGCCGACCGCATGATTGAGCTGGATGATATCTCCGACTCCCAGGTGGGCCAGGTCCTCCACCGCCAGAGCCTGGTCGCGGATTTCGCTGGCCAGAGTGATTCGAGCGCAGCGCAGCAGCCCGCTGATCTTTTCCGTTTCGCTCTCTCCGGTGTCCGGTGTCCGATGACGCTTCTGCTGATCAAAACCGGCCCGGTTCATTTTCAGCATTGCGGAGGGGATGCACAGATTCAGCATCCCTGCGGCGTCGCCGATCTTGACTTCCAAACCAACGGCGACGACGGATTCCCCGGGAGCCGCGAGTTGCAGCATCTGCGGCCTGGTCTCCGAGCTTTCCAGCATCGGATTGACCTCCAGGGCCGAACGCCAGGCCTCCTTCAAATCGCGCAACGCCAGCTTGACGACCCCTTCGGCGATCTGTATCTCAATCTCGGTGAGAGTGCGATGTTCGAGTGGGGATTTCCCGGTCCCGCCGAGCAGCATGTCGATGGCCGGAAAAATCATCGAGGGATTCAGTTCCAGGCCAAGATTGCCGTGCATGGGCGCCATGGACAGGGTGCAGCACAGAGTGGGATCCGACATCAGCTTCAGGAATTCGAGGTAGGAAATCTGATCGACCGAGATCAGCGTGACCTCCACCACCGCACGCAAATAGGCGGAAAGCGAGCCCCCCGTAGATGCGCGCGAAATCGGTGTGCAGGGTGTGGATGGCACGTATCTGTTCTTTAGGAATGCGGTCGGCGCGGCAGAAATCGAACTTGGTAACAACACGTTCGGGTCCGACCGGCGTATCCGGGGACTCAACCACTACCGAGCCCTCGGTCACCATAGTGGAAAAGAGAGCATTGATTTCGTCTTGCGAAAGGATCTTCTCCATCGACGGCTCCCTAGACGTGATCGTCTTCCTTGATTTTGCGCAGCTTGTTCCGCAACCGCAGCATCGCCTTGGTGTGCAGCTGTGAAACCCGCGACTCATTCACACCCAGGACTTTGCCGATTTCCTTCATGGTAAGTTCGTCGTAGTAGTACAGGGACACCACCAGACGTTCCTTTTTCGGCAGCGCTTCGATGGCTCCGCCGAGCAGGTTGCGGATCTCCGATTTATGAAACACGAAAAAGGGGTCCATTTGCGGCGCATCGGGAATATATTTGACCAGGGGTTCGGCGTTGCGGTCATCCTCCTGGGAAGCCATCTCGTGAAAACTCCCGAGATTCAACCCCTTGATCTGATCGACGAGTTCATAAAATTCCTCGAGCGAGATCCCCAGCTCATCGCAGACCTCCTTGTCCGACGGCCGGACGGCCGAGACGCTGCTCGAGCTCTTTGTATACTTTTTCCAGATCCTTGCTGCGTTTGCGCAGGGAGCGCGGCGCCCAGTCGAGGTTTCGCAGGCTGTCGAGGATGGCGCCCTTAACGCGCAGTTCGGCGTAGGTCTTGAATTTCACCCCGCGGGCGGGATCGAACTTTGCTCGACTGCATCGAGCAGACCCAGACACGCCGGCGCTTACAAGGTCGTTCAGTTCGACGTGGGAGGGCAGTTTGGCGGAAATCCGGTGCGCGATGTACTTGATCTGCGGCATGTGTTCCAGGATCAGTTCGTCCCGGCTCGTAGCGTTGCTGTAGGACCGCCTCATAGGCCTTAACCTGACGTGCGGCTTCTTGCATGGCATGACCCCTGGATGCGCAGAGCCGCCGGCGTACCGGCGGTGCCTGCAGGCTATTCATGATTGGAAACGCATATTTGCATTCGAGAAGACTTCAATTGACCCAATGATTGAGAAGCTTGTCCCACACAAACGTCTCCGCGACCCCGGCGGTCTCGCTTTGCAGCACCATCGAATTTGGCGAGCTTGCGAAAGCACCGGCTGGCTGGAGCGGTCGGATAGGCATTGTGTAACCAGGACCTGGCTGCGGATCGCCTTTAAAACGTGCGCATCCCGTTCGACATGTCCCAGGTAGATGACCTGTCGATTCAGGAATCGTCCCGACCACCGAGTTGATCTGACGGAAATACATCTCTTCGATTCATCCTCGTCGGAGACCGAGTTGATGAGGATCCGAATCGTTTTGGTCGGTTCTTCCGCAAGGATGATCTTGATGACCGCATACGCATCGACAATGGCAGTCGGCTCCGGCGCGCTTACCACCACGACTTCCGGCGCCGCCAGCAGAAAATGCAGCACGTTGCTCGAAATGCCGGCCGCCGTGTCGATGAGGAGGTAGTCGGCATCGCCGTCCAGCTGGGTGAAACCCCTCCGCCAGGAAGTTCCGCTGATCGCAGAGTCAGCTCGGCAAGCTGCTGGAGTCCCGAACTGGCCGGGATGATGCGAATGCCGTGCGGCCCTTCCACCATGATTTCGGTCAGCGTTTTCTTGCCGAACAGCACGTGTCCCAGGTGGAATCTGTGGATTCAGGCCCAGCATGACATCGAGGTTGGCCAGGCCGAAATCGGCATCCAGGACAATGACCCGCTTTCCCATCTCCGCCAGACTTGCGGCGAGGTTGGCAACCACGTTGGTCTTGCCGACTCCTCCCTTGCCGCTGGTAACGGCGAGGATCCGGGCCGTGGATTCCGGGCGGCTGCGGCCCAGAGGCGGGGTGCGGCGCCAGATCGCCTGGAGGCGTTGTCGGTTCAGCTGATCTGCTGTCGGTCGTGCTCGGGTAACTCAACTTGCGCATGGTTTTCAATGGAAGCTCCGAATCAATGGGCGTTGAGAACAAGGTCTACAATCTGGTCGCCCCTCATCGCGTGCAGGTCTTCGGGAACACGCTGGCCGTCCGCGATGTAGGACACCGGCTTCTGGGTGCGCACCAGTTCGTTGAAGATCGGGCCGAAGGTCGAGGTTTCATCCAACTTGGTAAAAAGCAGGCGGTCGGGGCTGCAGATCCCAAAGCGATCCACTATTTCCTGCATATCCACCGGCTTGGTTGTAGCGCTCAGCACCAGGTGCCGTTCGATGCCGGTTCGACTCCCTGAGCATCTGCATCAGGTCCTGTACCGCCGCCAGGTCCCGCTGGCTCCGCGCCCGGCGGTATCGATCAGGATATAGTCGCGCTGGCTGTGCTCTTGAATGGCGCGCGGCAGGTCAGCCGGTTGGGTGACCACACGGCAGGGGAGCCCCATCAGGCCCGCATACGTCTTCAACTGTTCAACGGCGCCGATGCGGAAGGTGTCCATCGTCAGCAACACCACCTTTTTCTTTTGCTCCAGCGCCAGGCGCGCCGCCAGTTTGGCCGCCGCAGTCGTCTTGCCGACCCCTGTGGGACCGACGAACGCCACCACCTTTTTGGACGGTAATCCGTCCGCTTCACCATTCGCCCGAATCAGGCTGCGGGCGACTTCATTCACGGCCCGCGCAAGGTCCGATCGCCGGCCGCGCGCTTCGGGCTGCAGACGCAGTTGCGCTTCATCGATGAGTTTGCAGGCCAGCCACTCGTTGACTTCATTCGCCACCAGGTCGTGGTAAAGCTCATAGGCGGCCACATCCGAAAACTGCGAGGCGGACGGCCCGGTCGGCCGCGTCATCGCAGTAGAGTGCCCGGCGCATTTCGCTGTATTCTTCGTCGACCTTGGGAAGCGCCCGCGTGGGTCCTCCGGCCTCCGGCGACACATCCGCTGGAGTCACACCCGGACCCCGGGACGGGGTATAGACATCCGGATCCGCCTCGTGGCCGTTATCGAATGCGGCCACCACTTCGACGGCCGGTTTTTCGCGCAACCAATGAGGAACGGACGCGGGAATCTCCTTGGTCGACAGGATCAGGCCATCGCCTGCCGAATTCCTCTTTGACGTTGCGCAAGCGCCTCTGCCATGGTTCTGGCGTAGAAAGTCTTGATCTTCATCCTAGCTCACCATTCCTACCGAAGTGACGCGGACATTGGGCGGAATCTCGTTGTGCGACAGAATCGTGGCCGTTCGGCAGATAGCGCTCGATCAGCTGGCGGACATACATCGCGGACATTGGCCGAGCAGAGCAGAACCGGGCTCTTGCTGCCGGCGCTCGATTCGATCGCGTCGCCGGATGCGCTGCATGATGTCCTTGGCCAGCCTCGGCTCCAGCGCCAGATAGGAGCCCTGTTCCGTGTGGACGATGGCGTCGGCGATGCTCTTCTCGATTTCCGGACTGACGGTGAAAACCACCAGATCGTTCGCCTCATTCTGGTACTGTTTGCAGATGGAACGTGCCGAGCGCCTGCCGGCAGTACTCGGTCAGGATACTGACATTCTTCGTCATGGCGCCGTAATCGGCGAGCGTTTCAAAAATGCTGACGGCGTCGCGAATGGATACCCTCTCCTTGAGCAGGTTCTGCAGGACTTTCTGGACTTCGCCGATCGACAGGACCTTCGGCACCAGCTCTTCCACCACCTTCGGGATGCGTCTCGGCAGACGGTATCGAGCAGGCTCTTGGTTTCCTGCCGGCCCAGGAGTTCGTGGGCGTTGGACTTGATGATCTCCGAAAGATGGGTGGCCAGAACCGTCGTGGGATCGACAACGGTGTACCCCGCAAGCTGAGCCCGCTCGCGATCCGCTGGCTTGATCCAGCGCGCTTCCAGTCCGAAGGCAGGTTCCAGCGTCGCGGTGCCGCCGATTTCTTCCTGCGCGGTGCCCGGGTTGATGGCCAGGCAATGTTCCGGCAGCAGTATCGCCGCGCGCGATTTCGACTCCTTTGAGCAGAATGGAGTAGGCCCGGGGTTCCAGCTGGAGGTTGTCTGTGATGTGAATCGGGCGGCACGACCACGCCCAGGTCCAGGGCGATCTGCCGGCGAATCGATTTGATGCGGTTGAGGAAATCGCCGCCCTGATTGGCATCCACGTAGCGGATCAGGCGTATCCCACTTCCAACCCGAGCGGATCCACCTTGAGCAGGCGCTCAATGCGTTCCTTGGGCTCTGTCCGCCTCGGCCTTGTCCGCTTTCTCCTTGTCCACGACCAGACCTGCTCGATATCGCGCTGCTTCTTGGTCCTGAGAGCCACGACCCCCATCAGGCCACCGACAGAAGGAAGAAGGGGATGGCGGGAAGTCCGGGGATGAGTCCGAAGAAGAACAGGAAGCCGGAGGCGATCGCGACGGGCATCGGATTGTGGAACAACTGTCGCGATCACACTCTCGCCCAGATTCGACTCGGCGGCCGCGCGCGTGGTGATGATGCCGCCCGCCACCGAAATCAGCAGCGAGGGAATGGCGGTGACCAGGCCATCACCAATGGTCAGGATCGTGAAGCGCTTGGCCGCATCCGCCAGGGGCATGTCGAACTGAAACACACCGATCAGCAGGCCGCCGACAATATTAATGGCGAGGATCAGAGCCGCTGGCGACGGCATCGCGGCTCGTGAACCGGATGGCACCGTCCATCGCCCCATAGAATTCGGCTTCGTCGGAGATCTCTTCGCGCCGGGCGCGCGCCTCCGCTCTCGTCGATCAGCCCGGCGTTGAGGTCGGCGTCGATGCTCATCTGCTTGCCCGGCATGGCATCGAGGGTGAAACCGCGCCGTCACCTCGGAAATGCGCACGGCGCCGTGATTGATCACGATGAATTGGATCGCGATGAGAACGAGAAACACCACGATGCCGACCAGGTAGTTGCCGCCCACGACGAACTGGCCGAATGATCTGGATCACGCGTGCCCGCGGCATCCTCCCCTTCGGCGCCATGCAAGCAGGATCAGGCGCGTGGAGGCCACGTTCAGCGCCAGCCGGAACAAAGTGATGATCAGCAGACAGGGAAGGAAACACCGAGAAGTTCACCGGCTGCAGGATATACATGGATACCAGCACGATGATGATCGAGACCGTAATGTTCAGGCTGATCAGCATGTCCAGGAGAAGCGGCGGCACGGGCAGGGTCATCATGAGCAGAATTCCCATCACCGCAACGGGGATGATCAGGTGCACCTTTCCCAGGGCTCTGGGGAATCCCCTGTTTTTCTGCGCAACGCTCGCCACCTTGCCTATCCTCCGGACAATCAACTGCTGTGGTCCGGATGGACTTAGGCAACTTCCATGCCATGGTGGCCTGCCAATCCCCACGGACGACTCATGGACAGGAGAGAGATGTAGCGGCGAGGATACGAGGAATGATCGGGAGCTATCACGCGCCATCTATTGCGAGTCTTATAGATATAGGCGAGGATCTCGGCGACGGCCTTATAGCAGATTCGTCGGGAATTGAGGACCCGATTTCGACGGTTTTGTAGAGGGTTTGAGCCAAGGCACTGTTCTCGACCAGTGGGAACGTCGTGTTTTCGTGCCAATTCTTTTATTTTGATTGCCAAAAATCCGACACCCTTGGCCACTACCCGAGGGGCATCCATTGTTCTCCATGCTTATAGGACAACGCCACGGCATAGTGCGTGGGATTGGTAATGACGACATCGGCGGTCGGCACGTCCGCCATCATGCGCTTGCGTCGCCATTTCCCGCTGAATGCGTCGTATGCGGCCCCGCGTAGGTGGGATCGCCTTCCGTTTCCTTGAACTCGTCCTTGACCTCCTGCTTGGTCATTTTCAGCTGTTCGCGAAAACGATATTTTTGAAACGCGTAATCAGCCGCCGCCAGGATCAGCAGGAAAATGCAAACTCTGAGGCTGACCTGGTAGCAGATCGTGACCCGATCCAGTAGAGCAGTTGCCTGCGCGTCCATGAGGATCAAGCGGGGGTATAGAGGTCGATATGCCGCATGATCACCTGGTAGCTGATATATGTAATCACGAGCACCATCGGCAGGCTTTTCGAGCAGTTCGACGGCCCCGTTTTTGGAAAAGAGACGTGAGAATCCGTTGGAAGGCTTCAGCTTCTCAAAACGGAACCCAAGCTGATGCCAGGAAAAGGTCACGCCGCTCTGGAGCACATTGCTCGCAACGATCCGACGAAGCAGATCACCAGCATCATCGGACCTATCAGAAGGGTGATCCTCACAATCGCATCGAATGCGAGCGTATATACATAGGAGGTGGTGATATCCTGCGGCGGGCGCAGGCGCAGGAAATCGCTCAATTGTCCCTGCAGCCCGTGCAGCATGCTGTTGCCGTAGTAGGAGAGAAAGAGGAGTCCGCCGAGGAGCACCGCGGATGCCGGCACGTCCTTGCTGCGCGCCATCTGCCCCTTTTCACGGGCCTTCTGGCAGCTTTCGTGGTGTGGGTTTTTCGGTCCTGATTGCCCTGTTGTGCCATGGCCGCTCCCTACCTCATGCCACGCACCAGGCTGAACAGATCGCGCGAAAGCTGGAGAGAAGGCCCCGCCCAGGATAGGCCGGCAGAAAATAGAAGGCAATGCTCGAGACTGGCCAGGCCGACCAGGGTTTTCACGGGCATTCCGACGATCAAGATGTTGATCGTGGGTGCGGCTCGGCCGATGATGCCGAGGACGACATCCGCAATTACGGTAACCGCAATCACGGGCGCCGCAATGCGCAAGCCGGAAACGAACATCTGTCCGGCAAGCCGCAGTACCTGTTCCACCAGCGGCCCTTGCAAATGCACGCCGCCGGGCGGAAGGTACTAACCAGGCTCTCGCTGACCGCCTGGAAAAACCAGTGGTGGCCGTTAACGATCAGGAAACAGCGCCAGACCGATGAAGTTGTTCAGGATGGAGATGACAGAAGTTTCGACGGCGCTCTGTGGATCGATGACGTTGACGATCGAAAACCCGAGCTGGAACCCGATGATCTGGCCCGCAAGCTGGAGGCCGCCGAAAACAAATGAGGCCGTCAGCCCCAACACCATGCCGATGAGCGATTCCCCGAGAACCGATCCGACCAGTCTGAGCCAGGCCAAATCCTGCGGGGAGCTGCGCCTGAGGCACGATGGGAGCCAGCGTCAGCGCCACAACCAGCGGCACGATGATCTTGACCTGGGGCGGGAACGCACCGCTGCTGTAGAAGGGGGAGAATACCATGATCCCCGCAACCCGGAAGAGAACCACGGCAAAGCTCATGACCTCGGCGGGAGAAATCGAGATGGAGGTCATCGGAGGCAGCACATCGCTTTCGGGCGATCCGTCCCGATCCGGAGGTCCGGAATCACGGCTTTTCGGGGCTCAGGTTTCATCGCGCCTCCGGGGGTGGCCGCCCATGTGCTTACAGGGTGAATCGTTCCAGATGCCCGAAGAGTTGGGCGGAAAATCCGGTCAACAGATGCATTACCCAGGGGAGCAGGAGGAGAAAGGTTACAAAAACCGCCAGCATCCGGGGCACCAGGGACAGTGTCATATCCTGGATCGAGGTAACCACCTGAATGATGCTCACAATAATGCCAACAATGAGCGACACCAAAAGCAGTGGCCCGCTCACCGTCAGCGTGACCTGCATCGTATCCCTGGCCAACTTCATTACCACATCCTGATTCATATTCTGGCACTCCGCACAAACGGGCCGCCCGGCGCTGCCGGTCTCCACCCGCTAATAAAAGCTCTTCACCAACGATCCGATGACAAGATTCCAACCGTCCACGAGCACAAAGAGCAGAATCTTGAACGGAGTTGAAATCATCGCCGGGGGCAGCTGCATCATCCCCATGGAAAGCAGTACCGAAGCCACGACCATGTCAATGACCAGAAACGGGATGAAGAGCACAAACCCGATCTGGAATGCGGTCTTGAGTTCCGAGATCATGAAGCCGGGAATCACCACGCGCATAGGAATCTCCTGGCTGTTCTTGGGTCTGGGTTCCTTGGCAATGTTCAGAAACAGCAACAGGTCTTTCTCACGCGTATAACGGAGCATGAATTCACGGAGCGGGATGCTTGCCTGATCAAGGGCCTGCATTTCAGTCAATTTCCCCTCGATCATGGGTTGCAGTGCTTCCCGGTTGATACGCTCTCCTACCGGCTGCATGATGAAAAAAGTCAGGAAAAGCGACAGCCCGATGATGATTTGATTCGGAGGCATGGTCTGAGTTCCCAGCGCCTGGCGCAGGAAGTGGGAAACAATGACGATGCGCGTGAAGGAAGTGACGGAGACCAGAATCGCGGGCACCAGGGTCAGGACAGTGAGAAGAGCCAGAATCTGCAGCGGAAGCGTCATGCCGCCGCCGTTGGCGCCGCCGCCGATGCGCAGTTCAATCCCGGAAAAGCTCTTGTCCTGAGGGGCCGCCGCGGCGTGAACCACCGCGGGCAGCCCAAGCAGAATCAGCACGAGGAGGAATGAAACCACGATCTTGCCGCCGGTGATATTCATAACCAGCTTATCCTTCCAGTGCTTTGCGCAGTTCCAGCATTTTGCCTCTGATGTCCGGGGGGAGCATTGCGCGGGCCGGAGGGCGTGCGGCCTGAGGCTTTTTCTCCATTTCATAAAGGTTCCGGAAGCTACCCGACAGCGCCGCGGGGACTTCAGGCTCCAGGCGCTCACCGCCGGCAACCGGGCTTCCCGCCGCCAGGTCCGCGAACGAAGTCAGCATGGAGATCTGTCCCGGGGTGCTGGCCAGCAGCAGCTTTTTCGTGCCGGCCTGCACGAGCACCAGACTTCTTTTGTCGCCCAGGGTCAGAGTCTCAATAAGGCGGAGACTGCGGTCGTGGCCCGGTTTGCTCAGATACTGGGGCGCATACCGGCGAAACAGGAAGAATCCTCCCAGGATCAGGCAAATCACCAATCCTGCGCCTCCCGCCGTTTGGAACAACGGCATGCCGAACTCCCCCCAACCGGTCATCGGCGAGGCTTCAGCTGCAACGGCCGTGGTAGAAACATCCGGGCCTGCCGGAGCAATGGATTTTGCCGCATCCGGGACAGGATCTTTGGCCTCCTCTGCCGTCGGAGCTTCCGGTTCAGCCGGAGCCGGTACCGGAGCGGTCGCCACCGCCGGGCCGGGCTTCGATTGGGGCGTGCCCTTCTGGGCCATTAAGGGAAAACAGAACAACACCACGAAGATCAGAACGATCGGGATTCGTTTCCAGAAATCAGCCACCGTGCTTCGCATACCTTCGTTTCTCCTAATTCTGCACATGGAAATCCGTCAAACGGATTCCCGCTTTTCCTTCCACTTCGAGGATTTCCCCGAACGCCACCAGCCTGCCGTTGATGTAGATGTCGATGTTTTCCCCGGCAGACTTGGAAACATCCACGATTGATTCCGGCTTGAGCAGCAGGATCTCTCGCACCTTCATGAAGCGCCGCCCAACTTCGAGATTGATATTCATGGGGACGTCGAGGTAGTCAGCGAACTCTTCAAGGATCTCTGCCGGGTTGCGGGCGGCGGCACGAGCCGGGCTTTCCGCCATTGGAATGTCCTCCCTAAAGCTGCACGATGAATTCCATGATGAAGATCTCCACAATCTCCCCTTTGGGGAGCAGTCGGTTGACCTGTTCGCGGATTTCCTTGCGCAGCAGGTCTTTACCTTCAATCTTCAGGAGTTCGTCTGAGGTCTTCAAACTCAGGATCGAATTGATTTTGTCGCGCGTTGCCGCCAGTATCACGGGGTCCTTTGCATATTCCTCTCCCAGTTTTTCCTCATCAAGCCCCAGGCGGAAGGTAACTTTGACGAAGCGAGTCGTGTCGGCGTCAGCCAGGTTCACCAGAAACGCATCCAGGCTCATGACCGACTTCACCCGTAATATCGGATTGGCTTCAGCCTTTTCAGACGCCGCTGCCGCCCCAGCCGGTTGCCCGCCGCCAAAATAATTACTGGCTAGAAATCCCCCCCCCCCCACAAGCAGAAGGGCGGCGCCGAGAATGATCCATATGAACAGCTTGCTCTTCCTCTTGGTTTCCGGAACGCCTACCTCATCACCTTCAGCCATTATCGTCACTCCCCAGTCCCTTGCCAGGCAGTTGCTGCAGGAGAAGCGCGTGGCCGTGGCACCCGGCGGCACCTTCGGCCCGAGCACCGACCGCTATGTGCGCATTTCGTTAGCCTCTCCCGCGGCGGCCATCGAGGAAGGGGTGGGCCGCCTGGCACAGTTTCTTACAGCCGGGAAGTCGTGACGCCGCTGAACTCGCGCGAGCGACTCCTGGCCGCCCTGAATCACCGGGTCCCTGATCGCATTCCCCTGGACCTCGGGGGAAGCTACGCGACGGGCATTAACGTCGCCGCCTACCGTGCGTGGAAGGACTACCTTGGCCTCGATACGCCCACGGTGGTGGCCAGCCGGCGCTCCCAGATCGCCAATGTTGGAGGAGCCGTTGCGGCTCCGGTTTGGCATCGATACCTGGCCGATCCTGCCGCGTGCTCCCGTTCAGCCCCCCTGAGCAGGTTCTCGCTGACGGATCGTACCGGGATGAATGGGGAGTGGTCCGCAGCCGGCCCGAGGGCGGTCACTACTACGTCAGCCACGAGCCGCTGGCGGCGGAGTGCACGCTGAGTTCCCTGCAGCGCTATCCGTGGCCGCGAGCCTCTGACCCCGGCTACGTCCACGGTCTGAGAGCGGAGGCCCTGCAGGGGGCGGCGACCGGTTATGCGGTCGTGCTGGGACTGCCGGTGGGATGCTGCATCAGGCCGCATTCTTGCGCGGCACGGCCGAATCTGTTCATGGACATGCTGGCGGACCGTCGTCTGGCAGAGGCTCTGCTGGAATCCATTCTCGGCATCCTCCTGGAGATCACCGGGCGCATGCTGGACGAAGTTGGCGATCTGGTTGACGTGGTGATGTTCGCTGACGATCTTGGCGGCAACGAGCGGCCGTTGGTGTCGCCTGCCCTGTATCGTTCGCTCGTCAAGCCGCGCCAACGGCGCTACCTCGACCATGTTCATGCCAGGACGCGTGCGAAGGTGGTCTACCACACCTGCGGCGCGGTCTATCCGCTCATCGGCGACTTCATCGACATCGGTGTGGACGCCTTGAACCCGGTGCAGGTCTCGGCGGCCGGCATGGATCCGGCGCGGCTGAAACGCGAGTTCGGCCAGGACATCTGCTTCTGGGGCGGCCTGGATGTGGTGCAATTGCTTCCGGTGGGCCTCGCCCGAGGAAGTGCGCGCGTCGGTGGTGCGTATGATCGAGACGCTGGGGCCCGAGGGCTACGTGGTAAGCGCCACCAACAACGTGCAGCCGGACGTCAGCCCGGCCAACATCAGCGCCATGCTGGAAGCGGCTCGCGATCTGCCGCTTGACGGCTGACAAAGGGGCCACGGGTCCGGCACTGCCCCGGTCCGGACTTTCACCTCTCCCCGGGCAAAAAGACCCCGCCTTTCGTGGGTGACACGATCGGCGGGGTGGCATCTCTGACGCATTCCGGCGCCGCCGAGGGGGCCCTCTCAGGCAGCGCGGCGCGTGCGGCGGTGGTTTGACGCTCGCGGGCCTCCCCGCTCACCCTCCTGCGCGCTCTAAGCGGTGCGCCGCGCCGGGCGCGGCTGCTGCGCTGGCCGGGTGTTCCGGTCTCCGGCTACCTCTGGACTCTGACCTCACACCCCGCTGAAGGCTGAGAAGCCGCCATCGATGGGAATGACCGTGCCGTGGACGAAGCCGGCGCCCTTGGAGACGAGCCACAGGGTGACGGGCACCAGGTCCTCGGGCTCCCCGAACCTGGCCATGGGCGTATGGTCCAGGATTTTCTGCCCGCGAGCCGTAAGCTGGCCGCTAGCCTCCTCCGTGAGCAGAAAGCGGTTCTGTTCCGTAAGGAAGAATCCCGGCGCCAGGGCGTTTACCCGGATGTTCGGCGAGTACTCCTGCGCGATATACACCGCCAGCCATTGGGTCAGGTTGCTCACCGCGGCCTTTGCAGCCGAGTAGGCGACGATGCGGGTGAGAGGGCGCATGGCCGACATGGAGGACACGTTGAGGATGCAGCCCCGGCGCTGTTCGGCCATCGTGCGGCCAAAAACCTGGCAGGCGATCAACGTGCCCATGAAGTTCAGCTCGTAGACCCAGCGGATGGCATCCAGGGGCATGTCGAAGAACGAGAGCGACGGGTCCGCGGTGGCCTGCTTCTTGTTGCCGCCCGCGCCGTTCACCAGAATATCCAGGCGGCCGTAGGCCGAGAGGACCTGGTCCCTGGCTGCCTCCACACTGGCCTTGTTCAGCACGTCGACCTGCACGGGCAGGGCGGTGCCGCCGGCGGCGTTAATGCCGTCGGCCACGACCCGGGCGGCTTCCAACCGGATGTCCAGCACCGCTACCTTGACGCCGTATGCGGCCAGGCCCCGGCTCATGGTGCTGCAAAGGATCCCCCGCCGCCAGTGACCACAGCCACCTGGCCCTCAAGGTCCGACAGATCGTAGCGCGTTAGCCGCTCGACCTGCTGTCTCTTCATTGGTGCAGCATCTTGCGCCATCGTGAACCTCTCCATGACGAACATCTGACCCAATCGCAAGGCCGCGGTGCGAACCGCGCGCGCCCTTGCGCGTCCAGGATGCAGTGAGCCCTGAGCCGCACCACCCTCAGCCTCAGCGCCCATGACGGCCAGCGAAACCGGCGCCGGAGGCCCGGGCTACTTTCGGTATCCCTGCGGCGTGTACGCCGGCAGCTTCTTCTCGGCGAAGATCGGGGCAAACCGGCTGAAGCGCATGCGCCCGTCCACCAGGGGGATGCTGGGCCAGTCGTCGCCGATCAGCGGCCGGGCGTAGCGGACGAAGTCGTCGGTGACGTCGGTGCGGCCGGGCGCGATCCAGGCAGCGGGGAAGCTGCGCTCGGAGTTGGCCACCTGCTCCAGGGGCACCTTGTCGTAGCGCACGCGGTAGATGGGCCCCGGGTCGCGCAGGATGGTGGCCATGTAGCCGCCGCCGTCCTGCAGCGCCACGTGGACGGCCTTCTGGCCCACCTGATAGGCCTCGTCCATGTCCACCGTGGAGGCGTAGATCATGCTGGTGCGCTGGTCGGTGCCCATGACGTTGAAGCGCGCGGCGCCCCTGGCCTTCAGCCCCCTGCCGTTGAGGTAGTTCACCACGATCTGCGCCACGGTGCTCTCGCTGGCGGAGAAGGTGACGTGGCCGAAGGCGTCGCGGCGCTCGCCGATGTCGCCCACGGCGAAGCCCTCGCTCACCACCACGATGCACGCGGCGGGAGCGCGCCAGCTCATCGTTCACCCGGTCGGCCATATCGCTCAGGCGTCAGGCCGGACTCGGCCAGGTAGATCTGCAGGGGCAGACGCGCGCTGGGGGTCGCCCAGGCGGGCCGCGGCAGGGATGAAGCCGATCTTGCGTCCCATGGCCTGGAGCACCAGCACCGGGTCGGGCGGCCAACTGCCGTCGTTCTCCTGGTTGGCCTCTTGAACCTTGCAGGCCCAGTAGCGCGCCACCGAGCCGTAGCCGGGGGTGTGGTCGATCAGCTTGAAGTCGGCGTCGCCCACGTCGTTGTCGATGGTCTTGGGCACGCCGGTGGCCACCAGGTCGAGGCCGCGCTGGTGGGCCAGACGCGGCGATCTTGTGGGCGGTGTCCATGGAGTCGTTGCCGCCGATGTAGAACAGGTAGCCCACGTCGTGGGCCCTGAAGACCTCAACGATGCCGCTCGAAGTCCTCGGTCTGGCTGCTCTTCAGCTTGTAGCGGCAAGTGCCGATGCCGCCGGCGGCCGGCGTCACGCGCAGCAGGGCGATCTCCTCCGGCGGCTGGGCCGAGAGGTCCAGCAGCTCCTCCTGGAGGATGCCCTCCACGCCGTGGAAGCCGCCATACACCGTGCCGAAGACGTCCGGCATGGACTGGCAGGCATCGACGATGCCGCGCAGCGAGTTGTTGATGACCGGCGACGGCCCGCCCGACTGGGCGACCACCACGTTTCTGGCCTTGGATGCGATCGTCATCTCGTTCCCCTGCAAGGTTGGCCGGCTTCCGCCCGGTTCAGGCCTGCCCCCAGTCTGCATGGAAGACACCTTCCTTGTCGGTGCGGCGGAAGGTGTGGGCGCCGAAATAGTCGCGCTGCGCCTGGGTGAGGTTCGCGGGCAGGCGGGCGCTGCGATAGGCGTCGAAGTAGGCCAGGGATGCGCTCATGGCCAGGCAGGGGATGCCCAGGCCCACGGCGGTCTGCACCACGAAGCGCCAGGCCCTCTGGCGGCTCTCCACCGCTTGCCGGAAGTCCTCATCCAGCAGCAGATTGGCCAGGCCGGGGTTGCGCTCGTAGGCGGCGCGGATCTTGTCCAGCAACTGGGCGCGGATGATGCAGCCGGCCCGCCAGATGCGGGCCATCTCACTCAACTTCAGGCCATAGCCGTACTCGTCGGAGGCGGCCTTCATCAGGGCCATGCCCTGGGCATAGGAGCAGATCTTGGAGGCGTACAGCGCCGCCTGCACGGCGTCGACCAGCGACTCACGTATACCGGCGAAGACCGCCGTAGGCCCGGAGAGCACACGGCTGGCCGCCAGGCGCTCCTTTCGGTAGGCCGAGATGATACGGCTTTCGACCGCGGCGTTGATGGTCGGCGTAGGGGCTCCCAGGTCCAGGGCGCTCTGGCTGGCCCACTTCCCGGTGCCCTTCTGCTGGGCCTCATCCATGACGAGCTCCACCAGCGGGCGGCCGGTTTCCGGATCCATCTTGGCGAAGATGTCCGCGGTGATGCCGATGAGATACGACGAGAGCTCCCCCTGGTTCCAGGCGGCAAACGTGGTGTGCAGCTCCGCGGCGGAGAGGCCGGCGCCCGGCTCAGGATGTCGTAGGCCTCGGCGATGAGCTGCATGTCGCCATACTCGATGCCGTTGTGGACCATCTTCACGTAGTGGCCGGCGCCGCGCGGACCCATGTAGGTCACGCAGGGTTCGCCGTCCGGCGCCCTGGCGGCGATGGCCGTGAAGATCGGCTCGATCAGGGCATAGGCTTCGGGCTTGCCGCCGGGCATGATACTGGGACCATGGAGCGCGCCCTCCTCGCCGCCGGAGACGCCGGTGCCGATGAAGAGGAAGCCCGCCGCCTCCAGGTCTTTGGCGCGGCGCTCGGTGTCGCCGAAGAAGCTGTTGCCCCCGTCGATGAGCAGGTCGCCCGGCGCCAGGTGGGGCCGGAGTTGGGCGATCACTTCATCCACCGGCGAGCCGGACTTCACCATCAGCATGATCCGCCGCGGGCGTTCCAGGGCGGCGACGAAGTCCGGGATCGTGTACGCGCCGGCGATGCCCTTGCCCGCGCGCCGGGCCGGCGAGGAAGGCCCGGGTCCGGTCCGGCAGTGCGGTTGTAGACGGCGACGGAGAAGCCCTTGCTCTCGATGTTCAGCGCAAGGTTCTCGCCCATCACGGCCAGGCCCACGAGTCCGATCTGTTGCGCTGCCATAGAGAACTCCTGGGTGAGTAGGCGGCTGCCGATCGCCTGCCTCAGGCCGGCAGGTCGCGCTCCTACGCCGACCGGCCCTCCTGCCTCCGAAGCAGGGCCGGGCGAGCCATGCACAAACGCGATGGCCCTGCCGCAGCCGGTACAGCATCTCGCCGGCCTTGTGAACGACCTTGATGCCCTCATCCTCGCGGCCCTCCCAGGAGGCGATGTCCACCGAGGCGGGGTCCAGGTAGCCCAGGTTGATGCGGCGGCAGCGCTCTTCGGGGATGCCGGTGGCCAGGGTCACCCGAATGCGCGCGCGTTCCGACGCCATTCTCGTAGGTGCCGATGCCGCGCAGATGGGTGGAATGGGCCAGCACGCCGCCGGGAATGTCCTTGAAAGCCTCCCACTGCTTGAGGAAGTAGTCGCGGACGTGATAGCCGATCTGGTCGATGAGCTTGCCGTGGGTGTAGGAGACTTCGGTGATGTGCGGGGCGTAGATGACCACCTCGCCGCCGTCGGCCATGGCTGGCTCCGTCTTGTACATGCCCTTGGCCGCGGTCCAGATGTCGTCGTACATGGCGGGCATGATGGACAGGACGCGCTTGAAGGGCTTGTCCACGTAGACCACGTGCAGGCGCGCCGACAACGTCGGCGGCGGCGCCTTGGGCCTCCTCCGGCGAACCGATGAAGAGGCCGGACACCACGCCTGGTCCAAGGTGCGACTCGGCGGGCGGCACAACGAAGGCAAAGCAAAGCTTCGGCAGTCTGAATGAAGGCGGCCGCGCGGTCGATGACCTGCGCGCACCGGCGTGTCCTTGGTGCCGATGACCTTGTAGCTGGTGATCACGGCGCCCAGCCAGTGGGTGAAGTTGATGATCTCGGCGCCGGCGATGCCGGGGAAGAAGTACTTGTTGCCGCCGGAGAAGCCCACCACCTCGTGCGGGAATACCGGCCCCAGGATGATCAGTTGGTCGTAGTCGAGAACCGACTTGTTCAGCGAGACCGGCACGTCCTGGCGCATGAGGCCGCCGGTCAACCCGGCGATCTCCGCCGCCGAAATCGACGCCGATGGTCGTAAAGCACTCCGGCAGGTCCCAGCGGTGGTTGAAGATGCGGACCTTCCCGAACTTGCCGTTTCGCTCCTCCGCCGAGATACCCACCAGCCGGTTGAGGGCGGCTTCGCCCATGGGCTGGTGGGTGCCCAGCGCCACCAGGTAGTCCAGGGCGACGGCGGTGGGGGCGATTTCCTCGTAGAAAATGCGGAAGAAGACCGGCAAGGGCGCGGTTCGCGTCCCGTCGGGGATGATCACCAGAACGCGCTTGCCTTGCAGCGGCGTCAGGGCAAGCGCCTGCCTGACCAGGTCCCGTACCTGCTGCTTCGCTCAGCAGTTCGGTCGTTGATTCCTTACTTATCATGATGGTGCTCGCAGAGTCCGGCCATGGGATGACCGCCGGCAGGCCGGAAAGCGCCCCGGCAGTGCCTACTTGTTCCAGGGCGGGACGTCGGGCAGCAGCCGTCGAACTCGGCGATCAGGGCTGCCTCGTAGGCGCCGGCGTAGTCGCCGGCCAGGAACTTGCCCATGGCCTCCTCGTAGAACCGCTCCCAGGATTCGTCCTCGTGGCCGGGGTTGATCGGGTAGAACAGGGCGTTGTTGGCCCGGGCGGCCTGCAGGTCGCCGGGGGCGTCGCCGATCATCAGCACGTGGTCCGGCGGTAGCTGGCCCTTGGTCGGCCAGCGCGAGGTGCTCCTTCTTGCTGCCCATCTCCTGCCCGGCGATGACGCGGGCGTACCGGGCGATGTCGTGCTCCTCCCACTCGCGCTCCAGGGCCTCGCCGGGCGTGGCGCTGACACACGATGATGTCGGCCTCGCCGCCCAGCTCCGTCCAGGCTCTCGCGCACGTAGGGGAACGGCGGCACGCCGTGGACCATGTCGGCGATGCTGGCGTTGACCGCCTCGCTCCAGGCCAGGGCCTGCTTGAGCTCCGGGTCGCCGGTCTGGGCGACCAGCTCCTTGAGCGCCGGGTTGCCGAGTGGCAAGCTCGGTCTCGCGTTGACCCAGTCGCGCACGCGGCGCGGCCTGGCGGAATGTGCACCTGGCGGGCTTCTGCACCTCCGGCCGCGTCCGCCAGCAGATCGAAGACCATCAGCAGGGCCGGCCAGCGGTTGATGCCGCGCCACTTGGAGTAGAGGTTGACGAACTCCGCCGGCCTCGCGGGCGAACTTGGAGACCGGCTGGAGGTCCCAGTAGGCTGATGATGTTGGGGATGAAGCACTCCTTGTGCTTGATCTCCATGGTGTCGAAGGCGCAGCCGTCGGAGTCGATGCCGACGAAGAAGGAATGCCGGGGCGTCAGCTCTCGCAATGCCTGCGCCGGGTCTGTGGTGGACATGCGTGTCGCTCCTGAACCTGTGAAGTCAACTTCCCCACCAACCGGGGAACCGGCAGACCGCGCCGCCAGGCTTCCCTCATGGGCCTGTCCAGCCCGCCGGCCCAAGCGACAATCGCGCGACAGCGCGTCCGCTCGCGACCAGCCGCCGCTATGCCCCATTGCTGACTACTCAGGTCATCCGGAACATGAACGAGTGATGCCGGTGGCCCGGACGCTACTCTCCCGAGACGGTGTCAACCCGGGCGAACAGATCGACCAGCCTCTGGTGCACTCCAGCGGGCAGCGGGGGGCGGAGGATCGATGCCACGTTCTGGTCCACATGGTGCAGGTTCCCAGTGCCGCTCAGGACGACATGAATGCCCGGCTCCGCGCGACAGAATCGGTAGGACGCGTCCGGCAGGCTGTCGGCTACGTCGCGTAGAAATCCGAGCGGTTCCTGCGGGTCGACTGCGTCTCGGTCGATGAATCCCTGCTGTACCAGGTCGGCCACGGTCTGCCGGAGCTTCTCCGGCCGGCTGAAGGCTTCACGAACCGCATACATGCAAAGGACACCGATATCGCGCCGCCTGGTCTCGGCGAGAACGCGGCTGCGGGCGGACTGATTGAGGATGTTGAAACCGGTCATGACCACGTCCCAGTAGCCATCGCCAACGGCCCGGGCCATCATGGCATGACCCGGATCGGTGCCGAACTGCTCGGTGATGCCCAGAAACCGGATCTTGCCCTGGTCGCGCAGCTTCAGCATGGCGGGCAGAAGCTCGGTGACCGCGTGGTCGTACTCGCCGGCCTGCACACCGTGCAGATGATACACATCCACATAGTCCGTTTGCAGCCGTGTCAGGCTGCCTTCCAGCGCGCTGGTGAGCCCAGCCGCGGTGATCAGGCGCCCGCCGGCGTCGAGATCCTTCTTGGTGGAGAGGACAACATCCGCACGGCGCGCGCCCCGCAGCGCCTCACCGACCAGCTCCTCGGTCTCGTAGGATGCAGCGGTATCGATGAAATTGACGCCCAGCTCAAGCGCCCGCCGCACAATCGCGACCGACTGGGCTTTCGTCGCGCCTGTTCGCTGCCCCAAACGGCTGTGACCACCGCAGCCGAGCCCGAGCACACTGGCGCGAAGCCCGGTTCTCCCTAGCCTGACATAGTCCATGGAATACTCCCCGAGAATCGCCCGGGAAGGGCCTATGGAAGTCCCCGTGAAATCCCCGGATTGGCGAGAGGCGTCAGCCTGCCAGAGCAATTCGTTTGGCGACCGGTGTCGCGTGGCAGACCGTGTGCGGATACCGCCGGCGCTGCCTAACCAACGGCCCGGCGGTCCGAGTGCTGGCGCAGGATGGGCGCTTCTTCCATCCAAAGGCGTGGCCCGCTTGGACGGAGGAGCGATGCCGAATCGGGATCCAGGTACAGCTTGACATGCGATAGCGGGCGAAGGATAGACGCCGGGCAATCCGCTGAGATCGGCCCTTCCAGAGCATCTTTGACTGCCTGCGCCTTCCGGGCCTCCGGCACCACGGCAAGCACGTGGGCAGGCCGGATCAATGCCGGCACGGTTAATGATACCGCTTGCAGGGGGACGTTGTCAAGCGTGGCGAAATGGCCCTCGCCGACCTGCTGGAGACGCGCCGTCTGCGCCAGGGTTACTACCTGGATCGCCTCTTGCGTGGACAGGTCCGCGGGAGGATCGTTGAATGCCAGGTGCCCGTTTTCGCCAAAGCCAAGAACGCAAGCGACCGGGCTGTACTCCTCCAGGAGAGCGGCATAGCGGGCCATCTCCGCTTCAATGTCCTGTGCATCGCCGCGAATACCAAAGAACGCGCGCGGGTGGACGGTGTCGGCGAGATGCTCGCGAATGAAGCGCCGGAAGCTGGCAGGGTGCGATTCCGGCATCCCCAGATACTCGTCCATGTGAAAAAGGGTGACCCTGTCCCAGGCGATGCCGCGCCTGGCGCGCAGCGCTCTCAAGAAAGTCAATTGCGAGTTGCCGGTGGCCAGAATGACCGAAGCACTGCCGTGCTCGGAGATGGCCCGATGAAGGATCTCCGCAAGATCATCGGCTGCCGCCGCGCCCAGGAGATCATTTGATTCATAGATGTTGACTTTCATTCTTCGCACTCAACCAGTTGTGATACGGAGCCGGTCCACCCCGGGCCGGCATACCGGTCGCAGGCTACCCGTCTGCCCAGGTCCCAGCCACCACCGTCCGCCAGACCGTAAGATCGTCATTGAAGAATCGCCATGTCCGCATCCTTGCCGGGCGCCAGGCTGCCCTTGCGAGCGCCGACGCCAATGACCCGCGCCGGCGTCAGGCTGGCCATGCGGACGGCTTCGGGCAGAGGAATGCCGACCAGGCCGGTGAGGATCGGCAGCATTCGGCTGACAATGGTTGTGCTTCCCGCAAAGGCCGAGTGATCGAGCAACATGCCCACGCCATCGCAGACCTCATACTCCAGGTTGCCCATGCGAAAGCGCGCGCCCTCTGGCAATCCGGCGCCGCTGGTGGCGTCCGAAACAACACACAGGCGATCCGGCCCCAGGCACTTGTAGGCTATGCGCATCAAGACTGGCGGCAGGTGCTTGTTGTCGGCGATGATCTCCCCGGTGAAGCCGTCCAGTCCCAGGGAGGCCTCCAGCAAGCCGGGCTTACGCCAAGGTCCTTCGCGCACGGTAGTCGACTGGCTGCTCCACATGTGAATGATGTGGCTGAGCCCACGATCCAGCGCCTCCTGCACATCCTCGACCCGGGCCGTACTGTGGCCGGCCGCGGGCACGATCCCCAGGTCGTGGAGCGTCTCCGTCAGGGCCAGAGCGCCCGGCAATTCCGGCGCAAAGGTCATGATCTTGATGACATCGGCCCGGGCAAGTAGTTGGCCGGCGCTGCCATCGTTGGGCGTGCGAATGTTCTGCGGATCCTGGGCGCCCTTGAATTCCATACTGAAGTATGGCCCTTCCAGGTGTACCCCCAGCACCTGAGCCCCAAGCCGCGGCCGGCTCATCCACGTCCGGCTGAAATCCAGACACCGCACCAGATCGGGGATGGGCGCCGTGGCGATGGTCGCCAGCAGCGACGTGACGCCTTGACGCAGGTTCTCTTGCGTGATGGCCGCGAAAGCCTCTTCCGTCGGTTCGTTGAAGGTGTGACCGACGGCCCCGTGGGTGTGAATGTCGACAAATCCCGGCGCAATGTAGCGCCCACCCACGTCAACAGTGGACAGATTCGCGCCAAGGGCGCCGGCACTGACCATGTCGATGATCCGGTGCCCTTCGACGACAACCGCCATGCCGGCGACCACGTCGTCGGGCAGGATCACCCTGCCGTTGGTCAGCGCGAATCTGGCTGGGGCCTGACCACGCGGCGATCCGGTCATTCCGCCACCTCGAGGATTGGGGCGGCGTCGGGTCCGCAAAGCTCAACGGCGAGAGCCGCGAAGACCTGAGCAGCCGTCAGCAGCTCGGCGAGCGCCACATGATCGTCGTCGCCATGGGCAAGGGCCATGCTACCCGGCCCAAAGATCACCGCGGGGATGCCTGCGGCCTGAAGCAGCGCGCCGTCGGTGAAGGCGGCCATGCCGAGCACCTGCGGCTGGCGGCCGGTGGTGCGCCGGATCGATTCACGCAAAGTCCGCGTTAGCTGATGGTCAGCGGAGATCTCCAGCGGCGGGTGCGGAATGAGGTCGAACTCCGGCTCGCGGGAGACCGACACTTTCGCCTCCGGCTTGGAGGCGCGAATTGCCGACTCGATTTCGGCGCGGATCGCCTGGGGAGAATCACCGGGCAGCCAACGCTTGGCGATCTGGAACACGCACCGGTCGGGCACGGTATTCCGGCTGATGCCGCCGTGAATGGTGCCGATATTGTAGGTGGCCGTGCCCAGGAGCGGGTGGGTCTGCTGACGCGCTGACGGGATGAGGCCGTTGTCCAGGGCGGTGATGATCCGGGCGGCCTGGGTGATGGCATTGAGCCCCCGGTCCGGCAGGCTCTCGTGGGCGGCCCGCCCCTCCACCGTTACCTGGTATCGGTCGACCCCCTTGTGGGCGATGACCACGTCGAGGTCCGTCGGTTCGCCAACAACCGCCCAGGCTGCCGGTAGCCCTTCGCGCACGAGCGCCGCGGTGCCGCGATTGCCTTGCTCCTCGCTGGCCACAGCCGAAAGGGTCACCGAGCGCTGGACAGGGATGCCGGCACGCTTGAGGGCGACCAGGGCGCAGGCCATGGCTGCCAGCCCGCCCTTCATGTCCACCGCGCCGCGTCCCCACAACTGGCCCTCGTGAATGACGCCATCGTAGGGGGGAAATCGCATGGCGGCCGATGGCGGCACCGTGTCCAGGTGCCCATTCATGAGCAGGCCCGGTTCGCTGCCCAGGCCAGGCACGGTGGCGATCAGGTTGGTCCCCCAACCGTCCACCTGCTGGCGCACGCAGTGGATGCCTTCGTCCTCCAGAAACCGGGCCAGCACTTCGACCGCCTCTGTCTCGCCTTCCGGCGTATGACTGGGCTGCGCGATCAGCGCCCGGGCGAGGGTGACCAAGGCGTCGCGGCTGATACGTCGACAAACCGCATCGATCGCGCCGGTCATGTCCAGCGGCAGCTTGCCCCGGACGTCCTCACGTGATGTCACAGCGCGAACCCCAGCTCAAATCCCTCGCGGATGGCGTCGGCCAGGCTGCGTGGCTTGGAGGCATCCCCGATCACATGAACGGGCACCCCGGCCGGCCGCAGGGAATCGGCCAGCTCGCGGCGCGGCTGCACGCCGCAGGCCAACACCACGCTGTCGACGGGTGAGATCTCCCCGGTCACCCCCCCGCGGTCATAGGCAACCCGGCCGGACTCGATGCATACGACCCTGGTCTGCGTTAGGATTTCCACGCCGGCGCGGACCAAACGCTCCACCAGCAGTCGCCTGGTCCACGCGGCCAGTTCGCCGGCCACATCGGGCAGCATCTCCACGATCGTTACCCGCTTGCCCTGAGCGGCCAGGTACTCGGCGGTTTCGCAGCCCACATCGCCGCCGCCCACGATAACCACCCGCTGGCCTACCTGCGTTCGGGTCGACAGCACGTCCCAGGCGGTCACAGCATGTTTCGCGGCGCCGGGAATGTTCGGCACCAGGGGCCGGCCACCCGTCGCGACCACCACGGCGTCCGGCGATTCCTGCGCTACCAACTCCGGAGTGACCCGGCAATGCAGGCGCACGTCTACGCCCAGTCTGGCTACCTGTCCTTCGAGGTAATGGGTCAGCTTCTCGATGTCGGACTTGTGCGGCGGCACCGCTGCCAGCTTGAGTTGGCCCCCCAGGGACTCATCCTCTTCGCAAAGGATCACCCGATGCCCTCTCAGCGCCGCCACGCGAGCGACCTCCAGCGCGGCCGGCCCGCCGCCGGCCACCAGGATCTTCCGCGGAGTGTGCGCCGGCGACAGGCGAAACATGGACTCGCGACCTACGGAGGCGTTGACCACGCAGCCCATATCCAGTTGGCGCAGGATACGGCCGTGGCACTCCGGCCGATTGCACGTCAGGCACGGTCGAATATCGTCCAGGCGACCCTCCGCGGCCTTCAGCGCCCACTCAGGATCGGCGATGAGGCCCCGGCCCACAGCGATGAGGTCGGCTTTGCCCTGGGCGAGGATGCGTTCGGCCAGCAGCGGGTCGTGGATCTTTCCCACGGCGATCACCGGCACCTCGACCACTGCTTTGATCGCCGCTGCGAAGGGCACCAGCGTCGCTGGCAAGTCGGACATGGACGGCACACTGAGCGCAAAGCTCTCGCCAATGCCCGCGCTGACATCGATGGCGGCCGCCCCTGCCTGCTCCAGCATAACGGCGATGGCGCAGGCTTCGGCAAGTTCCAGGCTCGCCGGCACGCCATCGTCAGCGTTGAGACGGCAGAGGATCGGCAGCGCATCGCCCGTGGTCTCACGCACCCGTTGCAGCACCTGCAGGGGGAAGAGGGACCGGCCGGCGAGATCGCCGCCGTACGCGTCGGTGCGTCGATTGAACAGTGGCGAGAGGAACTGATTGAGCAGGTAGCCGTGCGCCATGTGCAGCTCGACCGCGTCGAAGCCGGCCTCGGCTGCCCGCCGGGCCGCCTCACAGAAGGCCTGGGTGACCTGGCCGATCTGCTCCACGGTCAACTCCCGCGGCGTCTCGCGCCCGACCATGGGAACCGCCGATGGCGCGACCAGGGGCCTTCGTGTGAAGGCGTAGCTGGTCTGTCCTCCGGCGTGGGCCAGTTGGATGGCCACTTTGGCCCCGGCCGCGTGCACTTGCCGAACCAGGTCGCGCAGGCCCGGCACAAACGCGTCGTCCCAGATGCCAAGGGGATACAGGGAGCTGATCGCCTCCATGGTGATGCTGGCGAAGGGAACGATGATCAGTCCGACGCCACCGCGAGCCCGTTCTACGAAGTAATCGGTGAAGCGCTGGGTCACGGCGCCGCCGAACGTGGTGTACCGGGTTCCCATGGGCGGCATGACGATGCGATTCTTCAGCCGCATGTTGCCAATGGCAATCGGAGAGAAAAGATGCTCTGTCGTGTTTCGCCATAACCTCAATCACCTGGCCCGCGCTTCCGCTGAGGCGAGTAGTTTAGATCACCGACCTGGGAATAGCCAGACTGTCGAAACCCTTGACCACGGAATCAATGACCCGCTGGCCATCGGACATGGCAAAGACGCGATGGCCGGGCAGCAGAACATCCACGCCCAGCCTCGCCATGCGCCGGACGCTGGAGCGATAGGCGTCCAGGTCGGTCCCCGGGGCATTCAGCAGACTGATCCAGCCGACCTGACCCGCGACCGGACAATACTGGATGGTATCGCCGCTGAAGAGCACCCGCTTCCCGTCCAGGGTCATCAGCAGGCAGACGGACCCCGGGCTGTGCCCGGGCGTGGCGATGACCTGCAGCGAATGACGGCCCACCGGGATGCACATCGCCGTCGCGGAGACGCTGGTCCACAACGCAAGGGCTAAGGGTGTAGCCCGGTGGATAGATGCCGGAGGGCAGGGCCACGTTCAACCCGCTGAGCTCGGCGTCGGCGGTTTCGACCAGGGCTGCCTCGGCCTCCGCGACCAGGACACGGCACCCAAGGCGATCTCTGAGAGCCGCCGCGCCGCCGCCGTGATCTGCGTGGGCATGGGTAAGCACGACGGTGCGTATCCGATTGGTGGCGATGCCGTGGGCGGCAATGTTGCGCAGCAGCGGCTCGATGTCCACGCCGGAACCGGCGTCGATCAGGGCTGCTTCGTCGCCGCCATCCACCAGGTAGATGTGGCAATCGTAGAAGTCGGAGATGCCGATGCCGGTCCGACCGCTGCCCACAAGGTAGATATCTCTAAGGAGTTGCATAGTTGTTCTCACGGCCAAACGGCGGATCCCGACGGGGCACAGGGGTCCGGCGATTCGGCCTTCTAGCTTCTAGCGCATTCTCGGATCCAGGACATCCCGCAGGCCATCGCCTACCAGATTGAAGGCCAGCACCGCCAGCATGATGGCAATTCCCGGGAAGATGGAGATCCAGGGCGCCAGTTGCAGGTAGGTGCGGCCTTCGTTGAGGGTCGTTCCCCAGGACGGTGTGGGAGGCTGAGTTCCCAATCCCAGGTAACTCAAGGAGGCCTCCGTCAAGATGGCGTAGGCAATGGTGACTGAAGCCTGGACAATAATGGGAGACAAGACATTGGGAAAGACATGGCGAAGCAGGATGCGCCCACTGCTAGCCCCGATCACTCGTGCGGCCTGGACGTACTCCTTCTCGCGCTCAGCCAGGACGGGTGCTCGAACCACCCGCGCGAAAAAGGGCGTATAGACGATAGCGATGGCCACAATGGCGTTCTCAATTCCCGGCCCCAGCATAGCCGCGATGGCTATCGCCAGAAACAGGACGGGGAAGCTGAAGAAGACGTCCATGATCCGGCTGATGACCAGGTCCGAGATGCCGCCAAAATAACCGGATATCAGCCCCAGCACGGTGCCGACGATCAGGGCAACGGCTACGGATGAGAACGCAACGCCCAGGGAAATGCGGGAGCCGTAGATCACCCGGCTCAGGAGATCGCGGCCATAGCGATCCGTGCCGAACGGGTCCTGGGGATTGGGTGGCTGCAGAGCTGACCCCACGTTCACCGCCAGCGGGTCCTTCGGCGCGACGACACCGGCGAAGAGCGCCAAGAAGATCAAGACCAGGGCCATAATGAGCCCTGCGACCACCAGTCGGTTGCGTCCAAGGACTCTCATGGTGTGAATACCGTAAGAGCAATGCTGCGACGAGTGCGTCGGCTAGGCATACCGTATCCTCGGATCCAAGAATGCGTACAGGAGATCTACAAACAGATTCACACCCATGATCATGATGGCAATGACCAGCGTGGTCCCTTGCACCGTTGGGTAGTCGCGCTGGTAGATAGCGGAGAGGACCAAACGGCCAACACCGGGCAGCGAGAACACCTCTTCCACCACCACCGTGCCACCCAGCAAGTAGCCGATCTGCAACCCGGCCACAGTGACCACGGGAATCATGGCGTTCTTCAAGGCATGGCCGATCAGGACAACTCGTTCCGCCAGGCCCTTGGCTCGGGCGGTGCGGATGTACTCCTGGCGCATCACGTCGAGCATGCAGGACCGGGTCATGCGCATGATCACCGCCGCGCTTGCCGTTCCCAGGCAGAAGCCGGGCAGCAGCATCATGTTCATGTTCGCCGCCAGATCCTTGGTTGGATCGACCCATGTCAGTGGTGGTGCCCAACGGAAAGCAAGCGAAAGGATCAGAATGAACATCGTTCCCTGCCAGAAGACAGGGATCGAGAGTCCCACGAGAGAGAGGATGCGCGCGGCGCCATCTATGGGCTTGTTCTGCTTAAGAGCGGATACGACGCCCAATGGAACGCCAACGAGGGTAGCGACCAGGATGGCGATGCCGGTCAGCTCCAGGGTCACGGGCAAGCGCGACATGATGTACTCGGTGACGGGCACGGACGTGCGCCAGGAAACCCCCATATCACCCGTTAGCACCCGGGTGATCCACTGGTAGTACTGCACGTATACGGGCTGATCCAGGCCAAAATAGCGCCTCAGGCTCTCCACCGTCTCATACGAAGTGAGGGCCTCGGTACCCATCATCTGCGATACGATGGTGCCGGGGATCAGGCGGACGAGCAGGAAGACGATGACCGTCACCCCGAAGAGGGTGAGGGACATGGCCAGAATGCGATTCGCCAGGTACTTCGACATGGGATGATCCTGCACCAGGGTGGGCATAGAGGGCTTGAATCGCCCTCTATGCCTTTGCGTGAACCCAGGGATCGGTGACTACTTGTCCAGCCAGGTATCCTTGAGGCCATAGTACCAACCGCCGGGGTGCTGCACGTAGCCCTTCACGGACTTCTGCATTACGTTCAGAAGGTCCGCCGAGTAGAGCGGTACCATGATCGGATCCTCGGCGATCAGCTTCTGAAGCTGGTCGTAGAAGGGCTTTCGCTGGGCAGGGTCAACCGTGGAGCGCCCCTTGTCCAGCAGGCTATCCGCAGTGGCGTTCTTCCAGCGCCGGAAGTCCGCACCCTTGGGCTGCGAATGGAAGTGCCGGTAGTAGAGCAGGTCCGGATCCATGAAACCGCCCCAGGCGTTCAGCGTGACCGGTTCGCGGTAGGCGCGCCAGTCTTCGATCCAGACGCCCAGGTCGACCGTCTCGATGATGACATTGATGCCGACATCCTTAAGGTTCGCGGCGATGACCGGTGCGTTGGCGGCCATGGTAGCGTACCCGGCGATAAGGCGAAGCTTCATGTCAAAGCCATTGGGATACCCTGCCTCGGCCAGCAGTTGCTTGGCTTTCGCCACATCGCGTTTCTGGTTGGGCAGTTGATCCGAGGGAACGAACCAGTACTTCATGGCGGGCGGGATGCCGCCACCCACCAATTGACCCAGGCCCAGGATTCCGGCCTGCATGATCGCCGGCTTGTCCAGTGCCAAAAGGATGGCCTGGCGGACCTTCACGTCGCTGATGGGTTTGATGTCCGCGGGAAGCTCCAGCGTGTCGATCTTGATTGCCGGTGTCCGCGATGCGACCAGATTCGGGTCGTCCTTAACCGTCAAGTAGTTCTTCGCATCCTCGATGGCGAGGAAACTGACGGTGCCGGCCCGCAGACCGGCGATGGCGGTCTGTTCGTCGGGCACAACCTGGATGGTGATCGTGTCGAGGTAGGGCTTGCCCTTTTCCCAGTAGTCGGGGAACTTCTTCAGCGTAAGCCTTTGCGCCGCGACGAATTCCTGCACCATGAAAGGTCCGGTCCCCACATCGATGCGGCGCAGCGTGTCACCGGTCGGCGCGCTGTCCTTCGGGATGACGGCGTTGTAACGACCGCCGAGATTGACCAGGAACGGTCCGGTCGGCTCGGTCAGCGTGATCTTGACGGTGGCCGGGTCTACCACTTCAACCGTCTTGATCATCACCAGGTCACCGCGCCCTGCCGAGCCCACCTTCTCATCCAGCACGCGGTCAAGGCTGTACTTTACGTCTTCGGCCACCATTACCTTGCCGTTGTGGAACTTGACGCCTTGGCGCAGCTTGAAGGTGTAGACGAGCCCGTCGGGGGAGATAGTCCAGGATTCCGCCAACTGCGGCTTGACGACCACGTCGTTGTCAACCCAGGTCAGGTTCTCGTAGATCAGGGCCTTGCGACGATGCCAGGCGTCGGCCGCTTCCAGGTGCGGCTCCAGGCTGGGAACATCGACTGACGTGGCGAAGACCAGGGCGCCGCCGGACTTGGGCCCTGCCGGGGTGGGGGCGACCGGCGCCTTGGTAGGCTGGACGGCCGTGGGCGGCACCGCCGTCGGCGTGGCCGGGGTCGTGCAAGCTCCGACCATGCTGGCAAGCATGGCCAGAATGGTCACCAGTAAGACCAGCTTTCTCATTCCAGTTTCCTCCTTGAGCTGAAAAGATGGGAGCTTCCCTCGCCGGGGTGAGCAGGAGTGTTTCCGTCTTGCGCCCTATTGAACCTGGACAGTGGCGTGACTCTCACCTCCCTTTGCCTCGGCCACATAGGGGACCGTCTCACCGCCATGGGTGATCACGGCCACCTTGGCATCCTGGCCATGTTCTGCGAACGCTGCCTCCAAAGCCTGCGCCAGGCTGTTGCAGTGGGAGAAGCCCATGCGGCGGACGTCGGCCTCCCGCAAGCCTTCAGAGACGATGGTCACCTTGGCCCTTTGCTTCACGTATGCCACCTTGGCGCAAACGGCGGCGGCGATGGGATCGTCTACCTGCCCGGCAGCGATGCGCCGCTGCAGATCCGGGGGATCCATGGCCAGATACTCCGTCTGCAGGGGGTGCGTAACGCCCACGCCCTCGGGGCATGGGGTAACCAGAATGATCGACCCGCCTGCCGCGATGATGCGATCGGCGGCGAAGATGCCCTTGCCGGCTTGCCAGAACTCCAGGAAGGCCGGGTAGGAATTGGCCACAACGATAGGGTAGGGATGCGAGACCGCGACACCATAGATCTCGAAGGCTGCACCCTGGGCTGCCCTTTGGGCCTGGCGATGATCGCCGCAGAACACCCGGTAGAGCCGATGGTCGCGGGTGAGCACGGTATCGACGATGAAGTCCAGACCTACGGTATCGGCCAGGCTTTCCAGGCTGCGACGGGCGGGCATGTTGTCGCGGCCCAGGCAGTTGATGGGGTCGTCAGCCCCTACCAGGTGGAAGGCGGCCACGGTCTTGGCGCCGGCGACGCCCGGGTACAGGATCTTGGCGCCGCCAGCCCAGCCGACGTGCGGATGGGGCACCACGTTGCCGATGCCCATGACGAAGTCGGCCTCTGCCACGGCGCGGTTGAGCCAGACCTCGATGCCCTCTGCCGTCGTGCCCAGTTTGACCAGCGCGGCCGGGTCATCAGCAGCGATGGCAGGTCACCGCGAAACGGCGCGCTACCTCCGCTCCCACCTTGGTGACGATCTCCTCCTGAGTCATCAGACGGTGTGTTCCTGAGGCAATGAGGATCTGTACTCTCGCCTCAGGAACGCCGGCACGCTTCAATCGATCCAGGACGTGCGGGAGGATCGACCCGCACCGGCGTGGGACGGGTGTTGTCGTCAGCCAGGATCAGGACGCGATCACCGGGCCGCACCGCCTGCTCGAGTGGCAGCTTGCCCAGAGGAGCGTCCAGCGCGGCCGCGATCAGCGATCCGCGTCAACGCGCGGCCGCGGCTTCCCGGGGGGAGATCACCTCCCCCAGGTTCTTTCGGGCCAACGTCAAGCGAGACGGAGCTAGTGTGGTGTATAGGGAAGCGTAACGGTGACGGTGTCTGCCATCGTCTCCTACAGGTGCTTGACGCGCCCGGCGTAGTCGGCGAAGTATTGGCGGTTGGCCTCGTCGCCGCCGGGGGCATTGGCGCTCTTCCAAACGGGCGGTTTGACACCCAGCTTGACCAAATGCTCCACGGCAGCAATGACGATGGAGTGCAGGATGAAGGCATTGGTGATGGTGGAACCAGGGCCTACCTTCTGATCGCAACCCTCGAATGGTCACCAGCGCCTCACCGACCGGAACCTTGTCGTCGATGTACAGATCGGCGATTCGATAGAGGTCTTTGTTGGACGGATGCCGGGCAGGGTGGCCAGCCGGGATGCCCTTGGAGCACTCCGGCGAGGTTACGGCGATGACCGTGAGGCCGCGTTCCTTGGCGTCCATAGCGGCGTCTATGGTGGCGGAATTGATGCCGTTGGCATTGACGACCAGAATAACGTCGCCCGCCTGCAGGCCGTAGGTATCCAGAACCCCTTTGACCCAACCGGACGCTCGCTCGACCTTCGTGGAACGACGCGCCCCGAAGGACAAGGAGACGCCGGGTTCCAGGATGGCGTTGACGGGAACGAGCCCGCCGGCGCGCCAGAAGATCTCCTCGCCGGCGATGTAGGAGTGCCCGCCGGTGCCGAATACGTGGAGCAATCGGCCCTTGGCGATGCTCTCGGCGATCAAGCGGCCCGCTTCCCGGATCTTGGCCGTTTCAGTGGCCTTGATTCGGCCCAGGTCGCCCACGATGGCCTGGTAGTACGTCTCCAAGTGATCCATGGTCACCTCCAATGGGTGATTTCGGCCTCAGGCCAGTGTTGCCCCGCACGATTCACGGACTATCAAGGGACACGGTAGTCTGATGTGCTGGGGACGAACACGCTTTCCCTCGATGCGTCCCAGCAGCAATTGGATGGCGG
>CAWGRQ010000045.1:0-16405 GCA_963824985.1 Terriglobia bacterium
CGGCTGGCGCCAACCGCAACCCGAACGGACATTTCCCGCTGCCGGCCGGCGCCGCGCGCCAGCATCAGATTGGCCACGTTGGCGCATGCAATCAGGAGCACCAGACCGACGACGACCATCAGGACAGTCAGCAACTGCCGTATCTGGTTACGCGTATAAGAATAGCCTCCGGCGGCGGGGATGAGCGAAATGTGCTGCGCACGGTTGACCCCGCCCCGGTTCTGGCCGGCACGCCGTTCCGCTTCCTCCTGGCTTCGATAGACTGCGTTCAACTCGGGTTCGGCCTGCTTTGGATTGATGCCGGGCCTGATTCGCCCGATTGCCTGCATCCACCAGTAATGCCGGGTGTTCCAGATCGTGTAGGGAACTCCCGTTACTTCGCTGCGCATCATGATCGGCAGGAAAAGATTCGGCGAAGCGCTGACGTCTGTCCCGCGGAATCCGGCGCGCGAGACCCCGATGATCGTGAGTGGGAAACCGTTCAGCCGCAACAGGCGCCCGATCACCCCCGGGTCGCCGCTGAAGCGCGTCCGCCAGTAGTCGTAACTAAGCACGACGTATGGCGCGCCGCCGGGCTTTCGGTCGTCCTCGGTATTGAAAAGGAGTCCGATTGCCGATCCGACCCCGAGCGTGTCGAAATAGTTGCCGGAGACCATGAGTGTGGAGGCCAGTTCCGTGGCGCTGCCCGAACCGCTCCCCTCGATCTGCAGCCCGAGCGGCATCGGCCCGCCGCATGCGGCCAGGGACCTGAAGCTCTGGTTGTGGTCACGAAATGCCGCATAATCCGGGTAATTCCACGAAACCGATGGAGTCCCGGATATATTGCGGGCCACGACGAACAACTCCTGTGGATCCGGCACCGGCAACAACTTGAGCAGCACAGCGTCGACCAGCGAAAAAATGGCCGTGTTGGCGCCGATGCCGAGGGCCAGAGACAGAATCGCCACTGCCGATGCCCCCGGAGTTTTGCCGATCATGCGCAGCGCGTAGCGAAATTCCGATACAAAAGAGCCCATCCATCCCGGAAGGTTCATCACGCCTCCTCAAACAGGACGGTCCATTGAATAATCGTTTAGACGCAGGCGGGCCGGGATAAGTCGAACTATATTTCGGGGATGATGGTACCATTTTGGGAAGTGACCAACAGGATTGGAGGCTGACATGTCCATTCGACCTATCAAACGGCTCAGCATGTCCAGGCCGACGCTCGAAGGTGCCGGCGTACACCTGCGGCGCGCGTTCGGCTTTGGCAACACATCGGATTTTGACCCGTTCCTCCTTCTCGACGACTTCCGGAACGACGTTCCCGCGGATTACCTGGCCGGCTTCCCCTGGCACCCGCACCGGGGCATTGAGACGATTACGTATGTGCTGGCGGGAACTGTCGAGCATGGCGACAGCATGGGGAACAGCGGCGTCATTACGGCCGGCGATGTCCAGTGGATGACGGCGGGAAGCGGGATTATCCATCAGGAAATGCCCAAGGGCGACAAGACCGGGCGGATGCACGGATTCCAGTTGTGGGCGAACCTCCCCGCCTCGCTCAAGATGACGGCGCCGCGATATCAGGAGGTGAAGTCCGGCGACATTCCCGTCGTCACCGACGATGACGGCACGCAGGCCCGCATCGTCTGCGGGAGCTTCTGGGGCAAGTCCGGGCCGGTCGATGAGATTGCCGCCGAGCCGGTTTACCTGGATATTTCGGTCCCCGCGGGCAAGAAGAAAAGCCTGCCGGTCGAGACGACGCGTCATGCCTTCGCGTATGTCTTTGCCGGGTCCGCCAGGTTCTGCAACGCCTCTGGTCCGCTGTCCGTGCCGACTGAAGGCGTTGGATGGCTGGAGACCACCCCTCCGGAAGCGGCGGACAACCACTCGCTCGTGCTGTTCGACCGTGGGGACGAGGTTGAGGTACAGGCCGGTGAAGACGGCGTGCGATTCCTCCTGGTTTCGGGAAAACCGCTCGAGGAGCCCGTGGCCTGGTACGGGCCGATCGTCATGAACACGCAGGACCAGCTCAAACTGGCGTTTGAGGAACTCCGGGAGGGCACGTTCCTGAAGAAGGGGAAAAATCGTTGACACGCTGCGATCTTGCGGGTTTTTCCCACTGATCGACAGCGGCTACCGGGGTGGAAGGAGACGGAAACCGTACTGGGTGAAGTGCCGGTCGAAGCCGAAGGCTTCCCGCAGGCGGAATCTCTCCATCATGGAGAACGAGATGCAGTCGATGAGGTCGTAATCCTTATCCCGGTGCCTGGCGAACAGCTGCCAGGCCTTTTCCCGTACTTCGAACAGCGCCTCTTCAATGCGCACGGATGGGCTTGAGCGCAGCGCCTGTCCGAATGTGACCGAGATATCCTTTCCCAACCGCTTTGTCAACAGCGACATGGTTTCCGCGAAGACAAAATCCGTGGTCAGGAGAACGGCATCACAGCTTTCGACGAAGTTGCGTGCACGGGCATGCGCGGGATCCCGCCGGTCTGCAAGCGCGTAGAAGCCTCCCGTGTCCGCGAAAACGAGATTCAACTCTGGTCTCCGTACAGAAAATCCTCGTAGTTTTCGGCCACGGCGGCCCCGTCTCCTTTGCCAATGCCGATGGCGCGGCGCAACGGATCCTGACCGCCCCTGGAGGCTTTGCCGCTGAGGTACCCGTCCAGAACCTCGCGAATCAGAGCCGCCATGGATTTCCCTTCCCGCCGCGCCCGCGAGCGCAGGAGTTCGTACTGACTGTTTTCCAGATATATCTGCGTCCGATGAATAGTTGAACCTCCATCATACAGCATGATGTTACGATGTCATACTGTGATCGGGAATGTCAAGGGAAACGGGGTTTTCCGGTTGGAGATTCATCTCCGGCCGGCGCGGTAAAGCAAAGCGGGACAATCACCAGCGTCCCTTTGGGGACACTGGTGATTGTCCCGCCCGTGTTTTTTATCAACCTCCTACCTCGGGCTGCGCTGCGCTTGTCCGGGGCTACTCTCTTGCCCTCCCTCCGGGGGGCTTCTGCGCGATGCTTAGGGCCTGTGACGAAATAAGTGACACACTTCGGTGCGAGCACCGTCGCACCTGCGGCGCTCCTGGGGCGGGCAGATGCAAGGCGCCGCGACGCAGGCGATGTGAGGACATCGTTGAGGAGCGGCAACGAAGCAGATGCCCGCCCGCCGCCGCGCCCCTTCGGGCTGCGGCCCGCAGGCCCGCTGGCTGCGTTGCTCACTCCTTACATACCACACCGGGTATGCTCGTCGCTCGCGCCTTGCCAGCGAGCCTGGGGGCCTGCAGCGAAGTGCGCCACTTATTTCGTCACAGGCCTCTACTTCGGATCGAGCTTCCTCCCGGCGTTGAGACTATCGAAGTTCAGGATGGTGTTGAACACCAGGGAATAGCTGCCGATGGTTTCGCCGCGGTACATCGGGTTGTTCGCGAACAGCACGACATGACCCTGGCCAACGGGAACGTCGACGACCACCGGCCGCTGGGCGATATCCGAACCGCCCTCAAGCAAACCGGAGGCGAGCAGCGTATTCTGTGCATCAAATCGCAGCGCCACGCGCGGGCGGAACTCGGGTGGAATCAGGTTCGCCGGGTTCGGGCTCCGCTTCAGCTGCTCTTCCGTGGGGAGAGAGTACTGCCACGGCTGCGTCGGCGTCGGCGTCGGCACCGGCGGCAGGTTGGTCCCCTCCAGAATGGGCCGGCCCTGGACGATGTCGGGGTCGTCGGGAGTGCCGCGACCGGTCGGTCGGCCACCGCCGCCGGCACCACGGCCGCCGCCGGGAGCCCCGGCCCCGCCGCCCCCACCACCGCCGCGTCCGCCGCCCCCTTGTGTGGCGCTGACGCTGAAGCAGGCGCCGTTGCTGCTGTACATGGCAAGGTTATCCGGTACGCCGTAGACGATCGGGCTTGAGGTGTCGACGAGTTTGGTGCGCAGCAACGAACCGACAACGCGCGTTGCCGTGCCGGCGCTAACGGAGCTAACGCCATAGGAGAGATTGTTGGAGATGGCGAACTCCGCACTGCTGTTCGAGCCGATGTATACGCCCCCCTGGTTGATGAAATCCCGGAGATGTGCAAGCCCTTCCAGGCCCATGCCGATCCGGGTGTCGTCGGTCTGGGCCCAGGTGCCGATATTCGGAGTTTCGGGGGTGTTTTTCCACGGGATCGGGGTTTTCCACTTCGGTGTCCCCTCGACGGCGGCCTGTCCGCCCCCCGGACCGAAAACGATTACATCCCACTTGTCGCGCAGGTTTGCGGTCTTCCCGACGGTCTCCGGGTCGATGTAGTCATAGGGGACCCCATAAAAGTCGAAGGCCAGGCGCCACCAGCCTTCGGTTTGGGTGCTCCCCCACTGATGCAGGATCGCCACCCGGGCTGCGCGCGCTGGATGCATCTTCACCGTCGGTTCCCCGGCAAGCGCATAGGCTTTGAGGCCGAGCTCGGTTGCGGCTTTGTCGAGATCGGCAGGGGCAATCCCCTTAATGATGAAGGTTCCACGATTGAACTTGACGCCGCCTGATTCAAACGGTTCCTCGACGAGCTGCATGTCGGCATTCTTGAGCCGGTAGCGCAGGGTGATAAGGGCGTTGTCGGCATTGTGATTGATGGCGAACACCGAACCCTGGCCGCTTATGCCGCTCACCGCCCTGACCTCCCCTTTTACCAATTCCATCTGGACGTCAAGGACCGCCGTGTCGGTGATGCGCACGGTCTGCACGCCGAAACCCTCCGGGAAGGTCCAGCCCGTGTCGTCATACGGGCGCGCCTGGGCGTCGTTCGGCGCCCAGTACTGGTAATCGAGCAGGGTGTCGGCGATGCGCGAATATGGCTGATCCATGCGCACGATATAGCTCCCGGCCGGGAACTCACGCGTCTGAGGCTGGGGCGGCGTTGCGGGAGCCTGCGCGGCTTCGCCGGCCGCAGCTCCACCCGCTGCGGCTCCGCCGCCGCGCGCTCCGCCTGCACCACCGCCGCCGCGGCCGCCGCGGCCCCCTGTAGCCTGGGGGCGCACCGGCAGTTTCACTGTAAAGGCTGCCGTGGCGCGCGAAATTTCCACCCGCTGCTTTTGCAGTAGGCGCAGCAGCTCGGCCTGGGTTCCGGCTCTCGGATCGGTCGCCGGCAGGATATAGGCTGCCGGCCCTTCGGTTTTCGGCTTAAGTATCGAACGCTTGGCCTTGTCGTAAAAATTGCGGAGGAAATAGAGGCGGTTGTTGGCAAAATAGTTGAGCGAGACGATGATGCCGGTCTGCTCGTAGTTGTTGTTGTTCCGCAGCGACCAGCGCACGCGCCCGATCGGCGGATTCTGGCGGAACCAGGTCCGCGAAGTCTCGTTGGCCGAGAGGGTGCGCTCCTCCGTGTCCGCGGTGCCGCCGTTGCCGAAAGTCTCGTACAGGCGGCTGATGCCGTTGTGGGTCGCGGCGATAAAGAACAGGTAGCCGGGCGACCAGGTGTCGAAGGTGCCCCAGGCGTAGACACCGGGCATTCCCATGCGCGTCATTTCGTTGACGTTGTTCCATCCGAGCAGGTGCCACTCGTTGGTGAGGATCGGATCGAGCCAGGCGTTGTAAGGGCCGTTGCCGACGGTGTTGTCGTATAGGAACGAGCCTGATTCGTGCAGATCGTGCAACAGCTGGGCCTTCCAGTCCACGAAGGTGTTGAGCACGTTCTGGGTGAGTTTGAGCGTCAGGCCCATGGAATCACGGTTGTTGTCGTGCCCGACGTAGTGGCCCGGGTAGACGTTGCTCATCGGGGTTGCATCCGGGTGCTTCTTTTTCCATTCGTAGACGTCCACCATGCGATCGCGCCCGTCGGGCTCGACCACCGGGGTGATCAGCGTGATGATGTGTTCGCGGATGTTGCGAATATAGAGACTCTCGTCGACGGCCAGGCGGTATGCCAGTTCCATCAGGGCGGTTGGCGCTCCTGACTCCGAAGCGTGAATCGCGCCGGTAATGTAATAGATTGGCGCGGCTCGTTTCGCAATCTCATCCGCGACGGCATCATTCATCTGGATGGTGCGCGGGTCGGCGAGCTGGGCGAGATCCGCCCGATTCTGGTCGAGTTTGGCCAAAAGCGACTCGGAAGCGACGGCAACGGCGAGCATCTCGCGGCCCTCCTCTGTGGTGCCGATCGAGTAAACCCTGACCCGGGGCGACGATTTTTCCAGCAACCGCATGTAGTCGTGCACTTCCTTGGAATACGGCAGCTTCCCCTGGGCGCCGGCGATGTCGCCAAGAACGGCTGCCGGCGTTGGGACGGTTTTCGAAGCCGGCAGGTAATCGATGACCGGAGACAGGAAAAACGTCTCGGTCGTGTACTCCTTGATCTTTTTGGTGTACTCCTCGTCGATCGGTTGATTGGGATCGCGGCCCGGCTTGGCGGTTGCGAGATCGGCCTCGGTGATCGCGGGCTTCGCGGGTGCCTTTCCAGGCCTGGCCTGTTTGGCCTGTCCGGCGAGCAAAAACAGCGGCATGGCCGCGATGATCAGGCCAATGAGAAATCGTCTGACAAAGGTCTTGCTATTCATGGAAAACCTCATGGTGAGGGAATGGGTGTGGTAACAGGTGAGCGAGCAACCCGGCAAGCTCGAGCATTGAGAACGGTGAACGGTAACCGATCCTGACCGGCGATTCAATCGGCATGATCATGATGGTATCCCATTCTACCCTGATTCAGGTCTCCTGCCGCCGGCTTGTGATTCCGGATTTACCCGGTTGCCTTGCCCGTCTGCGCCGATTCTCCCATCCGGAGGAGAACCCGTTTCGGGACTTCTGGCGGTAGAAAAAGCATTTCTATCTTGAGTGGCGGCGGAGAGCAAGCGAATTTCGGCGGGAACTTCAGGCGGATGGCCTCATGCTCCTGTCTGCCGATCGACCCGGATCACGCCTGCCGTCATGCCCGGCCGACAAAATCACCTGTCTGCGTACTGATGCGCACGACCTCCCCCTCCTTAATGAAGAGCGGCACGCGCACCTGCAGGCCGGTTTCGAGCGTGGCGGGTTTGGTTGTGCCGCCGGATCCGGAGTCGCCGCGTGCTCCCGGTTCGGTCGACGCCACGGCCAATTCGACAAATGGAGGCAACTGAACCGCGATCGGTTCGCCGTTGTATTTGCGCACCTGCAGGGTGATGCCGTCCTTGAGGTAAAAGCGCTCATCGCGGAGTTGCTCAGCCGTCAAGCTGAACTGCTCGTAGCTGGCCTCGTCCATGAAATGATAGGCTTCGCCGTCAAAGTAGAGGTAGGAGGCCGGAGTCAGGACGACATCCGGCTCGTCAAACTTCTCGCTCGTCTTGAAGCTTTTTTCGAGCACGGCATCCGTGACCAGGTGCCGGAGCTTCGTCCGCACCATGGTCGAGGCTCCGCGAGCGCTCGGCGAGGCGAAAAAAACTTCCATGACGGTGTAGGGCTGACCGTCCACTGATATGAGCATTTTGCGTTTTAGTTCGTTGGCTCCGATGAGCGCCATCCATCGTTCCCTTCAAATTCGAATACGGCGATTTCAGGTTCCGCACCTCCCCGGACGACGACCCGTTCCGGGGCCCGGATCCGGCATGCAGGCCATCGGCGTGCCGCGGAATCCGCAAGCCCTCCCAACCATGAGAACCCAGAATTATACAGGGTTGTGAGGGCCGGCAGGCGTGAAAAACGCGGGCCACTGCATGTGCGGGGATCTTGCCGGCCAAACTATGACAAAAGTTTTACCTGAGCCATATTAGGCTGCCTTCATAATGTATGGCTGGATTTCTATCGCGGCGGAAAGGACAATTCATGACTCTGGAACGACACCCCAAAGGAACGCGTGCACGCATTCTGCTGACTTCGGTGTTTGGACCGTTTGCCCAGGACGATGAATACGGCAGCCGAACCATCAATCCGGTGGAGCTCTATCACAACCAGGTCACGCGCGTTCAGGGACCCTTCTCCCTGCGGATGTTCCATCGCTCCTGGGGCCTGATGATGATTCAGACGAACCTTTCGGCCCCGTCCACGCTGCTGGACTTCCCGTCTCTGGACGAGTTTGCCCGGGAAATCCGCGATCATGAATATGACATTATCGGGATCAGTTCCATTATTCCGAATGTGGGCAAAGTCAGGAAGATGTGTGCCCTGATTCGCGAGCACCAGCCCCGCTGCACGATTGTGGTCGGCGGGCATGTCGCCAACCTGCCCAATGTGAGCGAGCGCTTTGATGCCGATCACATCGTCCGGGGCGAGGGGATATCCTGGTTCCGTCGCTATCTGGGGCAGGATGAATCGGATCCGATCGAACATCCGGAGATTTTTTCCGGGTTCGGGGGACGCACGATGGGGGTAAAGCTATCGCATGCGCCGAAGCACACGGCGGCGACGCTGATCCCGTCGGTCGGCTGCCCGATGGGTTGCAACTTCTGCGCCACCTCCGCGATGTTCGGCGGCAAAGGCAATTTCGTGAATTTCTTCGAGACCGGCCAGGAGCTTTTCCGCATCATGTCGCGCATGGAAGAGCGCATGGGGGTCCGATCCTTCTTCGTGATGGACGAGAATTTTCTTCTCCACCGCAAACGGGCGCTGGAATTGCTGGACCTGATGAAGAGGCACAACAAATCCTGGTCGCTTTATGTTTTCTCATCGGGACGGGCAATCCAGTCCTACTCGATGGAGGAACTGGTTGGATTGGGGATTTCGTGGGTCTGGATGGGTCTGGAAGGGGAAGACAGCGCCTATCCCAAACTCCGGAACCTAAATACGCGCGAGCTCGTGCAGACCCTTCATGCGCACGGTATCCGGGTGTTGGGATCCAGCATCATCGGGCTCGACGCGCACACACCGGAAAACATAGATGGCGTGATCGACTATGCGGTGGCGCATGAAACCGATTTTCACCAGTTCATGCTGTACACGCCGGTGCCGGGGACTCCCCTTTATGCCGAACACGAGAGCAAGGGCACGCTTATTCCCGGCATTGACGACGCCGACACCCATGGCCAGTTGGCATTCAACTTTCGCCATCCCCACATTTCCCGCGAGGATTCGGGGAAATTCCTCCTGCGCGCGTTCGAGCGGGATTATGCCGTAAACGGTCCCAGCGTGATGCGCATCGCCGCGACTCTGCTCCAGGGGTGGAAGCGGCTTAAAGATCACCCGGAAAAGAGAGTGCGGGAGAGGATCCGCCGCGAATGCGAGGTCCTCCCGCTCGCCTACGCGGGCGCCTTGTGGGCCATGGAGCATTATTTTCGTAACGCAAATCGCCCCCTGACCGCTAAAATACGACAGTTGCGGTCCGAACTGGGCAGGGAATTCGGCGCCAAAACCAGGCTGGCGGGTCCGTTGGCCGGCATGGTTCTCTACCGGTTCATCCTGCGAGAGGAAAGACGCCTGCGAAACGGATGGACGTATCAACCGCCCATGTTTGTTGAAAAGCGAAACTGGGAGAATCCGGTTCAGACTGAGGAAGCCGGCGGCCTGGAACCGGTTCCCTGTTAGGCTGCTTCATTCATGAAGCAAAGATCGCAGGACATCTGAGGGCACTGATTAGCGCGGACGGACATGGATCGGCTCCGTGTCCCAAAGAGCTTTCTGTCATGAGCGAATTCCGGCACCCTGCACCCCTGTTCATTCGTTTGCGAAAGACGTTCACGTTCACGGACAATGAGGGCTTGAGGGGGTTTCGGCCGGCCACCATTTCAACCAGACCCGTGATTGGAAAGGATAGCGTATGTTCCCGAGCGAGATTTACACACGCCGAAGAGATGTGCTGAAGAAATACGTCGGAGGGGGTCTCCTGCTGTTCCTCGGCAATGAAGAAAGCCCTATGAATTATCCTGCCAACCAATATACTTTCCGCCAGGACAGCTCCTTTTTATATTACTGGGGCCTGGCAGATCCTGGGCTGGCCGCAGTGCTGGACATTGAGAGCGGAACCGAAACTCTGTTCGGAGATGACCCGACCGTTGCGGATATCGTCTGGACCGGACCGCAGCCGCTGTTGCGCGACAAGGCTGCGGCGGTCGGAGTCCGGCACGCGCAGCCGCATGCGAGCCTGGCGGAACCAATCCTGGCGGCCATGCGGCAGGGCCGGAGGGTTCACTATCTGCCTCCCTACCGTGCCGACAACGTACTCAAGATCGAACGCCTGCTGGGCATCCACCCCTCGCGGGTCAGGGAGTATGCCTCGGTGGCTTTCACCAAAGGAGTGGTGGTGCAGCGCTCCATCAAGGCTCCGGAAGAGATCGCCGAAATCGAGGCGGCGATCGACATCACCTATGAGATGCAGACTTACGCCATGAAGGCGACGCGCGCCGGCATGATCGAACGCGAGATCGCGGGGGCCATGCACGGCATTGCCCTGCAGCAGGGCGGCCAGCTGGCGTTCCCGATCATCTTCTCCATTCACGGGGAGACGCTCCACAATCACCATCACGGCAACGTGATGCAGGACGGGAATATCGTGGTCAATGACTGCGGCGCCGAGTCGGGACGTCATTATGCGGGCGATCTGACCCGCACCTTCCCGGTCAGCGGCCGGTTCACGGATCGTCAGAAGGAAGTGTACCGCATTGTCCTGGATGCGCAGCAACAGGCCCTGGAGGCCATCAAGCCCGGGGTCCCGCACCGCGAGATCCACCTGTCGGCTTGCCGGGCCCTGGCCTCGGGCCTCCAGCAGCTCGGCCTCATGAGGGGAGATGTTCGTGAGGCGGTCGACCAGGGGGCGCATGCCATGTTCTTTCAGTGCGGGCTGGGCCACATGATGGGACTCGACGTGCATGACATGGAAGATCTGGGAGAACAGTATGTCGGCTATGAGGAAACCCAACGAAGCCCGCAGTTCGGACTGTGCTACCTCCGTCTGGCCAAGCCGCTGCGCCCGGGCTTTGTGATTACGTGCGAGCCGGGCGTCTATTTCATCCCGGAACTCATTGATCAGTGGAAAGCCGAGCGCAAGCACGAGGCGTTCATAAACTATGAGGTTCTGGAGCGCTATCGCGATTTCGGCGGCATCCGCGTGGAGGATGATGTCCTTGTAACTGAATCCGGCTACCGTCTGCTCGGCAAAGCAGTCCCCAAGACGATCGCGGAGGTCGAAGCCACCTGCGGGCGATAATGCGTCTGGCTCCGGGTTGTTCCGGTCGATAGCCCGCGAAGATCTATATATAGATGGTCTCGATTGGGCTCATGGTACAGTGACTGCTGGACGCGGAATTATTCCCAATCAGGCTATATTGGGGGGGCCTTCGCGGCACCCCGCGATCGGGGCTCTGTTGACCGCATTCATCTGCGCGCCCACGCGAGAGCCCTCATTGCCGGGATGACCGGGGAGAGCCTCCATGCCTTTACAGCTTGCCCGCAACAGCCGAATCCAAATCGCCCTGGTTGGGGCGGGGATTCTGGGAATCAGTTTCGCCCATTATTACACCCCGGCTCCGCTGATCCTCTGGCATAACATCTTCCAGCGACTTTACTACCTGCCGATCGTGTATGCCGCGGTCATCTTCGGCTGGGTTGGCGGCCTGCTGGCGGCCTTGGTTGCCGGGGTTTGCTACATTCCTCATATCATCACAGCCTGGAAGGATTTTCCCGGCTACGTTATAAATCAGTATGCCGAAATTGTGGTGTTTTCACTGGTCGGCGTGGTCACCGGCCTGCTTGCGGATGAGCAGCGCCGGAAGCAGACGGAATTGGCCCGGGCGGCCGAACAACTGGCTCAGGTGAACCGGGAATTGCGGAACAGTTTCGAGCGGCTGAAACGCGCCGACCGGTTGGCTGCGATCGGGAACCTCGCGGCGGGACTCGCGCACGAGATTCGCAATCCGCTGGCCAGCATTGAAGGGGCCGCAGGGATCCTGGAACAGGGACGGGTGACGGAAGAACAGCGGCTGGAATTTCTGGGCATTATCAGGAAGGAGTGCCGGCGGTTGAACCGGCTCCTGAGCAATCTTCTCGACTTTGCCCGGCCTCCCGCGCCGCAACGTCAGACCCTGGCCGTGGGACCGTTGCTGGAATCGGTCATCAACCTGGTGGCGCACGCAGCCAGCAACCAGGAGATTCGATTGCATCAGGCGGTTTCTCAGCCGGAACTGGAGGTGGATGGTGACGGGGAACAGTTGAAGCAGGTGATCCTGAACCTACTTCTGAATGCGATTCAGGCCATGCCGGACGGCGGGGATATCCGGCTGACAGCGCGCCCTGAGAATTCCGATCTGCTGATCGAAGTGGTGGATGAAGGGTGCGGTATGGATCCGGACAATGTGGACAAGATGTTTAATCCCTTTTTCACGACCAAGGACGAGGGGACGGGCCTGGGCCTGGCCGTGGCTCATCAGATTGTTATTCAACACGGCGGCACTCTTCGCGCGTGCAATAATCCAGATCGCGGGATGACGGTTTCCATTCTTCTTCCCCGGGCGCAGGCGGACGCATGAAAAAACAGGGGCGCATTGTAGTTGTCGATGATGATGGAAGCCTGCGCAGGGTGACCCAGTTCCAGCTCGAGCAGGCGGGTTATGAAGTCAGGACCGCGGCGAACGGGGCGGAGGCGCTGGAGATCCTGCAGCAATCGCCGCAGGATCTGGTGATCACCGACCTCAAGATGCCCGGCCTTTCCGGCCTTGAATTGCTCAGGCAGATCCGGATCGATCACCCCGGGGTCAGCGTCATCATCGTCACCGCGTTCGGGACCGTGGGAACGGCTGTCGATGCCATGAAAGGAGGCGCCTTCGATTACATCCTCAAGCCTGTGAATTCCGTGGAACTCGGACTGATCGTCGAACGGGCGCTGGCACATCAACAGCTGCTGGAGGAGGTTCGCACCCTGCGATCAAGTCTGGACCAGAAGTACGGATTCGAGAACATCATCGGTAGGTCGGGATCCCTGCTCCATGTGCTGGACCTGGCTGCCCGCGCGGCGCAAACGGACACCACCGTGCTGATCCACGGGGAGACCGGAACCGGAAAGGAATTGGTGGCCAAGGCGATTCACTTTAACAGCCCGCGCAAAGACCGGCCATTTGTCACCATCAATTGTTCCGCCATCCCAAACGATTTGTTGGAATCGGAATTGTTCGGCCATTTCAAAGGAGCCTTTACCGGCGCCACGGGCCACAAGAAGGGCAAGGTAGAAATGGCGGACGGCGGCACGCTGTTCCTGGATGAAATCGGCGACCTGCCGTCCCCGCTCCAGGTGAAGCTCCTGCGCCTGCTGCAACAGGGGGAAATCGAGAAGATCGGAGCGCCCGCGGCCCTTCAGGTCGATGTCCGTATTGTGGCGGCAACCCACCGAAACCTTCTGCAAATGACGGCCGGGGGGACCTTCAGGGAGGACCTCTACTATCGCCTGGCGGTGATTCCCCTGGAAATTCCCCCTCTGCGGGAGCGATCGGATGACATTCCCGAACTGGTGCAACACTTCTTCCTGGAGAGCAGCCGGAAGCATGGCCGCAACCGGCTCGTGCTTCCTCCGGCACTGATACCGCACTTCTGCAATTACCGCTGGCCCGGGAATATCCGCGAACTGGAGAACGTGGTCGAACGCCTGGTCGTCCTGGCCCGGGGGGATGAAATCAGGCTGGAGGATCTGCCCGGCCAGCTGCGGCGCGTCCGACCGCCGGTCGAAGCCGGCCAGATTGAATTGTCTCCGGCCGGCGTCAGCATCGACGCGATCGAAAAGGAGCTGATCCTGTGGGCATTGCGACGGTCGAACTGGAATCAGACGCGTGCCGCCGCACTGCTCGATTTGAGCCGGAAGGCGTTCATTTACCGGATGGAAAAACATGGCATCTCCCGGGAACCTCCGCCGGCAGAAGACCAGGAATCATAGGGAAGGAAATCAGGGGAACGGCGGCCGAAGTGCCTGCAGAATTGCATCGGCGATTGACTTGTAATCGCCCCCGAAATGATGCCCCCCCTTGAGGGTGATGACCTGCGCCTCTGCCGGGCTCAGGGATCGGCACAGGGAATCCCGCTCTTCACTCCCCTGAACGCAGAGGATGCGCACCCCCTTCAATTTTCGTACTTCCGGCAGAACCGGGAGGGATGGATCTCCTGATGGGATGCCCAGCCATTCGGTCAGGTGAAACTCGAAATCGGCGGTTGGGGAGGCTCCCAGCATGGCGACGAGCTGGACCCGCTCCAGCAGCTCCTTTGGCAGCCGATCCGCCATGAAGGGGAGGACTTCGGCGCCTATGGAATAGCCGATCAGGGCCACACGGTTTTTCCCCCAGGCTTGCAGATAGTGCCCCAGAACCCGTTGCAGGTCGCTTGCGGCTTCCTCAGGGGATCGTCGCTTCCAGAAATAGCGAAGGGAGTCGATGCCGACCACGGCCGTGCCGCGGGAGGACAATTGATTACCGATGTCGCGGTCGAGGCCCGCCCATCCTCCGTCCCCCGACATGATCACGGCCAGGATATCGGAAGGCTGTTCGCGGGCCGGCATTTCCACGAGCGGGAGGTCTGCGATTTCGGGGATGTCGAGCTTGCGGACCGGTCCGGGCTTTTCCAGCATGGATGCAACCGCCTGTTGAAACTGGGGCAGCCAATTCTTGGGAACCGCAAAGCCATGGCCTACTTTGGGCAGCAGGATTATGCTGCCGTTACGGACCGATTTCACAAACACCTCTGTCTGTTCCGGATTGCAGACTTTGTCCATAGTCCCCAGCAGCGCTATCCATGGTGTCTGAAGAGTCGACGAGGGCAGGAAAACCACCCCTCTCCTTTTCGGATCGGGATCCCAAGCGAGCCCCTGACCCCGGCACAGCGGTTTGGATAGTTGCAGGTCCGGGCAGAATCCCAGACTGACGGCTCCGAGAAAAGTTCCGGTAGGGGCCTCAACCAATGCAGCATACACCAGTGTAGCTCCGGAAGAGTACCCGACCAGGAGTGGAGTCTGGTAGTGGGGGAACGCGAAACGCCTCTGAATAAACTGGCTCAGAGCTTCCAGGTCGGCGGCCACATACACACAGGGCTCCTTGGCTGCGGCCAGCGCTTTCAAATAGCGGGTGATGTCTATGCCGACCACGAGTGCATCCATCGCCGCGATTTTTCGGGCCATATCGACAACCCCCTGATTCCACCCGCCGTCCCCGGAAACGAAAAGAACCACATGGGACGGATTGGGGACCTGCCGGTAGATGGTCACCTTTCCGATTCGCCCGAATGCGACGGTTTCCACGCCCGGCGCGCGATTGATTCCGCGGGTGACACCGGTTTGCGCGTTGGCCGGCAGCAAAATCGCAAGCATCAGGACATTAACGAGAACCAATTTCATCATCATTCCCGTGGCTGAATGTCCGCTTGAGATGTCCATGGTATCCGTCATGCGAAATACGATGCAATACGTGCAAAGTGATTTTATGCGTAATCTTGATACCGCTAAAGCTAATTTTCCTCGGGAATTTGCCGATTCTTCCTGCTGTGTGAAGGCCTCGCTCTGCGCCCGTTCCGTTTCGGGCGTCAATTGGATGCATGAGGATGAAGGAAAGGTGCGGTATCATTATATGAGGTACGCATGCGTGCCATCCTGGATCAGACCAAGATCATGAATGTCCTATACATAACGGGCAACCTAAGAGATGCGGATTTCGTCGAGCACGAGCTTGGCAAGACCGCACCACAATTCCGGTTTGAGGTTTCTCCGGCTGGCGAGGATGTTCTGGCGCGGCTCCTGGTTCCCGGGCACCAGGCTACACAAACACGTCGCTTTTTTGGGATATTTTGTTTCATATCCTAAATTACGACACGTATTCACTGATAAATCAATGGAAAATTACAGTTTTACCAACACGAAATCTTAATTAGCTCCATTATTTTTTAAGTCACCTTCCATACCCTTGGCTTTTAAAGCCATATTGATGATATCTTTGCCAGGATCAATAGTAAAACATGAAAATCCTCGACTACCGCAATCGTCACAAGGTGAATCTTTAGTCCTCCTATTCAACCAATCTAAATTTACGATTCTTTCACAATTTACAACGCCAACATCTAAAATTCTAATACGTTTTGACCTATCTTGTCGATTTAATAATGAAGTCACTGCAACCACATGATCTCCTTGTGAGGAAAGGTATGCACAGCCGCCAAATTTAATCCCGGCTTTTGACCACAAAGGATCAAACATATATTTACGATAGCTTGCTAATAAATGATCTCCGGCACTTTCACCGTCATGAAATTTATCTGCTAACATAAATTTACCTTGAAGCGCAAATTCATGAAATAATGCATTTTCTACCCCCGAAATTATATTCACCCTTCCAAATTGAAGTGCTTCAGCCAAACCACGCGATGCAATTGGATGCGCTAAAGCATACCAGCAAAAACTAACGCAGTTAGGCGGTTCTGGAAAACTTGATAAGTAGCGGTATGCCTCTCTCGCAATCATAGCGAGCAATTATATCACTTGCTCATTCGTCTTTCCTTCGTGTACAATGTAAGATCGTATGTCC
>CAWGRQ010000046.1:0-41322 GCA_963824985.1 Terriglobia bacterium
GGTCATGGTTTCGCTGACTGCGGGCTCCGCCCTCATGCCGCCCGCCGGAGAGGTGACACTCAGTCTGCCGGTGCTGCTGTTTAATGCTGTGCTCGGCGTCACCACGGGCGTGCTCTTCGGTGTAGTGCCGGCGGTGCAGCTGTCGCGGGCCGATGTCGGCGCAATGATGAAACAGGGGGGATCGGCGGGCGCGGATAGGTGCGAGCGGGGGTGCGGCGTTCGTTGGTTGTCGCACAGGTAATGATGGCGGCGGTGCTTCTGGTCGGTGCCGGCCTGCTCCTCAAGAGTTTCGTGCGCGTCCTCAGTGTGCCGTCCGGCTTCAATCCGGTCAGCGTGTTGACGCTGCGCATCTCCCTGCCTGCGGCCCGATACCCGGGATTGCCCGAGGTATCGGGATTCTTCACACGACTGCTTGTCCGACTGAACGCCCTGCCCGGCGTCGAGGTCGCCGGCGCGGCGAGCGGCCTGCCGCTGGCAGTGGCCTCCGGCGACTGGGGCTTCGACATTGAGGGCCGCCCGCGCGTGAACGGTCGTCGCCCCGGTAGAGCTGACTGGTACGTCGTCACTCCCGGCTATTTCGAAGCGTTGCAGATCAGGCTCGCGCGCGGGCGTTTCCCCCTCCGCGTCCGACGACGAAAGCGCGCCGGAAGCGGTGTTCATCAACGAGTCAGCCGCTCGCCGTATATTCCCCGGCCAGGATCCGATCGGTCGCCGGGTACGCCTTTCGAACACCACCGGCCCCGTGCAGCCCTGGCGCACGGTTGCCGGCATCGTCGGCGATGTGCATCAGTTGAGCCTGGAGCGGCCGGCGGTGACCGAGATCTACATCCCTTACCGGCAGTTCCTCCATTTTTCCGCCGGAGTGCAGGCACGCGGCATGGCGCTCGTGCTGCGGACCGCAATAGCGCCCGCTGCCGTCGCCCCCGCGGTGCGGGCAGCACTTCGGGAATTGGATCCGGGGGTGGCCGCGGCGGATACTCGGGACATGCAGACGGTGGTCGCCGAATCGGTCGCCGACCGCCGCCTGAGCGTGATGCTGATCGGAATGTTCGCGCTGCTTGCCATCGTTCTGGCTGCTGTCGGCATCTACGGTGTGATGGCACTTTGGGTGGCGCAACGCACGCGCGAGTTGGGCCTCAGGATCGCTGTCGGGGCCACGTGTGCGTCCGTGCGGGCCATGGTTGTCGCCCAGGGCCTGCGCCTGGTCGGCGCCGGTCTCGCTCTGGGCCTCGGCGCAGCGCTCGTCCTGGCAGGGTCGCTCGCTCCGCTGTTGTTCGAGGTCCAGCCGCGTGACGCCGTCGTGCTCGCCGCAGTGCCGCTCGCCCTGGTCCTCGTAGCGGTGCTGGCTACCTGGCTTCCGGCCCACCGCGCAACGCGTGTCGATCCAGTGGCCGCGCTCCGCGCGGAGTGAGCGCACACCAATGCCGGCGCTCCCGGCCGGCGCTTGACCCATCTGCCTGGTCGAAGAAGTCGTGACCAGGCGCCATTCCAGTCTATCCGCGTCAGAGTGGCGGTATGGTGGACTGACGCCGGCAAATGTTGACGTACAAAACACGCGCCCATGCCGGCACCTCGAGAACCGGTTCAGTACGGAAAATCAGCGTCGAGACTCGCGTGTAAGTGGGCGCTCACCGGTTGGTTCTTCTGTTTCGTTGCCTCACGGCGGATGATGCCGGCGGGACGCCGGCGCTCCCGGCAACTTCGGGACTGACGGCGGTAAATGTCAGCCGCTCAAGAAATACCTGATTTGCGACCCGACAACAACCGGCCTAAAACCGGAAAATAGCACCGAGGGTGGGGCGTGAACCCGATCTTCGGGCACTTCGACGTACTCGTCCTCCCGAATTCAATGACTTGGGCCGGTCCGGCCGCAATCGTGCAACCTAATGGTTGCGTTTCGTGCCCGGGTCTGATAATCTGCAACCAGGAGGTTGCCTATGAGCACGGATCGCATCGAGAAGAAGATCCTTCTGCGCGCGCCGCGGAGCCGGGTCTGGCGCGCTCTGTCTGATTCCGTCGAATTCGGAAGCTGGTTTGGGGTGAAGTTCGAAGGGCCGTTCACGCCGGGCGCCTGCATGCGCGGGAGGCTCGTGGGCACAACGGTGGATCCCGAGGTCGCAAAATCTCAGCAGCAGTTGGGGGACCTGCCGTTCGAGATCACCATCGAGCAAATGGAAGCCGAGAGGCTGTTCTCCTTCCGGTGGCATCCCTTCGCCGTTGAGCGAGGCCTCGACTACTCCGCCGAGCCGACGACGCTGGTCGTCTTCGTCCTGGAAGAGGTGGCGGACGGCGTCATGCTGACCGTCACGGAGTCCGGCTTCGATCGAATCCCGCCGGCGCGCCGTGCGGAGGCCTTCAAGGCGAACGAGGGCGGCTGGGGCATCATGGTGAAGATGATCGAGGGGTATCTTGTCCACGCGCGGTAGAGCAAGGGCGATGACCGGGCCGGAGAACTCCGCGCCCCTTTTCGCGGCGCTTGGAGACGAGACCCGCCTGCGCCTTGTATCCCGCCTCTGTGAAGCAGGGCCGATGTCCATCACCAGGCTAACCTCGGGTTTCGGCGTCACGCGCCAGGCGATTACCAAGCACTTGAGGATGATGGAGAAAGCGGGTCTCGTGTACGGCAGGCGACACGGGCGCGAGAGCGTTTGGCAATTGTCGCAGCGGCGCCTCGAAGAGGGGCGCCGCTGCCTCGACCTGATATCAAGGCAGTGGGACGATGCGCTCGGCCGCCTGCGCGCGTTCGTCGAGGATTGCCCAACCGGGGACTGACGACGGCAACCGTTGTGTAGACAAGACATGACCTGTTTTTGGCGACCCCGAAGCCACAACTTTCTAGGATTGCTCCAGCCATCGTGCTATCTTGCTCCGCATGCGATCCCTACTTGCGTCTTGCGTCCTTGGGCTTATTTTGAGCGTCTGCATCGCCGGGCTGAGCGTCCCCGAAAAGCTGCCGACAATTGGCCGCAGTGGCGCGGCCACAACGGGGCAGGCATCGGCGAAGGCACCTACCCCGACCGTTGGTCGCCGACGGAGCACATCGCATGGAAAACGGAAATCCCGGGAAAGGGTCATTCGTCGCCGGTAGTCTGGGGCGACCGGGTCTTTGTCACGACCGCGATCGAGGGCGCCGTGATCCCCGGCTGGAAGGCGCCGGTCCACCTCGGCTTCGACGGGAAGCCCGGGTACGTCAACGAGGCCAGCACCGGCGTCGGGCACATGTTGACGCTGCAGGTCTATGCGGTCCAGGCAGGCACCGGCAGGATCCTGTGGGCGCGGACGTCGTTCGAAGGACCGCCGTTCGACGATCGCCACAAATCCAATACTTACGCGTCGCCGACGATCGCCACCGACGGAGCGCTTGTCTACGCCTTTTTCGAATCAGCCGGTTTCTACGCCTATGACGTCGAGGGCACGCTGAAGTGGAAGCTTGATCTGGGCGGCATGGCAAAGGGGGGACTGGGCCCGGGCACCTCGCCTCTCATCTACGAAAACCTCGTGATTCTCCAGTGCGATCAGGAGATGGGCGAGGGCTCGTACCTGGCGGCGTTCGATCGCACGAATGGAAAGGAAGCCTGGCGCGTGTCACGCACGATGCGGCGCACCTGGGCCACGCCGATCATCGTAAACGCCGCCGGGCGTGACGAACTCATCGCGTCCGGCGCAGAGGCGGTCGTTGCGTACGATCCGAAAACGGGCAAGGAGTTGTGGACGGGCACCCGGCACCGTGAGCCATCCGATCCCGAGCATCGTGACGGGGCGCGGACTCGTGTTCGCCACCGCGGGCAGCCAGGCCAAAGTCGTGCTGGCGCTGCGCCCGGGCGCCCTGGAGGACGCCGCGGGCAGGCTCGCGTGGCGATACAACAAGGGCGCGGCCTATGTCACATCACCAATCTTCTACGGCGGCTACCTCTATCTCGTGAGCGACGCCGGCATCATGACCTGTCTCGATCCCGTGACCGGCGCGATCCAGTACGAGGGCGGCCGGGTACCGGTGCCCGCGACCATCCGATCCTCGCCCGTGGCGTTCGGCGACAAGATCCTCCTTACCAGCGAGGACGGCAACACGTTCGTGATCAGGGCGGGACCGAAGCACGAGGTGCTGGCCACCAACTCGGTCGACGAGCCGGTCTGGTCCTCGCTCGCCCTTGCGCAGGGCATGGTCTTCATCCGCGGCGAGCGCCACCTGTTCGGAATCCGCTGAAGCAGCCAGAATAATCGGATCATGGCCCGGTCTTGGCACGTGCCTTATAGTCTCCAGGGAAACCGGGCCCAGTTTTGGTCCGCCAGGAATTTCAAATACCCCCTGAAAATCGACCCATAGAGGGTTCGGGGGAGCCATTTTCCATGTAACCGAACGCACAGGTGAAATCGGCTTCCGTTTTGAGTCCGGATTCTCTTCGCGCCCTCGCTTTCAGTCTTTTACCACAGCTCTATTCGCACCGCAAAGCTCGAGCCGGATCCTTTGCAGCTTTGCGGGCAGGCATGACGACAGCGATGGCGGCGACCGAGACGCACAGAAGGGAAATGCCGCAGTATGTGATGGGATCGAAGGGGCTTAATCCGTGGAGACGGCTTGAAAGGAGACGAGCCAGCACGATGCAGCACGGCAGGCCAATCGCCATGCCTGTCAGGACGAGCGCGATTCCCTCGGACACAACGTGTTTGAAAATGTCGACCGAGCGAGCGCCCAACGCCATCCGAATGGAGAATTCGTGAGTGCGCCGGGCTACCGAGTAAGACACGATACCGTACAGGCCGACCGCGGCCATGATGAGGGCGAGGCCGCCGAATGTCATGAACAGGAATGCGGCCGACCTCTCCTGCAACAGCAGCGAGTCCAATTGGGCCGACATGAGTCGCGGATTATCGAGGTTGACGCCGGGATTCACGTCCTGGCACGCCTTGCGGATAGAATCCACAAGCTGCAAGGGGTCCCCGTAACCACTGACGTGCAGATCCATGTGGTAATACGGGAACCGCCAGAAAGGGAAATAGGCGTAGGGCTTCTCACCCTCCCACGGCGTTCGGTACTTCGCATCTTTGACCACTCCGACGATCTCGAAGCGGGCGTCATCCTGGCCTCTGACGCGAAGATACTTGCCCACCGGGGTTGTTCCAGGCCAAAACCGGCGGGCGAGGGTCTCGTTCACAATTACGACGTTCGCGGAACTGTCCATTTCCCGAGTGGTGAAGTCCCGACCCTGAAGAATGGCCATACCAACCGTTTTGAAATAACCCGAGCTTACGGCGTTGCCTTCCACGCGCAACCATCGATCAGACTCTTGTTCTTCAGGGCGAATGCGTTCCAGCACAGCGAGGGTCCGCTCAAAAGGAAGATCCTCCGCCCAGCTCGCGGCGCGCACGCCGGGCAGCTCGCGGATTCGATCGAGACTGCGGCGATAGAAATCGAGCCCTTTGGCCTTGTCGATTCCAACGGCCAGAAAGTCTGATTTGAGGAGCAAGACGCTCCGGTCAAATCCCGCATCCATGGATTCGAAGCGGAGAATAGTCCGCGCGAACAGACCGGCCGCGACCAGGAGTATGAAGGACAGTAGCACCTGAAGCGCCACAAGGAGCCTGCGGCCGCGCGATCCTCTTGGATCCGCGTTCAGGAAGCCCCGGTCCTTGAGCGCGCCGGTGAGGTCTACGCGCGAGGCCGTCAACGCCGGGGTCAGCGCAAAGAGAAGGGTCGAAATGAGCGCGATGGCGGCCGCGACCGCCATCGATCTCAAATCAACGGTGAGGCCGAGATCCAGCGGTGCCCCCAGGGTTCCTTCCAGCTCCGGCAGAATCCGCAGCGTCAGGCCGCAGACGGCAATGCCGGCAATCAAGCCCATTCCCGAAAGTGCCAGCCCTTCCACAAGGAGTTGCCGGATAATTCGCGCACGGCCCGCACCCAAAGCCAAACGTGTGGCAATTTCCTTCTGTCGCGCCGACGCCCGGGCGAGCATCAAGCCGGCGACGTTAATACACGCAATCAGCAGCAGGCACAGCGCTGCCGACGACATGACTGACGAGGCGAACAGCAGGTTGCCTCCCGGCCAGCGGGCCCTGTCGGCCGAGAGCACCCTCGGATTCCAGTCGCGGTGAGGTGCGAGATAGTCCTTTTTCAGACTTGCGAACACTGCTCCCAGCCGAACCTGCGCCTGTTCGAGACTGATCCCGGGCCGGAGCCTCCCGATCACGCCCAACCAGGGCAACCCTCTATCCTGCTGTCCCGCCTTCCAGTCCGCGGACTGCTCCATATGCATCACCTTCCCCCACATGGGGAGCGGAATCCACACATCCTGGTAGGGGCCCGCAAAGGCAATGTCGCGAAAATTCCTGGGCGCCACGCCAATGATCGTCAACGGTTCTCCATTCAAACGGATGACTTTGCCTATGACACCGGCGTCGCCGCCATAGGCCCGCTGCCAGAACCGATGGCTGATCACGACAACCGGAGAGCCTGAAGGAAACTCCGCTTCTTCCGGCGAGAATCCGCGGCCAGCGGCCATTTTGGCTCCCAGCACCTGGAAGAAGTTCGCCGTGACTCCCCGACCCGAGAGGCCTTCGGATGACGTCCTCGCGAACAGGGGAAGCGCGCTGAACGCGGCCAGTTCGGAGATGGTATCGCCGGCGGCGACGGTATCCAGGAAATCAGGGCGCGACGATCCCGATGACATCTCGATCAGCCGGCTGGGCTGCGACACGGGCAATGGCCGGAAGACTATCGCATCGATCAGCGTGAGCACGCCGTGGTTTGCGCCGATGCCCAGCGCCAGGACGATAGTAGTGACGGTTGTGAACGCAGGATTCTTTTTAAGGGAGCGAAAGGCGTACCGGAAATCCTGACTCAGCTCGCCGAGCAGCCGGAAGCCGCCGGCCTCCAGGCATTCTTCGCGGCATTGATCGACGCCGCCCAGCGCGATCATCGCCCGGCGCCGGGCCTCCCCGGGCGGCAGGCCCTGGCGCACATTCTCTTCGGTCAGCAAGTCGAGGTGCAGCCGCCATTCGTCATGCACGCGGCCCTCAAGCTCACGGCGGCGGAAAAGTGAAAGCGCGCGCGACATCACCGATCTCGCCCAATTTGCCATGGATGCCCCCCCGGCTTCAGAATGCTCCTTCCAAAACACGGTTGATGATTTCAGCCGCCTTTCCCCAGTTGTCCGCCTCCTGGAGGAGCCGCTTGCGGCCCGCCTTCGTGATTGAGTAATACCGCGCTTTCCTGCTGTTTTCCGTTGTGCCCCACCTGGAGGCGATCCAGCCGCTGTGTTCCAGACGCAGCAGCGCCGGGTACAGCGTTCCCTGATTGAGTCGCAGGACCTCGTGGGACACCTGGTGAAGGCGCCGGGCAATCGAGTATCCGTGCTGCGGCCCCAGGGCCTCGAGGGTTTTCAGGACGAGCAAATCCAACGTACCGTACATGACTTCCGATTTCGGGAGTGACATCTGCGTGTCTCCATTGGTCAGGCCAGTAGATGCGAGGATAATGACATTCCTGTTGCCTGTCAAATGGATAATCGGCCGGGACGATCTGCCGCTTCTCGGAATCGACACACTAAATCGAGGAGCTACGCAACGCCATCTTCGCCGCCTTGGGACTGATCGGAGAGCATCTGCTCCACCGCGGCCAGCCGCAGCCGGATCTCGTCCAGGCTTGCCGCCCGGAACCGCAGGAGTAAGGCTGCGGTGCTCAGCACGGCAACCAGCAAGCTGACGGCTCCCACGCTCCGCACCAACGGCATGGCCTCCCTAACCGGATTATTCATGAAGGAGAGAGTGAAAAGCGTATCAGGACACGGATGAACGCCGATGCACACGGATCCGATCTATGTGCAGGACTTTTGCAGGCCCGTAGGGACCGGAGCTTGCGTCGGATTGCGCGGGATCGCTGGTCATTCTCTGAATTTCAATTTGTCGCCTTGCTGGATTGGCGACGGGCGAACTGGTGAAAGAGCAACCCGATCAGAAGACTATTTCTGCTTGATGATTCTTCGTTAATCTCCAGGTCGGATTTTCGCTTTTTGCCGAAAAGCCAGACAATACCGACGCTCAAGAAATACAGGACGCACATCGGAATGGCTACGACCATCAGATTGTACGCATCAGGCGTCGGAGTGGCAATTGCGGCCACCACGACGATGAGGATCACCGCATGACGCCAGTACCGTAAGAGAAACCGGTGTGTGATTAAACCGATACGACCCAGAATGAATGAAATCGTGGGGATCTGAAAAACGAATCCTAATCCCAGCATCAGGAACAATATCAGATCAAGGTATTCTTCGGCGTTGAGCAGCGTTTGAAACCCCTCCTGCCAGCCCAACAGGAAATTGCAGGCCAATGGAAAAGCCACTTTATAGGCAAAAATCGCACCCGTGATAAAGAGTACGGATCCCATTCCTATGACCGGGAAAATGTACTTTTTTTCATGCCGATATAAACCGGGAGATACAAAAGCCCAAACCTGGTATAGCAAAAATGGAATTGCCAGGGCGATTGCAGCATATATTGCTACCTGCATGCGCAAGGTGAAGCCCCCGGAGACCCTGGTCAGGACCAATTCATCGCGGACATCGAAACCGGGTAGAGCGGCTGCTTCGCCCAAGACCTCGGTGATTTCTTTTCCTTCGGGGATAACGGTTTTGCCCAAAACCCAGTTTGTGGCCATCACTGCTGTGATTTTGCCGTTCTTGTTTACAATCCTGGTTGGAATTGTGGTGCCTGCAGGTACTTTGACGCCCTCAATCACCGCATCTAAAGCAAAGGTGTATTGCAGCGTATCCCCTTCCTTGAGGGCAGTGGTCAAAGCGGCGCGCGTATCCGGGCCCAGCAGTTTTTCTTCTCGTGCCAGGCGGGCCTTTCGCGCCTCAATCTTGACAGGCACGGATAGAAAATCATAAATCTGCCGCGAGAAACCAAAACCGATGAAAAATGCAACTGCGATTGCTATGGAGCAATAAATCAAACGCTTGCGCAATTCATCAATATGATCGAGAAAAGACATCCGGAGTTCTTCTGCGGTTCCATCATCCTTTTTCATAGAGCCCTTTTCCTGGCGAGTTGAGCCAAATTACCACATGTCAGGAGAAGATGAGAAAGCAAATTGGCCGGATCCAGTCCCTCGCCGCTGTTAACCGACCCCCGGAATTTCCGTTCAACCTCAGACTGAACCAGTCCCTCGGTCAACCTTCAACCACCGAACGGAATACAGAAGTCAATTGCTGCAGGGGTAATGCCGGGCGGTGGCAGGAATCTGTTCGTCCGGGAGTGATGCCGGCCCCAATGATGCCATGTTGGTGCCGAGGTCCGAATCATTCTTATAGGGAACGAGGTGGGTGTCCCCGCGTTTCCCGCTGTGAGCGCCGCAACAGCCGCTCTGCGAGGTGGATGGGAACCACCGGGCTGCACTACTCCGGGCCACGCGCTTGACAACGTCGTCCCGACGGAATCATGATGGGCCACAACCTGGGAGGCCCATCATGATCCGACGAGTATCCATGCTGATCGCCATTTGCGCCGTGACTGCGGTTGCCGGAAGCGCGCAACGACAAGCCGCCGACGCGCCGGTCCCTACCATTCGCGAACGAACCGCGGGCATGCAGAAGCTTGAAGGCTTTTTCAACCTCTACTGGGAAGAAAGGGCCGAGAGGCTGTGGCTTGAAATCGACAAGCTGGGAACCGAGTTTCTGTATGTAACCGATCTGTCTTCCAGCATTGAAGGACGCAACCGCGGGGCCTGGAACGGCGGTCAGTCGCTGAGGTTCGACCGCTTTGGCTCCAAGATCCTGGCGACGCAGGTCAATTACCGCTACCGTGCGGTGACCGGCGATCCGGTGGAGCCGCGTGCCGTGAAGGAAGCGTACACGGATCCGGCGGTGTTCGGTTTCAGGGTTGCCGCAGAAGAAGACGGCCGCGTCCTGGTGGATGCGACCGATTTTTTCATGCGTGATGCCCAGAACCTCGGAATGGGCGGGATCGACCGGAACCGTTGCGCGTTGTATTGGCCGAGAACCAGGAACTTTCCGAAGAACACGGAGGTGGAGGTCATCCTGACCTATAACGGCGCTCCGGCGGCAGCGCCGGGAGGGAGGGGCAGTGCGGCAGCGCCGAGCGGCGGTCGAGGCGGTGGCGGCGGTGCGGGAACGACCGTGCGCGTCCACCATTCGCTTGTGGAGCTGCCCGACGGCCAATACCGGCCGCGTCGCTATGACCCGCGGTCCGGGGTTATGGGCATGCAATTTATCGACTATGCTTCGCCGTTCCGCGAGCTCGCCCGCAAGGAGTACAGCTCGCGGTTCCGGCTTGTGAAGAAAGACCCGGCCGCGGCGGTCAGCGAACCCGTGAAGCCGGTCGTTTATTACGTTGACGCCAGCACGCCGGAGCCCATCCGCTCCGCGCTCGTCGAGGGCGCCTCCTGGTGGAACCAGGCCTTCGAGGCCGCCGGTTTCCGCAACGCGTTTCAGGTCAACGTCCTGCCTGCGGATGCCGATCCGATGGATCTTCGTTACAACATGATCCTTTGGACGCACAGCCCCGGGCGCAGCTGGTCCTCGGGGGCCTCGCTGCGCGACCCGCGAACCGGAGAGATCATCACGGGCCGGGTGTACCTGGGCTCCGACCGCATACGCCAGGATTTCCTGATCCTGTCGGGACTGAAGCCGGCGTACGCGGGGAATGCGGCGGATACGCAGGAACTGGAAAGAGTCGCCCTGGCCCGGATCCGGCAACTGTCCGCCCACGAGGTCGGCCACACGCTCGGTTTCGGCCACAACTACGTCTCGAGCATCGCCAACCGTGCATCCGTGATGGATTACCCGCACCCCTATATCAAGATCCGCGACAATGGCACGCTCGATTTCTCCGAGGCTTACACCGTAGGGATCGGCGAATGGGACAAAGTGTTTGTGGCGTATGCCTACTCCCAGTTCCCGGATGGGACGAACGAAGACGCGGCGCTCGACAAAATCATCAACGATGCCCACCGGCGCGGATTGTACTGCCTGAGCGAGTCGGGCGACTCGAGCGCATCCCCCTTCTCGCATGACTGGGATAACGGGCCTGACCCGCTCTCCGAACTCGAACGGGTGATGAAGATTCGTCAGATCGCGTTGAACAACTTCTCGGAGAACAATATTCCGCAAGGGACGGCGATGGCACGGCTGGAGGAAGTCCTGGTGCCGGTATACCTGTTCCACCGCTACCAGACGCAGGCTGCCGGCAAATCGATCGGCGGGGTCGATTACCGCGCCGCCGTGCGCGGCGACGGCCAGAAGATCGTGGAGGTGGTTCCTGCCGCAGCGCAGAGGCTCGCGCTGAGACTCCTGCTCGGAACGATCACTCCGGAGGCGTTGTCGCTGCCGCGCAACATCCTGAAACTCATTCCCCCCAGAGCCGGAGTGAGCGGCGGCGAGGTGTTCCCGCGCCACACGGCGCCGACCTTCGATCCGCTCGCAGCCGCCGAATCCGCCGCGAACATAACCGTTGCGGTGCTGCTGAATCCCGAGCGCGCGGCACGGCTGATCAGCAACCGGGCCATGGACCCGGCCGCACCCACGCTTGCGGAGGTGATCGAAACAATTCTTGCGGGCACCTGGAAGTCGGAACCACCCGCCGATCCGTACCTTGCCGAGATTCACCGGGTGGTGGGCAACTCGGTATTGTATTACCTGATGAGACTTGCTTCGGATGCCGACACGGCGCCCGAGGCGCGGGCCATGGCTGCTTTCAAGCTGGACCAGTTGAAGGCGTATGCCTCGGCGAAGGTGATGAAAGACGAGGCCGAACTGGCGCATCTGAAATTCGCGGCCGCCCAGATCGGGCGCTACCAGGCAGATCCGTCAAAATTCGTCTTCCCGACGGAAGTGGCCGCCCCGCCAGGCGCTCCGATAGGTACCGGAGAGTTGCCGTTCCCATGGCTGGTCTGGGAAGACGGCACGTTCCGGTAGAAGATCTGCTCAATCGAAATTGTGTGGTCCGGACGAGATTCGGACGACGGAACACAGGAAAGGGATCAAAGCGATGAACCGAGTGCATCTTGCAGTACTCACGGCAGCCGCATCGGCGGCTCTGCTGCCCGCGTCCGCGCCGCCGGGGCCGGCCTATCCGCTTCGGCCCGTGCCGATTGCGAACGTTCAGGTGACGGGCGGTTTCTGGCAGCAGAAGATGGAAACGAACCGCGCGGTTACGATACCGCACATCATGCAGCAGAACGAAAAAACGGGCCGGGTGGACAATCTGCGAAAAGGCGCAGGCCTGATGACCGGCGACTACCTCGGCCGCCGGTTCAACGACACCGACGTTTACAAGATCATCGAAGCCGCGTCGTACTCGCTCGTCTCGCATCCGGATCCCGCCCTCACGAAGCAGGTGGACGACCTCATCGCGCTCATCGCCAAGTGCCAGCAGCCGGACGGTTACGTGTTTCCGGCACGCACGATCAATCCGGCCAAGCCGGCGGCAGGGGTCGGCACGGAACGCTGGCAGTACGAGAACACAGGCAGCCATGAGCTCTACAACGCCGGTCATCTGTTCGAGGCGGGTGTCGCGCACTACCAGGCGACGGGAAAGCGCACGCTCCTCGACGTTGCGCTCAAGGAAGCCGATCTCGTCGTGAAAACGTTCGGAGCGACGGCGCGGCGGGACGCGCCCGGACACGAGGTCGTCGAAATGGCGCTCGTCCGCCTCTACCAGGCGACCGAGGATCGAAGGTTTCTCGACGAGGCGAAATTCTTCCTCGACGTGCGCGGCACGGATCATCACGCGTCGCAGGATTACACCGACCGGAGCTGGCTGCTCTACAACGACCGCGCCTACAGGCAGGACGACCAGCCGGTGGTCGATCAGACGACGGCGCACGGGCACGCGGTGCGCGCCATGTACCTTTACAGCGCGATGACCGATATCGCGGCCATGCTGAAGGACGCGGCATACGGCCGGGCCGTCGACCGGCTGTGGCAGGACGTGTACTCGAAGCGCGCCTATCTCACGGGCGGCCTGGGATCGATCGGCGGCACGGAAGCGTTCGGCGCCGATTATCAGCTGCCGAACGCCAACGCGTACACCGAGACCTGCGCGTCGGTGGGCGCCGTGCTCTGGGGCCACCGGATGTTCCTGCGCACCGGCGAAGCAAAGTATCTCGACGCGCTGGAGCAGACACTCTATAACGGACTCCTCTCAGGCGTGTCGGTGCAGGGTGACACTTTCTTTTATCAGAATCCGCTCGAGTCGTCGGGGCGCGCGCAGCGTGCCGCTTATATGGACGTGGCTTGCTGCCCCGCGAATCTCTCGCGCCTCATCGCGCAATTGCCGGGGCTCATCTATGCGACCGACGGCAATGCACTCTACGTCAACCTCTACGTGAACAGCGAAGCCGACGTGACGATCAAGGGCGCGAAGGTCCACGTCGCCCAGACGACGAACTACCCGTGGGACGGCAAGGTGGGATTCGTGATTACCGCGGACCGGCCCGTGGAGTTTCCGCTCAAGCTGCGCGTCCCGCAGTGGGTCGGCCCGTCAGTGTTCGGCACCGATCTGTACTCTTTTGCGACGCCATCGACTGAGCCGGTGGGTGTAACCCTGGCGGACGTGACGAGTTCCGCCCCCGCACCCGGCTGGTGCAGCCCGCGCGCGGATGTCATGATCTCGAAATCCGGGAATGCGCTTCGTTCCGTCCGCGCCGGCATCACGTTCCCCATGCCCGTGCGCCGCGTGCTTGGGAATCCCGGCATCAAGGATGATGCCGGCAGGGCGGCAATCCAGCGCGGCCCGATTCTCTTTGCGATCGAGGGCGTGGACAATGGCGGCAAGGTGCTCGACCTGAATCTACCGCTCACGGCCAACTTCACCCCGGCATATCGGACGGATCTCCTGGGCGGCGTTGAGACGCTGACCACGACGATTTCCGGACAGGACGGCGCGCCGCGGCAGATCGTCGCAGTACCCTATTTTGCCTGGGCTAACCGTGGTCGGGGAGAGATGGTCGTCTGGATCAGGCAATGACGGTTCAAACCGCACGGAGCCGGATGAACATCTGGAAACCCATTTTTCAGCAGGGAGAACTGGGTGTCCAGGATCTCTCTTTGATTTGGCTAAACAATTACGAGTAACGATGGTGTGGATCGGGGGGGAGGGATCGGGAAATATCCCTGGTTTCATGCGAAAGGCGGCTGAAACGTGGGGGAGAGGGTCCGCATGAGGGTGAAACGGGGCGGGGGAGCGGGGCGCGACGTCGCGTCCCGCTCCCCCTCCCCGCGCCGGCGCCGATTTCAGACACACTCCTGCCAAGGGTGACGGCGGTGGCCCGGGGCTGGACAGGAGCCCATGACCATCTCATCCGGTCGCGTCCGGCCACTGGCCGGCTTCGTCGATGCCGGCGATCTCCTCATCGTATTGGATGGAACGCTCGGCGGGGGGCGGCGGGCGCTCGGGCCGGTCCCACAGCTTCAGGTGGCGCAGGATCTTGTAGATGACGGGGCCGTTGCCGATCAGGCCTGCGCGTGGTCGCCATCGTCGGCCTCATTGCGCCCAGTGTGCCCGGAACGGCCGGCCAGCCGCAGGAGTTCGTCGTGCGCATCGAGAACCGGGGCACGCTGCCGCTGGCCAAGAGCGACATCAGAATCAGCCGGAGGGTCCTGCAGCCTTCGAACCAGCAGGAGTTCCCGAAGGAAGCAGGGCTTTCCGGGTTGGGGTCGGGGTCGGTATTTGCGACTGAGGTAAACGATGCCGTTTCCGGATGAGATCGAGGCCGCTTCGTCTCCTGCCCGATTTCCCCTTGTGCTCCCGGATAGAAACGCATATAAGTCAAATGGGTATAATACGGCAGGAGGCGGCCAAAGAGCTCGATGGACGATTCCAGAGAACGGGACATACTTGGCAAGGCCGTCGCCATTCTGCGCGATGCCCTGTCACCGCGTCGGATTCTATTGTTTGGCTCGCGCGCCAATGATCGTCATTCCCGGGGCGCCGACTTCGATATCGCAGTGGATCATCCACAACCCCAATTTCGACAGGCTCGCAGGATTCTGGAGAGCGTCAACGAATGCGCGGGTCTTCACAAGATCGATGTAGTCTATCTGCCGGATGTCGACGAGGATTTTCGTGAGATGATCCTCGAAACCGGACGGGTAATTTATGAAGAACCGGCTTGAATACTCGTTGAACCAGTTCATGAATGCCCTAGACCGTCTGAGCGAAGGCGCGGCCGAAGCCCGTGATGAGCTCGATAGGGACGGGGTGATTCAGCGGTTCGAGTTCTGTTTCGAGTTGCTCTGGAAGACGCTCAAGATCTATCTGGAGGACAGAGGAATAGAAGCCAGATCCCCCAAAGATTCCCTGAAAGCCGCCTTCGGGCAGGGTTGGATAACCGAAGAAGACGGCTTCCTGGACATGCTGGCCGACAGGAACAAGACCTCCCACATATATGGCCGGGAGGAATCGCAAAAGATCTACAATCGCATCACGAGGCAGCACATTCCGCTCATCAAAGCTCTCGCCCAGCGTCTCCAGAGCTTAATGAATGATAGGTAATTGCTTTCGGGGTGCTGGGCAGTGGACTCGCGGGTTGGCGGGGTAACTGCCGAATTCCCCCCGATTTCGGGGCGGATGCAGGCGCAACCTTGGTAAAACGCCCGATCAGCCCAGCCAGCGAATGACTGTTACGCAAGCCCTGCAGTATCTGGCCGCGCAGCCGTTCATAATAGGCGCCCAAAAAATCGATAGCATAACGGTCCCAATTCCTCTTTCCTTCTGCCTCCTCCCTCAGGGAGCTTTTTTTCGGTGCGCTCGAGGGCGCGCTCGATGCTGCGCGGGTGCACGGTCAAGGCAAAACGGTCACGGATGCGCCGAGCCATCTCGACGGCCCGAAGCGAGCGGTCGTGCCGCAGTTGTTCCCGGATAAAGGATTCATGAACCATGGATCCATCGGTCCCATGCAGCTGCCGAGCAAATGACGGCATAATTATATAAACAGTTATTGGAGAAGGCGCCGCTGTACCAGACCAACTGCTGTCCGGCATCCGGAATATGCATGCACAAGGCGGCCAGGAAATCGAGCGCCGGGAAGGCTGCGCCCGCGCTGTCGGCCGCAGCAGATAACCTGGCCGGTTTCCGGGCGATAGCGGAACAGCTCGAGGGCGATCGGCGGATGGACCAGGTAGCCGGTCAGCTGCCGGCGGGCCTCATGGTCGGCAGGATCGATCCGCGTGCCCCGGAAGACGGAGAAGCCCGGAAACCGGGGACACCAGTTTTGTAGGCGTTCCGCCGCACGGCAAAATCGGCAATTCGTATGCCGACGAGGATGGAACTGGACGGGGATTGTCCATCAGCTTAATCTGTGGGTTGTGCTCTATTCTCCTGCCCCGCGTCGGGGCCTGGTGCGTTAGAATTTAACGGCGCCGAGGATAGGCCACGTGTCCACCTCCCGTCGCCGACGACACTTGAGGATACCCGCTGGGGGGCTGCCTCGCAGCGGTATGCAGGAAGACAGAGAGACGTTTAACTAACGCGGGTTACTGGGTCGAGAAGGGTCTCGCACTTGAGCCGACCCGGAACTGGCACAACGATGCGGCCTTCTCGCTGGAGCAAATGCGTCCCGAGATCCTGAGCTACCTTGACCGCAAGGAAGACGCCCTTGCTCAGTCGTGGGCCGACTTCGAAAAACAACCGTCCGAATTCGGCTATGAGGAGTTCATGCGCTACGTACCCAAAGGTGACCGGACCAATTGGCATGGGCGGGCGATGGGATTCCGCATCTTGAATGCCAAGAAGAGCAAGTACTACGAGAACGGGCTGTCCAACTTCGAGGCCGCGCGCAACCTTTACCGGAAAGCAGGACTGGAGCATGAATGGGAAGGACTTGTCAACACCGTTCGGGTCGATCACGCGCGCAAATACGCGTTCATGCCTGGTTTTGAACGGATCGTCTCGGGCGCCTCGGCGCACGGTCCTTCATTCGCCGATCGGGCAAAGGCGCGGTGGGCGAAACAAATGGGAAGCGACGAAGCATGATTCCGGGGAAACCGGGGGGGGCACCGCTTTTAATCATGTCCGTCACAAGGCGACAAGCGGGCTCCGACGCGCCGCCTTCGAATCGCACGTTGTTACCTCTTCAATTGTCCGATTTGGGCTTCATTAGTGTGTGTCCCCTAATTTCCGGGTAGGATATTGAATCCCGCCTGACGGAAGTGCGCGTCCGTTGTGAGGGCCTGCCGGATTTTCAGCTCGCGCATCACGACGAAACTGGTGCAGTCGGTGAAGGAAAAATCTTTGTCGCGATGATGAAAGAACAGGCTGCGGGCCCGCTCCGCGCGGGGCTCGCCGATCCACTCCCAGCGCAGTCTGGTGCTTGCCTCAATCTGCCGCCACCAGGTCTCCGCCGCCCGCAGTCCCAGGCGTTTCCGGATCAGAGTCAGAGTCTCGTCGACAACATAGTCGGTAGTGATAAGAACGATGCTCTGCTCAAGGGCCGAGTCGCGAGCGGCGCACGCGTCTTCGTGCGCCGCGTCAGCAGCATCGGCGCAGGCCATCCACCCGGCCGTGTCGACAAATAGCGCCTTCATCTGGGGTAGAGAATGCGATCATGGTCTGCGGCAGCGCTCCTGTCCTGAGATCGGCCGACTGCATTCGCATGATACAGCGGCTCATCCTGCAGCGCGCCCTGAGCCTCTCCACCGTCATCGACCGGAACGATGAGAAATGCGGGGCGACTTCGGTAGATTACCGTGAACCTGGCCCCCTTGCGCACACGCCGAACGACCTCCGGCAGAGACGCCCGCAACTGCTTGGCATTGATTGAAATCGTCATCTTGTCCCCTGCGGTTCATCTTAAGTTAACCTTATTGGAAGGATCGGTCAAGCGTGGATTACGGCGCGGTGAATTCGGAAAACCGGGGACGCACACCAACCTTGTATGCGTCCCGCCGCAAGGCGCAACCGGCAATTGGTGTGCAGACGACGGTGGAACTGGACGGGGATTTCCCATCAGACTAATCCGCGGCATCTGCTGTATTTTCCTGCCCCGCGTCGGGGCTTGGTGCGTTACGGTTTGACAGGGCCGAGGATAGGCCGCATCTCCACCTCCAGTCGCCCATGACAATTGAAAGTACGCGTAAGGGGCTGCTTTGCATCAGGATGCCGGAAGACGCAAGAACGTTTAACTAAGGCGGGTTACGCCCAGGTTTTCTCACATCATCGATTCTTGCCAGTTTTTTCAACTAAAGACTGCTCCGAGCAATAAGTTAAGGAGCGGGAGCAGCGGTGAGGACAGCGTGATTGCTTTCGAGGTGCTGGGCAGTGGACTCGCGGGTTGGCGGGGTAACTGCCGAATTCCCACCGATTTCGGGGCGGATGCAGGCGCAACCCTGGTAAAACGCCCGATCAACGCAGTCACGGGAATAGCGGGGAGAGGGAACGTGGCGCGATGTCGCGGCCCGTTCCCTCTCCCCGCGCCCGGTGCACTGGTCGCAGGCACAGTTCTCCCTTTGCGGCGGCGCAGCGCTTGCGGGCGGGAGAGCATAGCGCCTGCAGCCAGTTACGCCGGGTCCGCCCGGCACTCATATCCCCCGCGGGCACGCCCCGGAGCCGGGCTTTCCTCATCCGGGAACAGGTAGTGTTCGTACCCCAAACGATTGCTCCACGGCTCATTTCAGAGCGAACGGAAAGATGCCGGCTGAGTTTTCATCTCCCTGCGCCGGCACACCGCAACTCCCTAGTGTGTGAATAGTTTTCGGGTTAGATCTGTTTTCATGGAAGCCGCTCTTGGCTTATAATGTGGCCTCATGTAACGGTTATCCAGACAGTCCAGCGCCGGGTTGCAGCAGCGCGCGGAATGGGAGGGGTAGGCTTGCGACCCCGTTCAGTGCAGATCCCTCCGCGCGTGTCGCCGTTTCGCAGAGCCGATCCGGACGCTGTGTGCTGATTTCAGCGACAGGAGATCCTGCCATGTTGGTGCCGAGGTTCGAATTATTCTTCTTGTCTCGCCGGCGCATCGCCTTGATTGCGGTCATGCTGACCCTCATCTGGCTTTCGGTCCACGGCAGCATCGCCCAAGGGGATCGGGTGAAGGCGCTGGCGGCCGAATCGTTGTCGCAGATCTCGGGTGAGCTTCGAATACCCGGCCTCCATGCCGAGGTGCGCGTGATTCGGGATCGCTGGGGCATACCCCACATCTACGCCCAAAACACAGATGATCTGTTCATGGCCCAGGGCTACGTGATGGCCCAGGACCGGTTGTGGCAGATGGAAATGTGGCGGCGCCAGCGTGAGGGGCGGCTGGCTGAAATCCTCGGCCCGCAGGCGGTGGCCCGCGACCAGACGGCGCGCCTGCTCAAGTATCGCGGGCCGATGGACGATCGTGAGTGGACCAGCTATCATCCGGAGGGGAAGCGTATCTTCACTGCCTATGCAGCCGGGGTGAATGCGTTCATCGCGGATCACGCCGGCAATCTGCCGGTGGAGTTCAAGCTCACGGGGATCAAGCCCGATCCGTGGACGGCGGAGACGGCAGTGCTGCGATCGGCGTCTTTCGGCGACGCCTCGAACGAGCTTCAGCTGGCGCGCAATGTCGCCCGCCTCGGCGTTGAAGAAGCCAACCGCCAGCGCGCTCCGGATCCGTCGGACGACCTGAAAGTGCCTGCTGGCCTGGACGTATCGATCATCGACGAATCGGTAACGACCGGCAGCCGCGGAGGCCGAGGGGGTGGCATCCGCCCGGAGATCATCGAACCTTTCAGAAGCTGGTTTGGCCGGGGATCGGCTGCGGCCCCGAGGCTGGCGCTTGCATCCGGGGACCCGGGTGAGATTGCCGAACCCGGCTCGAACAACTGGGTCGTGAGCGGCAAGCTGTCCGCAACCGGCAAGCCCGTTGTCGCCAACGATCCGCATCGCGAGGCGACGAATCCGTCGCTGCGCTACATCGTGCACCTGAATGCGCCGGGTTGGAACGTAATCGGATCCGGCGAGCCGCCGTTTGTCGGGGTGGCCATCGGCCACAACGAACGGCTCGCCTGGGGCCTCACGATCGTAGGCACAGATCAGGAAGATGTCTATGTCGAGGAGCTTAACCCGTCGAATCCGAACGAGGCGAAGTGGCGGGGCGCCTGGGAACCGATCAAGATCGTTCGCGAGGAAATCGCCGTCAAGGGCGCCGCATCGCAGATCGTGGAACTGAAGTTCACCCGGCACGGACCCGTTTTTTACGAGGACCGGGCACGACATCGTGCCTACGCGTTGCGATCGGCGCTGCTCGAGCCCGGGACGGCTCCCTACCTCGGGAGCCTGCGCCTGGCCCAGGCCCGCGATTGCCGCCAGTTTCTGGCAGCCGCAATGTACTGGAAGGCTCCGACTGAAAACCTGATCTGCGGGGATGTCGACGGCAACATCTCCTGGCAGGCATCGGCGCTGACCCCCAATCGAAAAGGCTGGGTCGGGCGACTGCCGGTGCCCGGCACGGGGGAATACGAGTGGGACGGCTTCCGCAAGGACCTGCCGCACGAGATCAATCCCGCGCGCGGCTTTGTCGCAACCGCCAATAACCAGATTCAGCCGAAAGGCTATACGCCGCCGATCATGTTCAAGTCGTCGAGCACGGTTCCGTTCGATCGGATAACGCGTCTCCTGCAGATGATCCAGCCCGGAAAAAGCTACACGCTTGAGGATCACCGCCGCATGCAGCTCGACGCCCTGTCGCTGAGGGCCCAATTGGAGCAGGCGCTGTTCCGGGATTGGATGTCCGCCCAACCCGAGGTCGAGCGCGCCCGGCAACTGCTGGCCGGATGGGATGCGGTACTGTCACGGGAAAGCTCGGCCGCGGCGCTGTATTCCGCATGGCGTGCCGCGTCGACCGCGCAGGAGCGCGAAATCGCCCGGCCGGTCGCCGAGCGCCGCTCTCAGCATGAAACGAGCCTGGGCAAGGCGATCGGACAGCTTAAGGCGAGCCAGGGTGAGGATTGGGCGGCATGGCGTTGGGGGAGAATGCACACCCAGGCTTTCCCGCACCCGTTCGTAGCGCCTTTCGACCTGCCGACGATTGAACGTCGGGGCGGAACCGGGACCGTCGCCGCCGATGGCGCGACCTATCGGGAGATCCTCGACGTCTCGAATTGGGATCGCTCGATGGTCACCAATGTCCCCGGCCAATCCGGCCAGCCGGAGAGCCCTTTCTACGGCAACCTGCTGCCTTTGTTCGCGAAAGACACCTATTTCCCGTTGGCGTTTTCCCCGGATCGCGTGGAGAAAGAGGCCGCTCACAAACTGTTACTGAAACCGGGAGGGAAATGACCCGATCCGTGTTCGTCCGCGTTCTTCCATGTCCTGAGCTGTCTTGCGATCCTTTCTTGATGAATAAAACGGGTCAGCGGGCACCTTCCCGGGGAGAAGCGCGCACCGCGCGGTCGTAGGCCCACGACCGGATGTGTTCCACCTGCTCCCGCATTGTCTTCGACAGCGGAATGACGGCGAGTGCCGCCCGGTGCAATTGCTCAAAACTCATGGACGAGTGTTCGAGCCTCGTCGCGGTGAGCGCCGAGACCACGCACTGCTCGATTTCCGCCCCCGTCCACCCCTGCGTAATGCGCCGGAGCCGGTTGATTTCAATCGCGACCGGATCAATGCCGCGCTTCTCCAGGTGAATGCGGAAGATTTCGATGCGCTCTTCATCACCGGGGAGGTCGATAAAAAACACTTCGTCGAACCGGCCCTTGCGGATCATCTCGGCCGGCAGCAGATCGATGCGGTTTGCCGTGGCGGCGACAAACAGGCCGCGGGCCTTTTCCTGCATCCAGGTGAGGAAGAAGGCAAAGATGCGGCCCAGGTTGGTTCCGGCTTCAGTCCCCTGCCCCGTGAGCCCCATCTCGATCTCGTCAAACCAGACCACGGCCGGCGCCAGCGATTCGACCGTGTGACAGGCCTCGGCAAAGGCGGCATCGGGATTACCGTGGCGGCCGGAGAAGACTTCGATCATGTCGATGCGATAGAGGGGCAGTCCAAAACAGGAGGCGATGGCCTTGACCGACAGACTCTTGCCGCAGCCGGAGACCCCCATCACCAGTACGCCCTTGGGGACGATTTCCGCGGCCAGGCTTTCGCGCTCCATAAACAGCTGCCGCCGCGCCAGCAGCCATTTCTTGAGGGACTCGAGCCCCCCGACGTGGTCGATCTGAGTGCCGTCGGCCACGTAATTGATCAAGCCGGACTGGTTGACGATCAGCTTTTTTTCTTCAAGCAGGAGTGCCGTCGATTCGCCGTCGAGCCTTCCCCCGCGCGCCAGAGCCCGGCGCATTGCGTGGCGGGCTTCATCGAGAGTCAGGCCCTGCAGCGCGCGCGCGATCTTGAAGGCTGCCTGACCGTCCGTCTCCACCACATGGCCCTGCCGTGCCAGCAATTGCCCTTCCGCCGCCAGGAACTCAATCACTTCCTCCAGATCGGGATGATGAAGGTCCATGAAAGCAATCTGGTGGCGCAACTCTTCCGGAAGAACCCTGCGCGACGACGTGATCACCGCAAACTTGCCGGTATCGAGGCAGATTTCATACAGATCGCGCAGCCGCCGGCGGATTTCAGAGCCGCCTTCCATGAACTCGTGGAAATCCCGCAATTGAAATATCGCCGGCCCTGTGTGGCCGGCGATGAAATCGAGAACTGCGCCGGGATCGAGGAGATTGCCGGATGATGAGTCGTCGCCGGGGCCGATCAGGCCGCGCGTAGAGGTCCAGGACCAGACCGGCACCGGCTTCGGGAACAGGCGCTGTGCGGCCTCCTGCAGCAGTTGCCGGGCGCGCAGTTCTTCCGAGGTGCGGATATAAATCAGGGGGCGCCCCCCCTGCATGAGGTCGCGAAGAGCAATGAAGGCCCTGCTCTCGGGTCGGCTAGTGGATTGGCTGGGACTCACGATCGTCTCCCTGTCGATATCAGATTGCGCCCGGGCATATTCTCAAGAAGCCTTCCATCCTGGCGGCGACACTAAGCCGCTGCTCGTGTCTCCGACGGCAGGTCCGGCATCCGCAGGCGCGCGGTTGGCGGGCGTGGGCACTGCGGCCCCGGTTTCCACGGCGCTCTGGTCGGGATAGCCGCCGGAGAAAAATGTCGCCCGCAGCGTCGCCGACAAGCCGCGGAGCGATCCGAAAGTATCGTTGACCGCACTGGCCTCATACCCGCTGTGCACCATGCAGTTGGCGCAGCCGGGATTTCCCGATTCGGCGCCATACTTGTGCCATTCTGTCTGTTGCATAAGCTCGGCGAAAGTCCCGGCATACCCGTCCTGGAGCAGATAGCAGGGCTTCTGCCAGCCGAACACGTTGTATGCGGGCATGCCCCATGGCGTACAGGCGTAATCGCGCAGGCCCATCAGGAACTCGAGAAAGAGCGCGCTCTGGTTGAAACGCCAGCGCTTCTTCCGGTTGCTCAATATCCCGCGGAAGAGCGCCCGGGTTGCCGCCCGGCCCAGGAAGTGGTCCTGATCGGGAGCCTTGCTGTAACTGTAGCCCGGCGAGAGGGTCATCCCCTCCACGCCCAGATCCATCATCTCATCGAAAAACGCCCGCACACTCTTCGGGTCGGAGCCGTTGAACAGCGTGGTGTTGGTCGTGACGCGAAATCCCCTGCGAATCGCTTCCCGGATCCCCTCAACGGCACGATCGTATCCCCCTTTCCGGCACACCGACCGGTCGTGTTCCTCCCTCTGGCCGTCGAGGTGCACATTGATGGTCAGGTACCGGCTGGGATGGAATTGCGGGAGCTTTTCCTTGAGCAGCAACCCATTCGTGCAAAGGTAGACGTATTTTTTCCGCTTGACCAGTCCCTGAACGATCTCGGCCATCCGGGGGTGCAGGAGCGGTTCACCGCCTGGAATGCTCACCATGGGGGCGCCGCATTCCTCGGCCGCTTTGAAACACTCCTCAGGCGTGAGATGCTTTTTCAGGATCTCCGACGGGTATTGGATCTTGCCGCAACCGGCGCAGGAAAGATTACAGCGGAACAGCGGTTCGAGCATCAGCAAGAGGGGGTAACGTTTGCGGCCGGCCAACCTCTGCTTGAGCATATAGGTCGCGACCGTCCACATCTGAGATATCGGCACTCCCATCGGATCGTTCTCCCGTGGCGCTGAATATGAAAATATACCTGCAAAGACGGGAGACCTCAAAGAATTCAGGCACTCCCGGTGGCCTCCCGGCGCGGACAATCGGCGCCGGACCCGGATATATGATTGAACACACAGTGGTTATCGGTTCTTTAGCCATCCCGGATGACCGGTGCGGCCAATTTTACCCCCCGTTTTTATGTTTTGCCGGAACTGAGAACTCGATCCCATAGATGCGCTGATATATTCTTATGCATCTGTTTAGCCGATGCTGAACAGCAGAACGCAAAGTCGCAAGGACGCAAAGAGATTCCTTTCGGTTCCCGGGCATGGGCGGCTTTGCGTTTTGCTTCTTCATCCATTTGATTTGGCTAAACAATTACATTTTTATGGAACGCGGAAAAACGCCGCCTTCGGACGCCGCTGGGATTTTCGTGGACAATCGGCACCGGAAGGCAAAATTGAACGGGGCAGAAGAAAATGGGTCGGCGCCAGAAGACCCTGTGTCGCCCCTCGATTCCCGGTAAAATGGCGCGAAGCGGGCTGATAGGTGACACCATGAACTTTGACCAGCTGCAGAGGGCCATCACCCGCTGCCGCCGCTGCCCGCGGCTGGTGGCCTGGCGCGAACAGGTGGCTATCGAGAAGGTGCGCAGATATCGATCCGAGGAGTACTGGGGACGTCCTGTGCCCGCTTTCGGCGAGCCCTCCGCGGCGCTCGTGGTCATCGGTTTGGCCCCCGCCGCCCACGGCGCCAACCGGACGGGGCGGATGTTTACCGGAGACCGCAGCGGCCAATGGCTATACGAGGCACTCCACGAATCCGGGTTCGCCAGCCAGCCGGCTTCGCTGCGACGCGACGACGGACTCATGCTCCGCGATTGCCTGGTGACGGCCGCCGCGCGCTGTGCGCCGCCGGGCAACAAGCCTCTCCCGGCAGAACTCGACAATTGCCGTCCCTTTCTCCGCCTCGAGCTGTCCTTGAACTCGCGCAAGCGTGTCATCCTGGTGCTGGGGCAGATCGCCTTCCACTGCTTCCTTAAGGCGTGGCGCGAGAACGGCGGGGCATTGCCGGATGGCCCCAGTCTCAAGTTCGGCCACGGAGGCGAATGGGCCCTCCCCGGTGGAATCACCCTCATTTCGTCCTATCACCCCAGCCAGCAAAATACGCAGACGGGCCGGTTGTCGCGCGACATGTTCCGGGATGTGTTTTGCCGTGCCCGGCGCCTTGTAGATTCGGAAACAGGCTGGAATGGTGATTAGTTGGCCCGCATTACAGATGAAAGCCTTTCGCGAACGCGCGAATAGCAATGTATGGCGCCGGAATTCGCTCATCACCGAAAGGTATGGGGACGCGGAAGAACACGGGCCGGGCTTTTGCGCCCCGCAAAAGCCCGGCACACGGATCCAATCCGTGCGCATCCTGGTGGTTCCGTGTCCCGCCAGGTCTTGTTGCGTGAATAATGCGGGGATTAAGGGTGGTTGCAATCATCAGTAATTGCCATCGAATCATGCATGTTTGCCACAAGGATCAGGGCATCCTGCCGGTTCCCGAATTTCCATCGGCGGGCAACTCGTGATACGCTTCTTCATACCAGGGCAAAGCAAACGATCCATGAGAAGAAGCGGCGACCTCCAGATTGCTTTTTTGCGACCCACCGGGCGTGAACGGACTTGCCTGCAACGCCTCCAGGAAACATATTCCGCACTGCATACGCTTGCGATGAATTCTGCACCGACAGGAGAACATGCCATGTCTGATCTTCGAAGGGCCTTTGTGCGCGTGATGGTTGTGTTGGGCATCAGCGCGGCGTTCCTGGCGGGCGGCCTGCCGCTCCTGCCGGCGCAACAATATGATCCGGCTCTCTACTCTGGCCTCCGCTGGCGGATGGTGGGTCCCTTCCGGTCAGGCCGCGTGAATGCGGTGACGGGGGTACCCGGGCAGTCCACGACATTTTACTTCGGCTCCGTCGGGGGCGGCGTCTGGAAATCCGCCAACGCGGGACGGACATGGGCGCCTGTCTTCGACTCGCAGCCGATTGCATCGATCGGCGCCATCGCGGTCGCACCTTCAAAGCCCGAGGTCGTTTACGTCGGCACCGGCGAAGCCGACATGAGGTCGCAGATCTCATATGGCAACGGCATGTACAAGTCGACCGACGCGGGTAAGACCTGGATCCACATCGGCCTCGATGACACACGCCAGATCGGTCGCGTCATCGTGGCCCCGGACAACCCGGATATCGTGTTCGTGGCGGCACTGGGGCACGTTTACGGCCCCAACGCGGACCGCGGCGTGTTCCGCACGCGCAACGGCGGCGCCACCTGGGACAAGGTGCTGTTCAAGAACGAAAATGTCGGCGCCATCGATCTCTCGTTCGACCCGAAGAATTCCCAGATCATTTACGCGGCGCTGTGGAACACGCGTCGTCCGCCGTGGAGCATCTATCCTCCGTCATACGGTCCCGGCGGGGGGCTGTTCAAGTCCACCGACGGAGGCACGACATGGAAAGAATTGACCGCCGGCCTCCCGACGGAAGGGCTCGGCCGCATCGGCATCGCAGTCGCTCCCACCAATGCCAGTCGCGTTTATGCAATCGTCGACGCGAAAGAGGGAGGGCTCTATCGTTCGGATGATGCCGGCGCGAGGTGGAGCCGCATTTCAGGCGACCCGCGCATTTTCGGGCGCGGCTGGTATTTCTGCAAGATCACCGTCGACCCGAAAGACGACGGCATCGTTTACGTGGGCAATACCTCGCTCTATCGCTCCAACGACGCCGGAAAGAGCTGGACCGCCATCAAGGGCGCGCCGGGCGGCGACGACTACCAGGGGCTCTGGATCTATCCCGCTGATCCCAGGCGCATGATCCTGGCGAGCGATCAGGGTGCAGTGGTCAGCGTCGACGGCGCCGAGACGTGGAGTTCCTGGTACAACCAGCCGATCGCCGAGCTTTATCACGTGGCGCCGGACTACCGGTTCCCCTACTGGGTAACGGGCGCTCAGCAGGACAGCGGCGCCGTTGCGGTGCGTTCACGCAGCATGTTCGCCGAGATCTCGACCCGCGACTGGGCCCCGCTGTGCGCCGGCGGCGAGGCCGGCTACACGGCCCCGGATCCGTTGCACCCGGAGATCATCTTCGGCGGGACCGTCACGCGCTGCAACGCTGTCACCGGCGAGACCACCAATGTCTCCCCCGAGCGCGACATGACCGAGCCGGCCCGGCACACATGGACGCTTCCGCTCCTCTTTTCCAAAGCCGATCCCCGCATCCTCTATTACAGCAACCAGTTTCTGTTCAAAACAGCAAACGGCGGGGAGAGCTGGACCCGAATGAGCCCCGACCTCACGCGCGAGGATCCCGGAGTCCCGCCCAACCTCGACGAGGCGACTGCCGCCGACGCGCCCCAGGCAAAGCGCCGGGGCGTCATCTACACCATCGCGCCCTCGCCGCTGCGCGTGGCCACGGTCTGGGTCGCGACCGACGACGGCCTGATCCAGATGACCAACGATGACGGAAGGACCTGGCAGAATGTAACGCCGCCCACACTCACCGCCTGGAGCAAGGTGGTCATGATGGAGGCGTCGCACTTCGATGTGGCGGAAGCCTATGCGGCTGTGGACCGGCACCGGCTCGAGGACAACGAGCCCTATATTTACAGAACCCGCGACGGCGGGAAAACCTGGCAGAAAATCACGAACGGCCTTCCCGCAGGCGTCTACGTGCAGACTGTGAAGGAGGATCCGGAACGGCGCGGCCTCCTCTTTGCCGGCACCGAATTGGCGCTTTTCGTTTCGTTCGACGATGGGGATCGCTGGCAGTCACTGCAGCTCAACCTGCCGCCGGTGTCGATGCGCGACCTGGCCGTTCACATGGATGATCTGATCGTGGCCACCCACGGGCGAGGTTTCTGGATTCTTGACAGCATCACGGCCCTCCGGCAGATCACCGGCGAAACCGCGCGTGCCGACGCAATCCTCTTCCGCCCCGGCGACGCCATCGCCATGCCGCCGCCCGCCGAGAACGGCACGCCGCAGCCGCGCGATGAGCCGCTCGCCGAAAACCGGCCCTACGGCGCGCTCATCGATTACTACCTGAAGACCGATGCCTCGGGCCCGGTCACGATCGAGATTCTCGATCCTGCCGGCAGCCTGGTGCGCCGCTATTCGAGCGCGGATCGGACGCCGCCGGTGGATCCGAACACCCTGAACATCCCGGCATTCTGGCGCCCCACCCCTGAGCCGCTTTCGGCTGCCGCGGGCATGCATCGGTGGGTCTGGGACCTCAGGCCCGCATCCGAAGGCCGCGGGCGCGGTCAAGGCGCCGGGGGCGGAGGACAAGGCCGCGGCGGCGCCCTGTCGCTGCCGGGCGCCTACGCGGTGAAGCTTAGCGTCGGCGGCAGGAGCTACACCCAGCCGCTCGTCGTGAAGAGGGATCCACGATAAATTTGGGGATGTGCGGAATTACTGAGGGCGCTATTCGCCGATGATTTTTACCAGCACTCGTTTGCGCCGATTGCCGTCGAACTCGCCGTAGAAAATCTGTTCCCAGGGTCCAAAATCCAGTTTGCCGCCGGTAATGGCGACCACGACTTCGCGGCCCATGACCTGACGCTTGAGATGTGCGTCGGCGTTGTCCTCCCCCGTATCGTTGTGGATGAACCAGAACGAACACGGACTGGCGCTGAAACTTGACGTCGCTTGACAGCGTGGATTCATAGCTGCCACAATCCTTCCCGCCAAGAGCGGCATTTGAGCCAGTACATGCAATCCCTCTGATGCACCTTGGAGGATTCGCTTGAGTTCCGAACAAATAGCTTGGGCACAATAAAAAACCCTCGCAGTCCCAGCCAGGGGATGAGGACCTTTGGGCAAAAAGAGCAGGTTGAAGAAAGTAAAAAGGAGAGAAGAGAGCCCGCGCTCAACTGCCATCGGGAGCATTCCCCTCTGGATGTTTGCCCTGGTGGCGTTGGTTGCGTTTCTTGGCGTTGCACGCAGCATCTCCTTCGATTTTGTCGATGATGACCGCCTCCAGATTTTGCGCAACCCGTGGATCCGCGATTGGTCAAACGTGGTGCGTTTCTTCACCACCGATATTTGGGCATTCGCCTCGACAAACACCGCATCGAACTATTATAGGCCGCTTCACATGTTGGTTTATGCCGCGGCCAATTCCATTTCGGGTTTGGAGCCGCAGGGGTACCATCTCTTCAATATTCTGCTGCATATCGTTTCCAGCCTACTTGTTGTTTTGATCGGTAGCCGCCTCACCGGCAGCAGGTTCATCAGTGCCGCTGGCGGTCTTCTTTTTGCCCTGCATCCGATCCATACAGAATCGGTGGCCTGGATTGCCGGCGTCACAGATCCTCTATGTGGCTTCTTTTACTTTGCGGCGCTCTATTTCTATATTAAAGAAGGCCAGGAACACAATAGCCGCCCCGTCCTCATCCTGTCTCTAAGCTTCTTCCTGGGAGCCTTGCTTTCCAAAGAAATGGCATTCACCTTCCCCCTGGTTGCGGCCTGGCTGGATTGGTGTCTTCATAAGAAACTGCGCTGGTCCCGCTACGCCATGTTTGCCGGCGTATTCTTCGTTTACTCCGTCATGCGCGTGACAGCGCTACACACGTTTTTTGTTTCCAACAAGCTTTTTGATCTGGACTCAGGTTCAAGAATATTGAGCTCAATCGTGTTGTTTGGTCAGTATCTTGCCAAGATGTTCGTTCCGTATGACATCAGCGGATTCCATGTCTTCGAGCCGACCACGAGCATTTTGGCCTGGAATTTTTGGCTTTATGCAGCTGTAATCGCAGCTTTGGTTTCGATCGCCTTGATATTGCGCCAGCACCGCACCTTGCTGTTCCTGTTCGGCTACAGCATGATCACTCTCTTCCCCTTGTTGAACATCACCGGCATTGGAGAAAATGTTTTTGCCGATCGATACCTTTATATTCCTACCTTGGGGTCCTGCCTGCTCATCCCTCTGCTCGCCCGGGAACTAATGCGCTTTTTGCCATCCCGTCCTCCATGGCTCGATCTTCGGGTGGGCGCGGCCATCCTGAGTGCCCTGTTGGCAGCCTGGGGGTGGATGCTTTGGAACGAGATCTCTGTTTGGCGTGATACTCCCACTTTTTACCTGGAAACAATGAAACGATCGCCCAAGGCAGCATTAATTGCCAACAGCCTCGGAAACTACTACTTTGACCTCGGCGATTATGAAAAAGCCCGGGAATGGGCGGAAAAGGGGGTGGCGCTTTATGATAAATCCTTCATCAAGAAGAAGCGCCTCCTGATAAGCCTCTATTTGGGGATTGGAATGACCTATTTCAATCAGGGGAAAATCGATCAGGGACGCGAGTATTTCCTGAAAGCCTATAAGGAATCTCCAAATGATGAAGCCGTTCTGCAGAATCTTGGCGCTATCTGGTTTGCCGCAAAGGACTATGACCAGGCACTGCTCTTCTATAAGATGGCGCTCAACACCAATCCCCGCAGTGAGGTGATCCACAAGAGTCTTGCTGCCCTCTATCTGGCAACGGGGGATTATGACAAGGCGATCGCTCAGGCACAGGCCGCTCTTGGGATTTATCCTAAAAGTGGCGATGCCTGCCTGACCCTGGCGCGCGCCTTTGCAGCCAAGGAAATGAGGGCCGAAGCCCGGCAGGCATATCTGAATCTCAAGATAATCAGTCCTTCCCAGTCGGGTGTCGCGGATGCCGAGATGAAGGCCCTGGGACTATCCTCGCTGGATGCCAAGCGTTAGTGGAACACGGTCCCCGGCCCAGCCCGCTTTTCTCACCAGATTTCGGTGCGCGGCGGTGCAGACGGGCATGGATACAAGGCGCCCGACCGAGCGCAACACAGTAGACATGCCCGGATCCGCCGCCGCAGTAGTGTGCTGATGAGAAATGCGGGCTGGACCTTACATGGTTGTCGTCCTGACCTCATAGTTGCGCGTTCTGGAGTTTCGAGGTTGTGGCGCTTGTCACCAGTTTCTCCAGTTCCCGTGAACTCCTGATGTATAATCGCCATCTAAGGGTTCGCGCAGAAATAACTTCGCATTCTGGCGCGAGCACCGTCGCACCTGCGGTGCTCCTGGGGCGGGCAGATGCAAGGCGCCGCGACGCAGGCGATGTGGTACATCGTCGAGGAGCGGCAACGCAGCAGATGCCCGTCCGCCGCCGCGCCCCGCAGGGCTGCCGGCTCTCCAGCTGGCTGTATTCCTATGCTGCTTCTGCGCCCTGTCTGCAAGCTGGAGAGACGGCAGCAGAATGTGAATTTATTTTTGCGCGAGCCCTAAGAAACCAGTGGGAATTCTGCGCGCCCGGAGATGCTTCTTTCCCGACCGACAGAGTCTCCAGGAGACATATGGCGAGATACACGGCATGGCTGGTCCTGGTCCCGTTCGGCCTGGCGTTGGCGGTCGCCGGGGCGGCTCAAAAGACAGTCAAACCCTGGATGCAGTGGACGTTGCAGGATGCTCAAAAGATCCTCGACGATTCCGCCTGGGGACAGACCCAGATCAACACGGAAAACACCGTATCAACCCCAGGCGCGATTGAAGTCCAGAGGGTTAATCTCCGGGTTCGTTTTCTTTCGGCAAAACCGATTCGCCAGGCATTGCTGCGCATCCTGGAACTCAGCCCCGGGAAAGCGACTCCCGAGCAGATTGAGGAGCTGTGGGGTCTCATGGACCGGAAATTTGACCGGACGATTGTCATTGTGGTCAATTGGGATGGGAATGATCCCGGCATGATCGTTCCGATCACGCAGGCCTTCAATACCGCCGTGACCGCGACTTTAAAAAACCAGACCTACCTCGAGATCAAGGGGGGCAAGCGCCTGTTCCTGCAGGAATATCAACCGCCGGGCCCGGATGGTCTGGGTGCAAAATTCATCTTCCCACGACACTTTGAGGATGAGCTTTTCATTAATCCGAAGGCGGAGTGGGTACGTTTTTTTATGCAGTTCCCAAAATCTCCTGATAAGGTTAATCCTCCTCCGGTGATGCCCGTGGGGTCTTACCCCAGTTTCGTGGAGGCCCCCACGCCTCTGTCGATTAACTTGCGCTTCAAGATCAGAGATTTTGAATACAATGGCATCATGGAATATTGATCCGGAAACGATTTGACAGTATTTCCAGGCTTGGCTGAAATGGTCCTTATTCTGCTCACCGGCAGCAAGGATCGAACGTGAACATGCACGACCGGTTTCCCCAAATGCATCGGCATACGGCACTTTTCCTGATGTGGTTGTTTCTGGCAACTCCCCGCCTTTTTTCTCAGGTATCACCCGGCTCCTCAACCCAGAAACCAGGCAACGCCGAGAGGATATTCCGTGTCCGCGTGGGACTGGCTCAGACCGACGTTGCTGTTTTCGACAGGCAGGGACGATTCATCGATAATCTGAGACCGGATCAGTTCGACCTGCGGGTTGATGGGAAGCCGCAACCGATCTCTTTTCTGGAGCTGGTGTCCGAAGGGAGCGTGAAGCGGGCGACGGCGCCGGGCCCGGGAAAGAAAGCAGCCGGCGGACGCAAGGCGCCCGAGGCGCAGCCTGAAAGCGGCCGCACTCTGCTCTTTTTCTTCGACGATTGGCACATGTCGGCGGAAAGCACCCTGCGCTCCCGCGCGGCGCTCGTCCGCCTGATCGACACCCTGATGGGCCCCAATGACCGGGCGGCAATATTCAGCGCCAGCAACCAGATAGGGTTTCTGCAGCAGATCAGCGACAACAAGACGGTCCTGCGCCGCGCGGTGGCACGCCTGTCGTTCACGAATGCAACCGTCCAGGATGTCGCCAGACCCGCCATGAATGAGGCGCAGGCGCTGGCCATAGAAACAAAGGATCCGGACATCTTCGATTTCTTTGTCACCCAGACAATGGCGGCAGAGGCCATTACGGACCGCAGGCTTGCGGAAGATGTCGTCCGCCACCGGGCCGCCGCGCTTGCGCAGACGTCAGCCGAGATCACGGCCAGAACTCTGGTCGCACTCCGCCGGATCGTAAGCTCCTGCGCCGCCCTGCCGGGTCGCAAGCTGGTCTTTTTGTTGTCGGACGGCTTCGTCCTTCAGTTTCAGAGAGACGATGTCACTGCGCGGATCAGGCAGGTTACCGATGCGGCAGCGCGAGCCGGCATTGTCATATACACTCTGGATACCCGTGGCCTCACGGTTGGATTTCCAGGCGCCGATGCAAGTGTCCCTCCTCCATTGGCAACCGGCAGCGGTTCCGGGGCGGCTCTGAAGCTGGCGGCTCGCCTTGATCGAGGCTACAGCGAAGTGCTGGCGTACCAGGACGGATTGAATGCGCTCGCAGCCGACACCGGCGGCCGTTTCATCAGAAACACGAACGCGTTCGACACCGCCATCGCAGAGAGCCTGGAGGAAGCCTCGCGCTACTACCTGCTGGGGTGGAACGTTGATCCGGACGGCTTAAAGCCGGGGCATTACAGTACCATTCGGGTGGCCGTCAAGGATCGCCCCGATCTGAAAGTGGTTTTGCGGACCGGCTCGATCGACCTTTCCCGGCTCCTTGCGGAGGAGAGAAACCGCACCAACAACGCGGCGATCAAATCCAAGGCCGGCAAAGAGCTGTCCACAGCATTGGACTATCCTTGGCCGATCAAAGACCTGCCGACTTTTCTCTACGCCGGATACGTGTACCTCCCCGACAGAAAAGAACACGTGGTCGACATCTCAATGCAAGTGGATGTTGCGGGCGCGATCGCCGGCCCGGCAAGGGCCGGTGAAACCGATCGGATCGACGTCCTGGGGTGCATGGCGAATCGCGACGGCGCCATCGTGGCCAGTTTCGAGATCAGCCCCGCCCAGCCGGCTCATCCCTCTAATCCGCCGAAGTATGAAAACAATCTGTTCACTTACAGCCGGTTCATATCCGTCGATCCAGGAATCTATCAGGTGCGGGTTGCCGCCTGGAATCCGAAGACGGGTCAGGCCGGCAGCGCCCATCAGTGGATTGAAGTGCCGCAAATCGTGCCCGGCAAGGTCCTGTTGGGGAGCGTTTTTCTCACCGAGCAGCTATTTCTGGACCCACCTCGAGTCCAGTTGCCGCTGCGCTCGTTCGATGTCCAGCAGGTCAGCAGGAAGCGTTCTTATGCATCCGGTTCCAAATTGTCATACGTCGTTCAAGTCTTTAACCCTGCCGATCTTCCGATTCTGTGTCGGGCGACCGTCTACCTGGGCAATCAGATTGTGCTTCAATCCCCATCACGAGCCATGCAGGCTGCGGACCCCGCAGTCACCGAACCTACACTCCTTGCCGACATTATCCCCCTGGAGGGCCTGGCAGCCGGATCTTATGTGCTGGAAATCGCCGCTATCGACCCGGCGGGTAAAGTCGCCGCCACTCAGCGAGTCGCCTTCTTGATCCAGTGAATCTCTACTGCCTGCCACACTTTCTCCCATTTGAATTGTTATGACACCACTGAACGATTAGAATGAACGCAAGTTAATATCCCGAATCAGGGGCCTGATGTGAACTCGCGGAGCATGCTTCACTACAGGATTCTGGGAAAGCTCGGCCAGGGTGGCATGGGAGATGTCTACTTAGCCGAGGATATCGCGCTCGGGCGAAAAGTCGCCCTGAAATTCCTGCGTGAAGATCTGCAGGCGGATAAGGCGGCGCGGAAGCGTTTCGTGGGCGAGGCCAGATCCGCCGCGGCATTGGATCATCCCTATATTTGCCATGTCTATGAAGCGGGTGAGGCGGACGGCAAGCCCTACATTGCGATGGAGTATGTTGAAGGCAGGACCTTGAGGGATCTGCTGATTCGGACAACACCCACCCTGGATGATGCGCTCCGGATTGCGATAGAGGTCGCAGAAGCGCTGGAGCATTCCCATGAGAAGGGTCTGCTCCACCGGGATCTCAAGCCTGCCAACATCATGCTGGCCCCCAGAGGACACGCCAAGGTGATGGACTTCGGCCTGGCGAAGCGACTGTGTGTCGAGAAAGAGGGCGAAGAGGCGAGCACGATCTCCGCACTAACGGAGCAGGGCTGCCCTGTCGGCACGCTCGCCTACATGTCTCCGGAACAGATTCGAGGGCAGGAGCTCGATGCCAGATCCGATATCTTTTCCTTCGGCGCCGTGCTCTACGAAATGCTCGCCGGGATCCATCCCTTCAAGAGGGAATCGGGTATGGAAACCCTTGGAGCAATCCAGCGTGATGATCCTCCGCCCCTGGCCCGGTTTGTTCCTAAAGCCTCCGATCTTCTCCTGCACGCGGTTATCAAGATGCTCGCCAAGAACCCGGAGCACCGCTATCAATCGATGCACGAGGTCGGCACCGATTTGAAAGAGATACTGCGGGGAGGTGTGGCCTCCCCGCAATCACGATTCGCGATCAGCCGCCCCATCCGTCTCCTCCGTCCCGCATGGCTCGCAGCGGCCCTGCTTCTGCTTGTTTTCCCCATCGCCGCCCTCAGCTGGTGGATTATGGAGGCATATTTCAAGTCTCCGGCCAAGGCCCTGGCTTTTCAGGAGCGAGATTGGATTCTCATCACGGATTTCACCAACACTACCGGAGACGCGGTTTTCGACGCTTCTCTCGATACCGCCATGGCGATCAGCATCCAGCAGTCCAAATATGTCAATGTATTTCCAAGAAGCCGGGTACAGCAGGTCTTGAATCGCATGCGACGGGAGAATGTGCAGAAGATCGAAGAAACCCTGGGAAAAGAAATCGCCGTTAGAGAAGGTATCAAAGGCCTGCTTGTCTGCGCCATCGGCAAGATCGGCCTGGAGTACATGCTGACGGCTCAGCTGCTGGATCCAAAATCTTCGGCAGCGGTTTATTCGAACTCGGTGCGAGCAACAAGCAAGGAACAGGTTTTGGATGCTCTTGAGAAACTGGCCAACGACATTCGCGAACAGCTGGGCGAATCACTTGGCAATATCACTTCCCAAAGCCTCCCTCTCCCGCAGGCTACGACGTCATCTCTGGAAGCGCTAAAGGCCTTCGCGGGAAGCTATCGGGCAAGTGGCATTGAGACAAGGAAGCTACTCCTTCAGGCCGTCGAGCTCGATCCTGATTTTGCTCTGGCCCATGCCAATCTCGGCATGCAGTATTACATGGGAGGTGAGCCGGAAAGCGGTGAAGAGCATTTCAAGAAGGCCGTCGGTCTGATGGATCGATTGACGCTGAAAGAAAAACTCTGGATTCGAGCCATCGTCGCAGATTGGAGAGGGGAGCGCGAACAAGGAATAGAGAATTACAAAACCTATCTCGCGCAGTATCCGGACGACAGCCTGGGATGGTTCCGTCTTGGTTACACCTGCTTGATTACCGGCAAGCATGCCAGCGCAGTTGAAGCCTTTGATCGGGTCCTGAAGCTCGACCCTCGGGAATCGGCTGCTTTCATTAATATAGCCTCGGCTTATAACGGAATGGACAAGCGGAAGGATGCGATCGCCAACTATGAAAAAGCGTTCGCGATGAATCCAAAGTTGCTCGAGGAACCGTTCATCAATCATGAATACGGCTTTCTCCTCATTAGAATGGGACAGTTCGAAAAGGCCACCCAGGTTTTTCAGACAATGCTCTCGCAGGAAGGCGCCATCCCGAGAGCCCGCGGTCATCGTTCACTGGCGCTGCTCGACATGTACCTCGGAAAATACCAGGCAGCTGCCGAACATCTCCACGAGGCGATCGCGATCAACCGCGCCGCCAAATACGGTCTGAGCGAGTTGCGGGACCACCTCTTTCTGGCGACAATCAACGCTTCGAAGCAGAAGAAGAGCGCTTTTGCGGAAGAAATGGCGGAAGCGCGGCGGCTGATCAAGAGCATCAGGCCCGGTCCCATCTGGCTTCAATTTGCGGGAAGGATATATGCAAGACTCGGCAGTGCAGAAGATGCCGAGCTCATTTTGAAAACCATGTCGGGCATTCTGGGTGATCCCACTGCGGCATCAGGCATAAATCGCAGCAACCGCACCGACCTGGCGGCGTATAACCTTCTTAAAGGTGAGATTGCCCTGGCCAGGCATCACTATGATGAAGCCGTCGATCTGTTTCAGGCATCCGATGGGCTGGAAAAGGACTTCGCCACCGAATCGCTGGCGCTGGCATATTCTCTAAAAGGGGATCTGGACAGGGCCGCCGCCAAATACAACCAGCTTCTCGGCAAGGATCAGCTGGGACAGGAAAGCCAGGAGTTCTGGATCCTCGCGCACTATCGACTCGGGAGGATATACGAGCAAATGGGCGAAACGATCAAGGCCAGGGAATATTACCGGCGTTTTCTGGACATCTGGCGGGGAGGAGACGCGGATCTTCCTTTTGTCAGCGATGCCAGAAAGAGACTCGGAGCAACCGGGGACTGATATCCCTGACTCCGCCACCGCAGGCCACGGCCTCGGACGGTGCGATGCGAAAACCCCTGCCGCGACCCCATTTCTGGCTCTTGCCTCAAAACCGGGTCAGACCTCGCTAAAATTACTTTTGGAACAAAAAAACAGGACCGAAAACTGAACGAAAGCCCGCGTTTTGACCCCATCCAACAGTTATCTTATTCAATCAATAAGACTTCCGCTGGTCCGACCCCAAGCGGTCCCGAGTAGTACCCTGAGCCGTGAATCCGAAACTTGCGGGATTCCGGCCGATGATGATCGCCGCAATCACCTTGGGGACATACTCCAAAGTCTCCTCCGGAAGCGTGCGGGTGAGGTAAAGGTGCCAGAAATTGCGCTGCTTGATAGGATCCTTCACCTTGCGCACGGCGCGCCGAACCTTCTCCGGACCGCTATTGTAGGCCGCCAGCGCCAGCATCACCGAGCTCCCCGTGCCAAAATCGAGAATCAGGTCCCGGAGATACCGGCTCGCAGCCTCTGTGGACTTAGACAGATCCAGGCGCTCGTCAATGCCATCCGTCACCTCCATGCCATAGCCTCGGGCAGTTTCCTCGGTAAATTGCCAGAGCCCAGCCGCCCCTTCCTGACTTTCGGACGCATGCTGGAACCCACTCTCCACGAGCACCATGTACGCCAGATCCTCGGGCAGGTGGTCGCGCCGCAGGATATCGCGCATCCGACTCATGTCCGCGCGCTGAGACGCAAGCGCCCGCGCCATCAGATCATGATCCCGCTCCTGAAAACGGCGGATGAATCGGTCGACATCGGCAAGAAACTCGGGCGGAACATTGTATACTTCGGCCCCGAATTCCCTCATCAGCACATCAATCTCCACCCTGATCAAGTGGTTCCGCGCGCCGGGCTCCCCGGTCTGCGTGACAATGCTTTTCTGCAACTCGCGCGCCCGGGCTTCATAGTTGACCAACCGGTCGATCAACCGCCCGATCTGGAGGTAATCCATACCCCCGGTCGCCCTCATGGTTTCCAGCTGGAGAATCTGTCCATCGATGCCACTCGGGGCCTGTCTCATCTGGGCGACCCCCCAGTAGGCATAAAACGCCACCGCCACCAGGACACACAGAAGAGTCCCCATGGTCAAGCGGTAACGTTTCCGGAAATCCCTAAGGATCTTTCCCCTGGCAGCCAGAAACCGGGCACATTCGGGGATGGAGGGCAAATGGGTGGCAAGGCGCGTCAGCTCACCATCTATCCCATTTTGGCAGAAAGGCTTATGGTTCTCATAGCCTTCCCCCGGGAGCACGTCCCGGATCGGCAAACGCAATTTAGATTTCCATTCGGTCATAAGTCACATTCCTGGGAAATAGTCACCGCTTACCGGCAGTCAGGGGGATGACCGCCGGCGCGCGATTCTCGAGTGATCACATAATGCAATGAGATCTTACGGGTACACGCGCTAGACGATGGGTATCGGGCTGGGCTGATGATTGAATGTTGGGATGTCTTGCGTGCCTCAGGTCAGATTCACAATGGCCTCCTCGCCAAAGGCGCAGGCCGCTGGTGTCGGTAATCGCGCAAACCGTCTGATAAACGGTAGTATGGGTCAGGGAAGGGCAAAATCCGTCGCTCCCCAAACTCCATGCCGGTACAGACACAGCCGTTTCCCTCCAAACCTGATTTGGGCAAATCAGGAAACCTACCGATTTCCCGATCGAGGAGCCTGGCTGGGCTCTCCTCGCGCCCTAATGATCCTATACGCCTGAGTGTTTGACAACCCCCAGATGAAGATCCGCCACCCTGGCATCGGAGTATATGCAATTGACATTCGCTTTCATCTTGGTATGAGGTCAACGGGCCGGATTTCCGAAGCCGGGGCAACGACCGGGAACGTCGATCCTCCGTCCGCTTCGGACGGCTGAACCGAGTGGACTGCAGGATCAGGATGTCGTGCTTCTGACTTCTGATTCCATTATCCATAAACCTCTCTTGCAGACGCATAAGCAGCAGGACGTGGCGCCGGTCCGCGTAATTCAGCGTTCTTTGGCGTCCAGAGGTCTTCTTACGATCCTTGCTTCATGAGCGAAGCAGCTCCTCATGAGCCATGGCGCCTTCGGCGCGGCGGGCTATGAAGGGACCGGAAATCTCCCACTCTGCCTCGGCGATGCTCTCAAAAAGGTTATTTTCGAAGCAGCTCCTCATGCGCTATGGCGCACCCGGTGACGCATGAAAATGTTTTGTGCTCTCATCGCGCGTTCTCTGCGCCGCCCTTTCAGGGCTGTTGCCAGCTCTCCCGTTTTCCCAGGGCTCACGCCCTGGGCTTTGTTGCACCATCCCTTCGGGATTATGGCAGTCGTGAACTGCCTGACCCTTCGGGATTGTTGCAGTCATAAACTGCCTGACTCTTCAGGATTGTTGCGGTCGTGAGCGGCTAAGCCCTGAAAGGGCGCAATAGCACAGCCCAGGGCGTAAGCCCTGGGTTAAGGTGCCGAGATTTCAAGCCCTGAAAGGGCGGCACAGGGATGGAAGAGTGAATTGGCGCCACATTCGGTTTTATTTTCGAAACAGGTTAGGAGGGGTGGACGCTCAGTTGCCGCAGCTGCGGGCACCGCCGCGATTGTCCCGGTACCAGGGATACTTCCAGCGCAGCAGGTTCGCGAAGGAACGGTTGATATTGAAGATGCTTCGGGCCAGGACCGTGGCGATCGGATTGCACCACTTGTTCTCTATCGCCCGCACCGCGAAGCGATCGAGGAAGTCCTCCGTAACCAGATATGCGGTCCCGACGGTCTCTGTGATGACGAGGTCGACAGCCCCCAATCCCGGCCTCCCTGCAGGTCCCAGGTTCCCGATCGCGGCTTCGCTCAAAGGGAACCCCAGTTCCCAGTACAGGCTGTAAACCGTCGACCAGCCCAATCCCTTGGCACGGCTTATCCAATAATTTTTGCTGCCGCCAAACCGCTGCACCCTTCCCTTGGGATCGTTCTGGATCAGGATCCAGCCCGAGACTGCACCCTGCAGGGGATGGCCGACATAATTGACAAAGAAGTGATTGCCGTCCGACCAGCCATGAAGTGTTTTTATGGAATTGACGTAATCTTTCCAGAATTTCCCCTGCATTTCCCGTCTGCTGGGCGGATCGAAGGCCATACGCAGGCTGTGTTCGACGGCAAGAAATTCAAATGACTGCAGCAGGACCGATCCCCAATAGATGCCGTGGGGCTTGGCCCCTGCCAGGGGCGTATTGACTGGCGCGGGCGGGATCGATGACCCGGAAGATTGCCCCCCGTACCGCCCTTCCCACTCACGGCAACCCAGGATAAAACTCCCGGTTGCGACGGAGCGGCACCGGCCAGACTCACCTGGAGAAAATCTGAAATCAATGCGCTCGCCGGCGGTGGGTGTTCCGGTCGCGGGAAGCGGCGAAGTTCCATTAAGGAAACGGTATTTGTGATTGGATCCAGGCGATGCGGTTGTCCTGAGGTTGAGTTTGAATTGCGGCGGCGCTGGCGCCGGGAAAGAGGTCTGCCCCGCGGCTGGCAGAGCCCCAGCGATTCCAAGCGCAAAAATCGATACCACGATCCGCATCGGCCCGCGCATCCGAATCCTCCCGAATTCTGTATCATCCTTTCGGCGGCGGAGGATAGCAACAATAGTGACTTTTTTGCAACCCAATTGCGCAATTCCGTCCTCGGACGCCGGATTCCCCCACGTGCAAAATCCGGACGAGCCGTATGCCTGCCCTGAAAAAGCCGGAGCCGGGATCAATCCGTCCTCTGCCTTCAGCAATCCCGGAAGCCGGGGGAGGAATGAGGGACAGGCCGGGATCGGATTCCCGCCCTCAGTTTTTCTTGATCAGGACGCAGCTGACATCATCCGCCGGCGGGCCAAACTCCCGCAGATCGCGGCTGATTTCCTCAAGGATGAGTCGCACGGAAAGT
>CAWGRQ010000047.1:0-327077 GCA_963824985.1 Terriglobia bacterium
TAAATTCGAGCTTTTCCGCCATTTCTACGACAGCGACGATGGCCTCACCTGCCCGCTATGCGGCAAGAAAGCGCTGGAGAAGCAGTTTTCCACCTTCAGCGCCGGCGGCTTCAGTTGCGCGCCGAGCGAGTACAGCGGCGGCTGAGGGTAATCCCGCCGGGGCAGTTTGCTCCAACAAGCCGGCCAAAAAGCCTCCGGAAAACCGGAGGCTTTTGTTTTGCCGCAGCAATATTTTATAAAAAGGGAGGTAAAAATAGTTGACATCAATCCGTGAACGGCGAGTATAATATTAGCAATATGCTGGAAGGCAAGTGTCCTCAATGCGGGCAATGCTATTACGGACTGGCTCTGGCCAATCCCCGTTATCAGACCTGCGACAAGTGCGGCGCGGGCCTCGACATAAAAGACGGCGATAAAATAATCAAAGGTTTTTCGCCTTTCAGCGCCGATAACATCAGCATCAAGGCCAAACCGAAAACCCCCCGGGAAGATAAAACCAAGAACAGCTAAACCTCAATATCCTCCCCGGATATTTTCTTTCAGCCATCCCCTTTTTGCTGTCCAGGCATCTTGTCAAACGCTTCGCACTCGCATATAGTATCTGCAAGGTAATCTCCGTTTACAGGAGGAAGCCATGTCTGAGCGCAACCTGGTCGTTTGTCCTGGGCGGCTTTTTCATTCTTCTGGGTATCGGGTTTCTTCTCTGGGGGCGCAAAGAGGGGCGCGAACTGGAAGAAGGGCTGGCGCAGCACTACGACCTCCGGGAATTCGTGGAGCACACGCCGGAACGCCCCGAGCCCGGCGCGCTCATTATAGGCGGCATCATCGGGCTGGTGCTGGGCGTGGGCCTGGTGATAGCCGGATTCATCCTGCGCTAATTCTATCCGGTTGGATTTTTAGAAAGGTGTGATTTTATATGCTGCTTGACGACATCAAAACTATCGTCGCCGCCATTCCGGCCCGGTTGAAGGAAAAGAACGGTTTATACTCGTTCGAGTTCACCGTGGCCGAACGCAAGGCCTTTTTATCCACCAAAAAGCTGGCCTACCGCGCCGCCTTCCGCATCGACGAAGCCGGAAAAGAGCTGCGCTTCAGCGAGATGCTCAAGGAGACGGGCTCCGGCCTGAGCACAGGCCCGGACGGCATCAGCCCGGGCTTCGGCTTCAAGGCGGAGACGTATAAGACGGGCGCGGGGCCGAGGGAGGGCGGCATCGCCGAGCAATCCAACCTCTTCGGCAAGCAGTATAAATACAGCTTCGACTACTCCAGAATCCGCAAGGAGATAGAGGGGGCGGCGGTGAAGGCGGGATACGGGTTCAAGTACCAGATAACGACGGTGGGGTTGTAGGGGAAGGGACCGACGCGCTCCGGTAATTTGGCGCTACGAATGACTCATTCAGGAGGATTATGTGCGAGGGGTTAGGATACCGCGTGAAGTCTTTCAAAGTTGCATTAATTGCGCTGGCTCTGATAACTCCCCTCGTTGGTACCCATACCGGTTGTACCAGAAGCGAAATCACGATAACTCAAACGACGACTCTTAGACCAAAAACTACATTAACAGGGGTTGTAACACGCGTAATCTTTACAACTGTGATACCGGCGTCGAGCGAGGTTAATATTATATCACTTCGGCATACGCTGACCCCGCGGTTGTTCAAGGTAAAAAATTTGTGTGGACTAATTCGGACAATAAGACTCATACCGTGACGAATGAAGAGGAGGAACCTACCTTCGAGTTCGTCTTAGCGCCTGGAGAGTCCATCAGCTATGACAACGGCGGCCATAAGGGTGTTTATCTTTATTCGTGCATGTTACACGTAAACGAAAACGCAGAAATTATCGTTGATTAAACAGGGGTTACTGCTGCCAGTAACCCCTGAGATTTGAGTCGCGATCGGATTTTCAGGGCTGGTCTTTCTTCAACCGCTAAACTTCTTCCGCGTATAACTCAGCCCCGGATGATTTAATCGTCTGAAACAAAGGTCATTCGGTTACGACGACTGTTCCCTCCAACTTTACCCCCTGCGTGGAGTCTATCCACACGTTATATGTGCCGGTATTATAAAAGTAGTAAAAAAAGGAATCTTCCGAAAGCAGGATTGTGTTGAACAAACCTTCGCTGATAATCATGTAGTTATAATGGTCAAGGTTGCCGAACTCTACCTGTGTGCCTTTTTTAACGGTAAGAGTCTTAGGATTGAAAGTAGCCTGCCTGATGACCATTTTGTTCGGATTCTCGGGAAGGGGAACAATGGGTATGCCCACGAAAGTAGGGATGGTCGGGGGCACATCAGCGGAAGATGAAGAGGGTGGTATAGTTGTTGAAGCGGCGGGCGGTTCGGCTGCTACAGTTGCGGAATCAGGTGGGATAGTCACCGGCCCCGTGGGCACGCCGTTCAAGTTCAAAGAAGGAATTTGCGTGACTGGTTTTGATGTAGTGGCATTGCGCGCAGAGCATCCAAAAGCCATGATACTCAGCATGAGGCTGGTGACGATAAGCAGGGGGATTCTGTTATTTTTCATTTCGGCCTCCAGGATTGTTTTTAGTATTTAACAAAATAATATATTCAATTGAATAACAGTTACGTAACTTTTGTCACGCTCTTCATCATACTGGCTGGCAAACATCCCGATATTCGACTTACTTAAATTCGCACAAGATAGTATAATTTGTCTAAAATACCATTAAGGAACCCAATGATGAAGGAATTCATACGTGCAGCGCAAGCCCTTTCTGACGAAACCAGAGTGCGTATCATTTGCTTACTCTTACAAAGAGAGTGCTGTGTTTGTGAGGTAATGCAGGCAATGGAAATATCACAAACTCGTGCTTCTCGTAACCTTAAAATATTGAATGACGCAGGTTTTCTGGATATGAGGACAGAGGGGCTCTTTACTCTTTATAGCATTAAGAGTAGCTTCACCAAGCCATTCTATGGCTATCTCCTAGATGCAGCCAAAAGCATTGCCTCGGGAACCGCCGTTACAAGCCGTGACGCAAAAAAACTTAAAAACGCTAAGCGGGTGGGCGTAAAGGCCTGTTGTTCAAAGTAATTATGTAGTTTAGCCCACCACAAGACCGGATTCTTTTTAACATACGCATGGAACGGACAATATCCCTCTTACAGCATGTTAGAATCAAAGTTCCAGTATAATTAGAGAAATCCAATAGCCTGGAGGAAATAACTGTATGGATAAACAATCCAACAATATCGATGAATATATTTCTGGTTTCCCTGAAAACGTTCAGGACATATTAGAAAAACTGAGGCGGGTTATACAGAAGGCGGCGCCTGAGGCAACGGAAGCCATAAGTTATGGGATACCTACATTCAAATTAAACGGCAATCTGGTGCATTTTGGCGCTTTCAAGAATCATATCGGATTTTTTCCTACTCCATCCGGTATTGCCCCCTTCAAGAAAGAGCTAGCGCCATATGAAATGTCGAAAGGAACGATTCAATTCCCTCTGGACAAACCTATTCCTTATGCGCTTGTGGAAAAGATCGTTAAATTCAGAGTAAACCAAAATTTAGGGAAGAAGAAGTAACAAACCTTGTATTCTTCCCTGTCCTGAGCGGAATCGAAAGAGAGATGCAGAGGAATTCTTTTGCACATAGCCTCTTAAAACCCCTCTTAATCTCCCCTTTTTAAGGGGAGAAACTGATAGGGGGGAGAGAGTTTCAATTCCTGCTCTCGTCCTGATGACTGAAAGCTGATGGCTGACCGCTAAAAGCTAGAACCCCAGCCAGCCGTTGAGCAGCAAGGTAAGTGAAATGGTTATGGGAGTGAGCATCCCGCCCTTGAAGCCCTTCTTGACGGCCTGCTCCAGCCCGGGACGCGTGCGCCACCGGCCGTTCAGCATAGGTATCAGACTCTGAACGAAGAAGGCGATAGGCCACAGGTTGAGCAGGGCAAAGACCGACTTCGACACGATGGCGGTGAAGGCGAACGCCAGTATCGCCCCGACCACCAGAACAATATAGGCGTAGTGCATTTTCTCCTGCCCGAAGATGACCACCGAAGTGCGCTTGCCCGAGGCGGCGTCGGCCTTGACGTCGGGGAAGTTGCGGATGCCCTTGGTCGCCGCCGCCGTGAGTATGCGCGGCAGCCCCACCAGGATGGGCAGCCAGCTCGGGCCTGCCTGGATATAGTAGGCCGTGAAGATCACCATGGCATAGCCGATCAGCATGAAGGTCTCGCCCAGGCCGCGGTAAGAGGCCTTGATGGGCGGGTTGGAATAGCTGTAGGTGATTAAGATGCCCAGGACGCCCAGCGGGATAGTAGCCCAGCCCGTCTTGCCCACAAACTGCACGATGAGCCCCAGCGGTATGGCGGCGGCGAAGAAAAGCATCCCGACGAGCTGCACGTGCTCTTTTTTGAGGTGCCCGCGCACCAGCACCTGCGTGCCGCCCGTGCTGGTCAGGTTCATGCCGCCCCCGGCCCCGATGCGCTCGACGTTGCGGCGGTCGCCCTCGTAGTCCTGCGCCTCGTTGGTGAGGTAGATGCCGTTGGCGATAAAGAAAACGGCCACCAGGGACGCGACGAATACCAGCCAGTTGAAATTGCCCGTGTGGTACCAGGCCAGCACCGAGCCCAGAACAAAAGAGAAAACATCGTTGGAGTGGCGCGGTATTTTTTGCACCTGTATCCAGGCGTTAAGCTGTGTGCGGTCCATTATTGGAACCTCATCCCCTGCCCCTTCTCCTGAGGAAAGGGGAAGATTTAAAGAGGATGGGAGCTGACGCTCCCTCCTCTTGCAGGTTTCTCCTGGTAAATTACGTCTTACGACCTCGTGGATACCCCCGAGCCATTCTCAGGCAGGAGCAAATAAAAGGTCTATGCCTCCTAAGCAGTTGCCTGAGCAGTCTTCTTTTTGCGCTTGAACAGCAGATTCCGCAGGGCGGAAAAATAGCGCAGGCGCACGATGCTGCCGACGGGTATTTCCAGTTCCAGCCGCTCGGAGGCAGTGAAACCATTGATGGAGTCCATCTCGGGTTTGAGTTTGGCTATCTCGTCGCGCCGCCCGCTCTTCAGCATCTCTTCTATCTTCGCTTCGAGGGCTTTGGCCCGTTCGATGCGCTCAAGCTGCGTATCCGCCGCTTTCTGGGTTATCTGGCCGTATTTCGCCTTGAGTTGGGCCAGCCTGGCGATAGCTTCATAAGTCACTTCCGTTATCTCGTCGCGCGAAAGCCACTGCGTCTCGTAGTTCAGGCTGAACTTCCAGCTCGGCAGGGTAAGCGCCTGGCGGTGCTCTTCCAGCGTCTTGTAGAGCAGGCGGAAACCGTAGCGCTCGGGATGCTCGAAAGCCAGGCTGCCGGGCGCCATGAAGGGAGCCTGATGCCCCATGAACAGGAAGAGGCGCTTGTCGGCCTTGAACTTTTTGAGCAGGTACTCGCAGTAATCGATGGTGTCCAGCACGGACTTTTTGTCCTGCTTGTGCAGCCCTATCATGAAGAATATCTCCACGCGGCTGGCGCCCTCGTCGAGGGCGGTCTCGATCATCTTCTCCATGTCCTCGTTGGAAAAGCTGCGGCCCAGCGACACCTTGCGCACCTCGGGGTCGTGCGATTCGGGCGACATGTCCAGCGAGAAGCCCGGCGCGGCCTGCGCCAGCTCCTTTACGAATTCGGGGGGCATGGGATTGAAGGCCTCCAGCATGAGGGTGTTCTTGACGCGGTGCTCTTTAATCAGCTCGAGGAGCTTGTGGGCGCGCTCTGCTCCGCCCTCGCGGATGTCCCCCACCAGCAGGATGGGGCCGCGCGTGATGTTGCTGATGTTGCGGATATCGTTGAATATGTCCTCGGCGGTGCGGTAGGCCGGCGTCTTGCGGTTGGCAAAGCCGGACAGGCCGTCCTTGGCCCCGCTGCAGAAGATGCAGTTATAGTGGCAGCCGCGGCAGGTGAAGACGGCCGTCACCGGGTATTTCAGCCAGCCCTTGAAAGGCACCACGCTGGCGAGGTCGCGGTAGCGCAGCACCTGGCGCACCACCGTGCCGTAGTGGTTCCCCATGACGTGGCTGATGTCGGTGGGCACGTAGCTGAACTCATTTTCGTGCACGCTGACCGGAAGCATCCTTCCAGACCAGGTTGGGAACGCCGGACAGGTCGCCGCCCGCCTTCAGCGCTATCATGAATTGCCTCATCGGCTCCTCGGTGGAATCGCCGCGCATGACGAAGTCCACCGCCGGGTACTGGATAAGCTCTTTCCAGAAGCGCGAGGCGGAATAACCGCCGAAGATGACTTTGGAGTCCGGATGGTATTTCTTGACGATTTTGGCGATTTCGATGGAGCCGTGCGAATGCACCATCCAGTGCAGGTCGATGCCGAAAACGGGCGCGTCGAGCTTCTTTATGAAGGCTTCGGCGTCGAAACGCGCGTCCCGCAGCATGCGCCAGGCGATGTTGACGATGCGCGTGCGGAAACCGGCCCGTTCGAGGTACTCGGAGATGCTGGAAAGCCCCACCGGGTACATCTCGAATATGGGCGTGGCCAGCACCAGGTCGCTCACCGGGCCGTAGAGCTGGGGTATCTTGCGGAAGTCATATACATGCGGCGCGTGCAGCAGGATAAGGTCGGTTTTCGGCATATTCAGTCCTTTTAAAATTATCGTAAATGAAGCGGATTATGCAAACGGGATTCCGGGTTTTTACCTTTTGGAAATAAACGTGATTATAACATTTTGCACAATTTTTTGTCTAACCTACCCGCCTCCCCGGACTCTCATCCTGGCCTTGACTAAGAAGGAGCATTAGGCGCAACCCAGTTTGATTTCATCCAAGGGACTGGGCTTTTGGCTATGGTAGTGTCATAATACATCAATGATGAGGCGATTCTTCAAGAGTCTGGCCTACGCTTTAAGCGGTATCAGCGCCGCGTTTAAATCGGAACAAAGTTTCAGGCTTCACATCCTGGCCATGGCTGCCGCCGTTGCGATGGGATTGTACCTCAGGCTGTCTCTGACGGCCTGGGGCTTCGTGATTTTCGCCATCGGACTTGTGCTGGCCGCCGAACTTTTCAATACCGCTATAGAGAGGCTGGGCGACGAAGCCGCCAATGGTGAGCAGAAACAGACAATCAAGAAAGCCAAGGATACGGCCGCCGGGGCGGTGCTCGTCTCGGCCTTGACCGCACTTGTCATCGGGCTGTTATTTTTACTTATCCCATTTGTCCAGAAGATATTGAACTGATACAAGGCCGTTAAGACTCAGGTAAATCCCAACCTCGTCCGGTACCTTTGACCGCCGTGCTATAATTTCAGACGATGGCCGCTCACAAAGCACTTTCGAGCGTTATAGTTATAGTCGCCATTGTGCGTCTCGCTTCTGGCGGGATGCGCCGGCGGCATAACGCTCTCGACCCCTCCCGATCTTCAACCGGCCCCTCACCCGACTTCTCGCCTGTCCACGACGACGACCGCCACTCCCACCCCCACCATCAATAATCTGCTCGCCCCCTTCCCCCTCAGCGACATGACAGCCTATACGACCGCTACAAGGGCGAGGACGGCGGCCTTTACGGCGGCGGCATGAACGCGCCCCCGCCCGCCCACTACGCCGCCGCGCTCGCGGAGCTGGCCAAAATCAAGCCGCTGGACGCGTCGGGCAATCCCTCGCCTGACGGCAAGGTCGTGCTCATCTCCATCGGCATGTCCAACACCACGCAGGAGTTCTCCGTCTTCAAGCAACTGGCCGACGCCGACCCGCTCAAGTCGCCCGAGCCTGAAAATCGTGGACGGGGCGCAGGGCGGGCAGACGGCCAAAATCTGGGCCACGCAGGAAAATCCCTGGCAGGTGCTGGCGCAGCGCCTCCAGGCCGCCGGAGTGACGCCGGCGCAGGTGCAGGTGGTGTGGATAAAACAGGCCGACTCGCAGCCCTCGAAAGGCTTCCCCGCCGAAGCGCAAACGCTCCAGAGCGAGCTTGCGACAATCGTGCAGCACGTCAAGCAGACCTATCCCAACGTCAGGATCGCATATCTGTCCAGCCGCATCTACGGCGGCTACGCCACCACGGCGCTCAACCCCGAGCCGTACGCCTACGAGGGCGCTTTTGCCGTGCGCTGGCTGATCCAGAAACAGATTAACGGCGACGCGAGCCTGAACTATAACGCCAGCGCCGGGGCTGTAAAATCCCCGCTGCTGCTGTGGGGGCCGTACCTGTGGGCGGACGGGATGAACCCCAGGAGCGACGGCCTCATCTGGGAGCGCGGCGATTTGTCATCATCGGACGGCACGCACCCGTCGGATAGCGGCAGGCAGAAAGTGGCCAAAATGCTGCTGGATTTCTTCAAGACGAATGAGCTGGCGCGGGGTGGTTTGTAAAGCCCTTATGACCGTACAACTAACAGCCTTTCTGATAAGTTCAATTCGAACAATTAACTATTGACTTGAGCCTCTGCTTATCCACATTGCACACAAGTTCCGACCTTTGCTTGAGCGGTTAATCTTCTCGCTGGATGGAAGAATGTGTCAGGCTTTACAATCAGTCATGCTGGGTATAATATTTGGTTTCGGGCCCAAGGAGAACGCGGCCGGCTGATTACGGGTTGAAATGAGAAATCCCGGGTTATAGCACGGGTTATTCATATTTAGAATAAATGAATAATACTATCGGAAAAGGGGACGTGTTGAAGACGATACTAGAAAAAAGCAAATATCTCACTTTGATCGCGGTTATTTCGACATTGCTGGCCTCGGCGGCCGCTTTCGTGTGGGGGATGATAAAATCGGTCAAGGTCCTTATCGATATTTTCGGCAACATCGGTGTCGATACCACAAACACCGTATCACTCATCGAACTCATGGACATTTTTTTAATAGCTATAGTACTTTTTATCTTCGCACTGGGTATATACGAACTGTTCATCGGCAAATTGGCGATCCCCGAATGGCTCGTCATTAAAAACCTCCATGACCTGAAGGTCAAATTAAGCAGCGTGGTCATCATGGTCATGGGCATTATCTTTTTAAAACACCTGGTTGAATGGCAAGATCCCCAGGGCACTTTGTTCTTCGGATTGGGGGTGGCGATAGTGGCGGCCGCGCTCATCGCCTTTAGCTACATCGGCAACAAGACCGATTAGCCTGCCCGCAGCGCGACGGGGCGGCGGGTTTCATTTCCCTGTATACTTAAGGCTGAAAGTTTTAAGCAGGAGGAACCATGGCGGAAAGTGTTGGGCGTCAGTCATACCACGAAGTGAAGATCACCAAAGATTTAAGGTCAAAAGAAAGAACTCAAGAGCTGATTGTTTTCATCAATGAGCATATTGCTGAATATAAGGGGAAGACCGAGGAAAATCATCCGATTCCAGTAATGCTGTTCGAAGAAAAGGACCATGCCCATTTGTTTGCCAACCAGTTGAGTAAGAAACTTAATATTCCGCGAGAGCATATCACTGTAAAAGCGCAACGGTAGCGAGGCTGACCCTGTGTTAGTTAACACCAGATAACAGTAGCGTCAGCAATCCGCTGGCCAAAACGAAAAGCCCTCTGATTTTTGAGTCAGAGGGCTTTCTTTTATTCAAGGGCACGGGGTTCGGTTTGAACGGCTTCAGGATGCGGATAACCCCGGTAGCATTTTTTGAACAGGGAACATTACGTGATATAATTTATGTGAGGAGAACATGAGCAAAAAGACTATACTGTTCAGCATATGTTCGGTTATGCTCCTCGTGTTGGTTCTTGTTTCATTATCCTGTATCGCAACCCCGGTTACGCTAACCACTCCCACGGTGACCAAAACACTGCCGGTAACTCAAACGCTGACGAAAACTAGCTCTGTCATAAGCACCGTCACAACCATCAGTTCCACGACCGTCACCACGACCGTCACCGCAACGACAACGGCCCCGCCGGCGACGGTGACCGCTACCGTTATCCCGCCGCCCGTAACCACCACCAGGCCGCCGCTGACTGTCACGCAGTACTGGCCGCCGTCGACCAGCTTTTTACCGCAGCCTTTTTTCTACTATCTCCCGCCCCTTACCACGGGACAGACCGTCAATTTCACCTTTAAATCTTCGGGCCCTCAGATATCTTATTTTGTCCGCGACCCCGCTTCCGTTGTAATCCTGACCGGTAAAACAGATAGCGTTACCCTGACAGGCTCGGGCTCATTCACGGCATCGATCAGCGGTGTTTACGGCATAGAAGCCACGCCCCCGGACACCGCGATAGCCGTATTTACCCTTTCGTTTTATATGTCTTAGAGCCCGGCGAGGTTGAACAGAAAAAGCCCCCTGATTTAATCAGAGGGCTTCCACACTCAACCGCAGCGGGGGTTGGATTTTCTAAACCTCTATTTTGGCCGCCTCTTTCTCCTGCGGCATCAAGCGGCGGGTTAATCTCTTGTTTTGGCCGGCAGCGACTCGGTTTCGATGTAAACCCGCGTGATTTCGGGATATGCGCCCTCGATATTGCCCTCGATGCGGTGAATGGCCTCATGCATCTGCCCGGCGGTGATGCCTTTCTTGAAGCTCACGCCCAGGTTCACCAGCAGGTCGCGCGGCCCCATATACATGGTCAGAATCTCCGCGGCGCGCTCGACAGCCGGGTCGGACTCCACCCTGCGGCGGATATCCGCCAGCGTGGCGGCGTCCACGCCCTCGCCGAGCAGCAATCCCTTCGTCTCGAAGGCGAGGAAAAAGGCGACACCCATGAGCAGCAGGCCGATGGCGACCGAAGCCGCGCCGTCGAGGTACGGATTCTTCAGCAGGTGGCCGAAGAAGACGCCGAGGAAGGCGAACACAAGGCCGAGCATGGCCGCGCTGTCCTCCAGCACGACGGTGTAGGTGCTGGGGTCCTTGGCGCTGCGGATGTACCCCCAGGCGCCCTGTTTGCCCCTGGCCTTGTTGAACTCTCGGAAGGCCACCGAGAACGACCAGCCCTCGATGAGTACTGCCAGCGCCAGCACGATGTAGTTCACGGTGGGGTTGGAAGTCAGAGCTTCCGGCGCCACGTGCCGGATGTGCGCTATGCCCTCGTAGAGCGACATGCCGCCGCCGATGCCGAAGATGGAGACCGAAACCACCAGAGTCCAGAAGTAGAGCGCCTTGCCGTAGCCGAAGGGGTGGTCTTCGTCGGCGGGCTTTTTGGCCTCTTTCATACCCAGGAGCAGCAGGCCGCCGTTGCCTGTATCGACCAGCGAGTGGATGCCCTCGGAAATCATGGCCGAAGAGCCCGTGATGGCGGCGGCGATGAACTTGATGACGGCTATGACCAGGTTGCCGATGACCGCTGCGATGACCGCAACTTTAGATTCGCCTTTAGACGACATGCCTGTCTCCCTCGCTGTGTGTTTTAGAATCATTACGGAGTAAAAATGATACCATTTCGAGCGAGGGGTGTCACCTCAGGTGGGGCATATTGATGGCGGTGGTATAATTATGTCGTTCTAAAGGAGAGTCACATGCGCAGGAAAACGCTGGCGCTCTCAGTTGTCCTGACGGCTTTAATGCTGGCACTCTCCGGCTGCGGTCAAACGGTCGCCACGCAAACCACCACCGTTCAAATAACCGGGCCGGCTTCAACGCTCACACAAACGGTTACCCTCCCGGGCCCAACCATTACCCGGACAATAACGATATCCGGAATGCCGTATGCAGTTACTTATCCGCCGACAACCTCCGCGGCGCAGAACACCCCTACGCAGACTGCCTCTCAAACAGGCTCGGTCACCCCGTTTCAGGGTATAACCAAAATTCTGAGCATAACGCCGCCGTCACCGGCCAGCCTGCATATCTATGAAAAGATAACGGTTACATTCGAGTACGTGATTACAGACCCGGCCGGAGGCAGAATTAGGGCTATAGGTTATAACGTAAGCTGCGGGCTTTACTCTTACAATGGTTCCGACATAATTCCTGCTGGGAAGGGAACGCTCAGCAGGTCATTTTTTGTTTCGACGGCACTGACCAGCCCGGTTATTATCGACCAGATTTACGTGCAGATGTGCGACTCTGCCATGACGACAGTCTTTGAGGTATTCCTGCCGGTGGACTACAAATACATCCCTTAAAGCAACAATAGAAAAAGCCCCTCGTGATTTATCTCCAAGGGGCTTTTAGTTTGGCTATTGGAGCAATCTCCCGTGCTCACTCAGAGTTGGAGCGTCTTGTCTCAATCCCCTCATCCCGATTCACGTAAGCATAGGCATAGCGCCGTCTCTTGCGCATATCGTCAATCAGCAGTTGAGTGCATATGACCAGCACCCAGAGCTGGCCGTTCCACAGCAGCACGCGCTCGAAAATTCCGGGCAGTGCATAATGCAGCGCCAGAAGCGGGCCTCCGACAACCATGAAAAGCGCGGCAAAAATGCCGACGGCTATGGTATAGATGCGCAGTTTGCGGTGCCCCCAGGCTTTCAGGCTCGGCGCCAGCAAAAGACAGGCTACGGGGAAGGCCACCACGACTATGCCCACGGTAACCTGGTGAATCATCCCCGTATAGCCGGGCGGCAGCCCCGGCCCGTTGCCTTTGAACACCCCAATCATGACGAAGCCCAGCCCGATGTAGGCCAGGCTCAACATGCCGGGATTGACCCTCATCTTTGTTTTAATGAGCACGATGACCGCCAGCGCCAGCAAAGAGACGCCGAAGGAATAAAAACCGGCGGTCTGCAGCCAGCCGTAGAGCTCCGAAAACCAGCGCGCTGACGGCGTCGCGGACAATATCGTAGCCCTTGTTCAGGAACGGCAGCAGAGTGGAGACCAGCTGGAAAATAATGGGGCCTGCCAGCGCTACTCGGGCGAGTGAATAAAAAACTGCCCTGCGGAGGGCAGGGAATCTGGAAAGCGGTTTACCACGGGTATCTAACTTCATTCTTTTAGTTAACCTTTCTGTTACCAATATACGGCACGTATGTGAACGCGTCGTGAAGAAAAGATGAATAGTTGATGAAATTGACCGAGGTGAAAATAAACGTAGCTAGCGATGACCGTATCAGCTAGCCGCGAGCCTGTTCACAACACAGGTTGAAGGAAAACTCATCCATCTAAACAATAATATATAATACTATTTTTTTATAATACTATTGCAAATGCGCAAGGCCGTTTGAAAATGCGATTTGCCATCAACGAAAAAGCCCCCTGGTTTTTAAGTCAGAGGGCTTTGAATTATTCAATTGGCAGCAGATTTGGATTCGGCACCTTTCGCGTCATAGCCCTTCATAGGCTTTTTTCAGCAGGCCGATGTCCAGCTTTTTCATTTTCAACAGGGCTGCCATGACCCTCTCCCTTTTCGTGGAGTCTTTGTCCTGCATCATCTCGCCCAGCGCCGTGGGGACTACCTGCCATGACAAGCCGTATTTGTCTTTCAGCCATCCGCATTGCTGCGCCTTTTCGTCCCCGCCCTCGGACAGCTTCTCCCAGTAATGGTCCACTTCCTTTTGTGTCCTGCAATTGACGACCAGGGACACGGCCTCATTGAACTTAAATACAGGGCCGCCGTTGAGGGCTATGACTTCCTGCCCGTCCAGCTCGAAAGCAACGGTCATCACGGAGTCCTTTTTCATTCCGGATACCGCCGCGCCGGCTTCGCTGTAACGTGAGACTCGCTTGACCTCGGAGTTAGGAAAGATGGAGACGTAGAAACTCGCGGCTTCTTCCGCTTGGGTATCGAACCACAGGTTTGGGGTGATTCTTTGCATTTTATTTACCTCCTGATAAACATTCTACATCGCTCCCAAATACTATGTTGCGGAGTGGCAGTTCCCTCCAATACTGGCCGTTTGACCAGTAATAAATCCATCACGCGCATAGTGCATATGACGCATCGAGTGCATAAAATGTATCCAGCTAGAAATTCGACAAAGGAGGACCGCCGTGAAAATCGAATACTACCATGATTCGAAGTATGGCAATGGGGCCAGGGTCGCCGAGGAGTTCAAGCAGCAAATGGCCGCCAGAGGGGCCAGCGTCGACGTCCACCACATCAAGAACACGAAGGCGAAGGAGATTCCGCCGGCCGACCTGTACCTGTTCAGCTCGCCGGGGCGCATGGGCAGCCCCACCTGGCGCGTGACCCGCTTCCTGAAGAAGCTCAGATTGCCGCAGGGCGCGAAGTACGCCGTCCTGACCACCGAAGGCGCGCCCGTGCCGGACAAGAATACCGGAAAGATGCCCACCGAAGAAGAGCGGGCCAAATACCAGCGCGTCATCCCCAAGATGAATAAAATCCTGCAAGGGAAAGGATTGGTCAAGGTCGCCGAGGGCAAGGTTTATGTTACCGGCATGAAGGGGCCGCTGGAAGAGGGCTGGCAGAAGAAAGTGGAGGCGTTCGCCAGGCAGATAAAGAATTAACCGAATTAAAGTGAGGAAATTTATGTTTACAATCTATGTTTACGTTCTTGTACTTTAGCCGACTGGGAACTGGGGTATGTTATTTCGGAGCTGAATTCTGGGCGATTTTTCAAAAGGGCGAGCAACGAGCATCGCTCAAAACGGTTAGTTATTCTGAAGAGCCAATCAACACAATGGGCGGGATGACAATCGTGCCCAATTGCTTAATTGATGATATTGTTGTGAGTGAAACAGGCATGTTGCTATTACCGGGCGCAGATACATGGAGCGACCCAAAGCATGGCGCTATCATCGAAAAAGCAAGCCGAATTTCTCCTTTAGGCGCTGCGGTGTGTGCAATCTGTGGGGCTACCGCTGCGCTTGCCAACTTTGGGCTATTGGATAAGCGTCCGCATACCAGTAATGGACCGGGATTTCTTGAAATGGTTTCACCTGGTTATAAAGGGAAAAGTTTTTATATAGACAAGCCATCTGTTGCGGATAACAACCTTATTACTGCAAGTTCCACTGGAGCTTTGTTGTGGGCGAGACAAATTATTGAGCATTTAGGGGTTTTTCAATCAAACACACTGGAATCTTGGTATGAATATTTTCGTACCGGTGAGCCTAAACATTTTTTTGCCCTCATGCACACTTTGTCGTCTAGCAATGAAAACTGATCCACCTTTGTCAGAAACATAACTGGGACATATACCATATGGGATGCCTAACGAACAATCTTGAAATTTACCCACCGTGCAAAGCGGAAAGGGAAAAAACCGTTGCTCGGTGGGTAGTTAAAGCAGTAAACGAAAGCCCCTCGTTATATCGAGGGGCTTTCGTTATCCAATTGGTAGCGGGGGTTCGATTCGAACGAACGACCTAATTCCACATTGACAAACAACTCCCTCATATAGTATCATCATTGTAGATACATCAGGAGGAGTAAATATGAAAGCCAGGGTACATAAATGGGGCAACAGCCTCGCTCTACGCATCCCTAAATCATTCGCCGATGAAGTTGGATTCCAGCGTGAAACGCCTGTTGAGGTCTCGCTGGCGGATGGAAAACTTGTCGTTACTCCTATCGTTAAACGAGAACTGACGCTCAAACAACTGCTGGCCAAAGTCACCCCGGAAAACCTTCATCATGAGATTGATATGGGCTGTGCCGCAGGGAACGAAATTTGGTAGAACCAAGGAAATACATCCCCGAACGCGGGGAAGCGGTATGGATTACGATGAACCCGCAAGCGGGGCATGAACAGTCCGGACGCCGTCCGGCCGTAGTCATCTCACCCAAAAGCTATAACGACAAAACAGGACTGGCAGTGCTGTGCCCGATAACCAGCCGGGTTAAGGGCTATCCCTTTGAAGTTTTAATTCCTGAGGGCTTGCCGGTTACAGGGGCCATCTTGTCCGACCAGGTAAAGAGCCTGGACTGGCGCGCTAGAAATGCGGAATTGATATTCGCTCTGCCGGAGGAGACTATCGCGGAGGTATTAGAGAAGCTAGACACAGTTGTTATCGCACTAAGATAAGCATTAGCTGGACGCCGCAATGGACGCTCGTGGAGCCCCAGGCTCCGGGAGTTTTGGGGCAGTTCCCAGTAGAGCAGCGATGAGAAGTGGCGCAGATGCCCCGATATTGACTGCCAGGATGGCATTAACATTTGTTGTCCCGTAGAGACTCGCAAGTAGTCCACCGATAATAATAAAAAGTAATGTAATTCCCCAATAAATCAGCGATTTTGAATAAGCAGGAAGATTGGGGCTTGTCCTTAGTTTATACCAGCCGAATACCTCCGCTATTAATCCTCCCAAAAAACCTAACCCGAAGACGAGCCAAAAACCATTGACCTCCATGATCGCCTCCTTTAGTAGATTATTAATATATTCTGATAGCAAAATTGCTCAATAGTCAATACCTCTTATGTTAAAATAAAAAAGCCTCCTGATTGTTTAAGTCAGAGGGCTTTAATATTCAATTGGTAGCGGGGGTTCGATTCGAACGAACGACCTTCGGGTTATGAGCCCGACGAGCTGCCACTGCTCCACCCCGCGTCAACCTTATAAGTATATGCTGACGCCTCAGGCTGTCAAAGCCGAAAATTCCAAATCCCAAGCACTAAATTCTAAATAAGCTCCAAGCACAAAATACCAGATTCGAAAAAGTGACGATCGGGCTACTCGCCCGATTTTTCAGTCGGTTTGCTGGTACCGCTCCGGCCACCACCCCTTGAGCCGCGCCAGTATCTGCTTCTCGAAGCCCTGCTCGGACGGCTCGTAGAACTGCCGCCCCTTGAGCGAGTCCGGCAGGTTCTGCTGGCGCACGAAATGCCCCTCGAACTCGTGGGCGTATTTGTAGCCCTTGCCGTAGTCCAGGCTCCTTCATCAGCTTGGTGACGGCGTTGCGCAGGTGCAGCGGCACCGGCTCGTTCCGGCCCTTGCGTCACCTCTTTCTGGACCTGCGAGTAGGCCGTATAGAGCGAGTTGCTCTTGGGCGCGGTGGCCAGGTAAACGACGGCCTGCGGCCAGGGCCAGGTTGCCCTCCGGCATGCCGATGAAATGCACCGCCTGCTGCGCCGCCATCGCCACCACCAGCGCCTGCGGGTCGGCCATGCCCACGTCTTCGGAGGCGAAGCGGACCAGCCGCCGGACGATGTAGAGCGGGTCTTCGCCGGCTTCCAGCATCCGCGCCAGCCAGTAGAGGGCGGCGTCCGGGTCGGAGCCGCGCAGGGTTTTATGCAGAGCCGAGATGATGTCGTAGTGCTGCTCGCCGGCCTTGTCGTAGAGCAGGGCGCGGTGCTGCAAGGCGTCCTCGACCGTCGGCCAGGGTGATGAGCGCCGGCCGTCCTTGCATCCGGCGGCGTGGTCATGGCGGCCATTTCCAGGGCGTTGAGGGCGATGCGGGCGTCGCTGTTGGACATGGCCACCAGGTGCTCCAGGGCCTCGTCGTCCAGCTCCACGTTGAAAGCCCCCAGCCCCCTCTCCTTGTCCTCGAGCGCGCGGTGATGATGGTGCGCGATTTCGGTCGGCGAGAGCGGGTTTCAGGGCGAAGACCTGCGAGCGCGGGAGAGCAGCGGCGAGATGACCTCGAAGGAGGGATTTTCGGTGGTGGCGCCGATGAGGGTGACGGTGCCGTCCTCGACGTAGGGCAGGATGGCGTCCTGCTGGGCCTTGTTGAAGCGGTGGATTTCATCGATGAAGAGGATGGTCTTCTGCCCGGCGAGTCTTGCGGCGCTCTCTGGCCTCCTCGATGATGTGGCGCAGGTCGGCCACGCCGGCGCTGACGGCGCAGACGGGCGTGAAGTGGGAGTCGGTGGCCTGGGCCATGATGTAGGCCAGCGTGGTCTTGCCGCAGCCCGGCGGCCCCCAGAGGACGACGGAGGGGAGGTGGCCGGACTCGATGGCGCGGCGCAGCACGCTGCCCCGGCCCGACGATGTGCTCCTGCCCGACGAACTCGTCGAGGTTGGTCGGCCGCATGCGCGCCGCCAGCGGCGCTTCCTTCAGCTTGTCCTTTTCGTACTGGTAATCGAACAGGTCCATATCAATACTCTTTTCCTCTCCCTTGATGGGAGAGGTAGGTGAGGGTGTTTTCCAAATCTAGTATGTACCCCCTCGCCTTGCTCCTCTCCCACGGGGGGGAGAGGAGAGATCATTATCTACGATACCCCTATGAGCCTAGTGGTACCTCTTCACCTCGAACCGGTACAGCTTCACCTTTTCGTCCGGGGCGATGTCCGCCTTCATGCGGCAGATCTCAATCTGCTGCTCGACGGTGTCCACGCCCTCCAGGTCGGGCAGGAGCAGGCCGCGCCGCGCGCCGCACTCCACGATGGCCCCGTACTTTTTGGGGTCGAGCTGCTCCTTGCTCTCGATCGGCTCCGGCTCGGTGAGCACGTCCACGCTGATGTCCAGGTCTTTGAGCTCATCTTCCCGCACGGGCTCGAAACGCGGGTCGCGCGTGGCCGCGCTGATGGCGTTGATGATTATCTCCTCCGCCACGTTGGCCGCGACGGCTCGAAGGTGCCGATGCAGCCGCGCAGCTCTCCGCCCTTGTGGATGCGAGACGAACACGCCGGCCTCTTCCTTCATCTCGGGCGTGAGCGCGGCCGGAGCCTGCATTATGCGGCCTTCTTTGACATAGGCGTCGATGGCCTCTGCGCCAGCTTCACCAGCGGCGACATGGCCTGCTTCGGGATGATGAGCCCGGCGTAGCCCACCACGCTGGAATAGTCGCCGGAGGCATCGCCGCAGGTCTGGTAGCGCACCAGTTCGGCCCGGCGCGCCCCCAGCGCCTTGGCCGCCGCGATGAGCGCCACCACCGGGGCGTAGCCGCACATGGTGATGTTCTGCTCGGCGATGCGCTCCAGCAGCGCGTCCTCGTCCAGCTTGAGGATGGCCTCGATGGCCGAGTGGTCCTTGCGTTTGGCCTGCTCCTGCGGCTCGTAGTGCGTCATGTCGCTGGAGGCGAGGATGACCACATCCCGGCCGAGTTCTTGAGGACTTCGGCTATCTCCAGGCCGATTTCTTTGTAGACGCTGCCGGAGGCGTGGGCCAGGACGATGGGCACGATTTTGACGTCCGTCTTGAAGTACTGCAGGAAGGGCAGCTGCACCTCGATGGAGTGCTCGCGCGAGTGGGCCTCGGTGTCGTCCTCCAGGTAGGATGAGTTGACCAGAAGCTTTTCTGCCAGTTCGGAGTCAATTTCGACACTCGCCCAGCGGCGTCTCCCACGTGCCGCTCGGTCATGATGCTGAAGGGCTTGCCCAGCCCGGTGTGGTTCGGCCCCATGATGATGAAGGTATCCGTGAATTTGATGCGCGAGATGGCCGCCCCGGCCACCGGCCCGGAGTAGATGTAGCCCGCGTGCGGGCAGATCAGCCCGACGACATCTTCTTTGGCGCGCTGTCGTCGACCATGCTCTCGATCATTGCCTCAAGCTGTGACGGCGAGGCCGGGTAAAACTGGCCGGCGACGACGGGTTTTCGAATCATGGCAGTCATTTCGGCACCCCCTCTAAGTCCGTCCGGAAATTAAGCTCGACGCCGCAGAATGTTGCACTGCGAACCGTCCAGGCCCAGCACCTCGGTCTGGTAGCCGTGCCTGCTGCACGATCAGCTTGCCGCAGTTGTAGCAGACGGTGTTTTCCGACGAGTGGCCCGGCACGTTGCCGGCGTAGATGAACTTCAGCCCGGCCTTCTTGCCGATGTCTACGGCATGTTCGATGGTGGCAGACGGGGGTGGCGGGGACGTTCTGCAATTCGTGCTGCGGGTAGAAGCGCGTCACGTGCCAGGGCGTCAGCTCGCCCAGGTCGTCGGCTATCCAGCGGGCGATGCCGTCAAGCTGCTCGTCGTCGTCGTTCATGGCGGGGATGATGTTGGTGACGACCTCCACGTGCATGTTCCACTTTTCCTTGGCCCGCTTGGCTACGTCGAGGATGCCGCGCCAGTGGCTGATTTTGGCCAGCTTCCGGTAGAACTCGTCGGAGAAGCCCTTGACGTCCACGCGCCAGGCGTCAGGTACGGGCCGAGCAGTCCAGCGCTTCCTCGGTGGCGTAGCCGTTGGTGACGTAGACGGTGTAGAGGCCGTCCGCTTTGGCCAGCTTGGCCGAGTCCAGCGTGTACTCGAACCACATGGTCGGCTCGTTGTAGGTCCAGGCGATGCCCTGGCAGCCCTCGGCCTTTGGCCATCTCGATGGCCTTCTCGGGCTTGACCTCGTAGCTGCCGCGCTCGGCGTCCGGGATGTCGACGCAGGAGATTTCCCAGTTCTGGCAGTGCTTGCAGTGGAAGTTGCAGCCCCAGCCCGCCCAGGGAGAAACACAGGCTGCCGGGGTAGAAGTGGAAGAGCGGCTTCTTCTCGATGGGGTCGACGGCGACGGACGAGGCCCGGGCGTAGTTCAGGTTGTAGAGGACGCCGTCCTCGTTCTGGTACATCCTGCAGACGCCGGTCTTGCCGGGCGCGATGCGGCAGCGCCACTGGCAGGTGTGGCAGCGCACCCTGGATTCGGGCAGTTTTTCGTAGAGTCTGGCTTCAATCATAGGATTAAGCCCGAAGCACCAAGCATCCGAAATACGAAGCAAATACGAACAACTAAAATCCAAATGTTTCAAACATTCGGATTTCGGTTTTGATTTGTTTCGGATTTCGATATTCGAATTTCGTATTTGTCTTAATAAAAGTATAGCACCCGTGCTGCCCGCTATGTAATAAACGAGGAGCATCGTCCTTAAATCAGGCCGCTACATCTTGCTGGAGAGCACCACCTTTTCCTTGGTCAGGGAACGTGAAAGGATATAAGAGACAATGACACAAAGGGCAATCACTCCCAGGTAAACCAGGGGGAAAAAACTGATTGAAACGCCGAAGCCGCCCAGGGCATTGATTCCCAGGATCAGCAATACAAAAATGGCGGTGAACACGAAGTTGGCGATGCGCGGGTTGGCGATAATCAACTGGATATCGGTTACGATGCTCACGACGGCAAATACCAGCACGGGGACGACGATTATGGCCGAAACGAAAGCCCATATGTCAGGGAAAATAAAGGTATGGGTATGCGGCATCACAAATCCGATGTTCATCAGGATAAAAGCCAGAATCGAGACTGAAAGACCTATAACGATGCTGGGCAGAGTCACGGCCAGCGACTTGCCCATCCAGATCTGCTTGATGCTGACGGGCGTCGCCATGAGCGACTCGATGTTGCGCTTGGCCTTGTCCACCACCACCGAGTAGTTGGCAAATATCGAGCACACGAAGATGGAGTACATCATAGGGAGAATATAGGCCAGACCGTTGAGAAAACTGCGGCTGAAATCGTCGATGGCCTGCGGGCTCGTAAGGACTTTGACCCCTCTGTTATAGCTGGTGACGTAGGTTAAAGTCAATATCAGCATCACCAAAATAAATACATAGATGCTGCGGCTGCGAAAGACTTCGCCGATGTCTTTCCGGGCGATAATCCATATTTTTTTCATGTTACTTCTGCTCCGCTTCTTTCACGATGGTGGTGTACATTTCCTCCAGCGAGGCTTCCTGCTTTCTGAACTGCTCGATCTTGACCCCGCGCGAGGCCAGCAGCGTCACGATGATGGAGACATCCACGCCCGGACCGGTCGACAGCGTCAGGTTTCTGTCATTCTGTTCCAGCACAGCGACATCGGGCAACTTTTTTAACTCGGCGATGACCGGCGGCTTTCATGCGTTCGGCGGTCTCAATTTCAACCCCGCCGTGTCCCATTTCACGCTGCAGTTTTTCCAGCTCGCCGTAAAGCCGGATTTGCCCTTGTGGATGAGGGCAATGCGGTTGCAGATGCGCTGCACTTCATCCAGGTTATGCGAGCTTAGCAGGATGGTCTTGCCCTGCTTGTGTATCAGATCCAGCATCAACTGGCGGATTTCTATCTGGCCGGTGGGGTCAACGCCGGCGGTGGGTTCATCCAGCACCAGCAGTTCAGGGTCGGGCGCCATGGCCCTGGCCAGCGCCAGCCTCTGGCGCATGCCCTTGGAATAGGCGGATACTTTATCTCCGGCTCTGTCAGCCAGTCCCACCAGTTTAAGCGCGGCATCGATTCTCTGCGCCGGCTGCGCTACGTCATACAACCTGGCATAATATACCAGGTTGTCAAAAGCCGTCATGTTGTCATACAGGCCGTCGGCTTCAAGGACAAAGCCTATCTTCCGGCGCGTCTTATCGTCCTGAACGTCCTGGCCCAGGACCGACACTTTGCCGGAGGTCGCCTGCATCAGCCCCAGGATAATCCTGATAGTGGTCGTTTTACCCGCACCGTTGGGCCCCAGATAACCGAAGATGTCGCCCTGTTTGACCGACAGGGTGACATCTTTCAGAATTTGCCGTCCGCCCAGTTCTTTATTGACATGCTCCAGGCTGATTACATCATCTGCCATCTTTCTTCCTTCATTTCAAAAACCAAAAAATAATTGCCTCATAGATCATTCTACCACCAACAGCAGCCGCAGCAAAAACTGTCAGGCACAATCCAGGCTTGAGTTGACCCCGCCCCTCCATCCGATTAAACTATTCGGAAAAACAGAAAGGATACAACCTTGGATATCTTCAAAGAGAGTGACGTTATCGGTGTTCTCAAGCGCGGCCTCAAGCAGGACGGCTGGTCGGTCAAGGAGCAGGTGAAACTGGCTAACGGCTACGCCGACCTGGCCGCCGACAAGGACGGCGTTTCCTTCATCATCGAGGCCAAGGGCGAGGACAAGGGCGGCTTCTCCGCCGCCGAGATGAACTTCCAGATGGGGCTGGGCCAGGTCATGGCGCGCATGACCGACGTGAATAAAAAGTACGCCATCGCCTTCCCCTCGACGCCCGACTTCATCAAGGTGCTGCAGAAATACGAGCACAGCTTCGCCTTCAAGGCGCTGGACATCTACCTGTTCGTGGCCAACGGCGACAGGAGCTATTTCGTGGTGCCGCCGGCGGATATTCCGGCCTTCATAGACGGCAACCGGATTTAAGTACTTTCTTCTCCGCAGCCGTGAGCGAGAGGATTAAGGTGAGGCGGATCGAGAGATTCAAATCGTCTCAAACTGAGCGCTAAGCTCTGACTCAAAGACACTTATGAGGGAGGGAAAACATGGACAACATCGAACTGATGCTCAAAGAGCTGACCGAAGCCAGCGGCGTCTCCGGCTACGAGGAAGAGGCGCGCGGCCTCATGCGCAAATATCTCGCCCCTCTCGGCGAGCTGTCGCAGGACAAGCTGGGCTCGCTCATCTGCCGCAAGCAGGGCGCGGCTGCCGCCCCCCGCATCATGCTGGCCGGGCACGTGGACGAAATCGGCTTCATGGTCAAGCACATCACCAAAGAGGGCTTCATCCACTTCACGACCCTCGGCGGCTGGCCCAACCAGCACCTGCCGGCGCAACGAGTGATTCATCCAGACGAACAAGGGCAAGGTCCCCGGCGTCATCGGCGCCAAACCGCCGCACCTCCTGCTCCGAAGAGGAGCGCAAGAAGCCCGTCGAGCGCAAGGACATGTTCATCGACATCGGCGCGGGCTCCATCGAGGAGGTAGTGGATGCCGGCGTGCGCGTGGGCGACCCCATCGTGCCGGTGAGCGAGTTCACCGTTATGGCCAACGCCCAAAAAGACCTATATGGCCAAGGCCTTCGACGACCGCGTGGGCTGCGCCCTCATCATCGCCGCGCTGCAGGAGCTGGCCGGCAAGAAACACCCCAACACCGTTTACGGCGTGGCCACCGTGCAGGAGGAGGTGGGCTGCGCGGGGCGCCACCACCGCAGCCGAGGCAGGTCAACCCGGACGTGGCCTTCGCGCTGGACGTCAGCCCCATCGGCGACATCCCGGGCATCCCCGCCGACCAGACCTCGGAAAAGATAGGCGGCGGCCCGTCCATACTCCTCTACGACACGCGCATGATACCCAACCTCAAGCTGCGCGACCTGGCGATTGAAACCGCGCGGAGAGCTGGGCATCAAGCTCCAGTTGTCCACCCTCGAGTTCGGCAGCTATGACACCGGCGCCATCCACCTCCACCGCAGCGGCGTGCCCAGCCTGGTTATCGGCATCCCCACCCGCCACGTCCACAGCCACAACTCCATCATGCGCCGCAACGACTTCGACGACGCTGTGCGCCTGCTGGTGGCCCTTATCCAGAAGCTGGACAACAAGACCGTGGCCGGACTCATGCCGAGTTAATTCAAAGCAAATCTTCTCCCCTCGACGGGAGAGTTAAAAGTGAGGGTGAGAGTCTCGGGCATTGCCCTTAGCCGAATCCTCTCTCGCCTTTGTCCTGAGCGAAGCCGGGAGGCAGCAACGGGTAGAGTTATCTCTCATTTGCACGGGGTGTACGCTTTGGTCAGCTCTGCCGTCTCGATATCCATTTCGTTCGCCAGTTCCGGGAGCGACAGACCTGTCTCATCCATCACTTCAGATATGTATTGATTGAAACTGACCGCTTTCTCCCACTGGGCTTCAAAGTGGCCTTCCAGGATGAAGGCGAGTTCGTCAGACACAAGCAGGTAGCCTTTGCGGGTGGCCTGGTCCACTCCTATGACGTCGGGCGGGGGAGTAGCGATAATCACGTAAGACCGGTCTACGACTACATAGCGCAGGCTGTGAGCCACAAAACCCGTGGCATACCTGACGTCTGTCCCTGCCTCGACGTATTTATTTCCCATAAACGATCTGTCCTGGAGTTTCGGCAATAGAAAGCGGATTTTGACTCCCCTGCCGGCCGCTTTCTTTACGGAGTCCAGGAGCTGATTGTAGATTACCCTCGGAAAAATCGGTTTTATGCCCCGTAACCAGGCAGTCCATTCTGGCTTTGGCCGTGTTATTGGCGTTGATGACTATCTGGAAGTACTCGAAACGGGCCAGGCTCCTGATTGTTTTATCCATTTGAGCGCCTAAAGCTCGGGAACGGGCTGATTCCCGGTTGCTGAGAAGATAGCTATCATGGTCAACACCAGGAGTGCGGATTCGACTGAAAGCAGAATCGATTCCATGGACATTTTGCACCATCCTCGGTGGTATCTTATTGTGATTGTAGCACAAGGCCAAAAATTAAACGCGGGCTAAAATGCGTCGCCCACATGGCACTTGACGGCTGGCAGCCCTGCGGTTAGACTTTCAAGCACCATGCGAGTCATCGGCATCACGGGCACCATCGGCAGCGGCAAAAGCACCGTCGCCGGCTTCCTGCGCGAACTGGGCGCCGAGGTCATCGACGCCGACGAGGTCGGCCACGAGGTCTATCTCCCCGGCAGCTCCAGGCTGGAAGGCCGTGGTGGAGGCGTTCGGGGAGGGCATTCTGGCCGCCGACGGCACGGTGGACCGCCGCAAGCTCGGCGAGATAGTCTTCCAAGACCACAAGGCGGCGCTCTCGAAGCTCAACTGCATCGTGCGCCCGCTCATGGCCGAAGAGGTGCAGTCCCGCCTCAAGGAACTGCGCAGAAAGAAGACCCGCGTCGCCGTGCTGGAGGCCGCCCTCCTGATCGAGGCCGGCTGGAGCCCGCTGGTGGACGAGATATGGGTGACCACCGCCCCCGAAAGCGTCATCTACAAACGGCTGGCAGCCAAGCGGGAATCTATCGCGCGCCCAGATTCAGGCGCGCATCAAAGCCCAGCTTCCGGTGGCGGAGCAGAAAAAATACGCCACGCGCGTCATCGACACCAACATCCCCCTGCCGGAACTCAAGGCCAAAATCGCCGCCCTCTGGGAAAAGCTGAAAAGTTAGAATGAGCGCTCATCCATGAATTATGAAATCCTCGGCTTTGCGGCCGGGGTGTTCACCACTTTCAGCCTGGTGCCCCAGATCTACCGGGTATACAGGCTCAAAAGCGCCCGTGAAATCAGCCTGGCGTTTACCCTGAGCATGGCTTTCGGCAACCTGCTCTGGCTGACGTACGGCATTCTATCCGGATCACTGCCCATAATCCTGTGGAACATCATTTCGTTTCTGCCTGGCAGGCGCATTGGTAGTGGCCAAATCGAGGTATGACAAGTGACGAAGACTGCCCTGAGATGCTGTTCCCGATGTCATAATTTCTACATTTTTCCCGCTCCCGTTTTATGATTATTTAATCTCTCGCATGATAATGTTGACCTGTCGAACAAGTGTAAAACAGGACAGGAGAACAAAAATGAGCAGCGACAGAGAACAGCACGTCGTCAGGATAACCAGGAGGCTGGACGACGAGCGCCGGGATGACGTGATGGCATTTATAAACAAAAAGCTCGGCGGAATACAAGGGCAAAGCGGACGGCGGCGCCACCGAGGACACTCACGGTATCCCTCTTCTGGTATTCGAAAAACCAGGCGATGCGCATTTATTTGCCAATGCACTGAGCAAAGCCACCCAATACCCCAGGGAGCATATCGAGGTAAAGCCGCGCGGTAGCCGCACGTCCTCAGGCAGGCGGGACGGCAAGACCTGATATCTTGCTCTATTGCGAGGAGCCCGCCTACCAGCTAAAATCCCTCTCTTGTCTCCCTTTCGAAAGGGAGAGGCTTAAATCTTCTCCCCCTTTGGCAAAGGGAGATAAGGAGGGATTTTCATCCTTCTGCTGTTTTGTATTTCGTATTTTGATATTGTTTCGTATTTCGTGCTTAGGATTTAGTACTTTTCCCCTCCCCCCCCTTGACTCTCCCCTTACTGGAGGGCTTATACTCTCCTCATCAATCGATTGATAGGCATTCTCGACAATTCAAAAGAGGGAGTAAACATGGAAAAGCTGGACCTCAAAAAAGACCTGAAACACCTCTACAACCCGCCCGCGAAAGCGCCCGTCATGCTGGAGGTGCCGCCGATGAACTTCCTGGCATGATAGACGGCGAGGGCGCGCCCGACGGCCCCGATGCCGTGGCCGCCATGTACGGCGCTCTACCCGGTGGCCTACACCCTCAAGTTCAGCCGTCAAAAAGGACAAGGCCATCGACTACCCCGTCATGCCGCTGGAGGGGTTGTGGTGGGGCGATGACATGTCGGTCTTTTCGACAGGCAACAAGGCCGCCTGGAAGTGGACCTACATGATCATGCAGCCGGAGCTGATAACGGCGGACATGGTCAAGAAAGCCATCGAAGAAGTGCGCCGCAAGAAAAACCCGCCCGCGCTCGGCAAGATGAGGTTCGAAAAGTTCGACGAAGGCACGTCGGCGCAGATAATGTACACCGGCCCCTATTCGGAGGAGACACAGACCATCAAAATGCTGCATGACTTCATCCACGCAAAAGGGCTGGTCTTCGACGGGCTCAAGCAGAAGCACCACGAGATATACATGTCCGACCCGCGCCGCACCGCGCCGGAAAAACTCAAAACGGTCATCCGCCAGCCGGCGCGCAAGCCCAAATAGAGTCTCTTCTCCCCTTGTGGGTAGAGGACTAAGGTGAGGGGGTCAACAACCTGTCATTCCGGCGAAAGCCGGAATCCAGAGGTTTCCTCTCCCCTCCGTGGGAGAGGACTAAGGTGAGGGGGTTACTCAACTCCTCTCATAACAAGGGAGATGAGATTCAAAAATAAACAAGGAGCGGTCTCCATGCAAATCGGCGACTTTTCCAAGCTCAGCCTGGTATCCGTCAAGGCTCTGCGCTACTACGACGAAATCGGCCTGCTCAAGCCGGAGCGCGTGGACGAGTTCAGCGGCTACCGCTACTATTCGGCCTCGCAGCTGCCCCTGCTCAACCGCATCGTGACGCTCAAGAACATGGGCCTCTCGCTGGACGAGATAGCCAAGCTGCTCGAGGACGACGTGCCGGTGGCCCACATCCTCGACCTGCTGCACGCCAAGCAAACCGAAATCAAACAGAGATTGGGAGAAGAGGCGGAGCGCCTGGCCAGAGTGGAAGAGTGGCTGGCGGAGACGCAAAAGGAGGGTAAAATGCCAGACTACGAGGTAAAGATAAAGAAGGTCAAGCCGCAGAAGGCTATCACCATCCGCAGGGTGCTGCCGAGTTACGGGCACCTGGGCGAGCTGTTCGCCGCCATCGGCCCCTACCTGGGCAAAGTGCACGCGCCCATGAGCGGCCCGCCCGTCACCATCTACCACGACAAGGAATTCAAGGAGGCCGATGTGGACGTGGAGGTGGCCTTCCCGCTGTGGCGCGCGGTGAAGGGCGAGGGCGAGTTCGTATTCCAGGAGTTGCCCGGCTACGAGAAGGCGGCATCCGTCATGTACAAAGGCCCCTACGAGGGGCTCGGCAAGGCCTATAATACGATTCTGCGCTGGGTGGAGGCCAATGGCTACCATGTAATCGGCCCCAACCGCGAAATCTACTTCAACGAGCCCGCCAAGACCAAACCCGAAGACCTGGTGACCGAGGTGCAGGTGCCGGTGGAGAAGAATCCATAGCTTAATTCCATATCCTCAAAAAGAAAGGCTGGCGTTGAGCTAGCCTTTCTTTTATCCATATACAAATTCCAAACATTATCAGGACGACGTGGCAATCTCCGCTAAGTAGCAGCCTTCCGCCTGGCGACAGCTTTACACGGGACAAACAGGTGTTTGTCATAGTCAAGCAAACCCAATCGGTGTGCCGTTATCCGAGATTCCCACGTCAGCCCGCTTGAGTCTTGTACCAATTAAAAGCAGGTGTAGCGGGCTTCCTCGGAATGGGTATTATAGTTACCATTGCGAGGGCTGCCGCAGGCAGGCCGGGGCGATCTCCGCCAAGTAGCTGCCCTTTGCCTGCCGCATACTTCACACGGGACACTAACAGCCGTTACGTTTATATCCGGTTGTAAAGCTCCGACCATCCCGGATTCATCGTGGCGATAAGTTCTTCCTTGCGCTTGCGCGACCAGCTTTTAATCTGCTTTTCCTCGGGCCAAGGCGGCTTCGTGAGTCTCGGCAGCCTCATAATAAACCAGCTTATCTGTTTTGTATCGCCGTGTGAAACTATCAACGAAATGCCCTTTATGCTCAAATACACGCCGCTGCAAATCTTCTGTCATGCCGGTATACAGAACAGTGTGCATCTTATTGGTTACGGTATAGACGTAATAATTATGGTCAGGCACAGTCCCATCCTTTGATTGTTAATAGTAGTTGGATGACGTTCGGAGATTGCCACGTCGTCAGTCCGCCTTGGGCGAAGTTCCTCCTCGCAATGGAAACCAACTGCCTACCACCTCCCCTCCCTCAGCGGCTTCAACAGGTATTCCAGGCCGTTCAGTTTGATTTCGTACAGCGCGGACAGCAGCACGCCGAGCTTCCCCGGCGGAAAACCTTTCTGGTGAAACCATACGAGGTAGGGTTCGGGCAGGTCGCACAGGATGCGGTCCTTGTATTTCCCGAAAGGCATGCGCACGGACACCAGCTCAACCAGTATTTGAGAATCTATAGGGGAGGCGTATTTATTTTCGTCCATAATTTTTAATCCAGGCTCAAAGCTCGCCCAGATTCTACCATTTCGCGCCCTTACCGTCCCGGGGTACTGGTCAGCATGACCTGTATATGCTGTAGAATTGGATTGAACTAACTGAAAGAATTGGTGGTATCATTTGAATATCTATGTCGGCAATCTGGACCGCGATGTGACCGAGGAAATGGTCAGGAGCCTGTTTGCCCGTTTCGGCGAGGTCGGCAAGGTATCCATCATGCACGACAGGCGCGGCATTTCCAAGGGTTTCGCTTTTGTCGAGATGCCGGTGGAGAGCGAATGCCGGTCGGCCATCGCGGGTTTGAACCGCACGATGTTCCTCGACCGCACGCTCGATATCACCGAGTCGCAGCCGCCCGGCGGCAAACGCGGGGGAAGCAAAATCAAGTCAGGCCCCAAACGCCCCCGCAGATGAGATTTTTGCCCGTAACCTCTAATCTCAATTTTAAATAAGCCCGATACTCATATATTCGAGCCTCTATTTTAAGCATAACTCCTATCGACACACTCCTACCCCCTGACCGAAACCTCAGCCATGGCAGTCTGCCACCCCATCGTGTCTAAAATTTTATGAATATTAGAGATTTAAGCCTGTAATTTTATTACTATTTTATGCATCCAACCTAAAATTGCAGTAGATAATCGAGACTATGCCGCGAGGTTATTCCCGGAGAATAGCCCGGGCGTTTTTGGGGTGGACAAGATGAGGAAATAGAATTATCGTCCCGGTCATTGTGGGGGTGCTGGTCCTTTCCACCAGCGGTCTGGCGGCATTTTCGGTTCGAGCCGTGACTACCATAAACCAGAGCAACACTCAACTGGCCGGCCTGAATGAAACCGTAACCGCCTTGAAAAAAGACATGGCGGCCATGCGGACTATTGCCGCCGGTATCTCCACCAGCCAGGGGACGAGCATAGCCAGCCTGGTGACGCTGGTAAGCCCGGCAGTGGTGCGCATCGATGTCTCCAGCGCGAGTTTCAAGGGGGTGGGCTCGGGTTTCATAGTCGACGAAAGCGGTTATGTAATCACCAACCACCATGTGATAGAGGATGCGACATCTATTCAGGTCACGCTCAAATCGGGCGATTCCTATGCGGCCACCGTCGTCGATGACGATGCCGACAGGGACCTGGCCATGCTCAAGATGGAGTCGAGCCGCACGGATTTTCCCGTTATCGAGCTCGGCTCCGCCAGCGACGCCGAGGTCGGCGACGCCCTGCTCATCGGCGGCTTTCCCCTGGGCCTGGAGCTGTCCGGCCCGGCCACTTTCACCCAGGGCATCGTGTCGGCCATACGCATAATTGACGGGTTGCACTATATTCAAACGGACGCCCCCATCAACCCCGGGAACAGCGGGGGGCCGGTAATCGATATGCAGGGCACGCTGGTCGGCGTATGCGTCGCGGCGGTGACAGACCCGAATATCACAGTGGAGGGGCTCGGTCTGGCCATTCCGGTCGCCGATGTGCTGGCTTTCATCTCCAACGGCCGCGTGGAGTGCTCCAGCTGCCATTATACTAAGTAAAGTCAATCTGCCGCGGCACCTTTTTTCAGGTTCCGTCAGGTTTTAGTCCTGCCTTTCGAGGAGCCGATACAATCCTCAGCGAGTGTCTTTGCGCCCGAATGTATTTGCAAATACACTTTTATTTATATCTGAATATTTTATAAATGTGAGAGATTTAGAGCCGGTAATTTTATTGCTATTTTATGAATCCGGTCTATAATTATCACAGGCAACCGGGGCTCGCGACGCGAGATTATTTCGGGGAGACTGGCTCGCGCGCGCCTTTTGAGGATGGACAAGATGAGGAAAAGAATATTCGTCCCGGTCATTGTGGCGGTGCTGGTCCTCTCCACCATCGGCCTGGCGGCACTTTCAGTCCAGGCCATCACTACGCTGAAGGAAAGCAACACCCAGCTGGCCGGCCTGAAGGAAACCATAACCGCCCTTAAAAACGACATGGCGTCCATGCGCACGATAACTTCCGGGATATCCGCCGGCCAGGTAGCCAGCGTAGCCGAACTGGTGACACTGGTGAATCCGGCGGTGGTGCGCATCGATGTCGCAGGCGCCGGTTTCAAGGGGGTGGGCTCGGGATTCATTGTCGATGTAAGCGGTTTTGTGCTCACCAACCAGCATGTGATAGCGGATGCGACGTCCATCAGTGTCACGCTCGCCTCGGGCGATTCCTATACGGCAACGGTCACCGATTCCGATGCCAACCGCGACCTGGCACTGATTAAGATGATGTCGACGCGCATGGATTTTCCCGTTATCGAGCTCGGTTCAGCCAGTGACGCGCATGTCGGCGACACCGTGCTCATCGGCGGCTTTCCCCTGGGACTGGAACTGGCGGGCCCGGCCACTTTCACCCAGGGCATCGTTTCGGCTATCCGCACGATTGACGGGTTGACCTATATTCAAACGGACGCCTCTATCAATCCGGGAAACAGCGGCGGGCCTGTAATCGATATGCATGGTTTTTTGCTCGGTTTGTGCGTCGCAGCGGTGACAGACCCTAATATCACGGTGGCGGGTCTGGGTCTGGCCATCCCGGTTGGAGACGTGCTGGCGTTCATCGACAGCGGCCGCGTGGAGTGTACCAGCTGTCATTACACCATAAGTGAAGGAAGTGAAGTCGAACAGTTTACACTTTGCCGGCGGAGTCACTCCTATATTGCGTAGTCCAGCGCTGTGACCATCCTCTACACAGCACCCTAGTGGGCGGCTGAAGATTAGTTTCCGCTGCAACTGTTTGAGGAGTTCTTCTTTCGAGGTTCCGCAATACAAACCAACGGAAGTTAATATATCGTTAAGGGTCCCTTTGGCGATTTCTTTGTGGCCGGGTACGGTTACATTATGAATGCCGTTTGCGGTGGTTTTGCGAAGCTGAATATGGCTACCTCTTTGCCTTACCTCTCCATATCCCAGAGAGAGGAGCAGCTTTAGCAGAGCGTGGCTACTTACTGGCGGCAGTTTCGGCATCGGGCAGCTTCATCTCAGAGATTGTCAGGATGGTTATCGGTTCATGCAGGTCTTCCAGATGCAGGGCTACCGCTTCTTTGATGTTCTCGTAAAGTTCGTCCAGGGTGCGCCCTTGCGTGAAGATGTCCTGGCCAATGCCGCGCGCGCACCATGACTCGCCATCGTAATAGGTCTCCATTTTGACTAGCATAGGCGTCCTCCTGTTGCCCTGATTATAGCACTGTCTACTTCCCCCCGAAATACCCCAGCGCCGTTTAACCTTTTCTTCAAGCGTCAGCTTCTTGTCGCGCGGCAGCGATGCCACGGCGTGTGAGGCCTCGCTGGCGGAGTAGCCCAGCCCCAGCAGGGCCCCCACCACCTCCCCGTCCCCTTCGCCCACCGGCACCACCCGCGCACCCGCCCAGCCCGTGTTTATCTTGTCCTTGAGTTCGAGGATGAGACGGCCGGCCAGCTTCTTGCCGATGCCGGGTACGGATGTGAGCAACTCCTCGCTGCCGCCGGCGATAGCCGAGACGAGCTGCTCCACGCTCATGGCCGAGAGCATGGAAAGCGCCAGCTTGGGACCGAAGCCGGAGACGTTTAGCAGCATCTGGAAGAGCTTGAGGTCTTCTTCGGCGGCAAAGCCGTAGAGCAGTATGGCGTCCTCGCGCACGTGCGTGTGGGTGTGCACGCGCACCTCTTCGCCCAGCCCGCCGAGAGTGAGGAGAGTGGAGACGGGCATGAACACCCGGAAGCCCACCCCGCCCACGTTGATGACGGCGGAGTCGGCATTTAATGCTTCGAGCGTACCTTTAAGGCTGGCGATCATAAATTACTCCCTTTGTCATTGCGAGTGAAAGAAGCGAAGCAATCTCGTTTCCATCTGGTCTGCAGGAGATACGGGATTGCCACATCCCGATTCCTCGGGATTCGCAATGACACAACTATTGACTTCCCTGATAATGTCCCGCATGCGGCTCTCCCTCAGGTGGCAGATGGCCACCGCCAGGGCGTCGGCGGCGTCGTTGGGCTGTGGCACTTCATCCAGGTCGAGCAGCATTTTGACCATCTCCTGCATCTGCTCCTTGGACGATGCGCCGTAGTCGGCCACGTGGTGCTTAACCTGCGCCGGGGAATATTCGTAGATGGGTTTTTTATTCTGGGCGGCAATCAGGAGCACGACGGCCTGCGCCTTGCCGATGGCCAGCGCCGATTTGATGTTCTCTCCCACGAAAGGCGTCTCGACGGCCATGACGTCCGGCTTATACTTGCGCACGACAGCCGTAAGCCCATCGTAGAGAAAAAGCAAGGCGCTCCGACATGTCGGAGCGCGCTTTGCATTTGATGGTATCGAAGTGTACCAGCGACATTTCGTCGCGGAGGTCGTCAATCAGCCCGTAGCCGAGGACGATGGTGCCCGGGTCAATGCCTAATATCCTCATGGACATCGTTGTTATGTCACTTGGCCTGCGCGTGGTACTTCTCCATGATCTCGTCGCTGATAGTCCACGTTGTTATATACGTTCTGCACGTCGTCCATCTCTTCCAGGCGGTCGAGCATGCGCAGCACCTGGAAGGAGGTGTGCTCGTCCAGGCTGACGGAGGTTTTGGGCACCTTGGCCAGCTCCGGCGTTTTCTACGGCGACGCCGGCTTTTTCCAGCGCCTTGCGCACCATTTCCAGTTCGGCGGGCTTGGTGTAGATCTCGATATAATCTCCCTGCGAAGCCACGTCCTCCGCTCCGGCGTCGATGGCCTGCATGGTCAGGTCGTCGATGTTCTTGCCCTCGGTGAGGACGCCGATGACGCCGCGGTTCTCGAACATCCAGGCTACCGAGCCGGTCTCGCCCAGGTTGCCGCCGGCGCGGGTGAAGGCCGAGCGCAGTTCCTGCACGGCGCGGTTGCGGTTGTCGCTCACGATGTCAACCATGATGGCGGAGCCGCCTGGCCCGTAGCCTTCATAGGAAGCCTCGAACATGACCTGCCCCTCGAGCGTTCCTTCGCCCTTCTTGATGGCGCGCTCGATGTTCTCACCCGGCATGCGGGCGTCCTTGGCCTTCTGGATGGCCAGCCGCAGGCGCGAGTTGCCATCCGGGCTGGGGCCGCCCGAGCGCGTGGCGAATATAATCTCACGGGTGAGTTTGGTGAAAAGCTGGCCGCGCTTGGCGTCGGCGGCGCCCTTTGCGTTCTTGATAGTATGCCATTTAGAGTGTCCGGACATAGTATAGCCTCCTTCCGAAATCGGAAGTCTTTCTTTCAACAGAATATTGTAGCATGTTGTTGTCAAGAGGTGAATAGCAGCGGAGACTTTTCAATTTAGCCCTTCGTCCACAGGGGAAGATGAACCTGCAAGATGCTGCGCACTTGAAATAACTATCCAGATAATGCATATTGGATACGATTCTGAAAGGTGCGTGAAATATGATGGACGATACTGAGGGAGGGGCGTCCTATCCCTTAAGCACCGGCCTGCCTCACCTGGACGAGCTGCTGCAGGGGCTGAGGCCGGGCGATAACGTCGTCTGGCAGGTGGAGAGCCTGGCGGATTTCGCCTACTTCGCCGTGCCTTTCGCGCGCGAGGCTCTGCGCGAAGGCCGCGCCTGTGTTTACCTGCGCTTTGCCGAACACCCGCCGGTCTTACCCGTTACCAACGGCATCGACGTTATACGGGTGGATGCCAGCGCCGGCTTCGATAGTTTCACCACCGAACTGCACTCCATCATCGAATCCCACGGCGCCAGTACGACCTATATCTTCGATAACCTGTCCTTCCTGGTCTCCAAGTGGGCTACCGACGAGCTGGTGGCCAATTTTTTCCAGGTGACCTGCCCTTTCATCCTGCAGCTCGGGGCGCTGGCCTATTTCCCGCTCATCTACGGCAAGCACAGCCATCAGACTATCGCGCGCATCAAGAGCACCACCCAGATACTCATCAACGTCTACAAGCCGCAGGGAGTGCTCTACGTCCACCCGCAAAAGGTCTGGGAACGCTACTCTTCCCAGATGTTCCTGGCGCACCGCGTGGAGGAACCCGCCTGGCAGCCGGTCTTTCAGAGCGGCGAAGCCGCCGCCATCTCTTCGACTTCCTTCCCCCAGCCCCTCGTCAAGGGCGCCAGCCCGGCCTCTCCCTGGGACAGCATTTACAACCGGCTTATGCAATACCGCCAGTCGGCGGCTCCGGGAGCCGAATATCCTCCCGAGATACGGGCGCTCAAAAACGAGCTTACCCGCTTTATACTGGGAGACCAGGCCGCCTTCAGCGAGCTGACGCAGAGGCACATCACGCTGGATGACCTCATCGCCATCCGCGAGAGGCTCATCGGCACCGGGCGCATAGGCGGAAAGGCCGCCGGCATGCTGCTGGCGCGGCGCATACTCATGGATTACCGCGGGGAGGTGGACTTCGCCGCCATACTTGAGCCGCATGACTCGTTTTACATCGGTTCGGATGTCTTTTTTACTTTTCTGGTCAACAACGGCCTCTTCGAGCTGCGCATCCAGATGACCCGCAGTTGCAGCCTTTCACGGCAGTCGTTTGACGAGGTCGAGCAGCGCTTCCTCGGCAGGCGAATTCCCGCCCGAAATAATGGAGCAGTTCCGCAACATGCTGGACTACTTCGGCCAGGCCCCCATCATCGTGCGTTCGTCGTCTCTGATGGAGGACAGCCTGGGCAACGCCTTCGCCGGCCGGGTTTCTGCCCAGGCCGTCGAGATGTCCGCCGACGATGATGGCTTCATTTTTAAGCACCGGGTCCTTCCCCTCGAGCCAGGCAATCACATTGGCGCCGATCCCCTCCGCATGATGTTCAGTCGTATTTTTAAGGGTCATGGTCTTTCCCGTGGCAAAAGAGACCGGTTCTTTCGCGGCCCGGATGCGCGCGACCAACGCATCGTGCTTTTTGCCGGTGCCGGCAAAAATGTCGTTCACCACTCCCGGGCTGACATAGGTCAGGATGAAGTCCTTGATGAACACACAATTGGGATTGGCGATATGATAGTTATAAACCATGCCAACCGCGCCATGGGTGGCGGCATTCTTGGCCTTGTAATCGTGGAATGAATAGGGGCGCCAGCGTTCGAACTCCTCCGCCTCCCGGTCGGGTGAGATAGGCACCTCGGGCTCCATCAGGACAATTTTGCCCCGGACGTCGACCCCTTTATACTCATCATAATTCAACTCCGGGGCGGTGATGCCATAGCCCACATAAACCACCTCGGCGGTCACGCTGCCTGAGCCGGAGGTCGAGCCGGGGAAAAAATCGTCTTCAAAGCGGTATGGCTTGTTGATGACATCCCCCTCCGGCAACTGGATCTGCAGGCTGAGTTCGGTGCCGGGCAGCACCAGCGTATACGGGTTGGGAAAATTCTGCATGGAGGTCCTCTTTATCCCCGGCCGGCTTGATGTTCCACTTCTGGAAAAATCCGCCGCCCATGGGCGGCATTGTTGTAACCCGCGGTGCCGGTCAGGCGCCCTTCATATTTTTCGGAGGCTCAGCTCTTTGACATAGTCATAGAGCGTAAGGGTCGAGATCGCGTGCATCGCGGCCATGAGGCTGTTCTTCGCTGAGCGGATCGGAAGGCTTCCGCGCCGCTTCCTGCCCGGGAGAACGCCGGTAAGCGCCAGAAGGACAACCAATAATAAGTATTTTCGTCCCGTGAGCGGTTTCTTCATTGGGATTCCTCCGGTTAAATCGGATCAGGAGCCGCAAGCAGCCGTGCGCCGCGTCAAGATACCATCAACAATCGGCGCAAGTCAGCAAAATCCACACTCGATTGCGGCGGTCGGAGGCGGCAAAAAGCGGCCACGGATTTCACGGATTACACTGATTTTTTGCATCTGTTTAGCCGATTCTGAACAGCAGAACGCAAAGACGCAAGGACGCAAAGAGATTCTTTTCGGTTCGCGGGCATGGGCGGCCTTCGGCCGCATCCTTGGGCTGAGCCGCGGGAGAAAGCGCAATCCTCCTGAGTGGCCGCTGCCCGCGCTTTCTCCCGCGGCTCGCCCAAGGATGCGCCAGCGCGAAGCGCTGCGCCCACGCCTGTTGCTCAGTCGATCTTTGCGCCCTTGCGCCCCCGCGTCTTTGCGTTTTGCTTCTTCATCCATTTGATTTGGCTAGACAATTACCCTTTTCGGGAATTCTCTGACCCAGGTCAAGGACAGACGGGACCCGGCCGGGTATCATTAGACCTTACTCTGATGGCGGGAGAATGAAATGAAGCGGAAGATCATCACTATCGATGAGAACAAGTGCACCGGTTGCGAGCTTTGCCTTCCCGGCTGTCCCGAGGGGGCACTGCAAATGATTGAAGGCAAAGCGCGCCTGATCAGCGATCTGTTTTGCGACGGGCTGGGCGCTGCCTGGGACATTGCCCCGAGGGGGCGATCACCATCGAGGAGCGGGAGGCGGCACCCTACGACGAACGCCAGGTAATCGCCGGCATCGCCAAGCAGGGGAGGGCCGTAATCGAGGCTCATCTCCAGCATCTCAAGGAGCATGGTGAGGCCATGTATCTCAATCAGGCACTCGACTACCTCCGCGAGCAGGGGTTCATTGCGGGCCCGGGCAACGGCGGCGCTAAAACGTCACCTGCCGCCCGTCGGCCCGGCGGATGCCCGGGTTCACAGGTTGTAAGCTTCGCCCCCCGCACCGATGCGGTTGAATCGGGGCTGACAGGCACACAGCCCTCCCGGTTGACCCACTGGCCGATCCAGCTGCATCTCATTTCGCCCCGTGCACCGCATTATCGCGGCGCCGACCTGCTCCTGGCTGCAGATTGCGTGCCTTTCGCCCTCGGCGGATTTCACGAGACGCACCTGAAGGGCAAAACCCTCGCCATCGCCTGCCCGAAACTGGATGAGGGCCAGGAGATCTACCTGGAAAAACTCACCACCCTGATCAAAGAAGCCGAAGTTAGGTCGATTACCGTCATGATCATGCAGGTGCCATGCTGCTCCGGCCTGATGCATCTGGCGCGCAAAGCCGTGGAAAACGCCGGACGGCCGGTTCCCCTCCACTATTTTATCGTTGGCCTCCGCGGAGAAATCCTGCAGCAGGGATAAGGGAGCGCCGAAAGTGCGTCCTGCGGTGTTTTTGGAAGTGAGAGCTACTCCCGGGAAAATCAAAACAAAAACGCCACGGATTACACAGATTTGTTTTTGGATTCTCGATCAGGCACCGGGGCCGCCGGTCAGATACTCAGATACAATGATGGCTGAAATGCTCCATGAAGCACTCCCAGAAGCGGTCATTGGCGCTGCGAAGGAGGCCCACCACGCTTTTTGAATCTGTGTAATCCGTGGCGTTTTTTTATCCCGATTGCACGCCACATCCTGATCGACCTTGCTTTGGAAACGGACCTTCTGGTACCATAAATGGCTGTATTGTTTGGGTTTGATGTTTTTACAAGAGAGATAGGTCTTCTGTATGCGCAAAGTCCCTTTTGCCGAATCGGTCCGTATCATCTCCCGGGGCTCGCTGAACTGGCTCGCCGGGCGTCCTATTGTGGTCTCTTTTGAGGTAACCGATTCATGCACATGCTTTTGCAAGCACTGTGACCACGGCGGGCCGAAAGACAACTCTAAAAACCTCAAGCCCGCGGAATACAAACGCTACATGAAGGTGCTGCGCCCCAGTGTCGTTCAGGTATCGGGGGGTGAGCCTCTGATGCGCTCCGACCTGATTGATATCGTGCGCAACATCAAAAGCCCGACCGGACTCCCGTATACCATCCTGGTTTCGAACTGGTCTCACATGACGCGGGAGCGCTACCTCGCACTGCGGGAAGCCGGCATCAACCAGTTCTCGGTAAGCCTCGATTTCCCGGATGAGCGCCATGATGAATTCCGCCAACTCGCGGGATTGTACAAGCACCTGAGCGAGATCATGCCCGAACTGGCCGCGCTTGGGCATGACGATATCGTGCTGAACAATTGCATCACGAGCCAGAATGTTTCGGAAATCAACGCGATTGCGGATACGGCGCGCGCCTGGGGAGTCAACGTCAGCTATAGCGCCTATTCGCCCCGGCGCACCGGCTGCCGCGATTATTTTCTGACCTCACCGGAACAGCTGGCCATCCTGCGGCGGGAACTGGATAAGATCAAGGCGCGCATGGGAAACGACAACTTTGTCGTCAATGCCGGGAGCACCCTGGACGCCACGAGAAAGTATTTTGAAAACGGCAACGCCCCGGGATGCAAGGCCGGCCTGCGCTTCCTGGTCGTAACCAGCAGCGGAGCGCTGCAACCCTGCTCCATGCAGTTCAAGCGTTATCCGCTCCACGAACAGTCTCGCATGGTGGACGATTTCACCCGTCACAACACGTGCGATGAATGCTACGTATCCATCCGCTCTTATCTGGACAAAACCTTCCCCCAGATTCTGAGCGAGAATGTGATGGGATTCTTTTCCTTCAAGACCCGTTCGAACTCCTGCTGATTTCCCTGAATCCAGTCAAGGTTTTAGCTTCCGCCTTGTCCCGGTGCAGCTGCGCTATCGGAACGGCTTCTCATGCGCCCGTGACGCACCCGGTGACACATGAAAATCTTTTGGCTTTGCGACTTTGCGTCTTGGCGTCCTTGCGTTGATTTTTTTAACGCAATGACGCGAGGGCGCAAAGAGCTATTTTCGGAGCAGCTTCTCATGCGCCCGTGGCGCACCCGGTGACGCATGAAAACAGCGGACTTTACCAACGAGTCTGATTATGCCAGTAGTAGAGAATCCCGGCGCCGATAACCCCGGGAATTGCGGTAATCAGCAGGAACTCACGCACAGCAAGAATGCCGCCAAAGAACGTAATTACCGTCGCAGCAACAAACAGCAGGCCCGGGATCCCTTCAACCGGAATTTTGTCAATCCGGATGCCCTGGTGAAACTCGATGTTGGATGCCAGTAATGGTTTCTTCATAACCCTTACTACGCACGGCGACCCAAAAACGTTCATTCCGATCAGAATAATTGTCCATGAACGGGCGATCAGACGGTCGCCGCGACGAAGGCTGCCGATGATGAGAGGCGTCAAGGCCTCGGGGTTTTCTTCCGAGCCTGGTAGGTCTGTGCGAGTTCCATGAAAATCCCGACATCGCGATCGAGATCGATCTGGTTCCCGTCGAAGAAGAAGTTGCGGATCGGAATGTCGTCATGGTCGGCGGAGATTCTCGGATAGACCGCCTCGGTGACGATCCCGTTCATGCAGGTGAACGGGGAGATGTCAACCACTCCGTCGCAGCCCTGGTGATAGTGAAAAACAGCCTTGCCCACGCTGAGCGTCATTTCCCCAAGGGCTCCCTCATGGGGGAGATATGGCTGAGACCACTTAAAGATCTGCTCGACCTCGGGTTCCTCGTAACCACGGAAGTCTTCTTCGAAGACCTTATAGAGCCGGTGTTCGTCTTTATGCTGGATGTGATTCTTGATGTTCGCAGCCAGCATGGCTTTCGAAAAAGTTCGCCCCGATTGATGGAGCCGCTTGCGCGCTTCCAGGTTGGTGTACCAGACCCACTCGACGATGTGGGCCAGGGCAGCACTCGCCGCCGAATTCCTCGATCTTGCTGATCAGGAAATCGTTGGTGAACGGGGTCAGGCGGCAGAAGATTTCGCCCACGACCCCAATGAGCGGCCGGCTGCGCAGGTTGCGCACCGGAATCCCGCGGAAATCTTCGCGCGCCGCGGTCAGCGCCGTCACCAGTTGCTTCATGCGCTGTTCGGTAGGAATCCCCTGCTGTTCCATCACCTTTTCGACGCCGGCGATCCCCCTCAGGTGGACCGCGTTGGTGTCGCCGCGGTTGATTTCGTAAGGACGGGTCTTGTGCAGCATTTTGCGCAGGGCATCCGCCGAAATGAGTCCACGCAGCGCGTTGCGCATGAGTTCGTTGACATGCTCACCCATATCCTGATAGCCGTCGCGGCTGGTGGGTGAAAACACCATGACATCCTGCAGGCCGATATCACGAAGCACCTTGCGCAGGTAGGGCGCGTATTGCCCGAAGCGGCATGGCCCATCAGCGGTAGGCATAAAGAAAGCGGTCTGCTCCGCCACAAAATCGGGCTTCTCAACAACCTTAAGGAAATTGCCCAGCGTCACGCGGGCGGGGAGACATTCTTCGCCGGAAGTGTATCGGCCTCCCAGTTCGAGCGTGTGGGCATCGGAATCGGGACAGACATGGGCGTCGATGCCGACGCTGCGGAAGGCAGCCGCGAAAGCGACCGCGCCACCGTGGCTCATTTGCGGCACATACAGTTTTCTGCCCTTTATGGATTGCTTGCGCCCGCGGGCATCTTCTGTTCCGTCGAACCCCATCTGCGCAATACTCCTTTGCTGTCCAGGTATGCCTCGCAGCGCGTCAGCATGCCGGCATCGTTGTTGTGCCCGTCGAACTGAAGGGTAAGGAAAGGGCGGCCGGACGCCTCGGTGATAAAATGCTTGATGTAGGAATCCGGTCCGCATTTGAAATTGGTGATATAGACGATGTGCAGGTGCGGTTTGTCCTGCGTGAAGGCGGCCGCCGCGAGAATCTTCGTTCCATAGCTCCAGAACATGTTTTCGTGGAACCGGCTGATATCGCTTCCATCGGTGTCGAGAAAATCGAGCCCCAGGACATTGGCGCCGTAGTATTTTCGCATCTTGGTGGCAATGTCGAGGTTGATCCCCTTGTCATACATGTTATAGGGCCGGCCGAGCAGGACGATGCCCTGTTCGCCGTGCCGGGTGATGTCCGCCAGGGCCCGGGCGCCGGCCTGGAGCAGGCTCCGGCGGAATGCGGCCATAGCCGCGTGACCGCGCTCCACAGCCGATTCCACCTGGCGTGCACTCCTCCGGATGCCCACGTCTTTGAGGGCATCGCGAATGGCGCGGGCCACGGCCCGGGTTCCATGATTGAACCAGAGGGTCGGGGCGATAATGCGCTCCCGGTACTCGGAAATGAAAGGGGCGACGCGGGTAATGAAAGGCAGCGTCTGGTTCCAGGGGCAGAAGAAGGAGGGCTTGTCCGTCTTTGAGCCTGGTGACGAGATGTAGTTGGGAACCAGCAGGAAATCCACCTTCTTTTCGATCAACCAGCGCATGTGGCCATGGGCTACCTGGATCGGAAAACAAGGTTCGGAAACCACCGATTCAAGCCCCAGCTTCACGATCTGGTTGGTGGTCGGTTCGGACAGGAGCACCCGGATTTCCAGTTCGCGAAGCAGGTTGAGCCAGAAGGGCGCCCATTCGTAAGTCGACATTGAAAGCGGGAACCCGACCACCGGTCCATCTCCGAAATCGGGATCATAATCCGCCAGGAGGAGGCTTCTCCGGTACTCGATCAGATCTTCGACCACCGGTTCGCGCTCGCACTTTACCGCCTTGCGGTAACGCTCGGAGCACTTGTCGCCCCAGTACGTCTGTTCCCCTTCGACCGTAAACCTCTGCATCTGGCAAAAGTTGGTGCAGCCTTTGCAGGTAAATTCGAGAATCTCGTAGTCGACCTTGTCGAGGTCAAACCCCCGGAAAGCGGTCTCCTCCCGGCTGTGCGTCATCTTGTCTCTGGCCAGCAGGGCGACCCCAACCGCACCCATGACCCCGTTGAAGGGGGGCACGATGATTCGCTTTCCCAGGATCGAGGAAAAGGCGGCCGCAACGGCATCGTTGTAAGCGGTTCCGCCCTGGAAAAAAATCACCTCGCCGATTTTGCGTCCGCGCACGACGCGGTTGATGTAGTTTGTGGCCACCGAGTATGCGAGACCGGCCACGATCCGATCCAGGGAGGCGCCCCGCTGAAGGTAACTGTTGACATCACGTTCCATGAACACCGTACAGCGTTCGCCGAGCCGGATGGGCTCTTCGCTGGACAGGGCGATGCGGGCAAAATCGTTTTCGATGCGGATGCCGAGCTCCTTGGCGCGTTCTTCCAGGAAGCTGCCCGTGCCGGCCGCGCAGGCTTCATTCATGGCAAAATCGACAACGATGCCCTCTTCCAGGCTGATGAACTTGGCGTCCTGCCCTCCGATCTCGAAGATGGTGTCGACACCAAGACCGAGGATGGTGCGATCGATATAGGCGGCGCCGGTCTTGTGCGCCGTGATTTCGTCGTTGACCGTGTCGGCGCCGACCAGTTCCCCGATCAGTTCGCGCCCGGATCCGGTGGTGCCCACTCCCCGGATTCGGATCCTTCCGCCCAGGTCGCATTCGATTTCACGCAGTCCCCGGCTGACCACTTCAATCGGGCGGCCTTCGGTACGCAGGTAGATTTCCTTGAGCACATTCCGCTCGGCGTCAATGACCACCAGGTTGGTGCTCACCGAGCCGATGTCGATGCCGAGGAAGGCATCCCGCTCGACGGTGAGTTCCTCTTTCGGCAACGCGGCCATGCGGTTCCGGAGGAGAACCACGTTTTCCATCGACAGGCGCGGCGAACTGGGAAGCTGCTGGGTTTCCGCTGCATGGCTTAGACTGAACGTCTGCTTCGTGCGGCTCTGGGATCGCGAGGTTTCCTCCGCCAGGATGGCGCTCCCGATGGCGCCGAGTGCAGCATGATCTTCCGGCACGATCAGTGTCCCGGGATCCCAGCCGAATTCCGATTCCAACGCCTGAATCACCCCCCGGTTGGAGGCGACCCCACCCACAAAACATATTTCGGGGACGATCTTTTTACCCTTGGTAATCGCGCTTTTGAAGTTCCGCGCAACTGCGTCGCAGAGGCCTTTCAGGATCTCCTCAGGAGTGAATCCCTTCTGCTGGGCATGAATCATGTCGCTCTTGGCAAACACGGAGCACCGGCCTGCGATTTGAGCAGCCCGCTTGGTGGCGAGGACGATGTCGCCGATCTCTTCGACCTTGAAGCGAAGCCTTCCCGCCTGCTGATCCAGGAAGCCGCCGGTCCCGGCCGCGCAATCACCGTTGGTCTGATAATCGGCGATGCCGAGACGTCCCTCGGCGCCATGTCGGTCGAAGCGGATGTATTTTGAGTTCTCTCCCCCCATTTCAAACAGGGTCAGGACCCTCGGCAGCAGGAGTTCGACTGCCTTGGAAAGCGAGCGGAATTCGTTCTGGGTCGCGATTGCAAATTCCGACTGGAGCAGTTTGGCCCCCTGGCCCGTACCGGCCACATCCGCCAAAGCCGCGCGGTCCACCAGGGCCACCAGGCTTTCCAGCAGGTTGCGGGTCTGCTGAATGGGATTCCCCGCAATGCGAGCGTAACGGGTTACCGCAACCCAGCAGTCCTCCGCCGCCACCCTGGCGACCCGGCGGACGGACTGGAAAATCGGGTTGGCAGCGTTGGTTTCGAAGAAACGGGCATCCCCGGGGTCGTGGGAAATCAGCGCAGCCTTAACGCTGACGGAGCCGAGATCGATTCCGATATATATGGCCATAGACGAACGTTTCCACCTGTCTCGATCGCAGCCGCGTTGAACGAGGGAACCCGATAAGCACCAAAGCGGAGATGCGCCGGCACCTCCGCTTTGTGGGTTTCCTGGTCTCCGGATTAGGCTAAACCCCTTCCTGGATCTGAACCTTCCTGCGCTGACGGTACTCCTCCATCGGGATGGAGAACTGATCCTCGATGCTCGTGCGATGCACGAGCCCGCCGTTATAGGCGCAGAACGGGATGATCCGGCCAGCGGGGGTGGCGTAGTGGATGACGCAGCGCCGCACGCGCTCCAGCTCATAGTTGTATGCATCCATGAAATGCATCCCGGCCACGAGCAGGGTTTTGTTGGTGTACGTGCCGTCCTTTTCGCCGCGCCCGGCTTCTTTGTCGAAGAAACCGTCCAGCGTCTGGAGGAAGCGGGTAAAGTCGAGACCGGCGGGCGCCTTGTCTTTTTTGTAGTATTTCTGCAGCTGGTAGAACGCGTTCATCTGGGCAAAGCGCTTGAAACGGCTGGCCTTGGTCTTGGCCGCCTGGATCTCCAGCTCCTTGAACATCCCCTCGATATCGGTGAACCGGGTAATCGGGATGGCCTTCCCGGTGCTCTGCTCGATAAAGAGATAGGTGCCGAGCGAGCAGTGAGGATGGCAAGTAATATGGACTGTATCGGCTCCGCGCACCGCGCTGATGATTTTGGAAACCGGCTGAACAAAGCTGAGCGGGTACCAGTCATCCCGGTTCGCGATTCCCGTCTGCTCCTCGATGCAGCGCACCAGGTCCGGGAGGGTGAAACGCAGTTTCATCCTCTCCTCATAATTGATCCGTCCGGTGATTGCTACGGGCTGGTAGCTGATGCCGCTGGAGACATCGATATTGTCCAGGGCGAACTTAAGGATCTTGCCGACCTGATCCTCGTTAATCCCGCCCGCGATTGTCGGCACATACACGATCTTGATGCCGGCCTTGCGAACCGCTTCGACGGTCTTGAGCTTGTATTCCAGCAGTTTGCGGCCGCGGGTCTGTTCGTATACATGGTCGTCCACCCCGTCAAACTGGAGATAAATGGTGTGCAGGCCGGCCTCGGCAGCCCGCATCGTAAAATCGGGGTCCGCAAACTTTATGCCATTCGAGGCCACCTGGATGTGACTGAAACCCATCTCCTTCGCGCCGCGGAGAATTTCGAGAAAATCAGGGTGGATCGTCGGCTCCCCGCCCGAAAACTGCACCAGGCGGCCGGCAACCGGCTGCTCTCCCCGGTAGAGCCGGAGCATATCCATGATCTGCTCCTTGCTCGGCTCGTAAACCTTCCCGGTCACATTGGAATTGGCAAAGCAGATCGGGCAGGTCAGATTGCATCGATTGGTCAGATCGATGTTTCCCAGCGCAGTATGACTGGTATGGTTTTGGCAAATACCGCAGTCTCTGGGACAGACCTCACTGGAGGTGTTGGGATTGGATAGGCCTTTGCCGTCGCCAAACTCCCATTTCTCGGCTTTCAGATACAGCTCGACATCGGACCAGTACAGGTCCTTGCAATAACCATGCTGCGGGCAGGTTTTATCCATGTAAACTTTCCCGTCTTCGGCGTACAGACGAGCCTGGATCACTTTCCCGCAGTCCGGGTCAGGACAGATCGATTCCACCTGCTTTGGAAGGCCTCTGGTGATGTTGTTGGTGGGCGCACCGCTATAGGTGGCGCTCACCGGCTGCCTGGCAATTTCGTTATCCACTGTCGCCATGATCGGACGAACCTCCATTTCCGGAACATTTATAGGCAATCGCGCCGGAATAGTAAACCCTTATCTTATCTTACCACCCCGGGGGGGTGGCAAGACCTCCCAAGCCAAAATGCTGGATCTTCCCGAGCTTGCGTGCTACCCTCGCCTTCTCCACAGGGCCCTGAAAAGCCGGCCACCGTGCCGCGAAGCAGGAATTCTACCAGTCGGATCAGTCAAGTGCGAGGTTGAATCATGAAAAAATTGCTCCCCCTTTACTTACTACTTCTCGCCTGCATTTCGGTTTCCGCCGGACCCAAAGTGCTCGATGACGGCTTCGAACGGGCCAGCCAGGCATGGGACCGCGGCGACTACATCACCGCACTTCGAGGCTTCGATGCCCTCCTTAGAGGACCCGATTCCGATCGCTGGTTCGAACCCGTCGCCCTGCTCACCGGCGAACTCTACCAGGTCACCGAGCTGGCCCCGGACGGCGGATCTCTTCGCTTCAGCCCATCAGGCCGCTACGCAGCATTCGAAACCGGCACACGTTCCGGGGCTACGACTTACATCGTGGATGTGCAAGGCAAACCGAAAAAGGCCGCCGAAATCCGAGGGTCAAATCTGGTGTTCGCCCCCACCCGGGATGAGGTGGCCTTCCTGCGCACGATCGAAACCGCGGAGATCACAAGCTTGCGCAAGGAGATAGAGACTCTCTCAAGCGCGGCAACCCCGGATCGCCAGGCACTCGCTGGCATGCAGCGGCAATTCACCGCACTGGAAGCAGGAAACATGCAGGTCATCCTCCGCGATCTCACGTCTGGCCGGGAGCAGCACCTGGAGGATGACGGCCTGCTCAAGGCGGGTATAGCCTTCAGCGCCGATGGCCGGGAGGTCTATATGGCGGGAGGACGGGATTCGGACACTGCAGCCGGCGAAATCTATGCCCTCTCGGCGACCTCGAAGCCTCGCGCCCTTACCACAGGACCCGGGTTCAAGACGGGCCCGATGGCTGTTCCCGGCGGCAAGTACCTCGTCTATGGAATCTCCTCGCAATCGCCATTCCCGCGTGCCACCGTTGCCCAGCCGGGTCAGACTTCAGGACGTCAGGGCGCCCCGCCCTCAGGCGGGAGGGGCGGCGGACGCGGAGGTGGAGGCCAGGGGGCATCCCGGGAATTTGCGATCCTCGATCTGGCCTCAAGCGCTGAGACCAGGTATACCGGATCGACACCCTCCATCGCTGCAAACGGCGCGGCGCTCGTTTTCCTGGCCGACAGCGGAACCGAGAGCACTATCCAGCTCATAAAGCTGGCGGCCCCGCTGACGCCGGTCGCAATCAGGAAATCCTCCGATCGAATTGCATCCGCATCGCTTTCTCCCGACGGCTCATCGGTCGCCTTCGAAGCCCCATTCCAGAGAAACGGGGAGATTTTTTGTATCAAGGCCGACGGCAGCGGCGAAGTCCGGGTCAGCCACGAAATCCAGCCGGATTGGGGGCCCCGCTATATTTCCGGCAACCGGATCCTGGCAATCAAGGGGGAGCGGCGTCATGCCCGGTCGTACCTTTACGATCTCGACACCCGGACCGCCACGAAACTCTTCCACAACAACACGCTTCGAACCATCGCCCCGGAGTATGAATGGGCCTCAAACCCGTCCGGCACTCAGATCCTGATCCTGGCCCAGCGCAACGGCGACACCATTTCCCCGGAGCGCGGCGTATTCCTGCTCGACTTGACGCAAAAGATAACCAAGGACGCGCTTCTTGCCCGCATCCAATCAAACCTTGCGGCGGAACAGGCTTTGCGCGCGGCAGGGGAATCGATGTTCCGCCCGATCACCGGCCAGGTCCGAGCCGTAACGGAGCAGGCGTCGATCACCAAGATCTACGAATATGAGGCGGCGCTGTTCGATTTCGACTCAAAGCACATCAGCCAGCCGGGGAACAAGCCGGCCGGAGAGTATATCGGGAGGACTTTTGAATCGTTCGGGTACCAACCCGAATTCCAGTGGTTCAATTCGGGTCAGATCCGCACTGCGAACGTCCTTGCGACGCTTCGCGGGACGGAAAATCCCGAGCTCGTTTATGTCCTCAGCAGCCACTATGATTCCAACCAGCGCGGCCCCGGCGCGGACGACAACAGTTCCGCGACCGCGGTCCTGCTTGAAACCGCGCGGATCCTGGCCAAAACTCCGATGCCGGCAACCATTATTTTTGCAGCGTTTACAGGGGAGGAGGCCGGACTGCTGGGAAGCCGCGAGTTCGTCCGCCAGGCCGTGGCCAATAAAATGCAACTCCTGGGCGCCTTGAACAACGACATGATCGGCTGGACCAACGATCATCGGCTGGACAACACAATCCGGTACTCCAACGCCGGCATCCGGGATCTTCAGCACGCGGCGGCGTTCCTGTTTTCTAAAATGATCACCTACGATGCGCGCTATTTCAAATCGACCGATGCGGCCGCCTATTACGACGCCTATGGCGATATCGTCGGGGGGTTCGGCTCCTACCCGGTGCTCGGCAATCCGAATTACCACCAGCCTACCGACCTGCTGGAAACGGTAAATCACCAGTTGCTGGTTGAAGCCACCAGGGCCAACACCGCTTCCATCATGCTGCTGGCGGCATCCCCGGCGCGGGTGAAGGATCTCAAAATCGAAAACCGAAGCGGCGACGCAATCGAGTTGTCGTGGGCGCCAAGCCTGGAAAAAGGAGTCGTGTCGTATGCTCTGGCTTACGGGCCGGACGGTAATCCGATGGCCCGCACCATGACCGTGAAAGCGCCGAGAGCGCGAATAACGGGATTGAAGCCGGGGGAAATCCTGCAGGTGGCGGTTAAGGCCGTCAACGCCCGTGGCCTGTCCTCATGGGATTGGGCGCGAACGTCAACCAGGTGACCTGTGAAACCGGGCCGCACCCACATGAAAAAAACGGCGCTCATGTGGGTGCGGACTGCGGCTCCGGTTCTATTTGGCCGGATGACGCTTGTTCCACTCCTCGTCTGAAATCAGCGTCTCAATCTTGACCTTCCCTTTGAGTTCCTCGATGTGCTTGCGGGTGGCTTCCTGCCGTGTCCGGCCTTCGAGGAAGTCTTTGATATTGGGCTTGACCTTCTCCAGGGGTGCCTTCCCCGCGGGCTTGAACTCGATGACGTTCATCAGATGGAATCCGTATTCAGTCTCGATAACCGGAGTGAGCACTCCCGGCTTGACGGCAAAAACCGCATCTTCCAGCTGAGGAAGCATATCCCCGCGTTTGAAGAAGCCGAGATCCCCCCCACTGCCGGCGGTCGCCTTATCATCCGAGCTTTTGGCCGCTTCAGCGAAGGTGATTTTTTTGCCGTCGACGTCGGCACGGAGTGCTTCCATTCTTTTCCGGGTTTCCGCCTTCTGTGCGGGAGTCGTGTTGGCATCCGCCTTCAGAAAGACGTGGGCGGCATGAACCTGCTCCGGCTCTTCAAAATATTTCGGATTTTCATCGTAAAATTTCCTGACGTCCGCATCCGCGGCGGGCGGCAGATCTTTGAGCGCCGCTTCGAGCACCTGTTGGTACAACACGTTATTCTCTATCGATTTGCGTAGGTCCGCTTCTTTCAGACCCTGCTGCGTCAGAGCCTGTTGATACTGAGTTTCCGAGGGGAACTGCCCCTTCACCGATTTGAGAGCCTCCTCGATCCTGGATGGATCCGCGTTGATGTTCTTCTCTTTGGCTTCGTTTTTCAGCAGGAGGCCGCCGATCAGCGTGTCGAGGGCATCCCGGTAAAACGAAGCATCGGTGGTTTGCAGCGCCTGCGGGTTTGCCTGCTGGGAACGCGCTATCTGACCGATGGCATCCAAGACCTGCTTTTCGGTGATCGCCTCGCCGAGCACCTTGACGACCACGTCGCTTGAAGCCGCGGAGGCGGAAGGAGCGGTCCTGGCTTCTTGCGGGCCCCGCACCGTTGATCCGGTCAGGGGAAGGGAGGTAAGCAAAGCCACGACCAGCACTGCAGTTCGTCGCATCATTGAAGTACGATCTCCATCAATACATTTTAGAGCAAGGCTCTGATCGCGGCGAGGGCGCGGTCATAGTCAGGCTGGTTCACCATTTCCGGCACATATTCGATGTGGCGGATGATATCCCGATCATCGACGACGAAAACGGCCCGGCTGGACAAATGCAGCTCCTTGATCAGGGTCCCATAAGCCTGGCTGAAGGACCGGTCGTAATAATCGGAGACAATCTTGATTTTGTCGATGCCGGCGGCCGCACACCAGCGCTTCTGCGCGAACGGCAGATCCATGCTGATGGTGATGATTTCGACCTTGTCACCCAGCTTGGCCGCCTCGGCATTGAACCTGCGGGTCTCGGTGTCGCAGACCGGCGTATCCAGAGACGGAACCGCGCTCAAGAGCCGGATCTTACCCCTGGTTTCATCAAGAGTAAAGGGCTTCAGGTCCTGAGCCCGGGCCGTGAAGCCCGGGGCCTTGTCGCCCACCTTGAGTTCCGGTCCAATCAGTGTCAGCGGGTTTCCCTGAAATGTCGTTCCCTTCGGTCGTTCCGTAGTCATAAGAAATGTCTCCTGAAGTAGTTTTGGCCAGTCAGATTTTCGGGTGGTTTCATGCCCGTCTCCCGGCATCGGGCTTTTCACCCCCCGGATCGGCACTCACAGACGAACGGTCCCCTATTCCTCAGACATGAAAGGATAGGCGAAATGACGCGGCGGGACAAAATTTTCTTTGATCGAGCGCGGGGATGTCCATTTGAGCAGGCTGAGATAAGAGCCCACCTTGTCATTGGTTCCCGAGGCCCGTCCGCCGCCGAACGGCTGCTGCCCGACCACGGCACCGGTCGGCTTGTCATTGATATAGAAGTTGCCGGCGGCGTGGCGCAAGCGCCCGGTGATTCCGGGAATGAGGCTGCGGTCGCCGCAGAAAAGCGCGCCGGTCAAGGCGTACGGGCTCGTGGTATCGCACAGTTCCAGCGCTTCCTCAAGCCGCGTGTCGTCGTAAACATAGATCGTGAGCACCGGCCCGAAGATTTCCTCCGACATCAGCCTGGAGCGCGGGTCTTCGGTAAGCACGACGGTGGGCTCGATGAAGTATCCCCTGGTGGGATCCCCCCGGCCGCCGCAGAGAATCCGTGTGTCTGTCGATGCCGCCGCATGTTTGATATAACCCATGATCGTGTCGAAGGCCGGGCGGTCGATAACCGCGTTCATGAAATTGCGGAAGTCGAGCGGGTCGCCCATCCGGATCTCGGCGACCTGCGCCAGCAGCCGCTCCTGCACCGACGGCCACAGGGAACGGGGAATGTAGGCCCGCGAAGCGGCGGAACACTTCTGCCCCTGGTACTCAAAAGCGCCGCGCACGAGCGCCGTGGCCAGCTCATCCGCATCGGCGGTCGCATGGGCAAACACAAAATCCTTTCCTCCGGTTTCCCCCACGATGCGCGGATAGCCCCGGTACCGTCCGAGATTCCGGCTCATGGTCTCCCAGATCCCGTTGAAGGTGCTGTTGGAACCGGTGAAATAAATTCCGGCAAAGTCGGGGCTGCCGATAATGGCGTCTCCGACTACCCCGCCCCGCCCCGGAATAAAATTGATGACCCCTGCGGGGAGTCCGGCGGCCTCGAGCAGTTTCATGATGTAGTATCCGGAAAGCACGGCGGTCGAAGCCGGCTTCCACATCACCACATTCCCCATCATTGCGGGCGCGGTCGACAGGTTGCCTCCGGTGGAGGTGAAATTGAACGGTGTAACCGCAAAGACGAATCCCTCGAGCGGCCGATAATCGGCTCGGTTCCATATGCCGGGGGAACTCGCCGGCTGCTGCCGGTAGATGTGCTGCATGAATGCCGGATTGAAGCGCCAGAAATCGATCAGTTCGCAGGCGGCATCGATCTCGGCCTGATACGCCGTTTTGGACTGGTTGAGCATGGTCGCCGCATTGACGACATCGCGCCAGGGCCCCGACAGGAGCTCCGCCGCTTTGAGAAAAATCGCCGCACGGCTCTCCCAGGGCATTTCCGACCAGCTTTGCCAGGCGCGGCGCCCGGCGGCAACCGCGGCTTCGATCTCTTTGGGGCCGGCCTGGTGAAATACGCCCAGCACATGTCCGTGATCATGAGGACAGATGACCTTGATTCGTCGAGCCGGTACGGATCTCTTCCCCGCCGATGATCAGGGGAATATCGACTTCCCGGCCCAGCATTTCGCGCATCTTCGCTTTCAGCGAATTCTTTTCAGCCGAGCCGGGAGCGTAACTGCGCACCGCCTCGTTCACCGGTTCCGGAACTCCTGTCATACCGTTTATCATTTCGGCCTCCTGCAAAGAGGATACGGCGCTACCAGAGCGGATACAAGGCCCGGAGAACTCCTGGCGGTTCCATGAAACGCTCTGCCTGGCCCGCTTCAGCTCAGCGGAGCGGGCACAGGCCGATCATATCAAACTCACTTCGACAATCGTCCCTTCCGGAATCTCGCCGATGCCGACCGGGACCGCGATTACCCCATCCGCATTCGCCAACGAGGTGATATGCCCGGATCCGTGATAGGTAACCGGCTCCGCCCGGCCTTCGGCCGTTACCCTCACCGGGATCCAGGCGCGGCGAACCGTCGCCCTCCTCGTATAGGTTTTGGCCAGGACACATTTCAGAGGCAGATGCCGGTCCTTTTCACCGGTGAAGATCGAAAGCAGTTCCCTAACCATAATTTCGAAAACAATGAAGGACGACACCGGATTTCCCGGCAACCCGAAAACATAGGTGTCCCCGGATCTTCCGAATACGGTCGGCTTGCCGGGCTGAATGGCCACCTGGTCGAAGAGAATGGAAAACCCGTGTTCTTTTAATATGGGAGGAACGAGGTCGAAATCACCCTTCGATACCCCGCCGGTCAGAAGGATCAGTCTGTTGTCTCGCCGGGCTGCAGTCACCGCACTGCCAATGGCTTCCCGAGTATCGCTTACAATGCCGTAATAGGTGGGATCCGCCCCGATACGGAGGCATTGGGCCATCAGTTGCGAGGCGTTGGAATTGCGGATCTGGGATGATCGAGGCACCTGATGCGGTTCCACGATTTCATCGCCGGTCGCAATGACGCCGATTTTCGGCTTTGTGCTGACCATCGGCCGCACGCATCCCGCGAGAGCCAGCGCGGCGACTTCTTTGGGAGTAATGCGGGTCCCCGACGGCACCAGGACCTGCCCTGCCACCACATCTTCCCCTTTGCGGCAGATATTCGCGGCCGTCCGGCTTCCCGTAAACCGTATGGATGATTCGGACACGGGCTCGACTTCCTCGACCACCAGGACGCAGTCGGCGCCGGCGGGAAGCACCGCTCCGGTCATGATTTTGGCGCACTGATTGGGGCCGATCTCCAGCCGCGGCTGGTAACCGGCGGGAATGGTCTCGATGACCTCGAGTGTGTTCCCTATATCCCCCTTCCGGCAGGCATAGCCATCCATCGCCGATTTGTCGAATGGCGGCATATCGACATCGGAAACGACATCCTGGCGCAAGACCCGGTTCTGGCACTCCCGCAATTCGATCCGTTCGGCATCCAGCAATCTCCCCTGGGCGCGCACAATCGCCACGGCCTCTTCATATGCGATCATCGTTCCTCCTCTTAATGAAGGATCATGCATGCGACCCGAAACTCTCGTGACCCGGATCGCGATCGGTGTCCATCCGCGTTGATCCGTGTCCAGGGAGGTCTTGTGATCCACTCTTCATGATCAGGGCAGGCTAGGCATAGATCCGGCAAGAGGACGCCTTGAAACTGATCCATATCTCCCTGCCGATTTCCAGGTCGAGGGCCCGCAAGGCCTCGCCGGATACGATCGACACCATTTTCACGCCAATATCGACGGTCACTTCAAACCCGAGTCTTGCCGCCGCAATATCCTTAATTTTCCCCCGGAAGTGGTTGCGGCTGCTGCTTTCCTCCCGGGACTGAGCAAGGCTGATCTCATCGGGCCGGATGATGAGATAGGCCTCCCCATCCGGCACCTCAGTCAGGCAGAATATCGTGATGTTCCCGCAGATAAAGTGTTTCAAATCGCTGCCCGGAATGCCGCGCACATTTCCCTGGAGATAGTTTTTCACGCCCACGAACTGGGCGATAAATTCCGATCTAGGGCGCTGAAACACCTCTTCCGGAGGAGCGACATGAACCAGTTCACCGTTCTCCATGATGCCGATCCGCGTCGCCAGTGAAATCGCCTCTTCGTAATCGTGGGTTACATGCACCATGGTAATCCCCTGGCGATTGAGGCTTCTCAGCAGGGCCCGCAGTTCGTTCCTGGATTTCACGTCGAGGGACGACAGCGGCTCATCCAGAAGGAACAGATCCGATCCTGCGGCCAGGCTTCTCGCCAGCGCGGTTCTCTGATATTCGCCGCCGGAGAGCGTTTCGGGCAGACGGTCGAGCTTGTCCGCGATCCCGGTCTGCTCCGCCGCCCGCCCCACCCGTTCCGCAATCCGGGCGTGGCGCCGGCATTTCAGAGGGTAGGCGATATTTTCATACACAGACAGGTGCGGGAACAGATCGGCGTCCTGATACACGATGCTGAGATTCCGCCGCTGAATGCTTTCGTCCGTAATCTCCTTCCCGCGCAGGTAGATCTTCCCGGCCTCGGGCTTCACCAACCCGGCAAGGGTCTCGAGCAGAACGCTTTTCCCGACTCCGGACAGGCCGAGGATGACAAAATAATCCCCTTTTTCCACGGCGAAGCCGATGTTTTTCAAGGCGAAGCTGCCCAGGCGCAGCGACAGGTTGGTTACCTTCAGCATGTCAGATCTTCTTTTTGACCAGCCGCAGAAAGATGAATATCAGGAGACAGACGGTCAGAAACACCGCTGCGACTGGCGCCGAGTACTTCAATCCGTAGGACGTGAACCTTTCAAAAATAAGCACCGGCGCAGTCTTGGGGTTATAGGCCACAATGACCACCGCGCCGAACTCGCTCATGCCCCGGGCCCACATCAGGATCAGCCCGGACAGGATGGAACGCCAGGCCAGAGGGAGTGAGATGGTGAAGAACACCCGGCTCGGGGAGGCCCCCAGGGTGAGCGCGATCCGTTCCAGCCGTTCGGGCACGCCGGCGAAGCCGTCGCGGGCCGCGTTGATGAGGAAGGGGATGCTGACGAACGCCATGGCCAGCATGATCCCGGCCGGGCGCCCTACAAACCGCAATCCAAAAATATCGGCAGCCCGGCCGAGGGCGCTGTCCCGGCTGATCACCCCCAACACCGCAATGCCCGCCGCGGTGTGCGGAATGATGATCGGGAGGTCGACGATGCCGTTGACCACGCCCTTAAGCGGAAAGGATTTTCGGGCCAGCAGATACGCCAGGGGAATCGCAAGCAGGGAGAAAAGCAGCGTGCCCCCCAGCGACACCCACAGGCTGAGCCAGACGCTGTCCCGGACTTCCTCGCTGCCAACCGCCTCGGCAAGCGAACCCGGCGATGCCTGGAGGTACATCCCGGCAATCGGTGCGATGATGAACAGCAACACCACACCGCCGAGAAAGGTGAATGTCAGATTGAGTCCGGATCTTTCATTCAACACGCGTCATCATCCAATAGTTGTATCTGTTCAGCCCTGTGGTCAGAGACAGCAAAAAGCTGCCACAGATTTTATGCAGGCACCACCAGAAACCGATTCCACAGATTTTATGCAGGCACCACAAGAAACCGGTCTTTCTTGCAGCCTCCAGGATACAGGCAAAGACGACGACATCATTTGGCGCGCCTCGTTATGCGCATGCCCCATGCATATGAATCCGTGAAATCCGTGGCTGCTTTTAAAAAGGCCAAGTAATTTATCTGACCGCATACTTTCTGAACTCGCCGGGAAGCCGGTCGTACCATGCGCATGCCGAGGGGACCACGGCCGGTTGCCCCAGCTGTTCCATGACCTTCAGGCCCTTGTCTTTGGCCAGCAGATAGTGAAGGAATCGCCGCGCCATTTCCGGATTCGGCGCATTCTTCGGGATGGTCACGCCGTAGACCATGGAGCTGCCCGCCTGCGTGATATTTTCGCCCGGCTTGAGGCCGTCGAGCTCGACAGAGACTTTCCGATAATAGTTTTCGAATGCCGCGCTCTTCAGATTGATGGCATCGGGCAGGGTCAGGAACTTCAGTCCGTGCTGCTCGGCCACAGATCGATAGAGAAAGATGTAATCGATTTCCCCGGTTTCGAGCAGGGCGAGAAGATCGACCTCCTTCGGCCTGATGTATTCGATGTCCTTCTGAAGCAATCTTCCGGCCAGGCCGGGCTTCCCGTAATGAAGTTCGGCAAGCTTCAGGGTCAGGATCGTGCGATAGCCGCACGGATCGGTATTGGGCTCCGCCCGGCCGAACGAGATTTTCGGATCCAGGAGGATATCGAACCAATTCCGGGCACTGATTTCGTTCGCCCTGCGGGATGCCGCCCGGTAAACGACGGTCATTTCGTTCGTGGCGAATTTCAGATTCCAATCCGCGTACCTGGGGATCAGCAGCGTATCGATCACGAGATAATCGGAGGAGGCGAAAACATCGCAAGGCTTGTGGAGCTCCGATATTTTACGGGCGCATTCCCGGCTGCCTGCGATCTCTCTAAGCACATCCACGCCGGGATTCTCTTTTTTGAAGCCTTCGATGATCCGCTCGAAAGGAATCGCCAGGCTGCCGGCGTGGAAGATAATGAGCTGACCGCCGGGGGCCAACTCGTGCCCGGCCGCCTCCAGGGTTGCCAACAACAGAGCCAGGATTGCCAGAATTTTCAGGATGCCATATCTCGGCGATTTCATTCATACCCCCTCAGGATCCGGCCGGAGAGTATCGGCCCGAACACTCCGGAGCCGCGGATGTCCGCCGGAGACGTTCATCATAGCAAATGAGGCGGAAGTTCAGGCAGACAGAACGAAGTCTCGACCCGTCCGTCGCAACTCCCGCAGCGGAACTCGGCATTGAGCTGGACACACTTTATCCCCTTTTCCGTCGACCAGGACAAATGCCAGCGGCCTCCGCACTCCAGACATGCGCGAGACATGACCAGGCGCACCTCCAGCAACCGTCGCTTACCTCCCGGATGAGGCAGGCGCAGTTTCCGGATTCTGAAATCGCCGATCCGGGTGTCGCGAAGCTCGGCCAGCAGCGTGCGGAAGAAGCTGAGGGAATCCCGCGTTTTTTTGGCCGCCAGCTTTCGGCCGGCCGCGGTGCGCATGTTAAAGGGAAGGCAGGCCGCATAAGTCAATTCCTTGCTCAGATGGCCGGTAACCGCCGACAGGGGCGTCCGGCCGCGAAGCGCCGATTTGGCAAAAAAGCCGGCAACCCCCAGCGCTCCGAACTTGGAGAGAAAATCGGCGTCGTGGACGATGTCGGCCACGACATTCCTGCGCGCCTTTTCGTTGTACAGAGCTTTGAGAGCGGCAAGTACGCGCTTGAGGTCGCCTCCTTTCATGCGGGAGCGGCGCAACAGAGTAGCGGCCACGCGAGCCGATTCTGATTCCTCGGGGATTTCTCCGGCATGGTATTCCCCGCCTGAAAACTTCCCGGCATCGTGAACCAGGGCGGTGATAACCGGGATCAGGGGGTCGCGGCCTTCCGCCCGGGCTAGTTGGTCGGCAATGCGGGCCACGAAGGTGGAGTGTTCCCAGAGAAAACTCTCCATGGGCCTCGAGGCGCCTTCATACCGGGCTTCGGATTCGCAAATCGCGTTCCTGATCTTTTGAATCAGGCCGGGAACGCGCGATTCGACCAATGCAGAATAATCAGATTTGCCTGCCTTCACAGTCGTGTCCATATCTGGGCAACAGTCTTAAAAGAGATCCCTTGGAGCCCACCCGCAGACGTTAGCGCAATTATGCCCACGAGTATTTAGTACTGATTCATAAATACGGTGACGTATCCCAGCCGCAAGGCAGGAGTGCAAAGAATTTGTCATTTCTCATTGGTGATTTGCCATTTGTTATTGAATCCAGCCAGTTTCAAAACCGTCAAATGGCCAATGACAATTGACAATTCGCAAATGACAAATTCTAAGGATCCGCGCTTCTGCAGCTTTGGCTGTACCCCTCCCGACCCGACCTACGCTTTTCTTACTGGCGGAAATACGATTCTGTATTTAGGAAATCGAGTACTCAGCGCCCGCCGAGGGTGTCCAGCTGGGCACGCGGATTGTAATCGTACGCACCCGCCGAGGACACGTGCAATGTCCCGGGGACCGTCACCGGCGGTTCCCCCTTGATCCCCTTTACAAGCTCGAAGGCATGATCCACGCGCTTCTCTTCCCCCTCGATCGACAGCACCACAGCCCCCTCGGATCCGCCCACGCCACCGGACCCTATGTGGGTGGCCTTCACTCCTGCCAGAACCGCCAGGGACTCAACCTCGGTCAGTACCTTGCCCAGGATGACCGGCGTCACCCGAACGGGAAGGCCCATACTGTACCTGAAGGCGAACACTCCCGAGTGTTTGGCCGCTTCGATGACCGAAGGAATCAGCTTCTCCAGCCCGACCGGCATGATCAGATGTGATCCCCTGGGAGTTACGACCGGCCAGGCCATGCCAATCGTCCCCCCGACGAGCGATGAGGTGAAAATGCCCGCATTGCCGTCCGGATCAATGGCATTGGCCCCCTTGATAAATACATCGTCGGGGCCAAAGGTGAGGATCTCCACCTTGGAATCGGCCCCCTCGACCACCTTGCCCTTGCGGATGACATGGTGCATGCAAGGGGGCGGACCGGCATTGCCGTTGGTGATGCCGGCACAGACCATGCCGACGGTCTGGCCGGCCTTGGGCTCGATGCGGACTCCCAGAAGCTCTTCCGTGACGTATGCATTGGTGACGCCCCGGCCGATAATAATCGTTCCCTCTGCCAGAGCCTGCCGGACCTCGGGGAGCGCCGCCGTGGCTTTCGCCAGCAGGCGCCGCGATTCACTCGGGTTTAATACGATCAGCGCCGCGGCCCAGTCTTTGGCTCGGGCCGGCTTCCGTGGCACTTCAACTTCGTAAAACATGGTTCCTTCCTCCGCAGTTTTCGGAATGTAACAGGTTGGGTGCAATCCCTGCCGTTGCGTCTCTCACGGCTCGCCCCCCCGGCATACGCGTCGCGAGTATAAATGATGGGATCCAGAATCTCCAAAATTGATTTCAGGCGGCATGCCTGCCGAACTGCTCGGGGGAATTGGAGAATCGGATTTGAGGGAAGGCATCTATTTAGCCGATGCTGAACAGCAGAACGCAAAGACGCAAGGACGCAAAGAGATTCCTTTCGGTTCGCGGGCATGGGCGGCCTTCGGCCGCATCCTTGGGCGAGCCGCGGGAGAAAGCGCAATCCTCCTGAGTAGCCGCTGCCCGCGCTTTCTCCCGCGGCTCGCCCAAGGATGCGCCAGCGCGAAGCGCGGCGCCCACGCCTGTTGCTCAGTCGATCTTTGCGCCCTTGCGCCCCCGCGTCTTTGCGTTTTGCTTCTTCATCCATTTGATTTGGCTAAACAATTACGAGGGAAGAGGTATGATCCGTCATGATTTGAGTCGGCGGCTCACGCCGGGTGCAAGCGTCTGCAACCATTGGAGCTGCGCCCCGGGCGGTTATGACGCGCGGACATTGAGCCGTACGATCGTTCGATTTTTTTGAAGCGGATTCACGAAGAGGGGGGAAAGATGAGGCGGATGCCATTTAGGGCTTTGATCCTGGTTTCGTGTTTGGCGTTGGGATCGGGAATGAGCTGAACAATTACCGCCGGCAGCGCCTGCATTGCGCTCACTTGCCCGTATAGAGACTGATGATACGATCGATCGCGCGCCGGCAAACCGCGCAGAAGCCGACTTCGTCCCGGGTGAACATGATGCAATCCACCTGCGGGCGGTAGTAGCCTTTGCTTTCATACATCGCCCCCTCGAACGCCCCCACCTTGCCGGCGTTCGGGCTCGATCCGAGCAGTTTCGTTTCGCGCTCCCGCTCGTCTCGGAAGAGCGCTTCCATTTCCTGTTCCGGACGTTTTCGGGCACGGATGTCCGCCCGCCGCGCCTGGATTTCCTTCTGTTCCTCTTCGAAACTGTCCTTGGGCCAGGGTGTAGGCAACGGGGTGCCCGCCTGAATCAGGTCCTTCCACCGGCCGCCCAGAGGATCGGCGGTCACATTCGGTTCCCAGGGTTCCGGCCGGTCCGCGGGGCCTTCATAGGCCACCGCCGAGGTGTAGTACTCATCCGCCAGGCCGGCGAAGTGGTGCCCGAATTCGTGCACAAAAATGTAAGAGGTGAAGGCGTTGTCGGCGGCAACCGTGGCATAGAGATTGAAGATTCCCCCGCCGCCATACTTGTGGTCGTTGACGATGATTTCAACGAACTCATAGGGGGCCGCGGCCGCCGCTTCGCGCATCCGCTTGTTGTCAAAGGTCAGGACATACCGCTCCGACCCGAAGGCATCATAGCTTGCGCGCAGCGGGGAGCGGCGCGCAACACCGTCGGAAGGCCGGGCCACTCCACTCTCATCGGCCGGGGTGTCAACCGCCCAGACATTGAAGTCGTTCCGGCGTTCCCTGAAGGGCGAGACAGCAAAGAGGAGTTCGGCCATACGTTGAGCATCGCCATGCCATTTCTCCATCTCCGCCGCTGTATAGCCGTCACCCATGAGGAGCAGATCGACCTTGTCGCGCGGAGAACCGTTCTTCATCACCGCCCACACTCCGGCCTGGGGCGCAGGGGTGCGATCGACCATGGCGTCCGCGGGATCGATCAGGATCGACCACACCTCTCGAAACGCGTTGCCGGCCCCCCTCTTCTTGAGCACAACCTGAAACGGCCGCTCGGGAACCGGAAACCGGAGCGATTCGTGGAATGTGCGGTTGGTCTCCTTGGCTTCGCCGGTAGTCTCCCATTCCCCGTAAATGCTCGCAAAACCGCGGGAGAACAGGACACGATTGGTCTTCCGGTCGATGATCTGGAAAAAATACTTGCCGAGATTCGTGTCATCGATCATGCGGTTCAAGGGGCCGGGCCAGGCGCCTTCCAGTACGACACCATCCAAGGCGAACCGCTCATCGGCCGCGTTGCCGGTGTGGAAGTAGTCGATCCGCATAGTGCGCGGCTCCGGATCCGCCGCCGCAAACAGACTGGCCAACATCATAATGATGGCGATCAAGGAACACCTCCTGGACATCGGTGAATGGACCGTATCCACTGCCAAGTAAATCCCTTGATGGGGCAAATCGCCAGAAAAATCGACGCTCTTTTCAAATCTCCCGGCAGTAATTGTTTAGCCAAATCAAATGGATGAAGAAGCAAAACGCAAAGACGCGGGGGCGCAAGGGCGCAAAGATCGACTGAGCAACAGGCGTGGGCGCAGCGCTTCGCGCTGGCGCATCCTTGGGCGAGCCGCGGGAGAAAGCGCGGGCAGCGGCTACTCAGGAGGATTGCGCTTTCTCCCGCGGCTCGCCCGAGGATGCGGCCGAAGGCCGCCCACGCCCGCGAACCGAAAGGGATCTCTTTGCGTCCTTGCGGCTTTGCGTTCTGCTGTTCAGCATCGGCTAAACAGATGCTCCCGGCAAAACGCACTTCCCGGAAGTAGCGGGAGGAGTCTACAATGCCTGAACTTGTGAGGTGACTCTATGCTGCGTAATTGCATCCTGGGAATTGTAACTCTGGGGATCCTGGGCCTGTCGGCTGCGGGGCAGGCTCCGGCCCCGAAAACACATCGGCTGGAGGCGACCCCGGAGACGGTCGCCTATGGCTATTACTGGTCGGAGGCGAAGCCTGCGCTTCGCATCGCGTCCGGGGACATCATCGATGTCGACACTCTCCTGACCAGTACTCCGGCGGGACTGACTCGAATGGGTGTGCCGGATACCAAGATCCAGAATTCACTTAAAGCGGTAGTAGCGGGAGTAATGAGGGACGCGCGCGGCCCCGGCGGGCATATCCTGACCGGCCCGGTATACATCGAAGGAGCGGAGCCTGGGGATGCGCTCGAGGTGAAGATCCTCGCCATCGATTTCCCGATCGATTATGGATACAACGGCTGCAGCGGATTCCTTCCGGAAAACTGCGATCGGTCGGCGGGATCCAAGCTCATTCGGTTTGACATCAAAACCATGACGGCGGAGTTGTTCCCCGGAATCGTCATTCCACTGCGTCCCTTTTTCGGCAGCATGGGGGTAGCCCCGGCGCCCGAACTGGGCAGGGTCAGCAGCACACCCCCCGGCAGGCATGCCGGCAACATCGACAACCGTGAGCTCGTCGCGGGTTCGACCCTCTACATCCCGGTGTTTGTGTCCGGGGCGCTGTTCGAGGTCGGCGACGGACATGCCGCTCAGGGTGACGGCGAGGTCGACCAGACGGCCATAGAAACCTCGCTGCACGGCCGCATTCAGTTGACGGTCCGGAAGAACATGAAGCTCGCGTGGCCACGGGCCGAAACGGCGACCGATTACATCAGCATGGCGGCCGATCCCGATCTGGCAAATGCCACCAGGATCGCGCTCCAGGAGATGATCGATTTCCTGGCGGGGGCCAGGGGATTGACGAAGCATCAGGCTTACCAGGTCGTCAGCATAGCCGGGAATGTGGCCATCACACAGTTGGTCGACAAACCCAACCTCGGAGTCCACGTGAAGGTGCCGAAGAGTATTTTCAAGTCGATGTCGCCATCATCCGGGCTGACCTGGTAGCCAACCTGCAGCAGGTTGCAAGCTATTGCCGCTATTACAGCAACAGCAACTGTTTAGCCGATGCTGAACAGCAGAACGCAAAGACGCGAGGACGCAAAGAGATTCCTTTCGGTTCGCGGGCGTGGGCGAGCCGCGGGAGAAAGCGCAATCCTCCTGAGTAGCCGCTGCCCGCGCTTTCTCCCACGGCTCGCCCAAGGATGCGCCAGCGCGAAGCGCTGCGCCCACGCCTGTTGCTCAGTGTCGATCTTTGCGTCCTGCGCTTGCGTCTTTGCGTTATGCTTCTTCATCCATTGATTTGGCTAAACAATTACCAGCAACAAGGTCCGGGGAAATCGACGCATACATGCAATGATGTTCCGGCCTCGGTACTGAAGAGCATGTGGGGACCGAATGAGGCCTGACATGGCATGCAGCCGCAGGCGAAAAAAGGCGCGCCGCGGATGAGGCCAGGCGTCGGGCACGTGAAGATCGATATGGAAACCCCTGAAGAGCGAATTCAACGAGTCGTGCGTGAGGAAGTTGTCGTCGTTCCATACGATTCTTCCTGGCCGGAATTATTCCTGCAGGAAAGGCTGCATTTGTTGGCATGCCTGCCGAACGACCTGATTCGGCGGATCGAGCATTTCGGGAGTACGGCTGTGCCGGGGCTTGCAGCGAAGCCGATCGTGGACATGCTAGTGGAGGTCACGGACCTCGATGCGACCAGGGCGCGGATCGCACCGATCCTGGAGTCGCAAGGGTATGATTACTTCTGGCGCCCGACGCATGGCGACGACGGTCCGCCATTCTACGCGTGGTTCATCAGGCGAGATCCGATCACGGGTGGCCGGACGCACCACATTCACATGGTGGAGGGGCATTTCGCAGAGCACTGGGATCGACTTCTGTTCCGGGATTACCTGATAGGGCACCCGAAGGTCGCCCGGGAATACGAAACCCTGAAGACCAGGTTGGCGGCCGTCTCCGTCCGTGATCGGATTGCCTACACGCGCGGCAAGACGGAGTTCATCGACCGCGTGACAGCGCAGGCGAAGCACTACTATGGCAGGGCCTGACAAGCGGCTCGTGCGGAGGGATGCGGCAGCGTCACTTCCGTTGCTGCCTCCGGGCCGGAGCTGAAGCCGGACGACTTCAGCCGCCATTCGAAACGCGCCTGAGCTCGCTGGATCCGCAAAGTCTGGGCAGCGGATCCCGTCGACTGTCCTCCCCTCGGATCCGGGTGAGAACTTGGAGAACTTGGACACCCATTTTTTGTTGCTTTTTTTCTTGGCACTTTCCATGAGAAGCCAGTTAGCAATGTCAGGAGAGGTGAACCATGGGTCCCCCCAATCTTCCAATTTCGAATCTCGAATCTCTTCCTGTTATCCGTCAACTCGTCCGCAGGCGCGATTTCCAGTAAAGATAGGCCGGGATGCCAACCAGAATCACTGCCAGGCCGGCCAGTGCCTGCCAGAACGTGTATATCAGGGAGTTGAGCGAGATATACAAAGCGCACAGTACGAAGAGCAAGGGTGTGACCGGATACCCCCAGGTCTTGTAGGGGCGAGGGAGATCCGGCCGTTTCCGGCGCAGGATGAACACCGAGGTGACGGTCAGGCCGAAGAAGATCCACTGGCCGAAAATCACGTAGGTAAGAAGCTGTTCGAAGGTGCCGCTGAGGCTCAGAACGGCGCTCCACAGGCCAAGCACGAGGATGGAAATGTACGGGGTCAGGTATTTCGGGTGGACTTCCGCGATCTTTTTGAAAAACAGGCCATCGCGCGCCATGGCGAAATAGACGCGCGGCGAAGTCATCACGATGGCTCCGGCGGCGCCAAATATGGAGAACAGAATGACGACCGCGATGACGGATCCGCCTACGGGACCGATGGCGCGGCTCATCGCCTCGGCGGCAATGGTCGGTGATTTCGCAATTTCCATGGTCGGGGCGACGTACAGATAGGCCATGTTGGTGATCAGGTAGCAGAACAGCACCAGCAGCGTGCCGACGAGCAGGCCGAGCGGCAGGTTTTTCTCCGGGTTTTTAATCTCTCCGCAACTGAAGGTGACGCTCTCCCACCCCTTATAGGCCCAGAGGGACGCCACCAGCGCGATCCCGAAGCTGGAAACCATACCGCCGGAAAGGGGCCCGATTTCCGGCTGCACGAAGTTGGCGGTGTTGCCGGAGGCGAAAATGAAGACCAGCAACGTCACGGCCAGGATGGCCCCGAACTTTACCACCATCAGGACGTTCTGAACCAACGCCCCCCAACGTACGCCGATATAATTGATGACGACGTGCACCGCGATGAACAGCAGCGCCACGATCTTGGTTTCAAGCGGGGACATCTTGAAGAAATAGGGGAGATAGTTGGCCGAGAAGGCGACCGCAAGGGTGGCGATTGCCCCCGAGTCGATGACCAGGAACAGCGACCAGCCGAAGAGGAACGCGATCAGCGAGCCGTAGGACTCCCTGAGGTAGACATACATGCCGCCGGCATCGGGAAAGGCGGCCCCCAGTTCCGAAAACGCCAGCGCGCCGAAAAAGCTCAGGACCCCGCCGACCAGCCAGACTCCCATCATCAGGACCGGCGACGGCACCTGGCCGGCAACCGCGGCCGGAACGATGAAGATGCCCGACCCGATGACCGAGCCGATCAGGATGCCGATGACATCCTTGAAACCAAGGACCCTTGGAAGATTCAGCTTCAACTTGTTCACTTGCGATTGCGCACCCGTTTCATGGGACATGCAGGCCCCCTCCGGTTTTAGTGGCAATGCGTGAAGTCCTGTAGCAACTATGACCGTAGCCGCTAGTCTGTAACACGGATCAGCAGCCTGGCTCAATAAAAGAATAAAGAAATTGCGAGAGCGGCCGGAGCGCTGGCGCCAGCCGCGGGCTCTATGTGGTAGCATTAGGCCGTGTGCCGGCTTCCAGGCAACTGGTGGTAAGCTGGGAGGGTCGTTGCCCTGCGCGTTCCCGACGCAGGCTCCCATCCCCAGAACCACGAGGCGCTCGGGGCCCTTGCCTGGAGCTGAAACAACGCCTCCGAACCGTGGGAGGAAGCATGGCTCGAAAATCGCTCGCGGCGGCAACCGCGCTCCTGATGCTGGCAGCTACGGTGCACGGCGCGGAAGTTATTGCCGGGAAATGGCAGAAGGTCGATCTGCTGACGGCCGGGTCTCCAATCCTCATCAAGACGATTTACGCCGAGCAGGTGGAGTGCCTCTATTTCAGCTCGAACCGCGAAACCCTGCTGATTGTGGAAATCCATGGCGTTCAGCGCCGCATCCCCAAAGCGGTGATTGAGACCGTCACCGCGCTGGAATATGATGACACGCTGGCCAACGGAATGGTTCTGGGATTGGCGGCCGGATTGTGCGCTGCGCTGCTGATGGCCCTGGTGCCTCGCGACCCGGGTACCAGCAACCGAGCCACCACGGCGGTGTTCGGCGGCGTGCTGTTCGGCTTATCGGGCATGGGTATCGGCGCCCTCGCGGATTTTCATCACAAAGGGCGCGAGGTTCTCTACCGGGCGCCGAACCCGCGCACGGGGAGCGGGGATATGGGGAAGAATCCCGAGTCATCGCGGGACGAACTCCCGATTATCGGATTGGAGAGATTGCCGAAATGACCGCAAAGCTGACATCGATCCTGCTTATCTGGCTCGCCCTCCCCAGCGGACAGGAGGCGACGGTCCAGGAGAGCGCCGCGGCGCTGCGCGACCCCAGGCACCCGCTCTGGAGCCGCCCGGCACCGGAGAACTACCGGGTTGAGATTGACACTACCAGGGGAAAATTCCTTCTGGAAGTCACCCGCTCATTGGCCCCACGCGGCGCCGATCGCTTTTACCATCTGGTGGAGACGGGCTTTTTCGACGACTCGCGCTTTTATCGCGTGATTCGAGGGCGCTTTGTTCAATTCGGCATCGCCGGACGCGCCGATGTGGCCGCTATCTGGCGAAATGAGCGCATCGCCGATGACCCGGTGCGCGCCAGCAACGTGCGGGGAACGTTCGCCTATGCCATGACCGGGCCGGACGCGCGCTCGACCCAGATCTATATCAACACGGGCGACCAGACCCGCCAGGATGCCGACGGCTTCGCCCCTTTCGGCAAGGTGATTCAAGGCATGGACGTGGTCGACAGACTCTACTCCGAGTATGGCGAAACGTCGGGCGGGGGCATGCGCGCTGGGCGGCAGGGGAAGCTGTTCGAAGAAGGCAACGCCTATCTTGACCGCGAGTTTCCTCTTCTGGACAAGCTGTTGAAGGCAAAACTTGTGGCCGGACCAGCCGGAAACCGGCTTCCGTCCGGTTACCCTCCCGAATAGATCGGAGATACGGCGATCCGGTCGCCCTCCTCCAGAAACTCCTCTGGGGCGACGGCCCTGCCGTTGCGGGTCATGATCTTCGGCCGCTCCCGGACGAGGGCAACCTGCTTCAGCAGGTCGCCGGCCGTGATCGCCCCCTCCACCTCAATCTCTTTCTCGCTGAAACCCGCTTCATAAATCAATGGGCCAATCAGCTTCACCTTGATTTTCATGTCAGTTCGGCAAACGCCTCCGCTTGCGCCCCTTCCTGCCTCGAGGCCGAGCTTTTTCAATGTAGCCCGGGTCGGAATGCCGCGATGATCATAGCCGCGCTGGTCGTAGTAATGCTGCAACAGCCGGTCGTACTTGTCCGCTTCCAGGACTTTGCCTGCGATCGGCCCTTCCTTGTCGGCATTGGCCGGATCGAACCAGACCGCCGGCGGGTAGTCGTCTTTGCGCGTGGCATTGGGAAATTCACGGATATAATTCAACTTGATCATCCCGTAGATCCGGTCGGCCGTTCTCCACATGTCGTCCAGCGTCCAGTTGAGGCTGGTGATCGTATTGAAGTACTTCGGGTAGTTGTCCAGAGACCAGCCGAGCTCGATCCAGGGGAAGCGGCAGGCAACCAGGAACTCGAACATGCCGCCGCGAATGCGCTGCAGTTCGATGACCTTGGCCGCCTTTTCCGGCCCATACGATTCACGCGTGGTGTGCTGAATCTCGAACGTGATGATCCAGGCCTCCCGATGATGTGCGCCGATCGGGGACACGCCAAACGCCAGCGCCTGACCCGGAATGAACTTGCAGTTGTAAGCGGCGACTTCCAGCCCCTTGACCTGCATGGCATAGGCTTCGGAATTGCGGCCGATTTCCCTCGCCATGCGCAGGGATCCCTCGGCGAGCAGGTTGCCGATCTTTCCTTCCCGCCGGGCGGCCATGCCGAGCAGTTGCCTGGCCCGTATGGCGTCGCCGAACTTGAAATCGCCGGCAATCGCGCCCTGATCGATGGCGTCGGCGTAAAAGCTCAGCACGCAGCCGGCGGACATGGTGTCCAGGCCATAATCGTCGCACAGGTAATTGAGCGCTCCCACCTGAGGGAGATCGAAGATCTCGAGGTTCGAGCCGAGGAGGGCGATGTTTTCGTAGTCCAGTTCGGCTTCCCTTCCCTCCGGATCATGAATGGTAATCCCGCAACGCATGGTGCAGTTGGGGCAGCCGTAGGTGGCGACGCGCGCGTTGTTGAGACGCTCGCCGTCGATCTGCCACGATTCCGGATGCTGGGTCTTGCGAAAATTGCGCACCGGGAGACCACCCACTTCATTGCAGAACTGGAGCACTCCGGTGGTGCTTTGCTTGGACCAGCCGGTATCCTGATCGATCTTGTGCACCTTTTTCAGGTCGCCGATTCCCAAGGCCTTCATGGCCGCCGGATCCGCCTGCGGGATGGGTCGTGTTCCCTTGACTACAATGGCTTTGAGTAGCTTGGAGCCCATGACCGCCCCCATCCCCGGCCGGCCGCCGGCGCGGCCTTCCAGGCTGCGGATCACGGCATAGCGGTTCAGGTTTTCGCCCCCCTGGCCGATGTTCAGAACCCCAACCCCGGCTCCATATTTGCCATAAATCCAGTCGTTGGCCGCGTACGAGCCCTGCCCCCAAACCGCATCGGCCGGGAGAAACTCGACCTTGTCGTCCTCGACATAGACCATGGTGGGCCGATCCGCCCTTCCTTCAACGATTATGGCATCGTAACCCGCCTTCCGGAGCTGTTCGGAAACGCGGGTCCCGAGGTTGCCATCGCCGTAAAATCCGGTCAGGGGTGATTTGGCCGCAACCACGCATTTCCCGGTGTTGGGAGCCGGGATGCCGGCGATGGGACCGAGCGCGGCGATGAGCTTGTTGTCGGGGCCGAGCGGATCGGTTCCGGGTTTGACCTCGTCATAGAGAATTTTCGAGGCAAAGCCCCGGCCGCCAACCCATTTGTGAGCGAATTCTTCGCTGAAGGGTTCCTTTTTCCAGGTTTTGGTGGAAAGATTGACTCTGAGAATATTGCCGGTCCATCCATACATGAGGGCGCCTCCTGCAAATCATGACTGCATATGTGGGCATGATTCCAGATTATTGGATAGCACAGTAACCGGTGGCAGTCAATCGACGCCGAAGGGCGATGCTCGGGTAACGGGATTCGGCCGGAACGCGGAAACGCACGGATCGGATCCGTGTTCTTCCGTGTTCCCGGTCTCCTGGAATGGCTTGCGCCCTTTCATCGTGAATCAATGCGTGTCAATGGACGAGATTGATATATCCGGTGATGATCAGCGCGTTGGTAAAATCAATGAAAAATGCCCCGACCATCGGCAGGACCAGAAAGGCGCGCGGAGCGGGACCAAAGCGTTCCACGAGCGCCTCCATGTTGGCAACCGCATTGGGGGTCGCCCCCATCCCGAAGCCGCAGTGGCCCACAGCCATGACCGCGGCATTATAATCGCGGCCCATGAAACGGCAGGTGACGAAATAGGCGAATACCGCCATCAAAATCACCTGTCCGGCCAGGATGATCAGCATCGGGATAGCCAGGTCGAGAAGTTCCCAGAGCTTGAGCGACATCAATGCCATGGACAGAAAGAGTGATAGCGCAATGGTCCCAATGTCGTCGACCACCCTCTGTTTGATCTTCACCAGGCCCACGGCGCCATCCAGGTTGCGTATGACGGCCGCGGCAATCATGGCGCCGATATAGGCAGGGAGGGTAACGTATGCTTTCAGAGCATGGCGTCCGCAATCAGGAGCGCCATGATCAGAAATGCGTAGATGTTGATGGCCCTGAACGCGGGAAAGAGGTGCCGATCCATCAGGGGTCCTCGCTTCAGCCTGAAACCCGCCAGCACAATCCAGAGACCGCAGGCCAACAATCCCATGACGATCCAGAGAGAGGAGATCAGCAGGTAGAGCGGAAGCAGGAGGCTCGATGCCACGGTGGTCAGCATCCATATGAAAACCAGGCTGCCGAAGCTGGACCTGCTCAGGCGCCGCGTCAAGGATGGCAGGCCGGCGCTTTCATAATCCTCGCTGTATCCGAAGAGCAACAGCCAAAAATGGGGCACCTGCCAGATAAAAAAGAAAAAGGCGAGCGCGAACACATGGGGATCCAGAGGGCGCCCGCCGGCCGCGGTCCAGCCGATCACAGGAGGAAGGGCGCCGATCAGGGCGCCCGGAAGGACCGCCGCCGCCGTCACCCGCTTTAAATGCGTATATACCCCGTTATACCAGACGACTGCTCCCAGACCGATGAGGGCGGCGAACGCGTTATGTTGCTGCCATAGGAGCACAAAACCTGCCGCAATCAGCAGTATGGCAATCCCCAGAGCCTCCGACGGGCTTATCCGGCCCGCCGGGATCGGCCTGCCGTGTGTGCGCACCATCCGCGCATCCAGATGACGGTCCTGAACCTGGTTCAAGGCACAGGCACCCAAGGCAAGGAGGAATACTCCCAGCGAAGCCGTAGCCGCTCCCGGATCCGCTGCACGCCGGAACACCAGATACCCCGTGCCTGCCGTCAGCGCGGCCAGAACCGAAATTTTCACCTTGGTAAGCTGACCTAAAATGCGAAACCACGAGGGGCCGGGTGCACGAGGCTTCCGCCCTCGTAAATCATGATCGGCGGCGCTCCCCGGGATCGGCGGGACATCGGGATCGGCACTTTTTTCAGGCTCGTGGCCGTGGGGATTCACTTCACACCTTTGATAAACTCGATTACCAGCTTCAATTCTTCGTCCGTCAGAGGGACAACCGGCATGGCCGGCGGATACCCCTTGAGGATTTCCTCCCGGGGATCCTGTATCGCCCTGGCCAGATACGACTCGTCAACGGTGATGGCCCGTTCTTTGCCGGCGGTGTCAGAGACTACTTCCTTCGAACCGAACATTCCCTTGAATGTCGGTCCGACCATCACGCTCCCGTCCAGGGAATGGCAGGTCAGGCACGACTTGCTTTTGAGCACCGCCACGGCGGGGGTGTCGGGCACGGCCGCCGCCGGAACCGCGGTCACGGGCCGTCCGGGAAGCGGGGCGTTCTCATCGCCGAAATACCAGTCCTCGAATTCGGATACCGGAACCACGATCACATGGGAAAGCATGTTCGCGTGATTGACGCCGCATATGACGGTGCACTCAATGTCGAAAGTCCCCAATTGCGTAGGTTTGAACCAGGTAAAGTTCTGTTTTCCCGGCACGACATCCTCCTTGACGCGAAAGGCGGGCACATAAAAGCCGTGGATCACGTCCAGAGAGACCAGATCCATCTTCGCCGGTTTGTCGATGGCCAGGAACAGTTCGGACGTACGCTTGCCGTTGGGATACGTGAAAGACCAGGCCCACTGGCGGGCGGTAACGGTGATGACCATCGCGTCGCGCGGCACACTGCGCATGTAATTGAAGTTGGTCCACCCGAAATAGAACATGCCCAGGAATAGAACCAGGGGCGTGACGGTCCAGACGATTTCCAGCATGGTGTTGCCTTCGATATCTTCCCCGCGCGGATGCCGTTTGCGGCTGTATCTGATGACGAAGTACACCATGAGGAAAGTGATCAGGGCCAGGACCGCCACGCATATGCCGACTATGGCCAGAAAAACGGAGTCCACCGACCCTGCGGCGCTCGAGGCATTCGGTAGGAACGGCATTGCGTCACCTGTTGGAAATATCGAGGAAGATCAAGCCAATGAATAGGGTCAGCGTAGCCAGGGCCACGAAGACCATGGACTTCAGAAACGGCTTTTCATATTTCAAATGCATGAAATAATACATGACCAACCCCGCCTTCAGCGGCGTTATCGTAAGCATCGCCGCCACGGACAGGGCGTCATGATAGACCTTGCTGACAAAAACCAGGATTGCCGTCAGAACGATCAGGAACGCCCAGACACAAAGGATTGTCGGATACGGGAGGACATGGCCGTGCGCTTCTGCTGGTTCCATCTCAGTCTCCGTCAGGCAGCAAGATAGAATAGCGGTAGAAGAAAGATCCAGATAACATCCACCAGGTGCCAATAAAGCCCCGAGTTTTCGAGCCAGTTAAAATCGGCGCCGGTAATCCTGTTCTTCGCTACCAGCACCCCCATGACCGTCAACAGGATAAGACCGGCAAACACGTGCAGGCCATGCAGCCCGGTCATGCTGTAGTAAAGGCCGAAAAAGATCTTCTCCCCGTCGGGCCGCGCCAGCAGCTCCGGCGAGTTCGGATACAGGCCGTGGCCGATTTCGGCGCTCCATTCAAAATACTTGTTCACGAGGAACGAACAGCCAAGCAGTATGGTCGCCGCCAGGCAAATCAGGGTAATCCTGCGGTTCCCTTTCTGAATGGCTGTGGTGGCGAGAGCCACCGTGAGACTGCTCGTCAGCAGGATTATCGTATTGGCGACGCCGATGACCGCGTTGAGGTGTTGGCCGCCGTTATGGAAATCGAGAGGGTATCTGGCGCGGTAGGCGGAATAAAGAAGAAACAGGCCGCCGAAGAGAAGGATCTCGGTAAACAGAAACAGCCACATCCCGAGCTTGGACCCCTCATAGTCCCTGTGCACGGGATGGGATGCGCCGGCCGTAATGCTCATCGTGCGCCCTCCGGGTTGAAAATATAAGGGCGTTCATGGATCTCGGGCGCCACCTCAAAATTCTCCAGCGGAGGGGGTGTGGCCGTCTGCCACTCCAGCGTGACGCCGCCCCACGGATTTTGCGGGGCTTTTTCCCCCTTGAAGAGTGCGACCACCAGGTTGCCAAAAAACAGCAGCAGGCCGGCCGCCAGGATAAAGGCTCCGATCGATGCAATCACGTGCCCGGTATGAAACTGGGGCAGGTGCGTGTAGTAGCGGCGGGGCATGCCCATCGTCCCCAGGATCAGCATGGTGAAATAGAGCATGTTGAAGCCGACAAAGATCGGCAGCCAGGAGACGGTCGCCACCCGCTCGTTGTACATTTTCCCGAACATCTTGGGAAACCAGTAGAGGAGGGCGGAGAGAAAACCCATGCCGGTGCCGCCAAACATCACATAGTGAAAATGCCCCACGATCCAGTAAGTGTCGTGCAGGTGCGTGTTGACGTCGAGCGCTCCCTGAATGATTCCGGTCAGGCCTCCGATCGAAAACAGGAAAACAAAGGTGAGTGCAAACAGCATGGGAGGTCTGAGTTCAATCGACCCTTTGTAGAGCGTGGATGTCCAGTTGAAAACCTTGATGGCGCTGGGGACGGCAACGATAAACGTCAGCAGGGAAAAAATGGTGTTCGCCAGTTCCCCCATGCCGCTGGTGAACATGTGGTGGCCCCAGACCAGGGATCCCAGAACCGCGATCGCGATCGATGAGTAGGCGATCGCCCGGTACCCGAAAATCGTTCTGTGGGCGAAGGTGGGAATAACTTCCGTAATCGCACCCATGGCCGGCAAGATCATGATGTACACGGCCGGGTGAGAATAAATCCAGAACAAATGCTGGTACAGAAGCGGATCTCCCCCTTTGGCCGGGTCAAAAACACCAACCCCGAAAACGCGTTCCGCCACCACCAGCAGCAGGGTAATGCCGATGATGGGAGTCGCCAGCACCTGAATCCAGGCGGTCCCATATAAGGACCAGACAAAGAGCGGCATCCGATGCCAGTTCATGCCGGGAGCGCGCAACCGGTGGATGGTGGTTATGAAGTTCAATCCCGTCAAGATTGAGGAAAATCCGAGGATGAATGCGGCAAAGACCCCAAGGATGACATTCGTTCCGCTCCGCAGGCTATAGGGGGCATAAAACGTCCATCCCGTGTCCGGAGGACCGTTGCCGGTAAACATCGCGGCCACAGCCAGCAGGACCCCGGCGAGGTAAAAGTACCAGGACATCAGATTCAGCCGGGGGAAGGCCACGTCCCGCGCGCCGATCATGAGCGGGAGAAGGAAATTGCCGAAGACCGCGGGGAGTCCCGGCAGCACAAACATGAAGATCATGATGACGCCATGGACGGTGAAAAAGGCATTGTAGGTCGCAGGATCAAAGAGCGGGGGATTCAGGGTCAGCTGCTCGACTCTCATCAGCACGCCAATGGTCGTAGCCACAAGGAAGAGGAACACCAGCGAAGCCAGGTAGAGGACGCCGATCCTCTTGTGATCCGTGGACAGTACCCACGCCAGGAGACCCTTCCGCCGGCTATCCTCCAGATAGCTGGGCAGAGGAGAAGTTTCGCCACGAGCCATGGTTGTCATTCGGATAACCTCGCTTTTTTTCGGGACCGTCCCTGCCATATAAGATAGATTCCGAAAATGCCGGCAAACGCCAGGATGACCGCGCCGCCCGCGCGGGTGATACTGAACACGTACCGCCGTCCCGCCGGATCGTAACTGTAACAGAAGGCGAGGACCTTCGAAACGCTCGGGCTCACCCGTCCCCCTGCCGCCTCCTGCACCGCGAGCGTGATTTCCGCCGGGAGAAAGCTGATGCCGTACATGTAGCGACTCACCTTCCCCTGGGCGGAAAGCATCATGATGGCGCCCGGGTGGACGAACTGCTCCCCATCGGCGCGGAAATGAAAGCCCACGGAGTCGGTCACCGCACGGGTGGACGCCGCATCCCCGGTAAGAAAATGCCACGCCTGCGGCGGAAAGGCGCGCTTCATCTGGTTCAGGTAACTGATTCGCTTCTGATGCGCGATTGCCGGCGTATCCTTCGGATCGAAACTCACCGTGATCACCTGAAAGTCGCGGCCCGGCTCGATGGAAATCTGGTTGATGACATCCGCAAGGCCGTTGAGCAGCGGCGTACAGATCCCGGAGCAGCTGAAATAGTTGAGGGTCAGGATGGTGGGCTTGTCAATCAGCTGGCGCAAGGTGACATCCTTGCCGTCTTCATCCTTGAGGATGACGTCCAGCGCCACCTGTGCCCCGAGCTTCTCTTCGATTCCGGCATCGCCGGCTGCAATTTCCTGGCCGCGCACACCCAGGGTGGCAGCCATCATCAGCCCGAATGCCGTTAACAAAACGAGTCCGGTTCGGTTCATTGCACCCATCCCCTTCCTGGCTTCAATTAACCGTCCGGCGTCAGACACTCAGCCGGACCGTTTCGGGGCATCCCCATTCCATATCAGGGCCGGCGGCCGCCCGGCAATTTCCGTGTCGTGGGCTCCGGAACCAGCTTCAGCAACTCTCCATGCACAGTTTGCCATTCCAGCGGACTCAGGGTCGCGCTGTCGACGGCGAAACCGTTTCCCGGGGTTCCCGGCAAAATGCTTGCGGCAAGCTGTTTCGGGTCTTCACGCCAGGCGACATTTCCTGCCAGGGTCTGCGCCGCCCGGGATGGGTCGAGGATCACCCGCCGGAGCAGTCCCGCAATCATTTCCTGGGCTTGTCCCGCCATGTCGATTGATACCGGAGCATGGTATTCCGCCTCCAGCCTGGCCATTGCCATGCTGACCGGGATCCGATTCGGGGTTTTGCCCCCCGGCGCGGAGAGATCCTTGGTCAGGCCCGCCAGAGCCGCAGGGCCCGGTTCCCCATGCGGGAAAGCACCGAGAGCCTGAACGTAATGGGCAAGCGCCATGCGGTCGCTCTTCGAGAGGTAGTCAAAGGCGGCCATGGACGACCCCTTTATCCCCACACCCAACGTCAGGTAGATCGCCGGCAGGTCGTACCCATTCTTCCAGCCGTCCGGACTCGTGAAGTTGCGAGGCCGTGGATTCATGGTGGCGGCCGCGGGGCCGTCACCGCGCCCCAATTCGCCATGGCAGGCGGCGCAGTTTGCCGAAAATACGATCTTGCCCCGGGCGATCCAGTCCGGCGAGTAGGCAATCAGGGCCCGGGCATCCACAGGAGGTATCTCCTTCCCCCGTTCCGGAGGAAACTCGCGTGGGGTCGAGCCAGCCCGGGCTCACCGACCGACGGGATTCACCGGCATCGGAGCCGGAGGCCTGTTGGCGTTCCGGAGCCCGGGCACGACGATGCTGGCAAACAGGCCGGCGATCAGCGAGCGCGCCCACGACTGCCGATCAGGGTCGACAGGAGCCGCTTGAGTTCCGCCGCATTGACGTACTTCTCGATCATAGGTGGAACTCCAGGCCTTCCCGGAGGAAACGGATCGCCGACGGGCATGTCGGCGCCGCGGGCCGAGCGCCCAGCCAATCCAGAGGAATCCCGCCGACAGGAAAAAGACCGCAAAGGACAGTTCCTGCCATCCGAAGAGCGGCCCCGTGCCGAGCGCCGGGATAGATCATCCAGTACAGATCCAGCCAGTGCGCGATGAGCATGATCGCCGCCACCCAGAAGAGCCGCCTGGCGTCACGCTTTGCCGTGCGGGGCACCAGCACCAGGAACGGCACGAGGAAGTGCAGGACGGCGAGCGCGAGGACCAGCGTCCCCCAGAGCCCCTCCAGACGCATCCTGGTACCAGAACACCTCTTCCGGCAGATTCGCATACCACATGAGCAGATATTGCGCGAAACCGATGTAGGACCAGAACACGGTGAAGGCGAAGAGAAAACCGCCCAGGTTATACACGATGATCGGGCCTGACTCCGGGGAGGCGCCCGCGGGCCATGCAGGTAGAGCACCACCAGAGTGGTGGCCGCCAGGCCGGCGAGGAACGTGCCGGCAAACACGTAGACTCCGAATACGTCGCTATACCACGCCGGTTCCAGGCTCGAGATCCAGTCGAAGGCCACGATCGTGATCGTGATCCCGAAAATGATCATGAAGACGGGGGCAAAGCGCCGGGCGCGGACATTGAACCGGGGATCCTGTTTCCGATCCTGCCGGAACGATCCGCCGCACGAAGATCCGGTGGGCGAGAATCCAGAGGCCGAGGCAGAGCACCACGCGCAGCGACAAAGAACGGCACATTGAGCCAGACGGCCTTGCCGGCAATGACCGGATCCTGCAGACCCTCCGGCCGCGCCCACGGATACAGGTGCGGCAGGGAGAGCAGCGCCAGGAGCGCCGCCGGGCCCATCAGCAGTGACCAGACCGGACAGCCGCTCGGGAACCCGGCGCAGCGGAACACTCCACCGGGCGCCGACGACATGCTCGAGCGCCACCATGAACAGGCTGCCCAGGCCGATCGTCAGGATGAAGAGAAACCAGATGATCCAGTTCACCCAGAAGCGTTCCCAGCCGGAGACCAGACCGGTGGCCACGACGCCCGCAAGGCCCGCGAGCCGCAGCCATCCCAGGTGTCTCATGGCCCGGTTACTGTTCACTTGGTGATCTCCTTCGGAATGTCGTCGTCCCGTGCGTTCAGCGCACGCTGGAGCACACGCACGTAATGAACGACCGCCCACCGCTCATCCTCGTTCAAATCGGCGGCGTAGGACGGCATGGCGTTCCTGCCCACCACGATCGCGTGGTAGATCTTGCCGTCGGGATAATCCCGGATCGTCTGGGGCCACGAGATTCGCGGGCTTCGCGCCGTACGCGGCCGTCAGCGTGGGCATGCCGTTTCCGAGAATGCCGTGGCAGACGGAGCAGTAGGTTGCAAATCCCCGCTTCCCCTGTCTTCAGTACCGCTTCCGTCCTCGGCAGCGGATTGGCCAGGCCAGCCGCGGCCTCCCGATCCGGAATCGTATAGGGCATGTGACCGCGCGCGACGGTTCCCGCAACCGGCATGCGCATGCCGAAACCATCCGGGAAGAAAGCGCTCTCCCGCTGGGGATCCAGCCTCGGCTGATCGAGCATGTGCACCATCGGCACGGAAACCGGGAACAGCTTGACGCCCCAGTAGGTCAGATACCCCGCCGCCAGACAGGCATGGCGGTCCCGAGCACAACCCTCAGCAGAAACTTGCGGATGACGCGGGCGCCACGGCGCCGGGACGGCTCGACCACCTCGACCGCTCCGGCGCCGCGCATCCGCAGGACGGCGGCGACCGCCTCGACATCAAGGTGCCGCCCATCGGCTTCGACGGCCAGGGCAAACTTGTCCCGGGTAATCAGCGGCATCGACTTCGATCGCAGCATCGGGTGGCGGAAGAACGGCAGCCGGTTCAGCAGCAGCAGCATGCCCAGGCCGGCGGTGAAGCAGGCGAACAGCACCGTCACCTCGAACATGATGGGAATGAAGGCTTCCCAGGACAAATACCGGCTTGCCCGCGGTGACGAGCGGGTAGTCGACTCCTGCCGTCCAGAGCTCGAAGGCCAGGGCCGACATCGCGCCGATCACGCCCATGACGAACACCATGCCGCCCACCGGTGATTTCCGCAGACCGAGGGCCTGCTTCCATCCCATGAACTGGGATACGGCGTGTAGGCCTCCAGCCGGCCCGTCACTCTGGCCTTCACGGCGGGAATGGCCTCCATCAAGGTCTGCGCGCTGTCGAAAAGTCCCAGGACGGAGAAGGCCCGATTACTCATGGGCTCCTCCCCTGTGCCGGGGCTGGCTTCCGGGAAGGACCGCCTTCATCTCGGTCGTGGCAATCACCGGCAGCACTCGGGCAAAAAGCAGCACCAGGGTGAAGAACAGACCGAAGGTTCCGAGCAGGATGCCGAAATCCACCAGGGTCGGCTTGATAGACGTGCCAGGCGGAGGGGAGGTAGTCCTGGTGCAGCGAGCTGACGATGATCACGAAGCGTTCGAACCACATGCCCACGGTCACCGCGATCGCGACGAAGATCATCCCGAAGTAACTCCGACGGAAGCGGCGCACCCAGAGCAGCTGCGGGATCAGGATGTTGCACGTGATCGTCGTCCAGCCGGCCCACCAGTAGGTACCGGCGATGTACTGCAGGAAGATGTGGTGAATGTACTGGTTCATGCTGTACCAGGCGGTGAATCCCTCCATCAGGTAGGAATAGCCCATGAGGCAGGAGCAGGTCAGGATGACCTTGTTCATCACCTCCAGGTGGTACATGGTGATGAGGTTCTCCAGACCCATGGTGGCCCGCACCAGGACCAGCACCATGACGACCATGGCGAAAGCCGGCGAAGATGGCGCCGGCCACAAAATAGGGGGGAAAGATGGTCATGTGCCAGCCGGGGACGAGCGACACGGCGAAGTCGAAGGAGACGACGCTGTGCACCGAGAGCACCAGCCCGGTCGCCAGTCCCGCGATGATCAGGTACGCCCTCTCGTAGTGCCGCCAGTGGGACGCCGACCCAAGCCAGCCGAGACTCAGCGACCGCGTAGACAGAACTTCCGGATCCGGCTTTTCGTCCGATCCCGCAGTGACGCCAGGTCGGGCACGAGGCCGAGATACCAGAACAGCAGGGACACGCTGAAGTAGGTGCTCACCGCGAACACGTCCCAGATCAGCGGAGAGCGGAAGTTCGGCCAGATCCCGCGCTGGTTGGGATACGGAAAGAGCCAGAAGGAGAGCCAGGGCCTGCCGACGTGGATCAGGGGGAAAATGCCGGCGCACATCACCGCGAAGATCGTCATGGCCTCGGCGAAACGGGAGATGGCGTTGCGCCACCGCGCCCGGAAGAGCAGCAGGATCGCGGAGATCAGCGTCCCCGCGTGCCCGATCCCGACCCAGAAGACGAAATTGATGATGTCGAATGCCCAGGCAACCGGGATGTTGTTCCCCCAGACGCCGATGCCGGTCGCAATCGTGTACCCGATCAGAGTCATGCCGAGCAGCATGACGAGTGAGGTGATCGCGAAGGCAACAAACCAGGCCCGCGGCGGCCTGCGCTCGACGTGCGCCAGCACCTGGTCGTCCAGCTGCCCAAGGCTGACCGGTCCGGCCGTGATCGGCGGTGTCCGCAGGATTTCCGGCAGCATCACATCCGATACGGGGATCGCTTCCGACTTCACGCTCTCCCCCTTCCGTTGACCGGGTTCGAGATGTCCGCCAGGTAGGTCACCGCCGGCTTGATTCCCAGCTCTTCCAGCATCCGGTAGCCGCGATCCGCACGGGACAGATCCGGAAACCGCGCTTTCGGGGTCATTCAGGTCGCCGAACACGATCGCTTCGGCCGGACACGCCACGGCGCACGCCGGCCTGATCTCTCCGTCGCGAATGGGCCGGTCCTCAACCTTGGCCCGCAGCTTCGCATCCTCAATGCGTTGGATGCAGAACGTGCATTTCTCCATGACGCCGCGCGGACGCACGGTCACCTCGGGGTTGAAGACCAGGTTTTCAGGCGCCTTCTTCATGGAGGTGTAATCGAAGAAATTGAACCGGCGGACCTTGAAGGGGCAGTTGTTGGAGCAGTAGCGCGTCCCCACGCACCGGTTGTAGGCCATCTGATTGACGCCGTCGGGGCTGTGGGTCGTGGCGTTGACCGGGCAGACGATTTCGCAGGGCGCATTATCGCAATGCTGGCAGGGAATGGGCTGATGAACGGACCGACGGGAGCGTCCGGATTCCCTTCGTAGTAGCGGTCGATCCGGATCCAGTGCATCTCCCTCCCCAGGCGGACCTGCTCGGGCCCGACGACCGGAATGTTGTTCTCCGACTGGCAGGCAACGACACAGGCGCTGCAACCGACGCAGGCCGACAGATCGATGACCATGCCCCATTTGTCGCCCGGCGAATGTTCAGCCCGGGAATCAGGGAAGCCGTTTCCGCCGCTGCGTGACCTTCCCTCCTTTCGGGGTTCTGCCCCGCATATTCCTCCAACGTCCAGGAGCGGGCCGGATCCCGTCCCTCCATGCGGTGATGTTCCTGCGTGCGCGGCACGGCCGCCGCCGGCCCGTGCGCGATGGCGGCACCGCACGTCGCAGTTGTGGAGACGGGGAAGCCGCATCCATCAGGGATACGCATTCACGCCGACTCGCCCCAGCCACGTTCCCGGTCGCTTCGCCCGTGTCCGCAGGCGAGGCTCACCGTGCCCGGAGTCTGGCCGGGCTGGAGGAGCGCCGGAACCTCGACGCTGATATCACGCCGACCGTGACCCTGACCACGTCTTCGTCCTTGATTCCGAGGCGCGCGGCGTCGGCAATCGAGATCAGGAGCGGATTGCCCCAGGTCGCCTTGGTCACCGGATCGGGGAGCTCGTTGAGCCAGCCGTTGTTTGCATAGCGGCCATCGTAGACCGCGGCAGTCCGGCGAACAGCACCAGCTCGAACGTGCCGTCTGCCGCGGTCCCCGGCGTTTCAGCCGCCGCCCGGACGGCTTCGCGGACCGCTTCCACGCTCGGGATGCGAGGCGGACGAGGCGTGGCGGCCCGCCTCAGCACGCCGTCGTGCAGACGACGCGCTCCAGAAGGCATCGAAGGACGCGGGGCTCCCGGCGGGATAGACCTCTCTTTGCCATCGGGCCTTCAGATACTCGAGATACGTGCGGGGCACGTCCTCACCCAGGCCTCGCAGGCACGCCAGCAGGATGTCTTCTCCCTGGCGCGTGTCATGAATCGGACCCATCACCGGCTGGCGCAGGCTCAAGAGATCCGCGGAGGGCTCGAAATCGCCCCATGCCTCCAGCCAATGGTGTTCGGGCAGTCGCCACCGGCACTCGAGCGCGGTTTCGTCCTCATAGAGACCGATCCGGAACTTGACCGGGATGCCGGCCGCGGCTGACTTCCACAGGGATTCCTGCGGAAAGGAAAACGCCGGGTTCGTCCCCCAGAACAGCGGCCGCGGCGAATCGTCCCTGCGCGGCTTCCCTCAGGAGATCACCGAGACCGGCCAGGGTCGAAGTTCGGGAGCCGGCGCCGCGAGCGACGCGTCCACGGTGTGGCCCTCGGCCCCCAGCATCGCGTTCAGCAACTGGCAGGCGACGTGGGCCTCCGGAGGCAGAGCGGACCCGGCCAGAACCACGGCCGGACTTTCCCGAGCGGGCCAAATCGCGGGCCAGAGCCTGCCATCGGGCCGGTTCGATCTCCTGCTTCACGCGCCAGCGGCGTCAAGCGAAAACGGCTTCAGTTCATCTGCATTCAGGCCCGCGGGGAGCGGCACGCCGTGCGTTTCAGAAGGAGCACGCGCCAGGGAAAACCAGCGCGGCCATCCTCGTCGGCCGGACCCGCACACGCTGGTCGGCGTTCGCGCCGGTCAGGGTCATGCAACTTTCCATAACCCACAGACGGTTCATTGGATCGGTCGGATGCGACACGCGTCGCCGGGCGGCAAAGTCCTGGACCAGGAACGACGCATTGCCGTCGCCGCCGAGAACGTCCGCCTGAAGCGACAGGATCACTTCGGCACGATCCAGCCGGATTCGAGGTTGCACCCATTCCCCGTAGAGTGCCCGGGAAGCGAGGAACTCCGATTGTGATGCGGCCGGTTCCCACACGGCATGCCGCAGGGAGGGCAGCGCCCGCTTCAGGTCTTCGATCAGCACCCTGCGAGTCGGCGAGATGACCGCATCGGTGAGGAGCAATACCGGCCTGTCCCGGCGCGCCGCGCATCCTGGAGCGCCTGTGACCAACGCCATTTCCGCCGCCTGCCAACTCACGGGTTTGCCTTCGCCGTACGCGGGCGCACGGAGCCGATCCGGATCGTAGAGTGCCGAGGAGATCCGCGATCGCCCTGAGATTCGTCTTGCCCCGGGAGATGGCGATCTTCAGGATTGCCCTCCACATGAAGCGGCCGGCCTTCCCGCGTTTTCACCAGGACGCCGTGGCTGATGAATCCCTTCCTGAAAGGTGCTGGCGTAGTAGGTGGCTACGCCCGCGGATAATCTCCTGCGGTCTCCTGGTGTAGGGTACGATCCGGCCCCGGTCGATCCTGCTGCAGGAGGTCCCCAAAGCCAGCGCCGCCGAGGCGGAAAGCAGATTCAGGAACCTGCGGCGCGATATTCCATCTGCAGGAAAATCAGGGGGGAAGTCATAACCGGAGGCAAACCCGGGCGCCGCACCATCCGGCGAGCCGCGGAATTCGACCCGGGAGCGGTACAGGCGCGGATGAGCACGATTTGCAGAGCCGTCTTTGCGATCGTCAGCCATGGCACCTCATCCTGCTGAAGCTTCTGCCTAACGGTGGCAGGCAAAACAGTGATCGGGCCCCCTGGTGATCCTGGTGTCGGCGGGCAACGCATCCTTGGGATTCCGGTGGCATCCCAGGCAATTGCCCATCCGCAAGGACATCTCCTGATAGACCACATCCATGGTTTGCACCTCACCGTGGCAAGTCTGGCAGAGAATGTCGGCACTCACGTGGGGCCGGTGATCAAAATAGACATGATCCGGCAATGAATAGATCCTCTGCCACTTGATCGGCTCTCCGGACGCGTACAGGGCGGCAAGCTGCTTGATATACGGGCTCTCGGTCCGGGTTACCTTGTGGCAATTCAGGCATTTCCCCACCGACGGAATCCCGGCCAGGCGCGATTGGAGAGCCCCCGAATGACAATACATGCACGGAATCTGGAGAATGCCGGCGTGCAGCCTGTGGGAATAGGGTATGGGTTGCCGGGGCTCGTACCCGCGGACGTAACGATCGGGCTGCGTGTACCAACCGACCCCCAGTACCGTAATCAAAATGGCGGATGCGCTGACCGGTAAAATGAAGCGGGCATAGTTGACGAAGTCCCGTCCTGCTTCCTGCCAGCGGTTGCGGTCAAAGCGGATCCAGCCTAACGCCAAGAGGGCTTCCTCCGGATTCTAAGACGCTTCGGATTTGCAACCTATATAACAGCAGGGAGAAACGTTAGTCAACAACGCAGGCAGCCGAAATTCCGGCTTTTATTACATCGACGTCAGGTTGCGCTCCGCGAAATTCCAGTTCAGCAGTTTTTCCACAAATGCCCGGATATAATCGGCGCGCCGGTTCTGGTAATCGAGATAATAAGCGTGCTCCCAGACATCAATTGTAATCAGGGGCTTGAGGGACATGGGGATGGGATTTTCCGCGTTTGCGGTCTTGACCACCCGGAGCTTGTCGCCTTCCCGGACCAGCCAGGCCCATCCGCTCCCAAATTGGGTCGCGGCGGCATTGGAAAACGTCTCAGCAAATTTGGGGTAGCTGCCGAAGGACTCTGCGATCATGCCGGCCATCCTTCCCGCGGGTTCACCTCCGCCGCCCGGCTTCATGCTCTGCCAATAGAACGTGTGGTTGAAGACCTGGGCCGCGTTATTGAAGAGTGCAGACATGTCGGCCCGGCCCGCCGTCTTTTTGATAATCTCCTCCAGCGTTGCCTTTTCAAACTCGGTATTGGCAATCAGCTTTAAAGTGTTGCTCAGATATGCCTGATGATGCTTCCCGAAGTGGAAAGAAATTGTGTTCTCGGAAATAGCCGGGGCCAAAGCGCTCTGCGCGTAAGGCAGGGGCGGAATCCCGATTGGGGAACCGGCTTGGATTTCGATGGCCCTTGATTTCCGGTAACCCACAGGAGTGACAAAAGCGGCGACGGCCAGGCCGCCCTTTTGCAGGAACTCACGGCGGTTGCAGGACGCGTTTGGGTTGTCGGTCATGAACAATCCCTCCTTTCGCTTGCCTTGATATGATCCCGAATCTGAATCTTCATCTCCCGGAGAAATCTTGGCGCTGGTGACCCAGTCGGTCAAACGTGCGTTTACAAACAACTATCCCTAATCCTATCCAAACACCGTTCAGAAGTCTATGGCAGGGTCTTCCGAGCATCCCGGTCCGCCTCGTTTTCCGCAGCCGCTCGAGGCTTCCGGGATGCGGCAAGGGATCCGGACCGAAATTGTTATCAGGAAATGGAGGAAAATCACTACAATGGATTAGGTACCGGCAAATGACCGTTCCAGATGGACATCTCAAGCAGTTTCTATGGAAAGCATTATGGAGGGAGGCGGTTTATGGCTGACAGCGAAGAAATCATGGCGGAACTTGCACGGCTGCGCGCTGAAAACGAAGCCCTGACGGAAATTGTGAGCCTGCGCGCCGAAAATGGAGAGTTGCGCAAGACGGCCACGCAGGGTTTGAGCCTGAAGGTCAGCGAGAAGGGTGGCGTATCGGTGTATGGACTCGGGCGGTTTCCCGTAACTCTCTACCGCGAACAATGGCACAGGTTGTTGGCTCTGGCAGACGAGATCCGAGATTTCATGAGCGCCAATGAAGACAAACTGAAACCTCGGAAATAGCCCGGGCGTGCTGAATTCATACACCGTCTGTGCGGAATCCGAACGCAAATGGCCTTAGGACTCCCCGTAAGTTGTTGAGATTCAAGCACGTTTTGTTGGCACGCCAATTGCACTTATCTTTCTCGTGTGGCACGAACTGAATTGCGAGGAAGACCGTGAATTGACGCGCCGTTGCCAGGCAGGGGACGAAAGCGCGTTCGAGCGACTGGTGCAGAAGTACCAGCGCGAGCTCTTTCACATTGTTTCCTGGAATGTCGGCAGCGCGGCCGAAGCAGAGGATATTGTTCAGGAAGTCCTCTGCAAAGTCTATTTTTCCCTGCGCAAGTTCGACACCTCGCGCCCCTTTTATCCCTGGCTGCGCCGGGTAGCGATCAATCAGTGCTTCGACGAACTGCGTCGGGTACGCCGCCGCAAAACCCTCCGATTTGCCGAGCTCAGCGAACAGGAGACGCGCACCCTGGAACGGCTCATGGCCACCTCCCAGCCGGAAACGTTTTCACCCTCTCAGACTAAGAGCGAGGAACTGCGCCTCCTGATGCAAAAAGTCCTGGATCGTCTCCCCGAGAAGCAGAGGATGGCCATAGTGCTCCGCGACCTCAAGCAGGTTCCTTACGAGGAGATGGCGGAAATCATGAACTGTTCCAAGCAGGCTGTGCGCCTGAAGGTGTTCCGCGCTCGGGCCCGGTTACGCACCCTGGTGATGCGTGCGTTGCGCCGCAGGGAAAAACTGAGCTGCGGATCGGAAGGCATTGCTTTCCCGGATGCCGGAGCGGCGACGGCTGAAGCACGCAGCTGAGCGGAGCGGTGTTTTACCTTTGTCTTTGACGAACGGCGTTCGCGAATGAACGGATCGCGTCACACGGCGCCGGAATGCCCCCATCACAGAATGAAAGTTTTCAGGACACGGATCGGTCCGTGTCCATTCGCGTCCCCGGAGTCTTTGCAATCCGGTCTTCATGCAAGCGAGCGGACTGATCCGGCGCCCGCGACCGCAAATGTCGCTTGACGCCTTATTCTTTTGGTTCCGCCGAGGGCCCGACTCGCTCCACCTCGATGGAGCACTCGGTCAAAAGCGCCGCGAGCGCGCCGATGGCGGCGAGGATCGGCGCCACCAGCGTCCCCACGACCCCGACCGTAAGCGGAAATTCGGCCACCGATCGAGTCCCCTGCTTGATCACGATGCGTCGCACATTCCCTTCGTGAATGATTTTTTTGACCTGGTCGAGCAGTTCGCCGCCTTCGACCTTGATCGTTTCCCACCAGGTTCGTTCCGGCATGACCCCTCCTCCAGAAAACAACGCTTGCTTGCATCTGCCCGCAAGGTTTGAGACGTCCGGCGACGAGACCTCCATTCAGCGGACTGTCGGAGCAGTGCCGCGGCGCTTTCTCTGGGTGCCTTGGCGACGATGCCATCGCCGGTTGATGTTTTCCCGCCCCATCTCCTTGAGGCGCCTGATCCCCTTGGACAGGCCCAAACGATATCCTTTAAACACGATGGAAGACACCGTGCGTCCGAGCACCCGGGCGATTTCAGCGTTGCTGCGAGTCCGATACAGGCGTTTCAGGGTCAAGACCTCTTCGCGGGTCCAACGAGGCCGCTTCAGTGCAGCGACGCGCGACGGCGCCCGTTTTTTCCCCTGATTGGCTTTAACGGATTTTTTCATATCCACCCCTTCCCTAGGAACTTGCTTCCAGTAGCGTAGACCCTCGGACACGCCTTTTCAATGCCCCGTGTTACAATTTTCCCGAGGAGGTCGGCCATGCAAGTGCAATTTCCACCCCATCTCCATGTCGGGACTTCAAGCTGGAGTTCGAAAGACTGGTGCGGCGGGTTTTATCCGGAAGGGATCGATCCCGCGGAAATGATTTCCGCCTACGCGGCGCAGCTGAACACGGTGGAGATCGATTCCACCTGGTATCACATGCCGACCGAGGCCATGGTTGATGCCTGGCAGGCGCGCACTCCGAAGGGCTTCATATTCTCGGCAAAGGTTCCCCGAGTGATTACTCATGATAAGTATCTGGAGGGGTGCGAATCTGAGATCGGCCGTTTTGTCGCCGTCATGTCACGGCTGGGTGAGAAATTGGGCCCGATGGTGCTGCAATTCCCATACGTGGCCAAATCCGCGGACCCGGACGAATATGCGACCGGCGCCCGATTTCTCGATCGGCTGGGAAAATTTCTGCCAGTGCTTCCGCCCGGTTTTCAGTGGGGCGTCGAGATTCGGAACTCCCGCTGGCTTCACAGGGAACTCCTGGACCTGTTGCGCAGCTATGCGGTCTCGCTGGTTTTCATAGACTATTACACCATGGATCCGCTCCCCAAGCTCGCTCCTCGCCAGGAGGTTTTTACCGCGCCGTTTGTTTACATTCGCTTTCTGGGGAACCACAAGGAAATGGATGCCGCGGTCAAAAAGGCACGGGAGGAGGGGAAGCGCGATTCCGACTGGGGGAGCCTGCTCGTTGACCGCACCCGATCGCTGCAGTCATGGCTGCCCTCCCTTCGCAATCTGGCAGCCGGAAAGGTACCGATGTATGTCTATTTCAACAACCACTACGCGGGGTATGCGCCGGGTTCGGTGGAGCTTTTTTCCAGGCTTTGGAACGAGCCTTCCTAAGGCACAGCCATCAGGATCCCGGGTGCCGCGCAGAGATGGGTGTGCGCAATCACGTCCTGCGGGTATCATGAACCGCAGAGGGACAGAGCGCTTTGCGGTTTCCGCGTCCTGCTCCCGGATTCCTTGAAGCGGGGCGCCGATGAGTTCGGATTGGGACAACAGAAAGATACATAAATTCCAGGAGCGGCTGCTCGCCTGGTACCGCGCCAATCAGCGTGCGCTCCCGTGGCGGAGCCGGCCCACCCCCTACCGGGTCTGGATCGCGGAAATCATGCTCCAGCAAACGCGCGTTCAGACAGCCATCCCCTACTATGAGCGGTTCCTGAAACGCTTTCCCGATGTTGCAACGCTGGCAGCTGCTTCCCCGGCGGAGATCCTGAAGCATTGGGCCGGGCTCGGGTACTACCGGCGCGCGCACCATCTCAGCCGCGCAGCCAGGAAGATCATGGCGGAATCGGACGGCCGGTTCCCTGAATCCCTGGAGCGGATCCGCGATCTCCCGGGAGTGGGGGCGTACACAGCGGGGGCAATTTACTCGATTGCCTTCAACCGTCCTGAACCGGTAGTGGATGGGAACGTGCGTCGGGTAATTCGTCGTCTGCATGGCCTCGCCGACGCCTCGGAGAGTTTTTTCCGGCATCAGGCGGAGTCATGGCTGGTTCGGGACGAACCGGCTGATTTCAATCAAGCCATGATGGAATTGGGGGCGCTGGTGTGTCTTCCTTCCCGGCCCCATTGCCGCGCGTGCCCCGTCCGGTCCCTGTGTCACTCGGGGCGAGCCGGAGAAGTTCCGGCGGGTCGCAGAAAGGCGAAGCCGGTACCCGAATCAACGCAGATCGTGCTGCTGCTGCTGGAATCCGGCGGCAAGATGGCGATCGTGAAACAGCCTGAGAACCGGTTTATCCCGGGCGAGTGGGGTTTCCCCTGGAAGTCTCTGGCCTCCGGCCAGCGCCCAAAGACCGCCGCAAACGAGCTGGCCCGGGAAGCCCTCGGCTTCACGCCGCGCCTCCAGGCTTGGGCGGTCGTCCGCCATTCCATTACTTACCGGCGGATCCGAGCCCATGTGTTCCATGCCGCCATCGTCCCCCGCGCGCCCGATTTGATCGGCGATGAGGAGTTCCTCTGGCGCACACGGGCGGCACTCGACGGGTATTTGGTATCTTCACTGTTCCGCAAAAGCCTGGCCGCCGCTGCCGGCAGGAACTGAGGGAAATCGAATCCGACGGCGCCCGCCGGGGAGTGCCGGCCGACTATTCTTCTTGAACCAGGAGGCCTTTGTCGAGGTAATGCCGGACCTTGGCGAAGGACGCGGCTCGGGGGTCATGGGTCACCAGCAGAATGGTCTTGCTGAACTGACGATTGAGCCCCTGGAGAACTTCCATCACTTCCACGGCCGAATCGGCATCCAGATCGCCGGTGGGTTCGTCAGCGAGGATGAAGGTCGGATCGGTCACGATGGCGCGCGCGATCGCGACCCTCTGCTCCTGCCCACCCGAGAGCTGGCGCGGGTAATGATCGGTTCGATCGGTCAAGCCGACCAGTTTGAGGGCTGTCATGACGTGCTCGCGCCGCTCTTTCCGGTTCAGCGAGGTCAGCAGCAACGGCAGTTCCACGTTGCCGAACGCGGTCAGAACGGGAATCAGGTTGAAATGCTGGAACACGAACCCGACGTGATGGTTGCGCCAGGTGGCAAGCTGATCTTCGGTCATGGAAAGCAGGTCGGCATCCAGCACGTGCAGTTCGCCCCCGGTCGGGCGGTCAATGCCCGCCACGATATTCAGCAATGTGCTCTTTCCCGACCCGGAGGGCCCCATCAGGCTGATGAAATCCCCCGCGAACACCTTGAGGTTGATGTCGCGCAACACCGGAATCTCCACACTATCCCGCCGGAAGGTCTTGCTGAGACCCGACATTTCAATAAGCCGTTCTGGCATAACCCCGTCCCCTTGCACGATTAGTCCCTGATAATCTCGATAAGCCGGATCCTGGCGGCGCGCCGCGCCGGAAGATACCCTCCCAGGATGCCGACGGCGATTGCGAACACCAGTCCCCGAAAGATGATTCCGGGAGTGATCCTGAAATGAAACAGCACCTCGCTGAAGGTTTCAAAATTCGCCGTAGCGGCGGAGATTCCATTCATCGGCAGAGCCAGCAGGGCACCCAGGATGCCGCCGAGCAATCCGAGGATGACCGATTCCAGCAGGAAGGAGGCCAGGATGTTCCGGCGCCGGAAGCCGATCGCTCGCAGCGTGGCGATCTCCCTCGACCGTGACATCACCGAACCGTACATCATGTTCATGGCGGCGAAGCAGGCACCGATGCCCATGATCACGGCGATGAAATTGCCGAGCAGCTTGATGCCGATGGAGGTCGACGCCTGATCCGCAAAATACTTCTTCTGCGGGATCGCCTGCAGATTGATCCTCTGATCGTCGGCGATGCGCCGGGTGATGTCGGCAGACGCCGATTCACTGTCGGCCCGGAGGAGTATGGAGGCGTAGATGGGGCGGTCCCAATCCTGGGCGACGGCGGCATAATCGGTCCACACCTCGGAGTCATAAGCGGTTCCGCCGGTATCGAACAGGCCGGTGACGGTCCAGTCGCTGCGGCCGAAATGAACTGTGGCGCCGGTTGTCAGGTTGGCGAAGCGCAGCGAGAGCGCTCGGCTGGCAACCACTTCGCGCAACCCGCTCCGGAACATCCGCCCCTCCACGATCACCGCCTCGGGGCGCAGGGCCAGGGAATCGGTGGATGTGCCGCGCAGGATGAGGTTCGAGCTCTCGCCGTCGAGGCGCTGGTGATTGATATTGACGACAATTTCGCCGATCGCGAGAGGATTGTCGTCGGCGCCCCGGGCGATGCCGGGGAGAAAGCGTACCACCTGAAACAGGTCCCGCCCGAAATAGCTGTTGGTCTCGTTGAGCGATCCCTGACGAATAACCACCAACTGGCGATCGTGCCCGGTTTCGACGAAGGTCGATTCCAGGCCGCCGACCAGCGCCATCATGGTGATGAAAATTGACACCGTCAGGCCGATGCCGATCACGGTCATTGCCGTCCCCGTGCGCCGGCTCCAGAGGCTGCCGATGTTGTAACCTATGGGTATCTTCACACAATTCGCTCCCGTCGCACGGCAGTGGCGTCAATCGACTCCGCGCAATGCATCCACAACCCGACGGCGCACAGCCTGCCAGGCCGGGGCGCCGGCCGCCACAAGGCCGACGAAAAGTCCGATGGCGACGCAGATCGCCACCGTTCCCGTGGTTACCTGGAACCGCTGCACAAAACCGGCCGTAAGAGATGCCAGTTTGAACCTTGAAAAGATCAGTTTCGCACCCAGAGAGCCAATCAGGGCCCCGCTCACCGCGAGCAGCACCGACTCGCCTACCAGCAGCAGGAGAACGTGGGACCTCCGGAAGCCGAGAGCCTTCAAGATACCGATTTCGCGCATCCGTTCGCGAATCGACATCGCCATCGTATTGGCCGCCACCAGGACGATTGTGAAAATGACCACGGACGAGATGGCGGAAATCAGGAGGCGGATGTTCCCCATCATGGCAATGAAACCCAGGACGAATGCCTTCTCCGTTTCCGTTTTCGTGGGCGCCGTGCTGTTGCTGAAGAGGCCATCCACCTGCCGGGCGACGGCGGCGGCCTCGCCGGCGGAACGAATCCGGATGGTATATGTCCCCGTGAAATCGCTGAAGTCGAAACTGCCGGCCTTCATGCCTTCATTAAAATAATCCCAGTGAAAAAAAAGACTGCTGCCATCATCCGATCCTTCGCTGTAAATGCCCCGCACGGTGAGCTCGGGATCCATTTCGAACAAAGCGCCGGTCAGGTTGATTTTATCGCCGATCCGCCAGCCGAACCGCTCGGCGAGGTTGTCCCCAACCAACGCGCCGGTCCGGTCTTCCAGAAATGCGCGCCGCGCGCTCTCGGGCACCCGCATGTCGGCATTAACCGTGAAGAACTGATCGGTGTCGACGGCAAACTGCGGGAAGAAATTCTTCGGGTCCTTGTAGACCCCCCCGAACCACATTCCCCCGATGACCGCCTCCACGCCGGCCACCCGGGCTATCTGGGCACGGTAAGCTATGGGCAGGGTGTTGGCGAGCGACACCCTGTGCCTCGTAATCAGCCGCAGAGCCGAATCCGGCGTGGAGGGCGGGCTTTCCAGTTCGGTCAGCAGGGTCCGCATGGTCGCGACCAGAAAGAGCGATACGGCAATGCTGGTGATGGTCAGGAGGGTGCGCCGGCGGTTCCGCATCAGATTCTTGAACAGGAATTGCAGGTATTTCATTCGTCGCCCGCCCGCAAAAGAAGTTAAGTGTAACAGGTCGGCAGGCCGCACGGAAGCCGGTGCGTATCTGACGGATGTATGAAGTGGAAGTCACTCCTGGGGCAATCAAAACAAAACGCCACGGATTTCACGGATTACGCAGATCCATCAAAGCCGCGATCGCCCTTATCGCAGAACCCAATGCATTGCGTTACCTGGCCGCCACGGGACCCCGGCTGGCGCCTCTTCTCAAACTCGGCGCCAGGCCGCTTCAGTTCGAACGGACGATCCACTACGCATTTTGAATCTGTGTAATCCGTGAAATCCGTGGCGTTTTTGATTTTTTGGCCGGATTTGCCTGAGAGCCGGGATAAAGCCGCGATCGCCCTCATCGCAGAACCCAATGCTTTGCGTTACCTGGCCGCCACGGGACGCCGGCTGGCGCCTCTCCTCAAACTCGGCGCCAGGCCGCCTCAGTTCGAACGGACGATCCACCACGCATTTTGAATCTGTGTAATCCGTGAAATCCGTGGCGTTTTTGATTTTTTGGCCGGATTTGCCTGAGAGCCGGGATAAAGCCGCGATCGCCCTCATCGCAGAACCCAATGCATTGCGTTACCTGGCCGCCACGGGACCCCGGCTGGCGCCTCTCCTCAAACTCGGCGCCAGGCCGCCTCAGTTCGAACGGACGATCCACTACGCATTTTGAATCTGTGTAATCCGTGAAATCCGTGGCGTTTTTGATTTTTTGGCCGGATTTGCCTGAGAGCCGGGATCAGGAGCAGCCGCTGGTCTCCCCGCAATTCATACACTTGTAGCAGGAGCCGTTGCGCACCATGATGCTCCCGCATGCGGCGCAGGTGGGCGCGTCGTCGAGGGCATACATGGATTTGATATCGTTCAGGGTATTCGCGATGTCTACTGGCGGCACCGCGGCCTGAGCTCCGGTGTTGGCGCTTTCCCGGACGTGCACCCCCATCAGGCGCTGCTCCTCGCGAGGCAGAAACTTGGCCGCCAGCCAGCGGAAGATGTAGTCGACGATCGATTTCGCGTAGGGAACTTCGGCGGTGCCGGTATGCCCGGAGGGTTCGAAGCGCACATGTGCAAATTTGTCGATGAGAACGCGGAGCGGGACGCCATACTGAAGGGCCATCGAAATCGCCGTGGCAAAGGAGTCCATCAACCCGGAAATGGTGCTCCCTTCCTTGGCCATCACCAGGAAGATCTCCCCCGGCTGCCCGTCGTCATACATGCCCACGGTGATGTAGCCCTCATGCCCGCCGATCGCGAACTTGTGGGTGATGGCCCGGCGTTCGGCCGGAAGTTTGTGGCGCACCGGGCGGAACGCCAGAGTCTCGGCCGCCGTTGAGCTGGATTTGCCTTTGCCAGCCGTCAGCGGCTGTGTGCACTTGGAGTTGTCCCGGTAAATGGCGATCGCTTTCACGCCCAGCTTCCACGCCTGCATGTAGGTTTCCATGATCTCCTCGACCGTGCAGCTTTCGGGGACATTGACGGTCTTGGATATGGCGCCGGAGATGAAGGGTTGCACGGCGCTCATCATTTTGATGTGCCCCATGTAGTGAATGGAACGGGTGCCCCGCTGCGCCTTTAAGGCGCAATCGAATACCGGGAGGTGTTCCGCCCTGACAAAGGGCGCCCCTTCAATCGTGCCATTCTCATCGATGAAGCGGGCGATCGCTTCGACTTGCTCTTCCGGATAACCCAGCTTCGCCAGCGCCGCGGGAACCGTATTGTTCACAATCTTCATCCCCCCGCCGCCCACCATCTTTTTGAATTTCACGAGCGCCAGATCCGGCTCCACGCCGGTGGTGTCGCAATCCATCATGAAGCCGATGGTGCCGGTCGGAGCCAGCACCGTGGCCTGGGCATTCCGGTAGCCATGAACAGTCCCCTCCAGCACCGCCAGATCCCACGATTCCTGTGCCGCCTGCATCATGTCTTTGGGCACGAACTTGGAATTGATCCGCTGCAGGGCGTTGCGATGCAGGCGCATGACCTCGAGAAAGGGCTCGCGGTTCTTGGCATAGCCCGGGAACGCACCCAGGGTCGATGCAATCCGCGCCGACTGCAAATAGGCCTCCCCCGTCATGATGGCCGTGATCGCCGCGGCATAATCCCGCCCATCGTCGCTGTCGTACGCCAGTCCGTTATACATCAGCAGAGCGCCCAGGTTGGCATACCCCATCCCGAGGGGGCGATATTCATGGCTGTTGGATGCAATCTTGTCGGTCGGATAGCTGGCGTTGTCGATGACGAACTCCTGGGCGGAAATCACGATGTCGACGGCGCGCCGGAAATCCGTGGCATCAAACACCCCCGCGTCATCCGTGAACTTCATGAGATTGAACGAAGCCAGGTTGCACGCCGAATCATCCAGGAACATGTATTCGGAGCATGGATTGGAAGCGTTGATGCGTCCGGTGTTCTTGCACGTATGCCATTTGTTGATCGTCGTATCAAACTGCATGCCCGGATCGCCGCAGATGTGCGCCGATGCCGCAATTTTCTTCATCAGGTCGCGGCCCTTGACCCGCCGCACAACTTCCCCGGTGCGCCGCTCCCTGGTTTCCCACATGGCGTCCTGAACCACCGCGTGCATGAACTCGTCGGTGACCCGCACGCTGTTGTTCGCGTTCTGGAAAAAGATGCTGGAATACGCCTCGCCATCCACGGCGCCATCGTATCCCGCCTCCATCAGAACCCAGGCTTTCTTTTCCTCCTTCGCTTTGCACTCGATGAACTCTTCGATGTCCGGATGATCGATGTTGAGAATCACCATTTTCGCGGCCCGGCGCGTCTTGCCGCCGCTCTTGATCACCCCGGCGAAAGCGTCGAATCCCTTCATGAAACTGACGGGCCCTGAGGCAATGCCCCCCCTGGACAGCCGCGCCCGGGAAGAACGCAAAGGCGAGAGGTTGGTGCCCGTTCCGGATCCCCACTTGAATAACCGTCCCTCCGTGCGGGCCAGGTCCAGGATCGAATCCATCGTGTCCTCGATGGAATTGATGAAACAGGCCGAACACTGCGGCTTCGGTTCGACGCCGCAGTTGAACCAGACCGGGGAATTGAACGATACGTACTGGTTCAGGAGCAGAAAGGCAAGCTCGTCGTGAAACACGCGAGCGTCACCCTCGGAAGCGAAGTAACCGCCCCGGACGCCCCAGTCGGTCATGGTGCGCACCACCCGGCTTACCAGTTGCCGCGCGCTGTTCTCCCGCTGCGGCGTGCCCACTAGCCCATGGAAGTATTTCGACACTACAATATTGGTTGCTGTCTGCGACCACGATTTGGGGATCTCGACGTTCTCCTGCTGGAACAGGACATCCCCATTTTCGTTCGCTATCGTGGCGGTTCGGATCTCCCACTCGATTTCGTCGTAAGGCGACACGCCCTCTCGAGTAAAATGGCGAGCAAATTCGATCCCCGTCGCAGCCACTTTCCGCTCTTCCGCTGCGCATCTCGCCGCGACTCCTTTTTCCGAGGGCAATGCCCGCTCGCTTTCCATCCCTGCCTCCCTATTCCCTATGATTTCGTATGTGGGCAATTAATAAATCAAAGAAGCTTACTCCAGAAATCCGGCTGCACCGTTTTGGCTGGAGGATAGGTGTTTCTTGTACACAATAGTTGCGGCCTCGTCAATAAAAACTATCAACATATTGTACCCGATCCATAAGCATACCACAACATGTTGGGTCTATCGGAATCCCTCTCATCGCTTCATTTTTCAGGACTTACGCGCGAATTTGACGGCTCGCGATCGCTCTTTGCCGTCACTTTATTAAAATCGTGTGCGGGCTCCACTTTTTGGTTGCGCGGCTGGAGAAATCCGCTGCAGATTATCGTTCCGTTCCATTGGACTTCATGCGACGGATCGGGGGGGAGCGGCGCGGATCGTTTGACAATGGGTAGCGGGTCATCCAGAATGGCAACCGGTGCGGGTTTCAGGCATGGTCATGACATGATTCGTTACCTTGTATTCGACATAGAAACCAGGGTTGACAAGGACCTGGTCAAACAGGTTTACGACCCCGAAAACGTCCTCACACTGGAGCAGGCCTACGATAAGGCGCGCGACCAGATACTGGAGCGCAGCGGGCAGCAGAGTGATTTTTTCCCGATCCCCTTTCACATTCCGATCTCCATCGCGACGCTTCAAGCGGACGAGAACTACCGCATCCGCGCGCTCGGATGCCTCGGGGTCGACCGTTTTTCGGAATCCGAGCTGATCGCGCGTTTCTGGCAGGTGTTCGACACCGCCACAACGCTGGTTACTTTCAATGGCCGGGGCTTTGATTTACCGGTGCTGGAAATGCAGGCGCTGAAGCACGGGCTGTCCCTACCTCGCTATTTTGCGGCGGGACAGGGGAAAGGGACTTATCGAGGGAGCCGGTACAGCGACGACTACCACATCGATCTTTGCGATTTCCTTTCGAATTTCGGAGCCGCGCAGCGTCGGGGTTCCCTGGATGTTCTTACCCGACTGGCCGGCCTGCCCGGAAAATACACCATTGCAGGCGAGGATGTGGAGTACCTCTACCGGCAGGGGAGGCTGAAGGAAATCAACCAGTACTGCACGACGGACGCCTTGCAGACCTATCTCCTCTTCCTGCGTGTGGAATTGCTGAGGGGGAGGATCGATGGCGGCGGATACCAGGCGGCGCTCGCCGCGGCCCGGGACGATCTGTCCCAGCGCGCGGCGTCCGCAGGACCGGATAACTTCCTGCACGACTTCCTCAGCCGCTGGACCGTTTCCTGATGTCGGGCCTCGACCCGCGCCGGCTACCGGCCCTGGGATAAGACCTGCTCTTTGGTTTTCTGGATGAACTGGCGCAACAGGCGGACGGTGCGCGGCAATTCAGACTTCTCCACCAGGATGTGATCGCTGGCCAGTGTGGAAATGGGCACTACGCTGACTTTGGCCTCTGCCAGGACGCTCCCGATCTGGGCCATGTAGCCCGGGGCCACCATCGAAAGCTTGCAATCGAAGGCAATCACTTTCATCGGTTTGGAAACCTTGTGCCGGTCGAAAATGCTGTGCATGCGCAACCATTTCCTCCGGGTCACAATCAGGCTGATTCCCTTGGTTTCCCGAATAAAAACCGCAAACCGGGTCGTCGCCGGGCGATACCACTCTCCCGGAATCGGCTTGCTGTCGAGGGGAAGGCGGATGACCAGGTAGTCTTCGGGCAGAACCGACAGTTTGGTGCAGGCAAGCAGCTTCTTGATGTCAGCGGCGAAAACGCTCATGACTGCCTCGTTTATCAAAACGTGGGATGTAGAATCCACCTGTATGTACCACAGACTCCACCGGGGTACAAGCAGATGAGAACCCTTCCACGCTCACACACCCGGCTTATGCAGGTAGTTTTTCTCACCTGCCCGGATGGCGATCGTGAGCCGATTTTCCTTGGGAGGGAGGGGGCAGCTGAATCCATCCCCATACGCGCATGAAGGGTTATAGGCGAGGTTGAAATCGAGGTCATAGGTACCTGAGGTATTTTCCGGCAGATCCAGGTAACGGCCGGCGCCATAGGTCTCCGTACCCGAGGTCGCATCCCGGAATGGGATGAAAAGGTAAGGTTTTCCGGGATCGGCGCTATCCTCCATCCGATATGCCTGCAGGCGGCAGACCTCCCCTTCGGCGCGAAATTCAAAATACCCATATCGCAAACCATCCCGGATCTCGCCGGTGTTGGTTTCCAGTCGAACGCGCTCCGGAGCCGGGTAGCGAACCAGCTTCAAATGGAAACGCAGACCAGGATCAATCGGATAATAATTCAGGCCATGGAACTGATTCCGATCGCGCTCGGGAATCGGCGATTGCGAGCTGTCCTTGAAGAAGCGATCTCTTTCCCTCCTGGCCTGTACCAGGGGATCCTCCGACCCCGGGGATGCAGGTCTTTCCGTTTCACAGGCAAATAAAAGGGCTGTCACCACCAGGAGACCCGGCAGAAGACATCGCAGTTTTGCTGATCGGTTCAGGTTCGACATGGACGAAATTATACGTTTGGCAGCCCTTGATGTGGAGTTTTTTGCTGCAGCTTTCCAATTCACCGCAAAAAACAGGCAACTTTTTTGGTCCCGATTACGTCTAAATAAGTACCCATTCAATAACCTCCTTCAAGGCGGCGGAACGGGGGTACGCCATACCGTTCCGCCGCTTTCTTTTTTGCGGATGCAGTTCCGAGCACATCAACCACTGAACCTTCCCTCCGCAATCACCATCTAATCAAATAGGCTGGCAACGCGCTTGCTAATGCAGGCGCCGCCGTGATACTTTTAAGCAGTACAATCAGCGGATTGGTTCAGGCATATCTGCCGGAAAGCGAGCGCATCCTTATGAGGAACATCATCAGGATTTGGGCAATCGCGGTTATCTCCTTGGTTTCGCTGTCCTTGCTGGCACAGACACAAAGCCGGACCACGGCAGGTTCGCAGGGTGATCGCGGACGGACTACCGCGGCCCCCCCTTCTTCGGGAACCGCAACCGCGTCCTCCGCGCCGGCAGCCTCTTCCCGTCCTGCCGCAACGTACTCCTCCAGCGAATCAGCCCGCTCCTCGGTTTATAACAATTCCTCGTCGATGCCTTCTTCGAACTATGGGGGGGGCGGTTCCTACTATTCAGTTCCGACGGTTGTGATTCGAGGGACATCCTATTATTCTTATGGCAATTACCTGCAGTGGCAGGATTTCCTTTACCGCCTCAATTCACTCTACTTTGCGGGGCTTGACGGTTCGCGCTTCCTGCGCAATTCCGAGCCCCTGGTTACGCCGAAGATTGCGAGCCTGGCGGTACGCAGGCCATTACAGCTGAGCGCTCAACTCGTCGCTGTTGTGGATGAACTCTCCACCCTGCTGGCAGAAGTCCGGGCGGGTAAGAATTTTGACAAAAAGGCGATCGACACAACTGCCGAGCAAATCCGAAAACTGGCCAAGAGCATCCGCACCGACCCCAGCTTGTCATACATCGACGAGCGGAACGACGTTGATCTGACTAAAGGGATAGATTTGAATCAGATCGGGCTGGACGCCATCGTCCAGCTGCGCGAGATCGCCCTCGATCTCGACAGCCAATTGCAAAGCCTGTCTGATCAGGCGGCAACCTCAACAATATCAATTGATTACCTGACACGGCCGTCCTTCGAGTCCCTCTCCAAGGGAATCGAGAAGCTCAGCAAGGCAATCCAGAATTCGGCACGCCGGCTATAGTTGTCTTCGGGAATTGGAGATTGCCCTGAAGCACGAGATTCTGATCACGCCAAGTACTCCGGTTCATAAACACGGCGACGTGTTTTTCGGGACGCGGACCATAACAGGCAAATGCGCCCGAGGCTCGGCAGCCTCGGGCGCATTTGTACGCGGATCGTCTTTACCCCATCCGCATCCATCCGTGCTTTTCCGCAATTATGGAATTCGTACTGAGGGTTGCCTTGGCACCCTGTAAGGGCGCTTGAGACAATGAACATTAAAATGTCCCCCGCACCCCTGATGTTTTTCGGAAGCGTAGAGATCTAAGGTAATGTTATCCTTTGACCGATGTACCCTGCAGCAGGGAAATCGATCAGAGTGTGGTTCGCAGGTTTGAGCACTGGCTCAAGCCGATACATTTCTTTTGTTATAAATGATTAGGAGCAATACATGCCCTCCGGTCAGGATGCCGTCAGCCGGCTGCGGGATGAGGCGTATAAAGCGCTGGCTACACATTGCATGAGTTTTGAGGAAGAGCTGCGAACGCTGCAAGGCGGTCTGGCCGCTTCGATATCCACCATCGATCAAGTTTCCCAGCGCCTGGTTTCAGTTCGCAGCCTGGATACGGGGAATATCGAGTCTGTGCTGGAAGAGGCGGTGGCGGAGGCGGAGCGGGCCCAAATTCACAAGTGGGAAGAAGAAAGATCGATCCTGGCCCATTTCGCTCATGAAATCCGGACCCGGGAGACTCAGGAGGAAATCCTCACTCTCCTTCTGGATAGTGCCCATCGTTATGCCCCTGGAATCGTGCTGTTCGTCGCGCGCGCACAACAGTTCATCGAATGGTCCTCACGCGGATTTTCCGGAGACGGAGACGCGAACGCCGCCGGGAGCGCACTCGGCTTCTCCGAGAGCTCTCTGCTTCGGGGTGCCCTGAATGCTGATGGCTTGACCACAGCCGATGACATTTCCGGAGAGAAGGCGCTGGCGCGACTGCTGCCCGAAACCATGAAGAGCCCATGGCATGCTTTCCCGCTCAAGGCGATCGGCCGTCCGGTCGCTGTATTGCTGGCTTCCCCGCTGGATGGGGGCCACTGTGATCTGGAATCGCTTTGCGTGCTTATGGATTTGACCGGACTGTGCGTCGAGAATATGGCTCTCAAGGTTTTGCATGAAGCCAGGGCTTCTGCCCCCGCGGCACCGCCTCCAGCCGCAGCCGAACCTCCTGCCCCTGAGACGACCATCGTGCAGGCTCCGTCCGAAGCCGAAATCCGGGAAGAGGAAATCTCTCCGGAACTCCCTGCAGCCGTGGTGGAGGAAGTTCCTGTGGAGGTTGAAGCCGAAGCTCCTGCCCCAGCCGCGGTGGCATCGGAATTCTTGTCTGAGGACCTGCCGGAGGGCGCTCCTTCAGAGGCCGCTCCTGCTGAAGCCGCCCCCGATGCGGAGTTCCATTTTGAACCGCCGACCGGAGACGCCGAGCCGGAACCCGAATTGCCGGAGGCGGCTGAGATCGCTCTCCCGGACCATGCCGTTGGTGAACCGGACGAGCCCAAGACCATGGTTGCGGAAGTTTCCGAAATGGTTCCGGCTCTTGAGGAACCCACACCGGCGGCTGAAGCCGCCATGGTAGCCGCGGAGCCTCCTGATGCCGGGGTGGAAAAGCCTGAACCGGTCAGGCCGGCGGGATTGCGCGAGGTTCAACCGCTGACGGAAGAGGAAAAACTCCACGCGGATGCAAAAAGATTTGCCCGCCTGCTGGCATCCGAGATAAAGCTTTACAACGAACAGCGTGTCCAGGAAGGGCGGGTCAATCGGGACCTGTATGTCCGGCTCAAGCGCGATATCGATCGCAGCCGGGACATGTATGAAAAGCGGGTTTCACCCTTAGTCGCCCGAAGGGTCGACTATTTCCACGACGAGATTGTGCGCGTTCTTGGAGAAAACGACCCGTCGACCCTCGGGAGTGATTATCCGGGTCCTCGCGTTGAAAGCTGAGCTGATTTGTTGCGGTTTGATATCCGGTCCGGGACCAGGCGCCCGGAATTTCACATTTCTCCCAACGCGCGATGGGCTCTCTGCGTGGTTGCTCTGCTCTGCATCGCCTCGTTCCCCCTGGCGACGGGGAGTGTCGCCGGCGATCCGCAGCAAAGGTTAGGACCCTCAGTCGACCCCCTCACATCGCGGTATCCTGCGGCGCTCCAGGCAACACTTGAAGCTTTCGGGAAGGGTGTGGCGCAACTGGAGACCGGCGGCTTTGCCTCAGCGCTGGCATCTTTCCCTGATCCTGCCGCCGCACGGTCCACCGAGGTGGAGGACTATATCCTGCTGCACAAGGGGCGGGCACAGCTCGAATCGGATCACGCCGCTGACGCCCTGGGCTTCTTCCGCACGCTCCGGAGCCGATTCCCCGACTCCCCGGTTCGCGGGGAATCCGATCTGGGTGAGGTTCAGGCACTTTTGAAGCTCCACGATCATGCCGCGGCGCTGGCCCTGCTTGAAGGCATCCAGGACAGCAGCAGCGCCAAAGCACTGTGGCTGCGCGGCCAGGCCCTGGAAGAGGCCGGCAAGCCCGACCAGGCCATCCAGCTCTATCTTCGGATCTACACGGAGTCGGTCTCGTCGGAGCCTTCGATCTCCGCGGAAGGACGCCTGCGTGCGCTCGCGCCGGATTTCCAGGTGCGAACCCCCAACCAGAGCGCCATGATACGGCGCGGCGAGAACCTGCTGCAAGCCGGCCGGAGCCGGGAAGCCAGGACTCTGTTCCAGCGGCTGGTATCCCGGGGAGTATCAAACCAGCGGACGGCGGAACTGAATGTGCTGCTCGCCGAGGTGGAAATCAGTCTGAAGCGGCCCTCCGAAGCAACGCGCTATCTCGCGCGCGCCGCCGGTTCCTACCTTGCCGACCGGGCCGCCTATCTCGAAGCAACATGTTTCCGCAGCCTCGGAAAGGAGGCCGCTCTGCTCGAGGTCAGGGATCGGGCTCTGACGGCTTATCCGCAGTCTCCCTACACCGAAAAGCTTCTGTACTCCGTCGCCGTCTATTATGATGTCGACGGCCGCGTGACGGCCGCCCTGAACGCCTTTCAGGCGCTTGTTCGTGCGTTTCCCCAAGGGGAACACATCGAGATCGCGCATTGGAAGGTGGCGCTGCTTTCTTATGTTGAACAACGCTACGAGGATGCGCTGCGCGGGTTCTGGAGCTGCTTCCTCGCCAACCCGTCCACCGCCGCCGCGAGCGCTCCCGCGTACTGGATCGGTCGCTGCTGTCAGCACCTGGGTTGCCCGGAAGAGGCCGCTTACTTTTTCGCTCGTGCCCGGGCATTCTCCAACCACAACTACTATGGGCAGCGGGCGCAGGAAGCGATATCCGGCATGCCGTCCCTGCCGCGCGCCAATCCCGCGAGCCCGGCGCCGATCGATTTCGAGCCGATGAAACGCAGGCTTGATGCCTTGCGCACGGAGCCGGTCGTTCTGCCTCCGCCTTCGGGCACGGCACTGCGTGTCCTGGAGCGCGCCCGCCAGCTGTCGGCAGCCGGACTGCCGGATTTTGCCCTGCTCGAGCTCAATCATGGCCGGAACCGCCTCCCTGAAGACGGCAAATCCCTGGCATATGGCATATCCCGCATTTGCGAAAGCAAGAACGACTACCTCGGCGCCATCATAAATTTGCGCCGGGTGTTCCCGGGCTACCTGGATCTGCTCCCGGCCATGCTCCCCGATGAGGTATGGAACCTGCTCTTCCCCACCCGTTATTCCAGCCTGGTCACGGAAAGCGCGTCCCGCAACAATCTGGATCCCAGTCTGATTCTCGCCATGATCCGACAGGAATCCGCGTTTCAGGAATCCGCCCGTTCGGCCGCCGATGCCCGCGGCCTTTTGCAGGTTCTGCCGGCAACCGGCCGCGCCGTCGCCCGTCAAACCGGCTTGCGCAGCTATACAACCAGCAGGCTGTACCATCCGGAAACCAATATCGCGCTCGGCACTCAATACTTTTCCTCGCTCATCCGTAAGTATGACGGGCGGGTGGAACTGGCCCTGGCAGCATACAACGCCGGCTCTGCGAGGGTGGACCGCTGGCTTAAGCAGTTCGCCGACGCCGATATGGCAGAATTTGTCGAACGGATTCCCTTCGCTGAAACCCGAAGCTATGTGAAACAGGTTTTGAGCACCCAGGCCCACTATCGATATCGGACAACCAAGAGTTTCGGATCCTCCCCCTCAGGGTTCGCGCAGAAATAAGTTGGACTTCTGGCGCGGATGCCACAGATTGCGCGCAACCAGGCCGATCCAAAGGGATAAGTCCAAGTGAAATCTGTGAAATCCGTGGGCTGGTTTCATGAATCGCGCTTAAATGAACAGCATCGACCTTAACCCGGACTGTTCATGAATTTGTAATGGACCCGGATGAAAGCCGGGGGTTCCGACACGAAAGAACGCGGGGAGAGGCTTTTGCCGTCTACCAAAAACTTCAGCCGTATAATTCACGAATAATCCGGGTCAAGGAATGATCGCCGGGCTCGCTCCAGTTGTGGCACAATGTTATGTTGCCGGGTCAGCCTTGACACAGGTTGTCGAGGAGAGCCGGATTACAGCTGGCCGAGCGGGAGCACAGATCGTGGCAAGCCAACCAGGAGTCACCAAAATCCCGGCCCGATTCCATATCCTGGAGAAGGAGTATGTGGCGGCGCGGCGGCAGGAGGATTCAGCCGAAGATCGCGAGTTGGTGCGCCGCTGCCAGAACGGAGATGAGGCTGCCTTTGTGGCTCTGGTATCCAAATACCAGCAAACCCTGTTCAATCTGATCCACCACAGTATGGGGCGCCGCTGGGATGTGGACGATATTGCCCAGAAAATCTTTATCAAGGTGTACTTTTCGTTGCGCCGGTTTGACAACAGCCGGCCGTTTTTCCCCTGGATCTACCGCATCGCCGTCAACCAGTGTTATGACGAACTGAGGCGAACGCGACGCAGGCGTTCGTTGACCTTTTCGGAACTCAATCTTCAGGAAGCTGAAACCATCGAGAATCTCATCAAACAGGACCCGATCGAAATCCCAGACCATGAGGATCGGAAAGCCCGGCATGAACTGCTCCACGCCATGCTGAACCGGCTTCCGGAGAAGCAGCGCCGGGCGCTCATCCTGAGGGATCTGGAGAATGTCCCCTATGACACGCTCGCGGAAATCATGGATTGTTCCGAGCAGGCTGTGCGCCTTAAGGTGTTTCGGGCCCGGACCCGGCTGCGGGACCTGGTCCTGAAAGCCCTGCGACGGCAAGAGCGCTCCGATCCGCGGACGAAGGCCGGGCGATAAAACCGGAGGTGCCGCGGTTGATTGGAATATCACCGCTAATCCACACAGATCATTGAGGATAAACGCTGTGAAACGCAAGATATTGCAGGCGTGAAAAGTGGAAAGAAGGACACAAGCTTCGATCCATCCGCACCTTGTTGTATTCTACTTTGCCGGATTCAATTTCAACTACGCGGTACTGCAGAGGATCTGAGGTATGGCGCCACAATCGATCAAGAGTCAGTCGATCATCCCCCGGCGCGACGGCATAGCCAGAGATAGGCTGATGCTCCAAAAACTGGGGGTGTTGCCGGACGCGGAGTTTTCCAAGGAAGAAAACTTTAACGGCAGATTGTGCGGACTATCCATAGGAGTATGAAATGAAAAGGATGGAGTTTTTAAAATCTTGTGCGTCCGGCTTCTGCTCGTGCGCGGCACTGGGACTGCTTTCCGAGGATTCGGCTCCCGCGCAGTCGGCCCAGGCCAGTCCTGGAGCGGATCCGGAGAAGGATGAGCTGAAATGGAAACTCAATGCCGCCCAGATCCGGTTTGCCAAACTGCTCCAAATCCTGAATCAGAATCTGGACGATCCCGTGAAACAGAAAATTCTGCAGCAGCTGGGCGCCGATTGCGCCCAGTCGTACCAGGAGCTGGCCGCCAAGTATAGGGGCAATCTCAGAGGCTTCCTGGATTACATCAGTACGAAATGGGTCGAAAAGGCCGAATATGACGTGAAAGCCGGCACCATCAGGATTACCGACAAGGCGAAGCAGTGCACCTGTCCTCTGGTCAAGCCTGGCGTTGCCCCCAAAGATTTCTGCAATTGTACTCTCGGCTGGCAGAAAGCCATTTACTCAGTCGTATCGGGAAGACCGGTCGAAGCGGAAATCGAAGAGTCTATGCTGCGCGGCGGAACCCGCTGCGTTTTCCGGATCCGTCTTTCTTAAGAGGAGGAGCATCGATGGCAAACATCAAAACGACCAGAGGCGTTCTTGGCATTCTCACAGGCGGAGGCGACGTCCCCGGCCTCAATCCCGCGATCCGTGCGGTTACCTTCCGCGCCCTGCGCGAGGGCTACAAGGTAATCGGCCTGCGACGTGGCTGGGCGGGGATTCTTGACATTGTCCGCGACAAAGATGCCGATAACAGCGACTGCTACCAGGTCCTCACGGAGGACATTGTGAACCGGGCGGGAAGAACAGGGGGAACATTCCTGCACACATCACGAACGAACCCGAAATCTGTAAAGCAGAGTTCGGTTCCCCTCCATCTGCGGGACAAGTACAACGCCGATGTCAACGACCTGACCGCCGAGGTCAAGGCAAATCTCGATTGGCTGGGAATCGATGCCCTGATTCCGATCGGAGGCGATGACACGCTGTCGTACGCTGTCAGGCTCTATCAGGAGGGGCTGAAGGTTGTTGCGATCCCCAAGACGATGGACAATGATGTGCCCGGCACTGACTATTGCATCGGTTTCAGCACGTGTGTGACCAGAACGATTCAGATGACCAACAGTCTGCGCACCTCGGCCGGATCACACGAACGCTTCCTCGTGCTCGAGGTCTTCGGTCGGTATGCCGGCTTCACCGCGATGGTGCCGACCATGGCGGGAGCAGCGAATCGGTGCGTCATCCCCGAGTACCGGTTCAATATCGAACAACTCGCAGAACTCCTCGTGGAAGACCGGAAGAAAAATCCGAGCCGCTATTCCGTCGTACTCGTGTCGGAGGGTTCCATTTTCGAGGGGAGCGAGATGGTCTTTGAGCGCGAAATGACTGATGCCTACGGACACAAGAAACTCGGCGGCATCGGCGATCTCGTGTCGGAACAATTGAAGGAGCTTTCTCCGAAATTCAACAACGGGAAAATCATCAACACCATTCCGCAGAAACTCGGATATCTGGTTCGCGGCGGTGACCCCGATGCCATTGATTCGATCGTACCCATGGCGTATGGCAACCTGGCTCTCGACCTCCTGTTGAAAGGAGTGCATGGTCGTCTTGTCGTCTTGAAGAATGGGCGGTATGACAACATGCCACTCGATGTGGTCACCAGCACGAAGAAGGTTGTCAATGTGCAGGAGCATTACAATATCGAACGCCTGCGGCCTCACTATCGCAGTTTTGAGATGAAGCCGTTGTTCCTGATGACCGGCGATTGAGTCCGGCCCAAGGAGTCATCCGGAATCGTCAGCCCGCCAAGCGTCGAGCATAACCGTGCTGCGCCTGCGTGAAGACATATCGCCACAGCTGCTTAGGGTCTGTCACGAAATAAAAGGCCCACTTTGCTGCTGGCCCCCAGGCTTGCTGGCAAGGCGCGAGCGACGAGCATACCCGGGGTGGTATGTAAGGAGCGAGCAACGCAGCCAGCGAGCCTGCGGGCCGCAGCCCGAAGGGGCGCGGCGGCGGGCGGGCATCTGCGGCGTTGCCGCTCCTCGACGATGTCACCACATCGCCTGCGTCGCGGCGCCTGGCATTTGCCCGCCCCAGGAGCACCGCAGGTGCGACGGTGCTCGCGCCAAAGTGGACTTGTTATTTCGTGACAGACCCTTACGGCTCGGCTGAATATCTTTACCTTACGGAGGCACCTGATTGTCTGACACTGATGGAATAAACCAGGTCGCAATCTCCAGGCGGGCCCGGCTTTCGGACCTCTTTCAAACGCGCGCTTCTCACCTCAAGGTTTTCGATCAAGGCCCCAAGCGGGAACATGGCGATTACGCACGCCGGGACGATCCCATGCCTCTCCTTAACCAGATGTCCGTGGCAGAGGTGGCAGCCTCTTACCTTGAAGATGTAGTCCTGGCCTACGTTTTCAAACTCGACGGTCTTTGCGAGCTGCAGGCCGTCCCTCAGATAGGCGGCGATTCTTGCCAGAAGGTCCTGCACGTCGTTTGCTCGAGGTATCGTTTTCGCCCAGTTTCGGCCCAGACTGATGCCGGCAACGGAAAATATCTGCTGGTTCTCCTCGCCCAAAGCGCCCTGAATCGCGCATAAAACATCCAGCACCGGCTTCTGAGGTATCTGTCTTCCATCCGTCATACTTCCTGCTCCTCGTTCCTGCCACATGGTCTGAACCGTGGCCGGCATATTGTAGCAGCCGCGGCAGCAGATACAAGCGTTCCGTAGTCCTGCAAGAATGACGTATTCGGGAAGTTGGCCGGACCCCGTTGCTCGTCGTGGTTCTCCAATTACTCGGACGGGGGAGGGCCACGTCATCCGCATCATCCGGCCCCACGATGCTCCGTGCCGTCCGGTAGACCGCAGGGCGGTACCGGCGCGTGAGCACGTCAAAAGCTTCAAGGTCCCCCAGGATGGCCGCGACTACGAGAATTCCGTCAGGTGTGCCGGCATCAGCTGGGGTCATCACTCATCTATTATCCGCTTTCCTGTTTCCCGCTCCACTCTCATAGAGACATGCGCGCACCGAAAGGTTAGAAATGCGGCTCAACTCAATCCCGGGCGGCCGGGAGTGCCCGGCCCCGGCAAACCTCGGCCGGCCGCCGTGCCATGATGATCCGGATCAGGATCCATCACCTGAACGAACATGCTCCAGGGACTCGAAAAACCCGGGGAAACTCACGTCGGCGCACTCGGCCTGGTTGATGTGGGTTTGTCCGGAAGCGGTCAAGGCCGCCACCGAAAAGGACATGGCGATGCGGTGGTCCCCTTCCGTCCGGATCTCGGCGCCGCGCAATCTCTGCCGGCCGGCCACGATCATCCCATCGGGCAGCTGGCGGACTTTCGCACCCATAGACTCGAGATTCCCGGCGACGGTGGCAATCCGATCGCTTTCCTTGACCCGCAATTCGCCGGCATCCCGGATCTCCAGGCCCCCGGCCTGCGATCCGAGAACGGCAAGGATCGGAATCTCATCGATAAGGGCGGCCGCCCACTCTCCGTCGATGCGCGGCAGCCGGTTCCGAAGTGCGGTTTCATCATATCGAACGCGCAGATCTCCCCGGGGTTCGCCGGCGGGCTGCGTTTCATTTTCTACCGCGACATTCACCCCCGCCTGGCGGAGATAGTCGATCAGCGCCCGGCGCCGCGGATTCAGGCCGACATCCGGCAGGAGGAGCTCCGAGCCCGGCACCAGAGCTGCGGCCACAATAAAGAACGCCGCCCCCGACAGATCTCCGGGAATGTCGAGCTGCCGCGCTTCAAGCAGCGGCGCCGGTTCGACCTCGATCCAATGATCCCGCCGCTGCACCGCGGCGCCGAAGTGGCGTAGCGCTATTTCGGTGTGATCCCGGGTGGCAATCTTCTCTTCCACGGCAGTAGTGCCATCCCCGTACAAGCCGGCAAGCAGGATGCAGGATTTGACCTGGGCGCTGGCAACCGGAAGAGCGTACCGTATGGCATGCAAAGCGCCGCCGCGCACGCTCAACGGCGGCAGGCCGCCTTCGCGGGAACCGATATCGGCGCCCATGAGCCGGAGCGGCTGGATGATCCGCCCCATGGGTCGTCGCGACAGCGATTCATCGCCCGTAAGGGTGGCTGGAAACGGCTGGCCGGCCAGGATTCCGGAAAGCAGGCGCATGGTAGTACCCGAATTCCCAGCATCCAGGGGTTGGGTCGGCGGCCGCAGCCCATGGATGCCATTACCCGCGATTTGAACCGTGCTCCCGTCGACGCGGATTTCCACCCCCAGACCGCGCAGACAGCCCAGGGTGCTTTGACAATCCCGGCTGCCGGCAAAGCGCCGCAATTCCGAACGCCCCTGCGCCAGCGCCGCAATCATGGCGTACCGGTGCGAAATCGATTTATCGCCGGGGCAGCGTACGCTGCCCCGCAAGGGTGCTCCCTGCTGGATGGTCTGGATCATGCTTCGGCCTCGGGACTTAGAAATTCCATTTCCATCTTTTTGAGTTTCTTGATCTGATCCCGGAGCGCCGCAGCCTTCTCGAATTCGAACTGACGGGCGGCTTCGCGCATTTCAGCATCAAGGCGCTGGATTTCATGTTCCACTTCATCCGCCGACGCATAGCGGCCCGCGGCCTCCGCCACCGCAGGCGCCTCATAATAGTCCCCTTCATATATCCTGATCATCTCCGCATCGAGCGGTTTGATCACGGATTGGGGAATGATGTGGTTCTCTTCGTTGTACTGCTGTTGAGCCGCCCGCCGCCGGTTGGTCTCCCGGATCGCGGTTTCCATGGAACCGGTGATGGTGTCGGCGAAGAGGATGGCCTTGCCGTTGATGTGCCGCGCCGCCCGTCCCACAGTCTGAATCAATGAGGTGGTTGAGCGGAGGAAGCCCTCTTTGTCGGCATCCAGAATTGCCACCAGGGAGACTTCGGGAAGATCGAGACCCTCACGCAGCAGATTGATTCCTATCAGCGCGTCGAATTCACCTGCCCGCAACGCACGCAAAATCTGAACCCGCTCGAGCGTCTCGATTTCGGAATGAAGGTACCGCACCCGCAGTCCCATTTCCGTGTAGTGATCGGCCAGGTCCTCAGACATACGTTTGGTCAGCGTGGTCACCAGCACCCGCTCATTGCGCTCCGCCCGCAGCCGGATCTCCTCCATCAGACTGTCGACCTGCCCGGCAATCGGGCGAATCTCCAGCACCGGATCGGTGAGTCCGGTGGGGCGGACGATCTGCTCGACGACTTCGCCTTCCGTCTTGCCCAGTTCATAGGGACCCGGCGTCGCCGACACGTACACTATCTGGTGGGCACGCTTTTCAAATTCCTGGAAGTTCAGCGGCCGGTTGTCGAGCGCCGACGGGAGCCGGAAACCGTACCTGACCAGGGTTTCCTTTCTGGACCGGTCCGCGAAATACATGCCGCGCAGCTGCGGGATGGTGGAGTGGCTCTCATCGATGAACAGGATCGAATCGCGCGGCATATAGTCAAGCAGCGTGGGCGGCGGCTCGCCCGGCAGGCGCCCGGTCAGATGCCGGGAATAGTTTTCGATGCCCCGGCAGTAACCGAGTTCCTTCATCATTTCCAGATCGAACAGCGTGCGCTGCTGCACGCGGTGGGATTCCAGCTCCTTCCCCTCCTGCATCAGATGCGTATGCCACGGCTCAAGTTCCGCTTTGATGCTCTCGATGGCGCGCAAAAGTTGATCGCGCGGCTGCACGTAATGAGATTTGGGGTAGATGGGCAGCCGTTCATGTTTCTTGAGCGTGCGCCCGGTCAGAGGATCGATCTGCGCGATGGAGTCAATCTCATCCCCGAACATCTCGATCCGGATCGCATTATCTTCATATGTGGGATACACCTCCACGACGTCACCACGGACACGGAAGTGGCCGCGCTCCAGTTCATAATCCTGGCGGGTGAACTGCATCTCCACCAAACGGCGCAGGATCTGGTCTCGCTGGATCCGTTGGCCCCGTTCCAGAAACAGAAGCATCCCATAATAGGCTTCCGGGGAACCCAGGCCGTAAATGCACGACACGCTGGCGACGATGATACAGTCCCGGCGCTCGAAGAGAGACCGCGTGGCCGAATGCCGCAGCTGATCGATTTCATCGTTCACCAGGGCGTCCTTCTCGATGTAGGTGTCCGTGGCGGCAATGTAGGCTTCCGGCTGATAGTAATCATAATACGAGACGAAGTACTCCACGGCGTTGCCCGGGAAGAAGCTCTTGAATTCCCGGTACAATTGAGCGGCCAGCGTCTTGTTGTGGGCCAGGACCAGAGTGGGGCGCTGGAGGGTTTCGATGACCTTCGCCATGGTGAAGGTCTTTCCGGAACCCGTGACACCGAGCAGTACCTGGTGCGCCTTCCCCTCCCGCAGCCCCTGCACCAGCTTTTCTATGGCGACGGCCTGATCTCCGCAGGGCGTAAATCTGGTGCTGATTTCGAAAGCGGAAGAGTGAATAAGCGCCTTCCCGTAAGGGATGTTCGAATACGAAAGATCGGTGGATGATGCGCTCGACTCGTTTTTCATAGACTGAAAACCGGCGCTCTGCCCTCCAATGACGGTGCAGCCTGCGGTGACGCAATTGATTATTATACCTCAATGCGTCACCTCTTCTCAGCCATGTCAGGCATTAATCGGAAGTGGGAGTCAATGCGCGCCACCTTGCAATTCCCGGGAGAAGCAGGTATATGTTCCCCAATTCGATTCTGAACGGGAGGCAAAAGAGGTGCTGGAACGCTTTCAGAACCTGGAGGTGGACGGCGAAGCTCCCAGGGAGCGGGTCGAACTGAAAAAGGTGACCCTCGGGAAGAAACCGGGCGCGCCCGCCCCCGAAGTTCAGAGGAACCATCACGGGCTTCACCCCCAGGAGAGTGAGTACGCGGGGCGCCGGCAATGAACCAGGCCACGATCGAGAAGGTTTTGCGGGTGTTGCGGCGTGAGGTGCGCAAATGGAAGGTGCCCGCCGTCGGTCTGGTGGCCGAGTCGGCTGCGGACCGCCCGTTCGAGACCTTGATCAGCACCATCCTTTCCCTGCGCACCAAGGATGCCGTCACGGGGGAGGCATCCCGCCGCCTGTTGGCGCGCGCGCCCACGGCCGCGGCCATCGTCTCGCTGCCGGTCGAGGAAATCGAACAACTGATCTATCCCGTGGGGTTTTACCACACCAAGGCCCGCAATCTGAAAAAGACCAGCTCTCTACTGTTGCAGGAGCATGGAGGCAAGGTGCCCCGCTCCATGGAGGAGCTGCTGAAACTCCCGGGCGTCGGCCGGAAGACGGCTAACCTGGTTATCACGGTCGGCTTTGGGGAGTACGGCATTTGCGTGGACACCCACGTTCATCGGATTTCCAACCGGTGGGGTTATGTCAAAACCAAGACGCCCGCCGAAACCGAATGGGCGCTCCGGCGGCGTCTGCCGAAAAATCACTGGAAAACATACAATGACCTGCTGGTTACTTTCGGCCAGAATCTCTGCACCCCGGTTTCCCCGTGGTGCAGCCGCTGCGCCATCGGCGCTCACTGCGAAAAGGTGGGCGTGCGCAAGCACCGCTGAATCCCCCGCCCGCGTCCACTCCAGAGACATCAGAGACTCGAACTCTGATCCTCCGACGGGCGGCCGGCACTCGCGGCCCGAATGGCAGGCCCTATCGATTTCCCGGCATAAAGCAGCAGCAGGAAAAAGACGAAGCTGTTGAAGAAAAAGATGGCCCGGATGCTGAGATGGGCAAGCGCCCCTGCGGCTACCGGGCCTACGGCCGCCCCCAGCAGGGATGCGCTGGCCAGAAAGGAAAATGAAGTGGCGCGGGTTTCCTGTGGGATCACCCGGCTGCCGAGAGTATAGATCACCACCATGCACCCGCCGGCCAGCAGTCCAAGCGCCAGGCGGAGCATCAAAAGCTGCAGCGCAGATCCGACCAGCCCCATGGGCAGGCAGAGCAGGGCTCCACCGGTCAACCTCCAGAGCAGGAGCCGCCCGGCCGGGTGCTTTTTCATGCGATGCCCCAACACCATCGCCGACACGGCTTCCGCGAGCAGCCCGAGGGAGATAATGAGCCCGGCCATTTTGGCGGCATTCTTGAGGCTGGTGCCCAGGGTGAGCACATAGAGCGGAATGATGGGGGCGAAGCTGCGTTCGACAAAATTCACGAAAAAAAGCACGGCAATCATGACCCCGAAGGAGGGGATCGCGGCGGCCTGTTTGAATGAAATACCGCGTTCCCCGGGCTTTCCGGAGGCCGCCGTCGCGGCGCCGGGCGGAGTCTGGTACAGCCGGTGGATCACAAAAAGGGCCAGGATCAGAAGAACGGCACTGACCAGGCACGTCTTCCGGATGCCGATGGCATCGGCCAGCACACCTCCGATGATGGGTCCGACGGCGGAAGAGACCATTTGAACGGTCTGCAGATAACCGATCGACTGGCCCATATGCTCCCGGGGCGTCGACGACACCAGGAGCGGCATGGAAAGGGTGGCGAAGCCCCCCACCAGTCCCAGCGCCACGCGCAATGCCAGGATGTGATACACGTTTTGCGCCAGCCCGAGTAGAGCCCAATGCACGGCCAGGGCCAGGACACAGCGCTCAATCATAAGCTTCATCCCGAAACGATCACCGATGCGCCCCCAGGCGGGCGCCAGTAGAGAGGCAAGCAGCGGCGCGATCGTCAGCAGCAGTCCGGACCAGGTCGCAATGTTGGCTTCGTCCTTGATGCCGAGTTCCTTCACATAGAGCGGGAGGAAAGGCATGACGAACGTGAATCCGGAAAACACCAGGGCAGCGGCGATGTTGATCGCCAACCGGTTCCGGCGCCAGGACTCGTCGGGAAGAAACAAACCTCTTAGGCGAGAGCGCATGAGGGGGTGCATTCTAGCACAATCCACCGCAGCAATTGCACCCAAGGTCGCGGAAGCCCCTGGCGGCTGCCATCATCTATGTTATTATTAACGATTTGCTGATTTCAGAGGGAGAGGACACAGGTTTTGACGGACAAAACCAGGATCCGCAATTTTTCCATCATTGCCCACATCGATCACGGCAAATCGACCCTTGCCGACCGCCTCCTGGAGCTTACGGGGGCGCTCACCAAGCGTGAGATGTCCGACCAGGTGCTGGATGCCATGGACCTGGAGCGTGAACGGGGCATCACGATCAAGGCGCACGCCGTGCGTCTGAAGTATTGCGACGAAAACGGCAACGACTACATCCTGAACCTCATCGACACACCCGGCCATGTCGACTTTTCTTATGAAGTCTCCCGCAGCCTCGCCGCGTGCGAGGGCGCCCTGTTGATCGTGGATGCATCCCAGGGGGTCGAAGCCCAGACGCTGGCCAATACCTACCTCGCCCTGGATCACCACCTGGAGATTGTGCCGGTCATCAACAAGATCGACCTGCCCAGTGCCGATATCGAGCGCTGCAAAGAACAGATTGAGAACATCATCGGGCTGGATGCCAAAGATGCCATCCTTGCCAGTGCCAAAGAGGGCATCGGCACCGAGGAAGTTCTCAAGGCGATCGTGCAGCGATTTCCGCCTCCGCAGGGAGACTATGATAAGCCGCTCAAGGCATTGATTTTCGACTCCTGGTTCGATCCCTATCGCGGGGTGATCGTGCTGGTCCGGGTCGTGGACGGGACCTTGCGTCGCGGGATGAAGATCCGGCTCATGGCCACCCAGCAGACATTCACCGTGGAGCAGATCGGCGTAAAAACCCCGAAGTTCCAGGAGGTGGATGCTCTGTCGGTCGGGGAAGTCGGATTCCTGGCCGCGGGCATCAAGCTCATTTCCGACACCAGAATCGGGGATACCATCACCGAAGAGGCGCGGCCCGCAGCCGCTCCGCTCCCGGGATTTCAGGAAATCAAGCCGATGGTCTTCTCCGGATTGTATCCTACCGATAACGCCCAGTACGAAGATCTGCGCGATGCGCTCGAAAAACTCCAACTCAACGACTCCTCTTTCTACTATGAACCGGATACCTCCGGCGCATTGGGCTTCGGGTTCCGCTGCGGATTCCTCGGCCTCCTGCACATGGAGATTGTCCAGGAACGGCTGGAACGGGAATTCAATCTGTCCCTCATTACCACCGCCCCCGGCGTACGCTACCGGATCACCAACAAAAAGGGGGAGGAGATCGAAATTCACAACCCTTCCAAGCTGCCGAACGCCGGCGATATCCTCAAGTTCGAGGAACCGATGATCACGGCCATGATCCTCTCCCACAGCGATTACGTCGGTCCGATTCTGAAGCTGGCCGAGGAAAAGCGCGGCGTGCAAAAGGGATTCGAGTACGTCACCACGAACCGGGTGCTGATCACCTATGAACTGCCGCTTGGGGAAATCGTTCTCGATTTCTATGACCGGCTGAAATCCGTTTCGCGCGGGTACGCGTCCCTGGACTATCATTTCTCGGGCTACAAGGAATCGCGCCTGGTCAAACTCGATATTCTCGTCAGCGGCGAGCCCGTGGACGCCCTATCCCTGATCATTCACCAGGACAACGCGCCGCTGCGCGGCCGGATGCTGGCCGCGAAAATGAAGGAATTGATCCCACGCCAGATGTTCGAGGTGGTGATTCAGGCCGCTATCGGGAGCAAGGTGATCGCGCGCGAGGTCGTCCGACCGATGCGCAAGAACGTGATCGCAAAATGTTATGGGGGAGACATCACCCGGAAGCGCAAACTCCTGGAAAAGCAGAAGGAGGGCAAAAAACGCATGAAAAAGCTGGGCAAGGTCGAAATTCCCCAGGAAGCCTTCCTCGCCATCCTGAAAGTCGAGTAGCGGCCCGAGACCCTCCTCTCCATCCTGTGTTGTGCATCACTAAAGAAATTGGCCCCTCCGGTCGATCAGCATCCTCAAGGAGCACTCCGTCGGGAGTGATTTATGCGAGATACGAAAAACTGCGGACATTTGCTGGACAACTGCGAAGGCAAAGGGGCACTCGGCTGCCTGTTTTCAATCCTCCTTCTGGGTGCAATGGTCATTTTTGCGGCGCAGGCCGGCCCCCCCTACTTCTCCTACCGGAGCCTGGAGGGAGATGTCAAGACCGAGGTCAGCCGGGCAGGAGCCCACTTCTACAGCAACCAGGTCCTGCTGCAAAACATCCTGGATGTGGCCAAAAAAAATGAGGTCCCCCTCAAGAATGAGAACATCAAGGTAGAACGCCTGGCAGGGCAGGTGAAGGTCACTATTACCTACTCTGTGCCGGTGGATTTTGTCTTTTTCGAACGCGTGATTGATTTCCAGATCAAGGCCTCCAGTTTCGTCGGTGCTCTCTAGACCGCATTATCCAAGAAGCAAAACATCGCCGGACACGCTTGAACGATGATTGGATCCGTGCACAGGGCTTATGCGGATCCGCAGGACCCGGCGCAAAAGCCCTGCCCGTGTTCTTCCGCATACCAAGAAACTTCTGTTATGAGCGAATTCCGGCACCGGGTGCCTTTGTTCATGCGGTTTAGGAATACATTCATTAATTGTGAGGGCTGGATTCCACCTTGCCTTGCGTCGCCCATCGGGAAAGCCTAAGATAAAACAGAATTCATTCCGAGGAGCCGGGCGCATGCCGATCAACCAATGCCCATCCAGGACTCATTTCCGGGCGCTGATGGCTCTGGCGTTGGTGCTGGCCGCGAGCGGGGGCGGTCTCTCCGCCGGATGCAGGACGGCCGTGGTCCGGGTCCCGGTCTCTCCTGAAAACATCAGGCTCGCCAACGCCGCTGCCATCGAGGGGGAAGCGGCCATCGGCCGCAAGGACTACTATGCCGGCCTGATCAAGTACCTGGAAGCGAGCCGGTACAATCCGAACAGCGAATATATTTTCAACAAGGTGGGAATCTGCTACTCCCGGCTCCAATATTTCGGGGATGCGATTACCGCCTTCAATCGCTCCATCGGTCTCAATCCCAAATATGCATATTCCTACAACAACCTTGGTTCCGTGTATTTTGCCAGCGACAACCGGAAAAAAGCCGAATCGTATTTCCGCAAAGCGATTTCCCTGAATGGCAATGAAGCCTCCTTCCACATCAACCTGGGCACGCTCTATTTCGAGAATGGCAAGTACGAGAAGGGCCTCGAGGAGTTGCGCAGGGCTCTCCGTCTGGATCCCGAAATCATGAAGAGATCCGAAGGGGCCGGGCTGGCTGCCGCCACCAATCAGAAGAACACCGCCGAAAAGAACTATTTCATGGCGCGGGTATATGCCTCCACCGGAAATGCCGAACGGGCCGTCGAAAATCTGGAACTGGCTCTGAAAGAAGGCTTTACCAATCTTGATGCCCTCCTGAAGGAGAATGACTTCGATCCGATCAGGAAGAACGAGAAGTTCATCGAATTCATGAAACAGGCCAGGCAGCTTCTTGGTCCTGAAAAAAAGTTGGCGGTGCCTGCCGTTTCGGTGCCCCGGTAAGATTCCACTCCTCAGACCCCGGCTGCGCATCCGGGCGGTTCATGGATTGGCCTCTCATCCACCTGGCAAGCGCCCTGTGACGCAAGAAAGGGTTAATGCCTACCTGTCTGGCAATCGTCGGGGTCGGAATCGCTATCGGCTTTCCCGGACTGCGACTGCGATTGCGGCCCCGATGCCGACACCGACCTCTTGGGCTTGTAATTGTTTAGCCCCTTCAAAAGCAGCCACGGATTCCACGAATGCAGATGCATGGGGCATGCGCGTAACGAGGCGCACAAGATGATGTCGTGGTCTTTGCCTGCCTCCTGGGAGTGCAAGAAACACGCCCTTTTGGTGGGCCCTTCATAAAATCTGTGGAATCCGTGAAATCCGTGGCGTTTTTTGCGGTCTCTGACGACAGGGCTAAACAGTTTCCCGGGCTTTAGGCCTCTATTTTCGCAGCAGACAATTCCACCAGCCATGCCGCCAGCAAAGGGATGATGATTTCATGGTGCCCGGTGATCGCGATCCCAGTTCCGCCTTTCTTAACCGGCCGTTTCAGGACGTTCTCGCGGGGCCGGTAATGCTGGAAGAAATCGAGATTCGCGGTCGTGAAATCCTGAAGCGCGTCGCCGCTATTGCGCACCAGGGTGATGCATTTGAGGAAAACCTCAGGCAGGGTTACGGCGGAGCCGCAATTGACATAGACACCGCCGCCATTCAGGCCGGCCACCAGGCTGGCGAACAGGCGGTAATCGCGATGGGATGACTCTCCCAGAGCCGCGGGAACACACGCGGGGTGATTGTGGATGATGTCGGCGCCGACGGTGACATGAACGGTGACCGGAATGGCACGCGCATAGGCCTGCAGCAGCAGGCTGAACCGGCCGAATTCCGGCTGCAAGGTGTTCAGGTATCGTCCCAGGGATTCGCCGATGCCGAGCTTATCGGCAATGCCGTCGTGGATGGCACGATTAATGTCGCGGCCGGTTTCCTCTGCCATGCCGAAGGCTCCCTGTTCGATCTGGGTGTCCACGTCCTCGCTGGTCGCTCCCACGAGAGCGATCTCAAAGTCATGGATGATCCCGGAGCCATTGAGCGCAATCGCGGAAACGAATCCCCGGTCCATGAGGTCGATCAGAATCGGGCTCAATCCGGTCTTGATCACATGACCGCCGAGACCCCAGAGTATCGGCTTGCCGGCACCCCGAGCCTGAACCATCGCCCGGGCCAGGTTGTGCAAGCCCTGTGCCCCGAGAAAATCGGGGAGATGTGCCAGAAAATCGGCGACCGACCCTCCCTTTGTATGGGGTTGGCCGAAGCTGCGGACATCCACCTTGCTGGGCCGCTCCCGCAGGGAATATGTCCGGGCACGGGTCAGATCAAAGGGCCGCAGCGAATACCTGGTCATGGATGGCTATAGACCTTTCATTGTTTCATCGACCAACTCGCACAAAATGTGGCCGATCATGATGTGAACTTCCTGGATTCGGGCGGTTGTCCGGCACGGAACCACCAGCGGATGGGCTACACTGGCTGCCAGTTTGCCGCCATCGGCGCCAGTCAATCCCACGGTAACCAGACCCATTTCCCGGGCTGCCGCCGAGGCGGCACACACGTTCGGAGAATTGCCGCTCGTCGAAATTGCGATTGAAACATCGCCGCGCCGCCCCAAAGCCCGGACCTGGCGGACAAAAACCTGCTCAAAGCCGTAGTCGTTGCCGACCGAGGTCAAAATCGAGGTGTCGGTGGTCAGGGCGATGGCCGCAAGGGGACGGCGCTCCCGGGCGAATCTTCCCACCAACTCGGCTGCCAGATGCTGAGCATCCGCGGCGCTGCCGCCGTTGCCGTATATGAGGATCTTGTTGCCGCTCTCCAGAGCCGTGCAGATCACGCGCACAATGCCGGCGATCCTGTCTTCGTTGGCGGGAAAAAAGGCCTGCTTCACCTGCAGGCTCTCGTGGACAATGTCGCGCATGCGATCGATCATGGCATCAAAGATCGGTCACCGGGCGCATTCAAGTCAAGAGTTAAAGCTCGAGCGCAGCAGGAGCGGGCGCGCATATATCCATTGCCGGCTCGGAGTGCCCTGCCTTCCGCATTACCTGGTTCGAAGCCCGCATTCTCCATATAAGTTTTTCGCAAACGCGCCAATACCGGCGCGTGGCGCCCGGAATTCACCTAAAATAAACAACTTTTGGGCCGCGGATGAACACGGATTGGATCCGTTCATCCGCGGCCTTCCGTGTCCTGAGATGTCCTGCTCGTGAAGAATGCGAGCTAGCGCTCTTTGGGGTCTTTGCGGTTCGCTTTGGGTTTTGCATTGCCTGCATTGCGGCTCAAAACGGGCCGAAGCGCATTGCCGGTGGCTGAAGGCTTGATCTTAACCACCTGTTCTGGCGAACCCTGGGCGACGATTTTTCCGCCCTTGTCACCGCCTTCAGGCCCGAGATCAATGACCCAGTCAGCCATCTTGATGACGTCGAGGTTGTGCTCAATCACAATCACGGTGTTTCCGAGATCCACGAGGCTGTTCAAAATGTCGATCAATTTTTTGACATCATGAAAGTGCAGGCCGGTGGTGGGTTCGTCCAGGATATACAGCGTTCTGCCGGTTGCCCGGCGGCTGAGTTCGCGGGCCAGTTTCACCCGCTGCGCCTCTCCCCCGGAAAGCGTCGTGGACGCCTGCCCGAGTTTGACGTAGCCCAGACCGACATCAACCAGGGCCTCCAGTTTCTGTTCGATGACCGGTATGTTTTTCAGAAGCGGATAGGCATCGCTGATGTTCATCTCCAGCAGGTCGGAAATCGAGTACCCCTTGTACTGCACCGCGAGCGTCTCCCGGTTGTACCGTTTGCCCTGGCAGGTTTCACAGAGCACATGCACCTCGGGCAGAAAGTTCATTTCGATCCGCCGGAGTCCTTCTCCCTGGCAGCTCTCGCACCGCCCGCCTTTGACATTGAAGCTGAATCGTCCCGCCTTATACCCGCGCATACGGGATTCAGGGAGGAGGGCGAACAACTCGCGGATATGCGTGAACAGGCCCGTGTAGGTGGCCGGGTTGGATCGCGGCGTCCTGCCGATCGGCGACTGATCGATTTCGATCACCTTGTCGACGTGTTCTATGCCCCGGATTTCATCGTGTTCGCCCGGATCGGCAAGTGCGCGATACAGTTTGCGCGAGAGAGTTCGGAAGAGGATATCGTCCACAAGTGAGGACTTCCCGGAACCCGATACGCCGGTTACCGCAATCAGCAGACCGAGCGGGAACTCGACCGTCAGATTCTGAAGGTTGTTGTGCCGGGCGCCGACGACTACCAGGCGCTTGCCGTTGCCCCGGCGCCGGGTCAGGGGAGAATCGATCCGCAGCCGGCCGCTCAAGTACCCGCCCGTCAGGGATTCCGGCTCGCGCTGCACATCGTCCAGGGTTCCCGAAACCACAACCGTCCCGCCGGCGCTCCCGGCTCCGGGACCCAGATCGACGACATGATCGGCACGACGGATGGTCTCTTCATCATGCTCGACCACAATGATCGTGTTCCCGAGGTCGCGCAATTCCGTCAGGGTGTCGAGGAGACGCCCGTTGTCCCGGGCGTGGAGTCCTATGGAAGGCTCATCCAGAACATAGAGCACTCCCCTAAGCCTGGACCCGATCTGAGTCGCCAGCCGGATTCTCTGTCCCTCCCCGCCCGAAAGTGAAGAGACCGGCCGGTCCAGGGACAGGTAACTTACCCCTACATTCAGGAGGAATTCGAGTCGCTCGTCGATTTCCTTGAGCAGCGGGTCCGCAATCTTATGTTCGCGCGCCGTCAGTTTGATGCGCCGGAAGGACTGCAATGCCTTGGCCAACGGCATTCCAGCGAAATCAAAGATCCCCAGCCCATCCAGCTTGACCGCGCGGCTCTCCGGGCGCAATCGGGCGCCGCCGCATTCGGGGCAGGCCTGCGGGGAAAAAAGGAGCCCGACTTCCTCCTGAAGGCGCGTGTTTCCCCCATCCCGGCGCAGATTCTCCAGCCACGAGGAGATCCCCCGGAACTCGGCCATAAGGCGACGGCCATCGTAGCTGAAGGTCAGGGGTTCGGGACTGCCAAAGAAATAGGCCTGCTGCGCCTCGACGGGCAGCCGCTCGAAGGCCGACCATTCGTCGCACTTGAAGTTCCTGGCGATCGTGAGCAACGCCTCGCGCAGATAGCTCGAAACCCGGTTGTTCTCGATGGGGAACTCGATCGCCGATATGGGCGTTCCGGGATCCGGAATTACCTTCCCCGGATTGAGCACCATCGTGACCCCCATGCCGTCGCATTGCGGACAGGCGCCATACCTGGAGTTGAATGAAAAGGAACGCGGCTCCAGGGCCGGAATGTTGATGCCGCAGCTCACGCAGGCCTGACGCTCCGAGAACAGCTTTTCCTCGATGTCGACAGCCGCGACCGTCACCAGTCCCTCCGCAAGATCCATCGCCGCCTTGATGGACATTTCCAGACGGCGGCGGATGCCGGACCGTATGAGAATCCGGTCGACCACGATTTCCACCGTGTGGGCGCGGGTTCGGGAAAGCGGGATATCCTCCTCGAGATCGAAGATGCGCCCATCGACCCGGACGCGCACATACCCCCGTTTCAAATGCTTCTCGAAGAGCTTCTTGAATTCCCCCTTCCGGCCCCGCACCACGGGCGCCAGAATCATGACCCGCGTCTCGGGCGGGTAGGTCAGAACCGAGTCGACAATCTGGTCTAGACTCTGGCGGGTGATCGGCTGTCCGCAGAGATGGCAATGCGGCCGGCCAATGGAGGCGAACAGAAGCCGCATATAGTCGTAGATCTCCGTGACCGTCCCGACCGTCGAACGCGGGCTGCGGCTCGTGGTCTTCTGTTCGATGCTGATCGCCGGGGACAGGCCTTCCACGCTGTCCACATCCGGCTTTTCCATCTGTTCCAGAAACTGGCGCGCAAACGCCGACAGCGATTCGATATAGCGGCGCTGGCCTTCCGCATATATGGTGTCGAACGCCAGGCTGGACTTGCCCGAACCGGAGAGGCCGGTCACCACCGTCAGCTTGTGCCGGGGGATTTCCAGATCGATATTCCTGAGGTTGTGCTGGCGCGCACCGCGAACCACTATCTTCTCTAACATAGCCTGCCCAAACTTATAATTTTACGTTCCCGGTCGGGCATTCGTCAACGCCCTCGGCGACTGACCGGCCGGCCGGGAGCAGCGCGGCCGCGCATTTCCCCCCAAGAATATCCAGCCGACCGCAACCCGGGTTTCTATTCCGTACCCCGAAACCATATATCTGGTATAATTTCTATACCATGGAATTCGAGTGTGATGCGACAAAGAGCGATGACACCAAGAAGAAGCACGGTATCGATTTTGTTGACGCGCAGCTTTTGTGGAACGATCCCGATTTCGTGGAGGTTCCGTCGACCACGTCAGGCGAACGGAGATATCTGGTCATAGGGAAGATTTCGGGCAAGCATTGGTCGGCGATAATAACCTTTCGCGACAATCGCACCAGAATAATTTCCGTGCGCCGGTCTCGGGAAGAGGAGGTTAAAATTTATGAAATCTGAAGAACTGGACAGAAGATTCGATAGCGGCGAGGATATTTCGAAATATCTGGACCTTTCCAGAATCCGAAGGCCCGGCCAGGAGCAAAAGCGCGTCAATGTCGATTTTCCGGTTTGGATGATACGATGCCTCGACAGAGTGGCAAAACGACTTGGAGTTCCCCGCCAATCGGTAATTAAAGTCTGGATAGCGGAGCGTCTCGACAAATCATGAGGCGCCATGATTTCCGGTAATTGTTTAGCCAAATCAAATGGATGAAGAAGCAAAACGCAAAGGCGCAAAGGCGCAGGGGCGCAAGGATCGACATTGAGCAACAGGCGTGGGCGCAGCGCTTCGCGCTGGCGCATCCTTGAGCGAGCCGCGGGAGAAAGCGCGGGCAGCGGCTACTCAGGAGGATTGCGCTTTCTCCCGCGGCTCGCACAAGGATGCGGCCGAAGGCCGCCCATGCCCGCGAACCGAAAGGAATCTCTTTGCGTCTTTGCGTTCTGCTGTTCAGCATCGGCTAAACAGATGCGATTTCCGTAGTAGTGCCTTTTAGAGTAAGTCCGCCAGACGGTCGCGGTTTCAGGATTCTTGTTCGCTTTCCTCTTCTGCGAGCCTGGATTTGTCCGATATATCCGTAATCCGCCCATAATGCCCCTGCTAGGCCGAATCGCGGCAAAGGTGAACTGCTTTCAAGAATTCTCGCAGCGCATACCAATCTTGCCGGATTCAAAAGTCACCCCGTGCTGGAACACAAGAAATCATGCGGCGGCGAACTTCTTGACCTGAAGTGATCTCCGTTTCGGCTCGACTTGGGCCAAGTCATACTGCAGCTGTTGAAGAAGCCAACTCTCTGCGGTGGTATTGAAGGCAATCGAGAGCCTAATGGCCATCTCTGCGCTGATTCCCGAACGCCCATTCAAAATTCCTGAGAGCGTCTTCCGGCTGACGCCGAGAGCGGCGGCTGCCCGAGTAACAGTCAAACCCAGAGGATCGAGGCAAAGCTCACGCAAAACTTCTCCGGGGTGCGGGGGGTTGTGCATCTTTATCGGAGACCTAGTGATAGTCTTCATAGTCCACATCCTTGACATCAGGTCTGGAAAACTCAAATGTTACGCGCCAGTTGCCGCTCACGACCACCGACCAAGACCCCTTTCTATCTCCGGTCAAAGGGTGTAAGCGCAGGCCAGGCAACGCCATGTCCCGTGGTTCTGCTGCTACATTGAGGCGGCCCAGAATAAGTCGCAGTTTTGCCGCATGCTTGGCCTGGATGCCGGCCGCATCTCCACGTACGAAAAACCGCTCCAGTCCTTTGTGTCGGAAACTGAGTATGGCCACAAGGAGGATTGTAACACGTAACGTATCGGGTTACAACCGCAGTCCGCGGCAGAACAGACCCCTTGGCAATAGAGATAATGATGGAGCGACAACACCCGAATCGATGTGTCCGAGATGGCCGTTATCCACTCACGTGGAACCAAAGTTGCCGAGAAGCTCATGTATTGGGAGCCTTAATCCAAATCATCTTTCCGGTCTACCGACTACACGCCCACGAGACGAGGATGGATGATAAGTGCAGCTTCGCAGAACGCGACTTGGGGATAACAACACGCAAACCGTTGGGACAGGAGTAGCTCGAAAACTGTTTCCCCTTGCTAAGAGGAAATGTGCAATAATCCTGGAAAATTGCTGAGGACGGCCATGAAAAGAACCTCAGTTGTTGGCTGGTCTGCAGTAGGGATTTCCTCGATCATCACCGGCATGTGGGCCTTGTGGGGCACTCTGGAGGCCTTTCACGAAGGCTGGTACTTCGAGTCTCTGACCGAAAACCTAATATGCACCGCCCAGTACCTCGCCCTGATGCTGATCTTCCTGGTGCTCTCCATGATTCCTCTCCGTTGGCCCAAAGCCGGAGCGGTACTTTACTCGGCGGTTGGCATAGGATTTTTTATCTGGATATGCATGACCCGCAGAATTCTTACCCTGGGTGCCGTGCTCGGAATGCTGCCGGTGACCCTACCCCCTCTTTTCGTCGGAGCCCTTTTCTGGTTAGGCCGCCCTAGACCCGTGAGCCGTGCTTACAAAATCAGCGTTTTTCTTCCCCTGATCGTGGGGGCCGTGTGTGCTATCGAGCCGGTCACTCGCATTGCCAACCGGTCGATGACGGCGACCGCGGCATGAGGGTAATCGAAGGGAATGGCGTTAAGCTGATCTGGGCGCCCCAGGGCCCGGGCTGGCCCAACCCGGATCCTCACGACAAGATCTGGAAAACTGAGTGGCGCGGCCCGACCTGGGAAGAAGCGAAACGAACGTGCCGGTATCTCACAGCGGACGGGAAGTACATCGCTGACACTCCGCGGGACCTCTGGCGGCTTCCCACTGCAGAGGAAGCGGTCCGGTCAATGGTCCGCCATGGAAAGAATTGCGGAGGAGTCTGGGACCCTGTCGGTGCCCGCGCTTCCTATTCTACGATGCCTGACAAGGAATCCCCGCTTTGGAATCCGAATTCGGTAATTATCTACTGGTGGACTTCATCGGAGCGGGACGGCGGACGCGCGTATTACATTGACTTCAACGGCAATGTTTATCCCAGAGACAAGAAATCGGACATCGGCAGCCGTGCTTTTAGGGCGGTAAGAGATTTCAAGCCAGAATGAATTCGGCATAACTTGCTTTGGTTTTCTTCCGGTAGCGGTCCACAAACGCCATTCCAGGAGATCCCGGCTTCAATTGGACGCAGAACTGGCTACCCGTATAAGTGAGGTCGTGCCCCTAAGTTCCCAATCTGGGAAGACTTGGAACCAGCACATTCGCTCACGGGGCGTATAGTCGGCTATCCGGACAAAACAGTAGGGGATTCCTTTCCGCCAAGGCGCCAGCGCAATCGTGTCATGGCTCTTGATTAGCACTGCCGGTCGCGGCAGCGTCATTCTGAAGTCCAGGGAGTATATCTTCTTAGTACTCGTGTTCGTAATTACGGTAACGTTTGCGACGAGCGCGGCGGCCCTGGATGCGCGAAGCGACGACGAAGGCGATGTGAGTACATCGTCGAGGAGGAGCGACAGAGCAGACAGGGCCGCCCCGCCGGCGCCCGAAGGGCTGGTGGGCTCTCGCATCGCCTTATCGGGTCTTGGATCAAGAGAGGGAATGTGGCTGATCCAATCATCCCTGGAGGCCCACCAGCAAACGTTAGCGTAATTATGAATACGAGTACTTAGGCTGCCACGCGCGGCTTGATCTCCCTCTCAATCTTCAGAATTGATTGGCGGCGGCCAACTTCAAGGTCGTAAAGAGCCTGCATATTCAGCCAGTATTCGGGCGTAAATCCGAAGTAGCGCGCCAAACGCAGTGAAGTGTCGGCCGTAATTCCACGCGCCCCTCGAACAATCTGGCTCAGCCGGTTGGCCGGGACTCGAAGCTCTTTCGCCAGACGATTGGTGCTCAAACCCAAAGGTTCGAGCAAATCCCTCTTTAGGACCATACCCGGATGCACCGGCGGTCGGAGTTTGGCTGCCTTGGTCATGCCCCGCTCCTAATGATAATCGGCGATTTCGACTTCGAATGCGTCACCGTCACGCCACACGAAGCAGATTCGGTACTGATCGTTGATCCGGATACTCTGTTGTCCTGTGCGGTCACCTTTGAGCGCTTCCAGGCGATTGCCGGGAAAAAGAGCAAGATCCGAATGCCGTGGGCATTCCCCGGCTCCCGCCTAGCGGCGCATTGCGAGGATCATGCCGCCGAAATAGGGAACCAGCCAGACCAGCCACACGAAGAGGCTGTAGCGGCTGAAGCCGGCCCGGGCCGACTCGCTCCCCCGGCGGACTACCCGGCTGGCCCAGATTGCGTGCCCCAGCATGAGCCACAGGGCGATCTGTCCCGTCAGCGTGTGCGGGGCGGTCAGGTCGAAGGGGCCCTTGGCCAGACGGTGCATGGCCAGGGTTCCGGAGACATCGAAGATAAACCCGGCCCAGAAGGCGCTCACATGCCAGGGTTTCAGGTAGCGGGCGATCCGCTCCGCCCAGACGCCCATCGAATAGAAGACCAGGGCCAGCGTAATCAGGATGGACGAAACCATGACCAGGAATGGCACGAGCGCATTCTACTATTTCCGGCGCCCGGGCGGCAATCGGCTCGAATCTAATAATCGACCGGAGCCAGGGTCCGACTTCAGGATCGGCAATCCCGGGCGCGGCGCGCTTTGAGGGTGGATTTTTCCGGACACCCGGATACAATCACGGCATTATGACCGAAATCACTCTCGAAGATATACGGCTCGCCCGCCGGCGCATTTCAGGCCACGTGGCACATACACCTTTGCACTATTCGCCTTTGTGCAGCGCCCGGCTTGGTTTTGGCCTCTGGCTGAAAATGGAAAACCGGCAACACACCGGTTCCTTTAAGCCACGGGGGGCGCTGAACAAGATTCTTTCCCTGACGCCCACGGCGCGCGCGCAGGGCATCGTGGCGGCTTCAGCCGGCAACCACGCGCTGGGAGTGGCGCATGCCGCCCGGGTTGCGGGCCTGCGGGAAGTCAACATCTACGTGCAGGCAGACGCCGCGCCGGCCAAGATCGCAAAGCTGAAACAATACGACATCCGCATGCATCTCGTGGGTCGGACGTTCGAGGAGGCGCAACAGGCCGCGCTGGCCCAGGCCGGCAGCACCGGCGCCACCTGGGTTTCGGCTTATGACGACGTCGAGGTGATCGCCGGGCAGGGGACCTGCGGCCTCGAGATCATGGAGGATCTTCCGGCAGCGGATACGATTGTCGTGCCCGTGGGCGGCGGCGGCCTGATCGCAGGCATTGCGATCGCCGCGAAATCGATCGATCCCGGCGTGCGGATCATCGGCGTAAACCCGGCAGCCTCGCCTTCCGCATGGCTGTCGAAGCGGGATGGGCGCGCCTGCGATCCGTACGACCACGAACCGACGCTGGCGCAGGGGCTGGCCGGCGGATTCGGACGGGTGCCGTTCGCCGTCGCCATGTCCATGATCGACGAGATCGTGCTCGTCTCCGAGGATGAATTGGTCCAGGCTGTCGCGACGCTCATCGATTCGGATCAGGTCCTCGTGGAGGCCTCGGGCGCAGCGGCCGCCGCGGCAGTCTTGGCAGGCAAAATCAAATCCGGGGGAAGATGTGTCGCCGTACTGTCCGGCGGCAACATCGACGCCTCGACACTGAGCCTGATCCTGAACCGGTGCCATCGACCGGGACCGACGACGTAGGCAGTTGGGCATCCATTATTCCGATGTTGCGGTTGTCAGTCCCCGACCTCTTGGCTTCCAGTGAGAATCAGAGTCATCGAATGCGTCGGGCCTGGAAATCCCCATACCCTCATGTCTATGCGTTTCCCACAGGAGGGCGCTTTAGATGCCAGTCGGTGTTCTTTTGAAATCCGTTCCCGAGCTGGAACAGGAGTTGTTCCTCGAATGGACGGCCCACCAGGTGTAGCCCGAGCGGAAGATTTATTCCGGTCGAGAAACCGCATGGCAGCGTAATTCCCGGAAGCCCCAAAAGATTGGAGCAGCCCATCAGGTCGGTGTTGCCGGCTGCCGGCCGCGGCTGCGCCGGGCGCGCCGTTCCGGCGCCACGACCGGAGCCGGCGGGCCGCTCGGGCGGCTCACTGTCGATGCGAGGAGCCGGATTTCTCTCCGTATAACACATCACCACGTCCACCTGTTTGAAGAACTCCCGGATTCGCTCCTGGATGATCCGGCGTATGCGGGTAGCCTGCAAGTATCGAGTTGCGGGAATATTCAGGCCGTTCTTCAATCCGGACTTCTGCCGCTCGTCTCGCATGAGATTGAACCTCTCGGGGTCGTTGATGAGAGGTCCGAACACGGTTGAGACTTCCGAACTCGCGATCACTCCGCTCACTTGCCGGTAGGGCAATTGGGGCAACGACACCTCAACCAGTCTGACTCCCATTTTCCGGAACACTTCGATTGCTTCCTTGGAACGCCGGTCGGGCCGACGCGACAGCCCGTTCGGAGAAATCAGTGGCGGAAGTAGCCGATGCGAATCTCCCGTCGCGGGCGGCCGCTGTTCGGCCGGTAGACGAAGTCCTGCCGGAGGAGCTGGGATCGTTCGGATCGTCACCGGCGATGACGCTCAATACGAGCGCACAATCTTCGGAGGAATGGCACATGGGGCCCAGCTTGTCGAGGGTCCATGAAAGTGCCATGGCGCCAAAGCGGCTCACGAGCCCGTAGGTTGGGCGCACGGCGGTGATGCCGGTGTACGCAGCGGCGACCACGATGGAACCGCCCGTTTCCGAGCCGATCGCAAATGGCACCATGGCCGGCTGACACGGCTGCCGTCGGGCCCGCTCGATGATCCGCCCGCCCAGTGCTCGGGATTCCACGGATTCTTGCAGGTTCCGAACAGATGGGGATTCGAGTAACGGTAGCCGCCACCACCGGCCAAGGGTACCATGGCCAGCTTGGCTGCCAGGACCCCGCCTCCGATCACGAAGCTTCCGGATGACGGTTGCGTCGTAGTCGAATACCTGATCGCGAAAGGGCTCAGAACCCCAGGTAGTGGGTATCCCTTTCGTCGCAAGCAGGTCCTTCACGCCGTAGGGAATGCCCTCGAGCGGACCGCGCGGCTGTTTGCGTCTTCAGCCGTTCGTCGGATTCTCTGGCCTGCCGCTCGGCCAGATCACGGGTTTCGCGTCGCGAGCGCGTTGTACTTGGGGCCGAGTGTTTCCAAACGCGCCAGATAGGCCCTGGCCAATTCGAGCGAAGAGATTTTGCGCGCCCGCAGGAGTTTCCCCAGTTCCGAAATGCTCGAGTAAAGTATGTCGTCGTTCATGGTCGATATACAAATCCGGGTTCGGTGGAAATCGGGACGTCAAAGCCGTCGATGACGTCCGCCGTCGCCGGTTGCGGTTGCGCCGCTGCCGGGCTCTCCGGGCGACGGACTTGCTGAGGTGCAGCCGCGGCAGCGGAAGCTCCCAAAGCGGCAACCACCGCCAATCGCCCGAATCCGCGTCGCGAGAGCCTATTTGACGAACGTGACATCACCATGGATCCGCTCCTTCTGCGTCATAGGTTGACAGGACGGTTTGCTCACCCTCCGGATAGAATGCGCTCCACCTGCTGCTGCCAGAGGAGCGAAGATGTGTGCAGTGCCCGGCCCAGGAAAGAGGAGCGCAGGCGTCGCAATTCAGGGATCTTGCGGCAAGCGATGGCATACCGGCGATATCGCAGCTGCATCTCCAAGGCATCATCGGGAACGTAGATCGGTTCACGGCGAAAATTGAGAAGCTGCAGAACCCGATTCAACCGTCGAATTTCCCGGTCGACGATCGCCGCTGCCTGCTGTGGATCCGTGATGCCGCCGGCTGCATCCGGAGAGATCAGATTGAAAAAATAAGTTGCTCTGCCGGACCGCGAGGTTGTTTCCCAGGCTGCAACCCGAGGCACGCTTCCACCCCGGGGGGTGCGCAGGGGGATAATGAACCAGTGCAGAACTGCCATATCGCCTGGTTCCCCGCCTGAGTCCGGCGGCGTGCCATTCCCGCCATCCAAATCAGGCAGGGCCGCTTCCTGCCCCTGAACCGGATCAGGGGTTTCCGCATCCTTCGTGTCTTCGGCCGGCAATTCTTCATCCTTGCGAATGAGCCTGAACCCGGCATAAGCCCCTTCGACGGAGGCGCGCTCCATCAGAAAATCGTAATACGGCTTGAGCCTGGACACGACGATTTTATCGGACAGTGCCTGGCCGGTCCTGGGATGAACCGCTGCCAGCCTGGAGAGCGGGGCCACCCGGCCTTCCCTTAATAATTCGGCAACGCTCCGAAACTCGTCGGGGGTGAGAAACGGAAACACGGAACGCACGGTGACGGCGCTCCGGTTCGCAACTTCATTCATGGCCTCTTTGAGGCGATCCATGAACTCCCGTGTCCGTTTGGCCAACCGGGTCAAGGTGAGAAGCTCATCGCCGGAGCGGAGGACAACTGCATACCGGTCGTTGTCGAACACAACCGCATCGATTTCCGCGAGCCGCCACTGCAGACCGGTCTGATCCTGCGGCAGCACCGCCAGATTGCTCCGGTAGAGCCGGAGTTCGGCTGGAGCGGAAAAACCTCCCTCCGGAGAAGTCAAGTCGGCCGTGCCTTCAAAGCGTTCGATCTCTTCCAGATCTTCGAGAAGAAGGCACTGGATCAGACGCTTGCTGCGAGATTCCCGCAGGTCATGGAACAGGTTCTGAAAGGACTTGCCGAATCGTGAGAGAAGAATGCTCTCGCCTGTGTAGAGCTTCAGGAGCAGTTCATATTCCCCAGGGCGGAGTTCGTCAATGTCTCCCAGATCCAGGCCTGTGGGCGGGCCCGATTCCGGAACGAGGGTCAGGCCCTCGTCGTCGAATTCGACCCGGCATGTGCCCGGTTGCGCTGCCAATCCCTGGACCGAGATGCGTACGTAAGTGCCGGAGTAGGAGGGCATCGGATCAGCTCATCTTGTTGCCGCATTCCGGACAGAACTTGGTGCCGGGTTCGGTTTTGGTGCCGCAGCGCGAACATTCATTCTTGGCCCGCAGGGGCTTGCCGCACTCCGGGCAGAACTTGGCTCCCTGGGTACGGGCGCCGCAAGCCGGGCAGAGAGCCACCGCTTCGCCGGTCACATCGATGTCCTTGGTCAAATCGAGATTCCGGACCTTGTCCTTGATCTGATCCACCGTGGCCTGGGCCTGCGCCGCCGAAAGCTCGGTCTCCACGTTCGGAGCGCATTCGTAACAGAGCCCGCGTTTTTCGTTCCAGCACATGGTCAGGCAAGCCCATCGGGCGCATTTGGGACACTGGCGGAAGTTCGGTTTTGCCTCTTCAATGGCATCGCGAAAGGCCTTGTCATGCCCCGGACCGCGCACGACGCGTTCGATTTCGTAGGTGCCGGAACTCGCCCGGCCGAACAGGCCGCCAAAAACGTCTCCCGCAGCACGAAGCGCGCCGGTGGCGAGTCCCGCCATGGAAGGCTTGAACTCGCTCATGAAGCCGCTGTGGCACCGATCACAGAAAAACTCAAATTGGTAGCCCTTGTCGGTGGAATGGTCGGAGTGATTCTTGGTGAACTGGATTAAAGCCATAACATCTCCCGATTGACATCCGGTTGTGCCGGCTACGACAGGTGAAGCGATCGTAATTCCTGGCTGTGTCGCAGAATTGTACCCTGTGTGCCGGGCGCCATCAACCTCTGGCATCCGGTCTCATTGGGTGTCCCCGAATTCAGTCGGGGCTCCGCTAAAATCGCGGGTCACGACCGATCATCCTTGAGCCGCCCGCGGAAGCCGGAGTATGCTTGCATCTCCGGCCGATCACACTGGTCAATGAAAACACAGGAGCCCGATCCCATGCCGGATTCATCCAAACTGGAACAAGACCGCCTGTCCCATGCCTGGCATTCCCTTTCCCCGGAGGAGGTGTGCCGGCGCCTGGATTCGAATGGTCTCTCGGGTCTGGCCCCGGAGGAGGCTGACCGCCGCCTCCGGCACCATGGCGTGAACCGTTTGCGCAAGATTCGGGAAGTCAGGTTCTGGGCTATTTTCTTTGAAGAAGTCCGGGAACCGATGATCCTGCTGCTCATCATCACGGGATGCCTGTACGCACTTTGGGGCGGTCCCCGCGATGCGCTGACTATTCTGGCGGTCGTCCTCGTCCTGGTCTGCGTCGAAATCTACAATGAGTACCGGGCCAAAAAGGCAGTCGCAGCCCTGCACCGGCTGTCCGTGCCGACGACGATTGCCTGCCGCGGCGGTAAATTCCATGAAATTCCGGCAGAGCAGATTGTGCCCGGGGACCTGATCATGATCGAAAGCGGCCGCCGCGTGCCGGCCGATGCCCGCCTGCTGGAAGCATTAGGACTCGCTGCGGATGAATCGCTGCTGACCGGCGAGTCGGTGCCGGTAGACAAGGATGCCCCTTCGATCCTCGCTGAGCCGACTCCCCTGGCCGAGCGGCGCAATCTGGTATTTGCCGGCACGCAGATCACGCGGGGACGGGCCACAGCCATGGTCGTAGCCACCGGCATGAACACCGAACTCGGTCATTTGGCCGGCCTGACCGCGGAGGTTCGAGAGCCGCGCACGCCGCTGCAGCATACGATGCGCGAGCTGACGCGCTGGATGGTCTGGCTTGCCCTGGGCTTCAGCGGTCTCGTTGCCCTGCTCGGATGGCTGCTCAGCGGACAGCCTCCTCGCCTCATGCTGCTCACGGGCCTCTCCATGGCATTTGCCACCATCCCCGAGGAGCTTCCCATTATCATTACCATGGTCCTGGCCCTCGGCAGCTACCGACTCTCCAGACGGCACGCCATCGTCAAGCGCTTGCGGGCCGCCGAGACTCTGGGCGGCGTAACCACAATCCTGACCGACAAGACCGGGACCCTGACCCGGAACCGGATGGAACTGAGCATTCTGGAGGCGGAAGTTCCCCACCGGTACCTGCTCGAGCTCGCGGTGTTGTGCAGCAACGCGATCGAAAGCGCCGGCGATTATATCGGGGATCCACTCGAAACCGCGATGTTGCGCGCCGCCTCCCGCGAAGGACTGGATGCGCAATCCGTGCGCCAGGATCATCCCTTGCGCGATCAATTTACCCCGGACAGCGGACGCAAGCGCATGTCGGTGATCTTCGACCGGGATGGCCGGCTGTATGCCGCGGTAAAGGGCGCGCCCGAGGTGATGCTTCCCCAATGCGATCACAGGTGGATCAAGGGTATCGAGCTTCCCATGGATGATGCCGCCCGGCAACACATCCTCGACCGGGCAGCCACCCTGGCACAGGAGGGATTGCGCGTCATGGCATTTGCCGAAAAGCGCATCTCCGGTGAGCCGCTGACCCAGGAAACCGCCGAATCCGGTCTCTGCTTCGTCGGCCTCGCGGGGCTGGCCGATCCCCCCAGACCCGAGGTCAAGCAGGCCATTCAGTCATGCCGTGAGGCCGGGATTCGCCCGGTGCTGGTCACGGGCGATCACCCCCTCACTGCGCTGTCCGTGGCCAGGCAGATCGGCATGGCAGACACCGACCGCATGCTTACGGGCCAGGATGTTGCCGCCCTCCCGGATGCCGAGCTCGAAGTCGAAGCCGGACGGGTTTCGGTCTTCGCCCGCACGAATCCCGAGGACAAGCTGCGCCTGGTGCGGATCTTTCAAAAGCAGGGGGAGGTCGTGGCTGTCACCGGTGACGGTGTGAATGACGCACCGGCGCTGGCGGCCGCCGACATCGGCATAGCCATGGGCGAGACCGGCAGCGATGTCGCCCGCGAGGCCGCGGGAATGGTTCTGGCCGATGACAACTTCGCCACGATCATCACCGCCGTTGAACAGGGCCGCCTGATTTATGCCAACCTGCGCAAGGGAGTGCGCTATTACCTGGCCTGCAAGATGGCCCTCATCGGTGCAACCCTGCTCCCGGTCCTGCTCCAGGTGCCCGTCCCCTTCGCTCCCATCCAGATCATCCTCATGGAGCTGTTCATGGATCTGGCCGCCGCCGCGGCCTTCGTGGCCGAACGGGCGGAATCAAACCTCATGCGCCAGCAGCCGCGCCCTCCCGGAACCCCCTTCATGAACCGCGAAATGATGGTCGGGATCATTCGGGCCGCCACGGGTCTGCTGGCCGCCGTCACGTTCGTCTACCTGTTCCGCTGGTACTCCGGCGCCGGGCTGGTGGAAGCGCAAAGTATCGCTTTTGTCACCTGGCTGTTCGGACATGTCTTCCTCGCCTTTACACTGCGCTCCGAACAGGAGCCGTTGCGCCGTCTCGGGCCCCTCTCCAATCGAGTGATGGTGGTATGGGCCGTTGCGGCCATTGCCTTCGGCTGGTTCGCCACCATGACCCCGTTTGCCCAGGCGGCATTCAAGACCCGTGCGCTCTCGGGAAACGATTGGGTATTGGCCGCATCGGCAGCTGCCGCGGGGACTCTCTGGTTTGAACTCTACAAGGAAATCCGTGAATTCGCAGGCGACCTATAGGATGTGCTATCCCCGGCAGGCAAGGGGAAGGCAGATGGAGTGGCAGGGAAATCGGTGGATTAACCCGCTTGGAAAGCGGCGCCGGGGCCTGAACCTTATACGCATCTTCATGCTGGAAAAAACAAGAGTTTTTGTGCCGCGCCGTCGGCGCTCGTTCCCGAGCCATCCCATTCCCGGCCTTGCGGCCGGGCCTAGGTACTGCCGGCCCCTCGGGCCTCGGGCATGCATGTCCATGGATCAATCGAACGCCCGCACCACCTGTGGCCAAAATCAGGAGCCATGCCGCGATGGTCACGAAATCCAGGCGCGAAGCGCCGGCAGTACCTAGCCCCGCGCGTCAGCGCGGGGTAGGGAGTGGTGGAGAAATGAGGCCCGCAAGGGCCGGCACCCGCCTCCAGCGAGTTTGCCTGTCGCGAGTAAGATGCGTATAAGGTTCAGGCCGGGGCGCCGCACTCCAAGGCGCTGCGCGCGACATCTGTTATTTTCACGCTTCACAGGATGCAATCCGGCGGGACCTGAAGCTCTGAATCACAGGCGCTCATACTTATCGAACGGCCGGGGCCGCGCTCTTGCGTCACGACCCCGGCTAGCCATATTGATCCGAAAATCAGTGCACTGAGCAGGAAATGCACGGATCGTACGATCGAACCAGCATCGAACAGAGCAGCGTCAACTGCGCATCGGTCATGCCATCCCTGGCGAAGTGTTTCGCCAGCGCCGGCATGTCGAGATGAATATTGGCATTGTTTTGCGTCGTCGGAATAATGCAGTTGGCACGCACGATGTAGCCTTCGGGGTCGTATTCGTAGTGGTGATAGAGGATACCGCGTGGCACCTCAACCGCCCCCACCCCCTCACCCGCCCGTGGAACCACGGCGGCCATCGTCTCCGCGGGCCCTCCCTCGACCAGCTCTTCCAGCAGCCGCACGACGTCATGGGTCACGTGAACGCATTCGACCAACTGGGCGATGTTGTTCATGAACGGGTTGTGGCAGACGGGCACAAGCCCGAAATCGGCCGCTACCCGCGCAGCTTCCGGGTTCAGCAACCGATGATTGTTGTTGTACCGGGCGAGGGCCCCGACTGCGAACGAAGGGCGAGACAGACGGCACCACTTGGATGTGTTGTGGCTGTCCACATACTCGTTCGTCATCGCGAGGTACTCGCTCTCGGCGCGCTCGACGCCGTCCGTGGAAATCAGCCGTCCGCCGATCCACGGGTATTCCGTTTCACCCTTGAGCGACACGAATTCGGTCTCACGCTCAAAGGCCGGGACTTTGAACGTTGCGATGAGATCCGCGGCCGCCTTGACGTCCTCAAGCGAACGCTCGAGCTCATCGTGAAGGGCGAGGAGTTTTTCGCGCGGCGGCAACATGGCGACCCCACCGACCTGAAGTGAAACGGGATGAGTCGTGCGCCCGGCCACCAGGTCGCACAGCCGGTTCGCAACCGCCTTCAGACGGCACGCCAGATGCACGATCTCGGGCTTTGCCTCCAACAACGGCAGAACGCTGGGCAGGCCGACGAAATCGGGAGCCGCGAGAAAGAACAGGTGCAGATAATGGCTCTGGAGAGTCTCCCCGTGTTTGGCCAGCAGTCGCAGCTTACGGGCCGCTTCCGGGATGACCACCCCAAGGGCTTCCTCGGTCGCGCGCAGACTGGCAAGACAGTGACCGATGGAGCAGATGCCGCAGATCCGGGCGGTGAGGATGCCGGCGGTGGAATAGTGTTTCCCTTTGAGCATGACTTCGAAATAGCGGGGGGTTTCGACCACATCCCAGCGGGCTTCCTTCACTTCCCCATCCTTGACCACTACCCGGATATTGCCATGCCCTTCCACGCGGGTCAGGTGGTGAACGTCCACATCAAGGTTGATTTTCATTTTGCCACCTCAAAAGCGCCAAAGAAGTTGAGCCGTTCGGAGATCTCGCGATCGCCGAAGCCTCTGGCCCTGGCGAGCGTGAAAAATTCCTCGTAGTTCGGGTCCGCGGCAGGCCCACGGCATCCCCAACAGCCAAGCCCTCCCGCGGGACAGGGTGCGTTGCACCCGCCGCGGGTGATCGAGCCCAGGCAGAGTTGCCCATGTTCGAAACGGCACACCGTGTAGCGCTGCTTGCACTCCAGGCACACGGGAAACGATGGTGCCTCGTAGGGCACATCCCAGATTACGTGCTGGACGATCCGTTCCACTTCGGCCTTGGAAACCGGGCATCCCGGAATCTCCAGATCCACCGGAACAATATCCTTTACGGGGCAGGTCGGCAGGGTCTCCTTCGGGTCATCCCCGTATACCTCCCGATTCGCCTCTTTAAGGTCGTAAGCGTTTTTAAGTTTGTTCACCCCTCCATAACAGGCGCAACTGCCGAGCGCAACCAGGACCTTGGCCCGCGCGCGAATAGCGCGCAGACGGGTGACCTCATCCGCTCGTGTCACCGCCCCTTCGATCAGGGCGATGTCGTAATGGCCGTCGTCCGCCGACGAGATTTCCCGGAAGCAGACGATCTGAATGGCGCCCAAAAACTCAGCCAGGGTCTCTTCTTTATTGGCAAGCTGCAGCTCACAGCCTTCGCAACTGGTGAAGTCGAAGACAGCGATCCGCGGCCGGTTTGGTTCGATACCTAAATATTTCATCGCGTTGCCTCCTAGATCGCTTCCTTGAGATTCATCACCGTCCAGAAATCGAACACCGGGCCATCCATGCAGACATAGGTGGAGCCGACGTTGCACCGGCAGCACTTACCCATGCCGCAGTGCATGCGGCGTTCCAGGGATACGAACATCCGGTCCCGCGGCATGCCCATCAAGCCCAGCTGGTTGCACACGAACTTGAACATGACCGGCGGCCCGCAGACAATGGCGAAGGTATCGTCCATCGGCACATCGATCCGCTCGAGCAGTTTGGTGACCAGGCCGACCGGACCATGCCAGTTCGCGTCGGGTTTCTCCACGATCAGGGACAGGTTGACACCGTCGATCCGCCGCCACTGCTCATACTGGTAGTCGAAGAGCAGCTGGCTGGGATCAATCGTGCCATACAGAATGTGCACCTGGCGGAAGTCCGAGCGGTTTTCGGTGACGTAGAAGATGGGGGCGCGCAGCGGCGCCAGGCCCAATCCTCCCGCGATGAGAAGAATGCTGTGCCCTTTCATCTTTTCCATCGGGAAATAGGTACCGAACGGCCCGCGGATGCCGACCCGCGCGCCCGGTTTGGATCGATGAAGCACCGTGGTTACCAGACCCGCCTGCCGGATGCACAGCTCGATGAATCCGCGCTGCGAGTTGGAACCGGAAATGGATATCGGCACTTCGCCGAATCCGGGAAGTTCCAGCATGACGAACTGGCCGGGCTGGAACGAAAACCGCTCCCGTTCGGCATTGTCGATCAGCCGGATGTGAAACAGCTTCTCCTTCTCGGTCAGGCGGATGACGCTGGAGATCTCCGCCTTGAAAGTCCGGTCCACGTGCTTGAGATGCGTCTTGTAGTTGAAGTCCAAGGGCTCGTTGATCTCGGTTTCCAGGTTTACATCGTAAGGGTGAAGTAGAGTTTTCATGTTCGCGCCTCCTCCGCCAGCAGATCCCGGATGATGTCCGGCGGATTGATCCCCGCCAGGCAGGTTCGCCCGCAGCGCCCGCAGCCGACGCATTTCGGTTCGTCATACGCCTCTACGAAACCGCGGTGCTGGTGATAGTACCGGTACTTCAGGCGCTGCTCCCGATTCGGCCTGAAATTGTGCCCGCCCGCCACCCGGGCGAAATCGACCAGATTGCACGAGTAGAGCCGCTTGATCTTGGCGCCTTCCCGGAAGTCCATCGAAAGGCGCTCGCTGACTCCATAGCAATAGCAGGTCGGACACACCATGGCGCAACTCCCGCAACTGAGGCACTTGCCGCCCCATTTCTTCCAGACATCCGACTCGAATTCGATGTCGAGAAGGTTCGGCAGCTGTTTCACATCCAGATGCGGTCCGAAACCGGATGTCAAATGCTTGCGCACGGCCAGATAGTCCGCGGTATCCTGCTCCGTCACTTCCCGCACCTTGACCCGGTGGAGCGTGGCAAAACCTCGATCCGAATCGATCGCAACAAAATAGCGGTCACCCAGATCGGTGAGAAACAGGTCGAAACCGCGGTTGACCGTGTCGGTCCCCAACGAGTGGCAGAAGGCCCCAGTGCAGGGCTCGTGATCGATGCCGACGATAAACGTGTTCTTGCGCCTGGAAATGTAATAAGGGCTTGGGAAGAATTCACGCGCCATCACCTTGTCCAGCTTGAGCAACGCGTTGATGTCGCAAGCGTGGAGTCCGATAATCGCCCGGGGTTGGATCCGGTATGAAATCTCCTGGACCCAATCGTCATTGCCGAACTTATAGGTCGACAGGTTTTCCTGGTAAGGAAGGAAATAGGTCTTGGCCGAATACTCGGTGGTCTCATACGAAAGATCGAGCTCGGCCGAGTTCTTCACCGGCAGATACTGATGAATCGGTTTGCCATCTTTGTTCGTGTCGACCCTTTTGGGCCCGATGACTTCATTCGACTCCAGAATGATGTCGATCAGTGTATGAAATTCTTTTTTAACAAGAATTTTAAATAACATGGGTCACTCCTCAGCGTGCCCCGGGAATAAGGGCCGGGACAATGCTGCAAGCGGACGGCCCCCGGGACCGGGATTGGGCAAGCGCCCGATCCCGCCCCCGGCGCCCTTCGCAAAATGAATTGCAACTGTACGAAAAAACCACTAACGTAGAGCGCTCGCACGGCGGCTGCCCAGGGTTTTCTCGCAACAGCAGAACCATATTACTGCATAGGACACTATTATGAAAAGGTGGCGTTTTCCCTCACTGACGGTGCAGATTCTGATCGGCCTGGTAGCCGGCATTCTCGTCGGCTGGCTCGAACCGGGTTGGGGCGTGGGCATCAAGCCGATGGCGGACATTTTCCTGCGCATGATCAAGATGATCATCGCCCCGTTGATCTTTTCCACCCTGGTTATCGGCATCGCCGGCACCGGAGATTTCAAGAAAGTCGGGCGGATCGGCCTGAAGGCGCTCATCTATTTTGAGATCGCCACCACCATCGCCCTGCTGATCGGACTCGTGACGGTTAACGTTTTCAAACCGGGGCAATATATCCCCCAGGCCGCCACCCAGGTTTCCGAGCCCGCCACAGCGGCCAGCTCCCTGGTGCAAAAGCCGCAGTCGGGGAGTGATTTCCTGATCCATGTCTTCCCCACCAGCGTGGTCGACGCCATGGCACGCGGAGACATTCTGCAACTGGTCATCTTTTCCCTCTTTTTCGGCCTCGCTCTGGCTGCGATCGGAGAAAAGGGAAAGCCCCTCGTTTCGCTGCTGAATATAGTGGCGGAAACGATGTTCCGCTTCACCGATTTTGTCATGAAGTTTGCGCCGTTCGGTGTGATGGCGGCGATCGCCGCCACCGTGGGGGCCAAGGGACTGGGGGTGCTGAAAGGGTACGCAAGCCTGGTTCTCTGTTTTTATGGCGCCCTGATCTTTTTTGTTTTTATCGTACTGTTCCTGGTCTGCATGATCATCCGGGTCCCCTTTTTGCGCCTGTTCAAGGTCATCCGGGAACCCTTCACCATCGCCTTTACCACGGCTTCGAGCGAAGCCGCACTCCCCACGGCGATGGAGTCGATGGAGCGATTCGGCTGCCCGCGCGACATCGTCGGGTTTGTGCTCCCCACGGGGTACAGCTTCAACCTGGACGGGGCCACTCTGTACCTGTCGCTCGCGTCCATTTTCATCGCCCAGGTGTACGGCATTCCCCTGGACATAAAAACGCAGCTCGCCATGATGCTCACCCTGATGCTCACCTCCAAAGGGGTGGCCGGGGTGCCGCGTGCATCCCTGGTGATTCTGGCCGGAACGGTCGCCAGTTTTAATCTCCCGATGGAAGGGGTGGCCCTGTTGCTCGGCATCGATCAGATTCTCGACATGGGCCGCACGGCCACCAACGTGACGGGGAATTGTGTCGCCACCGCCGTCGTGGCGCGTTGGGAAGGGGTGCTCGACGACAAAAAGATGATGTCATTCGAATCAGGCCATGCCGAAGCCGGCATCAGCGGTTCATGACATCGCTACCGCAGAGAACGCAAAGATCAAAAAATACTTTTTCTTCTCTTTCTACGTTCTCGGCGGTTAGGGCCTGTCAATGAATAACGTTTGCATTTTGCTGCCGGTCCCCAGGCCCGCTGGCGAGGCGCGAGCGACGAGCATACCGGGTTGTATGTAAGGAGCGAGCAACGAAGCCAGCGGGCCTGCGGGCCGCAGCCCGAAGGGTCGCGGCGGCGGGCGGGCATCTGCTGTGTTGCCGCTCCTCGACGATGTCACCACATCGCCTGCGTCGCGGCGCCTTGCATCTGCCCGCCCAGGAGGGGGCGACGGCGCTCGCGCCAAAATGCAAACGTTATTCATTGACAGGCCCTTACATCAGTCCTGGCTACGCGGTTTCAGGCAGAAAATAGAAAACAATGGCAACCATCGTGTAGACCGCGAGCAGCTGGGCGCCCTCCATCCAGTTGGACTCGCCGTCGCGGGCAATCTCGTTGGCCAGGATTACGGCCAGAAACACGGCCAGCACCTCCGCGGGAGTAAAGACGAGGTTCATCGGCGACGGGCCGATGACCAGGCTGGCCAGGACGATTACGGGCGCAACGAAAAGCGCTACCTGGATGCTGCTGCCGATGGCTATCCCCAGGCTGAGATCCATGCGGTTGCGTACAGCAACGAGGACGGCGGTGCTGTGCTCGGCGGCATTCCCGATGATGGCGACCACCACCACGCCGACAAACAGACTGCTGATCCCAAGGGCGTGCGCGGCCGGCTCGACCGAACCCACGAGGATCTCGCTCATCCAGGCCACCATGGCGGTCGCCGCTGCGAGCACCAGCAGGCTGGAGCGCAAATGCCAGGCCCCGTGGGTTTCCTCCGTCACCTGGGTAGCTTCGCCCCGATGACCGGTAAAGAAGTGCTTATGGGTGTGGAGGCCGAACAGCAGCGACAGGCCATAGGTGATCAGCAGCACGACGGCGAACTCCACGCTGAGATCGGTTTCGGCGGATTGTGCGCGGGGTCCGGCCAGGTAGTGAAAGGCCGCCGGAAGAATCAGCCCGATGGTGGCCAGCGTCATCATCGTAGCCTGGATGCGCGCCCCGCCGGTGTGAAAGCTCTGGGTTTTGTGGCGGAGTCCTCCGGCCAGGAAGGCCGCTCCCAATACCAGCAGGATGTTGCCGATGATCGACCCGGTCAGCGAGGCTTTGACGACATCGTACAGGCCCGCGCGCACAGCCATGATCGCAATGATCAACTCCGCCGCATTCCCGAACGTGGCGTTCAGGAGTCCCCCCACGCCTTCCCCGGCACGCGCCGCCAGATGTTCTGTGGCCTTCCCCATCCAGCCGGCGAGCGGAATAATTGCCAGACAGGCAGCGATGAATATCCAGGCAGGATCTTTGTATCCCGACCATCGCAGGACGGGGGCAATGAGCACGAAAATAAGAAGCCAGTCCAGCCTCGGCCGGAGCCAGGAACGCTTCATGTTGTTCTCGCTCTAAGGAATAGAAGAGCCGACTATAGCGGGAGCCGGCATCCCAGTCAAACGAATGCGGAATGGCCCTGCAATTCAGACCCCGCCTTCCTACACCGCCTGATAGGCGATCATGGATGCAAGGCGTGCGATCGAGAGCGGTGTGGCATGCGCGACAGCAGGTCGAGAAGCCCGACCGGCTGCGAGACAGGAAAAGGTCGATAATTGCGGCCAGTACCCTTCACCCTGTCGGCCTGATTCCAAAGGCCTGGCAGCCTATAGCCTAAACCGCTACAGCCCTGGATTCAGGGTGTGGGCTTGCGGAAAGGGGCGGGCAGCCGGGGCAACTGAACCGTCTTGCTCAATTCAACCCCTTTGCGCACCAATCGCAGTACCAGGCGACCGCCTGAGCCGAGCGACCTGACGTGGTCGAAGAAGGTCTGCGGGCTGCCCGCACGCGCTCCGTCAACATCCAGGATAACATCACCCGCTATGATACCCGCGCGGTCGAAAGGGGCCCGCCTGGTCACGCTCGCCACAAACAGGCCGGGCTGCCAGGTCATTTGCAGGAAATCTGCGAGCTGCGGGGTGAGCAGCACCAGCTCGATGCCGAGCATCGTCTGCAGCGGAGCCTCGCGGTCCGGCACCGTTGCACCGGACATGCTCTTGACCCCCGGGAAGTCGATAACCAGCCGCTCCCTCGGATCCTGCGCCTTTCTGGCTTCGATAAGCGCGGTCACCTTCAACGGCTTGCCCTGGCGCAGAATTTCGATTTCAGCGCTGGAGCCGATCGGAGTGTCCTGCACGATCTGTATGAACTTACGGGCGTCACGGATCGATGCGCCGTTCCATTTGACCAGAACATCGCGAGCTGCCAGCCCGGCCTTGTACGCCGGGCTGTCTTTATCGATATCGGCAATCGAAACTCCGTTTCCGGAATCGATATCGGCGTCTACGATCACTCCGAGCCACCCGGTCTGGATGTCGCCGCCGGCCTTAATGATCTTGCGGGCGGAGCCGAGCAGCTGTGAGACCGGAAAGATATTCACCGAAGCCGCCGGGGCCGGCATCGTCCTCTGCGATTCCTGGTCGGCGATGATCCCGATAATCTGGTTTCGGGCATTAAGCAACGGCGCGCCGATGACGCTCAACGGCCGGCTGATCCTGATGGCCCAGTCATTCCCATCCGCAGCATTGCCCGCTGTACCCACCGACAGCACGCGCGCGCTCTCAAACCCGGAGATCCGGGGACTATCCACCACTGGCATGATTACGGAGACACTATCTGTAATCTTGCAGCTCTCGCAGAGGGGAGTTTTCCGAAGTCCGGCCCCGTCGCAAAGCACGATCGCAACCCTCATGCTCTGATCAATCCCGATCAGTTTCGCGGGATGCTTGATGCCCTTGGCATCGATGACTTCAATCCTGGGGTTGCGCGCATGAATGTTGAGCCAGCGATAGCCCACAAAGGTCAGGACATGCCCCTTGTCGTCGAGGACGATGCCGCTGGACGGAATCCACTCGATAATCGTCGGGCGATAGCTCTGAAGGCCCTTCGCCCCCAGATCAATCACGGTCCCTGTCGGTTGCGCTGCTTCATCGGTGGTGAAAATGTTTACACGAACGAGGGTTTCCGCCGCCTGCCGGAGCGCGTCGTCCTGGCTCATGGCCATCGGACAGGCCAGCAGAATCATGATGCCGATCAGCGTCAGGCGCTGTAATCCGATTGGATGGGCAGCTCTGGATGCAGGCATGGTCGGCACTAATGACTCACATTCCGGATAAAATATTCTTGCGAGGGCTGGTCATACCGCATGCGGATCGTCCTGGGCAGCCTCATAATCAGCTGTCTGTCGCCGGAAACGGGAACGAGAAACTCATAGTAATCCGAATCGCCCGGCTCAGAATAGGGAATAGCCCAGGCGTCCCGGCCAAAATAACCCGAAGCGCCGACATTCAACGCGCCGCCGGGACTCACAGAATCGCCCCAGCCAGCCAATCCCATCCGCGATGACACCGAGGTGGGATCCCCACCCCCGCCTGGATAGCGTTGTTCCTGTTGTGTGCGGTCGGGAGACTGTTGGAATTCAGCCTCGAAGTATCTGACTCCGAAACGGGAGAGGGTAAAAGCGCCCGCAATCAGAACCACGGCTGCGGCTGCGGTGCCTGCCGTCCTCCAGGATAGCCGGTCAAAGCCGTAGACCCAGAAGCTCTCGAGTTTCCAGAACCGGTGGCGCGCTTTTTCCTCCCGGATCTTGCCCAGCAACAAGGTCTCAAAATCGGCGGGAGCGCCGACCCGCGCCAGCTCGCGAGTCCGCTGCCGGAGGTGGAGAGCTTCCGAAACATGCTTTTCGCAGGCATAGCACTGTTTGGCATGCCGCTCCATCCCGAAGCGGGCAGGAAAATCGATCCCGCCTTCCAGGTAATCCTCAAGTCGTCGATGAAACGTGCGGCAGTCCATATCGCTGTCTATACGTAATGCTCCAGCTTGCGCTGGAGAAGTTCTCTGGCTCGATGCAGCCGGGATTTGATCGTGCCGGTCGAACACTTCATGATCCTGGCAATCGTCTCGTACGGCAGTTCCTGAACTTCTTTCATGATGAAAGCGGTCCGGTACTTCTCGGGGAGAGATCGGATCGCGTCCCCCAGCACCTGAGAGCTTTCCTTGCGCAGCATCTCATCCCGCGGCCCGCGCCGGACGTCTGAGATCTGCAACTCGGGCCGTTCGCTGTCGCCGTTCCGATTGCTGTCCCAGACATTATTGTAAAACACCTGGCCACGCCGCTTGCGGTAGCGCATTTCGTCGATGGCCAGATTCGTGGCGATGCGGTACAGCCAGGTCGAGAACTGGTAAATATTGCTGTAACGGCCGATGTTCTTGTAAACCCGCAGGAAGGTTTCCTGGGCCAGATCGGCGGCAACATCATAGTTGCCGACCATCATGTTCAGATAGTTGGTCAGGGCGTCCTTGTACTTGGTCACCAGCATGGTGAAGGCGGCATCATTGCCGGCGATGAACTCGCGCACCAGGTTGTTGTCGGTGCCCGGAACCGCCTGCGTCAGACCAAGCTCCAACTCCGCCATGGGCAGAATTTCCCCTTGCACTTCAGCCATTCCCTTTCTCTTTCTCAGCTCCCACAACGCCTTATACTTACACGAAGCGGCCAGCTTCCTGTTTCCCGAATTATTTCATTTCCATCCAGGTGTCGCCAAGGCCCAGATCGACGCGCAGCGGCACTTTCAGGGTGACGGCGTTTTCCATCTCCTGCCGGATCATCTCCTGCACCTCCGCAACTTCCTGATTTGGGCTTTCAAGCACCAGCTCGTCATGAACCTGCAGGAGGATTCTAGACGATAGTCCCTTATTCTGCAATGTCTTCCGGATTCGAATCATGGCGATCTTGATGATGTCCGCCGCAGTCCCCTGGATCGGAGTGTTCACGGCGGTTCGCTCGGCAAACTGACGGACCGCGTAATCCCGGCTCAGGATGTCCGGAATCGGCCGGATCCGGCCCAAAAGCGTACGCGCCAATCCCGTGCGGCGAGTCTCCTCGATCGTCCGGTCAAGCCACGTACGGACTCCCTGGTAGCGCTCAAAGTAGGCATTTATGAAAGCCTGGGCCTCCTCGCGGGTAATTCCAAGCCTCTGCGCCAGCCCGAACGCGGACAATCCATAGACGATGCCAAAATTGATGACTTTGGCCCGGCGGCGGCATTCGGACCGGTTCGCCAATTCCGCCTCACTGAAAACTTCGCGCGCAGTCCGTTCATGGATGTCCTCGTTGTTCCGGAAGGCATCGATGAGCACCGGATCTTCAGACAGATGTGCCAATACGCGTAACTCCACCTGGGAGTAGTCGGCGGAAACGAGCTTGTTCCCCGTATCGGGGACGAAAGCGCCCCGGATGCGCCGGCCGAGGTCGGTCCGGATGGGAATATTCTGCAGGTTCGGATCGGAACTGGACAATCGTCCGGTGGCAGCTCCGGTCTGGTGAAAGGAAGTGTGAATTCTTCCGGTTTCAGGATGGATCAGCCCCGGCAGGCTGTCCACATAGGTCGATTTCAGCTTGGTGAGCTGCCGGTAGTCCAGGATCAACTGCGGCAGTTCGTAGGATTGGGCCAGTTCCTCGAGAACCCCCTGATCAGTGCTGTACCCCTTCGTTTTGCGCGTCTTTTTCAGCATCGGGAGGTTGAGCCGCTCAAAGAGAACCTCGCCGAGCTGCTTTGGGGAATTGATGTTGAACTCAACGCCGGCGACCTCATAAATCCGACGAGTAAGCCCGCCGATCTGCTTCTCCATTTCGATGGAAAGAGATTGCAGCGTGTTCGGGTCCACCCGTATCCCGTTGCGCTCCATGTCGATCAACACCGGAATCAGCGGCAGCTCAATGTCCCGGTAAAGGGTTCGAAGCCCCAGAGAATCCATTTGGGGGGAGATCAGGTCATACAAGCGGCGTACCGCTTCGAGTTCCTGGCCGAGTTCGTGAGCGACCTGATTCCGGGCCGCATCAGGAAGCAGCGCCGGGCCGGCGGCATCCGGCGCCGCCAGGGCAAGGTGCAGTTGTTCCAGAGCCCAGCTTCTGAGGGAATAGTCTCCCAGGTGAGGAGCCGTCAGAAACGCCATCAGCATCACATCGTCGACCGGCCCAACCATGTTTATGCCGCCGGACTCCTGGGCTAGCCGGCAGAGCTTGGCATCCCAGCATATCCACGTTATTTCCGGCTGGCTCATGGTGCGACTCCACCGCCGTGCAGTGGTTTCATCCGTCAGATCGAGAAGTGCGGAGCGCCCGGCTCCGCTACTCACGCAGGCGGCCACGGCTTTCCGTCGCGTCAGTTCGACCGCTTTCGTCCTCAGGGTCAAAAAGGCCCGGGGGCGGCTTTCGATCTCATCGAGAAATGGTTCAACCTCTTGAGGTGCCAACCATTTCGCCTCCTGCACCTCCTGTGGGGATTCCTCGAGGAACTCCAGCATTAGAGACTTGAACTCGAGTTCTGCGAATAGCTGAAAGGCCGCTTTCCGGTCCGGCGGGCTGAGCACGAGGGCCTCGAGGTCCAGTTCGACCGGAAGGTCACGGTGGATGGTTGCAAGTTCGCGGCTCAGGCGGATCAGTTCGGCGTTGTCGCGCAGGCTCTGCTGGTAGGTCTTTCTCTTTACCTTTTCCCAGTTCAGCAGGCAGTTTTCGATCGTCCCGAACGTCTGGATCAGCTCCTTCGCCCCCTTCTCCCCGATGCCGGGCGCGCCGGGAATATTGTCCGAGCTATCTCCCCACAGGCCCAGAAGATCGGGCACCTGTCGGGGGGCGACTCCCATTTTTTCCATGACCTTTTGAGTATCGAGAATCTGGTTCGATTTCATGGGATCGATAACCAGGATGTGCTCGTTAACGAGCTGCAGCATATCCTTGTCGCTTGTGACCAGGATGGCGGTCAGCCCGACGTCAACCGCCTTGAAGGCCAGTGTGCCCAGCACGTCGTCCGCCTCGTATCCAGGCTGGGAGAGCACGGGAACCCCGAAGACCTCGCACAATCTCCTGATCAGCGGCAGTTGTGCAACCAGATCGTCCGGCATGGGTTTGCGCGTGGCCTTATAGGCCTCAAACGCCTCGTGACGCACCGTTGGCCCTTCCAGGTCGAACGCCACCCCGATGTAGTCGGGCTTCTCCTCTTCGATGAGTTTGCGCAGCATCGAGGTGAACCCATAGACGGCGTTGGTGGGAATACCCTTGGTGTTGCTCAACTTGGGTATGGCATAGTAGGCACGATAGATATGCGACATGCCGTCGATCAGGACCAGACGCTTGCGGCTCATGAAGGCACCCATGTGAAGACGATATTCATGGCGATATCGGGGGAACGATCCCGGTTTCGCGGTTCGGATCAGGACAATGTTCCATTGTAGCATGAAGCCACGGCGGGATCGGGCCGACGGCACCGGGATTTCGAGATTCCGGATGCCCCTCATGGCCGGCGCCCTGCTGATGGAGATCGGAGCGGAACATGGCAGGTGAACGGAATCCGGAGACCGCGGTTATCCAACACCGGGTGCTGCACCGCGGCAAAGTTGTCGATTTGTTCGTTGATACGATCCGCCTGCCGTCGGGAAAGGAAGCAATCCGCGAGGTAGTGCACCACCCCGGCGGAGTGGTGGCCATTCCGATCCTGGAAGACGGCCGGCTGCTTTTGATCCGCCAGTTCCGTTATGCGCTCCAGAAATATATCCTCGAGTTTCCGGCGGGCAAGCTCGACAGCGGCCAGCCGCCGTTGGAAACCATGCAGCGCGAACTCGAGGAGGAGACCGGATATCACTCCGGGGATCTGCGCTATGTGCTCTCCTTTCATACCTCTCCCGGATTCTGCGACGAGATCATTCACCTGTTTACAGCCTCGGACCTGACCCATGCCGGCCAGCGGCTCGAAGAGGGGGAGCATATCCTCGTGGAAAGCTATTCATTGGAAGAGTGCCTCCACATGATTCAGACCGGAGACATCGCCGACGCCAAGACCATCCTGGGTCTGCTCTGGTACCACTCTCAGAACCCCAACCCGGTCAGATGAGACCCCTTGCCCGAGGGCACTTCCCGGGGCCAGCACGCCTTTCCTGCTTTTTGTGATCTTCGGACACATTTACTGCTGAAGAATTTGCGCGTTTCCGCCGATGGAAAAGGAGAATATATCTAGCCCGCATTTCTCACCAGATTTCGTAGCGAGGCGGCGCAGACGGGCATGGATACAAGGCGCGCGACCGAGGGCTCCGCAGGCGTACTCGACAGTACGTCGAGGAGCCCGACCGAGCGCAACGCAGTAGACATGCCCGGATCCGCCGCCGCAGTAGAAAGCTGGTGAGAAATGCGGTCTGGCTGCCGTGGCCCTGATTGTCCGGAGTCCGATATCGTGAACTGTCCCAAATGCGGTTTCGTCCAGGAAGAGCGGGCGGATTGCAGAAAGTGCGGGGTCGTCTTCGCCAAGTTTTTCGCCCTCCACGCTGCTGATTGCGCCTCCCCCATGGAACCGGCGGACTCACCTGTCCCCCTAAAAGGACCATACGAGGAATACACGGCTCAGGAGGTAGCGGACCTGGTTGAACTTCGGCAGGGACTGCGCGATCTGCAGCATCGATTTAAAGAACTTGAGTTTGAGCGGGCGGAGCGCAAACGCATGCAGGGGGAAATAAGAGCCATGGATGACCGGGTGCAGGCCGTCCTGGATCAGCTGGGCGCCCACCAGCAGAGGATCGAACAAAACATCGCCGAACTCGCAGCTACACAGCCCGCCGCGCTGGAACAGGGGCTGGCGGACTTGCGCCTGGAATTACGCGACCTCGATGTCGAGGCAATTCACAGGCGCATCGACTGGATGGAAAACAGCCTCTCCCTGAATGCCGGGGAGATGTGCGCCCGATCCGAATTGCAGCCGCTCGAACAACTTCCCGGGATGGACGCACGGCTGACAGAAGTCGAGCACCGGCTGACCGAGATTCTCGAAAGCCGGGGTCCGAATGCCTCGAACGGGACCCAGACCCAAGTCGAAGGTGCCGTCAAAACGATTGAAGAAATGCGCGCCGCGCTCCAAGCCGTAACCATCCGCTATACTGAGATCGGCGAGCTGAAGAAGAACCATCTGGTTTTGCGCAACCTGTGTGAATCTCTCCAGCAGGCTCTGGACGCGTCGCGCAAAGAGTCTGCCGCCGGCAACTCGGCCAGAATCCGAGAGATTCAGAATGAGATGTCGGCCCTGCGGGCCGAGGTGCGCAAAGCTTATGAACGCATGGATCTGCTGGAAACACAGCCCGCTCCGGCTGCACCCGGCCACGAGGCTGCTACCCGGGAGGACCTCGTTTCCCTTAGGAACGAATCTGCGACCGCCAGCCAATACCTGAGTGAAGAACGGGCCCGGATGGACTCCAAGATCGACGCCCTGCGGGCCGAAGTGGCCGTTTTCAACCGCGAAGTCACCTGCCTGCGCCAGGAACTCCTCGAAGCGCGCTCCCAAATGAAGTCCATGCAGGAACAGGACGATGGCATCAAGACCGTGGCTCCAGGGGGCGCGACCGTACCCACCTCGGCCGACATGGTCGACATCCGCGATCATCTCGGCGAAATTCGCCGCTTCATGGCCTCGCTATCCCGCAAACTATAACGCTTCCAGAACCTCCAGAATCAGGCAACACAGGGGGTCTTGCGGCTTGCCGCCCGCGTCACACTATCGGAACCGCAGCCCGATTGAATTCCAGACTATTTCTGCCTCAATTGTGGTAGAATGTTGGATTAACCCTGGATACAATACCTTGAGGGCATAACATGAAGAAAGTCGCTGCCGGGTCCGATGTCGAGGCGTATTGCACCAAATGCAAACTGGTGCTCGCGCACACCGTAGTTACCATGCATGGCGCCAAGCCGCGCAGGGTCAAATGCAATACCTGTTCCGGGGAGCATAACTACCGCGCGGAAAAGCCTCAAACCAAGACGGCCGCGAAAAAGACCGGGAAAGCAAAATCTCCCACCAAACGGACCCGCCAAACCTGGAGCGAAGTCATGCAGGAAGCCTCCGGGAAACCGCACAAAACCTATAGCATGGCAGGCAGTTTCGGGGAAGGCGACTGGATTGAGCACAACACCTTCGGTCTTGGTTGCGTCCAGTCATTCACCCCCCCCAACAAGATCACCGTCCGATTCGCCGATTCCACGAGAATGCTTATCTGCAACCGGAGTTAGGGCCTGTCAAGAAATAACGTTTGCACTTTGCTGCAGGCCCCCGGCCCGCTGGCAAGGCGCGAGCGACGAGCATACCCGGGGTGGTATGTAAGGAGTGAGCAACGCGGCCAGCGGGCCTGCGGGCCGCAGCCCGAAGGGGCGCGGCGGCGGGCGGACATCTGCGGCGTTGCCGCTCCTCGACGATGTCACCACATCGCCTGCGTCGCGGCGCCTGGCATCTGCCCGCCCCAGGAGCACCGCAGGTGCGACGGTGCTCGCGCCAAAGTGTAAACGTTATTTCTTGACAGGCCCTTAGGTGAAACTCACACTCGCGCATGAGAGTCAGCTCCTGGAAGCGCTGCGGATTCTCCTCCCCGAAACATCCAACCGGACCCTTCGTCAGATTCTGGAACATGGACGTGTTCGCGTCAACGGATCGATTTGCAGAATCGCGCGGCAGCGCGTCGGGCAGGGGGATGAGATCGAGGTCTCGGCGCACGGCGAATCCCGATTGTCCGTGCCCGGGCTTACCATCGTCTATGAAGATCAGGATCTCCTGCTGATTGTAAAGCCTTCGGGGTTGTTGACGGTGGCCACCCCGCACGAGACCGAACGAACCGCTTATGCCTACCTGCGCCGCCACGTGCGGGAGCGCAATCCAAGGCAAAAACTCTTCATCGTTCATCGCCTCGACAAATTCGCCAGCGGCGTCCTGGTATTCGCCAAATCCGAACCGATCCAGTCCCGGCTGCAAGCCCTGTTTCGCAGCCATGACATTGTGAGGAAGTACTGGGCCATCGTGGAGGGGCGCGTACCCCAGAGCCAGGGCACTATCCAGAGCCACCTGGCCGAAAACCGGGCCGGGCGCATGCACTCGACCGAAGACGAGTCCATCGGGAAGCGGGCGGTGACCCACTACCGGGTCCTGCGGCGGTTTCCACAACTCACGGCCCTGGAAGTTACTCTGGAAACCGGGAGGAAAAATCAGATCCGCGCGCACCTTGCCGAAATGGGCCACCCAATTGTGGGGGACCGGGCCTACGGCAGCAAAACGAACCCCATGGGCCGGCTGGGACTGCATGCCTTTCTGCTCGGATTCAAACACCCGATGCTCGGCACCGAAATACAGCACCGGACGGCAGTGCCACAGGGATTTACCCGCTACCTCCCGTGATCCCAATCAGCCCGCGCAGATCCCCGCAGAATCGATCATTCCGAATCATTCGTCGAGCCTCATTCGACAGCGTGACCGAAAATCAAAGAGTTTCCGGTCCATCAGATGGGACGGGATTACCCGGCCGACGGCCGCGAGCAGAGAGTCGCGAACTCCCGGAATCTCCGCCTCCAATTCTGCGATCAGCCGGTGCACGCGCTCCCGCTTCCGATTCTCCTGCGCACTGCACAAGGTACAGGCTATGACCGGAAATTTCCGCGCCCGGGCATAGGCTGCTATATCCTCTTCCCGGCAGTACGCCAGCGGCCGGATGACGGTATTGCGCCCATCTTCACTCCGGAGAATGGGAGGCATCGCCTTGATCGAGCCATTAAAAAACAGGTTCAGCAGGAGCGTCTGCATGATGTCGTCGGCATGATGCCCAAGGGCGATTTTCGTGCACCCTTCCTCCACCGCAAGGTTATACAGGACCCCGCGCCGCAGTCTCGAGCAGAGCGAGCATGTGGTTTTCCCCTTGGGGATCTTCCCGGCCACGATGGAGTAGGTGTCCCGCCGCACGATCCTGTGCGGAATCTGTTCGCCGGCTAAATAGTCTTCGAGCACCTGAACCCGGAATCCCGGCTGCCCTTGATCCAGGGTGACAGCCAGAATATCAAACGCGATCGGAGCCCGCGCCTGCAGGTCGCGCAGCAAGTGCAGGAGCACATAGCTGTCTTTCCCTCCGCTCAGGCACACCATGACCCGATCACCCGGGCTGATCATCTCAAAGTCGGCAATCGCCTGGCCCATCCCCCTAAGCATCCGTCTCCTGAGCCTATTGCTTTCATCCATGGGAGGAGATTCTACCAGAGGCGCGCGCACCAGCGAAAAACGGAATACAACAGGAGCGGGCGCTGGCAGAAAATGTGCGCCCACCAGCAGGCCGGTTCCGGCAGAGAAGCTCCCGCCGTCCACCTTCGATCCCGGGCCCCCATGGAGACCAATTACGTTGATTATTTAAACAGTCGCTGATGAATATTTATGCACACGTGTAAACTATTATTATTCAATGCATTACGGACGAATCAAAATATTCCTCCGGACAATTGTTGATTTATACAACATCAAAGCCTTGGAGTTTCTCCGCAATCATCCGGGAGCAACCACAACAAATGATTGAAAAACAATCACTTGTACGATTGTTATGATTTTCAACACGTTCTGGCACGGATATTTCTTATAAGAAGGGTGAAAACGCCTTAAGAAGGCGGGCGAGGAACGATCATGGTAGCCATACTGGCATTCATAGCATTAGTGATTGTGCTCTCCATCGACATCTGGCGCCGGAGAGGAGCAGACCGATCGGAATCCGGGTTAGAAGCCCGGTCGGAGAAGCTGCATATCGCCAGGGGGATTGCGGAGCGCTATTTTCATCCCAGCCACAGCTGGGCACTGGTTCACAGACCTCGCCTGGTCAGCGTCGGAGTGGATGATTTCGCGGCACGCTTTGTCGGCAGGATCGATGCGATCGAGATTGGGAAGCCGGGGACTCGGGTTCAGCAGGGCGACCCCCTGGTGACCCTGAAGCGCGGCCGGAGGTCGCTAACCCTGATGGCGCCCCTGTCCGGAGTTCTTATGGACGTGAACTCCCGGCTCCTGTCGCAACCGGCGCTGGTCAATGAATCCCCTTACGACCAGGGCTGGATCGCGAAACTGTCCCCCTCCAACCTGGAGGTGGATATGCATCGTTTGGTGACCGGCCCGATGGCCCAACGGTGGCGGCAGAGCGCACAGGAGAAGCTGGTGCTCTGGTTTGCCCCGAAGCTGGGGACCGCGTTGCCGGATGGCGGTCAGTTATCCGAAACCCTGGGGGATCTGATTAGCGATGAGGATTGGGAGATGCTGGTGAAGATTCTGTTTCCGCTTCAACCGGCCTCCAAACCATTCAACCCAACAAACGGTCACGGAGTGAGATCATGACGGTACTATTTGTAGTCGCAACCATTTTGACGTTTCTCGGCATCGACTGGATGGTGCAGCGCAGCAGGGCGAAGGATGCAACCCTGTCGGCGGCGCCGGCCCGGTCGGCAGAAGCGCAACCGTTTCCTTTACGGGTCCCGGAGGGGATCTTTTTTGCCAAGTCTCACACCTGGCTCAGCTTGTTTCCTTCGGGCAAAGTGAGGCTGGGTATCGATGACTTCATAGCGAACCTCCTCGAGCAGGCCGAAGTTACCCTGATCAAAACCCAGGGGGAACGGGTGGAAAAGGGAGAGCCGCTGCTCGTCATTGCGGAAAACGGCCAGGCGCTGACGGTGCGGACCCCGATCAGCGGGGTGGTCGTCTCAACGAATCCCAAACTGGAAGAGAGGCGCGGGCTGAAGCATGCGGACCTGTTCAGCGACGGCTGGGCATATACGATCCGGCCCACCAAGCCGGAAGAACTGCGCGGATTGTTGATTGGAAATGAGACCCGGTCCTGGATGTCCTCGGAATTGGGGCGTCTGCGGGACTTTTTTGCGGGGGCGATCGCCAACGGCGTGCTCGCACCGGCGGCCTTGCAGGATGGCGGGGCTCCGGCTCCGGGTGCCCTGCTGCATCTGGGTCCTGAGGTCTGGAGACGTTTCGAGCAGCAGTTTTTGCAGTCGGAATAAACACCCCGATCAACCAAACGAGGGAAGAGAGAAAGATCATGACCACGCGCAAAGCAATGCTCATCGACGTCACCTTGTGTGCCGGCTGCAACAGTTGCCAGGATGCCTGCAAGGAAGCGAATCATCTACCGAAGGGAGCTGAAGCCAAACTTTCACCCACGGCGTATGTCGCCGTCGAGGATTTCAACGGGGTTATGGTGCGCCGCCAGTGCCAGCACTGTGAGTCACCCACCTGTGCATCCGTGTGCCCGGTGGGCGCATTCACCAAGACCGAGGAAGGACCGGTCGTTTATGACGAAGCAAAGTGCATCGGCTGCCGGTATTGCATGCAGGCCTGTCCATTCCAGGTGCCCCGCTATGAGTGGAGCAGCACGCAACCCCGAGTACAGAAGTGCCGCTTTTGTTATGAACGAATCAAGCAGGGGAGCCAGCCGGCCTGTGCGGAGGCCTGTCCCACCGGCGCCACCAGGTTCGGCCGCCGCGACGAAATGCTGATCGAGGCCTACGCCCGCATCAAGGCTGAGCCGGCCAAGTACGTCGACCGGATTTACGGCCAGAGGGAGGTCGGAGGAACATCTATCCTGTACATTACCAGTGTGCCCTTCGAACAGCTTGGCTTCAACACGCACCTGCGCACCGAGGCCCTGCCCGAGTTGACGATGAACGCCTTGTCCAAGATTCCGACGGTCGTGACGGTCGGCGGAGTTCTTATGAGCGGGATCTACTGGATAACCAGCCGGAGAGAGGAAGTGCGGCGGGCGGAGGGGAGAAAACCTGTCCTGGCCCGGACTGCTGCGTCACAGGAATCGAACTCATAATCTATCGCACAGGAACGACTCATGAAATCATACATAGGAAAACTCACATTCTGGAAATGCCTGGCGGCCGTGATTCTGGCCGCCGGAGCCTATGCTACGTTTGTCCGCTTCACTTCCGGGCTCGGCAAGTCCACCAACCTGACCGACATGTATCCGTGGGGACTCTGGATCGGGTTTGACGTCATGTGCGGTGTGGGGCTGGCCGCCGGCGGATTTACCATCGCCGCGCTCGTGCATATCTTCAATATCAGGAGATTCGAGCCGATCCTGCGGCCGACCATCATGACGGCCTTTCTCGGCTACCTGCTGGTCATTGTCGGGCTGATGTTCGACCTCGGGCGCCCGTGGATGATCTGGCATGCCATCATCATGTGGAACCCGCATTCGGTGATGTTCGAGGTCGCCTGGTGTGTAATGCTGTACACTACGGTTCTGGCTCTCGAATTCGCCCCGGTCGTTCTCGAGAAGTTCAGGATGTCCAAGACCCTCAGTATTCTGCGGCGAGTGTCGATCCCCATCGTCATCCTGGGGGTGCTGCTGTCCACCCTGCACCAGTCGTCACTCGGGTCTCTCTTCCTGATTGTTCCGGACAAGCTGTACGGACTCTGGTACTCCCCATACCTGCCCGTGTTCTTCTTCGTGTCCGCCCTGGCCGCCGGATGCGCGATGGTGATTTTCGAGTCTTCACTCAGCGCCCGGGTATTCCACCGGGGGCTTGAAAGCAAAATTCTGGATGAGATCGGCAGAATCGCCGTCGTCATCCTGATGGTTTACCTGGTTATGCGGATCATGGATGGCTACTATCGCAACATCTTCGCCCTTCTCTTGGTGCCGAAGACGGAGACCTATCTTTTCTGGTTCGAAATGGTGGTCGGGGTGATCATGCCGATCATCCTGCTCTCGCAGGCCCGCTTCAGGAAGAGCCGGAACGGCCTGTTCATCGGAGCGGTCATGATCATCGTCGGCTTCATCACCGACCGGCTCAACATCGCCCTGACCGGAATGCAGGCTTCGGCCGGGGCCTCCTACTTTCCGTCATGGATGGAGATCTCGATTACGCTGGCGATCGTCACTTTCGGCTTCATCGCCTTCTCTATGGCGGCCAAGTACCTGCCGATCTACGAGCATGAGGAACACATGGAGGAAAAGCCTCTGCAGGAGGTCTGGGCAGAGGACCTTTCCCTGGTATCGCAGCAGTTTTAGTCGCAGGTTCGAGGTGGTGTAATGAGTGCTCCCAAAAAATGTCATCTGATACCTCCGGATGAGTTCCGGTGCGTCTGGATGGAAGCGGGACTCCTGTCCTATCAACTGTGTGACCGCATGTTCGAATGCGACAGTTGCCCGCTCGACGCGGTGATGCACGGCCGCATCCCTCAGGACGCGGCCGTCCGTGAGGCGGGGGACGCCCGCCCGGTTCCCGGCCGCGCGGGGGACATTCCGCGGGAGGGATTTCAATACAGCCGCAACCACTGGTGGTTACAGAACACGGCTCTGGGCCAGGTCCGCCTCGGCATCGAGAACGGTCTGGCCCGGACCCTCCTGGCAGTGAAGGGAGTCGTGTTCCCCTCGCCTCGGCAGCAGCTGCAAAAGGGCCAGGCGTGCACCTGGGTAGTCATGGACGGAGGCACTCTGGCTCTGGAAGCCCCGGTGGACGGCGTAGTGCGTTCGGTGAATCACGATCTCGTCGACAAGCCTCACATACTCCGTCAGCATCCGTTCGATGAGGGGTGGCTGTGCGAATTGGAACCCCGGCACGCAGATGGAGAGGCCCTCCCCCTGATGACCGCGCAGGAGGCAAGCCTTGCCTATGCATCGGACCAGGCCCGATTCTCCGCATCCATCAACAGCGCCTTGCGCGGCCGACACCCGGCGGTGGGAATGACTCTCGCCGACGGCGGCGAACCGCTTCAGAATTATGCGGACATCCTCGGCCCGGCCCGCTACATCGCACTGTTACGCCAGGCATTCGGCCGGCTTAAAAAGTAACCTGGAGGAAGCGCCCACCCTGAGCTCAACTTGGAGTCTACAACCCTTTCCCATCCCGCCTGCCCAGTCACAAACAGCCTCCGCAAACGCCCTGGATCTTCGATTCCACAACACTTCCCGCGCCCAGTAGTAAGTACTCAGATTGCGGGATTCGTGATAGGATTCGTCACTTATGAGATATTTTCATACGTTGACCGTCCGCGTCCTCATCGGCTCCTGCGTGCTTCTGATCATCCTGTTCGGTCTCTATACCTACTTCGCCGTCAGCTTCCACACCGAACAGATGATGAGCGAGGTCAGCGACGGCGCCGAGCGGGTGAGCGACGTCATCAAGAATTCGACCCACTACAGCATGCTGCTGAACCGCAGCATAGATGTGAAACAGATCATTGCCACCATTGGCCGGGAACCCGGGGTGGAAGGGATCCGGATCTACAACAAGCAGGGCGTCATCCAGTTCTCCACGAACAAATCTGAAGAAGGCAGAGTCGTGGACATGAAAGAAGAGGCTTGCACGGTGTGCCATGCAAGCGGCAAGCCCTTGCAGTCAGTCCCGACAACCCGTCGATCCCGCTTTTTTCGCGGCCCGCAGGGATACCAGATCCTGGGCCTGATCAACCCGATTCGCAACGAGCCCGCGTGTTCCAACGATCCCTGTCATTTCCACCCGCCGGACAAGACGGTCCTGGGAGTGCTGGACGTGCGCATGTCCCTGGAAAAAGTTGATGCCAACATCGCCACGGCGCGCCGGCAACTGATCCTGTACGCCGTCCTCGGCACCGTGGTGGTGATGGTGACTTCAGGCTTCTACCTTTTCGTGACCGTCCATCGGCCTATCAAACGGCTCCGGGAGGGGACGCGGCAGATTTCCTCAGGGAACCTCGATTACCGCATCCGGCTGCTCTCCAAGGATGAGATCGGCGAACTGGCGCGCGCCTTCAATGAAATGACCCAGAGCCTGCAGAAGGCCGAACTGGAAAACCGGCTCTGGTCGCAAACCCTTGAAAAGCGCGTTGAAGAGAAGACCGCGGAGCTGAAACAGATCCACGAGCAGATCCTCCAGATCGAGAAGATGGCTTCCCTGGGGAAGCTCTCCGCCACGGTGGCGCACGAGCTGAACAATCCCCTGGAAGGGATTCTCAATTACGCCAAGCTTATCGCCAAGAGACTGAAAAAAGTGGAGGCGAACCCGGCCACGCAGACGACCCTGGAGGACCTCGACCTGATCATCAACGAGGTCCAGCGCTGCGGCAATATAGTCAAGAACCTGCTCCTGTTTTCCAAGCGCCAGGTGGGGGAGATCGGGCTGGTTCCGGTCGCGGGCATCGTAGACAAGGCAGTCCGCCTGATGCAGCACCATTTCAAGATCTCCAATGTTCATTTTGAGGCGGAGATTCCAGACCCGGAAGCGACGCTGATGTGTGATGAAAGCCAGATCCAGCAGGCGCTGGTTGCCCTTTTCGTCAACGCGGTGGAAGCCATGCCGCAAGGGGGGACTCTCAAGCTCAAAGTCTCCCAGGATGCTTCGCGCGGGATCCGTATCGATCTGCAGGATTCGGGAGTGGGGATCGCAGCGGAAGATATTCCGCGTCTGTTTGAACCGTTTTTCAGCACAAAAAGGGAAGGAAAGGGGGTTGGCTTGGGCCTGTCGGTCGTTTACGGTATTCTGGAACGGCATGAGGGTACGGTTTCGGTCCATTCTGAGCCAGGCAAAGGGACGCTGTTTACGCTTCTGTTCCCTCCTGCGTCCATGCATCGTCCCCGGGTCGAAGCCAAAGGGACGTTTTTATGAGGCACAGCCGGTTCTAGAGGTGATATGAACACTCGGACATCGATACTGATCGTTGATGACGAAAGGATCGTGAGAGAATCGCTGACCAAGTGGTTCCTCGAAGATGGCTTCAACGTTGGCGCCGCCGAAGATGCCCCGGCGGCCCTCCGACAGCTGCAGGCACAGCGCTGGGACATCATTCTGCTGGACATCAAGATGCCGGGCATGGACGGCATGGAGCTGCAGCAGCGAATCCGGGAAATCGATCCGCTGTCGGCGATCATATTCATCACCGCCCACGCCTCAGTCGATACCGCCGTGCAGGCCCTCAAGGCCGGGGCTTTCGACTATGTCACCAAGCCGGTCGATCCCGATTACCTGTCCCACCTCATCCGCAACGCCATCAAGCAGCGGGCGCTGATGCAGGAAAACATCAAGCTCAAGGAACACATTGCCGAGTTCCCCAAGCTCGATGAGATCATCGGGGAATCCCCCGCCATGCAGAAGGTGTTCGAGCTCATTGAGACCGTCGCCAAGACCGACACCACCGTCATGATCCGCGGAGAAAGCGGCACGGGGAAAGAACTGATCGCGCGCGCCATCCACAGCAACAGCGAACGCCGCTACTTCCCGATCGTGAACCTCAACTGCGGGGCCATGCCGGAAGGAGTGCTCGAGAGCGAGCTTTTCGGGCACGAACGGGGGGCCTTTACCGGCGCTCAGTACCGCCGCAAGGGCAAGATCGAACTCGCCGATCAGGGAACCCTGTTCCTGGATGAGATCGGCAATGTCGGCATGAAGACCCAGATGGATCTCCTGCGGGTGCTGGAAACCAAACAGTTCACGCGTGTCGGCGGCAATGAGGTTCTTACGGTCGACTTCCGCATCATCTGCGCCACGAACAAGGACCTCGAGAAGGCGGTCCAGGAAAACACATTCCGCGAGGATCTCTACTACCGCCTGAACGTGTTCAGCATTATCGTGCCGCCGCTACGGGAACGCAAATCTGACATCCCGCTGCTTGTCAATTATTTCGTGAATAAATACGCGCATGCCATGGCCAAACCGATTGCATCCATATCGCCCGAGGCGATGGATGTCATTGTCCGCTATAACTGGCCCGGAAACGTGCGCGAACTCGAAAATGCGATCGAACGCGCGATGGTAGTGGGCAAGCCGCCGGCCATCGTTCCGGAGGACCTGCCGTTCCGGCTCTCCGAGAAAAACAACATGCCGCACACCGGGTCACTTGCGGCCATCGAAAAGACGCACATCCTGAACGTGCTCGAGCAGAACAGCTGGAACATTTCGCGTTCGGCCGAGATCCTTGAGATCGACCGGGTGACTCTGTACAACAAGATTCACAAGTACGGCCTGAGGAAACCGTAGGTGCCGCGTGAGATCCAGATCCTCAATGCATCCTCCCTCCGCCCCGCGGGATTCACGGCCGTAACCGCGCGCATGGCGGAGATCTTCTCGGCCCGGGTCACCCTCATCCGTGGAACGCTGAATCTGCGCGCCGCCTACGACACCTCACGGCGGCAGACCAATTCCACAAACCTGCTCGCCCAGATCCTGCAGGACGATTGCGCCCCCTGGGACAAGCGGATCGGGGTCGTCGATGTCGACCTCTTTATCCCCATCCTCACTTTTGTGTTCGGGGAAGCCCAGCTCAGCGGAACCGCCGCGATTGTATCCACCCACCGTCTTTCCAACCAGTTCTACGGCCTGCCCCGCAACGATCCCCTGATGTTGGAGCGCCTGGAAAAGGAACTGGTTCATGAACTGGGGCACACCTTCGGACTCTATCATTGTTCCCAATTCGAATGTGTGATGCGCACTTCGACTTATGTGGAAGAAATCGATCTTAAGCGCGTCTACCCATGCCCGACTTGCTCCACCCTGTTGCACGGCCAGACCCGAATGGTCGGCTAGCCCTGTTCAGGAATGCCTTTCGCCCATGAATGAAAGGCAGTACGCGGCGCCGGAACTTGCTCATGGCAGGAGCGGTTTGGGACCCGGAAGAACAGGGAGCCGATCCGTTTTTTCCCTCGTTCTTCCGGATCCTCAGATGTCTTACGATCCTCTCTTTATGAACTAGAGCGGGTAGATGCCGGGTCGCCGGTCCGGCAGAAAATGCCGGCGGGCCGAGCACTGCTCCAGAAGGGAAAAATCCAGATCCGCGTATAGAATATGATCTTCCCCGGCCGGCGCCCGGGCAATCACGCGGCCCATCGGATCGGTAACGAACGATTCCCCTGCGAATGTGAGGCACTCTTCCGGCCCGACGCGATTCGCCAGGGCGGCGAAATACCCGTTTTGGAAGCCTGCGATCTGCAGCTCGGCCTCGAATATGCCGGGTGGCCATTCGCCGACCGAGCCTGCCTGCGGCACAACCACGACTTCCGCTTTCTTGACTCCCAAGGCCCTCATATATTCCGGAAAATGCCGGTCGTAGCAGATCGCCACCCCCAGGCGACCGACGGCCGTATCAAAAACCTGGGCTCCACGATCACCAGGATGATAAAAATCGGTTTCATGGAAGCACTGTCCCTCGATAATATGAATCATCCTCGTGATTCCGAGGAGTTTCCCGTCCGCGTCGAGTACCGGCGACGAGTCAAAAGTTCGTTCCCCCTCGCGCTCAAAAAGATTGAGCACAATCACGATCCCAAGTCTCCTGGCCAGGCGCGCGAACTCCTCCGTAGTCGGACCCGGAACCGTCTCCGACCATGGCTCAGGCTGCTGATTCCGCTTCCGCTGCGGGAAAAACCGCAGAAACGCCAGCTCCGGAAATACCACCAGCCGGGCGCCTTGAGCGGCGGCTTCAATGACTGCCGCGATACCCCGCCGGAGATTCGCTTCCCGTTCGGGGGTGGCGTGCTGCTGGATCAACGCGATCTTCATACTCATTCTCCTCCCGTTTTCTGACCGGGGACCAAACCCCCAAGTCGCTGTATCTGCATGGTTCCGGCCTGCGCGAGAATCGGAACCATGCTGCGACGGTCAGCCCGTGCGCAGGGCCGCCTCCCGAGCCCCTGCCCCCTCGGCGCCTCAGTATACCTGCATTCCGGTAAATCGCCCCAACAACAACTCATGGTTGCCCGATTGACCCCGGGGACTGTATAGTACGCCGGACGCGCATGGGAAATCCCGTGGCGGGCTCACTTTGAATGCTGTGGATCTTGTGGCGCCAATGTCGGCTGGTTATGGAACCTGAACAGACTGATGACCTCGCGCTCCATCAGCCGCCATTCACCCGGGTGGCAACGCCGGAGGCGTTTCTCCGGATGGCGGGGGAACTGGTCGCAGTTTCCCGCATGGCGATCGACATCGAGGCCGACAGTCTTTACCACTACTACGAAAAAGTCTGCCTGATCCAGATTTCCAGCACAAAATCGACTTTCATTATCGACCCCTTGGCCGTCAAGAACCTTGGAGCCCTGGCCCCCCTGATGGAAGATCCGGCGGTGGAAAAGGTTTTTCATGCGGCCGGCTACGACATCTTTTGTCTGCGGCGGGATTACCGATTCTCGTTCGCCAACCTCTTCGACACCCACGTCGCCGCGCAACTCCTGGGCTATGAGCAGCTGGGCCTGGATGCTCTGCTCGAAAAACTGCTCGGCATCGCTCATTCCAAACGCCGCCAGCGCGACGACTGGTCGCGCCGGCCTCTCGCGCCGGAACAACTGGCGTATGCCGCCATGGACACCCATCACCTGCTGGCCCTGCGCGACGTGCTCGAGGAGCAGCTGCGAGATGTCGGCCGCCTGTCCTGGGCGCAGGAGGAATTTCAATACGTCGCCGTCCACGAAATCCAGGAGAAGGAATTCGATCGGGAGGGATTTCGCCGCATCAAGGGGAGCCGGGACATGCCGCTGCAACAGCTTGCGGTTCTGAGAGCCCTTTACCTGCTGCGTGATCAGTACGCCCGTGCGCTGAATGTGCCGCCGTTCAAGGTCATGAACAACACCGTCCTGCTCGAACTGGCGGTCGATCCGCCGCGCTCCCCGAACGAGATGTTCCAGCGGCCCGGGATTTCCTTCCGCGTGGCGCGCAGGTTCGCCGCGGAAATCTGCCGCACGATTGAAAGGGCAGGGGCAGAAGATCCATCCTCTCTGGCACCGGCAGCACGCAATTCTGTCAAACCGCCCACTCGCGAGGCCAAGGCCCGGCTGGAAAGCCTCAAAGAGTGGCGCCGCGCCAGATCCGAGGGGCTGCATCTGCCTGTCGGGGTTGTCTTCCCGGGAACCATGCTTGAAATTCTGGCGGCGGCCCCGCCCGCCGATATGGCTGCGCTGGAAACCATCGGCGGGATGCGCCGCTGGCGGGCGCGTCAATTCGGCCAGGAAATCCTGGACATCCTGCGCCCTCGCTGATGCGCCTGCTCCGAAAACCGCAGAAGGAACGGTTCTTTTCCTAACGGACATTCGTGAGGCGCAATGAGCTCAGAAATCCGACGCGCGCGCACCATCCCATGTCGAACGGCTCCGTATCGGTAGTATTGGCCGGCGTATCCCCCACCGAATGATAAAAGGGATCTCCGTCCACGGTCACCATCCCCGGTTTTTCCCCCGAGTACCAGTTGAGGGGAGGGAAGCCCTCCGTGACCGGCTGGGCGCGCTCGCGATCCCAGGCGGAAGTGTAGAGTGTGACTGCCGGGTAAAGGGTTGCGCCCGGAGTCCTGGAATTCTGGAAGACGTAGGAATCGGTCCCCCCCTGGCTCTTGATGCTGGCGGCATGTCCGGGAAATCCCTGGTTGCCAAGATGGTCCTTCATGACCGCGCGCACCAGGGTAATGAGGGCGCTATTCACCGGGACATCGTCCGGCTCGACATACAGGGCATCCTTGGACGATCCAAAGCCTGACTGGTCATAATTGAAGACCGCCTGCAGTCTGGAAGTATCCTTGTCCATGGCCGCCACATATTCGCGCGTGGACGAGATCTCGCCTCCCCAGGAAGCAAAGCGCAGGTCCCATGCCGGCTGCGGAATCACGCCCGATTTGACGGCAGCGGCGGCAACGCGCGCGATCTCCAGCACGATGGCCACGCCCGAGGCATTGTCGTTGGCGCCCGGCCCACCCGAGTCCGAATCGCCATGCGCGCAGAAAAGCACGTACTTTGACCGGTCCCGGCCCGGCAGCGTTGCCACCACCGTGTCGGCGGGGCCGGTGCCGGTCTTTGCCTCCAGGGCGAATGAGACTCGCAACGATTGTCCGGTCGCCAACCGCTCCCGCAACGGGCTTGTCTCCCGCGCGGAAACGGCAAATACCGGAATCTTCCAGGTTCCACGAAGCCTGCCGACGCCCGGCCAGCCGGATGCGGATGCCCGGCCGTCGAACAGCACCGCCGCACACCCGGCGGCGGTCTCCGGGGTCGGGTTGTTCGATGTCAGGCACACGGCCCCTTCCGCGGCCTGCAATGACAGCGCCCCTGAGCCCTTCGCCGAGGGGGAACCCGTGCTGGGCCAGATCGTCTTCAGCGCCAGGCCCCCGTTGCCGGCTTGATCGACGCCCGTCCTGACCTCCCACGACAGCGGCTGGTACCAGTCACGCGGCGTGTCCTGCCGCACATTGACCTCCAGACCCGCCTCCCGGAAAGCCCCGGAGAGCCAGGCGGCCGCCTCATGGTTCGAGGGTGAGCCATACATGCGGGGACCGAAGCGGACCAGCCGGCGCACGGTCTCGACCATGCGCGCTTCAGAGACAGTTGCCGCGAGCGCCCGCTCGGTGGCAAGGCTTAGTTCAGCTTGTCGGCCCAGGTCTGCCGGATGGGACCCGACAGCGCACATCGCCAGACAGGCGGCGAATAGAACCGATCGCACCTGAAGCCTCATGGTGTGGTTGCGTTTCCAGAACATCGACTCCTCCATAAATAGTCGTCCGGACGGAATCCGTCGCTGCAGGCCGGACACCCATTCCGGCTATGCGGGCAGGACGCGCGCCCTCCATTCACATCCCCCGAATCTCCGGATCCGCTTCTCCCAAAGCTCAAGCCGGTGCACACCCGGGATTCCGCTTTATTTGCCTCGTCCCGCGGACTTCGAGGTCGCTGCCGTCGCCACCCAGGTTCCGGTAGCCGACTTTGTGGGATCGCTCTCCGACACAGCCTTCAGCGTCACCTTGGCCGATCCGGAACTCCCCGCCGCATGGGAAACATACACCTGGATCGTCTTCGCTTCGGCAAACTAGCAATTGTATCGCCTATCCGGAGCCAACCACAATGGTGTCGTAGGCGTAAATTTTAAAAAAGGTTAACATTTTGAATTTTGTGCATTCGCGCCCGTTGTAGAATTAGTGGATGCGGAGAAAAGCGCGCTGGCTCTACCACCCGGTGACCATATTTCTCCTGATGCAGGTCCTCTGGGTCATGCTGATGGTGGTCTGGGTGCGCTGGTACCTCGAAAACCATGCCCAGCTTCGCCGGATGGCGCAGCAACTGACATCCCGGTCTGAAGTGGAACGTCTTGCCTGGCTGCCGCTGCTGGAAGGCGGAATCCTGCTCATATTGATCCTGGCCGGCGCAACCGTGATTTTCGTTTACTGGAACAAACAGCATCGCCTGAACCAGATGCAGCGTACATTCGTGTCCAACGTCACCCATGAGTTGAAGTCCCCGGTGGCATCCATCCAACTGGCGCTGGAGACAATGGCTTTGCGAGAGCTGTCCCCCGCGCAAGCGCACGAGTATCTGGCCATGATGCTTGACGACGCGGAGCGCCTCACGACTTTGATCGACCGGATCCTGGGAGCGGCGCGCATCGACAAAAAACGCACCCGCTATCAGTTGCGGCCCATCAGCATGCGTCATTATGTCGAGGATCTCCTGGAGGAGGACCGCCACCTTTTCGAGAAGGACGGCCATCAGGTAATCCTCGAAAAAGGGGCCGATGCCCGGATCGCCCTTGACCCGGCGGCCATGCGCATGGTTCTCGACAATCTGATCGAGAATGCGGCACGCTATTCCCCTCGGGGAACGGTAATCCGCATTCGGCTTAATCGCGATCTGCGCAGGTGCCGCGTGGACGTCATCGATGCCGGTAGAGGGATTGCCCGCAAAGATCTGAAAAACATCTTCAAACTTTTCTGGCGCGGAGAAGGGAGCCAGGCATCCGGTACGGGGCTGGGCCTGTACATTGTGCGGCAAATCGTCAAAGATCACAAAGGGAAGGTATGGGCGTCCAGCCCGGGGCTTGGGCGCGGCTCCACGTTCAGCGTGAGCCTGCCCCGAGTGCGCCGCTATTGGGGCATTGCCAACCGCAGAAGGCTCCGCGCTCAAGCTGAGGATCCATCGGGAGGATTCCATGGCCGCTGAAGAGGATGCCAATCGTCCGATGATCCTCCTGGTTGAAGACGAGATCAACCTCGCCCGTCCGTTGCACTTCAACCTGGAGCAGGAAGGTTATCGCGTGCGGGCCACGCCGAGCGGACGTGAGGCGCTTCAGTGGCTTCAGGGGGAACGATTCGACTTAATCATCCTCGACATCATGATCGAGGAAATGGACGGTTTCGAGGTCGCGCGCCGTATCCGTAAGCGGGATCAGAGGTTGCCGATATTAATGCTGACCGCCAGAACCGCCGAGGCCGATCGGGTTCTCGGGCTCGAGATCGGCGCCGATGACTACCTCGTGAAACCGTTTCACCTGCGTGAACTCCTGCTCCGGGTGCGCCGCATGCTGCAGCGCGGCGTCTGGTATTCCGACCGCCCCCCACCCAGCCGCGAAATCTCCGTCGGCGGATTCACGGTCAACCTCGACCAGCTGACCGCTGCGGGGCCCGCGGGCAAGCTGCAACTGACTGCGCTGGAAGCACGCCTGCTGGAAGTGCTCACCGCCCAACCCAACCGGGTCGTGTCCCGGGCGGAGCTGCTGGAGAAGGTCTGGGGCTATCACGCGGATATCGAAACCAGAACCGTCGACAATTTCATCGTGAGGCTGCGCAAGTACTTTGAGCCGGAGCCGGAGCGGCCGCGCTATTTCATCAGCATCCGCGGCCAGGGGTATATGTTCCGGGAAGAATAATGTCCCCGTTTTATCGGCTCCGCCGGGATTTCCGCGCCTGCCGGGGCGACGAACCGTGCCCCCGCGTTTGCGGGGCGGTCGGATGACGAACCACGTAGGCGCCTAGGGCAAGCCCCAGTACATATCCAGCACTCCGCAACCGGTGGCAGTAGTCCGCATCATCTCCGCCTGCATTGGAGTCCCTGGGCGGTCCAACACGCTGGACGGCCCGTCGGGACAGGACCGTACAATAGAAGGGTAGGATGCCCTCAACCAGAACCCCTGTGTGCTGAAAGTGGTACTGAAGAATCCGATTGCGATCGTGAATATCCTCGGTAAAAAACCGGGGAATCTCGCGGACGAGCTGATCGCGCACGCGGTCTACTCCAAGCGTATCCTGCGAGTTCGAACTCAAGGGCGCGACCGCAGCGATGCGCGGGTGCGTCTTCAGGAACGCAATCATGTTTCCCAGCCAGCCCTGCGCCAGTTCGATATCAGTGTTCATGAACACCAGATACGGATTGCAGGCCAGTTGAATCCCCTGGCGAATGGCCCCGCACCAGCCGCGATTTTGGCGATTCCGGATGACGGTAATGCTGCGGGCATAGATTTTGTCCAGGTCCACGGTTTCATCCGTAGAGGCGTTATCGATAATGTAAATATGAAATGGATGATCGGTATAGCGGTAGATGCTCTCCAGCAACCTGCGGGTCTCTGCAAAGCGGTTGCGAACTGGAATGAGAATGTCTGCCGCGCCCTGGTCTGAACCGTGTCGCATGGCCGGATCCTGTAGTTGTTGACAGATTGGGATTATTGCAGCCCAAAAGTACATATCGACCGGGAGTCCAAAATCTGAATGTTTTGGTACAGCAGAAACTGTCCGGTCGCAGAATTCGGTAGGGAGCAGAACTTTGAGAGGCACGCAAACAGGTTCGGGATTAGGGATAGCAGGAATTGGATGCCATGGCCACAGGATGGGGGCGGGCCTGGAAATTGCTCTCGTCCGTTCCGGCGCGGAAAACCCTCAAGGCCTGGTGCAGCATAAGCTCACATCGCTCGAGTATCTGTTTCACCGTGACCGCTCGTAGGCCGAGAGAACGGGCAACATCCTCGACTGGCCGGCCGCAGTAATGGATTTCAATGAACACCCGGCGGTGATATTCCGGCCAGGATTGCAGCGATTCCACGATTGCCTGTGACAGCAGGTCTCGCTGCGGGTCAATTCTCAAACGAGCGGTTGCCATAACGATCCCCCATCCCTCGAACGTTCCCACCTGTCTATTCATACTGTCTTAGACGCCGATTTGTTCGAAAAAGTTTGCTCATGATTCCAGACAGTTCTCCGATGAGGTTAGTAAGAGAACGGCGAGGGAAAAATGAAAACATGCAACTTCGAAAAACTGGTTCACTTCCTGGATGAGCAGCTGGAACTGGACGAAAAACTGGACGTCCTGGATCATCTGGACGGCTGCGAGATCTGTCGCGACGCCATCTATCACATTTCGCGGGACCGGGACTCCCGGCTCTTCGAATATCGGCCCTACAAGCCGGAAAAAATTCTGGCTGGCTGACACCCGCGTCGGAGGCGCCCGTCATTTACCTTTAGGAGCGTAATAGCCCCTGCGTGTGCGGATTCGCACACCAGGGACTTTGCATCGCAGTTCTATCTTGCGGAATGACCCATCCCGTTTTTCATTCGTCGAGCGGTAGGCGAGGCTATATTGTCCTTTCAAATCCTCGCCAATGGCACGGAATGCCGTCCTGATTTCCTCCAATCGGGCATCGGGTGAAAAAAAACGGCCGCCGGTATCCTCGGCGAATTTCTTCAGCACCCCGAAACTGACCAGGGCTTCTCCCCGCACGCCGATGCCGTAAATGAGCACATCGTTCCGTTGGGCGATTTCGAGGGCTTCCTGCTCGCTGATTCTGCTTGAAGTGTCGGTTCCGTCGGTGATCGCCACGATAACCTTGCGCCCGGTCTCGTTTTTGAGTTTGTCATCCACCGAAAGAAATACGGCATCATAGAGGGCCGTGCTGTTTCCGGCCCGAAGCGAATCCAGGGCAGAAGTCAAACGATCCAGGTCTTCGGTAAAATCCTGGACCAGATTCACATCTGAATCGAACTGAATGATGAGAGCCAGGTCCTTGTTCTTGCGTAGAACACTCTTGAAAAACTCTGCGGCGGTGACCTTCTCGTAGTCCAGTTTGGACCTCACGCTCGCACTTGTGTCAATGAGAAGGGCCACGGTCAGGGGGACATCCGAGCCCTGGGTCATATCGCTGAAGTATTCTATTTTCTGCGGTTTCCCGTTTTCGAAAATCAGAAAATCATCGGCCTTGAGTCCGGATATGCTGCTGCCGTTGCGATCGCCGGCGGTGAATATCACATTCACCAGGGCAACCTCCATTCTGATCGTGGTTTGCGACCCGTATGCCGATTCCCGATTTCCGGGTATCGGAATGACAAGCACAAGCCAGCCGATAACCAGCACGATCCCAATCCTGAAGACCATCCCCTTCCCTTCCTTCGCCGGGCTTTTCCACATGCACCGGAGATTCTGAAGAAGTTTCCCCCGTTACAGCCGGAGGCTCGGTTAGCCAGCCTGATCACATGATAGCACAATTAGTTACAGCGCATGGATGCCTGGTGCTTGTTGCTTGAGGTTAAATCCCTTCGAAACGATAAAAGGATCAGGACAGGGAAGAACGCGGATGCACACGGATCGGATCCGTGTGCATCCGCGTTCTTCCCTGTCCCAAAAACCTGCTGTTTTGAGCGAATTCCGGCGCCATGTACTTCTTCCCGCAGGTGCGAGAGATTCTCACGAATAATGCGGGCTAGAGGCTCTCTCTGGAGAATAGGATACGGGAGCAGCTGTCACATATATGAATTTCTTCGTTCCGCAGCAACTCGGCATAGACCTGCGGCCGGATCCTGACATGACATGCCGAGCAGAGTTCGTTCTTCACCTCGGCCATGGCGACCCCCTTACGGGCATCGGCGATTCGGCGATAGCGGGCAAGCAATTCAGCCCCGATGGTTCCCTGAAGCGCAGTTCTCTCCTGGCTGAGCCGATCCACCTCTACTTCCAGGAGCGGAAGCGTTTCCTCGGTAGCCCGGATCTGCTGATCAAGTTCGGATCCCCTGGCCTTGAGTTCTCTTTCCTCCTCAGCCAGCCCGGCCTCCATCGCTTCCGCCTGTTCCATAATCTCCAGAATCCCATCCTCGACGTGGCGAATCTGATCTTCGGCCGCCTGGATTTCGTGGAGCATGGCAGTATATTCCTTGTTGGTCTTCACCGCCATGAGCTGGTCCTTGAGTCGGGACAGCTTTGTCCTCATCAATTCGACTTCACCTTCCCGAGTGCGGCGCTGTTTGCCCAACTCCTGGCCCAGCGTTGCCCGTTCCTGGTGGGCCCGAGTCAGTTTCTGGAACTCATTCCGGAGTGCATCGGTCTTAACTGGAATTTCTGAGATCTGTTTCTTGAGACTGGAGATTTTTTGGTCGATGTCCTGCAGGTAAATCAGGTTGCGGAGAGCGGGATTCACCTGCAAGCCCCCTCCGCATCCGCTCGGGCACAACGGGACGCCTCGAGCCAGCGCTGAGGTGGCGCCGGATCACAGTGAAGCGCTCGTCGTATTAATACTTTCCTAATTGCGCTTTTCATGAGTGGGAACTGTACTATACCCAACTCCCCCGCCCCTGTCAACGAGTGGCGGAATGCGACAGCCGTGCGGGCGCCGCTCTCCCGTGAGCCGATTGCCTTTGGAACCTCAAAGGCCTCCAAAACCGGAGGGAACTTGGGATATTATTACGCGCTGTGAACAGCTGGCTGGAAACAGGCTCGATCATCCGTTACCGGTGAGGTAATTGTTTAGCCAAATCAAATGGATGAAGAAGCAAAACGCAAAGGCGCAGGGGCGCAAATATCGACACTGAGCAACAGGCGTGGGCGCAGCGCTTCGCGCTGGCGCATCCTTGGGCGAACCGCGGGAGAAAGCGCGGGCAGCGGCTACTCAGGAGGATTGCGCTTTCTCCCGCGGCTCGCCCAAGGATGCGGCCGAAGGCCGCCCATGCCCGCGAATCGAAAGGAATCTCTTTGCGTCCTTGCGTCTTTGCGTTCTGCTGTTCAGCATCGGCTAAACAGATGCCCGGTGAGAGCCGCCCGGAGGAATCAAATCAATGCGCACAGTCCTTCAAAGAGTAAAACGCGCCCGAATCACCATCGAGGGCCGGGAAATCGCTTGCATCTCCGAGGGTTTGGTGGCCCTGGTGGCAATCGCGCGGAACGATTCTCAAAAGGATCTGGAGTGGATGGCAAAAAAAATCCTGGAATTGAGGATCTTCGACGATCAGGATGGACGATTGAACCTTAGTCTGGTCGATATCGGAGGCCAGATCCTGATCGTTTCCCAGTTCACCCTCTATGGCGACTGCCGCAAGGGACGGCGACCATCCTATTCGGAGGCTGCCGCCCCCTCCCAAGCCGAGATCTTGTACGAGGATTTTGTTCAAATCGTAAGAAAGGCGCTCCCGGAAGCCCGGACCGGGCGATTTCAGGCCGACATGGAAGTCGAGATCGTCAATTCCGGCCCCGTAACGTTGATCATTGACAGCCCCGGGCAATAATGAGAGATTGCGAATTTGCGGGAAACCCCAAGCTGGGTAGCATTTTGCCTGGAAGGGGAATTGGTGCACATTCCGGATGAACAAAGGCGTGAAAAGCGGTGAAGCCAGAGTCCTGCTGATCGATGCGGATGATACCCTGTGGGAGAATAGCGTCTATTACGAGCGAGTCATCCTGGCCACCGTCAACCTTCTGGAGCGCAGCGGAGTCAATGTGCAGTCGTTCCAGGCGGCGCTCGACGCGGCTGAGCGCCAGCGCATACCGTTACAGGGGTATGGCACGGTAAATTTTACGCACTCCCTGGTCAAGACCTTCCAGGCCTTTTTGCCTCCTGGTTCCGAACCGGGGCTGGCCGAGCAGGTCGAGAAGCTGTCGCTCGGAATCCTGAATCATCCCGTGGAGGTCCTGGAGGCGGTCCCTGAAACGCTGGACTATCTGGCCCGCCGTCATTCGCTTTTCCTGATCACCAAGGGAGACCCCGTCGAGCAGTTCCGCAAAATCCGGGACTCCAACTTGCGGGACTTCTTTCGGGATGTGGAAATCCTGCCCGAAAAGGATGCGTCCGCCTATTCCAGCCTGATCGGCCGCCGCGGATGGGAACCGTCCACTACATGGATGATAGGCAACAGTCCGCGTTCCGACATCAATCCGGCACTGGCGGCCGGCCTCCATGCGATTTATATACCCCACATCCACACCTGGACGTTCGAGCACGAGCAGCCGATTGACCATCCGAGACTGACCAGGATCGAGAGGTTCTTGGATCTGATGAATCACTTCTAGCCCGGACTTGATTCTGATGCGCCCGGTTCCGTACCATGGTACTGGGTTCGAGACCATGGAAGGGCGGACAACGATCGACGATGTCCGCGGGATAACGGATTGCCTATGATCGTTCTCTTACGCATTCTCGCGTTTATCGGGGTTCTCTGGCTTGTAAGAAGATTCCTCGCTTTAATAATGGGGCGATCTCCAACCGCCTCAAGGCCGGCTGCCAGGGAGACGGTCCCTGGAAACACGGTGAAGGATCCGATCTGCGGCATGTATCTGGATCCCCAACTGGCGATTCGAGTGCCGGGCAAGAACGGCGATGTATTCTTCTGTTCGGAGGAGTGCCGACGGCGCTATACTTAACATTTTCTTTGTTGCATTGGGCCAAGACCAACATATAATAATGCGGCTTCTGGTTTGCAAGGCGTTTCATCAATGCCGCTTGTTTGGATGTTTGGAATTGGATAAAACACCTTCCGCAAAGGCACATCGATTTTCTGAAGAACTTATTCAAGATTGCCTCCTGATCATGACATCGGGGGACGTCGAGAATCTGTTTGAGATTATTCCGCGCATCGGCGTCCTGCGCGACCCCCGATTTCACCAACCTTTGATCGGCTTGCTTTCACAATCAGATACCAAGCGCTCCGAATTCGCGGCCTATGCCATGGGAGCCATGGGGAACCGGGAGTTTCTCGATCCTCTCCGGCAGGCCTTTTTTGCAACCCGGAAAACGAAAAGTACCGGGGCCCAGGACCTGTTGATCGCGATTATCGAGGCTATCGGAGCAATCGGTGACGATGCCGCCGTGGATTTCTTCCTGCCGATCCTCAAGGGTTCCGAAGGCGACACGCACATCCGCATGCTCAAATGGATCGTGGAGTCGTTGGGAGCGATCGCCCAGCAGGGAGGGCAGCGTTCGCTTGAAGCGCTGGCTGAGATGACCAGACATCACAGTCCGGAGCTGCGTGCTCTGGCGGTTTCAGAACTGGCCGTGGCCTTCTGGCACCGCCCCAATGAGATCGAAGCTTGTATCCTCAGTCGCATCTATGAGATGACGACAGACAAAAACTCCATGGTTGCGGAATCAGCTCTGGCTGCGCTTCAAAGTCTTGCGGATGTTGGCTGTCAGCGGGCTGACGATCTGTTCTCAAATCCTAACAATTAGCTCCATGGACAGCGCTGCCCTGGAAGCATGACCGCAATCCCAGTGAGAAAGGAGTGGTTGAGAAATGAGGCCTGCCAGGGCTGGCATTTGCTTCCAGCAATCTTGTCTGTCGCAAGCTAAACGCGTGTAAGGTGCATCCCAGCAGCCGGCTTGATACGATCGCCACAGGATTTCTGCCCGACGAATGCCGCCAGCCGGACACGAATCTCACCTGACCCCCTACCCTCTTTCTCCACTACTTCTTGAGTGCCGTGATCAGCTGCTTGGCCACTTCGATGTTGGTTGCATCCTTCCCGATCTGGATGTATTTTTGCAGCATCTGGACGGCTTCGGCCATCGTCGTCGGGTCGCCGGACAGGCAGAGGCCAAGCTGGTAATATGCCTCGGCATAATTGGCGTCGGAAGCGATCGCTTGCCTGAAAGCTGCGGCCGCTTCCTTGGTCTGCCCGTTGTTAACCATCGTGGCGCCGAGATTGTAGAAGTTCTGGCCTGCCGCTGCCGGGTCAAGAGAAGCTGCCTTTTTGAATGCCTCTGTTGATTCCGTCAGTTTCCCCAACTTCCCCAGGGCCACGCCTTTGTTGGTCCAGATGGCGGCATCATCAGGCGAACCGACCAGAGCCTTTTCGAAGCTTGCCAGCGCATCCTCGGCCTGGCCGGACTTCAGCTGAGCGTCTCCCAGATTGGCCAGAATGGTAGGCTCATCCGGGTACTTTTCGAGCGCCTTTTTAAATTCCGCAATGGCTTCCGGATATTTTCCCTGGGTGGCCAACTCCCGGCCGGCTTCAAACAGGGCCTTGATTTCCCCGGCCATCTTGCTGCGCGCCACCAGCTTCTCCTTCTCCTTCTCCAGCTTTGCCTGCTCTTCCGGAGTCAGTTCAAAGGGCAACTTCAAATTTGGGTCGCCGGGAGTCAGGGTAATATCGATGGTAGTGAAGCCCATATTGGGAATAACCCCTTCGCGACCTCCCGGATTGTACCCGTCCGCCCGGACAACGACTCGATAGGTGCCCGCGGCGATGTTCATGTAAACCCATTCGCCCTTCTTATCCGTCTTTACACCGTCATATTTTCTGGTGGAACCCATCCCCAGGATCACAATTTTGGCGCCCACGACCGGCTGGCCCTGTTCGTTGAGGACCTTCCCCATCAGGTTTCGAGCCTGAGCGAAGACCGCCGGCGACAGCACCAGACCAAGGGCGATACAGAGTATTAAAAACAGGCCGAATTTGCGGAATGGACTGCACATATACCTTACCTCCTGACAGAGCCAACTTATGATTACTATGGACTTGTTCAAATAGCCATTGTATGACCGGCCCGGATCGCATGTCAACACACGATGCCCATACCCTGCGATTCAGACAGTGTGTGCGTGCAGGCTGAATGCCATTTCAACCCCAAAGCCATCCAGGGTCGCCTTGCGGCCCCTGAATCCCGGGCATGAAATCCCTTCACCATATTAAGATCATTCGGCCGGAAGGAAGTTGCACAGCCGGGCATAATCCTGCGTCAGCGGCGCCGGGGGCAGGCTTCTCCGGAATGTCTGCCCATATCGCCTGGTCATGATCCGCTTATCAAGAAGAGCAAGAATGCCGCGATCGGTCCGGCTTCGTATGAGTCTCCCCATCCCCTGCTTGAGGAGAATGATCGCTTCCGGGATCTGGTAATCATAAAAGGCATTGCCCCCGGATTCATTCATGTGCCGTATGCGCGCCGCAACCACCGGATCGCTGGGAACCGAGAATGGGAGCTTGTCAATCACCACACAGCTGAGCTGCTGCCCCTGCACGTCCACCCCCTGCCAGAAGCTGGCGGTGGCAAACAGTATGGCGTTAGGCGTATTGCGGAATTCCTCCATCAATCCGCTTCTGCTTCTCTCCCCTTGCAGTAACATGGGATAGGGCAGACGCGTTTGCAGCGATCGATAGATCGCCTGCATCTGCGCATGGCTGGTGAACAACACGAAAGCCCGCCCCCGGCTGGCCTTGAGAATCCGCTCCAATTCCACGCACGCCTGCTCCGCCCACCCCTCTTCTCTAGGTTCCGGAATCTCCCGCGGCACATAAAAAATCGCCTGTTTGGAGAAATCGAAGTGCGAATCCAGAATCAGCTCCCGACATTGCTGCAGTCCCAGGCGGGAGCGAATGAATTGAAAGTTACCTCCGGTAGACAGCGTCGCGGAGGTGAGGATGGCGCTGTCCACGTGGTTGAACAGACGATCCGCCAGCAGAGAGGCAACCTGGATCGGCGAGGCCCACAAAAAGACCCCGCGTCCCCTGGCCTCATACCAGTAGACGTGGTCGGTGGAAACGGAATCCAGAATGGCAATCAGCTCGTCGTGAAGCTCCACGCAGCGACGCTGCAAAGCCTCCAGGGCATCGCTTTGAACGTGCAGGCTTTCGAGTCCCGCATGGATAACCGACAGCTGCGTAAGCAGCTTCCGGTAGGGTTCCACCGGCGCCGTGGCCTGCTGTGGACCGCGCCGCATCTCGAGGCCGTCACCCAGCTCCGAGAGCGGGAAACGCCCCTCTCTGGCCCGAAAGGCATGAAAGAACTCGACGGAATGCGCCTCAAGCCGGCCCAATTGATCCGGAAGCAGCGTGGAGGGCGCTCCCGCCTCCGCCAGCGTCCGCGTAGCATCGCGGACAAATTCGCCCAATCGGAAGTTGCTGACCATAATGCCGAAGTACTGGGTGACGATATCCTCGAGTTCATGGGCTTCATCAAAAATAACGGTTGCGTATTCAGGCAGGACCGATCCGAAATCGCCTTGGCGTAGCGCCAGGTCGGCAAAAAACAGATGGTGATTCACAATGATAACATCTGACTGCAGCGCCCTCTGCCGCGTCCTGGTGATAAAGCAGGTCTCGAAGTCAGGACATTTCTGTCCCGTACAGGTCTCACGGCGCGCATCGAGATGGTGCCATAATTGAAGGTCGTCAGGCAGGTCTGCCAACTCCGCCCGATCTCCCGTCTCGGTACGCCCTGCCCAGGCTCGAATGGAAGCCAGATATTCCGGATCGTGGCGGGAGAACAGATATCCCTCCGAGGCGATTTCCGCTAACTTCTTCAGACACAGGTAATTGCTCCTGCCTTTGACATAGCAGGCGGAGAGTTTGCGGCCCAGGGCCTTTTCGACAAACGGCAGGTCCTTGAAAAAGATCTGCTCCTGCAGGTTCTTGGTGCCGGTCGAAATGATGACGCGCTTGCGGCTCGAAAGGCACGGCAGCAGGTATGCAAGGGTCTTTCCGGTTCCCGTGCCGGCCTCCACACACAGGTGGTGGCGTTCATTCATGGCCTCGGCAACCGCCTGAGCCATTTCTACCTGGCCGGGACGGAATTCATATTTCGGGTGAGCGCGTGCAATCGGCCCGTCCGGGCCCAGAATCTCGCTCAGATCCATGGCAGGAATCATTTCGCCTTCACGCTGGAGATGACCACAAACAGAGAAGTGCCCACATAATCCCGCAAGTCGGAACAGCTTTGGGAACGCCTTTCTCGGAGGAATATCCGGCTATCGACTCGCTTGGGCCGCTATTCTGGAAGCATACAGCGGGAACCGGGCAGTAAGCGCCTGGACTTCTCCGCGCACATTCATCAGGACTTCGTCGTCCGCGGGCGCGCGCAAAACGCGGCCGATCAAGCGGCCGATGATCTCCATTTCGCCTTCCTTCATGCCCCGAGTCGTAACCGCGGGGGTGCCCACCCTGATCCCGCTGGCCACCATCGGCGGGTTTTTATCGAAGGGAATGGCATTCTTGTTGACGGTGATGTGGGCCTTTTCGAGAGCCTGCTCGGCATCCTTGCCGGTCACGCCCCGGCTGTAAACATCTACCAGCATCAGGTGATTATCCGTTCCCCCCGAAACCAGTCGGAATCCCTCTGCCAGCAGCGTCCGGGCAAGAGTCTTGGCGTTAGCCACGATCTGGCGTTGGTATTGGGCAAACCCGGGCTGCAGGGCCTCCTGCAGGCAAACTGCTTTGGCGGCAATAACATGCACCAGAGGCCCCCCCTGAGTGCCCGGGAAAACGGCCTTATCCAGCTCCTTGGCAAACTCTTCACGGCACATGACCAGGCCGCCGCGCGGCCCCCGCAGCGTCTTGTGCGTAGTCGTGGTCACAAAGTCCATGTGAGGAAAGGGGCTCGGGTGGAGGCCGGCCGCCACCAGACCCGCAACATGGGCAATATCGGCCATGCTGTAAGCGCCTACTGAGCGGGCAATCCCGGAGATTCGCGCAAAGTCAAAAAGGCGTGGGTAGGCGCTGGCGCCGCAAACTATAAGGCGCGGCCTATGCTCCTCCGCCAGGCGTTCCATTTCCGCGTAATCGAGAATCTCGGCATCCGGGGTGACGCCGTAAGAATGTACCTTGTACATCTTTCCGGAGAAATTGAGGGGATGACCGTGGGTCAGGTGCCCGCCGTGGGCGAGACTCAGACCGAGGATCGTGTCGCCGGGTTTGCAAACCGCCATGTAAACCGCAATATTGGCCTGGGTCCCCGAATGTGGTTGCGCATTTACGTGCTCGGCGCCAAACACCTTGCGGGCCCTTTCCCGGACCAGCGTTTCCACCTGGTCCGCGAATTCGCACCCTCCGTAATAGCGTTTTCCCGGATAACCTTCCGCGTACTTATTGGTGAAAACCGATCCCATGGCTTCAAGAACCGCTTCACTGACGAAGTTTTCCGAAGCGATCAGCTCCAACGTCTGGTTCTGCCTTAGGGTTTCGGAAGCAATCGCCGCCGCGACCGCAGAATCAACCTCTTGGAGAGTGGTCATGTTCACCCCATTTCACATGAAGATTGCGATTTATGAATCCCGGCAAAGCCTCTTGGCAGGATCCGCCGGTTCGGATCCTGCCGCTGAACCAGGGATCAGTCTACAGCACCTTCCTCCGGGCCGGAAGTATGAAGGATGGGATCCGGCAGATCCTCGCCTTTGGATTGCCAATCCTGGACGGCTCGGGGCACACTGGCCGCATGGGTTTCGCCTTGCGAGCGGGCGGTTAGGGCCTGTGGTCAGAGACCGCAAAAAGCCGCCACGGATTCCACAGATTTTATCAAGGCACTCCAAAAAGGCATTGTTGCCTGCAGCCCCGGAATGCAGGCCAAGATCACGACATCATTTGGTGCTCCTCGTTATGCGCATGCCCCATGCGCATGAAACCATGGAATCCGCAGCCGCTTCTGAGGGGACTAAACCATTACCTGCCTGCGTGAATTACTCCGGCCCGATCCCGTTTGGGCTTGACTGCAGGGGCGGGTCCCCTAGAATTAACCATCTGTATAATTACTTACGACGGCAAGGAGCCTGACATGCGCTGGTCCAAAACGTTCATTCCGACTCTGCGTGACAATCCTGCGGACGCGGAGTTCCCCTCTCATCAACTGTTGATTCGCGGCGGCTTCATTCGCCAGCTCGCCGCCGGAATTTACTCTTATCTTCCGCTGGGGCAGCGCACCATGCTCAGGATCATGAACATCGTCCGCGAAGAGCTGGATTCGACCGGAGCGCAGGAGTTTTTTCTGCCGGCGCTGCACCCGGCGGATCTCTGGCAGGAATCCGGACGATGGAACGACATGGGCGACAACATGTTTCGCCTCAAGGACCGTGCCGACCGGGATCTGTGCCTCGGCATGACTCACGAGGAAGTGTTCACCGATATCGCCCGCAAGGAGATCCGTTCCTACAAGGACCTGCCTCAGATCTGGTACCAGATCCAGACCAAGTTCCGCGACGAAGCGCGGCCGAAGTCCGGGCTGCTGCGGCTGCGCCAGTTCATCATGAAGGACTCTTACTCGTTCGACGTCGACTTCGACGGACTGGACCGCAGCTACGAATCGCATCACGATGCGTATTGTCGGATCTTACACGCGTTGCGGATTGAAGTTCGTGGCGGTCGAGGCAAGCTCGGGCGCGATGGGCGGAAGTCAAGTCGCAGGAATTCATGGTGCGCACGGATGCGGGAGAGGATTTCGTCGTCTCCTGCAAATGCGGCTACGCCGCCAATCTCGAACGGGCCTCATCGAGAATCGCCCCGATTGTCGATCAGCCCGCGGACGCGCGCCCCGCGCGAGGTTCACACGCCGGGCCAGAAGACGATCGCCGAAATCGCCGTCTTTCTCAAGGTCTCCCCTGCACATCAGATCAAGTCGCTGGTTTACATGGTCGACGACCAGCCGCATCTGTTCCTCGTGCGCGGCGATCATCAGTTGAACGAATCCAAGGTCTTGGCGGCGTCGGCGACCATGCAGGCGCGCACCGCACACCCAGAGGAGATTCGCAACGCCTTCGGGGCGGATGCGGGCAGCCTGGGACCGGTGGACGTAAACACATGCCCATTTTCGCCGACGTGGAACTCAAGGGACCGCCGGAACCTGACCTGCGGCGCCAACAAGAACGACAACCACCTCCAGGGAGTCACGCCGGGCGAGCATTTCGAGGCGGTCTGGGCGGACCTGCGCACGATCGAAAAAGGGGAAGGCTGCGTCCAGTGCGGCACACGCTCTGGACGTGTACCGAGCGGCGGAAGTCGGGCACATCTTCAAGCTCGGCATCAAGTATTCCCAGAGCATGGGAGCGATGATCCTGACCGCGGATGGGAAGCAGACTCCAATCGTGATGGGGAGCTACGGCATCGGCATGGAACGGATCATGACCTCCGCGATCGAGCTGTTCCACGACCAGGACGGCATCATCTGGCCGGTTTCGATCGCGCCCTACACCGTCGTGATCACGCCGGTGAATTACAAGGAGGACCTCAAAGCCGCCGCCGACAACCTATACGCGGAACTGAGCGCCGCCGGCGTCGAAACCTTGCTCGATGACCGAACCGAACGCCCGGGGGTGAAATTCAAGGACGCCGATTTGATCGGCGTGCCTTTCCGGATCGTGCTCGGCGCCGAAAAACTCAAGCAGGGCAAGGTGGAACTCTTCACGCGCTCCACCCGAAAAACCGAACGTGGAACTCGCCGCATTGGTTCCGCAACTCAAGGATCGGATCGCAGCGGCACTTCAGTAATTCGAGGACAGGCTGTCCGCATTTTCGCCAAGCTCCACATGGCCCGTTCTGTGCAGCCGCAGACCAACTATAAAAGCGGCGGCATGCCAGGTTATGGCCCGCGCCCATGTCCCGAAACTTGGCGATTTCCCTTTTACTTGGCGCGGGGGTGGCAGGAGCGGTAGACGCGGACGAGTTGCTCGGTGGAGACGTGGGTGTATTTCTGAGTTGTGGACAGGCTCTCGTGACCCAAGAGTTCCTGAATCGATCGGAGATCCGCCCCGGCATCCAGCATATGGGTTGCGAAGGTATGGCGCAAGGTGTGCGGATGTACGTGCAGATCGCTGCGCCAGCCGGCGGACGTGAACATCGACGATCCCGGCCACACCCCGGGTGGTCAACCGGCCGCCTCGGCAGTTGAGAAAAATGGGATCGCCCGTCGCGTTCGCCTCCGTTTCGGCCAGACCCCGGGCAGATAGCTGCCGGACGGATGTCAGAAAAACGCACGAATCGCGCTCGCTGCCTTTCCGTCCGAAGGGCACTATCCTCTCCTTGCGGCCCTTCCCGAGCACGCGTATGAAGTCTCCCCTCCAGATCGAGCGCTTCGCTAGTCCAAGCCCACCAATTCACTGACCCGAATCCCGGTCGCATAGAACAGTTCGAGGATCGCCAGATCGCGGGCGCCGAGCATATTTTCGTCTTCCGGGGTCTCGATCAGCTCAATGACTGCATCTCGGCGGACAGGTGCTCCGGCAGGCGCTTCTCCTGTTTCGGCGACGCCACATTCTTCGCGGCGTTGTCGGCGATCACACCCTGGCCGGCAAGGTATTTCATGAAGGAACGGAGTGTCGCCGAGCTTTCTCGCAACCGACGACCTGCGATTTCTTCGCTGGTAGAGAACTCCGAGGAACTCCCGTATGGTCAGGTTGTCGATTTGATCCAGCCCCGGTTCGGGCCGGGGATCTCCGGAGGCCGTGTGCGTAAGGAAATGATGAAACTGGTACAGGTCGGAACCGTAATTGCGCAATGTGTGCGGCGATGCATTTCGCTGATAATGAAGATGAGCGAGAAACTGTTCGATCCAGGAAGCCAATGTCAGCGCCATCCGGTTATTCCAACTCCGCCCGAGAGCCGACCACCATCCCATCCATGGCCGTCCCGGCCCCCAGGGATTCAATCCACGCATCCATAAACCGGAGGGCCTCATCCACCTGGAGGCGGTGGCGTTCCTTCCGATCGCGGATCTTCCGGATCTCGACCGGGGCTTCGGGCAGCAGGCCGAAGCTGACATTGGCCGGCTGGAACTGCTCCCGCGCGACGCCCGTGATGTAGTGGACCAGGCTGCCGCACGCGGTCTGGCGGGGCGGAACCGCCAGCGGCGTCGGCCTTGAACCAGCCGTGCTGCGTTCATGCCGGCCAGCAGTCCGGTAGCTATCGATTCCACATAGCCTTCCACTCCGCAGATCTGCCCGGCAAAGAACAGGTCATGCCGTTTCCGCGCCTGGAGAGTCGCTTCCAGCAAAGCCGGCGCCAGCAGGTAGGTGTTTCGGTGGATCTGGCCCATAACGGAGGAACTCCGCGTTCTGCAGACCGGGAATCATGCGGAAAACGCGCCTCTGCTCCGGGAATCGCAGGTGGTTTTGGAAACCGACCAGGTTATAGCTGTCGGCCATCAGGTTCTCCCGTCGCAGTTGCACCACCGCGTAAGGACGGCGGCAGGTGCGCGGATCGATCAGGCCTACCGGTTTCATAGGGCCGAAACGCAGCGTATCGACGCCGCGCCGGGCCAGCTCTTCGATGGGCAGACAGCCTTCGAAATACAATGCCTTTTCAAAATCGCGGATCTCGGCCGATTCGGCCGCCGACCAGCGCTTCATAGAAAGCCGCGTACTCCGGCTGCGTCATCGGGGCGTTGAGGTAATCATCGCCCCCCTTGCCATACCTGGAGGCGGCGAATACCAGGCTTCGATCGATCGTGGCGGCATCCACAATCGGTGAGATGGCATCATAAAAATAGAGATGCCCTTCGCCGGCAAACTCCGCAATCGCCGCCGACAGTGCCGGAGCCGTCAACGGCCCGGTCGCCACGATCGTGACACCATCGGGGGGAAGCCCGGCAACTTCATTCCGGATCACCTCAATGCCGGGCACTTCAAGAATTGCTTCCGAAGCCCTGTGGGCGAACAGCTCGCGATCGACCGCCAATGCCTGTCCCGCGGGCAGACGGACATCATCCGCAATCCGCAGGAGCAGGCTCCCCAATCTCCGCAATTCCTCCTTCAGCAGAAAGGGTGCGGTCCCAGGTTGATTCGACTTCAGCGAGTTGCTGCAGACGAGTTCCGCGAGATTCCCCGACCGGTGCGCCGGCGTCATGATAACCGGCCGCATTTCGTGCAGGCGGACGTGCAGCCCGGCGCGCGCAGCCTGCCAGGCAGCCTCCACCCCGGCCAGCCCTCCTCCGATGATCGTGACATCCGGCTTCAATGTTCGCGCTCCCATTCCGCCTTCGTCCCGCCCGGACTCCGGCAACTGCCTCACTCGTCATCCCGACGATTCGGATCAAATCGGAGCGCCAGGGAGTTGATGCAGTAACGCAAGCCCGTCGGCGCGGGCCCATCCTCGAAGACATGCCCGAGGTGGCTGTCGCAGCGGCTGCACAGGACTTCCACCCGATGCATGTAATGGCTGGAATCGTCCCGGGTGCTGATGGACCCGGGGTCGGATGCGGCTGAAAAACTGGGCCAGCCGCAACCTGAATCGAACTTGTCGGTGGATGAAAAGAGTTCGCCGCCGCAGGCCGCGCACCGGTAGACTCCGGCATCTCGCGTCTGCCAGTAAGCACCCGAGAAAGGCCTTTCGGTCCCCTTCTCCCTGAGCACCCTGTATTGCTCGTCCGTGAGAAGCGTCCTCCATTCGGAATCAGGCTTCATGATCTTGTTACTCATGGTTCTCGCTCCCCGGAAGACACTAGTCATGAATATGCTGCCCGCACGACGCGGCCGGTTGCGAAATCACCTGGTCGAGAGGTTCAGGGCGTCCTTAACCGCAATATTATGGGCGGCAAACGTGTCGCCCACAGCCTTATCCATGGCAATACGGCTCATGATCCAGGCGATCTTCGCCTGCAGCAACACATTCTGAGCGGTCTGAAGATCCCGCTGGGCTTCAAGAACGAATCGGGTTGTGCTCGCACCGAGCATGTACTTGTCCTGCTCTCCCTGCAACCGCTGCTGCTGGTAGCGCACGGTGACCTCGGCGGCTTCGGCACTGGCCCGGTTCAATTCCAGGGCGTCATATGCCTGGCGCACTTCCAGGGCGATCTGCTGGCGCAGGGAGCGCAGGCCCTCCTCCCCCTGGTTATAGGTGATCTTCGCCTGGGCATTGCTGACCCGCGCCTGATCATTGCCTATGGGGACACGAAAACTGAATCCTAGGGTGTATCCGATGTACCTGCCGCTGAACAACGAATCGAAGGAATTGCCCAATCCCCCGGGTTGGATGCCGGTGATCGGCGCCCCGAAAATCCCCTGTGAGTAATCGCGGAGGATTTCGTTGCCGCCCAGGCCGTATTGCGAATAGCTGGCCGTAAAGTCAAGCGTCGGCCGCAACTGGTTCTGCGTGTAATCCATCTGAACCTTATTGTTCCGTTGATTGATAAGCTGCTGTTTCACCTCGGGCCGATCCTCCAGGGCGCGCTGGATCGCCTGGACCACATCGGTTCTGGGCGGCAGCGGCGGCTCGGGCCGGCTCGTGGGAACTATCACCGCCGCAATCATGTCGGGGTCCGGTTGCGACGAAATCAGTTTCTTGAGCTGGTTTTCCACCAGGCGGCGGCTGTTGCGGGCCGCAATGACCTGCTGGTTGCGGCTGGCCACCTCCGCCTCCGCCTGCAGAACATCCAAGGGGGCCATTGTGCCTACCTGTTCCTGGATTTGGGTCTGCTCCAGCACCGTCTGCGCCAGCTTCAGCGAGGCCTCCTTCACCCTGATGTCTTCATCGTTGAACACCAGGCCCCAGTAGGTGTTCAAAACGTTGTTAATGATGGCCGTCGTCCCTGCAACAAAGCTCTCGAGGGACACGTCGTAGTTGTTCCGCGCGATTATCAGAAATCGGGCGCGGCTGAGCTTGCCGAAATCCTTCAGGAGATGCTGAGTGATGCCGATGCTCCAGGTTGTGGAAATGGATGGATTCAGGCTGTTGAAATAGCTGTTGGTGCGCAATCGCGTCGTGTTGAAAGCGAGATCCAGATCCAGGCCGGGTTCAAACGGCTTGTGAACGTTGACGCTGTACAGATTGTTCAGATTGAGCAGAGTCGTTCCGCCCTGCAGAGCGCTGGTGGAGGGGGTGACCGCCCGGCCTATGTTGCTGTTGAACAATACGGTCGGATTCAGCACCGCACGCCCCCCTTCAATCCCCCACAGAGTGAAGTACGGGTTATACCGCAATACGTTGATGTCGACGTTGTTCTCCAGCGCGAGACGCACCGCGTCTTCGTCGGAAAGCTGGATCTTACCATCGCGGATCATGCCTCCCAGCGCGCTGTCTCCGCGCAAAGCGAGGTCACGGACCGACGGCGACTCGTAGTCGTTCCGGAAAATGCGGGAAAAGGAATTTCCCTGCCGCTGAGCAGGCGGCACGTCCTGGGCATACAGGGACAAAGCGAGCAGGATGCAGACGCTCGCGGCCATCATCCGACCTGGCCAAGGGTATTTTGCTTGAGTCATAATCTCCCCCGAATCTTTCCATCGCCTGGGCGCCGGGCCTGAGCCCTGGCCCGCACTCCCAGGGACCGCGGAGTCGTTTCACTCGGCATCCCCGTTTTCCCGTCCCGAATAGGGGATCCCCAATTGCCTCATCTTGCGGTAGAGGTTGCTGCGCTCAATCTGCAGTACCAGGGCGGCCCGGGTGACATTCCCCTTTTGTTCCATCAGCTTCTGCAGGATGTAAGAGCGCTCGAATTTCTCCCGTGCATCCTGGAGCGACGGAGCGCCTTCCGGTTCGGGGGCGGTCAGAATCGTACGCTGCAGAATGGCCTCCGGCAGGTCGAAGACATCCAGACGCTGCTGGGGCGTCATGATGATGAACCGTTCCATGATATTGCGCAATTCCCGGACATTGCCGGGCCAGGAGTAGCATTCAAGAATGTCGAGAGCTTTGCGCGTAAACGTCGGGGGCTTCCGCGCGTACTTGCGCGCAAAATCCTCCAGAAAATACCGGGTAAGCTCCTGGATATCCTCCCTGCGCTCACGCAACGGCGGAAGCTGGAACGGGATGACATTCAGCCGATAGTAGAGATCTTCGCGAAAGCGGTTCATCTCGATCTCTCTCTCCAGATCCTTGTTGGTGGAGGCGATCACCCGCACATCGACACGCATCGAAGTGCTGCCGCCCACGGGAGTGAAGCTCTGCTCCTCGAGCACGCGCAGCACCTTGGCCTGGGTCTTGGAACTCATGTCGCCCACTTCGTCGAGGAACAGGGTCCCGCTGTCCGCCTGCACGAACTTTCCTTCCTTGTCCTCGGTTGCGCCGGTGAACGAGCCTTTCACGTGGCCGAACAATTCGCTCTCGATCAACTCTTCCGGTATGGCGGCACAGTTCATTTCGACAAAAGGCTGATCCCGGCGCTGGCTGCGCAGGTGCAGCAGGTGAGCCACCAGTTCTTTCCCGGTGCCGTTCTCGCCGCAGATGAGCACGCGCCCGTCGCTGGGTGCCGCAAACTCGATTTGCTGGCGCAGCGCCTGCATCGGCACCGAGTCGCCGATCATGACGTAGCGTCTGCTCGATCTGCTCTCGCAGCAGCCGGTTCTCCTCCTCGAGGCTGCGCTGATGCAGGGCGTTCTTCACCACCAGGAGGGTCTTTTCAAGGGAAAGCGGTTTCTCGACAAAATCGAAAGCCCCTAGTTTGGTGGCACGCACGGCAGTTTCAATCGACGCATGGCCGGAGATCATGATGACGCTGGTCGAAGGAAAGGTTTTCCGGATGTATTCGAGCACCTGAAGCCCGTCCATGCCGGGAAGCCAGATGTCCAGCAACACAACCGCATACTCCTTCCGAGCCATGAAAGCCAGGCACTCCTCACCGCTGGATGCCCCGTCAGCCTCCAGCCCGACATCCGTAAGGATGCCCCGCAGGGAGGATTGCACACCTCTTTCATCATCAACGATAAGAATCGCGGCTCTCGTCATAGGAGACTATTTTGAGCTATCCTCAAGCGGACGCCAAGGGTAAATCGATCACGATGCTGGTGCCGAACGGCATATTGGGTTCCGCACGCACCTGGCCCTGATGATCCGACACTACCTGACGGACGATGGCAAGACCCAGACCCGTCCCGCCCCTGCGGGTGGAGAAATACGGAAGGAAAAGGCTGTCCTGGTATGCCTTGGGAAATCCGGGCCCGGTATCACTGATTTCTATGCGAACCGAGCGTTGCTGAGGATTGTAGCCGGTCCGGATCCTCAGGACTTTGGGGCGGGTGTTTCCGGACATGGCCTCCAGCGCATTATCTATCAGGTTGATAAACACCCGCTTCATCTGTCCGGTATCCAGGCGGACCAGGGGCAGACTGGCTCCGTAAGCGCGTTCGATGCGGACATCGTGGATCCGGCCGTTGTAAAGGTTGAGCGCGCTTTCAAGGACCTGATGCAGATCCGTTTCCTCGGGCCGGACCGCGGGGAGCCGGGCGAAGGTGGAAAACTCATCCACGAGCGTTTTAAGCGAATCGGCCTCCTTGATGATTGTCTGCACACATTCTTCCAGGAGATTGTCAAAGGCCAGCAATTGATCATGCCGGCGGTCCGGCTGCACTCCGGCCGCCGCCTGCATGGGGATTGGGATTTGGCGGTAACGGTTGAGCATGCGCTCCGCCGAGAGTTGAATCGGAGTTAGAGGGTTCTTGATCTCGTGAGCCAGCCGCCGGGCCACTTCCTGCCAGGCCGCCACTTTTTCCGCGCGCAGCAGCTCCGTCAGATCGTCCAGGACGATCACCCAACCGGCATTCTGTTCCGCGCTGTCTACCAGGGGCGAGACGGTCGTAGCCAGGTGAAGCGTTTTCCCCTGCAGATCAAGTTCGATATTACGCAACACCGGCCCCAGCACACTTGACTTATGGAGCAGAACTCGCAGCGTGTCGTTCGCCGGCCCCTTCAATACCTCTTCCAGAAGCAGGCCGTTCGCCGCCTCGTGAACACCAAGCATCTGAACGGCGGCCCGGTTCATTGTGCGGATGCGGTAGTTGGCATCCAGGGACACAACACCCGTGGCAATCGTCTGCATGATGGTTTCGATGTAGCGCCGGCGATCGTCGAGTTCCACGTTCGTCTGATGCAGGCGGTCTTGCGCGGCCTCGATATTTACCTTGTTTTCTTTGAGTTCGGCCGTCATGCGGTTAAACGACGTGACCAGGCCTTCCACTTCGTCGAAGGCTACACACTGGACCCGGTAGTCCAGATTTCCCGCCGCCACCGCCGCCGCACCTTCCGCCAGGGCCTGAATGGGGACGGTGATGCGTTTGGCCAGATACATGGCGAACCAGGAAAACGCGAATACGATCAGGAGAGTCGATAAAACCAGAATCAGCAAATAATTGAAACGCAATGCCGACTCCCGGCTCTGCAGGCGCTGGTAGGCATCATAAGCCTCCATCACCGAGATCTCCTGGAATCGAACGCTGTTCGGTATCTCGGTCTCCGTTACAATGGCGCCGAAGACCTCCCCCCTGCGATTGCGAATCGGCGCGGCAGCCCAGATCATCTGACGCAACACCTCGCCGGGAGCGATTGCCTTCAATTGCGACTGCGGCACCCCATCGAGAGCAGCGGTCACCAAAGCATCCACTCCGGCGGTCCCTGACAGGCGTTCCCCCGATTCTCCCGCCAGCATCCCTTGCCCGGTATAAACGCGGAGGTTCTCTATATGATAGAGCTGTCGCATTTCCGACAGCGCCTGTTCCATGTCCAATTGGAGCGGATTGTCCAGCCGCTCCCTGGCGCCGGCTTTCGCTGCGATGCTCTCGGCAAAACTCAGCGCCCGCGCTCCCGCTTCACGATAATATTGCTCGGCAATCGCCAGACTCCATTTGTGCAATTCCACGGCCGGTGCGCTGAACCACTGCTCAATCGAACCTTTCACCAGGGTATAGGCAAGGGAAAACAGCAGCACCGCGGGGAGGAGGGACAGCGCCACGAAAATGCGTACCATCTTGGCCTTGAACCGGCTTCCAACCTGGCCGCTCTTGCGTTCGAAATAGAGCTTGATCAGGTTGCGCCCCAGCAGCGTGGCCAGAATCAACAAAGCCAGCACGATCAGGGCCGTAGCCGTCCATAGAACGTAGGTGGCAGAAACGAACTTCTGGCTTCCTACCGAGGTCTGACGCAGAAATATCTGCGTCGCCACCAGGGCGAAGACCAGGAAAAATATCATCCCCAGCACGAAGCGGCGGGGCCAGGAGGTATTCCGGTCGGGTTGGTTTAAATTCGGCGACTCTTTCATGAACGGACCCGGGTGGGATTATATGCCAACCCGCCGCCTGCGTCCAAGGCGCCTCTGCGGTGGGGCACTATCGGAAGTAGTGTGCAGCTTGCCACTTCATTCATCGTGAATCGGTCCAGAAAACAAAAACGCCACTGATTTCACGGATTACAACCATTCAAAAAGCCTGAGGGTATTTGCTGCCCAGTCAGTTCCAATGCCCGCGTGCGTTCATAAACGGATTCCAGGCATCCAGATCCGGGCAGACTGTGGACCTCCATCGCGGCGCCGATGACCGTTCCGCAGAATTCTCCATGAAGCATGTCAGCCGTTTTCGTATCCAACCGCGGCTCCAGCACATGATCGAGAATGTTTTTTGCAGATCTGTGAAATCCGTGAAATCCGTGGCGTTTTTGTTTTGTATTCCCCGACCGATGGACTTTATTGCATTGACGCTCGGCCCGGAAAATATTAGATTCGCACCCTATTCAATAGGAGAATCCGTGAAAGTACTCATTACGGGCGGGGCCGGGTTTATCGGGTCATACCTTTCAGAAGCGTACCTCGAACGGAACCACGAGGTATATGTCATCGACGATCTGTCCACCGGCAGGCTCGAGAATATCAAACACCTCCTGAAAGACCCGGCCTTTCACTTTCTCAACGACACCATCCTGAATCGCGATGCGATGCTTGAATTGACCGGCATTTGCGACGTCGTCGTCCATCTGGCCGCCGCCGTGGGGGTCAAGCTGATCATCGACGAACCGCTCAAATCGATCCACACGAACATCGCCGGCACCGAAATCGTTCTTGAACTGGCCAACAAGTTTCGCAAGAAGACCTTTCTGGCTTCGACCTCCGAGATTTACGGTCGGAATTCCAAGGTGCCTCTCAGCGAGGATGACGAGCGGGTGTACGGTTCCACGGCGGTCGCCCGATGGAGCTATGCCGCCACCAAGGCCATGGATGAGTTTCTGGCCCTCGCCTACTACCGCAACAAACAGCTCCCGGTAATTGTGGCCAGGTTTTTCAACACCGTCGGGCCGCGCCAGACCGGGCGCTACGGCATGGTCGTCCCCCGATTCGTGGGACAGGCGCTCCGCAACGAACCGCTGACGATATACGGCACCGGGGAACAGACCCGCACCTTCACCTACGTCGGGGATGTCGTCCAGGGGGTGATGTCACTGATCGAGGAGCCCAAATCAGTGGGAGAGATATTCAATATCGGCGGGGACGAAGAGATCTCCATCAACGATCTGGCCAACCGGGTGATCTGCCTGACCGGCAGTTCATCGCCGATCGAGCATATCCCCTATGAGCGCGCCTACCAGGAAGGTTTTGAGGACATGGAGCGGCGCGTTCCGGATATCGGCAAGCTCAAAAACACGGTGGGGTATGCCAACACCCACAACCTGGACTCCATGCTCGCCAAGATCATCGAGCACGAACGCACCCGCTGAATCGAAATCCCCTTTGAAAGCAAACCGAGCCCGCCGATCGGAAGCATGCTCCTCCGGCTCAAAGGGCTTGGTGGTTAGGGCCTGTGACGAAATAAGTGACACACTTCGGCGCGAGCACCGTCGCACCTGCGGTGCTCCTGGGACGGGCAGATGCAAGGCGCCGCGACGCAGGCGATGTGAGGACATCGTCGAGAAGCGGCAACGAAGCAGATGCCCGCCCGCCGCCGCGCCCCTTCGGGCTGCGGCCCGCAGGCCCGCTGGCTGCGTTGATCGCTCCTCACATACTACCCGGTATGCTCGTCGCTCACGCCTTGCCAGCGCGCCCGGGGGCCGGCAGCGAAGTGCGCCACTTATTTCGTCACAGGCCCTTACCTGCTCCTCACCTCCGTAGTGGCGCTTTCCATGCCGCTTGAATTTGCGGTGATACGAATGCGGCCGGCCTGGCCGCGCTGGGACCGCACAATTACGAGGCAGAGACCGCTGAACGCCTTGCGTTCGCCGGCCTGGAACGACTCGGTGCTCGCGGGATTGCCGTTGTCGACGGCGGCTATCCTGCCGGGGCCTTCAATCTTGAACTGCACCAGGTTGTCTGCCCCGGGGACCAGAGTGCGATCCTTATCTTCGATTCGAACCGTAATGAACGACAGGTCCGACCCGTCGGCATCGATAACCGTCCGGTCCGGAATTATCGAGATCCTGGCCGGCGCTCCGGCGGTGCGCACTTCGTCGTTGACGATCGGCTTCCCACCCTTATATCCGACGGCTCGAAGCGTGCCCGCCGCGTAGGGCACCTGCCATTGCAGGCGGAACCTGCTCGCGAATTTCAGGTCCTTGCTTATGTTCGGGCCCACCGGCAGCACGACCGGTTCGGACCCGCGTGCCTTGCGGCCGAGCGACTTGCCGTTCAGAAACACCTCGACTTCGTCGCAATTCGTGTAGGCCATCACCGGAATGGCCTGCCCTTCGCGTCCCGCCCAGTTCCAGTGCGGCAGGATGTGAACCATAGGCTCGCTCGTCCACACGCTCTTGTAAAGGTAGTAGCGGTCTTTGGGAAATCCGGCCAAATCCACAATCCCGAAGTAGGAACTCCGGGACGGCCAGTCGGTCTCGTTGGCGCCCCGGCCAAGGAAATAGGGGGTGGGCTCGCCCAGATAGTCGAAACCGGTCCATACAAATTCGCCGAGCACATTCGGCATGCGCTGCTGGACATCGAGCTCCGGGTCGGGCGCGTACGCCCAGGAGGGAGCGATCACGTCGTAGCTGGTCAACTGCAGCGAGGGATGCTTTTCATATTTCTCGATCGGAAGGTGATACACGCCGCGCGAGCTGACTACCGAACTCGTCTCCGAACCCAGGATGATCCAGTCCGGGTGGTCCTTGAGGATCTGTGCGTACTCGTTCGGCTTGTAATTGAAGCCGGGTATATCCACCTGGGCCGCAAGCTGATTCCGGATCGCGTTGGTCGACTGGTTGAAGCCGGCAGTCACCGGCCGGGTGCGATCCTCCTCGTGGCAGATGTCGGTCAGCCTTTTGGCAATCTCCCAGCCTTCCGGATTCGACTGTTCCAGAATCTCGTTTCCTATGCTCCAGAGAACGATGCTGGGATGATTGCGGTCGCGACGGATCATGTCGCGCAGATCGGTTTCTCCCCACTGGTCAAAATACTTTCCGTGGCCGTTGCGCACCTTGGGCCGCTGCCACATATCGAAGGCCTCGTCCATCACCAGCAGCCCCAGCCGGTCGCAGAACTCGAGCAGTTCCGGTGAAGGGGGATTGTGGGATGTGCGGATGGCATTCACGCCCAGCCCTTTCATGATCTGGAGCTGCCGTTCGGTAGCCCGGCGGTTGACCGCCGTTCCCAACGCGCCCAGGTCGTGGTGCATGCAGACTCCCTGCATTTTGAGGTGGCGTCCATTCAGCAAGAACCCCTTGCTCTTGTCGAATTCGATCGTGCGGATGCCGAAATCGGTGACATAGCGATCCAGCACACGGCTGCCGTCTTTCAACGTGCTGACGGCTCGATAGAGGTACGGATCCGTGACATCCCAGCGATGCGGCCTGATGACTTCGATCCGCCCTGCCACCGGTTCTTTCCCGCCGGCAGGTATCGTAGGAGTCGCGGTCGCGCGGCCTATCTCCTTGCCCTCCGCATCGAGAATCGAAGTCTCCAGCGTGACGCGGGCGGGATCGGCGCGGCGGTTCTGAATCTCCGTCCGGATCGATACCGCGGCCTTGTCCCCGGAGACTTCCGGAGTCGTGATGTAAGTACCCCAACGTGCGACCTGAACCGCTTCCGTGATATCGAGCCAGACATTCCGATAAATACCGGCCCCGGGATACCAGCGCGACGATTGGTCTTCCGGCGCGAGTCGCACGGCAAGCACGTTCTCCTGGCTGCCGAATCGCAGATGCGGCGTCAGGTCGAATGCGAAGCTGATATACCCGTAGGGACGCCCTCCGAGTTCCTGGCCATTAAGCCATACCCGCGAATTCGACATCGCGCCGTCAAATTCGACGGAAAAGAACTTGCCGCGAGCGCTCTCAGGGATCCTGAAATGCCTCCGGTACCAGCCGGTCCCGAAATAGGGGAGCGCACCGGCATGGGGATTGATCTTGGGATCAAACGGGCCTTCAATGGCCCAATCATGCGGAAGATCGAGACCGCGCCAGGCGGAGTCGGAGAACTCAGGCCGTTCCGCACCCTCCGCCTCCCCTTTGAAAAAACGCCAACCCTCGTTGAAGCTGACACGCCGCTCGCCGCTCACCTTCACATCGACCGCCTGGGGAGCATCGGAAGCACGGGAGCGGGTGATGCTTGATAAAATGCCGATAAAGCACACTAACAACAGGATCCATGTTTTACGCCGCATGATTGTTCACCTCCAATCCGGAGATTGTAGCCCCAACCACGTGTCCGTCCTTGCGAAATCTGAAGACTTGATCGGGAATGAAAATACACGACCAGCGTGACCAGACTTCGAAAACGGCATCTGTTTAGCCGATGCTGAACAGCAGAACGCAAAGACGCAACGACGCAAAGAGATTCCTTTCGGTTCGCGGGCATGGGCGGCCTTCGGCCGCATCCCTGGGCCAGCGCGAAGCGCTGCGCCCACGCCTGTTGTTCAGTGTCGATCTTTGCGCCCCCTGCGCCTTTGCGTTTTGCTTCTTCATCCATTTGATTTGGCTGAACAATTACCGAAAACGACCGGGTCCTTTCAACGCCAATTCACCTTCGCCCAGCCCATCATAAGTAATTACTTATTAATATATGCTTATCTACCCCCCGGCACCCGTCGTGTTCAATACGCCCCGCAGGTTGTTTGAATGCAACTTCAGGCAAAGGAATGACAACACTTGAACGGTACTTATGAGTCAAATGCCATTCAGATAGGCTCGGCAAACTGAATTAGATGTCATTAATATTTTTCTTGCGTCGCGGGATTGGCGTTGATATGCTCGCGCCACGAGCCTTAATGCGGATGGATTCGTTTCGGGATCTCTATCCGGCGGCTTGATAGGCTGGTAGTTCTTCCCTGGCATTGGCGGGGGGAGGAGAAAGGTCGCGTTCAGGGAAGAGATCCCTGAGCCCGAAAACTCCCCTTAAGGCGGTGGATGGTTTCTTCGGAAATCCCCCTGCAATCTTGTTTTCAGCTTTAGGCGACCCGATCCAGTGACGATTTCTGTGCGAGGCCGGCATTTCCCATGTTGTGCGGATTCCAGTTTCGCAAATGCATGGAACGATCCGAGATCCGGTGGATAGGCCTGGCACGGATAAATACGGATGAATCATGCTCGCTTATGAGGATCGAATATCTCTAGACAAGGAGTTCTTTATGAGATTGTGCTTGATCAGGCTGCTCTCAGTGATGCTCTTTCTTCCGCTGATGAGCATTTTCGCTTTCGCCCAGGGCGGCGGCTCAACATCATCCCTCTCAGGAGTGGTGGTCGATACGTCCGGGGGCGTTATTCCCGGCGCGGACGTTACCGTGAAGAACAACGCTACCAGTGCCGAGTTCAAGGCCATCACGGCCGCGAACGGCACGTTTTCCATCCCGGCCTTAAATTCCGGGATTTACACCGCGACCGTTACGGTTCCGAACTTCAAGGTTGCGGTCTATAAGGACATCAGAATTGAGGCAGGCGTTCCGGCTACCATCCGTGTCACCCTCCAGATCGGCGGAACGAGCGAGACCGTCATCGTGGAGGCTGGCGCCGAGATGGTGCAGTCGCAAACGGCCAACATAGCGGCGACCATGGTTTCCAGCCAGATCCTCAACCTGCCGACCGGGAGCCGCAGCGCTCTCGAAGCCGTCATCTTGAGTATACCGGGCATCAGTATCTCCGGTACCGATACCCGTGAGGCCCGCGTCATGGGATTGCCCGAGAACATGGTAAACATCACGATTGACGGCATCAGCGCGCAGGACAACTACATGAAGTCGACCGACGGCTTTTTCAGCCGCGTGCGTCCGGGCGTCGATGCCATGGAGCAGGTCACGGTTTCAACGGCGACGCCGGGAGCGGAAAGCTCCGGTTCGGGCGGGGTGCAGATCAAGTTCGTCACGCGTTCCGGCAACAACGATTACCGGGGCGGTCTCTACGAATATTTGCGCAACCCGTTTTTCGATGCCAACACGTGGTTCAACAACCGCAACATCACGGCGCCGGCCGGTGAAGATTACCGGACCTGGAAGTCCCCTCCTTCTCAGGTCAAGCAGAATCAGTTCGGCGGCCGTGTCGGCGGCCCGATCCGGATTCCCAAGCTTTTCGACGGCAGGGACAAGGCTTTCTTCTTCTTCAATTACGAAGAGTTGCGCCAGCCCCTCTCGGTCACTTCCAGCAGCACGCTGTTCACTCCCCAGGCCGAGCTGGGCAACTATCTGTGGTCGGTAAACGGAGTCACTCAGAGCAAGAACCTGTTCGACCTGGCAGCCGCCAACGGGTTTGTGTCTACTCCGGACCCGATTGTCAAGAAGATGCTGGCCGACATGAGCGCTTCCACTTCCCAGGGGAGCTTGAGACAGGGGAACGATCCCCTCGTCCAGACTCTCACCTTCACACTTCCGACGAAGACCAAATGGCGCTATATGACGGGCCGGCTGGACTTCAACCTGTCCAGCAGGCATCGCCTGGAGGCCACCTGGAACCATAACAAGCTCTTCTGTCTTCAGTATGACACCACGAACAGCTACGAGCCGAATTTCCCGAATTCGCCGAACTATGGAGTCCAGTGCTCGCAGCGCTACAACGGATCTCTGGCGCTGCGTTCGACCTTGACCCCGCGGCTCGTCAATGAATTCCGCGCCGGCATGTCCGGCGGGCCCAGCATGTTCAATTCGAACGTGAGTCCCGGAATGTTCAGCGGCTCGGTGTACAACATGGAAGGCTACACGATCAGCGTCAGCGGGCCCGGGATCACCAATCCTTATGTCAGCTCCACCGGCAGCCGGAGGAATGCGACGACCAAGGTGCTTGAGGACAACATGACCTGGAGCAAGGGGTCGCACAGCTTGAGTTTCGGCGTCGCCTTCTCACAGTTCGGCGTATGGAGTATAGGGATCAGAACCCTGCAAACCCCCAGCGTCACCCTCGGGGTTGACAATACCTACGACCCGGCCAGGGTAATGTTCGATTCAAACAACGGCAAGATCAACTTCCCCGGGGCATCCTCGACACAGCTTTCGACCGCCCGCGCCATGTACGGGGTTCTGGTCGGGAGCGTCACCTCGTTGGGAGGCACCGCGTACCTGAGCGACCAGGACAATAAGTACTCATTTAATGGGAACAGCGTCAACCGCGGCCACTATCAGGAATACGGCTTTTTCGTGTCGGATGCCTGGCGCATGCGCCCCGGCCTGACGCTCAACTACGGCTTGCGCTGGGAGTTCCAGAGGCCTTTTGTCCCCGGCAACGACGTCTACTCGACGGCCACCATCGAGGATATCTGGGGCGTATCCGGCGTCGGCAACAGGTTCGAGCCCGGCGTAATGACCGGCAAGTTGCCGGAGTTCATCCAGTACAAGACGGGCACGAAGGCTTACAATCAGCGATTTAGGGACTTCGCGCCGAGTTTCGGTTTTGCCTGGAGCCCGAAAGCGGAGGGATTTCTCGGACGCATCATCGGGGAAAGCGGCAAGAGCGTTGTCCGCGGGGGATTCTCGATCGCCTACAGCCGGATGGGAATGTCCACCTATCAAGGCATATTCAGCGGCAATCCGGGCGGATCCCTGACGGCCACGCGCAACGTCAACCGAAACAACCTGGTCAGCGGTGTCGGCGCCGATCAATGGCCGCTGCTTTTCCGTGAACGGAGCCGGCTCACCCCGGGCACATTCCCGGAGGCGCCGACCTACCCGATGACATCGGCGGTCTATTCGGAGACGGCCGAGATGACGGTCTTCGATCCCAACCTCAAAACACCGTACGCCATGTCCTGGACCTTCGGCCTCCAGCGCGAACTGGGCAAGAGCATGGCTCTCGAAGTCCGCTATGTGGGCACCAAAAGCCTCCAGGCATGGGTCCAATACGATTACAACGAAACCGAACACAACATGCTCGAGAACGGAGTCATGGATGAGTTCTACCTGGCGATGTTGAACCTGCAGGCCAATGTCGCGAACGGGAAGGCTTCCTCCGGCTTCAAGTACCTGGGGCCGAATACAGGCACCTATCCGCTGCCGATCAGCCTTGCCTGGTTCAACGGGTTGTCCGCTGCCGATGCGACGAATCCGTCGAAGTACTCGGGCTCGAACTGGACCAGCAGCACCAATCTCGGCTATCTCAACCGGGTCAATCCCAACCCGACATCTTTTGCGGGAATCCTGTACAACGATTCCACCAAGCGCGCGAATGGCTTGAAGGCAGGGATGCCGGCCAACTTCTTTGTGACCAATCCCAACCTGTTAGGCGGCGCCACGGTCCAGGGCAACGGCGGGTATACGCGATATGACTCGCTGGTCGTCGAATTGCGGCGGCGGATGGCTCAGGGACTGCTGGTTCAGGCAAACTACGTCTTTGCCAAAGATTTCGGCGGGTCGCGGATCTCGTTCCGCCGGGATCGGATCAACGATCTGGGCAGCGCCCTGCCGCACACGTTCAAGCTCAACTGGGTGTATGAGCTGCCGTTCGGCAAGGGCCGCAGGTTCGGCGGCTCCTCCGGCAGATTGCTCGATAGCCTCATCGGCGGCTGGGAATTTCACGGAATCTTCCGCATGCAGAGCGGCGATCGTGAGAATTTCGGCAACTACCGGGTGGTAGGAATGACGGACGCGGAACTTCAGAGTCTCTTCAAGCTGCGCTTTGATGACGCGAACCGGATCATCTATCAGCTGCCGGACGACATCATCCAGAACACGATCAAGGCGTTCAGCTTCTCGCCGACTTCCGCGACCGGGTACAGCGGCGATGCGCCCACGGGCCGCTACTTCGCTCCGGCGAGGGCGGCGGATTGCATCTCCATATTTGCCCAGGACTGCGCGCCGCGCACTCACTATGTCCGCGGACCGAGATGGAATAACGTGGACATGAGCGTGCTGAAGCAGTTCCGTTTCACGGAGACGAAGAACTTCGAGCTCCGCGCCGAGTTCGTGAACGCGTTCAACGAGGTCAACTTCAACTTCACCACCTCGTGCGTCAGCAGCAGCGTGAACACCTGCCAGGTGACCGGAACGCAGGGCGCCCCGCGCCGGGTCCAGATCATCATGCGCCTCAATTTCTGATTAATGGCCCGGGGAGGAACGCGGTCCGGCCGCGTTCCTCCCACCCGTTCGCAAATGCGGACGGGCCGCGCAAAACGTCTGCTCCGTCCAGAGATGTCCCAATCAGAAACGGTCCCTCACACGCCTAGGCGCGCACCCGTTGACGCATGAAAAGGTCATGCCTCTCTGTTGGCAATTGTCGGGGTCGGCGTCGCAGTCGCCATCGCTATCGACTTTTTCGGACTGGGACGGTCGATAAGGGCTGCGATTGCGACCCCGATATTTGGTGGATGTAGAGCTTAGTTTCGGAGCAGCAGCTCCTCATGCGCTTGTGGCGCACCCGGTGACGCATGAAAATCTTTTGGCTTTGCGACTTTGCGTCTTGGCGTCCTTGCGTTGATCTTTTTTAACGCAATGACGCAAGGGCGCGAGGGCGCAAAGAGCTATTTTCGGAACAGGTGAATTGGGCGAGTGAAGATTTCGGGTCCTTTTTCTCCTTTTGACCTCACTTCACCAGGTCCCGGATCTCCTGTTCCAGGGCCGTCAGGCGAAATTGGAGCATCAGGTCGTTAAAGGTGACCTTGACAGAAGCATAATCCTTGCTCCGGATGTCCATAAGCGCGGCCTTGAGCTGAGCCTGATATTCATCCAGTTTCGCGGCCGCACGCGCTCCGGCACGCCCCTTGAATTCATCGAGCGCTCCCAGACGAGCGGTCTGGAACTCCTTGATCAGCGCGTCGTATTGTCGACCTTCTTCGACCGCCTGCGCGCCGCGCGCCGCCGCAAGTTTCTGCCCTTGCGCCAGCGCCTTCTGCAGGTCCGCGTGCACCGCATCCGTCAGCTTAATCCACTCCTGCTCGGTGGTTGTTCTGGCCGCTGCGGGGGGGGCGGGCGCCCCTTCGCTGAGCGGTCCGAAATAGAAGAGCGAGTTGAAGACCAGCTTGAACATCCCGTGAGTCTGGCCGCGCCACTGCGGGCGGAATCCCGTCAGGATGATGTGCCCGTTCCCATAAGCGGCGTCGATCGCGGCCGCTTTGCCCTGGAGTTTTTCAGGATGCAGCAGGAATCCGCTCATCAGCGGGTTGTCGTCCTTGGGGTAATTAAGAAGGATGCTCCCCTTGAATTCCCGATCCGGTTCAAATGCCGCATTCCGGGCGAAAAAGACGGCGGGCTCCGAGGGGAGGCCGAAAAGCAGCGGGTGCGCGGCATCCTTCCGCTCCGTGCGCAGGATGGAACCGGAACAGAAGAATTCCTGGTTTTTGAGGCCGCTGAGTACGTTTTTCACCGGCAGGTTGAAGCGTTCGATGGCAAACAACGAGGCGTTGCCGAGCATCAGCAGCGTCCCCCCCTCGCGCACAAACTCGCGGACCTTGATCAGACCCGCCTCACCAATGCCGCCGACATACTCGGCGGGGAGAGTTCCCAGCGCATGCCCATCCATGATCGCGGCCGTCCCGGCTTCGGCAAAAATCAGCACGTCGTAGCTGTCGCGGAGATGTCCGGATTGAATTTCCGCGTTGCGCACATCCTTGTAGGGGAACTCATGCTGGTCGAGCAGCCATCGGGTCCAGCCCTCATCGATATTGGCCATCCAGGAGGAATACAGCCCGATGCGCGGCGCTTTGATCGCGCTGACCGGATCGCTCAGCGGACTGGTCCCGAGGACCGGCAGGCTCAGGTCGCTGCTGATCCCCTGCATCTGCTGCATGGAAATCCCCGTGGCCACGACTGCCCCGGGCGCCAGGCGCACCTTCCCCACCGTCAATTCCTTCTTGGCCATCGAAACCGTCCCTCCCGCCTTGAGAACGCGGTTGATGGCACGGAAGGCGGCATTGGATTGGCGGTCGAATACAAATACCGAACCTGAACCTTCGACCCGGCCGGCTGGGGGCGTGATTCTGTCAAGCGGCCGCAGGCGGCCGCGCACATCAGGCGCGGGCGGAGCCGTCACCGCGATCACCTCAACCCCCATTTGAAAAGGGAGGGTCCAGCCGGCGATATCATAAGGAAGATCGGGCTCGCCGCCTGGAGTGACGCGCAGATCCGGGTAGTTTTGAACCTCCATCAACTCCTTCACCAGCAGGGCGAACGGCTGGTCCATCAGGATCACCCAACTGCCCGCCGGATACTCCCGGCCGTTGAAGGAAATCACCTGCGCCGCCTGGTGAACGCGGATGCCGTTGATTCTGAGCTTCTCCACCAGCAGCGCGGCGGTCTGAGGATCCCGCTGATTCTGAGGAATAACGTAGGCGAATGGAGGCTCCGCGGTGAACCTCCGAATGACGTCCCGGCCCGCCTGATAGCGGTTGTAAATGATCTCCTCACGGTACCGGGCGGCCGTGTCGAGAACCGACATCGACGCCCCTTCCATATATTTGACGGCATCTCCCAGTCGCCACCATCCCCCTTTCCAGGGACTGGAGTAGAAAGACCTCCTGGCGCAATCCCTGGTATTCCTTCGGAAAATCCTGAACCGTGTAAAAACGCGGCGTTGCATACCGGTAGAGCGCGGTTTCGGTCAGGAACGAAATGGTGTTGCGATAATTGTTGACCCCATCGATGAAGCCCGGGTACCAGTCGTCAAAACCGGTCCGGTGTATCGATCCCGGCATGCCGCGTTCATCCAGGTACGACGCCATGGCAGTGCCGAAGACATTGGTCCAGCGCCACATCAACGGGTGTACGTTGCTCGAGATCGGCTCGGCAAACGGCGGGATCCAGATGCGGGCGGGAAATGGGGCGGTCTGATGATGATTGTAGTAGACCATCGGGTGCCACTGCTCCACTCCGACCCGCGTGATGACCTGCGATTCGAGCATGTTGTTCATGTAACCGTCACGGTTGTTGTCGTGGCCGACGTATTTCTGATAGAGCCAGGGCATCGGGCTGACCTCATACACGGTGCCGAGATTGCGCCGGTACCAGTCCGCCACCATGTTCTGCCCGTCGGGATTGAGGGAAAACCAGAGGACGAGGACCACATTGTCGAGAATAAATTTGATGTCCGGCTCTTCCGCCTTCGACACCAGGTCATAGGCTAGCTGGATCGTGTGCTCGGCGCCCGCCACCTCCGAGGAGTGAAGACCGCCGTCGACATGCACAATCACCTTCCCTTCCCGGGCGAGCGAGCGCGCCTCATCATCCTTGAGATCCTGAACCTGAGCAATCCGCCGCCCGATCTCCCGGTATCGATCGATATTCTTCAGATTCTCCGCCGAGGAAATGATCGCGAGAAACCAGTCCTGCCCTTCGGATGTCTTGCCGACGTTCTGCAGCCGGATCTTGTCGGATGCGGCGGCCAGTTTCTGAAAATAGGCCAGCGACTCTGTATATCGCGTCAGGTGATAGTCGGCACCCGGCCGGTAGCCCAGCACCGACTCGGGTGTCGGCAGCGTCTGCGCCCGCAGCATGCCTGCGGGGCTCCATATCAACGCACCAACCGCGAGAACGAGAATTGCGACCCTGGCGACGAGGTTTCGTCCGGCAACAACGATCATGGGCTTTTCTCCTCAACGAGTTTTTTTGATCATAATGGCAGTCACGGCGGAATGTAAATTGGATGAAACTTAGGGCTGGAACCACTGCGGCAGGGCAGTGGACATGAAGGGAACGTAGGTGATCAGCAGAACACCCCCCAGCAGCACCAGCAGGATCGGGACAATCGAACGGCCAGACAACCGACATCGGCTTGTTAAACCGGTACGAGGAAAGGAAACAGGTTCATCCCCACCGGCGGCGTTAGGTAGCCCAGTTCCAGGTTCGCCAGGAAGATGATGCCCAGATGGACCGGGTCGATGCCGAACGCGCACGCCGATCGGCAGCATGATCAGGCACCACCACGACGATGGCCGAAAATATGTCCATCAGGCAGCCGACGATGAGCAGGAAGAGGTTCAGCGCCAGCAGGAACAGCCAGCTGCGAGTGGACCGCGCTCTGTACCCAGTCGATGCAGCAGGTCGGGTATCTGCGCCTCGATCAGGTATCCGGTGAATCCCATGGCAACGCCGAGGATCAGCAGGATGGCCCCGACCAGCAGCCCGCATTCGGTCATGACGCGCGGGATAGGTCCCGGACGATCTTCAGGTCGCGGTAAACAAGCGTTTCCACGACGAAGGCATAGATTGCCGTGATCGCGGAGGCCTCCACCGCCGTGGCGAACCCGCCGAACAGAGCGGACGATGCGCCACCACGGGGAGCAGCAGTTCCCACTTCGCCTCCCAGATCGCACGACCTGCCTCGCCTCCGTCAGAAAATCCGTGGGCCGGAGGCGTTAGGCGGACTCTGCCAGATACCCCAGGCGGACGCCGCAATCACCAGCAGCGATGCCGGGGAGGATCCCGCCCAGAAACATCCGGTTGATTTCGATGTTGCGCGATGATGGCGTAGAGGATCACCGGGCAGGCACGGAGGAAAGAGCAGCCCGATGAGATCCGGAACCGGTGAGCAGGCCGAGAGCATTCTTCTCCGAGTAGCGCGCCGCCAGCAGCACCGGCATGAGCAGGCCGCCCAGCGCCAGGATCGTCACGCCCGAGGCGCCGGTGAAGGAGGTAAAAAAGGCGCACACCAGCACCGTGACGATCGCCGGCCCGCCGCGGAAATGCCCCACCAGCGCCTGGAACACGCGCACCAGCCGCCGCGCCGCGCCGCCTTCCGCCAGCAGGTAGCCGGCCAGCGTGAACAGGGGAATCGCCGGGGAGGGATGCATTGGTTACCAATGCGCATAATGCTTGATCGGCATCATTTCGATCGGCGAATCCATCCGCCCATAAAAGGATCAGGCGCGGCGCCGCCCAGGGTGACAAAAATCGGGGCGCCCATGATCGTTGCGGCCAGCAAGACGATCAGGGCCGGCACTACCATGCGCGCCGGGTCGACGGGCAGCCAGACCACGAGGGCCAGGATGGCGCCCGCGACCGCGATCGCCAACAGTCGCAGCTTCCAGGTATCCGCCGCATGCCGGATCAAACGCCAGGCGATGGCTCGCGAATCCCAGCGGCATCATGGCTTGCGCTATCCAGCTCGGAAATCCGTAGGCCAGAATCAGTCGCCGCTTCCCGCGTGCTGCTCGACGAAGTTGAAGCTGGCCAGGATGCAGGATCGCCGTCAGCGCCGCGGCGAAGACGCCGCTGAAGAAGCGCGCACCGTCCTTGAACCGTCCCTTTCAGAAGGGTGGTCACCGTCGAGAGCGCAAGCAGCCGGCCCTCGCGCGCGGCAATCGCCCCGCCCATCATGCAGATGAGCAGCGTCAGATGGGACTGCACCGCGCTCGACGCCGGAAACACGATCGAGGTCCCGCGCAAGCACGATGTCCTGCAACGGGAGAAAAACCATGCCGGCCAGCACCACTGGAGATCAGCAGGTTTTCCTGCTTCGGCAAGAAAGCTCTTGCCGGTTGCCAGACTCCGCATCCGGCAGAGCCGCTCCCGTCGGCATCCACGATCCCCGAGCTCACTCATTTTCGCGGCCCCTTTGGAATGGCGCGGAACTCGCCGACCAGCTTCTGTACTTCTTCGAAAATGTCCGCCGGAACCATTCTTCCCCGGATCTGCGGATAAAGGATCTACGTCAGCTTGCGCCATTCCTCTTCGATCTGAGGCGTGACGGGATTCACCTTCAGTCCCTTTTTCTGCATCGCCGCGACCGAGTCCTCATCTTCTTTGCGGCTGGCGGCGCGCATCTTGGCGCCCGCGGCAGCCGCGGCATCATGAAGCTGCTTCTGGCGTGTCAGGCGGAATCTTGTCCCACGTGTCCTTCTTGATGACCGTGGCCCCTGACAAGCACGCCCATTTCAACGCCAGCATGTTGGGCGCCGCCGTATAGATCTGCCCCATCAGGGCCTGGTTAGGCGGCAGCGGAATCGCGCTGATCAACCCGGTACGCAACCCCGGGAGAATACTCGCGGTCTCCAGCGGGACCGGGGTATACCCGAGCGATTTCATCAGGTCGACCTGAAACGCATTTCCGGCCCACGTGAACATCTTCAGCTTTTTCAGGTCGTCCGGCTGACGGCGGGAGTCTTGGAAAAAAAGCGCACCCATCCGGCATCACCCCAGAACAAGGACGACAAATCCCTTGTCCAGGAGCATCTGTTCCAGCCGCGGTCCCAATTTCCCCAGCACATAATCAAACTCCGCCCAGGAGCGAAACGTCAGGGGCAGGAACGATAGCCCGCCAACCGACTTGTCGATCTCGCTCAGCCCGACGACGGTGAGCATGCCGGCGTTGAGCGCTCCGGCGCGCATCAGCCGCACCATGGTCGGCTTCGCCCCCCTGGGTGCCGTCCGCATAGATGGTCAGTTTCACGGCGCCACCCGTAGCATCGCGCCACTTCTGTCCCATTTCCACAAGCGCGGCATGATAGGAACTTCCGGTCGGAGCCAATGTTCCCAGCCGCACCGTCACCGGATCGATGGCACGGGCGGAGATCGCCGACTGGAGAATCACGCCAGCACCGAGGATGAGAATGCCGAAGATTGCGATCTTGGTTGCAGCCTGCTTCATTTCAAGTCTCCTAACTGGGGGCGGAAGTATGACGCAAATAAACCCCAAAGACGGGACGCAGAGAATGGCGTCTTCCCCGGATCGAGGATCAGGTCGTCGATTCGTGACAGCAGCCAGCGGGCACGGCGCTGCATGATGATGTTAACCAGGCGGTACTCGGGACGGGCATTGACATCGACCGCCAGCGCCCGGTCGAGCAACGACTGAAATTCGCGCCGGTCCTGCCGGGCGACGCTGACGGATTCGGCCAGCGCCACCAGAGGCCCGGCCTGGAATCCGCCCGACAGGGCCATGGCCCGGTCGAAATGCTTGCGGGCGCGTTCGATCCAATCGCCTTCGGCTCCCTGCCGCGACCCTTCGTACGAGATCAGAAACGTATGAATGGCCCCGTCGCTGAAGCCCTCATCAAGAGCCAGCGCCCGGTCAATCAAGGCTTCGACGGCGGGTTGATCGACCACCAGGCCCATGTCGTTCTTGGAATTACTGATCGCCAGGCCCCAGGACGCAGCGGTCCAGTAAAGCAGGGGAACATCCTTGATTCCGGCCGACTTCACGGCCAGCGCGGGATCGGCATTCAATGCCGCGGAAAAGCCCTGGTGTCGCGTCTCCAGCCCGCGCAGCCCGTAGTCCCGGGCGCGCAGCAGAAGCCCTCGCGCCCGCAGCTTCATCTCGGTGGCCCGATCCAGGTTAATGGGCGCCATCTCGTCGGCATCCTGAATGATGAAGGCGTAGGTGTATTGGGTAAAGCCGCTGGCGGCGGCGAACAGCAGCCCGCCATGGCGCGGGCTTTCCGCCAGAAGGCTCTCGATCAGTTTCAGACTGAAGGGGATCGCATCTTTCACCAGCTCGGGATCGCTATCCGAAGAAAAAGTCGTGCCGCTCTGGGCCAGCGCGTCGCCGAGCTTGTTTACGGCAATCTTGCGCACCGAGCAGCCGGGCGCAAGCAGGCCGGTCAGGATCACAGGAATGAGCAGGCCGGCCGCGCGGCCCTTGAAACTGGTCCCTGCCATCGATCGTATCTCCCATAGAAGGCGCCCTCGCGCCCGAGCCGCCATGGCCGGCCACAACGTTCCGGCCATCGGCTCGTCGCGATCCGGCGCCTGATCCCGTTTCCATAACTGCCGCCCGTCCGCCGGATCGGACAATGCTCATTACTGTATCATACAGCGATCCTTCATCTGCAGAATTGCGGTTTTTCGGTCCCGGCGCCGCGGGATTCTTGTTACCGGACGAGAAGACTGCTACTCTCGTTTCACCCAACGAGGAACCATTCCCGTCATGGACATAGAACAGCCGACCTCGAGCTTTCAGTTGATCGACCGGATCAAGCGCGGCGACCGCGAAGCCCTGTCCCCGCTTTTCGATAAACATCGCCGCCGGCTGGCCGTCCTGGCTCACTACCGCCTGGGCCCGCAGCTGCGCGGGCTCGTGGAGATCGACGATATCCTCCAGGACACCCTGCTCAAGGCGTACGTGCAGTTCGACCAGTTCACCTACAGGACGCCGGGCAGCTTCCTGCATTGGCTGGCCCGCATCATGGAACATGTCATCCAGGACGCCGCGCGCTATCATGGCCGGCAGAAGCGGAACGCCGCCGAAATGGTTCCCTTGCGCTCGCAAAGCAATCCCCGCGGCCCGGAGCCGCTCAACTCCGAAACCCCAAGCCGCCTCCTGGCGCAGGACGAGGAGCTGCGCGCCCTGCTGCGCGAATTGGACCGACTCCCCGACCGCTATCGTGAAGTCATCCTGCTGGCCAAACTCGAGGGCCTGTCCACCGAGGAGATTTCCGAAAGGATCGGAAAATCACGCGCGGCGGTCGCCCTGCTGCTGCACCGTGCCATCAAGCGATTCAGGCAGGTACGCGGACTGGAGGACACGCCATGAAGGGTCCGGACGGAGAGCAGGATCGGGAAACCCGGAATGAAGCGGCGCAGCCGCCGGCGGCCGAAGAACAGCAGCTCGCCAACGCTGTGGCGGAATACCTCGATCGGCGGGCGGGAGGCGACGATCTCGATGCCGAGTCCCACTGCCGCCTGCATCCCGAACTCGAGGGCCTGCGCGCCCAGCTGGACGCCCTGGATCAGATGGAAGCGGTCCTGGAACCTGCCGGTACTCCGGCGCCGGAAGGCATGCCGCACGAGACGCTGCCGGCGACGCTTTCGGGTCACAGGATCCTGGGAGAGATCGGCGCCGGCGGCATGGGGCGCGTGCTGCGCGGCGTCGACGAAGCCCTGGGCCGCTCAGTGGCCATCAAGATGCTGAACACCCGGTACCGCAACCACCCCCTGGTGCGCGAACGGTTCATGCAGGAGGCGCGGGCCATGGCCCGCCTGCGCCACCCCAATATCGTCCATATCTACAACCTGGGGCAGCCGGATGAGATCCCTCATTTTGTCATGGAATATGTGGACGGGCTATCGCTGGTTGAGGCAGCCCGGCCTCTGTCCCTCGAGCAGAAGGTCGAACTGATGCACAAGGTCGCGCTCGCGGTCGAATTCCTGCATCGCCACCAGATTGTTCACCGGGACCTGAAGCCGGGCAACATCCTGGTCGGGCCGGATCTCGAACCCAAAGTGCTCGACTTCGGCCTGGCGCAGCAGGCTGACGACAGCCGGCGCCTGACCCTGGCGGGCGAAATCGTTGGAACGCCGGAGTACTTTTCTCCAGAACAGGCCCGCGCCGATCCGGCGCTCGATGCGCGCAGCGACATCTTTTCCCTCGGCATTCTCCTGTATCAGCTGCTCACCGGCGTCGTCCCGTTCCGCGCCCCGGACCTTCCCGCTCAGACGCAGGTAACCTGCAACCAGGAACCGGTATTGCCGAGGCGCCTGAATCCGAATATCCCCGGCGATCTGCAGAACGTCTGCCTCAAGGCGCTCGAAAAGCAGCCGGGAGACCGATATCAGACCGCCCTGGAAATGGCCGACGATCTGGCTCGCTTCCTCGCCGGCGAACCAGTCCTGGCCAGCCCCACGTCCTACGCGCGCATCATGGCGGGAAAAATCGAGCAGCACCTGCGCGAGCTCTCGGGCTGGAAGCAGGACCACATCCTCTCACCCTATGAGTATGATTCGTTCCGCAAGCTCTACGACAGGCTGGTGGAGCGGGAGGACGCCTGGATCCTGGAGGTGCGCCGCTTATCCGTCTCGCAGGTCACGCTCTACCTGGGAGCCTGGATCCTGATCATGGGGGCGTTGCTCGTATTGCTGTTCCGCTTTGAAAAACTGTCGGATACTTCATCCCTCCTGCTCGCCGTCGCCGCTTCGGCCCCGACCGCATGGATCGGAATTCGCTGCTGGAAACAGGGGCGTTTCCGCATCGCCATCGCCTATCTGCTGGCCTTCTGCCTGATGTTCCCGGTAACCCTCCTGATTGCCATGAACAAATGGCACCTGCTGTCAGGGTTCTCGAAGGGCGATCTGAACCTGGAACTGCTCGCGCAATTCACGGCCGCTCATCAGCCAACCAATGCCCAGCTGTCGTGGGCCATCCTGGGATCCCTCCCCGTTTACCTGTGGATGCGCCGCTTCACCCGGGCCTCCGTATTTTCCCTCGTCTTCGCAATGATGGCGGGCCTGCAGCCCGTGGTCCTGCTCGCACGGCAGGGAGCCATCCAGTGGCTGAGTGACGATCCGCGCCAGGTCTTCCTGCGATTGATTCCCGTGGCTCTTCTCTTTTTCCTCCTGGCGGCCGTCATCGAGCGGCGCTGCCAGCCTTCGGATTCGCGATACTTTTACCCCGTGGCGCTCTTCTTCACCTTTGTGGCGCTCTCGGGCGAGGCGGCGATGGACGGCCGGTATGCCGACTGGCTGGCCCGGACGATCCCCAAATCCCACGGCCTTCCCGAATACCTGTTCATCTTCAATGCCCTGATCTATCTGTTCATGCAGAGTCTGAGCGAGCGCTTCGGTTCGGCGCAGATGCGCTCCGTCGCCAAGGTGCTCCGCTTCGTCATTCCCGGCCATATCCTGACTTCCCTGCTGCTGCTCCAGATCCACGCCGCCCGGGAGTGGGAGCGCACGCAGATCGCCGGCTGGCAGACGGAGGCGAGGTTCTTTGAGATCCTGCTGCTGGTGGCCGCATGCCTGTTCGTATTCGGCAGCATTCCAAAGCAGATGAAAAACTTCTTTGCCTCGGGAATGCTGTTTCTGGCCATCGGCATCGTTCGCGTGCAGCAGGACCTGCTGCGGAATCACCCGCTGTGGCCGGTCGGCCTGCTGATCGCGGGGTTGCTGATGATGTATGTCGCCGTCAACTACACCCCGCTCCGGCTCGCCTTAGCCCGCCGGCTCCGCCGGAACCGCTGAGGTTGATATGGGGATTCGCACGGAAAACGAGGCCCGCGCGGCCTGATGGAGGCTCCATGGGCGGCGTCAAAGTAGAGTGTTACGCGGGATACCGCGGCGACCAGCGGCCGGTGAGGTTTACCCTTGGGTTGAACACTTTCGAGGTCCGGGAAATAGAAGACCAGTGGTATTCGCCCGACGCCAGATACTTTCGCGTGCGTGCGGGTGACGGATGCCTCTACGTCCTCCGTCACGACGAGGTCGGGGATCAGTGGACCCTGGAGGCTTTCCGGGCTCCCTGATGTGCCGGAAGAGCGTTGTGGCTATCTCCCGGCATCCGAGGTTTTCCGCTTTTCCCGGAAGTGGCGCCAGAGGAAAATCAGGGCTACACCCGCCAGGATCAGCAATCCGATCACCGGGTAATGGTCTTTGAATACGTCGGCCGCCTGGTCGCCGAACCGCGCGCCCAGATAGGCCAGCACCGAATAGCGTACCAGGCGCCCGGCCAGAACCCCGTTGGCAAAACTGGTCTGACGGACCTTGAAGGCGCCGGCCGCCAGGATGACCAGCTTGGTCGGAAACGGCGGCGGCACGATCACCCCTGCCATCACAGCCCCGAAAGCATTCCGGTCGAGCTTCTCCTTCACCCAGGCGCGCTTTTCCGGGCTGAAACGAGACAAAGCCATCTCCCCGCCGGCACGGGCGACCCGGTATAGTACGAGGCAGCCGAGGGTGGAACCGATCGCCGCGGCCAGAACGATCAGCCAGATCTGCATCGGCCGCCGCCAGGCGAGCAGCAGCACCAGGGCATCGGGCCCGCCCATCATCGGCACCGCGGCGGAATCGATGAAAGCGATACCCATTAATCCCGGGATCCCCCACAACAACAGATACTGGCCCAGACGCTGAAGCAAACGGAGACCTGCCTTTCAAAAGTCCGGCCTCGGACAGAGGTCCACCATTGCACCTGACAGAGCTGCGGCGCAGGAATACCGGATACGCCGGCCCCGGCGTTCCCCGTGCCAAATTCCTGTCCTCCCGGACGGCACCTAATGTAACCTAATCCCCGGTTTTCCTTGAAAACTAATTTTGCCCAGGAGAAAACCCATGATTGCAGTACATCTTGAAAACGGCAAAGTGTTCGTCCGGAGCCGGCCGCGGCCGCTTCGTCCCCAAGGCTGGGCCATGATCCGGCTGCTGTGCGCCGGTATCTGCAATACCGATCTGGAGCTCCAGCGCGGTTACTTCGGTTTTCGCGGCACGCCGGGACACGAGTTCGTGGGTGAAGTCGTGGCCGCGGACACACAGCAGCTCATCGGCCGCCGCGTGGTCGGGGAAATCAACCTGGCCTGCGGAAAATGCGAGTGGTGCCGGCGCGGGCTCGGCCGACACTGCCCCACGCTCAAGGTGCTGGGGATCAAGGGGCAGCCGGGCGTCTTTTCCGAATATTTTGTCCTTCCGGAGATAAACCTCCACAAGGTGCCGGCCGACATTCCCACCGAACGTGCAGTGTTCGTGGAGCCTCTGGCGGCCGCCTGCGAGATTCTCGACCAGGTCCGGATTCCTCGCGGCGCCCCGGTGGCGGTGCTCGGCGACGGCAAGCTCGGTTTGCTGGTAGCACAGGTCCTGCAATTGAATGGAGCCGAAGTTCATCTCTACGGCCGCCACAAGGAAAAATTGCGCATCGCGGAGGCGGTCGGCGTGACGGCGGAGCATAATCGCAAACGATTGCCCGCCAGGGCCTACGATTGGGTCGTGGAGGTCACCGGATCCCAGGAAGGGTTGCGGCAGGCGGTACACATGGCGCGCCCCCGGGGGACCGTGGTGTTGAAATCGACAGTGCACAATCTCCCCACCATCGATACGGCGGCAATTGTGGTCAACGAAATCACCCTGATCGGATCGCGCTGCGGGCGCTTCAAGCCCGCGTTGCGCCTCCTGCGGGAGGGGAAGATCCGGGTTGAGGGGATGATCGCGGCCCGCATGCCGCTCACCGAGGCCCCCAGTGCCTTCGAAAAGGCCGGCGGCGGCGCCCTTAAAGTCCTGCTTTACATAAACTTGTAACTGTTTAGGCTTTGGTTAGGGGCAGCGAAAAGCGATCACGTCAATGATCTCTCGCCGGCCCGATCCGTGATCATCGGCGTTCTTCCGTGTCCAGAGATGTCGTGTGCGATCGCTTCCTTACGAATAAAGGAGGCTAAGTACTCGTGGTCATAATTACGCTAACGTCTGCGGGTGGGCTCCAAGGGATCTCCTTAAAGAGAAAGGTCTTTCCTGAGCGTCATCGTAACGGATACGGTGCTCATGCCCACCCGCCCTTCGGGCGCCGGCGGGGCGGCCCTGTCTGCTTTGTCGCTCCTCCTCGACGATGACCGGCATCGCCTTCGTCGTCGCTTCGCGCATCCAGGGCCGCCGCGCTCGGCGCATACGTTACCGTAATTATGCCCACGAGTACTAATCTTCAGTTCGCGGGAATTTCGGGAAGGCGAGACAATCGATAAACAGTTGTTGAAACTGAGGCTCGAATGCCAGCGGGATGTGTTCAACAGGGGATGACGGGAGCAGGGACGGAGAAAGGAGGATCATTTTCGCCCCGCGCAAGGCTGCGTTCCCCGCGGGCCTGATCTTGCAGGGCGCCATTTCGAGCAATCCGATGCGCAGGGCGCTCTCGAAGCGGATGTAATTGCCGAAGGCGCCCGCGAGGTGAGCCACTTCGATGTCGTTGTGTGTTGCACCCCAGCACTGGAGCAGCAGGCGCATTCCGGAGGCCACAGCCGACTTGGCCAGCTGCAGTTCACGGATGTCGGATTGGGTCAGAATCACCGGTCCGCAAACGGGAAATTCGTGGGCGCCGTTGGCCAGCCCGCCCCCGGGGAGGATCGCCCCGGAATCGAGTCCCGCGGCTACGGCATCGACCAATCCGCTGCCGCAGATGCCGCGGGCCGGTCCGCCGCCGATCACGTGGCACTCGAGATGCCCTTCATCATGAAAGACGCGGGCGATGGCGCCGCTCGCGGCCCGCATCCCCATGCGTATGGATGAGGCTTCGAATGCCGGTCCGGCGGCGGTGGAGGCGCAGATCATCCGCTCGCGGTTGCCCATGATGATCTCGCCGTTGGTTCCGAGGTCGATCAGAACGCGGAGGCGATCGCCGGCCCCAAGGTCGACCGCGACCAGGCCGGCCAGGATGTCCGAGCCGACGAATCCGCCCAGGCAGCGGAGAAACCGCACCTGGCATGTGGACGGCAGGGGCCAATCGAGCTGCGTGGGGGTGAATCGTCGGTCTCCGTAATCCGCGGGCTGGAAGGGGGCATGGGAAAGCGGCTCGACACTGAGGCCGCAAAACAGGTGATGCATTACCGTGTTGCCCACCAGCAGAACCTCGCGGACCTCGCCGGCCCGCTCGCCCGCCATTTCAGCCAGCATTCCGCCGATCGCCCTTCGAATCACCGGCGTCAGGCCATCATCCGATAGCGCGAATTGCACCCGACTCATAACATCCGCTCCGTGGACGCACTGCGGATTCAGCGCGGTGCGCACGGCCAGCACCTCGCCGGAGGCCAGATCGAGCATCTGGGCGGCGAGTGTAGTCGTCCCCAAATCGACGGCGATGCCGAGGCCGGTCCGCGTACCGCCTTCCAAACGCGTCTCATCGGTCAAAATCGAGGTGACCCATTGTCCGACCTCGAGCTTGAGCGGAGCATCGACGCGCGCCCGGCAGGCCAGGCGCCAGCCACTCTCCAGTTCATCCTCGCTAAAAACAAACTGGTCTTCGATCCTGGCCGGCATCGCGCCGTCGAGGACACGTATCCGGCACCCGCCGCACAGGTCAGAGCCGCCGCATGGAAATTCCACGCCATACCCGGCCAGGACATCCGCGAGAGCGGATCCGCGCTCAGCCTCGATGCGCGTGCCGAGCGGAAACAGTTCGATGGAGACGGTTTCCTTCATGAACCTATTCTGCCACAAGTCCGCATCCCCCCAACCGGAAAGGATAATTATGAAAAGCGGACATTCCGATCTTCCCGTTGGTCGCAGAAAAGCACCACGACGGGAGGGAGGTTGGGATTTCCGCTCTTGCCGTCAATTCCACAATGCCGATGCGGCTGTAAATTCAATGTACTGCAAATAGGTTTCATTGTAATAATATGCCTACACCCCTACATCAGGAGATAAAAGCACATGGAAGAAAACGTAACCGGAGCAGGCGAAACAGGAGCAGAAGCCCCGCCATTGGGTTTCTTCGAAAGATTGACGGGAGTTTTTTTTGAGCCCTCGAAAACATTCGTAGACATAGATCGCCGGCCGACCTGGTTCGGCATTTTCGTGATTCTGAGCATCCTGACCATCCCCTTTACTTACACGCTCCTTACGCGCATCGATCCGGGAGCCGCCATTCGTCAGAGGCTGGAAACATCAGGGGCTTCGGCGGAGCAGATTGAGCAGCAGGTAAAAGCTGCTTCAGCCATTACCCAGAGCCCACTTTACAAATACGGCATGACGGCGGTCGCGCCGGTTGGCACTCTGGTGGTCTATCTGATCCTGGCTGGAGTGTTCCTCCTGCTCTTCATCATCATGGGTGTATCGCTGACGTTCAAGAAATCGCTGGCCGTGACGTTCTGGGGGTGTGCGCCCCCGGCAATCATCAGCATGATCCTTGCCACGATTCTGATGTACGTCAAGGATCCCTCCACCATCGATCCACAGCATCTGGTGATGAGCAACCTGGGTCCGCTGGTGGACGCGAAGACGAATCCGGCTCTGAACAGTCTGCTATCGTCCATCGACCTGTTTTCCTTCTGGACGATCGTACTCCTGGCCATCGGGTTTGCCGCCGTTTCGGCCAAACGGCTGACTACCGGCAAGGCCGCCACGGGGATTCTGGTGCTCTGGGCTATTTATGTGTTGGGCAAAATGGGCTACTTCGCCTTTATTGCCAGTTAGGTTCCCGAGGACGCATCCCTGATTGCACCATGCCATAGTTGCGCAGACGTATTTCTTGGGACGCCGAGAAAACCGGATGGGAGCGGTTAGGGCAAGAAAGATCCGTGTGCAAACGCGCCCGCTCACTCCCCGAGCGGGAGGAACAGGCTCGCCGCTCCGTAAATGCCGACATTTTTCTTGAGTTTTGCCGGCACAATGGGCAGCGAGGGGACAAAGGCGCGGTTGATGGTAAACTTCGGAATAGTCTCGCGAATCTTGTCAAACAGTGGCTTACCGATTTGCGAGACCCCCCCTCCGATCACGATGGCTTCAGGGTCGAACAGTGACACCATGCTCCCGAGAAACACGCCCAGGTAAAACCCGGTTTCGTCGAGAATCTCGGCGGCGATGCGGTCCTTGCGGCGGGCCGCGGCCGCGATCATCATGGGCGTTATCCGGCGGCCATCGCCGCGACTCAGGGTGCGCAACAGACTTGGGGTAGTGTGCTCCTGCTCCAGCAGGACGCGGGCGCGGCGCGCCATGGCGGGTCCGGACGCCAGCGCCTCGATGCACCCGTGGGTGCCGCAGCCGCAGAGGTAGCGACTGCCGTGGTCGATCACGACATGCCCGCCTTCGCCGGCCACGCCATTTTTGCCGTGATAGATCTTTCGATCAATGATGATGCCCGCGCCGATCCCGGTGCTAACGGTGACATAAAACACGTCCCGGAAGCCGGCAGCCGCGCCGATCAGCACCTCGGCCAGACCGGCGGCGTTGGCGTCATTCTCCACCCGCGCGGTGGCACCGAACCGATCCTCGACCATCCGGGCGAGCGGCACGTTGCTCCATCCGGGCAGATTCGGCGGCCGGAGCACCAGGCCGGTATGCGGATTAAGCGGACCCGGAGCGCACATGCCGATACCGCGCACGTTCCCGATTCCTCCGGCCATCCGGACCAGACGCTCAATCAGGCGCAGCACCTGCCCGAGACTGGTGGCCACGCCGCGTTCGGCCAGGGTTGGGATAACCAGAAACCGGGCCAGGCGCCCCTTGGCGGTCACCAGTCCGCCGGCGATCTTGGTCCCACCGATGTCGACGCCGATAGTCCATTGTCCCGCTGCTTTTCCTGTGGCCATGGGTTCACCTCGCTGGCCAACTTTAGGATCAATGAGGCTGAGGGGTCAAGAGGCAAAGGGAACCATGCGGAGTAAACTGCAGAGATTTCCATCCGATCTGAGACCGGAATGGTGCTATGCTACGCGCGCTGACACCGAGCCCCGGCAAAGACGGCCGAGCCCGTGGAATGGAATCCCGCTCACCATAGAAAGGCAGCAACGATGAAGCTCAGTGGCACTCTGATGCGCAGTGCGGTTGTAGCCGGCCTGGGCGGCCTGCTTTTTGGATTCGACACCGCCGTCATTTCCGGCACCACGGAATGGCTCAAGCGGGAATTTGTCCTGACGGATTTCCTGCTCGGATTCACCGTAGCCAGCGCCCTGATCGGAACCATCCTCGGCTCGATTGTTGTGGGCCGGCCGGCGGATGCGGTCGGGCGCCGAAGGATCCTGTTCATTCTTGCCGTCCTGTTCTTTGTTTCCGCCCTCGGTTGCGGACTGGCCTGGAGCTGGGGGATATTCCTCGGTTTCCGGTTCATAGGCGGCCTGGCGGTGGGCGGCGCTTCCGTGCTGTCGCCGTTGTACATCGCGGAGATTTCACCGGCGCGCTACCGTGGGCGCCTGGTGGCGATCACGCAGTTCAACATCGTGCTCGGCATCCTGCTCGCCTACCTCTCCAATTACATCATCGGCACCTTGAACCTGGGTCCGGATGAATGCAGATGGATGTTCGGCGTCATGGCCATCCCCTCCACAGCCTTTTTCTTCCTGCTCTTCGGCACGCCGCAGAGCCCCCGCTGGCTGATGGCCAAGGGGCGCGTGGATGAGGCACGGACCGTCCTGCAGATGTGCGGCACCGACACCGGCAACGTGGACGATGAAATCCGGGACATCCAGGCATCGCTTGACATACAACATCACACGCTGGAAGAGCCCTTGTTCCGTGCCAAGTACCGCAGGCCGATCCTGCTGGCGGTCGCGATCGCAGTTTTCAATCAGCTATCCGGGATCAATGCGCTGATTTACTACACGGCGCACATTTTCAGAATGGCCGGCTACGAATCGACCGACGCATTGCTGCAATCGGTCATCATCGGCTTCACCAACCTGATCTTCACCATCGCTGCCATGTCGGTGATCGATCATTTCGGACGCAGGAAACTGATGCTGACCGGATCCGTCGGCTACATCGTCAGCCTGAGCGCGGCAGCCTACTCCTTTTACACCGGGACCGGCGGCAAGCTGCTGCTCGTCAGTCTGATCGTCTTCATCGCCTCGCACGCATTCGGCCAGGGAGCCGTCATCTGGGTGTTCATCGGCGAAGTTTTCCCGAATCGCGTGCGCGCCCGCGGCCAGGCATTGGGAAGCGTCACGCACTGGGTCATGGCCGCACTGATCTCCTGGACGTTCCCGATCATCGCCGCGCAGTCCGGCGGGCATGTCTTCGCATTCTACGCCCTCTGCTGCGTCGGCCAGCTCATCTGGGTGATTTTCGTCATGCCGGAAACCAAGGGAATCTCGCTGGAGAAGATCCAGGAAGAACTCGGCATAGATTAACCGGACTATTCATAAATCTTTCGCAGGCGCATGTATGGCAATACGCAGCGCCGGGATTCCCTCATTAATTGTTTAGCCAAATCAAATGGATGAAGAAGCAAAACGCAAAGACGCAAAGGCGCAAGGACGCAAAGATCGACACTGAGCAACAGGCGTGGGCGCAGCGCTTCGCGCTGGCGCGTCCTTGGGCGAGCCGAAAGGAATCTCTTTGCGTCCTTGCGTCTTTGCGTTCTGCCGTTCAGCATCGGCTAAACAGATGCGATATTTTGAAGAATCCGGCCGCAGGCCTTGAATCGCAAGTTGGCGGAGGCGCGTGATGGGGAAACTGCTGGGATGTCTCGCCGTGCTTCTGGTGGGAGCCGGCATCGTGGTCTTCTTCGTCTTCTATTGGACCGGAGACGTAACACGGGCGGCGGACCAGATGTTTGTGCTCATCCGCGACGGCAGAGCTGGCGAGGCCTATCGGTCAACCGCGCGCGAGTTTCAGGCCGCAACGTCCGAGGACGACTTTCTCGCCTTCCTGAAGAACTCCACGCTCACGGATTATCGGGGCGCCAAATGGTATTCTCGATCGGTTTCCGGGAGCACGGGGGAGCTGGAAGGAGACATCCAGACCGCCGGCGGCGGCGTAATCCCGATCAAGATAAAGCTGGTCAAGGAATCGGGCGCCTGGAAGGTTTTGGTCATCGAGAAAGCGCTGGCCGGCCTGAGACCGAAAACTCTCCAGATGGACAGTGTCTCCGCCGGCCTGGGCGCCGACGCCGTCACCCCGCAGATTCCCCCGCCCGAAGAACTCGCCGCACTGGCAGACGATTCCGTGATGCTGCTGGGGCGCGCCGTCAACACTGGCGATTTTTCCGAGTTTCACAAGTCAATTTCCCGGATGTGGCAGAACCAGACGACTGGCGAAGCCTTGCTTCAAGCCTTCCAACCTCTGATCGATCAGAAGATCGACCTGACCCAAGTCGAGGGGAAGATCCCGGAATTCACCCAGAATCCTGCGATTGACGACAGCGGCCGATTGATCCTTACGGGTCGCTATTCCCTGCCGTCCGGCACAATCAACTTCACCGTCAAGTTCGTCAGCGAGAATCTGCGCTGGAAGTTGATTGGCATGTACGCGTCGCCCGAAAGTTCCTCCGTAAACCCAGCCGCAACTGCCGGCACGGGCATCATCCCGCCGGAGAGCGAATTGGATGATATGGCCGGCCGCAGCATCAAGCTGCTGGCCTCAGCCATTCAGCGGGACGATTACACTGACTTTTACGCCTCGATCGCAAAACTCTGGCAGAACCAGACAAGCAGGGAGAAACTGCGCGATCAGTTCAGGGTTTTCGTGGACAGGAAGATCTCCCTGGACCTGATCGAAGGCACGGCGCCGGTATTTTCCGAAAGTCCGGTCATCGATGGTAATCGGGTGCTGTTGCTCACCGGCTACTACCCAACCAGGCCGTATCGGGTGGACTTCAAGCTGAAGTTCATTCGCGAGGGATCGGAATGGAAGCTGATCGGGATCGACGTATCCACCACCGGCGGGAAATAGGGCATCGGTTCAATTGAACCTGCCGGCTGCCTGACGGGCAACAGCCGTCCGGGCCCGTCATCTACTCTGCACGTCGGAGCACTCGACACTCTGCGCCGGACAATGTCGTCTAACGCGCAGCCCCGGGCCCCCCGGGCTCCGCAAAAGCCCTGCACGCGGATCCAATCTGTGTTCAACCGCGTTCTTCCGTATCCTGCGATGTCTTGTTTCGTGAATCATGCGCGCTAAAGCTTGCGGTTGAAGGTCGGGCGGCGTACAATCTTGCCTCTCTGCCCGGATCGGGCAGGAATGACCGCAGTTCATCCGGAGAGGTGGCCGAGTGGTTGAAGGCGCACGCTTGGAAAGCGTGTGTAGGGGCAACCTTACCGGGGGTTCGAATCCCCCCCTCTCCGCCACTCTTTGTTTTCAAAGGCTTGCCGTAGGGTGAGTGCCAAAAGTGGGGGTTTTGCTACCATTCGGCTACCATTATTGTGGCTCGGGCTAGGGTTACAGCGAAGCTCGTAAACCCGAACCCGTCGATCACCTTGATGTTGTTTTTGGAATGGGTCAGCAAGATGCCGAAAGACTTACCATTTGCGGCCAATTCCGTGCAAAAATGGCCCGCTTGAGGTATCTATATCACGAAGTGAAAAGCGCTGCGTGAAATGACAGACGAGCATATGAAGCTGCGACGAGCGCATCGTGATCACACCATGGGTGCGCGCAAGGTGGGCGCGGAACCGAAAGTCGTCGCCCCTGACAATATTCACGCTTCCGGACCCGGGATTGCCTCCCTTTCCATGCTCGGATCCGTCGCTATTCTGGTCACGATCACATTGGCCGTCTACGGGCCCCTGCGACACTACGACTTTGTGTCGTTCGACGACCCATTCTATGCGAGGGACAATCCCTATGTCGCCGCAGGCTTGACCGGCCAAGGCATCGCCTGGGCCTTCACCGCGGAGCACGCCGGTTACTGGATACCCTTGACGTGGCTGTCGTACATGGTCGACGTTCAGGTGGCTGGTGCGAACGCTGGAGGGCACCATGTCGCGAATGTCCTCCTTCATGTTGTTAATACTCTCCTATTGTTCGCACTTCTCCGAAGCATGACCGGAGCTACCGGCCGAAGCCTATTGGTTGCAGCTCTCTTTGCCGTACATCCGCTCCACGTCGAATCGGTCGCCTGGGTGACAGAGCGCAAGGACGTGCTGAGCACCTTGTTCCTCCTGCTGGCGCTCTGGTCCTACGTCGGGTACGTCCGACGACCATCCACGTGGCGTTACGCCATGGTTGTTGTGTGGTTCGTCTGCGGCCTGATGGCGAAGCCGATGGTCGTTACACTCCCCTTCCAGCTCCTGCTGCTCGACGTCTGGCCGCTGGCCCGCGTTCCGCTTGGACGCCGCCCCGCGGACCCCGACCACGCTGCCGCGTCGCAACTGACCTGGACGTCGGTTGTACGCGAGAAGATACTGCTCGTGGCCGTGGCTGCCGCGGCGGGTGTCGTAACCTTGCTCGCACAACACCAGGCCGGAGCGGTCGCGGACAAGGAGTTGCTCGGCCCCATGATGCGTGTCGCAACAGCCGTGACCGCGTATGCAACCTATGTCTGGAAAATGTTCTGGCCGGCCGACTTGGCAGCCTTCTATCCGTATCAAACCGTTTTTAGCCCATGGGCCGCGGGCGGTGCACTCATCATGTTGATCGGGATCTCAATCCTGGCTTTCCGGCTGCGCCGTTACTCATATGTGGCTGTGGGATGGTTGTGGTACCTCGTTTCGCTCGCTCCAGTGGCCGGGTTCATCCAAGTCGGTGATCAGTCGAGCGCGGATCGATTTACGTACGTGCCGCTCATCGGGCTGTTCGTCATCGTGTCCTGGGGCGCCTCGGCGCTGCTTCCGACCAGACAGCGCGTCGTCGGCGCCCTGGCCGTGCCAGCCGTTGTCGCCTGTGCAGTAGTGGCAAGCGTTCAAGTACAGACGTGGAAGAACGATGACACCCTCTGGAGGCACGCACTCGACGTTGTACCCGACAACTTCATGGCGCACAATTTCCTCGGCCGGCGCCTCAACGATCAAGGCCAGACAATCCAGGCGGCTTATCATTTCTCCGAAACGGTTCGCTTGGCTCCTACATTCGCGGACGGCCACAATAACCTGGGATTGGTTCTCCTGAAACAAGGCCGGCTGGACGATGCCGTCGAGCAGTTCCGCGAAGCGATCAGGCTCAACCCAACGGCGGAGGAGCTCGACGCGTTGGGCATGGCGCTCGCCCTGCATGGGGATCTCGACGAGGCGCTGGCACGCGGGCTCGAAGCGATCAAACTCAAGCCAGACTTCGCAGAGGCGCACTATAACGTCGGCCTGACGCTCGCCAGAAGCAGGAGACTTGACGACGCTCTCCGCTACTTTGCCGACGCTCTTCACTTGAGACCGGATCTTGCGGTTGTCCATCAAGCGATGGGAGAAGCGCTAGCCCAACTCGGCCGGTTGGACGAAGCCATCGTGGCATACCGGGAAGCCTTACGGCTCGATCCTGCATTCTGCGACGCTCACTACCACCTCGGCTTCGCCTTACAGGCGCAGGGCCACGTCGATGAGGCAGTTGCGCAGTACATGGAGGCTGTGCGGCTCGTACCAGCCCGGGCGGACATCCACAACGATCTCGGATTCGCCTTGGCGTCGCTCGGCAGGATCGGTGAGGCCATCCCGCATTTCACTGAGGCAACCCGTCTCGCTCCGAGCTTCGTGCAGGCGCATCTCAATCTCGGCTTTGCCCTGGTAGGCAGCGGCAGGCTCCAGGAGGCGGCCGACCATTTCAGGGCGGTGTTGGGCCTCGACCCGAACAATGACAACGCGCTCCGGGCACTGGCCCGGCTCCAGAAGCGCTGATATGGATAGCTCTGATGTGTTTCCCGAGCACTCGGATGTTCTTGCTATTTGCATGCCTCCCAAAAGGCATGGCCCGTAATCGTTGGGAAATAGTACTTATTTGGGATCCAATAGCGATTCCAGGATAGACATATGTGATTCCTCCTGTGTGTGTTCACTGCATCTATATCGACTTGGGCTTTTTCGAGTGCCGATCGTACTGACTGACAATCCAAGCGATTCCTTGGCGGGCGAGCCAGGAAACCGATAAATCCTGCTGGTTCGCGATCCGCTGCAATGCCGCCAACTCGCCAGGGGTGAGACGTAGGACAAGCTGCGCATCTTTGCGCTCACTCTCAGGCTTCAACCTCTGTCCCTTCCTTGGAGACATGCTGTTTTCCTCTCTGGTTTCTTCCCACGGGGGCGAATGATGACATCTATACCCAATGACATTGTAACACAATGTAATGCACAGTGCGACATATTAATTACATTCCGCCAAAGACTTTGGGCGGAGATTGCCCCAAGTACCGGCAGAACATTTACGGCGCCCTTTTCCGGGCGTCAGCTTCTGCGTCAGCTTCTGCTTCGGGTTGCTGACGATGTTGGAATTGAGCTATACTGCGCCATTCCGAGTAAGCATTTTCAGGAGTCAAACCATTGAGCAAAGACGACTTGGAAACCAAGGTGCTTGCGGAGATTGAAAAGACCGGATATCCGTTTGAGCTTTGGGCTTCCGAATGCCTCCGCTCGTTTGGGTATCGGGTGGCCAACAACATCTACTTTGTGGACAAGGACGAAGGCAAAGGCCGCGAATACGACCTGAGAGCTCTGAAGAACGAAGAGATAAATCTCGACGGCAGGAAGCACTACGTCCGCCACTGTCTTCTTGTTGAATGCAAGCGGAGTGCCAAGCGTCCATGGGTTGTGTTTACCTCCCCAGTCAATTCCTACGACCAAGAGCCTTGTGAACTCTATGTCGCTGGTGCCATTAAAGAAAAATTGATAAAGGAAGAGTTGTATCAAATAAAGGAACACCCTGTGTTCTCGCCACCAAGGCGGGGGCGAAGTTACTTTGAGCCCTTCAAGGGAGCGGAGGATGGAGAGGCTGTTTTCAAGGCTCTTACGACCGCAACGAAAGCACTAGTCGACGCCGTTGAGAGCAGTTTTGCGGCCGGCGGAAACAGCATTTGCTTCTATTATCCTATCGTGCTGTTCGACGGGATCCTTTTTGAGGCTTATCTTGAGAACAAAGCGATCCGCCTTGAACGCACCAACCATCTTGCCGTTTCGATGTTCTACCGATCAGCAACGTACAAAGAAATTCTGGTTACCGTACCCATTGTCACCAGGGCGGGTTTGACCGACTTTATCGGCCGCCTCGATGCAGTACTTGGGTATTGGGGAAAAACGCTCTGCGACGCCGGGTATTTTGTGAAGATCAGGTCGCGCTGAAACGGATTGCGCGAGGCCCCGATTCTGCTATCCTTGGGCGTTCCGGAGACAACCACAATGACTCAAAACGTCCTGTACTACGGCGACAATCTGGAAGTGCTGCGGCGCTACGTCAAAGACGAGTCAGTTGACCTGGTCTATCTCGACCCACCTTTTAATAGTAGCCAGGATTACAACGTGCTCTTTGCCGAGCACAACGGCGCCCGGTCTGCCGCTCAGATCAAGGCATTTGAGGATACGTGGCGATGGGATCAGGGCGCGGCGGAAGCCTACGAGGAAACCGTGGAGCGGGGCGGGCGTATTGCCGAAGGCATGCGTGCATTCCGTACTTTTCTCGGTGACAGTGACATGATGGCGTATCTCGCCATGATGGCGCCGCGTCTTTTTGAGCTGCGGCGTGCGCTCAAGCCAACGGGGTCGATATATCTCCATTGCGATCGGACGGCGAGCCATTACCTGAAATTTCTGATGGATGCCGTTTTTGGGCCAGAGCGTTTTCTCAGCGAAGTGACGTGGAAACGAACCCACGCACACGGAAATGCCGGTCGCAACTACGGCGAAGTCTGCGACGTGCTGCTGTTTTACAGAAATGGGCTCCACTACTGCTGGAATCAACCCTGCGTCCCTTTCGATGCTGAATATATCGAGAAGCGGTTCACCGGGCGCGATCAAGACGGGCGCCGCTGGCAGTCTGTGACGCTACGGAATCCAGGGCAACGGCCGAATCTGCGCTACCAATATGAGGCGAGCAATGGAATAACCTATGCGCCGCATCCAAACGGCTGGTCCTGCGACGAGGTGCGGATGCGCAAGTACGACAGTGAGGGTCGGCTGCACTTCCCAAAGCCAGGAGGGCAGTTGCGCCTGAAAATGTACCTGGACGAGTCTCCGGGCGTGAAGGTTACAAATCTCTGGGAAGACATCTTCCCAATCAACTCGCAGGCACAGGAGCGCCTCGGCTACCCGACTCAGAAACCCGAAGCTCTCCTTGAAAGAATCATCAAGGCAAGCAGCAACGAGGGCGATATCGTTCTTGATCCCTTCTGTGGGTGCGGAACAACTATTGCAGCCGCGCAGAATTTGAGGCGTCGCTGGATCGGCATCGACATAACCCACCTCGCGATTACCCTTATCAAGCATAGGCTGAAGGATTCCTTCGGAGATGAGGCGGCAGCCACCTACCGCGTTATAGGCGAGCCGGTTTCTCTGCCTGATGCTCAACAATTGGCGGCCGACGATCCGTATCAATTCCAGTGGTGGACGCTTGGGCTGGTCGGCGCCCGCCCGGTGGAACAAAAAAAAGGCGCTGACAAGGGAATCGACGGAAGGCTCTATTTCCACGATGAGCCGAGTGGCAAGACCAAGCAAATCATCCTTTCCGTGAAGGCCGGCCATGTCACCGTGTCGCACCTTCGCGACCTTCGCGGCGTGCTGGAGCGGGAGAAGGCTGATATCGGCGTTCTGATCTGCATGGAAGAGTCGACGAAACCCATGCGCGCCGAGGCGGCCGGAGCCGGTTTTTACAAAACCCCTTATGGAAACCACCCGAAGCTGCAAATTCTTACGGTCGGGCAGCTCCTTGAGGGTGCCCGTATTGACTATCCGCCGCAGTACGCCAGGGAGGACAAGACGTTCAAGAAGGCACCGAAGGCGATGAAGGCAGGCCCCATGCAGAAAGACCTGCCTATCGCAGCGGAGTCTGAACTCGAATACGGAGATTAGACTGCTACAAAACACGACGAGGTTTTTCATGGCTGATCGAAAGCGACTGGAAAGAATCGAGCTTCTCATCGGAACCGGCCGCGTCCTCAAAGGGCTGACGGAGGTTGCCACGGTGCGCTACCGTGTGGAGGTTTTTCAGGAGAAGATCGAGAGCATCACCGGCTCTGGAACCCACATCATTGACGGCCTAAAGGACATACGCGGTACTATCGATCCCGTGGGAGCTTCGATCGGAACGCTTTTCGACAAGGGCACATTGACGCTGGTGTTTGAGGACGGGAGAAAAATGGACTTCATGATTGCTCACTCAGACATAATGGCAAACTCAGGCTCAATTGCCAACGCGTCCGGAGCCGGAATTTATTAGGCATTAACGAGCGTGGTATGCGCCTGACCTGATCAAAAAAGAAGATCGCTAGGCAGCTTCCCCGGATTGTCAACGGATCGCCCGGTCCTTCGAAGCCAGTTCCTGGGTTTGTTTGCGTTTTCCCCAAATGAAAACACCGGCGATTCCAGCTATCGGCCCGATTATCGCGGCTAGTCCTTCTACCGGCTTATCCTGCAATATCAAATAGGTGCCAGCTATGATTCCGGCAATGGCGATCAGGAATGCGAAAATCTGACCAAGGTGGCCGCGCCAAATGTTGGAGGTCGTGACTCTACTTTCGAGCTTGATGCGATGCTTCGACTGATTTTCTGCCATGGTGACGATCCGGTTCGCAAGACCAGGCAAAACTTCATCGTATTCGCGCAGCATTGCGGGCGGCGGCATCGGGCCTGAGAACTGCTGGGCATGAAAAAGGGCAACGGTCGAAGCATTCGCAGACGCAGCTCTGGCGAGCTGAGCTTGTTCCTGCGCATCCTTCAGCAGCTTATTTTTCTTTTGGGACATCTTGCATCGCGGAATTTAGATCACGCCCGACGTTGTGCCAATCGTTCAGCATTGCTTTGGAATCAGCTTCCTGCCCAGATGCACTTACGTTGTAGGCGTCAAAAATGCCCCACAGGTCCAACACACTGCCCGCGCCTGATGCGATGCTTGGTTGGGCGAAAAGAAAGTCAGTCGACCATTGAGACATTTTGCTATCCCCCTTAAGGCAAGGTAATCATAGCAGATATCGTCAAACTTGTTCAAAACATTTACTTCAACTTTTTGCATGGCAAAACAGGCTCGGGACGGAGGCGGTGTTTCCTCCGGGCCCGCGCTCCACGCACGAAGCACACCTCCGCGCACGTGTGGGCAAGATTCCAACGGGCGGGACCGAAGTCCAGTCCTCCGATCACCCGCCCGCGAGCCGGAAGCCGCCACCGATCACGACAGCCACGGCGATTCGAAGATCAGTTTCCCGCCGCGAGCTTCGCGATCGGGTCTTCCGTAGGCACCGACAATCCGCTGCGGACGGCGTCCTGCACGGTCTTGCACACGGTCCGCACGTAGGCGATGAGCTTGGCGGTGGCAGGGTCGTTCCAGACCGTGCGCGCCTGGCGGCAGGACGCCATGACGTCGTCTGACACGTACAGCACGCGCTCCAGCCGCGGCCAGGTGCAGACCGCGTCTTCAAGGTCGGGGTCGCTCCCGTCCTCAGCGGGCGATCGAGCCCGGTACCTCCCGCGCGGTCTCCCTATCGGGGACGTTTACCCACAGTGCAAAATCTTTCGCGCGTCGGATTTCAACGCGCTCAAAACCGTTTTCCTGTCGTCGTCGCCAAGGGTGAGAAGCTCCCAGGGGAGGGAAAGCATCGCGCTCTCAAGAATCCCCTGGCCGACCTCCGCCCGACGCCCGGCCTTGCGTAACCCGTCGCGCTCGTCTTCATCGGCTGCCTGCCTCCGTGCCGCACTCGATGCCCGGGCCTCGTCCTGGCACTGCACTTTGAGCGCTGTCAGCTTGCCAAGGGCTTCGCATGTGTCCTTAATCTCAACTGAGAATTTCATGTTTTCCCTGTCTCCTGTTGGGTTGTGGGTCGGCTCTGAGTGCCTGAAGCATTCACGTGTGAGGGCCGCCACGAGGTTTTTTGGGTGTAAGACGTGTCATGGTGTCGGCCTACGTCTCCTGGGGCATTTAAACGCGAGTTCATGGCGTGTGGGGCCGGCGTCCTGCCAAGAGAAGTTTCGAGGGTGCCGGAAAAAATTTGGGGCAGGGGCGAGGGCTCGAAAAAGAAAAAGCGGGAGGGACGGCAGGCGCGTGCGCTCTAATACGCTTATAGGGCAAAGCCCTCGGGGGTCCCGTTCGGGGGGGACCCCTGGGGGGGCAGCCAAACAATCTGCTACCACTTTGCTACCAAACCACCCCACACAGCCACGTTTTTCGGCCTGCCGGCATGGTTGCCACCGAATACCAATTCCTATTGATACTTGTGCGCAAAACTCCAGTATTGGCGCGGCTGCCGCGCAAACCAACAGAATCTGGTTTGTCTGGTTATGGGGGTGGTTTGTTGTGCCTTGATACGGGCCGGTTTGCCTCCAAGCGTACCGGGGGTTCGAATCACCCCCTCTCCGCCATGCCCTTTATCTCCAATTAGCAGGAAACAGAGGAAACAGGACACGCATCAGAAAACCTGGGGAAACCTGGAGGGAAACCTGGACACCCATTATTTATCTTTTTTCCTTATCTCAGCCTCCGAGGGGAGAGTGTGGAGTCGGGGCGGAGTCGGGGTCGGACCGACGGAAGTCACATTGATCTGCTGAGATAGTCATTCCTGCGGGCCTGAAATCGGGCTTACGCTCGATTTTCGGCCCTCTATTTTCATCCTCACGAGGTTTGCCGGCAATCCATGCCCGGCGGCGCCGACCGGAAGCCTGGCCGAGTAAGCAGCGAGCAACGAGAATGGTCACCATGGCGATTCCGGGGCGCGGTGCGGTGCGATTCCGGCGTGGGTGCTCCAACTACGTCTGTAATTATAACGTTGCACGATCCCGATTTGGCAAGCACAAACAGGGCGCGAAAGTTGTTGTCCATTTCCTTCTCAGACCAAGATTTTTTGCTGCGATTGCCTCAAAGGTCTGGACTATTCAAACACCTGTGCTATATACCTGCGGATCCTGAAAATCAGCCTCAGGATTCTTTGTTCAGAGAGTCAGCAATATTTCTGGAGGAGTTCCAAGATAAATGATAACCGGTGTTTTTTCGCTGCTGATGACTCCATTCAACAAGGATATGTCCCTGGACGAAGCAGGCCTGCGGTTTCTCATCCGCCGGCAAGTGGAAGAAGGGGTCCACGGCCTGGCTCCTCTCGGTGTTACGGGAGAGAGCCCGGCGCTGACCGACGGCGAAATCAGGCGGGTCGTCGAGATCTGCGTCGAGGAAGCGGACGGCAAATGCAAGGTCGCTCCCGACACATGCTCCTGCAATCTGGACCAGACAATCCGGCGCGCCGCCCTCTTTGCCGAGTTGGGCTGCGATCATGTTGTCGTGTTCGCGCCATTCCTGGTCAAACCTACCCAGGCCGGCCTGGTTGAGTTCTATCAGCGCATCGCAGACGCATCAAAGATCCCGGTAATCCTCCATAATGTCCCCGAGCGGGCCGGCGTCAACATCGAACCGAGTACCTATGCCAAGCTCATGCGCCATGGAAACATAATCGCCACCAAAGACGGCAAAAAGGAACTGGACCATCTCGCGAATATCCTCTATCTCGCTCGCGGCACATCGTTCGGCGTCCTGACCGGAAAAGACACGACGGCCTACCCGTTGATGTCGTTTGGCGGCCACGGTGTGTTTGCTGTGGCGGCCAACATCGTTCCGGGGGTGATGCGGAAACTCATGGATCTTTGTATGAGTGGCGACTGGAACAAGGCGCGGGAGATCCACTACGCCTACTACGAGCTTTTTGAGGCATTGCGGATGGAGACCAATCCCATGGCAGTGAAGGAAGCCCTCAGTCTGATGGGACTCCCCGGTGGACCTCTGCGGTTGCCCTTGACTCCACTCAGCCTCCTAAACCGGGAAATCCTGCAGAGACTCCTGAAAGAGCGGGGATTGCTTTGAAGACGATCTCCCTCCAGGCGCCGGCAACCATCGCCAATTTCGGCCCCGGCTTTGACATTTTTGCGCTGGCCCTCGACGCTCCCTGCGACTTTTTCCGAATCCGGCGCCTGGAGAGCCAAGACGTCCGGGTCCGGATCGTCGACGGCACCGAAATCCTGCCGACTGAAGCGGACAAAAACACTGCCGGATTGGCGGCTCTCCATTTCTTCAGGAAGACCGGCATCCGCGGAGGCGCCGAGATCGAGATCATCAAAAGGATGTCCATCGCGTCCGGCCTGGGTTCTTCCGCAGCCTCGGCCGCAGCCACCGTTTTCAGCCTGAACAACCTTTTCCAGACCGGCCTCGAAGATGCGGACATGATTGAAATCATGAGCCAAGGGGAAGTAGCATCGGGGGGCACGCCCCACGCCGACAACGTCGCGGCATGCTTCCTTGGCGGATTCGTCATCATCAGAAACCGTTACCCTCTCCGGATCGACCGCATCGAGGTGCCCGAGATTCCGATCGTAATCCGGGTTCAGCGGAAATCGTTCACCACCTCGCGCGGGCTTATCCCCTCTCATTTCCCGCTCACCCAGGTGAAGGAGCAAATGGCATGGTGTGCCGCGCTGGTCCGCGCCATGCCTTCGGGGAACCTGGCGATTATTGGAGACGCCGTCAACCGCGACCATATTTCGGAGCCCGTCCGCTCGCGCTACATCGATGGTTATGCCGAACTCAAGGAGCGGGCCCTCAAGGCAGGAGCTCTGGGCATCAACGTCAGCGGCGGCGGTTCATCTGTTTTTGCGATTTGCCCCCCGGACCGGCTCGATCGCGTGGCACGGGAGATGAAATCCCCGATCGAGAACGATGCCGGGGCGCCACTCGTCCTGATTACAAAATCGTCGAATCATGGAGTTCGGGAAATCGATGGATTGTAAAGTTGAGTGGGGTCACCCAGGTCTGGAAAATATACTTTTGCCGGCGTTGCTCACCGAACAGCAGGCAGCCCGAACCAAAAGTAAATTTTCCACACCTGACCCGGGTTCGCGAGCGGATCGAGCCGATGGATGCCGGGTGGGGCTTCGTCTTCCGGTTTCCGTATAAGAAGCCACGGCAGCCTGATTTTTCGTAATTGTTTAGCCAAATCAATGGATGAAGAAGCAAATCGCAAAGGCGCAAGGACGCAAAGACCGACACCGAGCAACAGGCGTGGGCGCAGCGCTTCGCGCTGGCGCATCCTTGGGCGAGCCGCGGGAGAAAGCGCGGGCAGCGGCTACTCAGGAGGATTGCGCTTTCTCGCGCGGCTCGCCCAAGGATGCGGCCGTAGGCCGCCCACGCCCGCGAACCGAAAGGAATCTCTTTGCGTCCTCGCGTCTTTGCGTTCTGCTGTTCAGCATCGGCTCAACAGTTGCGATTTTTCTTGCAAATAGTCGGAGAGGTCGTTGATAAAGACTCCATCCGGCAGCTCGATGCACGAGTCAATGCCCGATCCGATGAACCGAAAAACGGCTTATGGAGGACCACCGTGACCATCCCAAATGACCCCGTTGAATATGCGCAGAGCGAATCGGAACCCGGGGAACCCGACCGGGCAGATACCCGCGGCGTAGACCGCCGGACGTTCATGCTCCTGTCGCTCGCGGCCACGGCAGCCGGGACGCTGGGCGTCGAATCGACGCGTGCCCAGGGGGCGGGCGCGCCGGCCCAACAGCAACCGCCGCCGCCCGTTCCGCTCGGCAACGGCGAAGCGCCGGCGTTGCAGTTTCAGCCGTACCCCGGCGGCACGGGCGCCATGATGGAGAAGCTCGCACGGGAGCGGGGACGGGCGGCGTTTGATCGTTCCGTGTTTACGGTTGAGCCATGGCGCGGGCCGGTTCCGGCATCTCCCGACGAGGTTGCCTTTCTTCCGGCTCACAGGCTCTCCGCCCTCCTGAAGGAGCGCAAGATGTCGTCCGTTCAGCTGACCGACATCTACCTCGCGCGTCTGAAACGCCTGAATTCCACGCTGCTTTGTGCCGTGACAATCATGGAAGAACAGGCGCGGGCGGAGGCGGCGAAGGCCGACGCCGAGATTAAGGCAGGCAGGTATCGCGGCCCGCTTCACGGCCTTCCGTACGGGATTAAGGATCTATTCTCGACCAAGGGCGTACCGACGACCTGGGGCGCCGCGGACTTCGAGAACCGCATTATCGACGAGGACGCCGAGGTTGTGGTGCGGTTGCGCAACGCAGGCGCCGTGCTGATCGCGAAGCTCGCGACCGGGCTGTTTGCGCAGAACGACCAGTGGTTCAGGGGACGCACGAACAACCCGTGGAACCCCGCGCAGGGATCGAGCGGATCGTCCGCCGGCCCGGCATCGGCGACCGTCGCCGGCTGCGTGGCATTTTCCATCGGAACTGAGACCCAGGGATCCATTGTCTCGCCGACGATCCGTTGTGGGGCAAACGCGCTCCGTCCGACCTTCGGCAGGGTGAGCCGGTACGGCGGCATGGTGCTCGCCTGGTCCATGGACCGCGTCGGGCCGATATGCCGCACGATTGAAGACTGCGCGATGGTCTTCAATGCGATTCATGGCGTGGACGAGAAGGACCCGTCGACCGTCATGACGCCGTTCCGGTTCGACCGCAATATCGCACTGGCATCGCTGCGCATCGGAGTGGATCCGAGTGCTCCCAAGGAACTCGTGGCCAAGCTGATCGAACTTGGGGCAAAGCCCAGGGAAGTCGGCCCGCGTCCGACAGTCGCGGGGATTGGAGGCGGCGCCCTCGGCGTCGAAGGGGCAGCCGCATTCGACGAATATGTGCAGCGGAAGGCGAAGGAGATCGGTCTGGACCTGACGAACCTTCCGGAGCCTGCCGGCCGCGGCAGCGGCGGCAGCGGGCGCGGCGGCGCGGCAGCGGGCGGCGCCCGGGGCGGCACGCCGGCGAACCCGATGGCCCCGGCCGACTGGAATCCCCGCTTCGTGAACGGCCGCACAGCGCGCGCCTTCGAGTATGTACAGGGCCAGCGGCGGCGCTACCTGCTCATCAGCCGGTGGGCGGACTATATGAAGGATCTCGACCTGTTTATCGGCAATCCCCAGGCCGACGTCGGAGCCAACGCCCAGACGGGGCACCCGTGCGTGGTAGTTCCTTACAAATTCGACGTGCCGCAGCAGGGAGGCGGCCGGGGCGGCGGGACGCAGCCGCCTCTCGACCTCAAGCCCCAGCCGATCTGTGCCGTGATGGTCGGCAACCTGTTTGCCGACGACGTCATCCTGTCGGTTGCCCATCAGCTGCAGGTCGCACACCGATGTGCACCTTAAACATCCGATGCTGTTGTGATTCGGGAGTGGGAGCGGGGTCAGGTCTGGAAGATCCACTTTTGCCGGCGTTGCTCACCGAACCACAGGCAGTGCGAATCAAAAGTAAATTTCCGGACCTGATCCCGGTTTGTCGCCCGATTTCAAGGTCTCTGAAATCAGGAACGCGGCTTATTGGCCCGAATGAACGCGCTCATGAACCGGCCGTCGACCTGGGGCCCGATCGCTTCGACGTCAATCCCCTTGTCCAGCAGAAACGACAAGGCGTCCTCAGTCTTGAAGATCCGGGTCGGCTCGATGTCGATCCCCCCGAAACCCGCCGCCGCCAGCTTCGCCCGGTACTCATTCTCCTCCAGGGCGCCGGCCACACAGCCTACCCAGAGCAGGATGTTCTTGCGTATCTCCGGAGGGATTTCCCCCCGGGTGACCACATCCGATACGGCAAGGCGCCCGCCCGGCTTCAATACCCGGAAGGCTTCCGACAGCACGCGGTCCTTGTTCGCCGACAGATTGATGACGCAGTTGGATATGATGACGTCCACCGAGTTATCCGGAAGCGGGATGTTTTCAATCTCGCCCTTCAGGAACTCCACGTTGGCCGCGCCCGCTTTGCGCCGGTTGGCTTCCGCGAGCGCCAGCATCTCATCGGTCATATCCAGGCCGTAAGCCTTGCCCGCGGGACCCACCCGTTTCGCGGATAAAAGGACGTCAATGCCGCCCCCGGAACCGAGGTCGAGTACGGTTTCGCCCGGCTTCAATTCCGCAAGCGCCGTGGGATTGCCGCATCCAAGGGACGCCAGCACGGCGGTCTCAGGCAATTGATCGATCTGGGCTGCATCATACAGATTGCCCGTGATCGGATCCGAACATTGCTGTCCGGACGGCGTCGAACCACAGCAGCAGCTGTTGCCGCTCTGGATAACATTGAGGGCCGCCTGACCATATTTTTCTTTCACCACATCCTTGATGTTCCCGGTGCTCATACACTCTCCTATTTAATAAATTGAAGCATCTTTTCCGGATCGATCGCCTGGGAGCGAGAACAGCATTCGGCATACAGGAAACGCAGCAATTCCTGCAGGCCTTCGGTATTGGCCGTATAGCGCAGGAACGTGCCCTCCCGTTTGACCCCCACCAGTTTCTCGTTTTTGAGCTTATCCAGATGATGGGACAGATTGGACGGCGTGATTCCCAACTCAGCCTGAATCTCGTTCACCACCATGCCAGCCCGGGTGAGCCGCCAGCAGCAGGCGCAGGATACGAAGCCGCGATTCGGTTCCCAGGGCCGCCAGCATGTCGGCGTAGCGGGTGATTTCTTCCGATTGATCACTCGTCATTGCAAATCTCCTTGCCCATTCATTCTATTGTTCCACTAATAATATAATTATGGAATTATAAGTCAAGAAAAAAGGGGACATTCCGAACTTCTCGCTATCTTCGCTTTGGAAAACAAGATACGAAGAAATTCGGAATGTCCCCTTTTTCGTTTTTTATTTATGCATGTGAAGGTGGGAGGTCAGAACTTCCCGGGCGGCGGGCCGAATCTCCTCCCAATGGGCCTTGGGAGACTTCTGCAGCACCACGAGCTTGTTGTCAATCACGACCTCGACCACTCCCGGGATATGCAAACAGCGACCTTACGAGGCCGTCGTCGGTGGCAGGGATATCTTTGGCAGAGTGGTACTTGCGCGTCGATTCGCTCAGTTGCGTTCCCAGGTAGAAATAACAGGAGTCCGCAGTCGGGGAAATAAACTCGTTCAAAATCCCATTCGGATCGAACGGCTTGGGCGGCACTTTGTCGCGGTCTTTGTAGGATTGAAATACGAACGCACCCAGAATTCCCAGGGCCAGGATGAAACCCATAAAGAACATCAGGTTTTTTAATTCATATCTCGTCAGTCTTTTGCGTCCGTCGTACATCCTTCTCCTTCTCGCAGCCGGGCCGGCTCTCAATCCGACCGGGGATGTTGCAATTTCATGTCGTCCTCCATCGGAATCCGCCGGTTCCCAAAACAGGCGCTGCCGACTTTCCCGGCTGAAGAGCCAGGGCCCATAGACACAGGCAGATAATCCGCCGGCTGCTATGTCTGCCGCCGATCAGCATGGTCGCCCGCCTCGATCTCCCATTCTAATACACGCTCGCCGGCGGCTTTTATTTCACCTTATAAATTGTTTACTTCAAAACCCTTTCACGGTTTACCGCCCGTGCAATTCCTGAGGGTTCCTTCCCAAAAACATCGATAGCAACAGGCAATGCCGGAATTCGCTCATACCAGAGGGCTTTCAGGAACGGAAGCACACCGCCGGCGCGCTGCTCACTCGGCACACGATCCCATGGATAAGCTGACGTATCTTTTGTGGAACGCGGAAAAGCGCCGCCTTCGGACGCCGCCGGGATTCTCCGGCAATCGACATGCAAGCGCGCCCGCGCTTGCCGGCTTCTGCAGCCCGAAGGGCAGCGTTCTTCCGTGTCCTGAGATGTCTTCACGAAGACCTTACGCAATTCGGATCCCGCAAACGCCCGTCTCGTAGTAAAATTCGTCATCAAGCGGAAATGCGGCCGGATTCGGCGCCCAGGGCATCACCTCAGGCCGCCGAACGTCCCAGCCAGGCCCAAGGAATCGAGACTATGCCGCTGGAATCACTGGAAAAACGCAGACTGCGCACCCAAAGATCATTGACCTGCTCAAGAAGACCCATCCGGAGGCAGCCATCGCTCTGACCTTCAGCAGCCCTCTGGAGCTGCTGGTGGCGACGATTCTCTCAGCGCAATGCACGGACAAGCGCGTCAACATAGTCACCCAGACCCTCTTCCAGAAATACCGCACGGCCGCTGCCTACGCTGCCGCGGACCCGAAGATTTTCGAGCAGGAAATCCGGTCCACCGGCTTTTATCACAATAAAACGAAGTCAATACTGGGCGCCGCGGCCCGCATCGTGTCAACCTATGGCGGCACGGCGCCCGACACCATGGACGAGTTGCTGACGCTCCCCGGGGTGGCCAGGAAGACGGCCAATGTGGTCCTGAGCGGTGCGTTCGGCAAGAGCGCCGGCATAGTCGTGGACACGCACGTGATCCGGCTGGCCGGAAGGCTCAAGCTGACCCGGCACCGCGACAACGCGGGGGACCGGATCGAAAAGGATCTTATGATGGTCGTTCCCCAGGCCGATTGGAACGCGTTCGGCAACCTGCTGATTTTTCATGGCCGTCTCGTCTGCGGCGCGCGCCTCCCCAATTGCGCGGGATGCCCCCTGAGCAAGCTCTGCCCATCCGCGTTTCTGCTGCTCCGAAAATGAACCTTTTTGGATGACACAGCCGCAGATCTTTCCTCGTAATTGTTTAGCCAAATCAAATGGATGAAGAAGCAAAACGCAAATACGCGGGGGCGCAAGGGCGCAAAGATCGACTGAGCAACAGGCGTAGGCGCAGCGCTTCGCGCTGGCGCATCCTTGGGCGAGCCGCGGGAGAAAGCGCGGGCAGCGGCTACTCAGGAGGATTGCGCTTTCTCCCGCGGCTCGCCCAAGGATACGGCCGAAGGCCGCCATGCCCGCGAACCGAATGGAATCTCTTTGCGTCCTTGCGTCTTTGCGTTCTGCTGTTCAGCATCGGCTAAACAGATGCCTTTCCTCAACCTCCAAGGCGCTGCGGGCGACATCTGCTATTTTCATGCGTCATCGGGTGCGCCCCTGGACGCGTGAGGAACTGCTCCCGAAATAGAACGATATTTAAACTTCTGGGCGCCGCAACCCGACCTCCTGAAACCGCTTGCAACGTCGGCACAAAACATCTAGCGTATGCGGAATATTCGAGGAGATTTCCATGAAGGTACGCTTATTCGCAGCTTTTTTGCCGGCGTTGGCCATCACCCTGGTAGGGTGCTCCGCCTCCAAACCGGCGACACCGGCTCAATCGCCCGCTGAAATCTTCGCCGGCATCGACGGCAATGCTCTGCTGGAGCATGCCAAGATGCTGTCGTCGGACTCCTTTGAAGGCCGCGCGCCCGGTTCCAAGGGGGAGGAGTTCACAGTCGCCTATATCGTCGACGAGTTCCGCAAAGCCGGGCTGAAGCCGGGAAACACGGATGGCACCTATGTGCAGAAGGTTCCGCTCATCGGCATCACGCCCGATCCGAATATGACCCTGGCGTTTAAAAAGGCCGGCAAGGAAGAGAAGCTCAAGTTCAAGGATGATTTTGTTGCCTGGACCAAGCACGTGGCGGAATCCGCGGCGCTCGACAATTCCGAGCTGGTTTTCGTCGGATACGGCGTCCAGGCGCCGGAATACTCCTGGGATGACTTCAAGGGCGTCGACGTGAAGGGAAAGACCCTCATAATGCTGATTGGGGATCCTCCGGTCCAGGATCCGGCGGATCCTGCCGGGCTCGACCCTACGGTTTTCGGGGGCCGGGCTATGACCTACTACGGACGCTGGACCTATAAATATGAGATCGGCGCCAAAATGGGCGCGGCCGGCGTGCTGCTGGTTCACGAAACGGAGCCCGCGGGGTATCCCTTCTCAGTGGTTCAGAACAAGATCGGCGAACAGTTCGATCTCATAGCGCCTGACCAGAACATGTCCCGGGTTTCAGTCGAAGGCTGGATCGGCCTCGATCAGGCAAAAAAGCTGTTTGCCATGGCGGGTAAGGATTATGCCAGTCTCAAAAAACTGGCCATTGCCAGGGATTTCAAACCCGTACCTTTTGGGGTGACAGCCTCGATTACGCTGCGCAACCGGCTCCGAACCATCGATTCCCGCAACGTGATCGGCAAGCTCGAAGGGAGCGACCGGAAACTGAAAGATGAATACATCATCTACAGCGGGCATTGGGATCATCTCGGCATCGGCGCCGAAGTGAACGGGGACAAGATCTACCACGGCGCGCAGGACAATGCCACCGGGATCGGGGGCCTTATCGAACTTGCACGCGCCTACGGCAAACTGACGCCACCGTCCCATCGTTCCATCCTCTTTCTCGCGGTCACCGCGGAAGAGCAGGGATTGCTCGGTTCGGAGTTCTATGCCCTCAACCCGATTTATCCGCTGGCCAAAACGCTGGCAGTCATCAACATGGATGTATTAAACGTGTATGGGAAGACAAAGGATGTCACCATCGTCGGCCTGGGCAACTCGGAACTGGATGACATCGCCCGGCAGACCGCATCCGAACAGGGACGCGTCATTAAGCCGGACCCAACCCCCGAGAAGGGCTCCTACTATCGCTCGGACCATTTTCCGTTCGCCAAGCAGGGGGTCCCGGCTCTTGCCAGCGGCGCCGGGATCGACTACATCGGCAAGCCCGAAGATTACGGCCGGAAAATGAAAGAAGACTACACCGCCCACAAGTACCACCAGCCATCCGACGTAGTGGGTCCCGACTGGGAGATGAGCGGAGCGGTGCAGGATCTGCAATTCTACGGACTGACCGGCTATCGCATCGCGCAGACCGACAGGTATCCGGAATGGAAGGCCGGTTCTGAATTCAAGGCTGTTCGCGAAGCGCAGTTGAAAGCGGCGGGCAAACGCTGATCCGTTTAATGCATGAATAGCATCTGTTTAGCCGATACTGAACAGCAGAACGCAAAGACGCAAGGACGCAAAGAGATTCCTTTCGGTTCGCGGGCATGGGCGGCCTTCGGCCGCATCCTTGGTCGAGCCGCGGGAGAAAGCGCAATCTTCCTGAGTAGCCGCTCTGCCCGCGCTTTCTCCCGCGGCTCGACCAAGGATGCGCCAGCGCGAAGCGCTGCGCCCACGCCTGTTGCTCAGTGTCGATCTTTGCGCCCTTGCGCCTTTGCGTCTTTGCGTTTTGCTTCTTCATCCATTTGATTTGGCTAGACAATTACCATGAATAAAGTATCGCGGGACATTTCAGAACACGGATCATTGCGGACTGGATCCATGTGCAGCGCCGCGCGCCGCCCGTGTTCTTCCGTGTCCCAAAAACTTCCTGTCGTTGCGGCATGCACGAGTGGAAATTCTATCGGCTCGGGCCCTTGAGTTTCTCTTCCACGCTTCGGATCTTGTCTTCCATGGTTTGCCCCCGGTCGGTGCGGGTCCCCAGCCTGAGGGAGGTGCTGATGCGCGGCACTCCCATCGCGTGCAGGGCGTCATGGCATTCCTTGATGGCGGCCATGACGTCGTCCCATTCCCCTTCGATGTTGGTGCCGTAGGCGTGCAGCCTGGTTTTCAGCCCGGCCCGCGACAGGATGCGCTCACATTCGGCCACATAGGGCCCAAGGCTCAAACCGGCACCCAGAGGGATAACACACAGATCGGCAATAACTTTCATCGGGCCGTCTCCTTCCGGCGACCGGCGGGGCGAGACCACGTCAAAAGCGAATGGCGATACCGGTGGTCAACATGAGGCCGGTATTCCAGCCGGTGCGCCCCTCATAGAGCGAAAACGTGTCGCCGGGAACGCCCATGCTCACCCCCGTCCCCTCGAGGAGCAGATACAGGCCGTTGCCCAACTTCAGTTCCGTCCCTCCCCCGTACTGAAATGCCATCTTGTAGGCCACGCCGAGATCGGATCCGCCCCCTTGAATGACGTAGCGTGCGAATCCCACCCCGGCCTTGCCATAGAAGTCAGCCCTGCCGGTGTGCTTGGTGATCTGCAGGCCCTGAAATTCCGTAATGGTTTTCACGTTGTACCCAATGACGTCGGCTCCCCCAAAAAATCCCAATTGAAAGTAGATACCGAATTTGTTGGTGATGCTCTGGAGGTACCCGAATCCGCCGCCGTTAAGGGCCTGATCGGTCACCGGCGCTCCCGGGATCTTGGTATCCACCTTGAAATTCATGAAACGCTGATAGAATCCGTACAATTCTCCGCTACTATCCTGAGCCAAACAGAATCCTGCACTGCCCAGCCACACCACAGCTATCATCAAAATTCGCTTCATGTAACCTCCGGTCTATATGGAAACCATCCTGCTCTATCAGTTCAGATCCGATTTCGACAGAACCCAGGCTTACCCGCAGGTTCCGCCTGCCGAGTGACGTGCCTTATCCGCGTAAGTATCCTCCATTCCCGAGTCCGGTCTCAAGATGAATTCCCTGGATTGGATGTTTCCGGGGAGTGAAAGGATCAACCCCGTGCGGGCAAAACGCCTGGGCCACCGCAGCGGAGGCCGCCGGCCGCAAGATCAGTCCCGGGCATCCGGATGCCGGATGGTATCATGGTGTAGCCCGCATTATTCGTGAACGTCTTTCACCGACGCATGAATAGGAGTACGCGATGACGGGATTCGTTCATGATGGAGAGCTTTTTGGACACGGAAGAACACAGATCCGATCCGTGTGCATCCGCGTTCTTCCGTGTCCGGAGAGGGCTTACGAACTTCATTCGTAAAGAGAGCGGGTTAGAAGGTCCGGCGCCGAATCGGGAGGCGCCGGAAATCAGGCACAGAAGGCAGAACGGCTGAAGATCCAATGAAACGAGTCGTGAAAATCATCGGCGGTCTTTTTCTCCTGCTCGCGGGTCTGGTGATGCTCGTTTTCCCGGGTCCCGGATGGCTCACCATCGCCCTTGGCCTGGCTCTTCTTTCGAGCGAGTTCCGCTGGGCCCGAGCACTGCTCGATCGCATCAAGGAGAAGGGAGCGCAGATCCGCGATGCCGTGCGCCGCCATGCCCCCTGATCAGGACTTTTCCGCGGTATCCCTCTTCCGCCAGAAACCTTCCTGCAGGCGAATGGTTTTGCCTTCAAGCGAAATCCTGCCCTCGTCCGACAGGCGGGTCAACATCCGGGAATAGGTTTCGGGGGTCGTGCCGATGGCGCCGGCCATGTCTTTTTTCGATAGGGCCGGGACGATCGCTTCACGATCACCATACTGTTCGCGGAGAAAAATGAAAAAACGCTCTTCCACATCGTTCGTGGTGAGATAACTGATGCGCTCCGCCAGGTAACGCTGCTTTTTCATGAGCATGCCGATAAAATCGTTCCGGAAATCGACATTCTCCAACAACCGGTAAAACTGCCGTTTGGGAAGCAGGAACAGACGGCTGGCGATCAGCGCAACCGCGCCCACGGGATATCGGTCCTTTTCGAAAAGGATGACTTCGCCGAAAATCTCTCCGGGGCGCACGACCTTGATGACCACCTCCCGGCCGTCATGGGTGGTTTTAAAAAGACGAACTGCACCGGCCGCAAGGATATACAGCGCGCGCCCCTGTTCCCCTTCGGTGAACAGAATCTCCTTTTTCCCGGCATCGGCGGAGACGCAGATGCCGGCAAGAAGCTCCTTGCTGTGCCTGCCGACGCCCTGGAAAAAACCGGATCGCTCAAACAGTTCGAGAACATCCATCGGGAGCCTCATCATGAATCCCAATTGTGCGGCATGGCCGGCGGGAATGAAAATATTTTGTAATTGCCGGCAGGTTGAATTGCGGAAGTGCACGCAAAGAGGTTTACGCTCGGGGAAATATTCTCTATTCTAATAAGGACTCGAAACATTCACTTCACATTACAGCAGGGAGCGCATGCAGGCGGACAAGATCGCATTCGACAAGGAACTCGGTCGGGGAATTTCAACCTACAACGAAATCGTCGGGCGGTGGTGGCTTAGCCAGGCAGCCAATTCCAGTCACAGGTACGCCTATCGCAACATCGCCGATTTTATTCAATCATCCTTTCCCGGGGCCCCGGAAGTGATCGTGGATTACGCCTGTGGTCAGGGAGACCTTCTGTCCCGGCTGCACCAGCGATTCCCCAACTCCAGCCTGGTGGGACTGGATTGTTCACCCCTGCTCCTCGATTGTGCGCGCCGGCGCCTGGCCCGCCTGGGGCGCCAGGCGGGCCAGCGAGTCCGGTTGATAGAGACGCTGCTCCCCGATTTCGAACTTCCCCGGGCTATCGCGGATCTCGTTCTGTTTGTCTTCCCCAACATTGTGTCCTGTTCGGAGGATGACGATATTGACAGGCGCGCACACCTCCTGGGTCCCGCCGACCTCGCCCTGGGAAGGAAGCTGGCCTGGCATCACGATCCGGAGAGCGGTGAAATCGACGACGATCCCCAAACCATCTATGAAACCCTGCTGCGTGACCGGCTGGTTTCACGCAACATCCGGGGGCTCCTGAAGCGGGACGGCATTTGCGTGCGCGTGGAATATGGAAATGTGCGCCGTGAGGAACTGCCCCACCTCGAACTGCTGCGCACCGCTTATGAGGAGGGGTCGCTCGAGCATGAAATCGACGGGATTCGCTCCGATCTGTGGTTCCGCGTCCTCGCCTCAAGCTATTCCCGGTCGGGGGTGATGGAAGATGTCTATCATCAATCCGAGGACGACCGCGATCGCAACGGTGGCTATTTCATTACCGTCCTCCGCGCTGTTTAGCCTGGGCGGCGAGTTCTCATTCAGATATCGAGAATAACCAGCGCTATCCATCCGTTCCCTTTATGTTCCACGCGGAAACGGTGGAGAGTAACTGCCTTGACGTCGACCACCAGGTCGTGCCGCGCGGGATCGATCTCCTCGCCCCGGGCTTCCGCGATCAATTCATACTCTTCGTCACATCGGCGGATTTCGACGTCTCCAACCCTCAGGAGGAGCTTCTCGGCATCCTTGAAGAAGATCAATTCCTGAAGCAGCTGGAACAACAACATGTCCAGCTCGGAATCCCGGACCCGAATGATCCGCAATTCCGGCCGGGCAATCGATGCCAGGTCACCCACCATGACGTTCATGGTCGCGTCCGCGGCGGATTGGAAGAGCTCTTCCAGGGTTTCGGCTGTGGCCTCAAAGGCCACATCCGCGGTTGCGATATCGGGCAGGTAGCGGTAAGGCATGGGGGCACTCCCGGATCATGATACCAACTGATTCCATTGAGGTCTCGAAACAGCCTCTCAGTCGCCCAGGGGCGCACCCGGTGACGCGTGAAAATGAAAGATGTGGCGCGCATCGCCTGGGAGTGCGGCAGCATGACCTTATCCTTATGCGGCTTCCGATACAACAGACGATCCAAGAAAAAACAACTTTGAACGCGGATGAACGCGGGCGGAGCGCTTTCCGCCGCTGCATGGGCTGGCGCAAGGCGCTGCATTGCTTTTGCCCGGCTCGAGATGGAAAGTCTTCATGGTTGATCTATCAGGGCTTGGATCCAGCAGCGCTTTCCATCTCGAGCCGGGCAAAAGCAATGGCCGAAGGCAGCCCATGCCGCGGCGGGAAAAACTCCGCACGCGGATTCGCTCCATCCCAATCCGCGTGCGTCAGCGTTCATCCGCGTCCCAAAATTCTTTGCCTGTGTGCCTCCAGCTCCGTACCGCGGCGAGGTGTCCAGTCGGCGAACATGAGTAAAAGGTCCGGGGCATGACGTTGCATTCCAAAGGCTTCACCCATATTTGAAACAACGCCCGCGAATGAATGCGTGGCGTCCCGGACTTCCGCTCCACGCTTGGCGCTCGCGCCAAAAAGTGGATTCATTTTTGCGCGAACCCTTATCCCTTGATGTTGCCGATGGGAACCAGGCGCACGACGCGCCTGCTGATCCCCGCGGCTTCGGCGACTTCGATCACATCGTCGATATTCTTATAGGCTGCGCCCGCTTCCTCGGCCAGTCCCGAAAAGGAAGTCGTACGCAGCAGGATGCCCCGGGCCTCCATCTGCCGCTGTAATTCCCGTCCGCGAAATTGCTTTTTTGCCTGGGCCCGGCTCATGGCACGACCGCTGCCGTGTGCCGTGGAATAAAAGGTCTGATCCCCCCCGGCCACGCCGGCCAGCAGATACGATCCGGTCTCCATGCTGCCGCCGATGATCACCGGTTGTCCGGTGTGGCGGTACCGGTCGGGGAGCCCCGGCATTCCGGGCCCGAAGGCCCGGGTCGCCCCCTTGCGATGCACAAGAACTTCGCGCGGCCGCCCCTTGATCGTGTGGGTCTCGAGCTTCGCCGTGTTGTGCGCCACATCGTAGACCTGGTGCATGCCCAGGTCGGCAGGATCCTTATGAAACACGTCTGAAAACACCTCGCGGATGCGGTGCAGGATCACCTGGCGGTTGGCAAAGGACATGTTGATGGCGCACTTCATGGCCGCGAAATAGTCCTGCCCTTCCGGGGATCGGAACGGGGCGCAGGCCAGTTCCCGGTCGAGAATCCGGATCCCGTACTTTGCAGTCATGGCCTTGAGAAAAAGCTGCAGGTAGTCGGTGGCGACCTGGTGGCCAAAGCCCCGGCTGCCGCAATGGAACATGATGACCACCTGGTTCGGCAGGGTAATGCCGAACGCCGCCGCCAATCCGGGATCGAAGATGTTTTCGGGGCGGGCCACCTGAATCTCGAGGTAGTGATTTCCGGAGCCGAGCGTGCCGAGCTGTCTGAATCCGCGTTCCACGGCTTTGCCGCTGACCTTGCCCACATCCGCTCCGCGAATGCAGCCGTCTTCTTCGGTGCGTTCCAGGTCCTCTTGCCAGCCGTAGCCGTTCCTGATGCACCAGGGCGCCCCCTGCTCCACGGCATGGCGAAATTCATCCTGGGTCACGCGGACGAATCCGGTACAGCCGACACCTGTAGGCACGCGCTGGAGCAGCTGATCGACGAGTTGCCGCAAATGCGGCCTGACCTCGGCTTCCGTGAGACATGTCAGCGCCAGTCGCATGCCGCAGTTCACGTCAAACCCGATGCCGCCCGGCGAGATCACCCCCTGCTCAACATCCATGGCCGCCACCCCGCCGATGGGGAATCCATAGCCCCAGTGCCCGTCCGGCATGCAGTAGGCGTGATTGAGTATGCCGGGCAGGGTCGCGACATTGGTCACCTGGTCGAAAACGCCGTCATCCATTTCCAATAGAAGTTTCCGCGATGCATACACGCGGGCGGGCACCCGCATCCCAGGCTTGTGGGTGACGGGAATCTCCCAAATCGTATCGGATATCCTGACGATGTCATTCGGCATGGCCATATGGCGCCTCCCTATCGCGTCTGTCCCCGAAACTCCCTTCAGAGGTGGTGCCGAACCTCGAGGAAGTCGCAGGAGTCGGGCGAGCGATCCTTCGCGCGAGAAACCGCCAGTTCAGTCTTGAGCCATTTGCCCGACACCCCGTTGGATCGAGCCACCCGCTTAAGCCAGACGAATTCGTGGTGGTGGATCCCGTTATCCACGAGGGAGAGCCGGATGGCATCGCGCAAAAAACACTCCGCGATCCTGGATTCTGAAAAGACGACCGGGTCCTGAGTGATGTACCTGTTGCGCAGCAGTTCATCGATCGCCGTCTCGCAGAACCGTTTGTCGAAATCAAGAATCGCCCCTATCCTGAGCAGAAGCTCGCGTTCACGGGCGTCGACGATCCGATCCCGCCCCGTGAGGACCAGCAGGCCCCGGTAATATTTACCCCGGTCGGACAAAGGGATTGTCATAAAGAACATTCTACCAAATACGGCGCCGGGAACAGTCCCTCACACGGTCCGGGGCGCACCCAATGACGCATGAAAAGGTTGCACCTCCGTTTTCGGATCAGGGCAGCCTGTTCCGGACCCTAAGAGTATGGGTAAAAAACGTAGAACAGAAGCGAGAGTGCGGCCAGCACCCAGAGACCCGGCCTGACCTCGCGCTGCCTGCCGGACACGAGCTTGAAGAAGGGGTAAAGCACGAAACCCGCGGTGATCCCGATGCCGATGTTGAAGGAGAAACTCATCAGGATGATGACGGCGAAAGCCGGAAAAAGCTCGGTGTAGTCGTCGAGATTGATGCGGGTGATCGGCTTCAACATGAGATAGCCGACCGCGATCAGCGCGGGGCCATAAGCCTGGGGTGGGACCGCGGTCAGGAAAGGAGCGAAGAAAAGTGAAAGCAGAAACAACAGCGCGGTGACCACGGCGCTGAAACCCGTTCTTCCGCCCGCCTCGATACCGGCGGCGGATTCGATGTAGGCGCCCGCGGTGGTGGTTCCCACCAGCGCCGCAAAGCTCGTGGCCAGCGCATCCGCCATCATCGGCTTTTCGATCCCCGGGAGTTGACCCTTCTCATCGAGGTAGCCGGCCCGGGACGAGACTCCGATGAGCGTTCCCATGGTATCGACGAACGCCATGACGAAGACGGTGAGCACAATGGCGAAAAAATCCCAACTCAGGGCCTCACGGATGTCGAGCTGCAGGAATGTCGGCTCCAGGCTGGGAGGGAGGCTGAGCCAGCGGTCGGGAGGGACCGCGACGCGAAAGGCAAATGCAAGCGAGGTGGTGGCCAGGATCCCGATCAGGATGGCCCCGGGGACGCGGCGCAACATAAGCACCGCAATCATGAGGAATCCAATGACCGCAAGGAAAACCTGCGGGCTGCCGAAATCACCGATGCGCACCGGCGCGCCGGGCGTACCCGGGGCAACGATGCCGGTCACATTCAGACCGATGAAGGTCATGAACAGCCCGATTCCGACCGCAAAGCTGTAGCGCAGCCCTTCCGGGATGGCTTCGACGAGCCACTGCCGCAGCTTGAAAACAGTCAGAAGAATAAACAGAATCCCGCCGATAAACACAGCCCCCAGGGCGGCCTGCCAGCGGTAGCCCAGAGCGACGACCACGGTATAGGCAATGAAGGCGTTTTCGCCCATGTAGGGGGCAATCGCAAACGGCCGGCGCGCGTACAGCCCCATGAGCAAGGATCCAAAGGCAGCCGTGAGGATGGTAGCGACCATGGATGCCCCCACCGGAATTCCGGCCGCTTCCAGGATCTTCGGATTCACCACGATGATGTAGGACATCGTTATGAACGTTGTGATCCCCGCGGCCATCTCGGTCCGGAAGCACGTACGATGATGTTGAAAATCGAAATAACCGGCTATTCTCCGCAGCATACGAAACCCGCACCGGCCCACACTATAGCGCAAAACCGGCCGGGACAGCGTTCAGAAAGAACCGGCCAGGCATATTGTCACGGGCGGCAAAAAGCAGCCACGGATTTCATGGTCTGAATTGCGGAAAAGGGGGATATCCGCTTGACTGGCCGGACAGGGCGGGGATAATCAAGGCGAGATTCTATCTATGTGCGGCGTCCATCAGACCGGCGCCGGGGGAATGGACGTGTTCTCACAAACCGCGGAATATGCACTGCGCGCCGTCGTCTGGCTGGCCTCGCGCAGTCCAGAAACCCAGACATCTCGGGAGATCGCCGCGGCAACGAGAGTCCCGTCGGGATATCTGTCCAAGGTGATGCAGGCGCTGGGACGGGCCGGTTTCGTCCGTTCGCAGCGCGGACTGCATGGGGGATTTGTCCTGACCCGCGCGCCAGATGCGATCCGCGTGCTTGAAGTGATCAATGCCGTCGATCCAATCCGGCGCATCGAGACCTGCCCGCTTGGTCTGGAGACCCATGGCCGGCAACTGTGTGCTTTACACCTTCGCCTGGACGACGCCATCGCCCATATAGAAGATGCCCTCTCCCGATCCACCATCGCCGATCTGCTCGCGGAACCGTCAACCAGCCGCCCGCTGTGCGAGACCCCGTCCACTCCGGGATTACGCTGATCGACGCCAGGGCAACAAAAAACGCGGAGACCGCGGACCGCGCCTGAAAAAGCCCGGGAGGCAACCTCCCGATTCCCGCACTTTCCGTAATCCCCGCGTGGTCTTCTACCTTCTTTACTTCAGGATCAGGCTTTCGGAGCAGCCGCCGCCTTCACCACATTTTCCAGCATCGCTGTCGTCACCGACTTGGGGCGCTCAATCGGATATCCGAGGGCGCGGTCCCAGATGATGTTCGAAACGACTCCCAGCGCCCTGCCCACCGCAAACAGAACCGTGTAGTAATCATATTCTTTGACGCCGTAGTACCACTGGATGACGCCGGACTGCGCGTCAACGTTCGGCCACGGATCTTTCGCTTTGCCCTGTTCGAGGAGAACCGGCGGCACGACACGGAACAGGATATCCACGTACCTGAAGAGCGGATCGTTCGGCATTGCCTTGAGGCAGAATTCGCGCTGCGCCATGTACCGAGGATCGGTCTTGCGCAGCACGGCATGCCCGTAACCCGGGACGACCTGCCCGGACTTGAGCGTATCCCAGACAAACTGCCGCATTTCCGCGTCGCTCGGGACCTTGCCGCCCATCTTGTCCATGACCCCCTGGATCCAGCGCAGCACTTCCTGATTGGCCAAGCCGTGCAGCGGGCCGGCCAGCCCGTTGATCATCCCAGAGATCGAGTAATACATATCCGAAAGGGCGCTGGAGATCAGGTGCCCGGTGTGGGCGCTGACGTTGCCGCTCTCATGGTCGCTGTGCAGGATGAAATAGAGCCGCGACACATCGTCGTACGGCTTGTCGATCCCCATCATGTGGGCAAAGTTGGCGCCCATGTCGAGGGTCGGGTCCGAAGGAATGATCGTATCCCCACGGTATTTCATGCGGTAGATGTAGGCCGCGATCGCCGGCAGCTGCGCCAGCAGGTTCATGCCGTCTTCATAGGTGGAGTCCCAATAGTCGTTCTTGTTGATCCCCGCGTTGTATTTCTGCACGAACACGGATTCGCGCTGCAGAGCGACAACGGCCGCCGAAAGCATGGTCATCGGGTGCGTATCGCGCGGCATCGCGCGCAGGATGTCGAACACATACTGAGGCACGCGCGCCCGCTTGCCGAACTCCTCGGCCACTTGCGCCACCTCCGCCTTGGTTGGGATGTCGCCGGTGAGCAACAGGTATACATGCCCCTCAACATACGGCATATCTCCGCCCGGAGCCTTGGGCAGCTTTTCCAGGACCTCGGGAATCGTCATGCCCCGGAATCGAATCCCTTCCACCGGATCCAGATAGGAAATATCAGTCACCAGGCACTTCACATCCCGGGCGCCACCGATGGCCTGGCCGATGGTCACTTCTCCCAATTTTACATTGCCGTGTTCCTTGATCAGCTTGGCCGTGCGCGGCCGCCACTCCTGGATCTTTTCGTAGAGTTTCTCTTTTAGTTTGGACACAGACCCCTCCTAAATTATGAATTATTTGCCGTAAAGGTATTGTGCTCTCCGCTTGATCCCGCAGCTGGGCCTTCCGGATTCGGAAAATCATGTTGCGGGGCTCGCCTCCGCCTTTGCTTCCCGCCGTCCACAACCATCCGATTGGCGAGCGGGCTTTATCTGTCCGAATGCCTGACCCGGAATCACGGTCGGGCGCTTCGCTCCGGCTGTGGCTGCTGCTTACAACCATGACATTGAGGACTCCGCCGGTCCTTCTTGCGCCCGGCCAAGCCCCTGGTCAAGCAGTATACACTCTATGCACCATTACCGGTAAACCAAATCGATGACTCCAAACCGTCAAATTGACACTTCAGCCGCGCTTCACGTAACATGCGGTGCGTAAGCAGCCTAGTCCTCGAATCCTGGATAGGGAACGGAGCCAAATGAGAAGCTTTCGGATGGTGGTAATCGCACTGCTGGTGTGCGGATCTGTGGCAGGTGGGCAGGGAAATACCGGCCAGCAGCCGTCCCAACGGCTGGATCCGGCGATTCAGGAAATGGTCTCGAAGATCTCGCAGGACCGCATTGTCGAGATTCTCAAGAAGCTGGAGAGTTTCGGAACGCGCAACACGCTCTCCAGTCCGGATCAGCCGAACCGGGGGGTGGGCTCGGCACGGCAGTGGATATTCGATCAATTCAAGAGCTACAGCCCGCGCCTGGAGGTAAGTTACGACACGTACTCAATTCCCAGGGGGGGCAGGGTCTGGAGAGACCTGGAGGCCCGAAACGTCATGGCGATCCTGCCGGGCAAGACCGATCCGGACCGCTGGATCATCATTGGGGGGCACTACGACTCGCTCAACCTGCAAATACCTGCGGAAATCCGCGGCGATCAGGCCAAGGCCGCGGAAGTCGATGCTCCCGGCGTCACGGACAATGCGAGCGGCACCGCCTGTGCCATGGAGTGCGCCCGCGTGCTCAGCCAGTATGAATTCAGGGCCACTCTGGTCTTTGTGGCATTTATCGGCGAGGAACAGGGATTGCTGGGCGCCACCGGGCTTGCCAAGCGTCTCAGAGAGAAAAACCAGCAGGTCCAGGCGGTTCTGAACAACGATATCATCGGCAGCGACCTGTCAGGAAACGGCTCCTCGAGCAACGAGCGCATCCTGGTTTTTTCGGAGGATCCCAACGATTCCCTCTCGCGTCAACTGGCACGCTATATCAAGCTGATGGGTCAGCGTTACTATCCGGAATTCACGGCGGACATGATTTTCCGCGCCGATCGATTCGGTCGCGGCGGAGACCACACGCCGTTCAACCAGCAAGGCTTCGCCGCCGTCCGCTTCACCACGCCGTATGAGCATTTCGGCAACCAGCACTCTCCATCCGACACCTTCGCCAACACCTCGCCCCTGTTGACCGCCCGTGTCACCCGGCTCAACGCGGCGGCTTTGGCGGCGATGGCGCTCGCACCGCGTTCTCCAGTCACCATCCAGCCCTCGGTTCCGCGCGGATCCGCCCCCGGCGCCACCGCTCCCGCTTCCGGCAGCGCAGCGCAGCAGGCCCAGACAGGAGCAGCCCAGGCGGGCCGTGGCGGGGCGCCGCCCGCGCAATCCGCTGCCGGCCGCGGCGGACGGGGCCAGGGAGTCCGGCCGGGACTGACACGCGGGGAAGGCTATGATGCCGTGCTGCGATGGGATTACCCCAATCCCGATCCGGATCTGGCCGGCTTTATGGTCGTCGTCCGTTCCACCACGGCACCCGACTGGGAACGGGAAATCTGGACCGGCAATGTGCGCGAGTTCACCTTGAAAAACACACCCATCGACCAGCTCGTATTCGGAGTCAAGTCGGTCGATAGTGAAGGGCACGAGAGCCCGGTTTCCGCCTACGGCCTCCCGTCCCGGGCTTCCGGATCTAACCAGTAACCTGTAAGCGCACAGGGCCGCATAGATCCGGGAAGAGTGATAGCTCTGCTCGTGGTTATTACGGTCTTGGTAATTAAAGGAGATACTGTGCCGACACCTCAACCCGTGCCCGTGCTCGATTTTGAAAAATACAGACTCCCCAACGGCCTCGATGTGATTCTCCTCGAAGACCACCGGCTGCCCCTGGTGGCGGTGAATATCTGGTATCATGTCGGCCCGGCCAACGAACGGCCGGGGCTCACCGGATTCGCGCATCTGTTTGAGCATATGATGTTCGAGGGGTCCAGGCATATCGGCGAGGAGGGGCATTTTCGCTTTTTGGAGGCGGCCGGGGCGAGCGAGAATCAACGGCACCACCGACTTTGACCGCACCAACTACTTTGAAACCCTCCCCTCCAACCAGCTCGAGCTCGCCCTATGGCTCGAAAGCGACCGCATGGGGTTCCTGCTCGAGAAGCTCGATTCGGGCAAGCTCGAGAACCAGAGAGACGTGGTCCGCAACGAGCGCCGGCAGAGCGTGGAAGGCCACCCGTATGGCCTGGTTCAGGAGGCTCTGTTTCATCAGCTCTTTCCCCGCACCCACCCCTATTACGCTTCCGTGATCGGTTCGCATGCGGATATCGAGGCCGCCCGGCTCGAAGACGTCCGTGATTTTTTCCGGCTTTATTACGCTCCCAATAACGCGAGCCTGGCGATCGTCGGTGATATCGATCGGACCCAAACGAAAATGCTCGTTGAGAAATACTTCGGCTCCATTCCTCCTGGAGCTCCCATTCCGGAAGTGAATGTCGTCACTCCCCCCATCGAGACCGAAAGACGGCTGGTTGTGCCCGATCAGGTCGAACTGCCGAGAGTCTATCTTGCATGGCTGACCGATCCGATCTATACGCAGGAGGACGCCGAATGCGACATCATCGCCCGGATTCTGGGCGGGGGAAAATCGAGCCGTCTGTATGAAAGCCTGGTCTACGAGCGACGCCTGGCCCAGGATGTGGCTGCCCAGCAGGTTTCCCTCTCTCTGGGTTCCATTTTCAGCATCGAGGCCACGGCCAAGCCGGACATCCAGCCCGAAGAGCTTGAGAAGGCCATCGATGAGGAACTCGACCGATTCGTCCGGCTCGGCCCGAGTGAGGCCGAGGTGGAACGGGCACGCAATGTTTTCGAGAGCGCCATCATTCGCGGCCTCGAGAATCTCGGGGGTTTCGGCGGTGTCGCCGATCGGTTGAACCAATACAACCACTTCCTGGGGGATCCGGGTTATCTGGCGCGCGATTTGGAACGTTATCGCAAGACCACGCCCGCCTCGCTGCAATCCCTGGCCCGGCAAAGGTTGTCGCGCCACTCGCGGGTTGTTGTTTATGGGGTTCCGGGCCAGAAGGTCGTGCAGGATTTCCCCCGTTCCTCCCCGGCTCCCGTAAGCAGGCCGATTCCGGACGCTCCAGCAGTGCTTTTCGGTCAGGACTGGAGACACGACGTCCCGGCCCCCGGGAGCGCTTCGCCATTGCGCCTCCCAATCCCCGCCTGTTTCCAACTGGCGAACGGACTCACGATATATCTGTTTGAGCAGCACAGTCTGCCGGTCGTGTCATCGAACCTCGCCCTTCTGAGCGGAAGCGACCGCAACCCGCCGCAACTTCCGGGCCTGGCATCCTTTACCTCCGACATGCTCGATGAGGGGACCAGGCGGCGGTCGGCCCTCGGTATAGCTTCCGACGCCGACCAGCTGGGGGCCTCGCTCTCGACCGGTTCCAATATGGACTCATCGGTAATCGCGTTTCGGTCGCTGCGTCGCAATGTCGACGCGGTTTTCGATCTGGCCGCCGACGTGCTTTTGAACCCGGAATTCCCCGTGGCGGAGATTGACCGTCTCCGCCACGATCGCCTCACCCAGATCCTGCAGCAAAGAGATAATCCCAACACGCTGGCAGTCAAGGCTCTCTTCAGCACCTTGTACGGGGCAGATCATCCCTATGGGCATATCGAGCTGGGCACGGAGTCCTCCAACCAGAAAATCACCAGAGAGAATCTCGTGAAATTCTGGGAAAAAGGCTATGCCCCCTCGCTGGCGGCCTTGATCGTCGCCGGAGACATCACCCGGAATGAGCTGCTCATCCTGGCGGAGAAGCACTTCGGCGGGTGGAGCCGGGTCGGCACGGAAGCGGCAATACCGGTGGCGGGTCTCGGGCCGGAACGCCGCGTTGTGATCGTGGACAAGCCAGACTCCCCCCAAACCATACTGCGCGTGGGACACATCGGCATCGCCAGAGCCAACCCCGATTATGTTCCCATTACCGTAATGAACACCGCCCTGGGCGGTCTGTTTTCCAGCCGGATAAACATGAATCTGCGGGAGAAGCACGGGTACACATACGGGGCTTCCTCGGCCTTTTTTTATCGGCGCGAGCCCGGGCCATTTCTGGTCGGCACCAGCGTCCGTACGGACGTCACTGCCGCAGCCGTCCAGGAAATCCTGTTTGAGATCGAGAGCATGCGCAGCAGCAACCTCCTTCCGGAAGAACTTGCCACGGCCAAGGACTCGATCGGCCGTTCATTGCCCGGGCTCTTTGAAACCTCGCCCCAGGCAGCCGCAACCCTCGGACAGCTGTTTATTCACAAGCTCCCTCCAGATTACTTCGGGGACTTGCCGCGGGAAATCGACAGGGTGACAACCGGCGATGTGCGCCGCGTTGCCGGAAAGCACCTTCAACCTGAAAGGATGGTTGTAGTTGCGGTCGGTGACCGGAGCCTGATTCAGGAGCCACTCGAAAAACTCCACCTGGGGCCGGTGCATTGTGTCGATCTGAACGGCAATCCGATCAGCTGAGCAGCTTGCCACAGTTCGTTCTTCGGATTTGTTCGCTCACATGTTAGATTTCCTGTTCCCATGGGCGAATCACTAAGCATCAACATCCAGACTGAAACCCTGAACGTAACCGAGGCTATCCTGGAGCGTTACAACGTGCCCGGGCCGCGGTACACCAGCTATCCGACAGCCCCCGAATGGGTCGATTCCTTCGGACCGGATGATTTCGACCAGGCCATCGGCGAGTCCAATGCCGGCGGGGCATCCGCTCCATTGTCGCTTTACTTTCACCTCCCTTTTTGCCAGAGCCTCTGCCTTTTCTGCGGCTGTAATGTCGTTATTAACAGGAATCACGAGGTGCTGGAACCGTATCTGCGGAATCTATACTGGGAAATCGATCAGGTTGCCCGCCGGCTGGATCCATCCCGCCCGGTAGTCCAGTTCCACTGGGGCGGAGGTACGCCTACCTATTTAAGCCCCGAGCAGATGGAAGGCCTTTTCCAGTACACAAGGGAACGATTCCATTTCGCGCCTGATGCGGAGCTGGGGGTCGAAATCGATCCCCGCACATGCAGTGAAACCCACCTCACTACTCTCGGGCGTCTGGGATTCAATCGCATTTCCATGGGAATCCAGGATTTCAACCCGGTCGTGCAGAAGATGGTGCACCGCATCCAGCCATGGGAAATGACCAGGGAGGTTTTTTATTCCTGCCGCCGGCAGGGCTTCGCCTCCGTCAATATCGACCTGATTTATGGCCTGCCGCAGCAGACGCCGGATTCGTTCGTCGATTCGATCGAGAAAGTCATTGACCTCAACCCCGACCGGGTGGCGATGTTCAGTTACGCGCATGTCCCCTGGCTTAAAAAACAGCAGGGTTCGTTCGCCCGGCACATCCCGCAGGGCATGGACAAATTTCGCATCTTCCGCGCCGGAATAGAGAGATTCACCCAAGCCGGCTACCTATATATCGGCATGGATCATTTCGCCCGTCCCGCCGACGAGCTGTGCGTGGCCCAGCGCGACCGCAGCCTGCATCGGAATTTCCAGGGGTATACGACCAAGGCCGGCACCGATCTGTTCGGGTTGGGGGTAAGTTCGATCAGCGGTCTGGAACGGGTATACGCCCAGAACTTTCGTGATCTGAAGGATTATTACGACGCCATCGAGCGGAATCGTCTTCCCGTAATGAGGGGGATGCGCCTGACGGAGGATGATGTCATTCGCCGGACCGTCATCAGCAAGATTCTCTGCCACTGCGTGCTCCACAAAAGGGAGATCGAACAGGAGTTCAACATTCGTTTTGACGATTATTTTGCCGACGAGCTTCCGCGCCTGAATCCGCTGGCGGACGACGGCCTGATAACGGTCACCCCGGATGCGATTTCGGTCACATCGCTCGGGCGCATCTTCATCCGCAACGTGGGGATGGTCTTCGACAGCTACCTGAAAAAGCCGAAAGACAAACCCGTCTTCTCGAAGACCCTCTAGCAAGGCTTATTCATGATCAAAGCACGCCGATGGTAATTGTTTAGCCAAATCAAATGGATGAAGAAGCAAAACGCAAAGGCGCAAGGGCGCAAGGATCGACACTGAGCAACAGGCGTGGGCGCAGCGCTTCGCGCTGGCGCATCCTTGGGCGAGCCGCGGGAGAAAGCGCGGGCAGCAGCTACTCAGGAGGATTGCGCTTTCTCCCGCGGCTCGCCCAAGGATGCGGCCGAAGGCCGCCCATGCCCGCGAACCGAAAGGAATCTCTTTGCGCATTTGCGTTCTGCTGTTCAGCATCGGCTAAACAGATGCCGCCGACGACCAAAGGGTTATTGATATATGCGTTCCCTCGGGCGGGACCATGAATCATATGGCTGAGCGCAGCGGGAAGAGTGATGCGGGAGTGCTGCTGTTGAATTTCGGCGGCCCGGGCACGCTTGCCGACGTGCGCCCTTTCCTGTTCAACCTTTTTTCCGATCCTGACATCATCAGGATCAAGAGTGATGTCCTGAGGCGTGCGCTTGCCTGGCTGATCGCCTCGACGCGCCAGCGAAAATCCCGCGCCCTATACCGGCAGATCGGCGGGGGCTCGCCGCTGCTTTCCATAACAGAAGCCCAGGCGGCTGCGCTGGGCGCCGCTCTGTGCGAACGTGGCCTGTGCGCCCCGATCTACATCGGCATGCGCTGCTGGCGGCCATCGATCGACGAAGCCGTTTCGCGGATCCGGGCCGACGGCATCAGGCGGCTGGCGGTGCTGCCGCTTTTTCCGCAGTTCTCGGTTACCACAACCGGTTCCTGTCTTCACTATTTTCAGACGGTTGCCCGGAACACCGGTCTTCTGGATCAGACTCGTGTCTTACGCGGTGCAGGCCTGGTTCGAGGAGCCGATGTACCTCCAGGCCATGGTGGATCGGATCCAGGAAGCCCAGAGCCGGTTTTCGACCAAAGACCCGGCTGAGATACAGCTCCTCTACAGCGCGCATTCCATCCCGGCGCGCTACATCCGGGAAGGGGATCCGTATCGGGAGCAGACCCTGAGAACCGTCGCCCTGATCGACGGAGCGCTTGGCAGCCGTTCACCGTCGACGCTGGCTTTTCAGAGCAAAGTGGGGCCGGTTCAATGGCTGGGTCCGTCAACGCCATCCGTGCTGCGCCAGTTCGGCAGGAACGGCACCACGAGGGTTCTGGTCATACCCGTCAGCTTTGTTTCGGACCACATTGAGACTCTGCAGGAGATCGATATTCAGTATCGACAACTGGCCGGCCTGGCCGGCATCCGGGAGTTCCATCGGGCGCCGTCGCTGAATGTCCACCCCAAATTCATTGCGGCGCTCGCAGAGATCAGTCTGCGCGCCTTGGGGAACATCTCCGTAGCCAGGGCGGCTAAGTAGTGTGGTTCATAAATACGGCAACATATTTTCGGGACGTCGATGGACGCGGTAATTATTTAGCATTTTTAAAAGCAGCCAAGGATTCCACCGATATAAATGAATAAGGCAAGCGCATGTCGAGGCGCGCCAAATGATGTCGTTTTGCGCATCTGTTTAGCCGATGCTGAACAGCAGAACGCAAAGACGCTGGGGCGCAAGGACGCAAAGAGATTCCTTTCGGTTCGCGGGCATGGGCGGCCTTCGGCCGCATCCTTGGGCGAGCCGCGGGAGAAAGCGCAATCCTCCTGAGTAGCCGCTGCCCGCGCTTTCTCCGCGGCTCGCCCAAGGATGCGCCAGCGCGAAGCGCTGCGCCCACGCCTGTTGCTCCGTCGATCTTTGCGCCCTTGCGCCCCCGCGTCTTTGCGTTTTGCTTCTTCATCCATTTGATTTGGCTAAACAATTACCGTTTTGCCAACCTCCTGGAGGTGCAGGAAACACTCCCCTATTGGCAGTGCTTTCACCAAATCTGTGGAATCCGTGAAATCCGTGGCCGCTTTTTGCCGCCGCTGACCCTATGCCTGAACATTTATCATCCATGTTTCAGAGGCTTTTACTGCAGTTTGGAGATTTCGGACCAGAGGTCTTCCCCCATCCGGGCATGATACCCGGCCCAGATATACCGGACGACCCCTTCCCGATCGATGATGACCTGCATCGGAATCGAGCTGGCCCGATATGCGCCCGCCACCTGTTCATCGATGTCGAGAAGCACGCGCGCCTCTATCTTCTGGCTCTGGACATAAGGAGCAACAACGTCCTGGGGTTCACCGATATTGACGGCCAGCAGGGTGAAGGCGTCGGGATGCTCCTTCTGCAGTTTTTCGAGCACCGGCATGGTCAACCGGCACGGACCGCACCAGGTGGCCCAGAAATCGAGCATTACGATTTTTCCCTTGTAATCCTCCAGGGAGACTTGGTTCCCATTCAGATCCTTGAGCTGGAATGCAGGGGCGGCCTTTCCGACCTCCACACCCGCGCCCGACCCGGGGGCAACCGGCTCCCGGCGCTGCATCATGATCAGCCAGAATCCTATCAGCAGGGCCGCGCCCAGAATGATGATCCTCTTCATGCTCTCCTCGTCCTCTCCCTCAAGGTCGGTTGCCCGACAGCAGCCGCTTCGACCTGTTTGCCCTCATAGACCAGAGGCCAAAGTATACCAGCAGGGGAGAAGGATCCGGCAATATACCTTGAAGTGAGGAAGGCTCGGAAAAAAGTGGAGGGACACGGCCGTACCGTGTCCCTCCGGGGGAAAGACTATAGGTAAAATCAGAAGTTGAAGCGCATGATGATCTGGATCACGCGCGGGCCGCCCTGCGTTCCGGTCACCTGGCAGGTGTTCAGGCTGCTGCTGACGCACGAGGTCGTGAAGTTGAAGTTGACCTCGTTCAACGCGTTTACGAACTCGGCGCGGAGCTCGAAGTTCTTCGTCTCCGTGAAACGGAACTGTTTCAACACGCTCATGTCCACGTTATTCCACCTCGGTCCGCGGACATAGTGATTGCGCGGCGCGCAGTCTTCGGTAAATATGGAAATGCAATCCGCCGCCCTCGCCGGAGCGAAGTAGCGTCCGGTGGGCGCCTCTCCGCTGTAACCGGTCGCGGAAGTCGGCGAGAAGCTGAAGGCCCGGATGGTGTTCTGGATGATGTCATCCGGCAGCTGATAGATGATGCGGTTCGCGTCATCGAAGCGCAGCTTGAAGAGACTCTGGAGTTCCTCATCCGTCATCCCCACCACCCGGTAGTTGCCGAAACTCTCACGATCGCCGCTCTGCATGCGGAAGATCCCGTGAAATTCCCAGCCGCCGATGAGGCTATCGAGCAATCTGCCCGCGGAGGCGCCGAACCTGCGGCCCTTGCCGAACGGCAGTTCGTACACCCAGTTGAGCTTGAACGTGTGCGGCAGGGTGCTGCCCAGATCGTTGATCCGATCCCGGCGGAACGAGATACCGCGACGTGCCGAAGGCTTTGGCAAAGACGTAATTTGCCTGAACCAGCAGTCCCTGCGACATCCGCCGACGCAACTCAACGACCAGCGAGTCGTATCTCGTATACCCGCCGTTGCCCTGGACGGTGGCGCCGCCGAGCAGGTTGGGATTGGTTATAAAGAAATTGGCCGGCATCCCTGCCTTCAAGCCATTGGCGCGCTTGGTGGCATCGTTGTACAGGATTCCCGCAAAAGATGTCGGGTTGGGATTGACCCGGTTGAGATAGCCGAGATTGGTGCTGCTGGTCCAGTTCGAGCCCGAGTACTTCGACGGATTCGTCGCATCGGCAGCGGACAACCCGTTGAACCAGGCAAGGCTGATCGGCAGCGGATAGGTGCCTGTATTCGGCCCCAGGTACTTGAAGCCGGAGGAGGCCTTCCCGTTCGCGACATTGGCCTGCAGGTTCAACATCGCCAGGTAGAACTCGTCCATGACTCCGTTCTCGAGCATGTTGTGTTCGGTATCGTTGTAATTGTATGTGGTCCATCCCTGGAGGCTTCTGGTGCCCTACATAGCGGACCTCAAGAGCCATGCTCTTGCCAAGCTCGCGCTGGAGGCCGAAGGTCCAGGACTGGGCGTAGGGGGTTCTGATATTGGGATCGAAGACAATCATCGAGGACGTATCCGAATAGGTCGCCGATGTGATCGGGTAGACCGGCGCATCCGGGAATGTTCCCGGGGAGAGACGGCTCCGTTCACGGAAAAGCAGCGGCCATTGATCGGCGCCGACACCGCTGACCAGGTTGTTTCGGTTAACGTTGCGTGTGGCCGTCAGGGATTGGCCCGGATTGCCGGTGAACATGCTGCGGTAGGTGTCCATTCCCATCCGGCTGTAGGCAATCGAATATCCGCCGCGGATCAACGGTCTTGCCGGTTTCCCCGAGGATGCGTCCGAGAAATCCTTCCGCTTTCGGGCTCCACGCAATCCCGAAACTCGGCGCGAAGTCGTTCCATCGCTGATTGTAGGCTTTCGTGCCCTTCTTGTACTGGATGAACTCCGGCAACTTGCCGGTCATGACGCCGGGCTCGAACCTGTTGCCGACGCCGGATACGCCCCAGATATCCTCGATGGTGGCCGTCGAATAAGACGTCGTTACCGGGAACAAAGGGCGTCTGGAGCTCCCAGCGCAAGCCATAAGTTGAGCGTCAGGCCGGGGCGCATGCGCCAGGCATCCTGCACGAAAAAGCCATATTCCTGATAGTGGCCGCGGTTCACGCTGTTCCCATTAAATCCGTACTTATTGTCCTGCCTCGCCCAGGTACGCGGTGCCTCCCAACGAGGTGACGCTCCCGATCAGAACCCCATACATGGCGCGGGCGGTCGAGAGCTGTGTCGAGGATGCCCCGGGGAAGTTATTCGGGCCGTTGTTTGAGTCGAACATTATCCTGGCCGGGTCGTACGTATTGTCGACCCCGAGGGTGACGCTGGGTGTTTGCAGGGTTCTGATCGCCGTATACTCCACGACGCCAAACTGTGAGAAGGCGGCGCCGAAACTCAAGCTGTGCGACCCCTTGCTCCAGGTCAGCGTGTCCTCGAGCACCTTGCTCGTCGCATTGCGCCGGCTGCCGGTGGAGCTGACATAAGGATTGGTGATCCCCGGCCCGCTGACGCTGATCGTGTAGCCTTCCATGTTGTACACCGAGCCGCTGAACATGCCGGGATTCACGTTCGAATTGAACATGCTGGGCCCGCCGGACATGCCGGCGCGGAATTCATTGACGAGCCGCGGGGTCAAGGTCGAACGCAGCGCCAGAGATCCGTTGTAGCGCTGCGAGCACTGAACTCCGAAGTTCGGCGAATTCGGGAAATTCGGCTCGTAGCTGTTCGTGGTGTCATATTGAATACAAAAGAGCTTGTTGTGGTTCCAGGTGGCCTCCAGGCGATGCTTGCTGGTCAGGTTGAAGTCCAGCCGGCCCGTCATATAGCGCCACTTGGTGCTCGACGGAAGCGTGAAGGTGAGTGATCTGGACGAGGGGATCGTTCCCCTGCCTCAAACTCCCCTGGGAAGTGGAAGCGCTCATGTCGGCCAGCATCTGCTTCACAATCGGGTCCGGGGTAGACACAAACCCGTTGGCAGTTGCCAGGTCGAACAGGTTCACGCTCCGGGTGACTCCGCCTACAGCATACAGAAAGTTGCCCTGCTCGGCCTCGGGCGTGAAGAGTGTGGCGGTGGAAGTGACCGAGACCGGCTGGCGCAATTCCTCGTAATTGAAGAAGAAGAAAGCCTTGTCCCGGCCGTCGAAGAGCTTGGGAATCCAGATCGGGCCGCCGAAACGGCCGCCGAACTGATTCTGCTTGGTCTGGGCAGGAGGGGACTTCCAGGTCCGCCAGTCTTCACCGGCCGGGCGCCGTGATGTTGCGGTTGTTGAACCACGAGTTGGCATTGAAGTACGGGTTGCGCAAATACTCGTACAGGCCGCCATGGTAATTCGTTGTTGCCGGATCGCGTGACGAACCTGATCTGCACCGCGCCCCCACCGCCGCTTTCCGCCCCCGGCGTTGCCGTGGAAACCGTGACCTGCTCCATGGCATCGACGCCCGGACGCACGCGGCTGAAAAAGCCGTCGGTCGACTTCATGTAGTTGTCCTGCGCGCTGATGCCGTCAATCGTGATGTTTACCATGTTCTCCGGCAATCCCATGACGCGGGCCTCACGGGTGTCGGTGCCCGAGATACTGATGCCCGGTATACTCAAGATGACGGCTTCGAGAGCGCTGCGGCTCCCGGTCGGCAGGTTGAGGATCTGGCTGGACACCATGGTCGCCGCTATGTTGGCCGTCTGCGACTGCACCATCTCGGCGCCTGCCTCCACGATGACGGTCTCGCTGGTTCCGCCGATCTGGAGGGTGACACGGATGGTAGCCGGAACACCTGCCTCGAGTCTGATGTCCTTATAGACCGCAACCTTGAAGTTCGGAACCGTAACGGTCGCGGTGTAAATCCCGGAATTTAAGGCCGGGATGGAAAAGGTGCCGTTCGCGGCCGTGATGGCCTTGAACTCGGCACTGGTAGCGTCGTTCTTCACCGTAACATCCGCGCCGGGAATGACACCCCCGGTTGAATCGACGACCACACCTGAGAGAGATGATGTCGAGCCGCCGCCTTGTCCATAGGCCATGACGCCAAGCAGCGAAAACAGGAGCATCGCTACCAGCAATCTGGTCGTGACTGATTTCATATAAAACCCCCAATTAGAGATCATTGATCATCACCAGTTGATGAATTTTCTTGAATGCCTAAATGGCCCGCCGGCCGAATCTTGTCTGGGCAAGCCACAGGCAGGCGGAGATATCGCCACCGCTGGAGCGCCGGCAATGACCATCTTCATATTCATACGAAGATGTCACCAGCCAAGGCTACCGCAAGCAAAACCGATATGATGCGGATCAGTTAGGAAATCCGCTGTATTCAGGAGAGTACTTTGCGCTCCGGAATCCAGGGTCCGGAACGCACCCTTCACTCGCCATCGCTGCCCGGGATAAACTGCCAAACTAAAGCTATCAATCCGAAATTGTTAATCTTATTTTACGAATCACATTGATCGCGTGGTGGCATCATACAAATGCGGATTCGGCTCCGCAAGAAAATTGTCGCAATGAATACATTATAAATGTTTAATCATAAGCACTGGTATAAGCGTCTATATATTGTTTCGCCAATGGTTCCTAATCTTTCAACTCGCGAATCCAGATGTTCCGGAACCGAACCGGGTTGGTGTGATCCTGCAGGACAAGCGGGCCCCTGTCTTCGTGCGGGATATAATCGGTGACGGCATGAGCGCTGATCCAGTTGGTGCCCCCCTCGAGCGCCACATGATCTTGGATCAGGACGCCGTTGTGAAAGACGGTGAAGACCGCTTTTCTTGAGACTTTCCCCGTACTGTCAAAAAGTGGCCGACGATAGATCACGTCATAGGTCTGCCATTGCCCGGGCCGGCAACTGGCGTTGACCAGGGGAAGAGCCCTTCCATACAGCGCACCGCACTGACCGTCAGGATAGGTCTTGTTCTCAAACGAGTCGAGGATCTGGATTTCGTACATTCCCTGGAGATAAACGCCGCTGTTACCCCTTCCCTGGCCGCTTCCGGTAACTACCGACGGCGTGGCGAACTCGACGTGGAGCTGGCACGAGCCAAACTGATCCCTGGTCCGGATGTTCCCCGCACCCTTGACGGATTCCATATATCCGTCGCGGACGATCCACTTTGACGGTTCCCTCTTCACGTTCATCCAGTTAGACAAATCCTTGCCGTCGAAAAGTACGACGGCGTCGGATGGAGGGGATCCTGTCTGCATAACCGACCCGCAGATCCCCGGAGTGATCACCGGCGGCGCCGGGCGACTCTCGTCATGAATCATCCACCGGCCCGTGTCTGTTTCCACATACTGAATCACTTCCTTTTTCTTTTCATTCTGAGCCTCTATCCGGGCGGCCGGCACGACCATGCCGCCAAGCAAACACACGATCAAAGCCAACGACCATTTCCTGATCATGGAGTCTCCTGATGCGTCAATGGAACAAGCGTGATCCAATTCGGGATGTCCGGCAGATCCGGCCCACAGCGTCTGATGATATCCGAATCCTCCCCATGCGCCAACATGGTTTCGCGCCGCGACGGTTCCGGGAATCCACGATCGTCAGCCGACTTCATGCAAGCGATTTAAATGAACCGCATCTGTTTAGCCCCGTTGTCAGAGACCGCAACAAAACGCCACGGATTTCACGGATTCCACAGATTTTATGAAGGCACTACCAAAAGGCGGTGTTTCTTGCAGCCCCCAGGAAGCAGGCAAAGACGATGACATCATTTGGTGCGCGTCGTTACGCGCATGCCCCATGCATTCGAATTCGTGGGACCCGTGGCTGCTTTTGAAGGGGCTAAACAATTACTCGCTCATGATCAAAAACTTCTGGGACACGGGAGAACTCGGGCAGGGCTTTTGCGCCGACATACTCCGGTGCAGACCGTCGAATGCCGGCGCAGGCTGGAATCATCCACAGAGGTTGGATTGGAGCACTCGACGATCTGCAACGGAAAATGTGCATCGGCACGCAGCGCTGAGCCCTTCGGGCCCGGCAAAAGCCCTGCACACGGATCCAATCCCTGTTCATCAGCGTTCTTCCGTGTCCTGCGATGTCCTGCTTCGTGAATAATGCGGATTAAAATCCAGCGCTACAATTCAAGGTTGAGTGGTGTGTCTCCAGAATCCATAATTGAAGCTGTGGCGAGCCGATCTTCTTTGGAGGTTTCAAATGGGTGCTATCAGACATCATGGTGTACAGACAGATGGACTCCCCCAACCGGCAGGTCCATACTCGCCCGCGGTGGTCTTCGAGCGGATTGTTTTCGTCTCGGGCCAGGGGGCGAAGGACCCGGCCACGGGGCGGCTGGTCGGGACCGATATCGAGAGCCAGACCGAACAGGTGCTGAACAATATCGCCGCTATCCTTCGCGCGGCTGGAAGCGATCTGAATCATGTCCTGCGCTGCGGGGTATTTCTCGCCGACATCGGCGAGTTCGGCCGGATGAATGCGGTTTATGAACGCATTTTTGGAAGCAACCGGCCCGCAAGGACTACCGTCCAGGTGGCGGCCTTGCCCATCCCCGGCCTGCGCGTGGAGATTGATGCCATCGCCTATATTCCCTGATGGTAACAGTTTAGGTTGCAGGCTGTTAGATTCAGACCGAAAGACTGAAGCTTGCTGGTCGGCAAATCTGAAGAGAAATGCGGGCTGTCAGCCTACAGTCCATAGCCTACAGCCTAAACTGCTGCCCCTGATGCGCAGGTCACCTGGGCTTATGTCCACACGAATCGGAACCGTTAGACAATTCCGCCCCGAGGACGCAGAGGACTGCAGCCGCCTGGTGTGCTCCTGCCTCGATCAGGATGGGTCGCTTTCCGAATCCGCCCGACAGGCGCTTGTCCAGCTGGAATCTCCCGCCGCGATGCGCGAGCGGGCCATGTTGTTTTACCTCGCTGTGCACGCGGGTGAGACCGGGATTCTCGGAATCGGCGGGGTGGAAATGAATGAAATCCGGCTTGTGTACGTGCACCCCGCGCACCGTCGCCTGGGAGTCGGCAGAGCTCTCCTCGGGCATCTGGAAGCTCTGATTCCACCGGCTCTTTTTGGAGATGTGTTCGTCTATGCCCTCCCGGAAGCTGCCGGCTTTTATCGCGCTAACGGCTACCGCGCCGGTGGCGAACATGTATTTACATTCAGGGATGTTTCCATCCCCACCATCTTCATGACCAGGAGCCTGTCCCGATGAACAGTTTGAATTCCAGAGGTTTCAATGGTGATCCCGGGCCCGGGGCTTTGGCCCAACAGGTCGCCGATCTGATCGTGACCGGTGCCGCGGTCTGGACGGGCGACCCGGCTCAACCTGAAGCCGAGGCTGTCGCCATTCGGGGCGACCGCATTGTGGCGGTCGGCAGCGCGGCCGAAATCGAGGCGTGGCGCGGCCGCGCCACCCGCGTCATCGCGGCCGCAGGGCGGTTGCTCCTCCCCGGCTTCAACGACGCACATGTCCATTTCATCGATGGCGGTCTGCAATTGGACAACGTCAACCTCAAGGATGCCGCCGGAACCGGAGAATTCATCCGCCGCGTCGGCGTGCAAGCGGAGAGAACCGTAACCGGGGAGTGGATTCTGGGCGGGGGGTGGGATGAGCAGAGGTGGGACCGGCCGGCACTGCCCGTCAAGGAAATGATTGACCCGGTCACGCGCGAGGTCCCAGTTCTGATCCATCGTTCCGATTTGCACACGGCTCTGGCCAATTCGCTGGGCTTGCGCCTGGCCGGCGTCACTTCCGCCACCCCGGATCCGGTTGGCGGAACCATCGTGCGGGATGCCGCGGGAAACCCGACCGGGATCCTCAAGGATGCCGCCATCAACCTGGTGGCCGGCATCATCCCGCCGATTTCACCCGAGCGCCGGTTGCGCGCGGCCCAAAAAGCGCTGGCGCATGCCGCGGCTCTCGGAGTCACCAGCGTCCACCACATGAATGCCGGCTCCGACGATATCGCCCTGTTTGCGGAACTCGGCGCCCGCGGCGAATTGACCACGCGCATCTATGCGGTCCCTTCGGCTTCGGAGTGGGCGGGAGCGCTCCCGGCGGCGATCAGCAACGTGCCGGCCTCGCCGGCGTTGCGCGTCGGCGCGGTGAAAGGCTTTGCCGACGGTTCTCTGGGGTCGGCGACGGCTCTCTTTTTTGAACCATACGCGGATGCACCCGAAACGTGCGGTCTCTTGACCGACGAAATGCATCCGCGCGCCGCGTTGCTGGCGCGTCTGGTGCAAGCCGATAAAGCCGCCCTGCAGGTCTGCTGGCACGCCATCGGCGACCGGGCCGTCTCATTGACCCTCGATCTGTTCGACGACATCGTGCGCTCGAATGGTCTCCGGGACCGACGCTTCCGCATCGAACACGCTCAACACGTGGCGCCACCGGACTTTGAGCGGTTCAGACTTCTGCCGGTAATCGCTTCCGTGCAACCGTATCATGTGATCGATGATGGCTGCTGGGCCGCGCGGCGCCTCGGAGCGGGACGCCTGAAAACCAGCTATCCTTACCGCACTTTCCTCGATCAGGGCGTGCGGCTGGCGCTCGGAACCGACTGGTATGTCGCGCCTCTCAACCCCATGCTTACGCTCCACGCCGCAACGTCGCGATTGACATTGGATGGTCTGAATCCCCGGGGTTGGATCCCGGAACAGAAGCTCTCCATGGCCGAGGCGGTTTCCGCCTACACTGCCGGATCCGCCTATGCGGAGTTTCAGGAAGTCGTGAAAGGAACGATTACCACGGGCAAGTTTGCCGACCTGGTATTGCTCGACCGCAACATCTTCACAATCGATCCGGTGGAAGTGCCCGGGGTGGCCGTCGACGCCACCGTCGTGGGCGGCCGGATCGTTTACACAAATCCACCCGCCGCGTGGCCATGACCGCGCGGCCTGCGGGGGGGTGTTGCCCGGAGCGCACGTGTGGATTTAAGGCGGAAACCGAGGGGGGAGAGATACGATGAAAATTCTGGCCGTTTTTGCCCATCCGGATGACGAGGCATTCGGTCCGGCGGGAACCCTGTCTCGTTATGCGGCAACCGGGCACACGGTGCGCCTGGTCACGATGACCCACGGGGAAGCCGGCAGCCTGGGACCGGCTAAACACCTCACTCATCGCGAACTCGCCCGTCTTCGCGCGGACGAACTTCGCTGCTCCGCTGCAGCCCTGTTCGTGTCCACCCTCGACATTTACAGCCTTCCCGACGGCGGGCTCGCTGAATTACCACCCGAGGAAGGCATGGCCATCATCCGCCGGGAGATCGGATTCTTTCAGCCCGACGCTCTGATCACCTTCCATTCAGCCGGCATTTCCGGCCATCCGGATCACCGGACTGTCGCCCGCTGGTGCCTGCAAGCGGTTCAGGAAAGCGTCGATTCTCCGCGGTTGTTCGCCTATGGGATCTCACCGGGTCAAGCCGAGCAGATTCGCCATCGGCGGCTGGAGCCGATCCCGGAAGATGAGATCAGCCATGTGATCGACGTGTCCCGATATCTGGACTATAAGTTTCAGGCCATCCGATGTCATCAATCGCAGGCCGAATCGTGGGAGAAAATGCAGACCGTGCCGGGAGGCGTGACATCCTTCCTGCAGAAAGAGCACTTTTCACTTGTCTGGCCGCCGGTCGCCGACGGCGTTCGCCGGGACCGCCTCGAGGATTAGCCTGCTTGAGTGCGGGGAGCTGCCCCGATCATGAAAACGAAGCAATTACCGGAGCGTGATCGGACGGTTTTTCGCCCTTGCGTTCCTCACGATCCACTTCAACTCCGGTGCATCGCCGCGCCAGGGGCGCGCTCGCCAGGATATGATCGATGCGCATCCCCCAGCCCCGGTGAAACGCGCCGCCGCGATAGTCCCACCACGTATACACACCCGCCTCGGGATGATGAAAGCGGAGTGTATCGACGAATCCCCACTCAAGAATCTTGCCAAATGCCCCCCGCTCGGGATCGCTGCACAGAATCTGGCCGCGCCATTGCTCCGGGTCCCAGACATCAAGGTCTTCGGGCGCCACGTTGAAATCGCCGCAGAGCAGAACCTCCGCCTTAGGATCACAGCCATCGAGCACAGCGCGCAGGCGCTGAAACCAGGCCAGTTTGTACCGGTACTTCTCAGACTCCACGGACTGACCGTTCGGCGCATACATGTTGAAGATGCGCATCCCTTCAATGGTCGCCGACAACATCCGGCAGTCCGAATCGGAGGCGTCTCCCGGAAGAGCACGAACAACATCGCGCGCGGGGAATTTCGTCAGGATGGCGACCCCGTTATAGGCCTTTTGCCCGTTGACTATGCACTGATATCCGGCCTCCGCCAGAGGCGCCGCGGGAAAGTCCTCGTCGACCACCTTGGTTTCCTGAAGGCAGACGACCGATGGCTGTCTTCGCTGCAGCCAGTCAAGCAGGCGGGGCAGGCGCATTCTCACCGAGTTGATGTTCCAGGTGGCCAAGGTCAGCATGATTATCCCGGAATCATTGTAGACCGGGCGGCGAGGAATCACTGCGCTTTCTTTTTCGATTTCATCCTCCCGGCCCCTTTCAGAATCATGCCGGACGCGTGCAGCGACTTGCGTTTGGCGGCAAAGAGTGGAATCCTATGCCCGAACGGCGCTTCAAATCGAAAGGATGCTCAACCTCAGCCACCAGGCAAGGACTCCTTTCCGTGAGACAAGACTCCGATCACCTCTATGGAACCGATGCCCTATGAAAGCACGATTGCTCTCGGCGATGGTAATCCTGCTGGTGTGGCAGGCCGCCTCAGGCGGTCCGGCACAGCAGCAGGCCTCAATCGAGTCGTTTTCCCCTCAGGGACGGGTCCGGCAGATCCGCCAGGTTCAGGTCCGCTTCTCCGAGCCGATGGTCCCTTTCGGCGATCTGCGCTCAATCGGCCAGCCTTTCGACGTCGCCTGCTCCGAGCCCGGAACGCCCCGCTGGGCGGATGACCGCAACTGGGTTTTCGACTTTGCGCGCGATCTTCCTGCAGGGGTGCGGTGCGAGTTCCGGGTTAGGGAAGGATTGCTCAGCCTCGCGGGCAGAACCATCGGAGGCCAGCGCAGTTTCAGCTTCTCAACCGGGGGTCCGTCGATCATGGCCAGCAATCCCTACCAGGGCTCCGAGTCGGTCGACGAGGATCAGATCTTCATTCTCGAGCTCAACGGCAACCCGGTAGAGTCATCGATAGAACGAAACGTCTGGATGGCGATAGACGGCATCGCCAGCCGCGTGGCGATGCGAATCGTCACAGGCAATGAGAGGGAGGACATCCTCAAGGTTGAGTACCGCTACCGGAAGCGGCCCGAAAACCTGTTGCTGCTGCAGGCCCGGCAAAAACTTCCCGCCTCAACCCGCGTTACCCTGGTCTGGGGGCGCGGGGTCCAGTCCCTCAGCGGAGTAGCCACCGAACAGGATCAGATTCTCCCATTTGTTACGCGCAGTACGTTCACCGCCCAATTCTCCTGCGCCAGGGAGAATGCCGCCGCCCAGTGCATTCCGATCACTCCGATGTCCATCGATTTTTCCGCGCCCGTACCGTGGAGCGCGGCATCCAAAATACTCTTGAAAGGACCTGAAGGCAAGCATTGGCAACCACAGAATCCGTCCGCCACGGACGAAGACGGCTTCGTCGGTTCCGTATCCTTCAAGGGGCCTTTCCCCGAACAATCCACATTCACAGTTGAATTACCCCCCGGCATGCAGGATGACTCGGGTCGGGCGCCGGCCAACGGCGGACAAGTATCCACTGACGGTCAAGACCGACGAGTATCCGCCTTTGGCCAAATTCGCGGCCCCGTTCGGCATATTGGAATCGAAATCCTCCCCCCTTCTTCCCGTCACCCTGCGCAACGTCGAACCCGCCGTGGCCGCGCGCATGATGGAGGTGGCGGCCGGACAGGAAAACATCGACCCGCCGCGGGAATTAGTGCTCAATCCCGACGAGCGCGTTGAAGCTGAACTCCAGGGGAAGATTTTCAAGGTTCCTGCCACCAGGGCCAACGAGATGCTGTTTTGGATCAAGAAGGTGAGCAGCCGTTCGAACGCCGATCGGGACAAATCGGTGTTCGGACCGACCACGGCGGGGCGCGCCACATCCTTCAGCATTCCAAAACTTCAGGGGACCAAGGCCTTCGAAGTGATCGGCATCCCACTCCGGTCACCCGGATTCTATGTCGTGGAGTTGGAGAGCGAGTTGCTGGGCGCCGCTCTGCTCGGCCAGGCCAAACCGATGTATGTTCCGACCACGGTGCTCGTCACCAACCTTTCGGTGCATTTCAAATGGGGGCTCGAATCTTCCCTCGTTTGGGTGACCACCCTGGACAATGCCAGACCGGTCGGCGGGAGCCTGGTGCGGGTACATGATTGCGAAGGTAAGGCGCTGTGGGAAGGCACCACCGACCGGGACGGGATTGCCCGCATAGTCAAGCTCCCCGCTGCCAACGAACTGACCCGATGTTCCTATGACCGTCTCGACTCAGGACTGCTGATTTCGGCCGAGTCGGGCGGCGACATGGCGTTCGTGCACACCAGCTGGGACGACGGGATCGAGCCCTGGAGATTTCAGCTGCCCACCGATTGGGACCCGACTCTCGATGCCGCCCACACCATCTTTGACCGGACCCTGTTTCGCCCCGGCGAAACCGTGCACATGAAACACTTGTGGCGGCGCCGCACGCTCGCCGGTTTCGCACTGGCCCCAGATCAGGCCCTTGGAAATACCGCGGAGATCGTTCATCAGGGGGGCAATCAGAAATATCAGTTGCCCCTTGCATGGAATGCCGATGGAAGCGCCGAAACTACCTGGACCATTCCAAAGGAGGCGATGCTCGGATCCTATGCCGTGATTCTGCACGCGGCTTCCAATCCCGCCGACACGGAATCCGGCGATGCCAATGGCGCCATCGCATCGGGAACCTTCCGGGTGGAGGAATACCGGGTGCCCCTGATGCGGGCGATCATCCGCCCACCCGCACAGGATCTCGTGGCGCCTCCGGCTGTGCCGCTGGACTTGACCGTTACCTATCTCGCCGGGGGGGGCGCCGGCCTTTTGCCGGTGAAGTTCCGCCATCTCGTGGAAACACGGTACGTCCCGGCGCCGTCCGCTTTTGAGGGTTTTACCTTCGCGAACGGAAACGTAAAAGAAGGACTTGTGCGCGGCGACACCGAAGAGGCGCCTCCGGGGCGGGTCCCGATTCAGAGTGTTGACCTGACGCTGGACCGGTCGGGTTCGGCGCGCACGACCATTGCCGATCTGCCGGAAATCAACCAGCCGATGAGCCTGCTGGCCGAGCTCGATTTCAAGGATCCCAACGGCGAAGTGCAGACGGCCTCCACCCGGATTCCGCTGTGGCCCTCGTCACGGTTGATCGGGATCAAGCCTGACAGCTGGGTCCTGTCCCGGGAATCCACAAAATTCCAGGTGGCCGTAACGGAACTGGACGGACGGTCGGTCGCCGGAGCCCCGGTTCGTGTCGACCTCTTTCAGCGCAAAACCTATTCCCATCGCAAGCGCCTGGTGGGCGGTTTCTATGCCTACGAACATTCGACTGAGATCAGCAGGCTCCAGACGCTGTGTACCGGTAAAACCGACCGGAGGGGATTGCTGTTGTGTGAGACCGCGGTTTCGGTCTCCGGAGGCCTGATCCTGGAAGCCTCGACAACGGACGTTATGGGTCATGCTTCGGCCGCCCACCGTGACATCTGGGTTTCCGGCCCCGACGACTGGTGGTTCGCCGCCGAAGACAGTGACCGTATGGATGTGCTCCCCGAAGCCAAACGTTACGAGCCGGGGGACAAAGTCCGTTTGCAGGTTCGCATGCCATTCCGCAGGGCCACGGCACTGATCACGGTAGAGCGTGAAGGGGTCGGGGAGACCTACATCAGGACTCTATCCGGCAAAGAACCGGTCATTGAGTTGCCGGTAAAAGGGCACTGGGCGCCAAACGTATTCATCTCCGTACTGGCGGTGCGCGGCCGTGTCAGCGGCGAGCAGCCCACTGCTACCGTCGACCTGGGCAAGCCCGCCTTCAGACTCGGAATAGCCGAAATCCAGGTCGGCTGGAAAGCACACGAACTGAAGGTAAAGGTGTCCTCCGATCGCCCGGTATACAGAGTGCGCGAAAAGGCCCTGACAAAGATAAGCGTAACCACCGCCGATGGGCAACCGCTCCCCGCGGGAAGCGAGGTGGCGCTTGCGGCTGTCGACGAGGGGTTGCTGGAATTGCTCCCTAATGAAAGCTGGGACCTCCTGAATGCCATGATGGGGCGGCGAAGCTATGCCGTGCAAACCGCCACCGCCCAGATGAACGTGATCGGCAAGAGACACTTCGGCTTGAAGGCCCTGCCTCAAGGCGGCGGCGGCGGCAAGGCGCTGACGCGTGAACTTTTCGACACCTTGCTGTTTTGGAAGGGCCGGGTCAAATTGAACCAGCGGGGCGAGGCCACCGCGGAGATACCGCTCAATGACTCCCTGACGAGTTTCCGTATCGTGGCCGTGGCCACCGGAGGCGTGGACCGGTTCGGCAGCGGATCGACTACGATTCGCACCACGCAGGACCTGATTTTATTCTCAGGCATCCCCCCGCTGATTCGCCGGGGGGATAGCGTCCGATCGACGTTTACCGTGCGCAACGCGACGGAGCGTCCGATCCGGGCGCACATTGCAGCCCGGATGGAGCCGCAGGCGGATACGCTGCAGCCCTACGACGTGCCGCTGGCTCCGGGTGAGGCCAAAGAGATCTCCTGGAACATCACCGCGCCCCGCGGCGCCGATTCGCTCAGGTATGAGCTTGAGGCGACTGGAGACTCGGGCGCCTCCGACCGCCTCACCGTGATGCAACGGGTGGTTCCGGCGGTGCCCCTGCGCACATGGCAGGCCACCCTGACTCAGGTGGAAAAGACCTTTTCTCTGCCGGTCGCGCCGCCGGAAGGCGCCCTCGCAGGAATGGGAGGTCTCCGTGTCGCACTGCAACCCCGGATCCTGAACGGCATGGCGGCAGTGACGGAATACATGGCGCGCTATCCCTACACGTGCATGGAGCAGGTCGTTTCCAAGGCGGTTGCGCTTCGGGATCAGACTCTCTGGGGTCGAATCACGGGGTTGTTGCCGGTCTATCTGGACGGGAACGGCCTGGCCAAATATTTCCCGTCCCTGAGCACGGGAAGCGACACTCTGACTTCCTATGTCCTGGCGATCGCGGATGAAGCGGGGTGGGATATCCCGGCACAGCCGCGAGAACGCATGCTGTCAGGACTCCGGGAGTTCGTGGAAGGGCGTGTCGTCCGCTACTCCGATTTGCCGACCGCCGACCTCACGATCCGCAAACTGGCCGCCATCGAAGCGCTGTCCCGCTGGAAACAGGCACAGCCCGCCATGCTGGCGCCGATCACACTGGAGCCGAACCGCTGGCCCACGTCGGCGGTCATCGACTGGTTCAATATCCTGTCGCGCCTCTCCGGCTTGCAGGATCGCGCCATTCGTCTTCAGGAAGCGCAGCAGATTCTGCGCGCCCGCCTGAATCTTCAGGGCACCACAATGGGATTCTCCACGGAGAGGACAGACGCGCTCTGGTGGCTGATGGTTTCCGGAGACGGCAACGCCGTGCGCCTGCTTCTGAGTGTGGTCAGCGCCCCCGATTGGAAGCAGGATATTCCCCGGCTGACGCGCGGCGCACTGGGCCGGCAGCGACGCGGGCATTGGGATACCACGGTCGCTAACGCCTGGGGTGTTTTGGCCATGGAGAAATTCTCCCATGCGTTCGAAAGCACCCCGGTGACCGGCCAGACCACGGCATCTATTGCGGGCCAATCTCAAGCCGTCGTGTGGCAAGACAATCCGGACGGCAAAGCTCTTTCGTTCCCCTGGCCGCGGGGTCAGGCCGTTCTCGAACTGGCCATGCGCGGCACCGGCATGCCTTGGGCTTCGATTCAGAGCCTGGCCGCGGTCCCCTTGCGGGAACCGTTGAGCAGCGGATTCAAGATCACCCGGACCTTGACGGCCGTGGAACAAAAGGAAAGCGGCATCTGGAGTACCGGGGATATCGTCCGCGTGAAACTCGACATCGAAGCGCAAGCCGATATGACCTGGGTGGTGGTCAGCGATCCCATCCCCGCAGGTTCGGCCATCCTCGGCACCGGGCTCGGGGGAGATTCCGTGTTAGCCACGCGCGGAGAAGAAAGTCGCGGATGGAACTGGCCCGCATTTGAAGAACGCTCACTTGAGGCTTACCGCGCCTACTACCGGTTCATGCCCAAAGGATCCTTGAGCGTTGAATACACGCTGCGCCTGAACAACGCGGGGCTGTTTCAAATGCCGCCCGCGCGCGTTGAGGCCATGTACGCACCGGAAATGTTCGGCGAGCTCCCCATTCCCACCTTCCAGGTGAAATGAGACGCGATGTTCAGGCCGGCCGACCTTACCGATGGGATCCGAAAAACCTCCAAGGCCTGGCTCGCGGGCCGAAAGGAGGATATGACGGATTGCAGCCCGGCGATGCTCCAGACGGTGAAGAAACCGGAAAAACGGCGACCTTCTTTTTGGCTCAGGCTGCTGTGCGGGCTTGCATGTCTCTGTATTGCATTCGTGCTCCTCGTTATTCTCCTGCCCCTGGGGTACGAAGTCCCTTCCTTCAAGGAGGTGCGGGGCGGTCACCGCGGTTCGGAATCCATCCTTCTGGACCGGCACGGGAATATCCTGCAGGAACAACGCACGGACAGCAGCGCCCGGCGGCTTGACTGGGTGGCGCTGCCGATGGTCTCGTCCGCTTTCCTGTCCACTCTGATAAATGTGGAGGACCGCCGGTTTTATCAGCACCACGGTGTGGACTGGTTGTCCGGAGCGGGCGCTCTCGCCGGCCTGCTCGGATCCCGATCTCGGGGCGCAAGCACGATCACGATGCAGCTCGCCGCACAGCTGGACAAAGAGCTGTTGCCTGGAAGCCGGGGGCGAACCTACGGGCAAAAATGGCGGCAGATTCGGGCCGCCCGCGCCCTGGAACATCTCTGGTCGAAAGAGCAGATCCTGGAAGCTTATTTGAACCTGGTCAGCTACCGCGGTGAGCTTCAGGGATTGGCCGCCGCAGCCGGCGGGCTCTTCGGGAAGCAGCCGCATGGACTTACGGACGTCGAATCCCTGGTCCTCACGGCCCTGATCCGCTCGCCCAACGCCTCCTACGATCAGGTCGGGCAAAGAGCTCGTGCCCTGGCCCTGGCCGTGGAGCCGGATGTCTCCACGACAGACATTGACGCCTGCATTTCACGCGCGCTGACCCACCCCTATCTCATCCGCCCGCAAGCCGCGCTCGCGCCTCATGTCGCCCGGCGTTTGTTCCGTGAGAACCACCCGCAGGAAATCCGCGCGCCCGAACGAGTAACCTGCACATTGGATCGGAGCTTGCAGCAGTTTGCCATCGACACCTTGGGGCGTCACCTCGCAACGGTGCGCGCGCAAAACGTCCACGACGGCGCGGTGTTGGTGCTGGACAACCCTACCGGAGACGTGCTCGCTTACGTCGCCAATACCGGCGCCCAGGGGAGTGCACCCTATGTGGATGGGGCGCAGGCCCTGCGCCAGGCCGGGTCGATCCTGAAACCGTTCGTCTACGGTGCCGCTCTCGACCATCAAGTGTTGACGGCGGCTTCGCTGATTGACGACAGCCCTCTGGATATCCCGGTCAGCGGCGGCATGTATCGCCCGAGCAACTACGACAATCTGTTTCACGGACCGGTCACGGTTCGCACCGCCCTGGCATCTTCCTTGAATGTTCCGGCAGTTAAGGCATTGAACCTGATCGGGATTGAAACGGTGCTCGCGGTGCTCCGGGCCGCCGGCATCCAAACCCTTCAGTCCGCCGAATTCTACGGGCCATCGCTCGCCCTCGGCTCTGCCGACGTCTGCCTCTGGGAACTGGCCCAGGCATACCGGTGCCTGGCAAACGGCGGGGAATGGAGCGCGCCGCGCCTCAAGTTTGATGAACCATCACCTGCTTCCAGGCGGGTGTTGACTCCGGAGGCGGCGTTCATCATATCCGACATCCTGAACGACCGGGAGAGCCGAAGCCGGACCTTCAGCCTGGAAAGCCCGCTGGCCACACGCTTCTGGACGGCGGTAAAAACGGGGACCAGCAAGGACATGCGCGACAACTGGTGCCTGGGCTATTCCGACCGGTATACCGTTGCGGTATGGACCGGCAATTTTTCCGGCGATCCGATGTGGAACGTAAGCGGGATCACCGGCGCGGCGCCCGTATGGGTCGACATCATGAACCGGCTCCACCGCGAGCAACACAGCGTTGCTCCACAACCGCCACGTGGAGTGGTGGCACGCGCCGGGACGGGCCTCAACTCCGGTCGCGAGTGGTTCATTCGCGGGACCGAAACCGCGGTCTTAAGCGGTCGCGCCACCCCCGCGGCGCGGATCGTTTATCCAGCCGCCGGGATGGTGGTCGCCATCGATCCCGACATCCCGGCAGAAGAACAAAAAATGTTTTTCGAAGCCGAGCCGAAGGATGAACGCCTGCGCTGGGTGCTGGACGGCCGCTCCATGGGAACCGCCGGTTCCCTTCTCCTGTGGACTCCGGCGCGCGGCCGGCATGAACTCGCCCTTGCGGATGCCTCCGGCCAGGTTCTCGAGACGGTTGTCTTTGAGGTGCGCGGCTCCACCGACATCCGTATCGATTGGGACTAACCCGGATTATTCATGAAATTTTCCCGCGAACGCACGAATGGCAGCACGGGGCGATGGAATTTTCTCATGACAGAAAGCTTATGGGACGCGGATCCAATCTGTGCGTTCATCCGCGTCCTGCATTGTCTTGCTTCGTGAATAATGCGGGCTAAGTACACCTGACACCTGTTTCCGTCTGCTATAACTTCCTGCTCAGGAAGCTCTTCGCGGACGATCCAAAGCGGGGGCAGCGCATGACAGCTGAGGCCGTCGGCATCTATTTTGACTATTCGAAGCACCGCATCACCGACGAGACACTCGGGCTGCTTCTGGCCAATATGTTTTCTCGGGAGGTGGTACTGTGACAAACACGCAAACACAACAACGATATGAAATCGGCATGATCGGCCTGGGTGTCATGGGACGCAATTTTTTGCTGAACATGGCAGACCACGGCTTCTCGGTGGCGGGCTATGACAAGGACCCGAGGAAAGTCGAAGCCCTGAGAAAGGAATCATCCGGCCGGGACATCCGCGGCGCGGAGACCATCCATGACTTCATCGGGCTGCTCCGCCCGCCACGCGCCGTCATGATACTCGTGCCCGCCGGCGCTCCGGTGGATTCGGTCATCGAGGATTTATTGCCGCCCCTGGATCAGGGAGATCTCATCATCGATGCGGGCAACTCGTACTTCAAAGACACCGATCTGCGCGCCCGCAACCTGGCCGGGAAAGGCATTCAATTCCTCGGCGTGGGCGTGTCCGGCGGCGAGGAAGGTGCGCGCCGCGGACCGAGCATCATGCCCGGCGGGGCGAAAGCAGCCTACGAACGCGTCCGCCCGGTATTCGAGGCCGCCGCTGCCAAGGTGAACGGCGATCCGTGCGTGACCTGGCTCGGCCCCGGATCGGCCGGGCATTTTGTGAAGATGGTGCACAACGGCATCGAGTACGGCGTCATGCAACTGATTGCCGAGACCTACGACCTGATGAAACGCGGTCTCGGTTTGAACAATGACGAGCTGCACGATATATACAGCGCGTGGAACCAGGGTGAGCTGAACGGCTACCTGATGGAGATCACCGGCCGCATTTTCAGCAAAGTGGATGAAAAAACCGGCAAGCGGTTGATCGACGAAATCCTGGGCGTCGCCGAACAGAAGGGCACAGGCATGTGGACCTCGCAAAGCGCAATGGAATTGCATGTGCCCATCCCGACGATCGACCTGGCGGTCGCAATGAGGGATCTTTCCGTGTTTGAGAATCAGCGGGTTAGGATCGACGCATTGTTGCAGCGGCCCAGGCAACGGTTCGAAGGCGACCGCGACGAATTCCTGATGCAACTGCGCCGCGCACTTCATGTCGGGATGATGCTGACCTATGTGCAGGGCCTGGCGTTCCTCGCGTTTGCGTCGGAAGCCTATGAGTATCTCCTCGACCTCGAAGCCGTGGCGCGTATCTGGAGGGGCGGCTGCATCATCCGTGCGGTCCTGCTGGAAGACATCCGCGCGGCTTATCGCACCCAGCCCGGCCTGCCGAATCTTCTGCTCGACCCGAAAATCTGGAGAATAACCATGGCCAACGAAGCGAATCTGCGATGTGTCGTCTGCACCGCGGCAGAACTGGGCGTGCCCGCGCCCGGCTTGATGACGGCTCTGGGCTACCTCGATGGCTATCGCAGCGCGTGGTCGCCGGCGAATCTGATCCAGGCCCAGCGCGACTATTTCGGCGCTCACACCTATGAGCGGATCGATGCCAAAGGGACGTTTCACACGGAATGGGAGAAAAATTGAGGCCCATGAAGAGGCCACAGTTGGCCGCTGCCCACCAAATTGGCGGAATTCCGTGAGCAGAAAGGAAAAAACTCGTGACCCGACCAAACGATCCATTGGGCGGGATCCCGGGCATTTCCACGGGGCCGCAGAAATGAGTATGATATTCCCCGGCATAAATTTGGAACTTTTCTCCGGTTGCCGGGTAAGTAATGGTTGGGGTTGTGTCGGCGGGATCGCCGCACTCCATTTTTTTTCCAGAAGAATTGAGGTGACTATGCAGCGCAGGCGGGAAGCAGGTGGAGTCGCTCGGATTGTCATGGCAGTAATGGCCCTTGTAACGAGCCTGGCCGGCTTCACCGAACCGCGGACCGGGCTGGCCCAAGCACAATACGCGAATGCGGCACCGCAAAGCCAGGCCGCCGCCCCGCAGTCGTTCGAGGTGGCATCGATCAAGCCCAGCGCTCCCCAGGCCGCCGGAGTGTTTGTGATAAGAATGGGAGTTTCGCCCGGCGGTCGGTGGACGGCTACGGGCGTTACCGTAAGCATGCTCATTCAGCAGGCCTACGACATCAGGGACTACCAGATCACAGGGGGGCCGGGATGGCTGACCTCCGAAAGGTACGACATCGTTGCCAAGGCCGAGACGCCTGACCTCACCCGGGACACTGCCCGGTTGCTGCTGCAGTCTCTCCTCGCCGAGCGTTTCAGTCTTAAGTTCCATCGCGAGACAAAGGAACTGCCGATTTACGAACTGGTGGTGGGTAAAAACGGACCCAAACTGCACAAATCAGAGACACAGCCGGCGCCGGCCAATCTTCAGCCGCCCGACCCGTCCAAAGCCGGCCAGGCGGGCGCCGTCGGAGGAGGGGGCGGGGGGGCAGTGGCATCGGGCCGCGGCGCACCCGCCAAGGGCGGTTCCATGATCAGGATGGGCCGGGGACAGTTGGAGGCGCAGATGACTCCCGTTTCAGCGATCGCCCAAATGCTGGCGCAGCAGCTGGGACGGCCGGTCGTGGACAAAACCGGAATCAAGGGGAGCTATGATTTCTCCCTCCAGTGGACGCCGGATGAGACCCAGCGAGGCGCGGGGTTTGGAGGGATGGACAGGCCGGCGACCGAAACCCCGCTGCCGGCCGATACCTCCGGCCCCTCTATCTTCACAGCCGTGCAGGAGCAGCTCGGTCTCAAACTGGAATCGGCAAAGGGCCCGGTAGAAATCCTAGTGATTGAACGCGTCGAGAAAGCCTCCGGCAACTGACGAGCGGCTTCCGGCCGGCGCGCGACGCGACTGATACATCATTCCCGCGGGGGCGCAAAGTTTGCAGAGGACCGGATGTGCAGGCGATGGACCCGGTTGACCCGGGATGCTGCCGGGCTTTCTCTGAGCCACAGGCGCTCCCGGCGGAGAGCTTCCGCCTTTTTCATGGGAGCCAACGAGTTCCTTAAGGGATGAGGTGGTGATTTCAGTGTTCCAATCTACCGCGCGCCGTACCGTCATCTGGCTGGTCTGCTCCTTTCTCGTTGTTCTGAACCTCGCAGCCGCGGAACATCACGGACAGGTCAAGTTCGGCGGCCTGCCCGTGCCCGGAGCCACGGTTACCGCGGTCCTGGGCGACAAGAAACTGACCGCCGTTACCGACCCGCAGGGCTTCTATTCGTTTCCCGATCTTTCGGACGGTGCCTGGGAGTTCCGCGTAGAAATGCTCTGCTTCGCGCCGTCCAGCCGGCAAGTGACCATCGCCGCGGGAGCGCCGGCGGTTGAGTGGGAGCTGAAGCTTCTCCCGTTTGACGAGATCAAAAAGGCGGCCATTTCCGCATCAACGCTGCCCGAGGCACAGGCGCAACCGGCACCGGCTGGAGGGGTCGCGAACCGTACCGGCGGCGCGGACCGAAACACGCCTGCGCGCAAGGCATCTCCGGTCCCCGATGCCGGAAAGGCGTCACCGGCGGCCGCGGTTCCGCCGGACCGTTTTCAGCGTGCGGATCTGAATGCCGTCAACCCGGACACCCCCGCCATCGGGGCAGCCGAGCGTGAATCGGCAACATTCGGAGGCCAGTCTCCAGATGAGCTGGCGCAACGCGCCGCCGACGGCCTGCTCATAAGCGGCAGCGTGAACAACTCCGCCAGTTCGCCTTTCGGCCAGCTTCCGGCGTTCGGCAACCTGCGCAAGGGCCGGGGATCGCTGTACAACGGCAGCCTGGGCCTGATCCTGAACAACTCGGCGCTGGATGCCCGCTCCTACTCCTTCACGGGCCAGGATACGGCCAAGCCGGCCTACAGCCGCATGACGGGCCTGGCGTCGTTCGGCGGCCCGATCCGGCTCCCGTTCGTCGCCAGGAACGGCCCCACCGTCATGCTAAATTACCAGTGGACCCGGAACCGCAACGTCACCACGCAGGCGGGCCTGATGCCGACCGAAGCCCTGCGCAGGGGAGACTTCTCGCAGGTCCTGAGCGCCATGGGGCAACCCATCAGGATTTTCGACCCCATGACCGGCCTGCAGTTTCCCGACAACGTGATTCCGCCGGATCGGATCAGCCCGCAGGCCAGGGCCCTGCTGGACCTCTATCCGCGAACCGCACTCGAGGGGAGGTTCAACTACCAGGTCCCCATTCAATCAGTCGTACACCAGGACAGCCTTCAGTCGCGGGTGAACAAGTCACTCGGCCGCACCAACCAGCTCTCCGGCAGTTTCGCGTGGCAGAGCATCCGTTCCAGCACTCCGAATCTGTTCGGTTTCGTGGACACCACCGAGTCGACCGGCCTCAATGGGTCCCTGAACTGGCGTCACAATTTCACATCCCGGCTGCTGGCCAATGTCGGGTACCAGTACAGCCGGTCCAGCGCGCGCACCCGTTCGTTCTTCCAGAATCTCAGCAACGTCTCCGGTGAGGCCGGGATCCGGGGCAACAGCCAGGATCCCACCGACTGGGGCCCGCCGGACCTGATGTTTGCCGGCGGCGCCACCTCCCTGTCCGACGGGCGGCCGTCATCGCACCATAATCAGACAAGCTCGGTATCATACGCCATGTTCTGGAGCCACGGCCGCCACAACTTCTCGCTCGGCGCCGATTTTCGCAGGCAGCAGTTCATCGTGCTTTCCCAGCAGAATCCACGCGGCACTTTCGCCTTCACCGGTGCGGCAACGCAGGCACAATCGGACGGGCTTCCTTTAGCGGGCACCGGATCGGACTTTGCCGATTTCCTCCTCGGGATTCCCGATACCGTGTCCATTGCCTTCGGCAACGCGGACAAGTATTTCCGGGCTTCGTCTTACGACGCGTACCTGACGGACGACTTCAGGATCAATCCCGGCCTCACGCTGAACGCGGGAATGCGCTGGGAATACGGATCCCCGATCACGGAACTCTACGGCCGCCTCGTGAACCTCGACATCGCTCCCGGCTTCGCGGCGGCAGCGCCGGTGCTTGCGAACCAACCGATGGGCGCGCTTACCGGCACGCACTACCCCGAATCTCTTCTCCGCCCGGACAAGACCGCGTTTCAACCCAGGATCGGCATCGCGTGGCGTCCCTTCCCCGCGTCCTCGATGGTCGTGCGGGCGGGGTACGGCATCTATTACAACACCTCGGTCTACACCTCGATTGCCACGCAGATGGCGCAACAGGCGCCGCTGTCAAAAAGCCTGAGCGTGCAGAACGGCCCGGGCTACCCGTTGACGCTTGCGAACGCATTCAATGCCTCCCCATCGGGCGCCTTGGCCACCTTCGCCGTCGACCCCGATTTTCGGGTCGGATATGCGCAAAACTGGCAGGTATCCATCCAACGGGATCTTCCCTGGTCCCTGGTCATGACCGCGACCTATCTCGGCACCAAGGGAACACGCGGCGTACAACAGTTCCTGCCCAACACCTATCCGGTGGGGGCCGCCAATCCCTGTCCCGCGTGCCCGTCGGGTTTCACCTATTTCGCTTCGAACGGGAATTCGACCCGGGAAGCGGGCCAGATCCAGATGCGGAGACGCCTGCGCAACGGGTTTACCGCAACCGTCCAGTACACCTGGTCGAAGTCCATCGACGACGCCGCGCTCGGCGGCAGAGGGCAGGGGAACGCAGTGATTGCGCAGAACTGGCTCGATCTGCGCGCCGAACGGGGCCCATCGAGTTTCGACCAGCGGCACCTGTTGGACCTGCAGATGCAGTATTCCCCAGGCATGGGGCTGCGCGGCGGTGCGCTGATGAAGGGCTGGAAGGGCCGGTTGTTGAAGGAATGGACCATCACGAGCCAGATCACGGCAGGCAGCGGGTTTCCGCTGACGCCTATCTACCCGGCAGCGGTAAGCGGGACCGGCGTGACCGGCAGCATCCGGCCCGATGTCACCGGGGCGTCCCTCTATTCCGCCCCCGCGGGCTACTTCCTGAATCCGGCGGCCTATACCGCCCCCTCCTACGGTACCTGGGGAAATGCCGGGAGAAACTCGATCACCGGCCCGGCCCAGTTCTCGTTGAACGCCTCTCTCGGGCGCACGTTCCAGGTGAAGGACCGCATCATCCTCGACCTGCGCATCGACTCCGCCAACGTCATCAACCACGTCACCTTCACCGGCTGGAACACAACCGTCAACAGCACCCAGTTCGGGCTGGCGGTCGGCGCCAATCCGATGCGCACCATTCAGATCACGCTGCGTGCGAGGATGTGAAAATGAGACTGATGACTGCGCTTCTCCTCGCCTCACTCGCCGCCCCGCAGCAGGTCGGCCAGAACGCACCCGTGAAACCGTCCGGACAGGCCACGTTCCGCGCCACGAGCCAGCTCGTGGTCGAGACCATCGTCGTCAGGGACAAGAACGGCAATCCGGTCACGGGCCTTACCGACAAGGATTTCACGGTCACCGAAGACGGTGTGCCGCAGACGATCCGGTTTCTCGAATTCCAGAAGCTGCCGGAGATTCCCGACGCCATGACGGCGATGCCTTCGGGGCGCCCTCAACTCCGTGAGAAGCTGCCGCGCACCCGGATCTCGCCGGAAACGCCGGGCAGCATCCGGTACAGCGACCATCGCCTGATGGCGCTCTACTTCGACATGACCGCCATGCCCCCGATGGATCAGATCCGGGCGCTGAACGCCGCCAAGCAGTTCGTCCAGACCCGGATGACGACCTCGGACCTGATGGCGATCCTGATGTTCTCCGGCGGCGCGGTCCGCGTGCTGGAAGACTTCACCGCCGACCGGGACCGCCTGCTGAGCACGATCGAAACCATGATCGTGGGGGAAGGCGAAGGGTATGACGAGAATCCCGATGACGCCGCTGCCGCCGACACCGGCGCCGCCTTCGGGCAGAACGACAGCGAGTTCAACATCTTCAACACCGACCGGCAACTGTCCGCCCTGCAGACGGCGGCCAAGATGCTCGGGACGCTCAGCGAAAAGAAGTCGCTCATTTACTTTGCCAGCGGCCTCAGGCTGAACGGCATCGACAATCAGGCCCAGCTGCACGCCACCATCAATGCCGCGATCCGCGCGGGTGTGTCGTTCTGGCCGATCGATGCCCGCGGCCTGCTGGCGCAGGCTCCCCTGGGCGACGCCACCCGCGGTTCGCCCGGCGGGGCCGGCATGTACAACGGCGCTCTCGCATGTCGGCGATGCTGACGGGCTTTCAGCGCTCGCAGGACACCCTCTGGACCATGGCCGCAGACACCGGCGGAAAGGCCTTTCTCGACAGCAACGATCTCGTGGCGGGAATCGTCAAGGCGCAGACAGTCCATCTCGAGCTACTACATCCTCGGCTACTACACGACCAATGAGGCACAGGACGGCAAGTTCCGCCGGATCAGGATCTCACTCACGAACGGGCTGGCGGCCGAACTCGATTATCGCCAGGGCTATTACGCCGGCAAGGTGTTCGCGAAATTTACCGCCGCGGACAAGGAACGACAACTCGAGGAAGCGCTGATGCTGGGCGATCCGATCACGGAACTCACCATCGCGATGGAGATCGACTATTTCCAGTTGAACCGTGCCGAGTACTTCGTGCCGCTGACCGTGAAAATCCCGGGGCGCGAACTGGCGCTGGCGCGCCGCGGCGGGTTCGATCACACGCGTCATCGATTTCATCGGCGAGATCAAGGACGAATACGGCACCACGATCCAGAACATGCGCGACAAGGTGGACATCAAGTTGAGCGATGCCACCGCCGCGGAACTGGCGAAACGCCCCATTCAGTACGACACCGGTTTCACGCTGCTTCCCGGCGGCTACAAGATCAAGTTTCTGGCCCGCGACGCCGAGACCGGGAGAATCGGCACGTTCCAGATGGACTTTCGTGATCCCCAACCTCAACAAGGAGGAACAAGCGCATCCCGATCAGCTCGGTGATCCTGAGCAGCCAGCGCGTCGAACCTCCGCGACGCGCTCTACAACGCGACGAAGGAAAAAGACCGGGAGCGGGTCGAAGTCGCGAATCCGCTGGTGCAGGACGGGCAGAAGCTGATTCCCAGCGTCACGCGGGTGTTCAGGACCGAGCGCGCACCTGTACGTGTTCCTCCAGGCCTATGACCGCGGAACCGTGAGCAGTCTGCCCCTGGTCGCATTTGTGACTTTCTATCGGGGGCAAACCAAGGCGTTTGAAACGCAACCGCTTGCGGTGACGGAGCCGCCTGATCCCCAATCAAAGGCCGTGCCGCTTCGATTCAGCCTTCCCTTGGGCAAACTGCCCCCGGGCGAATACATCTGCCAGGTGACGGTGCTGAGTCCCGGCGGCCAGAAGGCCTCCTTCTGGCAAGCTCCCGTGATGCTGATCCAGCCGGATCCCTCCGGGACGGTCCGCAACAATTAAGTTTTTTGCCTTACGGGTGACACCGGCTGCCCGGTGCATCGCCTCAAAAGCCGACCTTGGAAGAGTATCCGGGGATTACCGGAATCGATGAGAAAAGACCCTGGTTTTGCACAAGGGCCACGATGGCAAAAGTTGCCCCGTCTTGCCCAATCAGGACCGCCGTGCCGGCGAATTTCCGCGCCGCTTTGGGATCTTCATAGAAAAACCTGGCGGATTGACTCCAGGGGCCGAGGGTTATGGGACTCAGGGCGGTCACGGTTGTGCCGTCCGAACTGACCTCCAGGACCTTGATGGTTATCGCTTTGTCGCTGGAATTGGCTACCGCGTATCCTGTGAAGCGACTTTGATTCACATCGTCGTCGACCGGGATGGTAACTCCCGCCAGCATCGGGGCCGAGAGCACTCCAACGGTCGTCTGCAGAAAGCCTGTGCCGTTCACCAACTGGAAGTTGGCAACTCCCGCAGGCATTCCGCCGGAGCTTTCGATGCGAGCCCAGCCCGTGGCGACCGGATCGCCTGCATTCCTGGATGACGCCGTGACAAACTGTGCCCCGCCCGGCGGTATGAGGATCGAGGTAGACGCACCGGCAATGCCTCCGGTTGGTGCCGAAAGGACTACGTTCAGCGGCTCTCCCTTCGGATCGGTCAGAATCAAGCGGCCGGCGACCTGCGTGCTCCCGGTGTTCAGGAAACTGAACGCCGTAGTATATCCGCCGCCGACTGCGACCTGGGGGAACAGGGCGGTCGTGGTCACACTACTCTCTCCGCTCGCCAGACTAGACGGCCGGGCTGTCATTGACATCGTCGAAATCCCGGCGCCGGGGACATCCGGCGCCTTGGATGGGATCACCGGGATCGTCGTAAATTGGCCCTGATTTTGATTCAGCGCCGTGGCCACGAATTGTTTCCCTCCTTGTGCAGTCAAGACCAAAGAGCCCGCGAAATCCGACGTCAAGGGCAGGTATTCATGAATGAATCGGGCTATCTGTCTCTGAGGTCCGAGAGGATTGAGTTCCGCCGGGCTGATTGCGCCCAGCAGGCTGCCGTCCTGCCGCACGACGGTTAATTTTACGTTGATGTCCTCGTTGTTTAAGTTCGCAACGGCAAATCCCGTGTAATGGTTGAAGACTGCTGAATTGTCGATTGGGATGGTTGCCGCAGCCACGGGATCCGACGAAATAACACCCGCGCTGGCTTTGAGAAGGCCCAGCTCGTTCAATCGGAATGTCGCCACGCCACTCAGTGTCCCACCATAACCGTCGACTCGAGCCCAACCGCTCCTGATTCCCTCACTCGGGCCAAGCCCGGAAGCCGTGACGTACTGAACGCCTCCCGAGGGGACAAGAAGGTGCGCGGATGCGGCCGGGATCTCGTTCATGGCGCCGGGGGAGGCAGGGAGAACCGCTGAACTCGTGAGCGCGGCGGTAAGAGGCTTCCCGTCCTTATCGGTCAGGCTCAGATCCCCTTCAGCTGCTTCGCTGCCGGTATTGACAAAGGCAAAGAGTGTGGCGTAGCCGCCACCAACAACCGCATGGGCAAAAGACGTCGAGATGACGGAATGCAAATCGATTACTTTTTCAATCCGCCTGGCATTTACATCGACTACCGAAATGTTGTCTGACCGGCTATTCAACACGAAAATCCTGCTGCAATCGTCATTGGCATAGGCATACCAGGGGAAAAATCCCTGCAACGGAATGACCTGTGACAGAAACCGGCCATTCGTCAAATCGTAAATGCTCACGAAGGCGCGGTCCAGATGGACCATATAGAGCAAATTTTCCCGCGGCTGGTAAATCAACGCGATGGCATTGACATAAACAAACGATCTCTCGTCAAGCCCGAGTGCTGATGCGACCTCCTTCAAATAAATGACCTTCTTGATTACATCACTATCCGTATCAATGGCCAGAACGACGTTTGTGCCTCCGACGAACAGTGTATGAGAACCGGGGTCGTAAGCATAGGGATAGTAGGGTCCAGCAGATATTCCATCCGTGGGGTTTGAAGAAGGGGGGAAAGAAAGGGTCTTATGAATGGTAAAGTTATCGGTCCTGATTACATGTATGGTTATGGCGCCGCTCCAGTACCCGCCCAGAGCATATATTTTCGATCCGCCAGGCAGCTCAAAGGGTCTTTGTTCGAAACTTCCGCCTTCGAGAATCAGGCGAGCCTCAACCTTGAAGTCCGTCCTGTTTATCGCGAGGAAGATGTTCGGCGAATAGCCCGAAGGGCCATTCGCAACTGAGTAGATCCGCTTTTGGTCCTCGGAAAGAATGAAACGCCATAGTGAGGTATCAGGTGGCAGCCAGTGATTAGCCAGGAGTTCCATCGTCGATGTGTCCACTTCGAGAAACGATTCACCCTGGCAAATGAGCATCTTCCCCGCATCATCGATCGCGGAATCGTAATTATAGGCATCCGCTCGAATCGCGGGCAGTCGGGTCATTCGTTTAACACTTGCATTATCCAGGTCTAATTCATAGGCGTTGGGGCTCTTATGGATAAGGACGTAGCCGCTGGATTTCCCGGGATGCCTCGCGAAGAAATGGGGTCGCAGATCTTCCCGGCCGAATACCAGGCTGCCCGCAAGGATTGAGTCGTTCAGATCGATCCTGAAGATCGCGTTGGCGTCATTACTGACGCCGTATAAGAAATGAGAATCCGACGGATCCAGCTGAAGACTTCTTATCTCTCCGAATGGGGCGTTGTACTTGGTTCTGCCCAATTGGATTGCAGCCCGCACCGTGTCTGTCTGCGTATCGATGACGATGGTGTTTTTGCCTCCTCTATAGTCGTAGGCAACTCCGATATAGACGGACCGGCTGTCCGGGCTCACCTCCACTGAATTGGGGCCGCCGTCGATGGGAATCGACGTCTGTTCCCACCGTCTCAGGTCGACCGCATAGACATTTCCATAACCGTTACCGTCGGGATAAAAGCCGCCGTAATTGGCGGCGTACAACTTCGACTCATCAGGAAGGACATTGAAATCCCAAATATCCCCCTGCTTGGGAATGTAGAGGGTGCGGAGCCAGGTCTTGGTGTCAGGGCTGTAGAGGCCCAATTTATGGGGCGCTCCCGGACCTTCCTGGGTAAAAACATACCATTTCCCCGGGTACGAATTGCTCTCCCGGATTTGATTGAATCCAATGCTCAGGTCCGTGAATTCGGTTACTTCATAGGTGTCGGTGTTTACGAATCTTACCGTGTTCCCATCCCAGAGCAGGAGACGACCGTCCCGGGTTCGAATCATGCCGTTACATGCAATCTGCTCGATCGAATGCATAAGGGATAGTGTTTGGGTGTCGAGCACGAGCAATTTCTTCCAGGAGCCGACGTGCACAAAGAGCTTTCTGTCACTCGCATCCAGCGCGATTCGATAGGATTGCAGAGGAAAATAATCGGAAAGATTTTCGACCGCCTCAACGGTGAGATCGGGCAAATGAACCTTAAAAACGGTATCGGACAGGTGAAACCCGATGAAGGCGTGTTTTCCATCCTTGGTGACGGCGATGCAGGTTGGCCCCATCCCTTGGGTCGCTTTGGGAGCGCCCTGGACTTCGAAGGCATTCATCCGTGGTATTTGCCGCGCCGCGATCAGTTCGTGCACACTCGAAGATCCGGGGAGGAAATGCAGCTGCGGATTATGGGGCGAATGGGAACTCCCCACGTTTCGGCCTATGAACAGGATTGTGATGATTGAAAGCATGGAGGCAACTCGCACGGCCGGGTTGGTGCTCATAGTTTCCCTACCCGCTCAGGCTGGAAGAGTCTCTCAGGCTCCTGGATTGTTCGCGAGTGGACAACAATGAATGACTGCCGCGATCTTCACAAGAGTTACAAAAGGGAACCACTCTTCGTGTCCAGACATGGGAGTTCCTTTATATGCGTTTCCATGTGAGAGCACAAGGAGTAATCCGCAGCGGAGTTCAGCCGAGCCTCACCTGGCTCAAGGTTTGCGTTGGTCAGCTGGGATCTTCGCATAGCACCATTCAACCAATCAGGAATCGTGTATCTGTTTAGCCCTGTTGTCAGAGACCGAAAAAAAACGCCACGGATTTCACGGATTCCACAGATTTTATGAAGGCACTACCAAAAGGTGGTGTTTCTTGCAGCCCCCAGGAGGCAGGCAAAAACGATGACATCATTTGGTGCGCGTCGTTACGCGCATGCCCCATGCATTCGAATTCGTGGGATCCGTGGCTGCTTTTGAAGGAGCTAAACAATTACGGAATCGTTGGCCGGTGTGAGCGCCATCCAGCAGATCAGATGGATCTCACCGGATTCAATAGGTGGAAGCGGGTCTGGTGCTCGGAATGGCTCGGCCCCGATACGCTCGATCCCCTCAATCAGGAAACGGGCCGATTCCCCGATTGTTGTAGCGTTTGACACTACATTACCCGGGGCGCTATACTGATTCAGTGACACGGGCAATTGAGTTTGATTGGGATCAATGGAATGTCCAGAAGAACGAGGTAAAGCACGGAGTCAGCCGGCTGGAAGCCGAGAGCGCCTTCCACGACCCTCATTACCTCCTGTTCCAGGACCTCGATCATTCTACCCCCCGGGAAGCGCGCTATCTTCTCTATGGCAGGAGCCTGGAAAACCGGGTACTGACGGTGGGATTCACGTTGCGCGGCACGCGCATTCGGGTCATTACAGCCAGGCCCGCTTCACGAAAGGAGCGACGGATCTATGAAGAGGAATAAGACCAAACGGCACAAAGCTCCCCGCATGATTGCAGATTATGATGCAGTGGAAACCTCCGGCATGATTGATCGGTCAAAACCGTTGAAATACGAAGACCTCGGGCTCCAGTTGCCTGAGCCCCCCCCGACGCAGGTGATATCGATCAGGCTCCCTTCTGCGCTTTTGAATAATCTCCGTGCCATCAGTTCGGAGACCGATATTCCCTATCAGGCACTGATCAAGCTCTTCCTTTCGGACTCGGTGGCCAAATTCAAAAAGAAGTCCGTCGCCTGAACCAGGCCCCGAATTCACGTTTTGGAATCAGGGCTGGGAGCGCACCGGCTGATAATCATACGGCTCGAGCGAGAAACTTCCCCGCCCCTGGGTCAAGGAACGCAACTGGGTCGAATACCCGAACATGTCGGCCAGCGGGACCAGCGCGGTACTCCCGCCATCAATTGTTGGTAGCCCAACCGTAACTTGCGTGTGTGGTAGAGTTTGAGACTCAATTATAATCCATAAGTTCTATCGTCGACAGGATCCAAGAACCATGAGGAGTCTCAGATGTACGAACCCCCAATGCCCGCTGTCGGGGAAAGCCTGTGCCGGAAACCTCATCCGCCACGGCTTCTATAAAACCACTTGGGGAAAGCGTCGCTGATACGGGTGCCGGATTTGCGGGAAGACTTTCTGCTTGAATGTGGGCACGGCCTACTATCGGCTCCAACATCGTCGCACAACCTTTGACGAGGTCGCCAGCCTCAGCGTCGAAGGCCTGAACAAATCCGCAATTGCTCGAGTAAAGGGAATCGGCTGGAATCCCGTCGATCGCTGGCTCAAAAGAGCCGCCGACTCTTGTCGTCGGTTCAAAGATCACAAAATATCGGGATTCACTGTTGCCGAGCTTCAGGCAGACGAAATTCGCACAATTGTTGGCGGCAAGCACCAGCCGATCTGGGTCTTCGCTGTGATCGAGGTCTGGTCTCGGCTTTGGTTTTCGACAGTTGTCGGGAGACGAAGTTACCGAAACCCGCTGGCCATCTTACGAAACGTATCCAGCCGAATGAATATCGAACTAGTTCCTCTGATCGCCACGGACGGATTCGATTTCTACGCAAAAGTAATCCGGCGCGTGTCTGGACTGGCATGTCTCTATGGTCAGGTCATCAAGACGCGCAGGAACGATCGCATCATCAAGGTTGAGAGGAGAGCGGTGATCGGCGCCGTGTGGCGGTTGGAAGAGGCGTTGCGTAACTCCGAGGATTCTTCAAAGCTGAACACGTCGTTCATTGAACGGCTGAATCTCACAATCCGACAGGGCTCAGCGTATCTTTGCCGGCGGACGATCTGTCACGCGCGATGACAGGAGCGTCTCGAGGATCATCTCGAATTGCTTCGCCGCCACTACAACTTCGTTAGGCCTCACAGGGCACTGAAATTCGGACGAGAGGTCAGGACACAGGCAATGCAGGCGGGATTGACCTCCAGGCGGCTGACGTTCAGGGAGATCTTCTCCTCGACTATGCATTTTCTGGTGCGCAAAATGTCATGGTCGTATTCTTCGACTCCGCCTTGTCGGTCAATGTGGACGATTCGCACCTTTCAATGGCAGCGTAGCAACACTTGATGGCGGAAGCACCTATGATGCGGTGGAAACTTCCGGCATGATTGACCGGTCAAAACCGTTGAAATACCAAGACCTCGGGCTCCAGTTGCCTGAGTCCCCCCCGACGCAGGTGATATCAATCAGGCTCCCTTCCGCGCTTTTGAATAATCTCCGTACCATCAGTTCGGAGACCGATATTCCCTATCAGGCACTGATCAAGCTCTTCCTTTCGGACTCGGTGGCCAAATTCAAAAAGAAGTCCATCGCCTGAACCAGGCTTTGAATTCACGTTTTGGAATCAGGGCTGGGAGCGCACCGGCTGATAATCGTACGGCTCGAGCGAGAAACCTCCCCGCCCCTGGGTCAAGGAACGCAATTGCGTCGAATACCCGAACATGTTGGCCAGCGGAACCAGCGCGTGAACGAGGGCGGCAGTACCCGTGAGCACTGTTTCACGGATCTCCGCGTTTCGGGCCGCGAGGTCCCGCATGATCGCACCAAGGCCATCGGCCGGCGAGCGCACTTCCAGCCTCATAACGGGTTCGAGCGTAACCGTTCCGGCTTCGGCAAAGGCATGGCGCATGGCGAGGGTAAGGGAGGCCAGCATGGGGATAGCAGGATCCGGCGGATCGTTGTGACGAACCCGAAGGATGCGGATTCGGACATCTACGATCGGGAATCCGGCCGGCCCGCCGGAGTTGCAGATGCGCGCCAGAATCTCACGGGCCTCCTCCTGAAGCGCCCGCGGCAACTGTTGCGCTTCGGCCGCCAATTCGATTTCCACCGGGGGCAGGCTGCGATCTCCCGCCGTCCGAGTCCGCGGCGCGACCTTCACGACCGCACTCCCCGTTACCAGGGTGTCGCTGATGCGTTTGGCGAATTCACCTTCGCCGATGCCGGTGCCGGCCACCGTTTCACGATACGAAACCCGGGGCCGCCCGAATCGTGCCGCCAGGTTGAACTCGCGCTGGAGCCTGTCCCGGGTGATTTCCAGGTGCAATTCCCCCATCCCCGACAGGATGAGTTGACCCGTATCGAGGTCGTTACGGACGTTCATGGTCGGATCTTCGCGCAGCAGCCTGCCGACTACCGATAGAAGCCGGTCGCGATCCCCCGGGGTCCGGGCTTCGACCGCCATCGAGACCACGGTCTGGGGAAAATGAATCGGCTCGAACGTTATGGGGTGATCCGGATCGCACAGGGTGTCGCCGGTGACAACATCTTTCAATCCGGGCACAATGACGATATCGCCGCAGTCGGCACGCTCGACCGATTCCATTTGATCCGCCTGAAGCCGCAGAAGACGCCGCAGACGCATCCGATGCTTCGAGCGCGGGTGGAAACACTGCTCATCGGCAGCCAGCCCGCCGGAATAGACCCGCAGCCAGTAAAAATCGGTATTGGTCGTGGCCACGACCTTGAAGACCAGGGCGGAAAAAGGCGCCTCGGGTTTCATGGGACGTTCCGCGGGGGCGCCGGTTTCCGGATCGACGCCGCGAACCGGCGGCCGGTCCAGAGGTGAAGGCAGGTAATCGCAAACGGCATCCAGGATCGGACTGATGCCGAGATCTCGGAGTGCGGCTCCGCAAAGGACGGGCACAAGCTCTCCCGATACCGTCGCTTCGCGGAGGGCGCGCTTCAGATGCCCTGCTGAGATCGCCGCTCCCGCCAGGTACATGTCTGCCAGCCACTCGATGCGCTCGGCCGTCTTTTCGACCAGCCGGTCCCTCGCTTTCTGCGCCACGTCGAGAGAGTCTTTCGGCAATTCGCGGATCTGAATATCACGTCCTCTCGATGCGGCATCGAACACCAGCCAGCGCATCTCCAGCAGATCCAGAACTCCATCCAGGTTCCCTTCGAGACCGTGAGGCAAATTGATGAAGGCTGCGCGCGCTCCCAGCCGGCTTTCGATTTCGGCCAGAACCCGGTTGTGATCCGCACCCGCCCGGTCGAGCTTGTTGATAAAGGCCAGGCGCGGCATATCGTAGCGGTCCGCCTGCAGCCACACGGTTTCACTCTGAGGTTCGACCCCTTCCACCCCCGAAAAAATGACCACCGCGCCATCCAGCACCCGCAGGCTTCGTTCCACCTCAGCCGTGAAATCGACATGCCCCGGCGTGTCGATCAGGTTTATCTGGTAGCCGTTCCAAACAAAGGTGCTGGCTGCAGCGGAAATGGTAATGCCGCGCTCGCGTTCGTCGGCGCGAAAATCCATGATCGCTGCCCCATCGTGAACCTCCCCGATCCGGTGTGATACCCCCGCGTAATAGAGAAACCGCTCCGTGGCGGTGGTTTTCCCCGCATCGATGTGCGCGATGATCCCGATGTTGCGTAATCGTTCAAGCAGCATAAGCAAAACGGCCCGCGTGACCCTGCTCTTTACCCGGGGAGCGCCCGGTCATCCCGGACGCCTGTGCCCGGCCTGCAAGTTGTCTACCATACCATAGGGAGTTTTTTTTCAAAACCCCGCCTCCTGGTTGTGGCAAAATCCCCCGGGAGAAATATTAACAACAGCTGAATAGCGGAGATCCATTGTGACCAAGAAAGTGGTAATTCTGGTGCGGCAGGCAGGACTGGGAAACGTCGACGCAACCGACGAGGCGTTCGGCGTCGAAATGTTTGACCGCTTCATACATTCGCTCGAAGGGCAGGAAATCAAGCCTTATGCCATCTGTTTGTACACCCGGGGAGTGACGCTTGCCTGCCAGGGGTCCGCGGTCGTTTTCGGCCTCAAAATGCTGCAGGGAATGGGGGTACAGATCTTGATCTGCAAAAGCTGCCTTGAACATTACGACCTGGCCAACAAGGTGATGGCGGGCGAGATCCGGGGCATGGCGGAAATTGCAGAGCTGCTCATGGAGGCAGACCGGGTAATCACGGTCTAGCCGGCATTATTTGATGAAGAGCGGATCACGGAACATGCGGGGACGCTGACGAACGCGGACCGGCTCTCTGTGCAGGGCTTTTCCGGGCTCGAAGGCCCTGGTGCCGCTCATGTCCTCTCGTGTCCCCAAGGCTATCTGTCATTGACAGATCCCGCCGCCGTTTGTTCGTTCATTCGTTTAACAAAACCGATCATCAATAATGCGGACTGGCGGTTGACTTTCCCGCTAAAGTTTCCGGTTGCGGCGACGATCTATCGACTATGGAATATCGACGAAGGGAACCTCGATTTGAAATCGATCAGCCGGTTTCCGTAAAAAACCTGGAACAGCCGGACATTGTCGTGGCAGGACGGCTGGCGAACTTTTCCGCCTCCGGAATTCGTCTGATGCTGGAGCGGGAGCTCAGCCTGGGAACCATGGTTAAGGTCGAATGGGGGGGCACCATACTGCTCGGCGAAATCATCTACTGTTCGCCTCAAGGCGCCGAATTCGCCGTGGGACTCCAACTGGAGGATGCCCTGTACGATGCCGAGGGACTCTGCTCCATGTCCGATACGGTCGCCCATCCGTCCGGAAAACATTAGCCCATGTCCCGGGAATCATCCCGGAAGAAACGTCCAACCGGCACTCATAGCAATCGCGGGTACGCCCCGAAGCCGGAGTCTCATCACCCGGAACAGGTGGTGTCCGCGCCCCAGACAATCGCGCCACGGCTCATTTCAGAGCGAACGGAAAGATGCCGGCTGAGTTTTCATTTCCCTGCGCCGGCACACCGCAACTCCCCAGTGTGCAAATAGTATTCGGGTTAGATCTATTTTCATGGAAGCCGCGGTTGGCTTATTATGCAGCCCCATGCAAAGGTTACCCAGACAGTCCAACGCCGGGTTGCGGCGGCGGGCGGAATGGGGGGCAGGCGTATGACCCCGTTCAGTGCAGATCCCTCCGCGCGTGTCGCCGTCTCGCGAAGTCGACCCGGAAGCCCGGCCGGCAACGGTTGACGCCCTGCTTCGATTCGGAGGTTTCCCCGAGCCATTCCTCGCCGGCAGCGAGCGCGAACACAGGCGCTGGCAGAAAGAGCACCGGGAACGGATCGTACGCGATGATCTGCGCGACCTCGAACGCGTGCGCGAAGTATCGTTGATCGAACTGCTTCTGCAGCACCTCCCGCGCTGCGTGGGATCTCCGCTCTCGGTCAAGAGCCTGAGCGAGTCGCTCCAGGTCGCGCACGAGACCGTCGAGCGCTGGCTGACGGTGCTCGAACGGCTTTGTGTCTGCTTCCGAATCCCGCCGTACGGAGCACCCCGGATCCGCGCAGTCAGAAAGGAGAAGAAGCTTTACTTCTGGGACTGGTCCCAGGCTCCCGAGGGGGGACCGCGACTGGGGAATCTGGTGGCTTGCCAGTTGTTGAAGTATTGCCAGTGGCGGGAGGATACGGAGGGTTTTGTCATGGAGCTCAGGTATTTGCGCGACACCGACAAGCGCGAAGTCGATTTCGTGGTCGTGCGCGATGGCAAACCGGAGTTTTTTGTTCGTCCGCTCACCGGGAGATCAACATTACCGGCGCCTGCCAGAACGCCGCTTTCCGGGAAGCGGGATCCAGCACGGTCACCTGGCAGACATACTCCCCCGGAGGGAGCTTCGACAGGGACAGGCTGAATCTCAAGGGCTGCGTCTTGGATTCCGGGCCCAGGCCGTCCATGAACTGAAGCAGCGGGGTTTCGAACGCCTTGACCTGGCCACGGTAGAAGGTAATAAGCGCAATCAAAGGCTGCGGGGTTGCGGCATAATGCTCGTAGGCCTGCAGGTAAACATACATGTCACGCTCTTTGCTGAAGACGCGCGTGACGCTTGGAATCAGCTTCTGCCCTCCGACCAGCAGCGGATTCGATGCCAGAGCTGCCGCCGCCAGTTTGCCCTTGCCGGCATTGAACAACGCTTCTTTCACATCCACTCGTTGGCTGCTCAGTACGACCGAACTTATAGGTAGGCAGCTTTCTTCTTTGAGCAGGTTGGGAATGACAAAGGGTGTCTGAAACGTACCGATGCGGCCGGTTTCCGCATCGCGCGCGAGAAACTTGATTACATACTTCCCCGGAAGCAGCGTGAAACCGGTGTCGTACTGAATCGGCCGGTTCGCCAGTGCGGCAGCCGTTTCGCCGCTCAACTTGATGTCCACTTTGTCGCGCAGGTTTCTCACGGTCGGGCCGGAGTCGGCTTTTACCACGCCGATGAAATCGATGAGCGTGCGTTCCGCACCCCCCCGGCTGGCGAGCACGAGCTCGCTGCCCGGAATCTTCACCGTGATCGGGACGAAGTACTCCGCGCTATTCAACTGGAAGTAGTTGATCTCCATCGCGATCGGGAGATCCGTAACCGGATCCTCCAGCAGAAGAGCCTCTTCGAGTTGCCTCTCCTTGTCGGCGACGGTGAACTTGTCGAAGGTCTTGGCTGCGTAGTATCCCTGGCGATAGTCCAATCTGGCGCCTGGGATCTCCTTCAGCGAGATCCTGACGCGCCGGAATCTTCCATCGGAAGCCGTGTTGGTCGGGTAATAGCCAATGACGTAATAGCTCGTGATTGCCTTTTGCGCCTGGACGATTCCCGCCGACAGGTCGTTGTTGTCGAGCAAGGCCTTGCCGCCGGTATCCGCGGCAAGGGCGTAGAGCGTGTCCTGAGACTGCTGGAAAGCGGTAATCCGGGACATCGCGATTGCGCCTGTGAACATGCCGAGCCCGCCGGGCGAGGCCTCGCTTGCGTTCCCCAGAGGCGCCATGGCGACGAGGCCGCGCGAGTCGACCGGGAAGATCACGACGTTCGCGCGGATCGCGGCATTGATCGTCGCGCGGAGCTGCGCCATGTTGTCCAGCCCGTTCAACTGCAACCCTCCGCCGAAATATACGAGCGACTTGCGTTCGTTCACCGGGCGCAGCATGTTCACCGCCGTCTGAAGAGCGGAAAGCTTGCGGTCGGTATTGAACAGGTTGAACTCGGGCGTATCCTGGCCGAACACCACATCCGGGCCGTAGTCGTTGTGCTCGTCGGTGTACGCGAGTTTCCAGAGCGTGCTCATAAGCGCGTCCCGGTCGTCCGTGAAATCCTGCAGGATGCTGACCGTACCCTGTTGCTGCTGGTACCTCATGATCGCGACCAGGTCCGCGGCTTTCATCTGCGACTGAACGAATCTGGCCGCCGCGGAGTAGATATTGAAGTCCCCCGGGTCGAAGAAAAGGACCAGGAGCCGGCGATCCCGGTAGCGCTCGGGATTGGTCGCGAGCCGAGGGCTTGTCGCCGGCGTCACCGTGAGGTCGGGCACGGTGAAGCGTTCCATCGGGGGCGCCGGCGTCTCGTCCAGCTTTTCAAACTGAAACACGCTGATGGTCTGGGGAACGCCGTCTTCGGTTACTATGAAATCCTTTTCCGTCAGTCCCGCGATCGTCCTGCCGTCCCTGTCCCTGACGGACACATTCTCCACGACGAGCTGCGTTTTCACTGCGATCCTGAACGGCTGCTCCTGCCGGTCTTGCGCCATCGGAGCAGCGAAACCCAGCAACGGAAACACCAACGCAATTACCAGTCTTCGTAACTGTTTAACCATAAGGAAGATCGTGAGCTTGCCTGCATTCTCGGCGCGTCGATCAGGACCGCCCAGGCCAAAGCCTCGCGAATCAGCTAATGACAAATAACCATTCGCCAATAACCAATGACAAATTCTCTCAAAGCACTGGTCATTTGTGATTTGCGATTGGTTAATTGTCATTTGGTCGACTACAAGTTTTCGTGGTTCGGTTTCTTTTCATGATCAAAACCTGAATCGCAAAGTTATCTGGATGCTGCGCATGGCATTGGCTGCCGCCCGGCAGTCCGAACTGAGCGCTGTTCACGGTCGTGTTCCAGCTCCTCATGGTGACGTGGTTCAGCAGGTTCATGGCGTCGACGCGGAATTCGAAGCTGTAGTGGTCGCGCCAGAGGAAATTGCGGCCGAGCGACGAATTCAGGCTGAACTGCGAAGGGCCGGTGATCGAGTTGCGTCCGGCGTTGCCCCATGACCCCTCGGCGGGAATACGATAGGCCGCGGGATTCAGGAACAATCCGGCAGGCGCATCCGTGACGGAAGCTCCCGTGACATCGGGTCTCAGATTTCCGGTCACCCCGGTGCCTTTTACGGCCGCAAAATAGACGGGTGTCAGCGGCAGGCCGCTGCCGATGTTGAGCTGAAACGCAGAGGCCCATCCTCTGAACAGAGCGCCCCTCCATCCGCCCATGAGCGCCCCGCCGCCCAATCCCATGCCTGTCGTGTACTGGGTCTCCACGTTCAATTGATGCCGCCGATCGAAACTCGACGGCGCCCGCTCGGCCCTGAGGTCGAGCCAGTTCTGCGCGATTGCCTCCCCGGCCTGACCCGTCCCGATTCCGGCCATCAGGGGGGCGTTGTCGAAAGATCTCGCCCAGGTGTACTGCGCGGTCGCGGTAAAGCCGCTGCGAAGCCGCCGGCGCAACTGGACGGTTCCGGCATGGCGAATGGAGTTGCCGTTGGATGAGAGATAGACGTATCCGGACGGCTCCACGGCCCCCGAAGGAAACGTGTTCGGCAGCGTCTCCTGCGGCAGGCGCGTTCCTTTTGTCCCGAGATACATCACGTGTCACCTGCAGCGCCGCCGGCAGATCGCGTTGAACGGAAAGCTGCCAGCTCTGCACGTAACCGACACGGAAATGCGGGTCCACTGCGAACGTGTTCGGGGTGCCGCCGGGAGCGTTGACGAATCCGTTCGCGAGAGTCAGGGGATTCTCCGGCGAGCGCTGCACGCTGACGGTCTTGGAAAACGGCGGCTGCTGCGCCATCTGCACGGCGATCGCCTGATAGACGTTCGTGTTCCGATAGATCCCGTAGCCGCCGCGCACGACCAGCGAGGACGCCGCAAGCGGGCGCCAGGCAAAGCCGATGACGCGGTTGGATTCCGGACCGGTCGGGGTGAGATAAGGCCGTTGCCTGCCGCCTGCGCGACGGCGCTGAAATCGGCGTGATCTCCAGATTGGCCAGACGGCCCTGCAGTTCGCGGATCGGCGCTTCGTACTCCCACCGTATGCCCGCGTTGACGTCAATCCGCTGCGCTACCTGGAAATCGTCCATGACAAACCCGTCATAAACGGTTTGCCGGAAGTACTTGTCGGCGTTGCCGAAGGCGATGGAACTGGTATTCGGGATGCCCAGGAGGAAGTCGGCCAAATCGTAACCTGCCGCGGCGCCGGTAAAGGTGAACGTCCCACGGGGATCCTGTTGCGAAAGCATGTTGGACTGGTAGCGGCGCACATCGGCGCCGAAGCTCAGATTGTGGCGGCCGCGGATCCGGTAGAAACTGAAGGAGAACGTGTTGTTCTGCGTGCGATTGAAGTAATACTGGCCGTCGGACAACGTCGAGGTGCCGCCCGCAAAATTGAGGGCCGGCGGTCCCCAGTTGGACAGGTTCCTGGTTGTTGCCGCCGATTCCGGCAATGCCCGAGACATTGACGCGATTCGCAAAGTAGGGCAGTAGCCGCATCGACTGCCGGCCGAACTGGTACCGGAGAACGGCGGCGGACCGTTCTGAGAATCTTGCAGTCCATTGAACCGAGGCGTTGACGCCGGACGTGCGCGACGCATCGACAAAATTGAAAAGGTTTGAATTGTCGCCGCGCTCGCTCTGCGCATCGATGCTGATGGCGAGTGTGATTCTTTTGACGAATGAGATTGGGTCAGGCGCCCCTGGACGCTGTCCGGTGCGAGACTGGATTCGACGGGAACCTGATAGTTGTAACGCGCGTTCTCCTTGAAGTCGGGAAGCGGAAACAGGTCCAGCAGAGCGCTGGCTTGCGGGCTGATCCGGTCCTGGGGGATCCGGTTCCCGTCAAATGGGGATCCGGTAAGGGGATCGACGATCTGAACGGGCTGCCCGAGCGCGGAAAACGTCCGGGAAAAATCTCCGTTGCGCTCCGCGGCCGTCGGCATTCGTCCCGGCGTCGTCAAGACGGTTCGGTTTTGCAGGCGCTTGATAGCCGAAGAAGAATGACCGGGGCACTGCTGTTTGAACAGGTGCGGAATTATGAGCGGGCCGCCGATATTGAAAGACGCGGTGAGCCGGTTGTAGGACGGCTCCCGCGTGTTTTGTCCCGTAAACGAATACGATCGCGCATTCAGCCCGGAGTTGTCCACGGTCAGCCCCGCATTGCCTCTGAATAACGGCATTCCCCGAAGTTGTTGCCGATCCTGGCAGGCAGGCCGAAGGGCGAGGCCGCGGCGTTGTTGTCACTGCCGTTGATAAGAAAACCGTCGGCGGCGCGCCGGCTGAGCTCGTCCGGAGCTCAGATTGGCGAAAGCGCGGATTGAAGGAGCAGCCGCATTGTCGCCGGCGTGGTGCTCGGCGGCCGCATTGATGTCGGTTTGGTGAAAACCGGTCTGATCGGGTGAGGCCTGCGGCCTGCCTCCTGTTCGGAGTGCACTCGGCAGGGGCGGGGGCCGGAGCCTCCCGTACGATCTCGGCGTGCATCTCTTCGATCGGAAGCATCTTGATTTGGAGCGTGGCAGTCAGCCCGCTCACTTCCTGCCGGATCGGAGGAGAAGCCCCGCATCTCCACCTGGATTGTGAACGGCCCTTCGGCCAGTTCCGGGAAGAAATAGGCACCCTGAAGGTCCGTTACGGCGACGAACTTCTTTTCTCCCTGGATCGCCGTCACCGTCGCCCCAGGGACGGGAACGTTGCCGAATATCACACGTCCCTGGTGTGCCGTCAGAAGCAGAAGAAAACAGAGGAAGGCGTTCATATCCGAGTCCATGCGGATTGGAAGTTCAAATCCCGCACTTGTGTTTGGGCGGTGACAGCTTATTTATTGCCGTCCGGCTTCTGGACACTCTTAATCACCAGGAACTCAACCGGCCCTTTCGCTGATTCCATCCGCAACCCGAGTTGTTCCTGCAGCGCCGTGAAAAACGCGGGCCCGAGAGATAGGCTTCTCCGAGCGAGGGGCGAATCACCCGAACCGGAATCCTCCTCCGACCATTGGACCTTAAAACTGTGAAGACCCTTGAGGTTCGTGCAGTCAATGATCGGTCTTCCCGCACGATTTAACAGCATGGAGATAAGGCGCTCTATTGGAACGGCGCGACCTTCGATGGATTGTCACAAAAGGCGGGCGATAGCCTCCGCCTGACATCAACGAGCCGCGCGGCAGTTCCCAGGCAGCTCCAGAAGATGGAGGAGTTCCTGACACTGATGAGGGCGGGCTCTGATCGTCATCAAGTTTGATCTTGGGTCCACCCTTCGCGACGACGAGATTGTAGACGGGAGCCTGTCTTGTCTGCAGTTCAACTCGTAGTTTGAACCGGTCTTCGAGCAATGATTGCAGCATCAGCGATGCGTTGAGCCAATTATGCGAGTGACGCAATCGGAGTCGGATGTTGGGCATTGGTTTGCATCGACGTCTTCCGTCTTGCTCTTCGCTTCCACGTCCCACAATTGGGAGTCCACCCACCCCGGTGTTCCTCCTTTGATCTGCCACTCCATCTGCCACTCACGCAGGGGAAATAGGCGATCCCCAACGAGCCTTTTCAACGTCGTTGCATTCCATGCGAAGTAGTCGTCTTTTCCGACCGGACCTCCGGGAATGTAAGCTGCCGAGCTGCTGGGCTTGACTGTGGCGACTTCAAATGACGGCCGGACGGCAGTTGTCTCCTGCAGGGAATTGATACTCGCGGGGATGCCAATTGCGAACAGGAGAACTGCTGCAAGGATCCTGATGCCTGGATGTGCCTTCATACCTTCCCCTTCACGCCTCAGGCCTGAAATGCAGATCGATGGTAGTGACAAAGGCGCGTGGCGCCCCATCCACCAATAGTGGTTCGAACTTCCATTGCAGTACGGCTTTTAAGGCAGCTGGGTCGAGAGAAGGGGATGGCCCCTCCTGACTCTGGCTTCATACACGTCTCCTTTTTCATTCACGACAACTACAACTGTGACGGTTGCGGTGATCCTCGCCCGCGATGCCAGGGCCGTTACTTCGGGTTCCACCCGGGAGCGGACTATCGGCGGATTAAATTCATCCAGCTGGACCGGTGGTGTCTGCGGGGCATCTGTTTCTTCGTTCTTCACATTTGGAAACGCATCGCTGCGCGCCAGGTTCCTCTTCCTTATGAACGGCAGGGTGACCGGGTCGGGAGTCTGCGCGATGACAGCCTCAGTCTTTTGCCCGGCTTCGACCCGGGTGGGCGCTGACCTGCGAGGCGCCTCGGGAACAGGCGCCGCAGTAATGGGCGAAGGCACATCGACGTCGGCCCGGCGAGTTTCGATGGCGGCTTCCATGAGATTGCTCTTCTCGGATGCGACCGCCTGCCCGGTTCCGAAGATCTTCACCTGACTGCCGAGGCCGACAAGACCGCACATCAGCACTGCCGTTGCTGAAATCGCGGAGATCATGCCTTTGCCGGCTTTCACGCGCAGGTCTCTCTTCCTGGATACAATATTTCTGATTCTTGTTTGCAGGCATTGGTAGGGCGTAGCCATGCCTGCCACGCACGGCATGCGGTGATCAGAGGCGCTTTTTCAATGAGTTTTACCAGAAGCGTGGCGTAGCTCGCGGCGCTCCCCATCGCCGAGATGGCGTAGTTGTCGCTTACTTCCTCGCGAGCTGTCGTCAGGGTATCGCAGACGCGATAGACAAATGGATTCCACCAGTACAGCGCCTTGACAAGCCGCTGCAGCAACCCAAGTATGTGGTCGGAGTGGTGGATATGCGCGAGTTCGTGCAGCAGTATCGCCCGGAGTTCTCCGTCGCCAATGCTCTGATACAATGTCGGCCGGTAAAATGACCACAGGTTTCCGTATCCCCATGGATACGGGAGAGGGAAGTGTGAGGGAAACAAAGAACCTGGGTCTGCAGTCGAAAACCAGGTAGATTCGTTGATTTCCCTGCAGAATGGCTGTCAGCCGGTCGTCTTTCACCTCACGCAGGCAATCGCAGTACCCTTTCAAAAACATCATCCCATACAGAAGACGTCCGACGCAGGCGAGTGTGACCGCAAGCCAGATAAGGCCGAATCGATTCATCCATACTTTCCACTGGTCAATGCGCGCTTGTGGGGCCGGCGTGTTTATTGCCAAGAGGTTGTTTAAGAGAGGCGCTTCGACATCGGTTGACACCACACTTGTCGAGATCGAGGCCTTTTGATCCGGGTGTGTCCGGATAACCGGACGGGGCACAAACCAGGTAATGAGCGGCAAAATGAGCAGCAGGATCAGCATGAAAGTACACCAGGCTGATCTGACGGCAGGGGCCCTGAATCTCCGCATGCGGAGGATCATGAAGGCCACAAGCGAAAGCCACAGCGAGTGGAAGGCGGTCAGCAGAATCCCGTCCGCGGTGGCAGCATGTTCAAAAAGGGATTGCCAGCTCATTTCGGCTCTCCTTCGTGGCTGCGGATGATTTCTTTGAGCTTTTGAATTTCCTCTTTTGATACCTCGACGCTTCTGAAAAGGCACCGCATCAGGTCGGAGCTGGAGCCTTTAAAGAACCGGCGTTGAACATCTCCGACCAGGTTTTCGAGGGTCTCGTCTTTCCGGCGGGTAGCGGAATAAAGAAAGGTCCTGCCGAGCGCACGATGATTGAGCCACTTCTTTTCCTCGAGGCGGTTCATCTGAACCAGGATCGTCGTCCTGGATAACGGGGCCGGCCTCCTGCGATTGATCGATTCCCACACCTGGTTGACGGTGGTTTCACCCTCTTCCCACACAATCGCCATGATTTCGAATTCGGCATCAGTCAATTTGGGCAGCGGCGATGGGCTCATGGTTTTCTCCCTATTAATTAAAATAGGACGACAACTGTCGTGATAGTACAATGACAGATGTCGTCGTGTCAACCGAAAAAATCACTTCTTCCAAAAAAGTGATCGTGGCGATCGTGGACGTGGCGATCGTGGACACCCATCAATGACTTGAAACTCCCCTCCCCCCGACAATGGAGAAAAGTGGGTGTCCAGGATCTTCGTCGGGTTTGCCGAGTCATCTATATAGATACCGGCTGAGGTGAGATCGGAGGTCGCTGTGTAGATCTTCTCCCAGTCATCCCGGGTCAGGCAGCCCGACTGGATCCGGTGGGCATCGACTTCCGAAAGCGACGAGATCATGCGTTTCGTGATCTCGGTCGTGGACATTTCCAGGCTGAAGATCCCCACCTTCTCCCCCTGGTGGAGAGATGTGTGGCAGGCGATGTTAAGGCAGAAAGATGTCTTCTCAGACTCGGGACTTGCTCCGCCGTGGATGCCTCACAAAGGCGAAGGATTGTCTCTTCCTTGCCCCATTTACACAAGAAGGAACCGACTCATCGGCTTCCACTTCCCCCTCCAGAAAACAGGCACAAGGACCTTTTTGACAATCCAGGGGAAGGGCATCGAAAAGTCCTCACGGTCAGCGCCTTCAAGATTGTAGAACATGAAGGGCAACGCCAGATGTCCCGGGCCCGCGTTCTTCTTGCCGTGTTCGGCAAACCGTGCGACGAGGGCCACCTGTTCCTGCATTCCCGCGACCGCCTTCAGCTTGTCTGCTGTAAAATGCTCCTCCTCAATTCCTATGTGGGGTCCCCACAACTTGTCGAATTCGCCCAGTACATCTCGAAGCTTGATGACACCGCCAGATGATATATCTGAAAGACACTCGTCGACGTTCACCAGAACGCGGGCTATGACCTGGTGGTCGCCCTCCAACCGGGCGTAGGGTGCCTCCAGCTTGTCCCTGAAATATGGGAAGGCCATGTCATCCTCGGTGAGATGATGCGAGTGCGTTACCCACCTCAGCGTCGTTACATACATAAGAAAACCCGCAGCTTCCTCGGGTGGTATGCCCTGCTTCCCGAGATACTCCTCACACTTCTGAATGGAGACATTCAGGGCTCGTGAGATGATCTTGTGGATGCTGAAGAGACCTCCTACAACTGGACTCATTTCCGTCATCGTGCCACCCTCCTTCTTTCGAGTGCATTGATTATTGAGGACGGGAAGCTTTGAATGCCGCGAGAGGAATATAGCACAAGCAACCTCTGACTTCTTATGGGAGTCTGCATGACCTTGGGACTGTAATGAGGCTGGACCGTTCCAGTTACTGGCGGCCGGCGACCATCCCGGCAATCTGAACAGCCAGCATCCCGCACCGCGGCATGCCTGGGGTCCGGTTGGTCAGGAGGATAACAAGGATGTCCTCCTCGGGCATCATGAGGAACCAGGTGCACACGCCAGGCAAGGCTCCGCCCAGCATGGCTGCCCTGCGTCCCTGGATCTTGTCGAGTTGCCAGCCGCCGAGCGACATCGAGTCCGCGTTGCCATCGGTCAACCTGGCCGGCTCGAGGCTCTCCGATAATGCCCGTTTGTCGACGGCTCTGCCTCGGACGAGCCCCTCGTGGAATCGCTCCAGATCCTCGACCGACGACACACATGAACCCGCGGTATACAGCGCCGACATCGTGTACGGCCTGGCAACGAGCAGCCGGGTCCAGTCCGGCCGGCCATCGGGAAGACGCGCTGGTTCGTATGCGGTTGCCAGACCCGATATGTCCTCGAACCGACCCTCGCAGGACGTGGCGGTCATGCCAAGCGGTTCGAAGATCTTCGTCTTGACGAACCGGCCGAAGGATACCCCGGACACCTTCTCGATGACGGCCCCCAGCAGGATGTAGTTCGAATTGGAGTAGGCAGCCTTCGCGCCGGGCGCAAACGATGCCGGTTTGTCCTTGAAGGCATCGAGAAGGTCCTGCGTCATATACTCGCCCCGCGCCCACGCCATGCTGTCGGGGCGGTCGAGGTAGTCGGCGAGCCCCGCCGTGTGAGACAACAGATCCCTCACCCTGATCTGCTGCCAGGAGGCAGGGGAGGAAGGAAGGATCTTTGTTACGGGGTCATCGAGGGCGAGCTGACCCTTCTCGGCGAGCATCAGGATAGCCGTGGCCACGAACATCTTGGTGACCGACGCAAGTCGGAACACCGTTGCGGGCGTGGCAGGCACTTTGCGCGCTGTGTCCGCCAGACCGTAGCCCTTGTTCAGGATGACGGTTCCCCCTCTGGAGACGAGGACTGCGGCGCCGGGTTCGTCCGCCGCGTATTCCTTCGAGAGGAGTTGATCAATGCGTGCGGCATCCTGGCTGTGGCCCGCCTGTCCCGCACCGCATCCGGCGACGTCGCCGGCGACGAGCACGAGCAGCCCCATGGCGACTACGCTGAGTTCGAGACCGGTTCCGATTCGTCGGCCGGGGAGTGTCATTCCGGCCTCCTTTTCTCTTCCTACAGGGTGACCCGGGTTCGGGCCGGGAACGACCGCCACTGCCCCCTAAATAGTGGCGCCCGGCCCGGGCGATCCCGGCCTACGGGTGCCGTAAGGCCTCGATCGGGTCCACCCGCGACGCGCGATACGCCGGCAGCGCGCTCGCCGCCAGCGCGGCCACGAGAATGACCGCTGCCGCGCCGGCCTGAGAGCCGACATCGACCGGGCCGATGTCGATGAGAAACGGGCGCATGATCTGCCTCAACGAGATCGACGCCACAACGCCGATGCCGATCCCGATCAGCGAGCGCCGCGCAGCGTGACCCAAGACGAACCGGAGGACGTCGCAACGGGAGGCACCCACCGCCATACGCACGCCAATCTCGCAGTAACGCTGGCCGACGATGTAGGACATAACGCCGTAAACACCAACGATAGCCAGAACCACGGCGAGGATGCCGAAGGCGGCGAGCAGCACGGCCAGGAAGCGGGTGCCGGCAGCGGATTGGGCGATCACCTCTTCCATGGTGCTCACCCAATAGAGCGCGAGATCAGGCTCCAGTTCATGGACCGCCCGGCGGACGGCGGTCGCCACTGCTCCCGCCGCCGCGCTGGTCCGCACCACGAAGCTGACCGACTGGATCGCGTAGTCAAAGTCGCGATAGGGCGCGTAGAGGATCACTTGCGGCGGTTGTCCCGGGCCCGCGCTCCTGATGTCGCCGGCCACGCCGACGATCGTAAACCACCGCTCCGGCCTGGGACGGGTGCCGTACGCCAATCGTCGGCCAATGGGGTTCTGGCCTGGCCAGTACGTGTCCGCCGCCCGTTTGCTGATTACGATCACGCCCGACCCGAACCGGTTCTCCGCCTTCGTGAACGAACGCCCCGAGATCAGGGGAATGCCCAGAGCGCGGAAAAAGTCCGGATTCACGGTGCGGTGCTCCGCGAAGGGCTCGTACCCCGGGCGATCGTTGGGCAATCCCTCCACCGTGAAGTCCATGTTCGTGTGTGTCATCTGGATCGGGAGGAGGTTGTTGAGGCCAACCGCCTCCACACCGGCCACCCCCTCCAGTCGCTCCAGCATCCGGTCATAGAACGCGTGCGATCTTGCCACGTCCGGGTATCGCCCGGGCGGGAGGCTCACACGCATGGTCAGCACGTTTTCCGGTCGGAACCCGAGGTCGACATCCGCAAGCGCTCGGAGGCTGCGCACGAGCATGGCGGCGCCGATCACGAGCGCAACTGACAGCGCGACCTCCATGGTGATGAGCCGGTTGCCGTGACGGGCGCGACCTCGGGCCGAGGGCGCGGCCTCGGCGAGATCGGCATGGAGCTTCTGTCTCGACATTCGCCAGGCAGGAACCAGGCTGATGCCAAGCGCCGTCAACACCGAGCCGACCGCACAATACCCGAGCACAGGCCAACTAATGGCGACCTCAACGCCCGCCGGAAGCGGATTAGCCGGCAGCGACAGCAGGGCGTCGAGAACCCAACGGCAGGCCAAAAGGCCGACAAGTCCCCCAGCCAGCGCCAGCAGAAATCCCTCCGCCAGAAGGAGCCGCACGATCCGCCACCGGCTTGCGCCCAGGGCAAGCCGGACGGCGAACTCGTGACGCCGGATCATAGCCCTCGCGAGGATCATGTGGGCGACGTTGGCGCATGCGATAAGAAGCACGAATCCCACGGTGGCGGCGAGTACGATCAACACGAGTGCCGTCCGGCCGACAGTGTCGCCGTGCAGCGGCATGGCCCAGGCCTCCCGGCTGTTGGGGTAGATCGCCTCCAGGTCGCTTGACACCCTGGCCAGGTCGCTGCGGGCCAGGCTGAGCGACACGCCGGGCTTGATTCGTGCGACGACAGACAGCCAGTTGTTGCCACGATCCGTGGCATCCGAGGCCGGCAGCGGGAGCGGAACCCACATGGCGGCGCTCGTCCGTGGAGGAAACTCGAAGCCGGCCGGCATCACGCCGACGATCGTGTGCTCCGAGGCGTCAATGCGGATCGCCTGCCCGATGATTTCCTTGCTGCCGCCGAAGCGATCCAGCCAGAGCGCGTGACTCAGGACGACGACGCGTTCCGGTCCGCGCGCCGTGTCTTCCGGGAGTAGCAGCCGTCCGTGCAGGGGAGAAACGCCGAGCGCTCGGAACACGTCCGGCTCGGCGAAAGTTGCGGGGACGCGTACCGCGCCATCGGTGCTCTGGAGGTTGACGCTGCCCGGCACAAACGCGCCGATCCCCGAAAACACGCGCGCACGTTCCCGCCAGTCGCGCAGCACAGGCGCCGAAACCGCGCCTCTTCTCAAAACTCCCCCGAGCCGTCCCGACGCATAAACGCGAACGAGCTGGGCGGGTTCGGGATAGGGCAACGGGCGCAGCACGAAGGCGTCGAGGAGGGAGAAGACGGCGGTGTTGGCGCCGATGCCCAGAGCCAGCGAGAGCACCGCGGCGGCGGTGTAGCCTGGGTGCCGGAGGAGCGTTCGTACGGCAAGCGCGAGGTCTCGCGCAAGGGCTTCGACAGCCGGAAGGCCGCGCCGGTCGCGGCAGATCGCTTTTACCTGTTCGACGCCGCCGAAGTTGCGCCGGGCCGCGAGCCGCGCAGCTTCGGGGATCATGCCGTTCCGAACCAGTCGATCGGCTTCCATCTCCAGGTGGAAGCGCAGTTCCTCGTCCAACGTGCCGTCCAACCGATCCTTGTGGAACAAAGCACGAATGCGCCAAGCCAGCGTTCTCAATCGGTGCACGGTCTTCCTCCAGTCTACGCTTCGGACCGAAGCACGCGGCCAATCACCGCGGACATCCGGTCCCAATTCCTCTCCTCCGTGCGCAGGCGACGGCGCCCCGCCGCCGTCAGTCCATAGAAACGCGCCCGCCGGTTGTTCTCGGACACCCCCCAGTCGGAACGGATCCACCCCGCCTGCTCCAGGCGCAGCAGCGCCGGGTAGACCGTGCCCTGATTCAGCTGCAACATGTTCTCGGACACCTGCTCGAGGCGCCGCGCAATGCCCCAGCCGTGCATCGGCCCCATCGTCTCCAGTGTTTTCAGCACCAGCAGATCAAGCGTCCCCTGGAGCACTTCGCTCTTGCCATCATTAGCACTCACTCGTTTCCCTCCATGCGTGGTTCGGCCCGGGATATGCGTTCCTCTTGATCATCAACAGAAGTATTCCATTTTTTCTGTTGATCGTCAACAGGAATCGCAGAAATTTTCCTTCCCCGGGGGATGCGCCATCGGAAACGAGTGCGTGGGCGGCCGGATGGAAGTTCGCGCCACAGGCGCGGAACGTCAGGCGACCGGATCCTGAGCCTGACAGGCCACGAGGCAGCTTGAACTGCCTATCCTTCGAGAATCACCTGGTCGAGAATGGACAGGCTCTGCCCCGGATGAAGTTTTATGCTCCCGGATCGGTGCTGCGCGCACATATGGACCCGGCCCTCCCCGCGGCCTTCGGAATGAATTTGGAAAGGCGGGGTATTCCGGCGACTCCGGCACCAGGTCCAGACGGGTCCGGTACTTGCCCGGTTGTGAAGAGTCGACAATCCGCCCGCGGATGCCGTCATCGTTGTATGCGGTGAAATTGAAAAACGCAGTATTGCTGCGCCGCAGATCAACTTCTCTGGACAACGGGAGGACGGGAAGAAGACTGGCGTGCGGGAGCTTGCTGTGACCGTATAGATTTCCGGAGGAAGATCCCGGAATGAAAAGGCTCCACCCCTCTGTGATCCTTACGACGCGCAGGATGTCCTTTCCCTTAAGAGTGACCTCGGAGTGACCTCGGCGCCGACGATCCTTTCGCGGGTTTGCATATTGGAGCGCAGATCGCGCGCATACTTGAGAACGGTGCCCTGGATGATGCCGGCCGGCCGTTGTGAATCCTGCGCGGCCGGAGTCTCCGCGACTTGCACTTCTATGAACATCAACGGTACTGCTACCAGAGACGTCAAGAGAATGTGCTTCACGCCTTCCTCCTCGGCTGGAACCCTTGAGTGATACGGTTCCCCACGTTATCCACTGATCTGGCTTGAAGGACGGCTGCGCACTTGAATTTCAGTCGAATTATACCATGAGCGGCCTGCCCCCAGGCTGTGAAGCGGATCAACACGGGTTCACCCGTGTCATCACCGGAGCGAAATGGGGACATTCCGCTTTTCCGGCTTGCTCCTGTTTCCTGGATGTCCGGCCTGGAGAAGCGGTAGGTCCCCTTTTTCGTGAATGCCCGTGGCAAGCTGGCGGGTTATGGTATGTTCCAATGCAGTTCCGAACGCGCCGATCGCAATGATCTGCCGGGGCAGGGTGAGTCGATCGCATGGGAACTCGAAAGATCATTAACCTTGCCACTAAGACGCCGCGAATGGACGAATAGACTACCTACTGAATCGCGGACGCTCTTCGATTTTCCCCATTTTCATTCACAATGGATTTTCCCCTTGACTATTGACAAGAGCGAGGCGATATTGGACCCATCAATCATCGAGAGGAGAACAAATGGGCAAACCCACCGACCTTGTTCAGGGCACGTTGGATCTTCTCATCCTTAAGACCGTAGCCCTCGAACCCATGCACGGCTGGGGAATCGCGCAACGAATCAGGCTGGTTTCGAAGGAAGTGCTACAGGTAAATCAGGGCGCGCTTTACCCTGCTCTGCACCGCCTCGAGGCAGCAGGGATGGATCAGAGCGAAGTGGGGCGCATCCGAAAACAATCGGCGCGCCAGGTATTATGCGGTTACGTCAGCAGGTCGCAAGTATCTCAATGAGGAACGTGCAAACTGGGAGAGGCTGTCTACCGCCATCGATTTAGTGCTGGATACACCTTGAGGAGCGGTGAACGATGGCACGATGGATCTCCAAATTGTCGCTGCGACTCCGCACGTTATTTCGCAGGACCAGGGTGGAGGAAGAACTCCGCGAAGAATTCCGCTTCCACCTGGACCATCAGATCCGGGAATATGTTGGCCAAGGATTGTCGGAGGAAGAAGCTCGTTGTGCGTCCGTGTGCGATATGGGCGGCGTCGAACAACATAAGGAGGATTGCCGGGACGCCCGCGGCCTGCGCTTGATTGAGTCCTTCTGGCGCGATCTCTGTTTCGGCATGCGCATGATGCGTCGCAGCCCGGGTTTCACGGCGACGGCTCTTATCACGCTCGCCCTGGGGATCGCTGCCAATACTGCGGTATTCAGCATAGTTGATGCCGTACTGGTGAGGCCCCTCCCTTATCGCGATCCTAGCCGGATTGTGCGGATCGGCCACGGCCCTCCGAGGTTATCGGAACCGACCCTGGGGTGGCCGATCTTTAGTGCCCTTCACGAAAAATCAAGTTGCTTTGCTTCTGTCGCGCTCTATTCGCTGAAGGCGTCGAGCCTGACGGCTGAAGGCACGACGAATGACATCAACGTCGTGTCCGCCTCGCCTTCATTATTTCAGTTGCTTGGAGTGGATGCCGCGCAGGGTCGGGTCTTCTCTGAAGACGAAAGTCAGCCTGGAAAGGATTCCATATTGCTCCTGAGTGACAAACTTTGGCAGCGCCTGTTTGATCGCGACCAGTCTATTCTTGGCCGATCCATGATTCTGGATAACAAGGCCTACACCGTCATTGGAATCATGCCGCGAGGATCTGGCTTCCCTGAAGGCAGCGGGGAAGTATGGATACCACAGGGAGTTCCATCGAACTATTCCAGAAGGTTGGCTCTCGGTCGCCTTCGCGATGGAATTTCCATTAAGCAGGCAAGCGCTGAAATAAGCAGCCTGGCAACCTCGACTGGGTCACCCACAGTTATCAATGCAGAGCGAACTGTCGTGACGGTCATACCTCTCCACGAACTGATGATGAAGCAGGTCAAACCGGCACTCCTCATGTTTTTCGGCGCCGTCATCATAGTGTTGCTGATAGCTTGCGCTAACCTCGCCAACCTGATGGCGGCACGCGCCCGAGTACGCGGAAAGGAATTTGCTATCCGGACCGCTCTTGGGGCCTCACGATTGCAGCTGGCGCGCCAGTCCCTCCTTGAATGCCTGCTCCTATCAGCGATGGGTGGAGGCATGGGCTTGACCCTGGCCCATTGGGTAATCAACTTTTTGATTTATTCGAGTCCCCTGAAACTGCGAACGGAATACGCGATTGGCGTTGACTTCAGGGTTTTTGCTTTCGCAACAGCGATTTCCACGTTAACCGGCGCTGCAATCGGCTTCTCTATTGTGTTGGAAAGTTCCAGGGCGAACTTGATGGAGGTCATTCACGAATCGAGGAAGCGCCTGAAACCCGGGAAGGGATTTCCGTTTGGGAGTGGAACGATCATTACAGTCCAGGTCGCCATTGGCATGGTTCTTCTGTTGGCGGGGGGGCTGATGGTCCGGAGTTTCATCACGCTGCTTACGGTGGACCTGGGATATGAACCCAATAACGTTTTGACCGTGCAGGTTTCCTTCTGGAAAGGAAATAGCCCTTTTGAGAACCAACGACAAAAGATGCAGCACATTTCATTTTGGCAGCAGTTACTGGAAGCCCTCGCAAAACAGCGTGGGATTGAGGCCGCGGGAGTAGGAAGTCTCCCTCTCTCAACCAGAATTCCCGGATACATTTATCCGGAAGGATGGCCTCAGGACGAACCCGCCCCCGGGTGTGACCAGTTCGTCAGTCCGGCATATTTTAGTGCGCTCAGGATGAGCCTTCTTGATGGGCGACTGCTTACTAATGACGACTCGGACCAGGCTCCTGAAAAGGTGGCGGTCATTAATGAGACACTCGCAAAGCGCTATTTCCCGGGTGTAACCCCGCTCGGCAAGACCATCTCGAGCAGTGTGGTGGCTGTGGGCAGCGGGCCGCCGCGCCGCATCATCGGTGTTGTCGCCGATATCAGGCATAGCACCACGGACCCGGAAACCCTTCCGCACATTTACTATTCCATGTATCAGCAACCCAAGGCACCGCTGCCCACCACCTCAGGTTACCTGACAATCCGGACACACAGAAATACGGGAAGCCTGGTCCCGATGATACGGACACAGGTTTTGCAATTGGACAATACGGTCAGTCTCGGCGAATTCAAGACAATGGACGAGAGAATATGGGAGTCGATGTTGACGCCTCGCTTTTACATCATTCTGATGGGGGGATTTGCCCTAAGTGCACTGTTCCTCGTCCTGCTGGGCGTTTATGGCGTCGTTGCGTACACGGTGAGCCGCCGCTCGCGCGAAATTGGGATCCGGATCGCCCTCGGGGCGGCCGATAGGGACGTAGTCGGATTGATACTGTGGCAAAGCCTACTCCCGGTCTTCCTCGGCATCGGGGCCGGAGTTGCCGGCTCCTTCGTATTCAGCCGCCTGATGGCCAATTTGCTGTACGGCATTCATCCCCATGATCCGGCCACCTTTTTATTGATGCCGCTGTTCTTGCTTTTGGCTGCTGCCACTGCGAGTTATCTGCCGGCACGGCGCGCAACCAAAGTGGATCCCGTACTTGCGCTGAAAGAGGAATGATCAGGAGCTGACAGATCGAACAGGCAAAACGCACCCTTTCGAATTGTGAGATGAGCGGAGTACGTGGACCGCAACCTTGTGCGCTTTCCTATGCGTTGCTCAGCTGAGATTTGAGCGTTTTTGAAAATCGCCAGGTCTTTTCAAAGGAGGGTCTATGCGCCGATGCAAGTATGCAGTCTTGTGGCTTTCCGTGATTATTTTGGGTGGCACCATAGAGAACCTGCTGGGACAGCAGGTGAAACAAGATAGGGAGCAGGCAATTCGAAAAGCAGTATATGAATTTGCGCTGGCTCGTTCAACCGGCGATCTCGATACGTTTATGACTTATGCTTCGCAAAGGGCCATAAAGTTTGAAAGCCTCCTATTTGAAGTGCTCATCGATATTCCGGGTGTGAAAGATCACAATAGTAAGGCCGGCATCACGGATGGAACGGGCTTTATGCGGGATAGTTTCGCAGCAATGGCCAAATCTACGGTCACACGTTCCAGAAATCGCACGGAATTGGAGGAAAAGGCAAAGCAATGCTCGCAAGGGGCCATCACGTTTAAGAGTGCAACCGAGGCAAGCATTGTGATCAAGGATATCGTGAGGACAATGGATACAAAGGGCGGAGTCACTGTTTCATCCAGGGACAGTCCATGGCCATGGCGCATCATCCTCGAAGGCAACCAATGGAAAATTGATGACACCAATGCGCGCAAAGAATCCTATTATTTGATGCCACTTCGTCCAGAAAGTCTGGCGAAACTTAAGGCGTTCTAGATTGGAGGAGGGCAGACAATCAGACGCCCTGACGTAGCCTTCACGCGAACGCGCCTCCCTCCCGGATTTCCTGTTTTGGGGAGTCGCCGAACATCTTGGCGAATTTGTCGGCATCGGTCCAGGTCTTATAGACCTTGTCCACAGGGACTTTGATCGTCTTGGTTGCGCAAATGGTTTAGCCCTCGGGCCGGTCGTCTTTTTCTTCTCCTTTTTTAGCAGTTTTCTGATGCTACCATTAATCAAGGGACGGGTGCTGATCATCATCGGGAAGAACGCCGCCAGGGCGATCACGATCACCTTGGAGCCTTCGCCGATTCCGAAGTTGAGCATGATCAGAGGCAGAATCGCGATCTTCGGCACCGGATGGGCGGCGGCGATGAAAGGATCCACAATGGCCCGCAAGCGCATCGACCACCCCATGAACAGGCACGCCAACAGGCCGGCCGCGTCCCCCAAGCTCAAACCGGCAGCCATCCTGAGGAGCGTGGAGGTAAGGAGTTCGGGTTCACCAATCCGGTCCTTTTGGATGGCGATAACGGCGTCATCGCAGGCCATGGACGGCTCGTTGCGGCGCGACAACTGGGGCTCAAGACGATCCCCTGCATCGAGCTCGGCCATCTGACTCCGGAACAGAAGCGCAGCTACCTAATCGCCGACAATAAAATCGCTCAAAATGGCCTCTGGAACGAGGAGTTTTTGCGCCTGGAATTGACGGAATTGAAGGAATTGGGCGCAAATCTGGAGCTTTTGGGCTTCAATCCCAAGGAGAGCTACTTCTTGTTCGGATCTAGAGGCACCGGAAAGTCGACTTGGCTCAGGCAGAATTACCCCGATGCCATCTATATTGATTTGCTCGATCAGGAGGTTTTTCGGACTTATCTCGCCGGACCGGAACGGCTCGGAGATGTGATCTCGGGAAGCAGGCAGACCAAAACGGTAATATTGGATGAGATTCAGAAGGTTCCAAGTCTCCTTGACGAGGTTCACCGGTCAATGGAGTTAGCCATTGGCCGGCAAGTGCAATTCATACTCACTGGTTCCAGCGCTCGCAAACTCAAGCGAAGCGGAACGGATCTTCTTGCCGGTCGGGCAATTCTGAAAACTTTGCATCCCTTCATGGCGGCAGAGCTCGGCCCCAGGTTCCAATTCGTAAGAAGTCTCGAAACTGGAATGCTTCCACTGGTTTTGGATTCCGCGGAGCCAACGGAGAACGAATAAGGATCAACGACATACTCTGTTTGCCCTGCGAAGAGTTTCTCTCAAATCTGGATCCGGACGCGCCGGCAACAATTGATTGATGATTTGCAGATCGCACGCTGCTGTACAGGGGTTCATTTCACATCGTAGGTGCGAATTTCCTTGCCCAGGACATACTTGTCCATCCAGGCAACGATGTGCCGCAGCCGCTCGATCCGATGAGTCGGCTTGCCCGAGCGCGACAGCTCGTGCGACTCGCCCGAGAAACGCACCATCACAGTCGGGATCTTCCTGTACTTCAGCGCCCGGAACATCTCCTCGCCGCCGTCGGCGGGAGGCGTGCGCAAATCCGCTTCCCCCTCGACCAGCATCAGCGGGGTGACGATCTGCTTGATGTAGGTGATGGGTGAGCGCGCCTTGAAATCGGCTTCGTCTTCCCAGGGGGCGCCCCGGAACCAGCTCGCCGTGAACTGGATGAAGTCCGCCGTGTACCAGAAGCCCGTCCAGTCGGCGATGGAGCGCTGGAACACGGCCGCTTTGAACCGCGTCGTGTGCCCGATGACCCAGTTGGTCAGCACGCCTCCGCCGGAACCGCCGGTAACGCCCATCCGCTCGGGATCCACCCAGCCGCGCTTGATCAACTCGTCCACGCCGGCCATCAGATCCGCATGTCGATTCCGACCCCTGCTTCCTGCGCCACCCGTGCCCGATCAGGCCCACTGGGCCGACGCCCTGGATCAGGCCGGCGGTCGTTGGGCAAAGGATTCCCGGACCGAAGCGAGGCTATTTCTTAGCCGGGGGTGTGGCAGGCGCGGCAGGCATCAACGCGTCCTTCCACTTGATTTGTTGTTCGTAAGTCGGGTGCATCTTGTACGCTCGCTTGATGGTCGCAACCGAGATATATATGTCCCAGGAGATGTCCATTCCGAGCAGCACCAGGGAGAGTGCAACCTCGCTCACCACCAATGCGCTCTTCAGGCGCCGGCGTGTCTGTCCGCCTGCACTGTGGCCACCGGTTTCTTTGAGCGCGGGACCGGCCTCGATCCCCGTCTGCTGCCACGCAGGCAGGAGTCCGAAGACGATTGCGGTGAGCAACGCGACCGCGGCCGTGAAGGCAAGAACGCCGCCATCCGGACCGATCTGCCGCAGACGCAGGATCGTTGCGGGGCTCAGGCCCAGCAGCAGGCGGATGCCCAGGTCCGCCACGAGCAGACCGAGCGCGCCGCCCAGAAGTGCGAGCAATAGATTTTCGGCCAGGAACTGCTGGACCAGGCGCCAACGCGTCGCCCCCAGAGCCGTCCGGACCGCGACCTCGCGCTCCCGCGCGCCGGCCCGGGCCAGGAGCAGATTGGCTACATTGCCGCAGGCGATCAGCAGCACGAACGTGACCGCACCCAGCAGCACGAGCAGCGGGTGCCGCACGTTTCCGACCTGGGCTTCGTTGAGAAGCCGGGTTACCGAGGGGCCGCGGCCCCTCCAATTACCAGCCACAGATTTACGCTGATTTTCACGGATCTTTTTGCGGGGAGTTCCGGATTACCGCGCGGGGGTGGAGAGGAGGTAGACCGCGAAGGTTGCGAGCCAGTGCTCGCCGACGTAGTCGCCGCCGGCGACATGACCCAGGGCCGCGTCCGCATGCCGCTTTGCCGACGCGGTCAGGACCGCGCGCGCGGGATCGTCCTGCGGCAGCGCGGCCGCGATGCTGCGCATGCACCAGGCCCGGCTGAGATTTAATCCGTCCAGATGCACGAGCTTCGGGTCCGTTCGATCGGTGACGATCGCGGGCTGCAGCAGAGATGCCGGTTCGCTTCGGGAAAGCCCGGGGAGGAATGAGTGAAACCAGCGAGTGAACTCGTCCCGGGAAAGCACCCGGCGCATCAGGTCCGCTTCTTCCAGGCCGGGGCTCAGAAAATCTTCCCCGCCCGGTTCCCAGGCGGCCGGATAGTCTTTGTCCGCGGCGAAGTAGGCCCGGCTGCGCTCGGCGATCACGCCCGACAGCTTCTGGTCTTTCAACGCCGCCGCATAATCCCAGGCCAGCGTCATGCCGAAGGCGGTGTTCGGATGAACGCCGGTGCGGATCGGATAGGTCTGTTTGGGAAGAAAGGCGATGTACCTTTGCGCGATCGCATTCGCCAATCCCTGGATATCCTGAGACCAGCGTCGGCCGTCGGGATCCGCCCAGCCGTGCAGTTCCTCGGCCAGCTTCAGCAGCCAGGCCCAGCCGTAGGTCCGCTCGAACGACTCGCGGCTCTTCTGCCCGAGATAGTCCGTCTCCCTCTGCAGGTTGGAGGCGCCGAGATTCTCGTTGAGCATTGTCCGGATCCGTTTCGCCTCCGGCATGGCGGGGAACCTGCGCAAGAGGTGCACGAGCATCCAATGCCCGTGCACGCTCGAGTGCCAGTCGTAACAGCCGTAAAACGCCGGATGGAGCGCCTTCGGGCTCAGCACTTCGGAGGCGTCGTTCATCACGTGTTCGAGCTTGTTGGGGTACTCCCGCTGGATGCATTTCATCGCCAGCTGCGCGAAATGCGATGCTTCCGCGACGGTCAGGACATTCGTCGAAGTCTGTGCCATTGCCGGATCCCACCGGGGAGAAGCGAGCGCCATGATTGCGAAGCCCGCCAAAACCAGAAGCCTGAAGCTGAGCCGGAGATGCCGCATGCGTGGGGAGTATAGCACAACGGAGCCGGCCACAGGGATCAGGGGATCTGCGGGCCTCAATCGCCGGTCGCCCCGGCATTATCTTCTTCGCCGAAAATATAGAGCTCGTCGAGCGACGATTTCAGAGCCACGGCGATCCGATGCGCCAGCCGGAGCGAAGGATTGTATTTTCCCTGCTCGATAAAGGAGATGGTCTCCCGGCGGACGCCAAGTCGGTCGGCGAGTTGTGCCTGCGTGAGATCGTGACGCGCGCGGAATTCCTTGATTCGAGTCTTCATTCCACCTTCCCCCGTCTCAGCAGAACGTACTTGAGGAGGCAGTAGGAGAGACTCATGAAGAGCGCCAAGGTAAGCAATAGTTCACCGACACCCAAAGTCAAATTTGAGAATGTACGCACCGCTACCAGCACGCAGATAAAGTAAAGTGTCGCGTTGAATGCGTAATATGCGCTGATGTGTTCCACCCGCACCACCATTTCATCGCGGACACCTTTGCTGCGCCTTGCGACGATGGCCACCCCGATCCACCCGCCGCTGATTGAAGTAATCAAAGCCGGGACGGCTCCCTGGAATCCAAGGACCGCCATGGTGATGCCCACAAGCACGCCGGCAATTCCTATCCACAGGATTAAAATCATTTTCTTGTGCATCGATGCCGCTCCTCTCAGGAGAGAAGGCTTGGTTACATATGAATATCAAATTGTTATTTGTATCTAATATATTGTTATATATAACACACGTCAAGCAGAATTTTGGGGGAATCTGGAATTTTCGCAATTGCACCCGGCTCAGGGGCCAGGGGCCTGCGCAAAGCGGGTTAAATATGGCGCAGCATGGAACCGGTCACGCCTGTCCGGGTGAGCCAGTGAAAAACAGCTCAAAGAGTTGCTTGGCATTCTGGAGGATCTCGGTTTTGCCCGGCTGGCCCTGGGACATGAGACGCTCCAAAAGGCCGCCGAACTGGCCTGTTCTTGGGGATTGAGCGCTTATGACGCGGTTTATGCTTCAACGGCAAGCCTTCTGGGCGGCCAGTGGCTGACTGCCGACACGCGCGCTCATGGAAGATAGCATCCCTCGGCATTTCCCGTCTCTTACAAGTTTGAATCCCTGATAGAAGCGGGGACATCCAACACGTTTACGTGATCCGAGCATGGAAAACGTGTTGGACGTCCCCGAATTTACAAAAAGCGGTTTCCCTCCTATAATGGCCCCACCACTCAGCATCACACCCTGACTTGCCGTACCGGAGGGCCCGCGTGCCCGAGATCGGACAGACCATTTCGGACCGTCGAATTGTGGAAAAGCCGGGTGGTGAGTCCTGGATATCTTCGAACCGGAAATGGAACCCGCCCTTCCAGCTGAGCTCGGATCTTGAGCAGTGCGGCTCGTTCCGGCGATCGTGCAGAGGAAGGTTGCATCTACCACGAAGTACGAAGGAGATAAACGCATGTCACAGATAGAAAAACTCCATCGCAGGGCATTCCTCAGGAACGCGGGAATGACGGCGCTTGTGGGCGCTGTCGGAGCCCGCTCCTCCGCGGCGGTCGCGGTTCCGGGCGCCGCACCCGATCCAGCAGCGGCCGCCTTCGATTTCGACACCCCCTATAACCGCGTCGGTACGGACAGCATCAAGTGGGACCGCCAGATCGAGCGATTTGGCAAAGACCGCATCGAAGTGGGCATGGGTATCGCGGACATGGATTTCAAAGCGGCCCCCTGCATCGGCAGAGCCCTGACCGAGCGTTGCAAACATGAGAACTGGGGCTATCTCAGTGTGCCGAAGTCTTACATCGACGCCATCGTCTCCTGGAACAAAAGGCGTCTCGGTCTCGAGGTCGATCCCGACACCGTCGTGCTGACCGACGGCGTCCACCCGGGTCTCATTGCCGCCCTGAAGACGTTTTCGCCTCCCCAAAGCAAGGTCCTGCTGATGACCCCCGTTTATAGCGGCTTCTATGGAGACCTCCGTGCGAGTTTCACGCTGCCTGCGGACAGTCCGATGAAGGTCGTGAACGGCCGATACTCGATCGATTTCGATGATCTGCAATCGCGCATCAGCGCCGACACCAACACGCTGATCCTCTGCAATCCGCACAATCCGACCGGCAACTGTTGGTCGAAAGAGGACCTGATGAAGCTTGGCAGGCTGTGCCTCGAGCGGCGCGTCGTCGTCCTCGCCGACGAGATTCACTGCGATCTCATCATGAAGGGGCAGAAGTTTACGCCGTTTGCCAGCCTCCCGGACAAAGACATCGTCCACAACAGCCTCACGTTTAAAGCCATAAGCAAGACGTTCAGCCTGGCGGCCATGAAGAGCGCCTACTTCTTCTCGACCAATCCGGACTATCTCGAAAAAGTGAAAGCCAACCACCGGGCGAACGCCAACACCCTGGGCGTGGTCGCCAACCAGGCCGCCTACAACGAGGGCGAGGCGTGGCTGGATCAACTGCTCCCCTACCTCGAGGGCAACCACGACTACGTCGAAGCCAATGTTAGAGATAAGATGCCTCTCGTCAAATACACCAAGGCCCAGGCGACTTATCTCGCGTGGCTGGATGTCGGCAAGGTGGGCGAAAAGATCGGCGCAATGGAACAGGCCGCAAGAGAAACGAAGGTGCAGGACGCTTCGTTGCCGGCCGTCACGCCCGAGACGATCGTCGAGCGTTGGTTCGTCGAGAAGGCAAGGGTTCACCTCAACGCCGGATCGTCGTACGGCACCGGCGGAGCGGGCCACATGCGGATGAACCTCGGGACATCCCGCAAACTCATCGCGAAGGCCTGCGACAACATGGCGGCCGCTTTGGCGCGGCTCTAGCCCGCATGAACTCAGGAACGGGTGGCAGGCGCAATCGCCGGCCGGCGCGTTGGCCCGGATCAAGGGCGTGTTTTCAGGACAGCTCCTCATGCGCCGTGGCGTACCCGGTGACGCATGAAAAAGACTGGCGGCAGGGGAGATACCGTCGGGGTCGCTATCGGAATCGGGGTCGGTAGCGGTTTCGATATCGATAGCGATTGCGATCCCGATTCCGATGCCGACCCCGATGTTTGGTGGATGTAGAGCTTATTTTCGGAGCAGCTTCTCATGCGCCTATGGCGCACCCGGTGATGCATGAAAATGTTTTGTGCTCTCATCGCGCGTTCTCTGCGCCGCCCTTTCAGGGCTGTTGCCAGCTCTCCCGTTTTCCCAGGGCTCACGCCCTGGGCTTTGTTGCACCATCCCTTCGGGATTATGGCAGTCGTGAACTGCCTGACCCTTCGGGATTGTTGCAGTCGTAAACTGCCTGACTCTTCAGGATTGTTGCGGTCGTGAGCGGCTAAGCCCTGAAAGGGCGCAATAGCACAGCCCAGGGCGTAAGCCCTGGGTCAAGGTGCCGAGATTTCAAGCCCTGAAAGGGCGGCACAGGGATGGAAGAGTGAATTGGCGCCACATTCGGTCTTATTTTCGGAGCAGCTTCTCATGCGCTATGGCGCACCCGGTGACGCATGAAAATCTTTTGGCTTTGCGTCTTGGCGTCCTTGCGTTGATTTTTTTAGCGCAATGACGCGAGGGCGCAAAGAGCTATTTTCGGAGCAGAAATCGTCGACAGTGAGCGGAGTCGACCGCCCGAACTGTCGGGCATGGAGTACTATTTCTTCAGCTGCTCGATGTACCACCTCACACGACTCGGGGAATCGCCGTGCGATTCCCCGCCGCTGACCTGATACCGGACAATCCCATCCCCGTCGACGTAGAACGTCGAGGGAACATTGTCGAAGCCCATCAGTTTCTCAGCCTGATCCATGGCCACGCGCACAACCGGGAACGGGAACTTCATGTCGTTGAGATAGCGCTGGAGCCGCTTATCGTCCTCATCAATGCTGACCAGCAGAAAGGCTACGCCCGGGTCGTTCTGGTAATTCAGGAATGCGGTTTTCAGGTGCGGCAACTCCGCACGGCAACCCCCTCACCAGGAAGCGAAAAAATTCAACAGAAGGACTTTGCCCTGCAGGCTCGATGTGTCGTAAGGACGGCCGTCGATCGACTTGAGCGGGAGCTGCGGCAGCCGGCGGTCAACCAGGCTCTTGATGGCGGCCAGGCGCCGTTCCTCGCGGCGCCGGCTCAGCTCGCCTTCGAGCCAGGCGTCAAAGTTGGACGCGCTGTTGGGGAGGCCGGCCAGGGCTTGTGTTGTCCGCTGGCGCAGCGGCGCCGGGCCGGAGGCCAAAGACAGCGCGTTCAGGTAGTGCTCGCGGGCGCGCACCGGCGCGTTCGTCGCCCTCGCCAGTTCTCCGAGGTGAAACTGGTTGGTGAAATCCTGACCTTGGAGCAGCCGACCAGCCTCCTCCAACTTGGACGCGGCGGAGGCGTAGTCTTTTTTCAACAGCAGCGCCCACCCGACCAGGTCGAGGACCGTGCCCCGTCCGCGGGCAATGGATCCCGTTGACTTGCCGGACATCTGGTAGGCACTCAGATTTTCGTCGATGAACCGGTCCGACGCCTTCGCGCCCTGCTCGGCCAAAGCGATCGCCCGGTCATAAGCGCCGCGATCGATCAGGATTTGCGCGCCCGTGAAGTAGGGCGCAGGATCGGCCTGCGCCTTGGTCCGGGCCTCGATCGCAGCCAGGATGTCGCCGACCGGAGCCTCGCCGGATTTGCGATAGGAATCGATCCTGGCGTCCAGCGCCTGGATCTCGGCGCGCGGCGTCGCCGGATCGACCTTATCGGCAGCTGCGAACGCTTCCGCAGTCCGCAACGCCTCCTGTGCAGATGCGCGATTGGGATCGGACGCAAGTGACGCCTTCAATTCAACGACTGCGCGCTCACGGCAGGACGGCTCGTCGTGCCACCCCGGAAACACCCCTTCCTGCTGCCAGCCTTTGAAAGTGTAAATGCGGCCGAGCGCCTCGTGGGCCTCCGCCGCCGCCGAGGGATCGCGCGCGACAGCCTCGAACGCTGCAATCGCACTCTTTGAAAGGCGTTGATCCCACAGAGAGCGCGCGCGTGTGAGTTGGTCCCGGAGGCTTGTCTGTGCCGGCGCCGCTACGGCCGTCAGCAGGATGGCGAACACAAACAGCAACTTGCGATATCTTTCCATTTTCTTCAACCTGATGTTCCCAGGCGACTGATTCCCCTGTCGGCCTGACCTATCATTCAGCGTCCTCGTAATATGTTCTTACAAGGAATTACAAGCGAAGAAGAGCGCCCTTAGCCGGTCGTCATCGTCCAGCAGGGACTTGAAAACGCCGCTGCCGCTATTGATGGCCGTGGTGGTTCTATTTATTGGCAATTTCCCAACCCGCTGAGCGAGGGTAGCATGGATTGGCGGGGAAAGTACCGGGAAATCTTCCCGATTTCCTGGAAGATCCGGATCTCTGCAGGAATGCCGGCCGGGCACCCCCGGCCAAGATCTGCACGGGCTCTGCCAGTGCGCACGGCTCCGATCCTGACCCGATTCTGCTGGCATGCTGAAGAGGGTGGATCGTTTTTCCACCAGACGGGATCTGAAGCCGGAAGCGGAGGCCGGAAGCACACAGAGAACGAACACTCCGGGAATCCCTATATAATGGATAAGGATTCCGGGAGGGAGCCTTGAACTCACGCTGGGAATCCAGGATCTTCCCCTGTCTTACCTTGATGCTGGATGAGAGCATCCATCCGCAAGGGACTTGAGACTCCGGCGGACCAGTGCGTCGCCGAATTGAAGTGGTGACCTGGCGGCTGGTATTCACCAGGCAGGCACAGCGCGATGCCAGGGAAATCGCCCGTTCGAATCTCAAGTCCCAGGTCCAACGGCTGCTGGACATTATCAGAAAAGATCCCTATCAGTCTCCGCCGCCTCTTGAAAGACTGGTGGGTGACCTGGCGGGGGCGTGCTCTCGCCGGATCAATATCCAGCATCTTCTGGTTCACCAGGTTTTGGACGAACTCAAAACTGTGAAAGTCATCCGCATGTGGACCCATTACGAATAAACTGTAACCGGTTGCCGCGCCATATTTGTCAAAATCCGCATTTTTTGAGATCACCTAATAGGACATTTTATCCGGGGTACGCAGGTGGAAGGCAGGAGGGGCGGCAGGAAGATCGGCGGATTGGGGACGACCCAAGAGATTTTCACTCCCCGACCGGGGCGCAGCGGGCGGCGCGACCGGAGACACTTCGAGCCTATGAAGATCCGGATTGAGATTGGAACTCCCCCCCCCGGTCGATGTGGAAATCATTGCCGGAAGAATGCTGCGGCGCGGGGTGGCGCGCGAGTTTTGACGGGATCTCGGGCCTAATGATAAGTAACTGCTCTTGAGGGGCTGAGTAACGATGGCGTGGATCGGGGGGGGAGGGATCGGGAAATATCCCTGGTTTCATGCGAAAAGCGGCTGAAACGTGGGGGAGGGGGTCCGCATGAGGGTGAAACGGGGAGGGGGAGCGGCGGGCGCTCGGGCCGGTCCCACAGCTTCAGGTGGCGCAGGATCTTGTGGATGACGGGGCCGTCGCCGATCAGGCTGATGATTTTGAGCGGTCCGGAGCAGCGGGGACAAACGAGGGGATCCGCTTCGTGCATTTTCATAATCAGCCGGGCCCACGAACGCGTGCGGTCGCGCGCGAACTCCTCGCCGCTGTCGGAATCATCCTGGTGCGGCCCTTGCGGTCCGGCCGGCTGAGCGCATGCCGAGGCGGGAGTCCGAGCCGAAACCCGGCGCGCATTGGAAAAGGCGCCGTAGTATCGAACCAACTGTGGTCCCGAATCCGGGACGCGCGTGCACCACGCAGCCGGGAAGTCCGGCGCCGGGAAGATGCGGGCCGGGGAGGCATCCGCATCGCCGCACCGGCCGCGTTGGCGGCCGTAGTAGATGACCTGGCCGGTTTCCGGGCGATAGTGCAGGCGCTCGATGGTGAGAGGCCGGCTAATCTAGCCTCATATTCCAGGGCAGGAGTGCATCGAGTTCTTCAGGAGATGATCTGCGCGACCTCGAACGCGTGCGCGGAGTATCGTTGATCGAACTGCTTCTGCGGCACCTCCCGCGCTGCGTGGGACCTCCGCTCTCGGTTAAGAGCCCGAGCGAGTTGCTCCAGGTCGCGCACGAGACCGTCGAGCGCTGGCTGACGGTGCTCGAACGGCTTTATGTCTCCTTCCGAATCCCGCCGTACGGAGCACCCCGGATCCACGCAGTCAGAAAGGAGAAGAAGCTTTACTTCTGGGACTGGTCCCGGGCTCCGAGGGGGGACCGCGCCTGGAGAATGGGAGCCTCTGCAGGATGCGGACCTGGCGCGCGTCCAGCGTTTGCAGCAGGTTTACCCGTCGCGAAAATCGTCCAATGATTTTCACCGCATTCAGTTCAACGACCCCAGCATCCTGACTGCGGCGCAGCGGGAAAACCTGGGCCCGGATCGGCGCTACCGCAAAACCTGCAGAGGCACGCATCGAATTTGCCATTTGTGATTTGTCATTGATTGCCGTCGCCTGCCCCCGCTTCCTCCGGCACCCCATGATGAGTAGAGGCCACAGGCTCGATCGTCGATCTTGACAATATTATGTTTATCGATATAGTATAGCGTCACTATGACAATCACACGACATGATCCCGATGCGCTCCTGCCGCTGACTTCTGGAATGTTCCAGGTGCTCATCGCACTCGCCGACGGCGACAAGCACGGCTACGCTATCATCAAAGAGGTGGCCCGGCGCACTTCCGGCGAAATCGTCCTCAGCGCCGGCACGCTCTACGCCATCATCCGGCGGTTTGTCCAGGAATCTGTCATCGAAGAAGCGGCCGGCCGGCCGAACCCCGCGCTCGACGACGAGCGCCGCCGCTACTACCGGCTGACGAATTTCGGCCGGGATGTCGCCCGGGCCGAGGCCATTCGCATGGAAACGGCGCTCGGCATGGCGCGCGCGAAGAACCTGATTCCGAGAACCCGTCTCGCATGAGGACACACTCTTTCTTCCGGGCACTGCTCCGGCTGTTACCCTTCGACTTCCGCAACGACTACGGAGCGGACATCGAGCAGGTGTTTGGCGACCAGCAGCGCGATGCCCGCGGGTTTGCGGGCAGGATGCGCATATGGATCCGCACCGCCGCCGGGATCGCTCGCGTCGGCCCGCCCGAACATCTGGCGCAGCTGCGCCAGGACGCGGCGTACGCATGGCGTGATATGCGCCGCCATCCCGGCTTCGCAGCGGTGGTCGTGCTGACTCTCGCCGCGGGCGTCGGCATCAACACAGCCATATTCAGTGTTGTGCACGCGGCGCTGCTGCGCCCGCTGCCGTATGCCCGGCCGGATGATCTCGTCGCCGTCTGGAACCGCTGGACGGGCAGCCCGGCCGCGGCTCTCTCCGATCCCGAGTACCTCGACTACTCGGAAAGGAGCCGTACGCTTTCGATTGCCGCGGCCGCGGGGAGCTTTGTCAACATTGCAGGCGGAACGGGTGATCCCGACCGGGTTCAAGCTGCCTACGCCACGGTGAACACCTTCCGGGTGCTTGGTCTGGAGCCGGTCCTTGGGCGAAGTTTCCACGCCGGCGAGGAGGCCAGAGGGAGTGGCGAGGTGGCGATCCTCACAGACAGCCTCTGGCGAAGCCGGTTCGCGGCTGATCCAAAGATCGTGGGTCGAACCCTGAGTGTCGACGGAGTTCCGCGCGAGATCGTCGGGGTGCTGCCCGCACGCACGCGGCTGCCCCTCGAGTACGGCACGGATACGCGGGTCCAGATCGTTCTGCCGTTGCCGCTGGATCGTGCAGCCGCCCGCAACCGGCGCGGGGGCCACTACCTGCAGGCTTTCGCACGACTGCAGCCGGGAACCTCGCTCCAGACGGCGGCCGCCGAGATGAACACCATCGTCACCCGCCTTGCCCGCGAATATCCCGATCAGCACGACCAGGGCGATTTTGGCATTCTCCTCCGGCCGTTGCGGCAGGACCGTCTTGGCGATTCCAGGCCGGTTCTGCTCAGTCTGGCGGCGGCGGTCGGCCTCGTGCTGCTGCTCGCATGCGCGAATGTCGCGACGCTCATGCTGGTGCGCGGAGAGACCCGGCGAAGGGAACTAGCGGTGCGGACGGCGCTCGGCGCCGGTCGGTTGCGCATGATCAGGCAACTGCTTACCGAGTCGTGCCTGCTCTCGCTGCTGGGTGCCGCGGCGGGGCTGGTGGTCGCCCGCTGGTGTCAGGAGGTCATGGTTTCGCTGACTGCGGGCTCCGCCCTCATGCCGCCCGCCGGAGAGGTGACACTCAGTCTGCCGGTGCTGCTGTTTAATGCTGTGCTCGGCGTCACCACGGGCGTGCTCTTCGGTGTAGTGCCGGCGGTGCAGCTGTCGCGGGCCGATGTCGGCGCAATGATGAAACAGGGGGGATCGGCGGGCGCGGATAAGGTGCGAGCGGGGGTGCGGCGTTCGTTGGTTGTCGCACAGGTAATGATGGCGGCGGTGCTTCTGGTCGGTGCCGGCCTGCTCCTCAAGAGTTTCGTGCGCGTCCTCAGTGTGCCGTCCGGCTTCAATCCGGTCAGCGTGTTGACGCTGCGCATCTCGCCCGCCTGCGGCCCGATACCCGGGATTGCCCGAGGTATCGGGATTCTTCACACGACTGCTTGTCCGACTGAACGCCCTGCCCGGCGTCGAGGTCGCCGGCGCGGCGAGCGGCCTGCCGCTGGCAGTGGCCTCCGGCGACTGGGGCTTCGACATTGAGGGCCGCCCGCGCGTGAACGGTCGTCGCCCCGGTAGAGCTGACTGGTATGTCGTCACTTCCGGCTATTTCGAAGCGTTGCAGATCAGGCTCGCGCGGGCGTTTCCCCTCCGCGTCCGACGACGAAAGCGCGCCGGAAGCGGTGTTCATCAACGAGTCAGCCGCTCGCCGTATATTCCCCGGCCAGGATCCGATCGGTCGCCGGGTACGCCTTTCGAACACCACCGGCCCCGTGCAGCCCTGGCGCACGGTTGCCGGCATCGTCGGCGATGTGCATCAGTTGAGCAGCAATATGGCGACTCGATC
>CAWGRQ010000048.1:0-102468 GCA_963824985.1 Terriglobia bacterium
AACTTGTATGGCCTGGTCACCTTCGCGCCCGCGCACGTCGCGAGATCTGCGAATGGAGTTCAAACGATTCCTGCTCAGCTTCATCCAAATACCGTGTCAGATCGTGCAGACCGGCCGGCGTCTTATCTTTCGCATCCTGAGCTATAGCAAGCATCTCGAAGTGTTTTTCTCGACGTTTGAACATATCCGGCAGCTCAAGTTTTCATGAGCTAATACAGCGGCAATTTCCCGACTTGCCGCCGTGGACGAGAAATGGGAGAAAGGGGCGCATCGAAGGCAGACAGAAAATCCCAAAGGCACCCAAGATGAGGCGGGAGTCTGTCTTTAATGCGAATTGTCGTGTCTTTTACCATGGAACAGCACCGGCGAGTTGGCCACCGGCTGGCGTAAACGGAGCCGCCCCGCTTGCGTTTAAACCTCGCTTGTTTTGGGCCTAGTCCGGTGTCCCTTCATGAAAGTGACCGTGATATGGCGACGGATAGCGATTGCCCTGGGCGTGGTTGTGCTCATCGCTGGAGGTCTCGACGGTCTTTACCGCCTGGCCCGCTCCACTACCACGCAAGTGTTCGGTACTCTGGTGGCGCGAGTGGATACCTCAGCGCGTGTGGTGGCCCTGACCTTCTCATGATGGGCCCGCGGCCGCAGCGGCGGATGAGGTGCTTTCCGCCCTTGCATCGCGCCACGTCCGGGCGACCTTCTTCGTAAATGAGCCCCTCTCTCGATGCGCCCCAGGTTGCCCGTCGTCTGGTGGTAGAGGGCCACGAACTCGGGAATCACACTTATTTCCACAATCGCATGGTGCTGCGATCTCAGGCATTCATCAGAACAGAGGTAGAGCGTACGGATGAGCTGATACACGCGGCAGGTCAGCAGGGCGATATCTACTTCCGGCCGCCATTTCATGGAAACTGCTCGGCTTGCCGTGGTACCTGTGGCGCACGGGGAGAACCACCGTTACGTGGGACATCGATGCGGATGGGCCGGCAAACGCTTCTGATCTGTATAATTGTATCCGCATGCCTGCGGCATGTCAGGCCAGGTTCGATCATATTGCTGCATGTATGGTATCCGAGCCGATCCGCGTCGCGCGCCGCACTGCCTCTGATATTAGATCAGCTACACGCGATGGGGTACCGGTTTGTCACGATGCACGAGTTGATCGCCCTCAGGCGGTTAAGCGGAACCTGAGTAGTGGATCCGAAAGAAACAGGGGAAACGTAGTGGGCGAAACCCGGCATCAATAGTCCCGATGCTTACCCCATGTCGTACCGACAAATTGAATGTGAGGGCTGGATGCGCAAAAGACTGGCTCTGATCGTATCGCTCCTGATGGCCGCATTACTGTTATGGATAATTTGGATAGCTGCAACCTCATATTTGCGCGTGCCGAGGCTGGTTGCGGAGTTGGATGGCGCTGGAACTCAGCCGTTCTCTGAGTCCGACCTGACGAAAAGCCGTCTGTGCGCTCTACTTGTGGTTCAAGATCCCACATTCTACAGTCACAAGGGTATTGGATTCGCCGATGGTCCTCTCGGCCACACGACGATTACTCAATCGATAGGGAAGGGGCCTGTTCTTCAAGGCTTTCAATCCGGGATTTTTGCATCATCGAAAGATCCAATTAATGGTGGCTGCTTGGGCACTCGACCGGCGCATTTCTAAGGACACACAGCTGCGTCTGTTTCTTAATCGGACATATTTCGGGAACGCGGGGAAAAGGAGGTTATTGGTTTCCCGGCCGCTGCTAGGGCTTTTTTCAGCAAACCCCTGGTTCAACTCACCGATTTGGAATACTACAGCCTGCTCGCGATGCTACAGGCCCCCAATGCCTACCACGTAATACTTCACCCCAAGGTAAATGCCGAACGCGCCGCAAGGATTCAACAAAAGGTGCAAATAGCATGCAGAGAGGGATGTTTTCAGGGCAACGCACCTGTCCCATGTGCACCAACCGCAGCGAGGAATTGAGCCGGCTACACATGGCTGAAGCTGGATTGTCTGCAACTGACATCACTGCAAACCGAGTCGTTTTTCCAGCTTGAACACTGCTTCAGTGGTCTCCTGCTGCTCCCCGAAGGCGGCCCACAGCCGCTTCAGTTCGTCTTCAGAGAACACGCGATCGCGCTCCTTCTCCGCGCCGGGGCGGGGAGGCGAATCCGTTCCCATTCCGGGATGCCGCTTCTGACAGACTGCTTCTGGAGGGCGCGCAGGAAATCTTCGGCGCGTTCCTCGAAGCTATTTATAAGCATTTCTATCCGGAGGGGCAAGGGAAAGAAGGTGAGAAAGGGGGATGGCGACGAGAAACTGGGCGCAAGACACGGGGCAGGCGGCGCATTGCCGGGCCACCGGGGCCGGCAATGCGCTTTTACAGGAGCAGGGAGCCCGGTAATGCGCTGCCTGCCCCGTGGGCCGCGGGCGCGAGCGCGGGCGGCAAAGCCGGATAAGCGAGTACGTCCCCGGATTTCAGGAAATAATCGCGAATATTTTCCAACACTTTGGCCGGCGTCCTTGTCTATAGTGGTGAGGGTATTCTTGCGAGCTGCTGCCATGGAGACCGTCATTTTGGCCGAAATGCCGCTGACCGACGCCGGTGTCGTCGACTTTGAGGCCCTGGTTTATGCCCATGCCCGTTTCGTCCTGAATGTGGCCTATTCCGTCCTGCGCAATGCCGAAGATGTCGCCCAGGAGACCTTTCTCCGTGCTTTCCGCTCCGGTGAGCTTGAAAAAGTGGAACGGATGCGGGCTTGGCTGGCCCGGATAGCATGGCGTCTTGCCATCAATCGACTCCGCAAGAGGTCCAATCCCCGTCGTGATGAGGGATTCGAGGATCTGATGCGCTCGTCACCGGCGAAAGGCCCCGGGGCCGAGGAACTGCTGCTCACCAAGGAGCGGGAAGCCCTGCTTGCGCGCCTGCTTCAGTCGCTGCCCGGAGACCTTCGGGAGACGTTCGCGCTTCTTTCCGTCGAAGGGATGACATCCGCTGAAGCCGCCGACATCCTCGGTGTTTCGGAAGCTTCGGTCCGTGACCGGCAGTTCCGGGCGCGAAAGCTCCTCAAGGAAAAACTTGCGGCCCTCATGGTCGCGTTTCAAGTCCTTTACGTGTTCGTCGTCATGGAGATGGCCAGTCGAAAGGTCATACACCTTCATGTAACTGATCATCCGACCCTCGAGTGGACGAAACAACAAATAAGGAACGCCTGCTTCGAGGAGCAGCCGAAGTTCCTGCTTCACGATAATGACGGAAAGTTTGGCCAGTTCGGACGTCCGCTACGAGTTGAAAACGAAGGGAAGAGGGTGTCATGTCGATCGGCGTTCGATGAGTGGCTCTGTCAGGAGATGGGCATCCGGGGGATAGCGATTCCGTATGGCGCACCCAACGCGGCGGCGCACGTCGAGCGGCTGATAGGGACACTTCGCCGGGAGTGTCTCGACCGAATGTTGATCTGGAATGAGCGGCATCTTCGGCATGTGCTCTCTGAATTCCTTGCCTGGTACAACCACGGCCGCGTGCATCAAGGGTTGAACGGGATACCGGATCCTGATCCAGGGTTGGGTGAGGCGAAGCCGGCGGGCGGCAGACTTGTGGCAATCCCTGTATTGAACGGTTTACATCACGATTACCGGCTGGCCGCGTAATTATCATCGGCTGGATCTGATTCTGAAACCTCCCGCCAGATGTATCTCTGCACCTACGATTAGGCGCTCTCAATGAGAAATGGTGGGATTGAACGAGAGAAAGGACTTTGCGCGAATTGGGCGACGCCATAGGGTACCGAGCCAATTTCGAATTTTCGCGGACAACGGCCCTCAGTAGGCGGTTGGAATCCGGTGCCGAGATTCACGGCCGGTCGGCAAGCACATGGAATTCTGCGGCGACCAAGCTTGACGCGGCCATTTCTTCTTTAGCTGCCCGCTTTTTCCCCAAAATGACCCACAAATTTTGCCGAAGACCCAATCACTCAACCAAGGGAGGCGGGCCATAAGCACGGTAACCGGCGCGGAATCGAAGCTTGACGCCGGGCTTCTCGACAGTGACTCTGACTCGACGAAATGTACCGTCATTGGACGGATTACTGGGATAATAATATAGCGTGTACTGGTTTCGCAGCTCCTCGGCAATAATCGAAAACGCTTCGTGAAGCGACGGTATCGTTGATGGCTCCAGGATTCTGCCACCACCATTTCTCGCTATTTCCTGCAAATACTCCCTGCTGTATTGATAAGCCGCATTCCACCCTTGTCGGGCTTCGCGATTCTCTGCCTTTGGAATAGTGGTGTTGTACCCGACGACATACACGATTACATCCGCCTCCTCTATGCGCGCAAGGGTACTCGCAGCACTGGCGAGTCTGCTGCCGATATCGATACCGTCGCTAAATAGCAGCATCGATTTTCTGCCTCGCATGCTTTTCATTCGTTCTGTCAGCGTCAAGTCGATAGAATCATAGAGCCGAGTCCCGGTTGCCCTGGTGGGATCCATTAACCTGCTTCTAATGTCAGATCCGAGATACGGCTGGCCTGCCCGCGTTCCGGCCTCCTTGATCGCACGACGAAGCAGATCCTTGTTGGTAGTCAATTCTGAATCGATGTAAATCCGGTTGCCGCAAGAGAGCACCATGAGGGAGTCATTGGGTCTCAGCGCGTTAACGAACCCAGTGGCGGCAGCTTCGATGTCTGAACGAGCGAATGACGTGCTTCTGGAGATATCAAAAAGCAAGGCTGTCTGAAAAGCGGCCGCCTCGGAACTGATCGTATCGATCTGTTGTTCAACGCCCTCTTCGTAAACGCGAAATTCATCTTGGCTCAGTCCTGATACATACTTGCCGTTTATGTCGGTGGCAATTACAGGCACGCTGACGAGTGTTGTACTTGCTTTAATAGTGTGGGGTTTGTCTCCAGCTTTAGGCTGTTCCAATAGCCTGCTATCCTGTTCCGGCTCTCCTGTCTTCGTGACCGGTTTGACAGTGGCCGGCATCGGCAATGTAGGACTCGTTCGCATTGCCCACGCTGGATAAATGCGTGGCACATCAGCGGGCCATTTTTTCTTGTCGATGAATGACCGAGCGACCTCTTTGGGTGATGCCGACCTCAGGTTCTTCATTGCGTTCTGATAGGCCCCGGGTACCGGGCTAAAAGGCGGTATCTGCGCAAGTGCCACACCAGCCCAGATCCGTCCTGCCAGCAGGCTATCGGCGTCCGTGGGGTGTTGTCGATATAATTCTGAAGGCACGACAACCCCGATCACAGCAGCTCGTACTTGCCTTCCGAATGCCGACTTGCTGCCATCGGTCGAATAGCTGATGCGGGAGCCTTGGTCATCGGACCCATAAACATAATAAAGTCCCTCGGCCAGGAATACCAAATCCGCTTCCGCAAGGGAATCCACCACTGCAAATTGTGTTTGTCTCTTCAGCTCCGCTTCGAGCTCATTCTTGATTTGCGGATCGTCCCACCCGGAGGGATTTATGCCCGACACCATTCGGCTTAAATCACGCCAGACGGGACGTGCAATTTCAAGCCTGTTTCCAGCGCGATCAAAAAACGGCGGGGGCAAAATCGTATTGGAGTAGCCAGGTCTCGCCGGATCGAGACCGCCTACCCACATCAGAAACAATCGGCCGTCAGGCCAAACACTCATAGAATATCTGCCGAACCGTCTTCTATCCGATACCTCTCCCCGAGCCAATTCTTCCCAAAGCGAGGGAGCGCACAGTGTAAAAAGAGATGAGTCGTGCACGGCTATAACATGAATACGCTGCCCAGCACCCTGTTCAACAGCGCTAATGAGCGACGAAAGCGCAATAATTAAAAAAGCGACAGGCTTGATGTACGCAAATTTCGCAGTTAGGTACATGTTGGGCTCCTCAAACACCGTCAATGACATATCATATTGTTCCGGGGCAGTCGTGGTCCGCGAAAATCCGAAACAGCCTCGGAACCTCGCGTCGCCGCCCAGTTGGGGTAAAATCCGTTCTGTCCTTCCAGCCCAGCACGGGCTCCGATATTCCCCCAAAGGGCTATTCCCTTGACTCAGGTAGCAACTAAATGTTGTGGCCTGCGGTGTCCTGCTGGGCTTATCGCGTCCATAGGCTGCAGGAGCCGGCATTTCGTACCCAGGACACTTCGGGCCGCGGCCTTGCTCGTTTCGGTGCGCCTGCAGGCTCGTCACCAGCGATAAGCTGTCCGCTGGCAGCCGGATCGGATATTGAACGCACTGGCATGTGGAGACCACCACCATATGGAGGCTCAACCTTAGTCAAGGGAATAGCCCTTTTCCCCCATTTCTCAGGTCGAGCTTTTCATCCAAAGAGTTGAGACACATGTGGCGGGAGGTTTCTCTATATCAGAATGCATCCGACGATAACTATGCAGCCAGCCGGTAATCGTGATGTAAGCCGTTCAAAACCGGGGTCGCCACAAGTCTACCACCCACCGGCTTCGGCTCAGCCAACACTGGATCAGGATCCGGTATCCCGTTCAACCCTTGATGCACGCGGCCGTGGTTGTACCAGCCAAGGAATTCGCAGAGAACATGCCGAAGATGCCTCTCATTCCAGATCAGCATTCGATCGAGACACTCCCGGCGAAGCGTCCCTATCAGCCGCTCAATGTGTGCCGCCGCATTGGGCGCGCCAAAGGAATCGCGATCCCCCGGATGTCCATTTCCTGCCAGAGCCATTCATCGAATGCTGATCGACAGGAAACCCACTTCCCTGCGTTCTCAACTCGTAACGGACGTCCGAATTGGCCAAACTTCCCGTCATTGTCGTGAAGCAGGAACTTCGGCTGCTCCTCGAAGCAAACGTTCCGGATCTGTTGTTTCGTCCACTCGAGCGTGGGATGATCGGTTACATGCAAGTGAATGACCTTTCGACTGGCAATCTCCATGACGACGAACACATAAAGGACCTGAAGCCCTACGGTGTGCTGCACAAAGAAGTCACAGGACCACATTGCCTTGGCCTGGTTCTTCAAAAAGCTTCTCCAGGCTTGGGAATCTCTTGGTCCGAGACGCCTTTTGACCATGTATCTCCGGACGGTCGAGCTGGCGCGGCGAATCCCAAACATCACCTCCAATTCCAAGGCGATGCGATCCTCCCCGTACTCGGGATGATCGGAGGATATCCGCCGGATGAAGTCGATGTGTTCCTTGGGAATGGCGGGCCTGCCTGGCCTGTTCTGGGACTTCTTCCGCCAGAACTCGCGGAACTTCCTCTCGCGCCATCGAATCACAGTTTCTGGTTTTACCAGGATCAACTCCGATCTCCAGTCACTCCAGATCTTTGAGAGAAACGACCAGAACAGACGGTCGCTGTTTCTCAGCGAGGGCTTCTTCGACTTGCGCTTGTATACGACGAGCTGCTGTCTGAGAGCGAGAATTCGGATCCAGGACGTCCGATTGAACCAGGCGAAGATTGCCAAATTGAGAGACTGCAGGACCATCATCATGAGCAGAATTTTCATGCCTGCAGGATGGATCTCCGAAACTGGGAAATCCAACAAAATCAGTCGGGATGGAGTTTTCGCGGATCACGGGTCTTTTCCTCATCCTCGCTCACATCTCACAAACGGCTTAATGCTGCACATCGCTCAAGTCGCAGCGATATCCAGTACTTCATCCATAGTAGGAGGACGATCCCATATATGAGAATGCCTCATCACTCGATGGCGGCATGCGCCTCGCGCTTTCATGCATGGGGGCTGGCTCCGTCGCAAATCCCCTGGCCCCTGGTCTGGTCGCAGGTGTATGATACTCATGTTGATACACATTATACACATTCAAGCAAGGGCGGTCATCATGAGGACCAACATCGTAGTCGACGACAAACTGGTGGAAGAGGCTTTTGCCCTGACGGGCGTTCGCACCAAGAGAGATCTGGTCCATCTGGCCTTGAGTGAACTGGTTCGCACGCGCCGCAAGAAAGACATCTTGGATCTGGCCGGGCGGATCCGATTCCGGAAGGGTTTCAACCATAAGTCCATGCGGGATATGCGCTATGGTCCTCGTTGATACATCGGTTTGGGTTGATGTTTTCAGGGATACGAGCGGCTCCAGGCGCGATCGGCTCGCCGCCGCCCTCGAAGGCGAGCCCGTTGTGCTCACTCGCTTCCACCAGCTGGAAATGCTCCAGGGTTGCCGGGACGAGAGAGAGTGGTCCCTCCTGGCCTCTTATCTCGATGATCAAGAGTATCTGACCTTATCCGACAACGTCTGGCAGGAGGCCGCGAGAGCTTACTTTGATCTGCGGCGTACAGGCCATACCGTTCGCAGCCCGATTGATTGTTGTATTGCTCAGATCGCAATCGATCACGACGTCCTTCTACTTCACCGCGACAGGGATTTCGAAGCCATCGCCCTGATTCGTCCGCTGCGGCAAGCCAGGCTGGATTGGTGATGGGAACGGCGCTGGCGTGGTCCGCGAAAATCCGAAACAGCCTCGGAACCTCGCGTCGCCGCCCAGTTGGGGTAAAATCCGTTCTGTCCTTCCAGCCCAGCACGGGCTCCGATATTCCCCCATTTCTCAGGTCGAGCTTTTCATCCAAAGAGTTGAGACACATGTGGCGGGAGGTTTCTCTATATCAGAATGCATCCGACGATAACTACGCAGCCAGCCGGTAATCGTGATGTAAGCCGTTCAAAACCGGGATCGCCACAAGTCTACCGCCCACCGGCTTCGGCTCAGCCAACACTGGATCAGGATCCGGTATCCCGTTCAACCCTTGATGCACGCGGCCGTGGTTGTACCAGCCAAGGAATTCGCAGAGAACATGCCGAAGATGCCGTCTCATTCCAGATCAGCATTCGGTCGAGACACTCCCGGCGAAGCGTCCCTATCAGCCGCTCAATGTGTGCCGCCGCATTGGGCGCGCCATACGGAATCGCGTATCCCCCGGATGCCCATCTCCTGCCAGAGCCACTCATCGAATGCTGATCGACACGAAACCCACTTCCCTGCGTTCTCAACTCGTAACGGACGTCCGAATTGGCCAAACTTCCCGTCATTGTCGTGAAGCAGGAACTTCGGCTGCTCCTCGAAGCAGACGTTCCGGATCTGTTGTTTCGTCCACTCGAGCGTCGGATGATCGGTTACATGCAGGTGAATGACCTTTCGACTGGCAATCTCCATGACGACGAACACATAAAGGACCTGAAACCCTACGGTGTGCTGCACAAAGAAGTCACAGGACCACATGGCCTTGGCCTGGTTCTTCAAAAAGCTTCTCCAGGCTTGGGAATCTCTTGGTCCGAGACGCCTTTTGACCATGTATCTCCGGACGGTCGAGCAGGCGTGGCGAATACCAAACTTCACCTCCAATTCCAAGGCGATGCGATCCTCCCCGTACTCGGGATGATCGGAGGATATCCGCCGGATGAAGTCGATGTGTTCATTGGGAATGGCGGGTCTGCCTGGCCTGTTCTGGGACTTCTTCCGCCAGAACTCGCGAAACTTCCTCTCGCGCCATCGAATCACGGTCTCTGGTTTTACGAGGATCAACTCCGATCTCCAGTCACTCCAGATCTTTGAGAGCAACGACCAGAACAGACGGTCGCTGTTTCTCAGCGAGGGCTTCTTCGACTTGCGCTTGTATACGACGAGCTGCTGTCTGAGAGCGAGAATTCGGATCCAGCGACGTCCGATTGAACCAGGCGAAGATTGCCAAATTGAGAGACTGCAGGACCATCATCATGAGCAGAATTTTCATGCCTGCAGGATGGATCTCCGAAACTGGGAAATCCAACAAAATCAGTCGGGATGGAGTTTTCGCGGATCACGGGAATTCCTGCGTCCATCGTGGAGGCTCCGGCATTCGGGCGCGCCGTCAATACGGTGATCGAAGCGCGCCAGGTGCAGTTTGTGCTGAAGTTCATCTTTTAGCGGATGATCGGGTCGACGACGAATCCGCTGATGTCGAATTCCTCATCGCCGAAGACGGCGAACCCGATGCGGCCGCGCGCGGGGATGTTCGCCGGAATCGAATAGCGGCCCCACTCCCGGATGCCGGTGGTGGTCGTGCCGCTGGTGATGCCGCCCTTTGGCGATCATCTGGTTTCCGGAAAGCTCCATGAGCACATCGACCGACTCGGCCCGGTTTCTCCCGAAGGGGAAGGGGAGCGGAACCTGCTGCACGGCCGAAGGCTGTCCGTCCTTGACGACCGAAAAGCAGATCGTGTTGCGTCTGGCCTTGTCCGGGTGTTTTTCACTGATCAGCTGGATCAGGCAGTAGTTGCGGGCATCCTGCCACCTCACGAGCCAGGAAATCAGGGCTCCCCGGGTCAGCCGGAGCTGGAAATTCTGCCGGATATCCTGATAGAGGCGGTCCTTGAGGATTCCAAACCCGGCGCCGGAGGCATGCATCAGCCGGTCGGCGAGCCAGCCCGCCGGATGCTCCCAGTTATCCAGGCTCAGGAACGCATCGGCGTAGCCCGCGGCGACGGGTGCGGCAACCACGGGCTCGAGTACGGCCTGCAGTACCGTGGTCTGGCGGTCCTGGACCGTAACTGTCTTCTGCAGCGGCTTGTATCCCGCCAGGGAAAGCTCCACCGCGTGGGCTCCGGTCTCGAGTTCCAGCTGTTTCTGCCTGCCCGTGTCAAACGTGCGGGCGCCGATTTTAGCCGTCGCACCTTCGGGTTGAATGCTGAATTGCAGGGTGCCCTGTGTCCTCTCGAGGCTGAAAGGTTCCGCCCGGGCTTCTCCCGCGCGGAATTCAACCGGTTTCTCAATGTCGCGATAACCGTCTTTTTGCAGTCTCAGCCTGTGTGCCCCAGGATCGACTTTGATGCCGTTGAGCGGCGTGGATCCTTTGTACTGGCCGTCGATGTATATTTCGGCTTCGGGAGGGACGGAGGAGACGCTGAGCACGGCCGGGCTGGCCGCCATGGGCGCGAGGTTCATCTGGATTCGGGAAGGCTCGCCGGGCTTGAGATTGAGCATCTCCAGCCTTTCCTGAAATCCCGGCTTCACAATCTTGAGGATCCGGCTGTCCGGCTTCACCGACTCCAGCCGCAGGTTTCCGGCGCTGTCCGTGGCGCCCCGGGATACGTCGTCGATGAACACTTCGGCGCCGGGGGCGTTCGTGGCTACAACCAGGGTGGCACCCACGGGCTCCAGGGCCACCACCTGGTCCATCGCCCGGCCTGCCTCCAGCTGAACGGTGGTATCGCGCTGAACATACCCGTTCTTGCGAATGGTGAGCCTGGCCGGCCCCGGTTTGAGATTCGGCAGAATGAGGCTCCCGTTCGCGGTTGTGCCCATATTCCTGCCGTCCAACAGGACGAAAGCGTCAGATGGAGTAGTCAGGATGCGGAGAACGGCCAGTCCGGATGTGACGGCGATGGGGCGGAGAGGTTCGTCGAACAGATAGGTGATGCCGGCGGGAAATGTGATTTCCTTCCGGATATTCTCATAGCCCTCTTTGAAAAGGACGATGCTGTGGGGGCCACCCTTGAGGGAAAAGGAACGGACTGACCCGGCGGCTCCCGTCTGTCCCGCTTCCTGCCCGTCGATCTGTATCGTGGCGCCCGCCTGGTCGGTCTTGATGTTCACGCGGGCCGACAATGGCTCCAGCTTCAGAGACTGGTCCGGGTTCACTCCCTCCACCACGTCGATCGATCGGGTCACGGGAGTGAATCCCTCTTTGACGGCCATCAACGAATGCTGCCCCGGGGGGAGCGTTTCGAGTGCGAGCCGGCCGGAACTGGTGATGCCGATCAGGCGGTTGTCCAGAAGAATGGAAACCCCATCAGGTTCCGAAATGAAATTCACATGCCCGGCCGGCGCTTCAGGCCGCAGCTTGAAAACGATATAGGCGGCACCGATCAGGAGCAGGCTCAGCACGCCCACAGCCGGCCATGAGCGCAGCCAGGCGGCCGCTCGGCTGCCGGGTTTCAGGATCAGAGTTGTGTCCTGGCCGTTCGCGATCCCGTCGGGAACCCGCCGCGCCTGCGCCGCCAGGCGCCGGCGCTCGCGCTCGCGTTCCTTATCCCGCGCTCGCGATTCCTTTTCGAGCACTATCAGCAATTTCCCGGCTTCCTGGTGGCCGGCATCCAGGCGGAGGGCTTCCTGGACGGCCGCCAGGCCGAGTTCGAGCTCGCCACGCCCCCGTTCCTGGCGTGCCTGGAGGATCAGAGCCGCGATCTGATCCTGCCGGTGCCTGGACTCCTGGGTTTCATCGATGCGGCGCAGCAGCTTCTGCGCTTCGGTATTTCCCACATCCAGCATCAGGGCCTGGCGGGCATGTGCGGCGGCCTGGGCAAAATCGCCGGCCGCCAGCGCCCGGGAACTCTGCGCCAGCAGCGCGGACAATTCTCCCCGCTTGTTCCTCTCCTGCTGAGCGGCGTCAATGGTGTGCGCCAGTTCCTTGGCCTCGGCGTTCTGGCTGTCCAGCAGCAGGACCTCGCTCACCATCCGGGAAGCCGCCTGCAGCTCCTGCGATCCCAGGGACTGGCGCGCCCCGGCGAGCAGTTCGGCAATGCGGTTGCGCGTGTGCTGTTCCGCCAGGGCATGCTCGATCCGGTCGAGGAGATCCCGGGCCTCGGCATGATCGGGCGCCAGCTCCAGGACCCGGCAAATGGCGGCATGGGCGGCATCGAAGGATTCCTGGCCGAACAGGCGGCGCGTTTCCGCGAGACCGGCCTGGATCTGCCTATGCAGTTCTTCGGACTGGATGCCGGACCGCGCCTCTTCAATGGCGACGCGCACGGTGGCGTCATCTCCCAGCAGTTCGGCCGCGCGCTGCATGGCGCCCAGGGCTTCGCGATATTTCTTCTCGGAGAGCAGCCGGTAGCCCGCGGTCTTCTGCTGCTGGCCTTCCTCCTGGCGGCTGCGGCGCGATTTTTCCTCTTCGGTTTTCTGCTGTACCTCCCGAAGCAGCCTGAGCGCCTCGGGGTGATCCACTTTCAGGTCCAGGATCGCCTGCAGGGATTTGCGGGCATCGAGGTACGCCTGGGCGGCCATGAGCTGGCGCGTGGATTCGAGCAACTGACCGATTTTCCGGAGGTTCTGTTCTTCCAGCTCCCTCAGCCGTTCGCGTTCGGCTTTCCATGCCGGAACCAGAGCCGCGATGTCCTGGGCGGCCTCGGGCTCCGCCTCGAGGCTGTGCGCCATCTGGAGCGCAGTGTCGAAATCCCTTCGTTGCGCCGCCTCTCCGGCCCGGCGCAGCACGTCGGCGATCCGCTCACTGCGCTTCCGCGCGGCGAGTTCGGCCGTGCGCCGGAGCTCCTCGATCTCCTGTTTCAGGATCAAGGCGGCCCGATGATCGGGCTGGAGCTCGAGAATCTCGGCGATGGCGATCCGGGCTTCGTCCAGCGCTCCCGCCTGCTTGTGGGCCCGGGCTTCGGAAAACAACTTCTGAATCCTGCGCTCCCGCTCGCGCTGTTCGCGTTCTTTTTCTTCCCCCTGGGCGATGGCGGCTTCCAGGGCCGCCGTGCCCTGGATGTCGGGGCAGGCGGAGATCGCCGCGCCCAGTTCCTGGCGAGCATCCGCCCAGCGGCCCGCTCCCAGGGCCTGGCGCGCCCGCTCCAGGGCCTGGTCGGCCCGAAGACGCTGCTCCACCGTTTCAATTTGAGTTCTCACCTCCGCCGCGCCCTGAAGGTCGGGCCAGGTTTCGAGGGCGCGTTCGAGCGCCTGCCGCGCCCGGGGCAGCTCCCGGTTGGCCACCGCTTTCCGGGCTTCGGCCAGGGCTGCCTCCGCCAGGTGGCGTTTTTCCTCCTGCCTGCGCTTCTCCCTGATCTTCTCGTGGGTGTCTTCCAGCAGAGTGCGGGCGTCGGCGTGATCCGGCTGTAGCGACAGAAGCTCGGTCAGGCAGGCGCTGCAGTGTATGAGCTCGCCCACGGCGAACCGCCGTTCGGCCTCCTCGAACAGTTCCTGGACCTCTGCGGCTTTCTCCCGTTCTTCGAGGATGGCGGCGATTTCCGTCTTTAAGGAGGAGGCCGCGCTCTGCACCGGGGCGTCCCCGGGAATGGCGTCGAGGACCCGAAGCGCTCCCTGGAGATCCCCCGCCTTGCGCAGCATGTCGGCCTCGCGCAGGACCGGGTGGGCCGCCAGGCGCTGTTCGAGGAGTGCCGCGGTGCGCTCGAACTCCCGGCGCATGCGATCCCGCAGCTCCAGGAGCGCCATGTAGTCGAAGTGGACCCCCGGCCGGTTCGGAGTGAGTTCCGCGGTGGCCGACGTCGCCGTGGCATCGAAAAACTCTGGGGCGGACTTCCTGATGTCTTCGACCTTGACCGCAACGTCCGCCACGAAACTCCGGTTGGCGTGCACCAGATCTTCCAGGCGGGTCAGCTCCAGCCGCGCCTCCTCGCGCAGTGCGCGCTTCCGCTCCTCGAGCATCGACCGCACGGTTTCCAGCTCCCGCTGGACATCGTCAGCGCCCTGGTAACGCTTGCCGGGATCCTTTTCCATGGCGCCGGCGATCACCGCGGCCAGGGCGGAGGGGATGGCGGGATCCAGCCGGTTGACGGGCTCCGGATCGATGTGGGTGATCTTGAAGATCGAGGCGAAGTCGGTCTCGGCATGGAAGGGTTTGACCCAGGTGAGCAGTTCGTAAGCCACGACGCCGAAGGAAAAAATGTCGCTACGATGGTCAAACCTTTCGCCGCGCACCTGCTCCGGAGACATGTAGGAGGGGGTGCCCATGAGCGAGACCGTCAGCGTGTGCTCCGACGAGGTCAGTCGTGCCAGCCCGAAGTCGAGGATCTTCACCTGACCCGCCCGGGTGATGAAAATGTTGGCGGGCTTGACGTCACGGTGAATGACGCCCCGGGCATGCGCGTGCGCCAATCCCTCCACGATTTCCGTCAGAATGCGCAGCTTCTGTTCCAGAGACATCGGAGCCTTGCGCGCGATCAGCGATTTCAGGTCCGATCCCTCGAGATACTCCATCGCGATGTAGGCCTGGCCTGCATCCTCGTCCAGCTCATAAATGGTGATGATGTTTTTGTGCGAGAGCGTGCCCGCGGAGCGGGCTTCCTGCAGGAACCGGCGCCGGTTCTCCGGGTCTTCATCCCGGTGGGTGAACAGGGTCTTGATCGCCACAACTCTCCCGATACGCGGATCGAGAGCTTTGTACACGATCCCCATGCCACCCGTGCCGATCTTCTCCTGGATGCTGTACTTGCCTATTTTTTCCAAGTTCGTACAGTGGCGGTAAAACGGATGCCCCAGCGCGGGCCGGATTCAAGTGCGTCTCGAGACCGCCCGGCGCTGCCGCGTTCCGGAATGTCTGCTGCCATTCCATTCTATAGCGGCGCGAGACGATGGACCAGCAAGTTTTGGGCCCTTTCCGGGACTTCTCCCGGTTTCTTCACCGCCTGCGGCTTCATGGGCTTCGATCCGGCTGGGAGCCCCTCACCCTGCGGACCAGCAGGGCAAAAACCGCCAGCGCGGCTACCCCGGTGAGCGCTTCGGTGTACAGCATGCCGTTCGTCGACCAGGCGTCGTGCGCCCAACCGGCGACGCGCAGCATGCCGAGGCTGAACAGGGTGTTGAGCGCGAAGAACAGATTGATCTTGGTTGCCGCGGCGCTGTCGCCGACGATCGACAGAATCAGCCCGGTGAACGACGCGACAACCATTCCCAGGGTGAAGGTGTAGAAGAGGGTCGAAGCCGCGTACCCCGCCGAGGTGCGAGGCGACCAGGCGATGACCAGGCAGGCGATCAGACCGAGCGCACAGGTGGTTGCATAGGCCGCGGGTTTGTGGATCCGGTCGGCGAGACGACCTCCGGCGAAGCAGCCGGCGACAATCGCCAGACCGCCGCCAAGTCCGAGGACCGTCGAGACTACGTCCGCAGAGGCGTCGAATTCGGGACCGATGGCGCTGAAAAGGAACATCGCTGCCCCGGTGCCGATCGGCAGGATGGCCAGGAGCAGGGCGATGCGTCCGATGCGGGCATGCATCAGGCCGGCGAGTTCCCGCCAGGCATCACTCATCCGGCCCCGCATGGTTGCGTCGGCGAGCGCACGAGGGGGCTCCTCGACCCTGACGAGCGGCAGCGCGCATCCGAGCACGATCGCCGCGAGCGTCAGGCCGGCCATCCACGCCGAAGGGGAATGCTGGATGAGCCACAGGCCAACGCCGCCCCCGGCGGTTTGACCGAACTGGTTCCCCGACTGAAACCACCCGGCGGCGCGGCCTCTCGTGCCTGCCGTCGTGTTGTGCGCCATGAGCCCTTCCGTGGCAAAGGCAATGAAGGTCGCGGCAACACTCGTCAAAAGCGTAAGCGCCGACAGGATCGGCGCCGTACTCGGTGATATCGGGATCACCGTCATCGCGATGAGCCCCATGGCTACAAGCCCAACGGCAATCAGATACCAGGACTTGCGAGACAGTGTGTAGTCACCGATCGGGGCCCAGAGGAACTTCCATCCGTTGGCCAGAAACGTCATCCCTACGATGCCCGCGATGGCCGACACCCCGAGACCCGATTTTGCGCCCAGGTACCCGAGGGCGACCGACGGAAAGCCGATCGCCAGGCCCAACGGGAAATAGAGAACCCCCCAGACCCAGGGGTGGGGAAGCACGCGCCCGGCGGATGCCGGAATGGCGGTGGAGGACATGGAGGGGCATTCTAGCACGGCTTCGCCGTCGTTTGTGCATCACTTCCGAGTGCCGCTGCACTGGAATCCCGTGAAACCTCGAAATCCTCCGGACCTCGAAGACCCTGGATTCTGGAACCTGTGGGTGCTTCACGATTCGGATGACGATCCTCAGGCGCGTCTGCCGGGAATGAAGGGTGTCGGTGGGGTGACGATGCGCGGCGGGCATGGCGGTTAAAACGGAGTGCCTGTTCCGAAAATAAGACCGAATGTGGCGCCAATTCACTCTTCCATCCCTGTGCCGCCCTTTCAGGGCTTGAAATCTCGGCACCTTAACCCAGGGCTTACGCCCTGGGCTGTGCTATTGCGCCCTTTCAGGGCTTAGCCGCTCACGACCGCAACAATCCTGAAGAGTCAGGCAGTTTACGACTGCAACAATCCCGAAGGGTCAGGCAGTTCACGACTGCCATAATCCCGAAGGGATGGTGCAACAAAGCCCAGGGCGTGAGCCCTGGGAAAACGGGAGAGCTGGCAACAGCCCTGAAAGGGCGGCGCAGAGAACGCGCGATGAGAGCACAAAACATTTTCATGCATCACCGGGTGCGCCATAGGCGCATGAGAAGCTGCTCCGAAAATAGCTCTTTGCGCCCTCGCGTCATTGCGCTAAAAAAATCAACGCAAGGACGCCAAGACGCAAAGCCAAAAGATTTTCATGCGTCACCGGGTGCGCCACGGCGCATGAGGAGCTGCTCCGAAAACAGAGTCTCCATCCAGCAGCCATCGGGGTCGCAATCGCTGTCGATATCGAAACCGAGACCGAGACCGATTCCGATAGCGAACCCGACGTATCTCCTCTGCTGCCAGTCTTTTTCATGCGTCACCGGGTGCGCCACGGGCGCGTGAGAGGCTGTTCCGAGAATAGCCTGGGACCGCGCGTGTCCCGCGCGCATGGCTTTTGGAATCAGGCGCACATGCGGGCGAGACGCCCGCGCACCCTGGACCGATGCCGCACATTTTCATGCGTCACCGGAATGAAATGCGGGCGCCGCCGCCGCACCAAATTTGCGGCGGCGGCGCCCGCATTGCCATCTGAGGACGGTGTGGATCCAGGCCGGCTAATCCATCCGTCCGATTCTGACCGGACGGATCCTTGTGGCGCCGCGCGCCGGCGGGCTACTGGATCTTGATCAGCTCGACGTCAAACACAAGCATGCCGTAAGGCGGCTTCTGGCCCATGTAAGCCAAATTTTCCGGGATCCAGAAGCGCATTTTCTGCCCCTCAACCATCAACTGCAGCCCTTCGGTCCAACCGGAGATAACCTGATTGAGCTGGAAGCTTATAGGCTTGCCCGCTACCATCGAGCTGTCGAATAGTTTGCCGTCGGTCGTCCACCCTGAATAATGAACGGTGACGTTGCTGCTCGAGGAAGGATGCCTGGTTCCCGTCCCTTCTTTCAGGCTCTTGTATGCGAGGCCGCTCGGGGTCAGCCTGGCGTCGGCAGGCGGCGCCTTGACATCGTCGGGCGCCCTGGTCGGCGAGGGGACGAAAGAGATAAGCTCGATGTCGAACACCAGCATCCCTTTCGGCCTTCCTTCACGGCCTTTATAGGCGAGCGCCTCGGGGATCCAGATGCGACGCTTCTCGCCGGCCACCATCAGCCGCACCGCTTCCCCCCATCCCGGAATGACGCGATCGACGCCAAAGGAGGTCGGGGCGCCACGGACAACCGAGCTGTCGAACATCTTCCCGTCCGTGGTCCATCCGGTGTAATGGACGGTAACAATATCGGTAGCTGCGGGATTCTCCTTCCCGGAACCCGGTGAGATTTCGGCCCGACACCTGTTCTCTACCTGATGGTGATGCCGCCGGAGTGGGTGGTAACCTCAATCAGGCGGCCGCCGCCGCGCACCTTTCCCCGCATTTCGTGCTTGCCGATGGTTCCGGTTACTGTGATGGGAAGGTCCGTGGTAATCTGCCCCGAACTCGAGCGCGCGTACAGGTCGAATGCGGCTCCGGTTCCCAGGTTTAGGGTAACGCTTCCGGAGGAAGCGTCAATATTCCAGTCACCCGCCGGAATGCCGCTGGCCCGAATTCCTCCGCTGCCGCTCTCGGCACGGAGCGAGCCGTTCACACCGGAAACCACAATCGATCCCGACCCGGTGCCGGCCTCGACATCCAGCGCGCCGCCATGCTCGGCCGCTACCTGCTCCAGGGTGATGCCTCCGCTTCCGGTTCCCGCCTTGATCGAGCCGGAGATGCCCAGGGCGTGGATCGAGCCGCTGCCCGTTTGCGCCTCCACCGTGCCGGCGATCTGATCAAGCCTGATGCTGCCGGACCCGGTATGGGCGACCACTCCGCTTCCGATATCGGCCATTGTAATCGATCCCGATCCTGTGCTGGCATTGACCGCACCCCGGATCCCTTCAATATCCTGGCTGCCGGAGCCCGTACTCGACCGGACGGTGGTTTCGGCCGGAACGATGATCTCATAGCTGATGGAGACGTTATTCCGGTAATCTGAATTGTCGATCCGGCCGATCCGGATGACATTGCCGGTCTGCTCGATCGGAGGATTCTCCATCAGATAGCGCACCTTCTCCTGGGCATTGTTCTTCCGATCGTCACGCGCCCGGATTTCCCCGAAAATCTGTATCGCCGACGCGCTCCCCGCTCTCACTGCGATCCTGCCGGATCCGGTGGAGACATCGAGACTTACCGGTCCGCTCACGGTCAGGGTGCGCTCGAACTTGCCCTCCACCGCGGGATAGGCGAAGTCGCAGGCGGCCAGAGCGATCAGAATCAGACCCAACGGCACGACAGCTGCTAATCTGCAACGTTTCATGGCGTTCATCCCCCATTGTCCAGGTAATACGATTTCCCGCTCGGAGAGGTTCAATCAAATCGACGGAAATGGCCCACCGGCTTTCTTCCCGCCGCAGAGAACGCAAAGAACGTATCTGTTTAGCCCTGCGGTCAGAGAGATGTCATTTAACAGCAAAAAGCAGCCACGGATTCCACAGATTCCTTTTGAGGGACTACCAAAAGGCAGTGTTTCCTGCAGCCTCCAGGATGTAGGCAAATACGATGAGATTGTTTTGTGCTCTTCGATACATGCGCGCGCTGTGCATATGAATTCGTGAAATCTGTGGAATCCGTGGCTGCTTTTGAAGGCGCGAAGTGGATGCCAGAGAACAAACATATTCTTGTTTCTGCGGTCTTTGCGTTCTCTGCGGTTCCAGAGGTTTTCAGCTCGCCGGCCGGCAGCACCTGAAGCTGCCGGGCTTGACGCGGGATGCCGGGAGGATGGATAATGAATTGGTCCTTACCACACGATGTCCTGACGTTAAACGTAGAACTTATGCCTAATATTGTTGACCCCAACAATTTTTTGCCTCGATATTATCAACTGGCGAACATTCTTCGGGATCGGATCTCGAAAGGGGATCTGGCGGCCCGGCAGCCGATCCCGTCCGAACGGCAGCTGGAAAAGGATTTTTCCGTCAGCCGCACCACGATTCGCCAGGCGATCGAGCTGCTGATCCGCCAAGGCTTTCTTTATCGGGAACACGGCAAGGGGACCTTCGTTTCGCCGCAGAAATTGCAGAAAGGGATCTCCGAACTGACCAGCTTCACCGAGGACATGAAACGGCGCGGGATTGTCCCAGGGCAGAAGATACTGGAGATCGGCTACGTCCGGCCGCCGGAAGATGTGCTCAGCCACCTCGAGCTGACCGTCGATTCCGAAAAGGTCCTGCGGATTGAGCGGCTGCGTTTGGGCGACAGCGTTCCCATGGGGCTGCAGACATCCTACTACGTTTTGCCCGAGGGGCAGACGATCTCACGCCCGGAGCTGGAAGGATACGGCTCGATCTACAGGATGCTGCAGGAGAAGTTTCATCTTATGCCTTCGGAAGCGGATGAGACCCTCGAAGTCGCCCTCGCATCGCCGCGCGAGGCATTTCTGCTCCAGATTGAACCCGGCAGCCCACTGCTCGTCAGCGAACGAACGACCTATTCCCAGTACCGGCGCGTAATCGAATTTGTCAAGATCCTGTACCGCGGCGATCGTTACCGCTACTACGCCAAGCTGACCCGCTGAACGGATATTTCCACGCTGAAGCCTGTCCACCTGATGGCTCCGCCCAAAATATCCATATAAGTCATTACAATTGATTGACTTACATCGTTATTAATTAATTTCTATTTTTTTATTGACTGTCATGATATAGTGATGTAATCTGGTCATGTGGTCATAACCAGATGACCGGTGCAGGGATGCGGCATGAGCGACGTTTCCGACGATGCCATCAAGCAGATAGTCCAGCGCGTGCTCCAGCAGGCCATGGGGCTGTCTCCCGCGGTCCCGCCCATCGCGAGCCCGCCTCCCCAATCCGCCGCTCCCGAGCCCAAGCAAGATTCCACCCCGGAACGCAAGACGGTTGCCATCGGAGCGGATCACGGCGGTTTCGATCTGAAGGAAACTCTCAAGTCCGAGCTCTCCGCGCTGGGTTATGAGGTCATCGATGCGGGGACCGGCAGCAGGGAAGCCGTTGATTATCCCGACTTCGCGCACGCGGTGGCGTCACTGGTGAGCGCCGGAAAGGCATGGCGCGGCATCGTTGTTGACGGGGCCGGGATCGGCAGCTGCATAGTGGCCAACAAGGTTCCCGGGGTGCGGGCGGGCATGGCCTATGACTACTCCTCGGCGGTTAACGGCCGCGAGCACAACGATGCCAACGTGCTGACCTTGGGGGCCGGATTGATCGGTGTGAACCTTGCCCGGCAGATCGTGCAGGTCTGGCTGGCGACCCCCTTCGGCGGCGGGCGCCATGCGCGGCGCGTCGAGAAAATCACGGCCATGGAAAGGCTTCATTTGAGGTGAAGGTGAGCTAATGAACGCGGACCTCAGGACAACAGAGCAACTCGTGGAAGTCATAGCCCGCGAAGTGTTGATTGCGATGATGGAACAGCAGGACCGGGCCAGGGTTGCGCCGGCGTGCGAGCAGTGCAAGTTCGATTGCGCGGAGGGGATGTGCGTCCGGACCTGCTTCGATCGCGCCGGAAAGGTCGTCAGCGCCGGTGCCGAGCGGTTGTCCTCTACGATCGGCGTAATTCCCCGGGACAGCACGCTGGGAAGCCTGATCGACCATACGCTGCTCAAACCCGATGCCACTCCGGACCAGATTGCCCAGCTGTGCTTCGAGGCGAGAAAGCACGGCTTCGCCTCCGTATGCGTCAACCCGGCGTGGGTGAAGCTCTGCGCGCAGCTGCTGGCGGGTTCGCCGGTCAAGGTATGCACTGTTATCGGCTTTCCCCTCGGGGCGAGTGCGCCCGAGGTCAAGGCCTTCGAATGCCAGAATGCGATTGAGCACGGCGCCACCGAGATCGACATGGTGATCAATATCGGCGCGCTCAAGGCGAGGGATCTCGAACTGGTGGCGCGGGACGTGCGCGGCGTCGTGGCCGCGGCCCACGCCCGCGGCGCCATCGTCAAGGTCATCATCGAGGCGGTGCTGCTGACCGACGAGGAGAAGACAATTGCCTGTCTCCTTTCCAAGGAAGCCGGCGCGGATTTCGTAAAAACCTCCACCGGATTCGCCAGTGGCGGCGCCACCGTGCACGACGTGGCGCTGATGCGGCGCGTGGTCGGCCCCGGCATGGGGGTCAAGGCGGCGGGAGGCGTGCGCACCTATGCGGATGCGGAGAGCATGATCAAAGCCGGCGCGACGCGCATCGGGGCCAGCGCCGGGGTGAAGATCATTCAGGGGCCGGCGGGCGAGACAGCGGCTGCCCCGGCCGCAGCCGGCAAGAACTAATCAGTCATTGGAGCGTGACCATGCTGATTGCCAGAGTGGTGGGGACCACGGTTTCCACGATGAAAGACGAGAAACTGGTGGGCCGGAAACTGCTCATCGTCCGCCAGACGGATGAGTCCGGCAATCCGGTCGGGAAGCCTTTCGTGGCGGTCGACACCGTGGATGCGGGATCGGGAGACCTGGTTCTGACCTGCGCCGGATCTTCCGCCCGGCAGACGGCGACGACCCGGGACACGCCGGTGGATGCGGTGATCATGGCGGTCATCGATGCGCTGGAAGTGGACGGCGCGGTCGTGTTCAGGAAGACGCGTTAGCAGAATCACCGGAGGCAAGGACAGGGATTATGGGATTCGATACCGACCTATCCTCAATTCAGGAAGCCCGCGATCTGGCCGAGGCCGCGCACGCAGCCTGGAAGAGCTGGAGCCGGGCTTCGCAGGAGGAGGTCGACCATGTCTGCTCGGCGATGGCTGAGGCCGGGTACCAGGCTTCCGGGCGGCTGGGGCGCCTGGCCTGCGAAGAAACGGGCTATGGGATTGCCGCGCACAAGAGATTGAAAAACGAATTCGGCTCGCGCCTGGTCTGGGAGAGCATCCGCCACCTGAAGACCGCGGGCGTAATCCGTCACGACGCCGCCCGCCGGGTTTGCGAGATTGCCGCTCCCATGGGGGTGGTGGCGGCCCTGATTCCATCCACCAACCCGACCTCGACGACCTTCAACAAGATACTGATCGCCCTGAAGGCGCGCAACGCCATTGTCATTGCCCCGCATCCGGCGGCCCGCCGCTGCACCAATGAAGCGGCCCAAACCATGGCGATGGCCGCGGAGAATGCCGGCGCCCCCGCGGGGCTCATCGGCTGCATGAGGCAGATTGCGCTCCCCGGGACTCAGGAGTTGATGAGGCACAGACACACGGCGATCATCCTGGCCACCGGAGGTGCCGACATGGTACGGGCCGCCCACTCGACGGGGAAGCCCGCCTATGGCGTGGGGCCCGGCAATGTGCCGGTCTATGTCGACCGCAGCGCGGATATCGAGAAGGCGGCGCGCTATATCGTCGCCTCCAAAGCCTTCGACTGCTCCACGATCTGCGCCACCGAGCAGGCGGTGATTGCTGACCAGCCCGTAGCCCGGCGCCTGGCGGAACGGATGCAGGCGGAAGGAGCTTATTTTACGAATGAAGCGGAAACCGCTACCCTGCGCAAGACTGTCTTCCATCCCGGCGGCCGGATTAATACCGCCGTGGTCGGGAAACCGGCTCCTTATGTGGCTGCCTGCGCGGGTCTGGACATTCCGGCCGGCACGCGCGTTCTGGTGACGCCGCTTCGCGCGGTGGGACCCGATGAACCACTATCGCTGGAGAAGCTGACCCCGGTGCTGGCGTGGTATGAGGTCGACGGCTGGGAACAAGGCTGTGAGATGTCCGTTGCCATCATAGAGTGCGGCGGACGCGGCCACACGCAGATCATATATGCAAACGACGAGCGAGATCATCATGGCCTTCGGGCTGGAAAAGCCGGTGTTTCGCATCCTGGTGAACACGATGGGCGCTCTGGGAGCGATTGGCTTGACTACGGGCGTGATGCCGTCCCTGACGCTCGGCCCCGGCGGCCTGGGCGGGGCCATCACCGGCGACAACATCACGGCATCCCATCTGATCAATATCAAGCGGCTGGCCTACGAGACGGTGGCGCCGCCCACCGCGGCCTTTTCGTCCGGTGATGCTCCGGCGGGTCCTTCCGCCCAAGAAGTGGAGCGGGTGGTGCGCCTGGTTGTGGAAGAGATTTTGGGAGGCAAACGGTATGCGTCCTGAGCGATTCGATTTCCGAAAGGCGAATGCCACCGGAAGCGCGATCGCAATCATTCTGGAACGGCACGGATCCGGCAACTCGCGGGCATCCGATGTTGATTCAGCCTGTTCATGGGTGTGGTCATGAAAGAAAGGAAGAAGATAATGGCTTTGGATAGTTCTCTTATCGCTCTGGGAATGGTGGAAACGCGTGGCCTGGTTGGGGCCATTGAGGCTGCCGATGCAATGGTGAAGGCTGCGAATGTTACACTGATCGGCTCCGAATATGTGGGCGGCGGCTATGTGACCGTGATGGTGCGCGGCGATGTCGGCGCGGTCAAGGCCGCGACCGATGCGGGCGCCGCCGCGGCCAAGCGTGTTGGCGAACTGGCTTCGGTGCATGTCATCCCGCGGCCGCATACGGATGTCGAAATGATCCTGCCGAAGAACAGCAGGGGGAGCATCGGCGGGCGCGCTCCGGAAGGCAGATAGATCGGCGCGGCAACGAAGTCGAAATCCTTTCTGAGGGTGCCGACTGTGACCGTACAAGAATGTTCGCCCACTGTAGGAATCCTCGCTGCTTATCTGGCCCGGGAGGCCGCTGTCGTGCTGCCCCGGCCGGATAGCGTGGTTGGGAGAGAGTCATGAGTGATGCGTTTTCGCTGCGCTGCTATTGTTACCTCGACCGCATGCAGCCTCAATTCGCGGCGTTCATCGGAACCGTGACGCAGGGGGACCTGCCGACGGAAGGGATGGCCGCCCTGTATGTCGAGATGGCCCCGGGCAATGAAGTCTTTCGCGTGGTGGACATCGCGGTCAAGGCCACGGAAGCCAGGCCGGGGGCCCAGATCGTCGAGCGGGAGTTCGGCATGTTCGAGGTGCATTCACCCAGTCAGGCCGCCGTTATCGAAGCGGGCAATGTGGTCCTGGCCCGACTCGGCCTGCGGACTGAAGATCGCATCCGTCCCCAGGTGGTGTCCACCCAGATGATCACCCGCATCGACCCGTACCAGGCACAGCTGCTGAACCGGTTCCGTCGGGGCAGCATGCTGGTCTCCGGGGAAACTATGCTGGTCCTCGAGTGCGCGCCCGCGGCCTACATCAATTTCGCCTGCAACGAGGCGGAGAAGACCGCCAGCATCAAGCTCATTCATGTCGCGTCGGTGGGGCGGTTTGGCCGCATGTGGCTCTCCGGCACGGAGGCGGAAATCCTGACTGCCAGAAATGCGGCAATCCAGGCGCTGGAGAGCCTGGAAGGCTGCGCCGGAGCCTGATTCCGGCACGGGCGCGTTTGGAGAGGAGCGATGATATGCCCAGAGAGTTTTACACCGAACGAGATATTGAGGACATGTTCAAAGCCGGCATCATGTCGCTGGAGGTCAAAGACAATGTGGTGCTGACCGAGCTGGCCTATGAGAAGGCCCGTTCGATCGGTATGAAGCTGCTGCGCGACCAGCCCGACAATCCTCCCAGCGCCCCGGTGCGGCCGTATATCTCCAAAAGGCCCGAAGCGTCTCCTGCCGTGCCGGCTGCGGCGGCGACTCCCCTCGAGAACTGTCCGGCGGCTGCGGCGGTTCCCGGTGTCCACCTGCAACAGCGTATCCGTGATGCGGTGGTCGCCCGGCTGGGGGCGAAGGTCGATGCCCATCTGCTCGATGTGATTATCTGTCGTGTGCTGCAGAGCACGGGAGTGAAGTGATCCCTATGCTGTTCGGCAGAGTCAGGGGCACAGCGGTCTGTACCATAAAGTTCCCGGGAACCGAGGGGCTGAAACTGCTCGTGATCCAGCCGCTGAACAAAAGACTGGAGCCGGTCGGCGCGCTGCAGGTGGCGGCCGACGTGGTGGATGCCGGGGTCGGAGATCTCTGCGTTATGGTCCGTTCGCGGGAAGCGTCTCTGGCGATGCCCGACGTGAAATTTGTGCCCATCGACCTGGCGTTAGTGGGCATCGTCGATGACCTGAACGTCCGTCCGGATGGTGAATTTGATGTCGCCATGCGGAGGGGCTGGAACCGATACTCCTGAGGTTGGCCGTGATCCTGGGGAAAGTAGTGGGAACCGTGGTGACGACCATCAGCCACCGGGATTACAAAAACCGTCGGCTGCTGGTCGTGCAGCCCATGGGCCTGGAAAAGGACGCGCCGGACGAGGATTTCATCGCTCTCGACAGCACCCAGGCGGGCATCGGCGATACCGTGCTGGTGAACCGGGAAGGGAGCGGAGCGCGCCAGGTGCTCCAGAACCCTGACGCCTGCGTCATTTCGGTCATCGTGGGCATCGTCGATTCGGTCTTCATTGCCCCATCGTGATTTGTCCTCCTGCCGAGGCGCGGCACCAAATGCGCCGGGGAGGGGAATCGCCGAAAATCCCGTCCCGGCGATACCAGTTGGAATCTAGGGCTACCCTTGATTGAGGTGGGCGAAGCTATAAAAATTCGTAATTGTTTAGCCAAATATAAATAAAACGCAAAGACGCAAAGGCGCAGGGACGCAAAGATCGCCGCTGACCAACAGGCGTGGGACCAGCGCTTCGCGCTGGCACATCCTTGGACGAGACGTGCGAGAAAGCGCGGGCAGCGGCTACTCAGGAGGATTGCGCTTTCTCGCACGACTCGTCCAAGGATGCGGCCGAAGGCTTCCCACGCCCACGAACCGAAAGGATTCCGTTTGCGTCCTTGCAACCTTGCGTCTCTGCGTTCTGCTGTTAAGCATCGGCTAAACAGTTGCAAAAATTCTGGCGGAAGTGCGTAACGGCAGCGACGAAGCCCTTCAGCAACTTGTTCCTGTTGTCTACCAGGAACTATGCCGGCCGAACGTCAGGCGTGTATCCGGTGCCTGCGGTGCAATCTGTTGTCGCCCCGACGAAGCGGCGCGCGACTACTTTGAGCTGCCGAGAAGCGTATGGGTGGCGCCGGTCGCCGGATCGAACTCGACCGGCGCTCCATGCGAGGACATATAAAGGTGACTCGACGGGCCTCCCGGCATGCCGGCAACTCTTGTGAATATACGCCGCGCCAATTCCATAAAAGAATGGGGGAGAGGCCCGATGGGCCCGGATTCACCTCTCCGCTGTCGAGATCGACCAAAACGAGCATGGTATCGCCGGGGGTATCGTATCCCCCGGCTAGCGGCCTTCGGCGGCGGTTTTCAATCTGGCGAGGCCCTTTTCGAAGTCGGGACCGAGCTGTGTTTCCATGCCTCCCATGAACAGGCAGTAGGCTTTGGACAGGAAGTTGTTGTCGCCGGACATCGTCCAGTTGACCGCCGTGGCGTCGGGTTTGGAGGTAAAGGTGAATGTGTTTTGGGCGACCGACGCGAATGGTTTGATGAATTCGAGCTCGATGGCGATGTGGGTGGAGGGTTCGCTGGCAATGATGGTCATCTTCCCCTCGCCCACCGCGTCATTTCCGGCCCAGGCGAAGATGGCCCCCTTTCCGGAGGGAGAGCCCGAGAAAGTGGTCCTGGTGGAAGGGTCGAGCTCGAGCCAGGGCGACCATTTTTCCCAGTTGTGGAAGTCGTTCACCAGTTCAAACACTTTCTCGGCTGGAGCGCCGATGGTAGCGGCCCGGGTGACGCTGAACGTCGGCGCCTGAAACTGGATGACAATGGCGAGAATGGCGAGGAGACCAACGATGACGATCAGGATTTTCTTGAACATGCGATGACTCCAGATTTTCGGCGCTGCCTGACTCCGTTTCCTGTGCTTGCCCCTTCGGGACCGAAGTTATAATTCTAACATCAATCGGCGACATTGCGTCTCGTTATCATGATGTCTCCTGCCTTCAGTTCAAGGCATTCCGGACCGGCCTTGCTATTGCCAACTCTGAGGGCTCAGAAAATGCGCCGGCAGCCTCCGACGGGAAGAGAACTCAGCCCGGCAAATTAGCCAAAGCGCAGCCTGGACGCAAGCGGTAACGATCTTCCCGGATCACGCTTTTGGTGTCACGGCTGGAGAATGTCCATAAGGGTCCATGGTATCCTCAAGAGAGGCGTGTCATGAACACACCGTTCCGAAACCGTAATTGTTTAGCCAAATCAAATGGATGAAGAAGCAAAACGCAAAGACGCAGGGGCGCAAAGATCGACACTGAGCAACAGGCGTGGGCGCAGCGCTTCGCGCTCGCCCAAGGATGCGGTCGAAGGCCGCCCATGCCCGCGAACCGAAAGGAATCTCTTTGCGTCCTTGCGTCTTTGCGTTCTGCTGTCCAGCATCGGCTGAACAGATGCCCGAAACCGAGGGGCTCGTCGATTCGTAACATTGATGGAATGAATCTGCGGCATTGGATTCGAATTACTCTGGAGGCGAAAGTGAGGTTCGGGCAGCTTTTCTTTCTATCAGTCATCCTGCAGTTTATGAGTATTCCGGCCCACGGGCAGGCGCCGGTACAGGGCGAACGGCCTCTCCCGGCGCTGGATGAGTTCATTAAGGAGGTGCGCCAGCACCTGCGCAGCGACCGGATGCTGCTTAGCCAGTACACATATACGGAAACGGATACAGTCAAGGAACTGGACCGTAAAGGCAAACAAAAGTCGACTCATGAGATCATCTATGAAGTCTATCCATCCTATGAACCCGATCTTACTTATCGCCGGCTGATTGCGAAGGACGGCAAGCCTACCGATCCCAAAGATCTGGAAAAGGAGGATGGCAAGCACGACAAGAAACTGAAGGAGTATGCAAAGAAACTCGAGCGTGAGGGGACGGGCGAGCGTGAACGTCGGCAGGCCAAGGAGGCGGAGGCCAACCGGAAGGAAGAAACCGCCATTGAAGAGATGTTTCGGATTTACGGGATCAAGATGGAAGGTAGGGACCTGCTTGACGAACAGCCGGCCATCATCCTCTCGTTCCGGCCCCGGTCCGGTTACAAGCCGAAGACGGACGAGGGCAAGATTCTTGCCAAACTCGGCGGACGAGCATGGTTCAACGAACAGGATCACGAGCTGGCCAGGATCGAGGTCAAGCTGATTGATAATATCTCGCTCGGCTGGGGGTTGCTGGCCAGGATCAACCGGGGGGCGGAGGGGGTGCTGCGGCGCCAGAAAATCAACGGCGAAATCTGGCTTCCCGTTGAGGTGCATTTTATCGGCAGTGCCCGCATCCTTCTGGTGAAGGGGATGAATGTCGACTTCAGCGGCCGGTATTCCGATTTCCTCAAGTTTACCGTCGAAACCCAGGTCAGATTCCGAAAGGATTAGCCCAAATTGGTCGTGGATGCCCTTCGCCGACGAATGAACAAAAGTGCGCGGCGCCGGAATTCGCCCGTTGCAGGTTGTTTTCGGGACATGGAAGAACACGGGCAGGGATTTTACGCCATCATTTTCCGGCGCGAGGCGCCGGGCGCCTCGGGCCCGCAAGAGCACTGCCCACGGATCCGGTCCGTGTTCTTCCGCATCCTGAGATCTCTGGCGACTATTTCTTCGTGAATGATCCAGGTTCGGGGCGCAGACGACCTCGGCTTCGGGTAAAAAGCCATCGACATTCCCAGCCTTAGAATTTATGCTGGAGCCGTTTTCCAGAACCCTGTTTTCCCCCAGCCTTGAGGAGAAAGTATGATGATGAAGCGCAATGCCATTCTATGCGGTTTGATTTTTGCCGTTCTTTTCGTCGCCGGAAGCCCGGGCGCGCAGACGCTTCAGACCCCGGCCGAGAGTGTCAACTTCCAGCAACGCGGCACGCTGTACCAGCCGATGATGGATTTTGTTTATAATCTCGCGTCCAGAACGGACCTGATGAATGTCCAGAGGGTGACTCAGACGCTGCTGGGCAAGGATATTGTGCTTTGCGTGCTTTCGGATCCTCCTGTATTCCAACCTTCGGATGTGCAGAAGAGCGGAAAACCGGTGGTCCTGATTGTGAACAATGTGCACGGGGGGGAATATGCAGGAAAGGATGCCACCCTGATGCTCATGCGCGACCTGACGATGGGGGAGCTCAAGCCGCTCCTGCAAAAGGCCGTCGTCCTGATCGTCCCGACGATCAATCCGGATGGCGCGGAGGCTTACCGGCGCACCAACGAGCAGCAGTTTGACTTGAATCGGGACTACATCAAGCTGGAGTCCCAGGAGATCAACGGCCTGGTGACCCGGGTCCTGAATGTGTGGCAGCCGGAAATCTTCGTGGACACCCATCACGGAGGAGCGGTGCCCTACAGCCTGACGTTCCAGACCTGCCTGAATCCCACCTGCGACCAGAATCTTGTGGCCTTGGGGAACAACGAAATCCTGCCACGCGTCAAGAGTGCGCTGCGCAAGGAAGACTACGACGGTTTCTGGTACTCGGGACCCGGCAGGCTGGATGGGAAGGAGGGTTGGACGCCGACGTCCTGCGAACCCCGCAAACAGCACACATACGCCGGCCTCGCCAACAGCGTCGGCTTTCTTTTCGAGACTCCCAGCCTCACGCACCGCGTGATCAAGAACGGGACCGAGGTTGTCGCGGTGCCGCAGAACGAGCGTTACCGCCACCAGGTGCGCGGCCAATACATCGGCCAGCGCGAAATGATCCGTTTCGCCACGGAGCAGGGCGATCATCTGCGCGCGGTGGTCCATCAGGCCAGGCAGACCGCGATCCGGCTGGGCAACAGCGACTCCGACAACGATCCGATTGTGCTTGAATACAAACAGGAATCGAAGGGGGAAGAGGAATTCTGGCGACCGAAGGCAGCGCCAGCTGCGGCGCCGGGTCAGCCGCGCCCGCCCGCCGAGGAGCGCCAGTTTGAAAGGGTCACCGCTCCCATCTTCACCAAATTCACCGTTACGCGAACCACAAGCCGGCCGTGGGGATACCTGCTGCCGCCCAGCCTCGCCACGGTGGTGCCGCTGCTTCTCGATCATCAGATCGCGGTGATGAAACTGATCGAATCCCTGGAAGCCGAAGTCGAAGTCTACTATGCGACGGAAGTTGCGGACCGGGAGTACTTCCAGGGCCATTACCTCAAGGGGGCAAAAGTAAGCAAAAAGATCGAGAAGGTGCAGCTTCCTGCCGGCTCGTTCTTCATACCGACGGGCCAGCCCAGGGCCAACCTGATCTCCTACATCCTGGAGCCGGAAACGAATGACAACCTGCTGACCTGGAATTACCTGGACAATTTTGTGAGGGTGACGGGCCAGTCGGCTGCGCGGCCGAGCGAAGAAGACGCCCCCGCGCGACCCGGCAGGCAGATGCAGGTTCCGATCTATCGCGTCCTGAAAAAGACGAACATGAAGACGGTTCTGGCCGAAGAATACAACCGCTATCAGAAAAACCGGTTTGTGCGCTGACGCGATGTAGAAGCGGTGGGTTACAACGCACCGTGGGTTAATGCCAGCCGTGGGCCGAAGCCTGCCGGCATGGCTCCTGGTGCTCGTGCCGCGTGTAAGAGCAACCGGCAACCGGGTCGCATGAAATTCATTGACATTATCTTATATTAGACATATTCTAATTCATCATGAGCGCTATTATCGACCGGCTCCGCGATTCTGGAATTCAACCAACGCCTCAGCGCATTGCCGTGGCCGAATTTGTTTTGAGCACCGCCGCCCATCCGACCGCAGATGAAGTCTGGATGCACGTGCGGTCTCGCTGCCCAACCATCTCCCGTGCCACGGTGTACAACACCCTCAACCTGTTTGCCGAGAAGGGACTCCTCAAGCCTCAGCCGCTCAGGGAGGGAGTCGTGGTTTTCGATCCCCACGTCAAGCCGCACCACCACTTTATCGACGAGGACACCGGGAGGGTGATCGACGTTTCCTGGGAAGCGCTGACGGTCAGGGGGGAAAAATCTCTCGAGGGGTTCGAAGTCCGGGAATACCAGGTCGTAATGCGCGGCAGAAGGCGCAGGTAGCGCCTTTTTTTAACGTCAATCTAGACACTTTCTAAACCGGGAAAGTGTCTAAATATGCTATTTTGAAAAGGAGAGCGCCACGAACAGGAAACAATTGACGACCTGGGCGGGGATCCCTGTTGCGGACAGCCAGAACTCCTTCACAACCTGGCGAAAGGGATCGTCGCGCGATCCCGAAGAGCAGATTCCTATGACCAACTTGACCGGGTAATTGAGTACAATTAACGAAAGGATAGAACCCATGTCAACAGAAGCAAAGTGCCCTTTTCATCACACTGCCGGTGGCGGCACGATCGAACCGGGACTGGTGGCCGAACCAGTTGAAGCTCGATATCCTGCACCAGCATTCCTCCAAGTCCAATCCGATGGGCGAAGATTTCAACTACGCTGAAGAGTTCAAGAGTCTTGACCTGGAGGCCGTAAAGAAGGACCTCCGTGAACTGATGACCAGGTCGCAGGACTGGTGGCCGGCGGACTTCGGTCACTACGGCCCGTTGTTCATTCGCATGGCGTGGCACAGCGCCGGCACCTACCGCACCGGCGACGGCCGTGGCGGCGGCGGCAGGGGCCAGCAGCGCTTCGCGCCGCTCAACAGCTGGCCGGACAACGTCAGTCTGGACAAGGCGCGCCGACTGCTCTGGCCGATCAAGCAGAAGTACGGCCGCAAGATTTCCTGGGCCGACCTGATGATCCTCGCCGGCAACGTCGCCCTGGAATCGATGGGATTCAAGACCTTCGGCTTCGGTGGCGGTCGCGAGGACGTCTGGGAGCCGGATCAGGACGTCTACTGGGGCTCCGAGAAGACCTGGCTGGGTGGTGACAAGCGCTATTCCGGCGAGCGGGACCTCGAGAACCCGCTCGCTGCCGTGCAGATGGGCCTGATCTACGTCAACCCGGAAGGGCCGAACGGCAACCCGGATCCGGTCGCGGCGGCCAAGGATATCCGCGAGACCTTCGCCCGCATGGCCATGAACGACGAGGAGACGGTTGCGCTCATCGCCGGCGGCCACACTTTCGGCAAGACCCACGGCGCCGGCGATGCGTCACATGTGGGACCCGATCCGGAAGCGGCCGGCATCGAGGAGCAGGGCCTGGGCTGGAAGAGCAGCTTCGGCACCGGCAAGGGCGGCGACACGATCACCAGCGGCCTGGAAGTCATCTGGACCACCACGCCCACGAAGTGGAGCAACAACTTCTTCTGGAACCTGTTCGGCTACGAATGGGAACTGACGAAGAGCCCGGCCGGTGCGCATCAGTGGAAGCCGAAGGGTGGCACGGGCGCCGGTACCGTGCCGGATGCCCACGACCCGTCCAAGCGTCACGCGCCATCCATGCTGACCACGGACCTCGCGCTGCGGTTCGACCCTGTCTACGAAAAGATTTCACGGCGCTTCATGGAGAATCCGGATCAGTTCGCAGACGCGTTCGCCCGGGCGTGGTTCAAGCTGACGCACCGCGACATGGGCCCGCGCGCGCGCTATCTCGGCCCGGAGGTTCCGGCGGAAGAGCTCATCTGGCAAGACCCCATCCCCGCGGTCAATCACAAACTGATTGATGCGAAGGACATCGCCTCCCTCAAGGGCAAGATCCTGGCCTCCGGTCTGTCTGTCTCGGAGCTGGTTTCGACCGCCTGGGCGTCGGCGTCCACGTTCCGTGGCTCCGACAAGCGCGGCGGCGCGAACGGCGCCCGCATTCGCCTGGCACCGCAGAAGGACTGGGAAGTCAACCAGCCTGCCCAGCTGGCGAAGGTGCTCAAGACCCTGGAGGGCATCCAGAGCGCGTTCAACAGCGCCCAGTCCGGCGGCAAGAAGGTCTCGCTGGCTGACCTGATCGTTCTGGCCGGTTGCGCAGGCGTCGAGCAAGCGGCGAAGAATGCCGGCCACAAGGTGACGGTTCCCTTCACGCCGGGACGCATGGACGCCTCGCAGGAGCAAACCGATGCGGCCTCCTTCGCCGTGCTCGAACCGGTCGCGGACGGCTTCCGCAACTACCACAAGACCCGCTATCGCCGTATCGGCCGAGGAGTTGCTGGTCGACAAGGCGCAATTGCTGACGCTGACCGCGCCTGAGATGACGGTGCTCGTGGGCGGCATGCGTGTCCTGAATACCAACTTCGGACAGACCCAACACGGCGTCTTTACCAAGCGGCCGGAGGCGCTGACCAACGACTTCTTCGTGAACCTGCTCGACATGGGCACGGAGTGGAAGGCGGTCTCGAAAGACGCTGACGTGTTTGAAGGCCGCGATCGCGCTACGGGCGAAGTCAAGTGGACCGGCACGCGTGTCGATCTGATCTTCGGTTCAAACTCCCAACTCCGCGCCCTGGCTGAAGTCTACGGAAGTTCGGACGCGCAGAAGAAGTTCGTCCATGACTTCGTGGCGGCCTGGAACAAGGTGATGAACCTTGATCGCTTCGACCTTGCGTGATCTCAGACGATAGCCCTTAAAGGTCTTGTGCTGATCTGCCTCGACCCGGCATCCGGTTGTCCCGGACCGGGTCGAGCATGAGGTCGGCAAGAGACGTCTGTGAGAGAGATGAGGCATTCCCCGCTTCCGAGGGATCCCGCGCCCGGCTTGCGGGGAACACAACAGAAGGGAGGTGAGAGCGGAACTTCCCGGGCAGAGATACTGTCTGTGTCTCAGACGGCGAAAGCCAGGTTCCTTGGCCAGTTTCGCCACGCCGGCCTGATCGGGGTTTAGCTTAGGGTTCGCGCAAAAATAAGTTGGCGTTTTGGCGCGAGCACCGTCGCACCTGTGGTGCTCCTGGGGTGGGCAGATGCAAGGCGCCGCGACGCAGGCGATGTGGTGACATCTCCGAGGAGCGGCAACGCCGCAGATGCGCGCCCGCCGCCGTGCCCCGCAGGGTTGCGGCCCACGGTTTGTGGAGCCTGGGGATATATTGCAGCAAAAGGCATGCGCAAAACAATATGTTAGAGTTACGCCTGGGGTCGCAACAAAATGCCAAGTTATTTTTAGGCGAGCCCTTAGCAGCCCTTGGCCGGGTGGGTACAGAACGGGCGGATCCGGGTCTTCGCCAACGGCGAGAAGCAGCTCGACTTCAACCAGGTGGAAATGCCCCCGATCGACAGCATCGAGATCGCGCATGATTTTTATGGGGCCAACCAGGCGATCGACTATCGCATGGTCCGGTTTGCGGAATCGACTCCGGATTTCAGCCAGGTGATCAGTTCATCCGGCTGCCATTTGAGCGGCCGGGAGGGGCCGCCGGATCAGAACGGGGTCTGCTTCTTCTGCCATTAGGTGTGGATGTGCCAAGATGACCGGGTGGGACGGCTAATCCGCCCTGCAATAAGGTACAGGCGCGTCAAAAAACCGGATCCGGGGATCCGGTTTGGATGTAGAACGCCGCGTGAGAGGCGCACAAGCTCCTGAGTTTGCATCTCGAATCTTATCGGGAGTTGATGGAACGGTGAGCAGAGGTCGCACCGGGAGGAGCCGCCGAAAATTCAGCAGCTTGTTTTTCTTACTCTTCGGATTTGGCGTGCATTGACAAAACCCTACAAAGTAGCTACAATGGCTACCTACAGGGAGCCGAAATGAGCAGTGTCGGAATCAAGGAACTGAAGAACCGCCTGACGTATTACATCCGCCTGGCCAAGCGGGGAGAGGAACTCGTGGTTACCGAGCGCGGAAAGCCCGTCGTGCTTATGCAGGGATTGACCGCGGCCAAGGATGTCACAAGCCTTGATGCCAGGCTGGCCAGATTGGCAGTTCAGGGTATCGCTGCTCTTCCCGTCCGGCATGCCTCGAAACAGGTCAAACCCAAGTGCATCCCGGGGAAAGCGATCTCGCGGATCATCCTGGAACAGCGGCGATGAATTACCTCGACAGCAGCGCCATCGTGAAGCGCTTCGTCAAGGAACAGGGATCGGAGCGCGTGCGCAGGATCATTGAGGAGGAAGGACCGATCGCGACGGCAAAGATCGCCTATGCGGAGATCCATTCCGGATTGGCGCGCAAAAAACGGGAACGAAATCTGGCTCCGGCCGAGTATGACCGCATCTGCCGTCGATTTGAACTCGATTGGCTCGCTTATGTGAGGCTGGAGTTGACCGATGATGTTCTTTCGCTCGCACGCGAGTTGATCCGGCGCTATCCCCTCCGGGCGTATGACGCCATCCACCTGGCTTCAGCCTTGATACTCCGGGAGAAGCTCGGCGAACCGATTACGTTTGCTGGCGCCGATGAGCGGCAATTGCAGGCCGCGGCTCATGAAAAACTCTCTCCGCTTAACGTCGAAACCGGATAAGAACCTGGCTGTTCCTTCGGGGAGGTGAGCCCGAAGAGCATTCGCTCGACCAATCTATTCCTGTTTACCCCTAACTTTCGCACTCCCTACGTCCAGCAATACAGCCTCACGCTTCAGCGCACGCAAACTATGACGGAGACCGCGATATCGGCAAGGTGATGCGCAGAGCCGATGGCGTATATTGGCTGACGACGGAGGAAATCAGCCGATTCTCTGTTCCCGCGGCGGGCGAAATCGGCAGCGGTCGCGTATGGAGCTCCAGGCAGTCCAGGATCTTGCGGATCGCCTCCGGCGGGTTGATCGCCGCCAGGATCCTCACCTGCGCCTGGAATTGAGATGCCGCGCGATCTTGGCGCGTCAGTACGGCTTCCGTACGGTCCAAACACCAGGGCCGATTCGATTTCGGGAATCGCGTAGCCTGTAACCCGATTTTTATCCTCCCGCTCAGGCCAGCAAAAGGGGTGCGAATCGCGCCATGTGGCCGAAATCGGCATCTGTCGTCAGGATGTACAAACCGTGGCGCAAGCACAGCTGGGCCAGGAGCACATCGATGGTGCCTACCTGCACGCCTTTCTGGCGCAACCGGATCTTCAGGGCGGCGGCATCGGCATGATCCTTACGTTCCGGGAGGATGAACGGAAGAGCGGCAAAGGTCTTGAGAATAGCATCCCGGGACTTCGGTGCGCTGAATCCTTGCAGCAGCTCCTGCAAAATCAAGCCGGTGGTGAAAACGGCATCCTCGTCCTGCAGAGCGGCGCGTAAGCGTTCAACTTCGCGAGACTTCCCCACTGCGTCATTGCGCAGTGCCGCCGACCACACGCTTGTGTCCACAAGGATGTTCATCGCGATCGCTCCTTCTTGTAATCGAAGGCAGGGTCCCACTGCAGAGTTGCAAAGAGAGCCAGGATGCGCCGCTGCTCTCTGCGAGCAATAAATTCCTGAAGGGCCCTGGTGACGGTGGCCTTTTTCGTCTTTTCCCCGCTGACCGCAAGTGCCTTATCGAGGAGTTTCGGATCGATGGAGAGATTGGTTGCCATGTGTGAACCTCCACACATATTATTACACACTTGAGCCAGGCAATCCATGGTGGAGGTCCCGGACTGACCCCGCAGCGTCACCTCTCCCCTTGGGCTCTCCCTTGGATTTGGGGACGCGTGGGCGGCTAATCTGCCCTGCAAAAATCCGATGACAAGCTACGCGATTCCCAAGTTAAAATACTTCGAACTGATGGTGGTAGATTTGCAGCTGACGGCGAACTCCGTGGAGCCATCTGCGCCGCGCGAGCTGTTCCGGCTGCCCGCGGTGGACACCGGCTATAGCCCCCAGACAAAATCCCCGATGGCCGGCGCTTCCTGGTGCGCGCCACGCCGGAGCATGACGCCTCGCAGCCGCTAACGGTCATCGTCGACTGGCTGTTGTAGGTGTCGCGCTGCACGATCCGGTACGGGATCCCTTCGGCCACGAGATACTGCCCCAGGACATGCACCGGGAACGGCGGTAGATGCTTTCGGTCTTGTGCCCGACCAGCTTCATGGCGACCGGTGCACCGACTGAAAAAGAGAGCAACTAACGATGACCACCATGCGGGTCTCAATTCTTCCTTTTGGGCACACGCACACCTGATCGCAACGAGGTAGTCCTGCGCCTGGAATTGAGAGGCCGCGCGATTTTGGCGCGTCAGTACTGCTTCCGTACGGTCCAAAAACCAGCTATTGGTGGCGCAAGGCGACCATCGGGTCGACCTTGGTGGCGCGGCGCGCCGGAATATAGCTGGCGAGCAACGCGACCGCCACGAGCAGCATGACTGTTCCGACCATTGCTGTAGGATCGGAAGGGCTCACTTGATACAAAGCGCTGCCGAAGGAGTAGCTCACCAGCAGCGCGATGGGGAGTCCAATTCCGGTCCCCAGCAGCGCCAGGCGCAGCCCGTGCCGCAAGACCATGCGGAGCGCGTCGCTGCGCTGCGCTCCCAGAGCCATGCGCAGGCCGATTTCGCGCGTGCGTTGGCTGAAGGTGTAGGAAACGATGCCGTAGAGCCCGAAGGACGCCAGCATCAAGCCAAGCAGACCGAAAGCGCCCATGAAGGTCCCCGTCATTTCACGTTCATACAATCCCTGGCGGAGGGTCTCCTTTAACGTGCTCATCACGAGAGGAGACACGTTTTTATCAATGGAGTGCACGGTCTGACGGAACGCACCTGCCAGGGCGCCGGGGTCTCCGGCGGTCTCCACCAGCATGGTCAGCTCGCCGCTGAATCCTCGTACCAGCGGCAGATACAAGTACGGCTGGGGATCCTCGCCGATCTTATTGACCGGCCCGTCCTGGACCACGCCGATGATCGTGGCCACATCCGCGTTGGATGAACCACCGATATGGATGATCCTCCCGAGAGCGTCTTCCTTGGGCCAGAAGCGTTGGGTGAATGCGTCGCTTACGAGCACAACCTTCGCATTCGACTTGAAATCCAGGGAAATGAAATCCCGCCCCCGCAATATGTGCGTTCCCATGGTCTGGAAATAATTCTGTCCCACCGAGTTGTATTTGATGTCTTGAGGGGCCTGCTCTCCGGGGAGGAATACCTGCTGTACGCGCCCTCCGCCCGAAAAGCTGAGTGGAAAACGCCCGGCAAGACTGACCTGCTTCACGCCGGGGAACGCTCGAACGCGATCCTGAAGGGCCTGGAGGAAGGCCTGGGCCTGGTTCCCGTCATAGGAATACATGCCCAGGGCAAATTGGGCCAGGAGCATGTTTTTCTTCTCAAATCCCACATCTGCCTGCAAGCCGCGCACGAGACTCTTGATCAGCAGGCCCGACTGCGCCAGCAGGACGAGGGAAATGCACAGCTGGCCGACCACCAGCGCGTTGCGGCCCCGGTACCGGCGTCCGCTTTGGCCGGTTCCGGACGACTCATTCAGCAGGGATACCAGACTGAGTCTGGAGGCATGAAGAGAAGGAATGAGCGCAAAGATCAGCGTGGTGAGAAAAGCCAGGCCGATCGCAAAACTGACAACCCGTATATCGGGGCTAAGCTCAGGGACAACCCGCATCGGCATCGGGGGAAGGAGTGCCGGCAGCGCCTGAATGGCCCACTGCGTCAACATCAGGCCGAGAGCAGCCGCGGCCAGCGACAGCACCATACTCTCCGTCATCAGTTGGCGTGTGAGGCGCATCCGACTACCGCCCAGCGCCAGGCGGATGGCAATTTCCTTACGTCGGGCCTGGGACCGCGCCAGGAGGAGGTTGGAGACATTCACGCAGGCAATTAGCAGGATCAACCCGGTAATGGCCATGACGAGAAATCCAGCCACGGCAAACCCCTTGAAATAATATTCGGCCTCTACCTGGACGACGGCTCCGAGGATCTTATCTGCCACGGGGTTGTTCCGGACCAGGTGGCGCACGATGGTGTCGACCTCAGCCTGTGCTCCCAGGGTCGGGACGCCGGCAGCCACCCGCCCTATGAGGGAGAACTCCTCGGCCCTCGGTCCGGAGAGGATGGCGCGGGATTCCTCGGCCGGACACCACACATCCGTAGTGGTGAGCGGCCGCTGAACACCTCCGAAGCCCTTGGGCGCGATGCCGATCACTGTGACGTTCTTTTTGGTCAGTTCAATCGTTTTACCGACGATTCCAGGGTTTCGGCCGAAATGGCTCCGCCAAAGTTCATCGCTTATGACTACCACAGGATCTGCCGGATTCTCGTCCCCTTCGCGAAACACCCGCCCGAGCTGAGCATTCACGCCGAGAACTGAGAAGTAGTTTCTGGTTACATATTCGGTCGGCAGCAATTCCGACACTTCGCTCCCGGTCAGGATGGAGACATGGCGCTGCATGCCTACGACCCCGGACAAGGACTTGCTTTGTTTCCTGAGTTCGAGATACTCGGGATAGGGGAGTGACCGCGACAGCCCCCCCTTTTCGGTTTGGATCTTGATGAGCACCACCTCTCCGGGATGGTCGACAGGCAGGGGTTGAAGGATGAAGTGGTCTACCAGGCAAAAAATGGTTGAGTTCAGGCCGATGCCGAGAGCGAGAGAAAAGATGGCCACCGCCGTGAAGCCGGGATTTTTGCACAGCATGCGCAGCCCATAGCGCAGATCCTGCCAGAGATCGGCAACCAAAACCCAGCCGTTCCCTCTTTGTCGAATCTCCTCCTCAAACCGCTGGAACTTCCGGCCGGCAGCCGCCGCTTGCGTCGGCCGTTCCGCGCGACCGAGTTCGACCGACAGCAGCTCCCAGTCGCCAATCTGGCGCGCTGCCTGGCGCAGTGCCTCATCTTCAGAGGGATCGGCGGTCAGCGCCTCGAGATAAATCTCCTCCATCTGGCATGCCAGTTCCCGAATGATCTTTTCCTTCCGGTCGTCCATTGTGCCGGCAAGGCGAAGATGCTCTCGCACGTATTGATTCCAATCATGCATGTTGCGGGCCCACTATCTGGTTGATTGCGGCAACGTACTCCTGCCAATTTCTCCGCTGTTCCAGGAGGACGGCCTTCCCCTTGGGCATCAGCCGGTAGTAATACCTGCGCCGCTGCCCCTCTTTTTCCACCCAGCGTCCCTTGATCCACTGCTTCTTCTCCATGCGATACAGGGTCGGGTAGAGGGCAGAGACGGTGAACCGGAGACGCCCTCCCGAACCGAGTTCCATCAGTTTCCCGATTTCATATCCATGGCGTGGCTGGTCCCTGAGCAGGGACAAGGCGAGCAGTTCGATACTGCCCTTTTTCAATTCAGGACTGAACATTTTGCCTCCACCTATCGGCACGTGATATATCATGTCATGATAACAAACGAAAGATGAGCCGCGAATGTTCCGTTCTATTTCATCCGCCCATCCCCCTTCTCCCAAAGGGACAGCGGCAGGGATGCAAGCTCGCTGCCTGACCCGCACCCCGCAAACGAGAGGGGCGCGACGATTCAAACATACTGGCCACGCAGGCAATTAACGTTGAGGACGGACACCAATCTCGTAGAAGTGGGTGTTGTGGTTCGAGACAGTCGGGGCCGAAGGAAGAATTGGCTGCCTTTTGCTCAGCAGCCTCTTCAGAATCCCCTTTCCTCAGCTTCTGATAATGCAATTATGTTAACTTTGGGGCATTTGCCCAGGCGTAGCGCCACTTTGCCCCCAAACCGTGGTCCCATATGCAGCTTTCTTGCGCTCCTGCACGTTTTTGCAGCAGATTAGCCGCCCCGCTCCGCCTTTTGGGCACACGCACACCTGATCGCAGGCGTTCGCCGGAGCCGCAATCCTCTGCGCCTCGGAGACTCTGAGTCCTTGTGGCGGTCTTTCAAAAAGAGGCTCTTTAAAGCTCTCCAGCCAGGCCGGCGTGCATGATTCGACGGCCGATTCGGAGCGGTCATGACCCGGCTGCTTCTGCCGATTGTGTCTGACGCCGGATAAAGGCATGGACCTGGTTCCCATCATGATCGTATAGGGGGTGTCTGGCAGTTCGAAGTCCGGCGGATGCCCTTTGAGGTTCTTGGCAGTGTTTCTCCCCGCTGCCATACTGCCCGGCGCGGCAGCCTTTGATCGCCAAGCCAATCAAGGTATATCAGGCATAATTCAAACGAACAAAAGGAGTTGTAAACTTCTTCCCCAAGATCTATATTGGGACAAAGGCCGACCGCTACGGCTATGTTCCTCACCTTTTCTCCCGAGCGCCAGGCTGGTCAGCCTACTAACAGGTTAGGCAGGCGAACCGGGGCCGGAGGGCAGCCATCATGAAACGAATTCACCGACTGACCGCGGTCATTGCGGCGGTGCTTGGGTTTTGGGGTGGTGTTCTGGCTTGGCAGTCCGGAGGGGTCGGGACGAACATCCTGGCGGGGGCTGCGGTTCTGATCGGCGGCTATCTGCTCTTCTGCCTCTGGCTCTGGCGTCGGGCGCAGCCCGGCTCCGGCGACGCGATGGTGCTGCCAACCATCGTTGAGTTATCGCTTGCGGCGCTTCTTGGAATTCTCCCCCAGTTGTTCTGGCCGGCAGCGGAGGGTCTCCAGATCGCCGCATTGATCGCGAGCTTCATCGTCATAATCGCCTTGGGTGCCATGCAGATCCGGAACCGGCGAAGGCTTCGTCGGATGGCACGACCTATGTGAGGTATGGATCAATGCTTGTTGAGACGAGTTTGATTGGTGCCGAGGGCGGGAATCGAACCCGCACGAGCCTTGCGGCCCCCAGGATTTTAAGTCCTGTGCGTCTGCCAGTTTCGCCACCCCGGCACGTATGAATCCAACAGTTTATCGGTACCATTTTCGGATGTCACCTTCCAAATCGCCTGGTTACCCTCCCGTCGCCCCTTTTTTGCACGATGTTGACCTTGAAGCTCTTGCTGGCCCTTCAAATTTCCTCGGGAAAGGGCTCAACGATATTCTATGCCCTGGTGGGATTAGCGGGTCCCGCAAGTTTGGACAGTAGCACGAGGACGCGCCCCTGCTTGTGCAATGCGGACGTGAAGCCAATTCTAGTCTGACGCACTCCCGTAAGTCATCGTTAAAAAAAACCAACGGATCTCAAAGATGCTTGCCGGAGAGGGGCGCTCGCCTCCGGGAGGCCTCTTCATGCCCATCAGCAAGAAAAGCGGAATGTCCCGGTTTCCCGTGGACATTCCGCTTTCTGCAGGTCTGACCTGAAGACTTTGCTGTTATTGCTTGACGGGCTGGAAGGACGGGAATGAAGTGAACGATCCGTACGCACTGAACCTCAAACCCAACCCCGCGATCGGCGAACTGGCTGTGAACGATATGCTCCCCTTGCGGTTGGCCACGATTGAAGAGTAGTCCTGTGAGAAAAAATAGGCCCGATGGCTGTTAGGCGCCAGTGTCATGGATTGCGTGCTCAGGGTATTTCCTGCGAGATCCCGGATGGTGACGGTGACCTGAGCGATATCGGCGCTGGGATTGACAATGGCTAAGGCTGTTTCGAACCCATTGGTATTATCGTAAAGAACGGTGAAGCTGGTGTCCGAAGTGCTGCACAGCGGGACAATGGCCTCGGAGTCTGGTTTCCCGGGCGTCCGCTGGCGGAAGATGGCAAATCCGCTGATTCCCTCGAATCCGGAGGTGCGCGAAGTCACGATCGCGTAGCCGGCCTCCATGTTGCCGCCCGCAGCCGTTTCGTAATTCACCGTCTCCCTGGGATTTATGTGTCCAATGATAACAGGGACTGACCCCAAGCCCCGGATGGGCACCGTTCGTGAAAAGCCGTTGCTGTCATAAAACCGGATCTCGTAGTCCTCGGAGGACTCGGAGAGATTTGTCAGGAACAGCGTGGTGCTCCATTCTCCGCCATTGACAAACTGAGGGAGGAGCAGGCCGGTTGGAGGCGGCGGCGGAGGAGTCACTGTTGCGGTTAGAGTGGTGGTAATGCTTTGCCCAAGGGAAAGAATGCCAATTCCGATGTAGTAGGTGCCCGCCTTGGCCGAACTGATCCTGATGGTTTCATCGGCGGTCGGTCCCGTGGAATAGTAATCGTAAACAATGTGGCCGTTGGACAATTCCAGTTCAGCTCCACACCGCATGAACAGTTCGATGTTGACTCCCGGAGTCGAGGTGACGATCCTGACTTCCAGGTTTGACCCTTCGGCAGGCACGGATATAGTGGGAAACCCGATCAACAGAGTGGGAGTATTCACCGGGTGCATGGTGATTTCAATGGGAACTCCGGACGTGAGGGACCTGAGAGAGGATGCCGCAAGAAGCGGATGGGCCGAAATCGCCAGAAACAGGATTGCCTGGAAACAAATCGTTGCTGAAAAAAGTCTGGTTTTCATGACGAACTCCTATTCCGGGGAGCCCCGGAGGCAATAAGGTTCCGTTTGGGTGTATGCTGCCTTGTCGCTTGAAACTCACTTCTGATGATCCAGTGAGCAGTTCGTCAAAACGTTACAGAGCGCCAACGCCGAGGTAGGATTTTTCTCTCATGGGCAAAAATGCAGGCCAAGGAGCGGCCGCGAGAAAGGGTGTTATAATCGGCGCCAAAGGAGATCCCGCCATGAAAGCAGCGGTCGCCCGCTTCGTCGCGTTGCTCACCTTTGTCGCGATTTGCTGTTCCGGCGCGGCTCAATCCGATAAAGCCATCCAGACCCTCGAGCCCGGCAAGCCGGTCGAGCGCGGACTTAGCGGCGGCCAGTCCCACGATTACCAGATCCAGCTGGCTGCGGGTCAATGTCTGGACGCAGTCGTCGAACAGCGGGGCATTGATGTGGTGGTGACGCTGTTCGGACCGGACGGCAAGCAGCTCGTCGAGGTGGACAGCCCAAACGGTGCGCAGGGGCCGGAACCACTGCTTTTCATCGCGGAGCTTTCCGGCGCCTACAGGTTGAACGTTCGATCCCTGGAGAAGGATGCTCCGGCCGGACGCTACGAGGCGAAGATCGAGGAGCTGAAGCTCGCTACAGGTCAAGATCGAGAGAGGATAGTCGGGCAGGCGGTGTTCGCAGAAGCCGATCGGCTCAAAGCCAGAGCAACGGCGGAATCTCTCAAAGCCGCAGTCGATAAATACAGCGCGGCGGCTGCCCACTTTCGCGCCGCTCGGGAGGCCGTGAAGGAAGCCGATGCGCTGAACGCGGCCGGCCTGCTCCTATCAAACCTCGGCGGAGCGCAGAAGGCGCTGGAATTCTTTCAACAGTCACTGGCGCTTCGGAGAACAGGAGGCGACAGGTCGGGGGAAGGGGCGGCGCTGAACAACATAGGTCTGGCTTACCGGAGTTTGGGCGAAAACAGGAAAGCGCTGGATTACTACAGCCAGTCACTGGCGATCGCAAGAGCGGCAGGTAATCGTGCGGGCGAAGCTACGATACTCAACAACATGGGCGCGGTCTTGAATTTGCTGGGCGAGAACCAAAAGGCGCTGGAATGCTACAGCCAGGCATTGCCGCTTCTCAAAGCGGGGGGCAACCGGCGTGGCGAGGCCAATGCGCTCAACGGCATCGGGGCGGTTTACTGGAACCTCGGCGAGAGTCAGAAAGGGCTGGAAAACTACAACCAGGCACTGCTCCTTTGGCGAGCGCTTGGTGACAGGCGCGGCCAGGCAATGACGCTCGACAACCTCGGCCAGGCCTCCATGATGTTGGGCAGGAATCAAGAGGCGCAGGATTGCTTCCAAGAGGCCCTGCCGATTTGGAGATCCTTGGGTGACAAAGTCGGCGAAGCTTCTACGCTCAACAACATGGGCTGGCTCCACTCCCGTTTGGGAGAGACGCCGCAGGCGCTGGATGACTACGACCAGGCGCTTACGATTCACAGGGCGGCGGGCAACCGGCGCGGCGAAGCGCAGTCACTCAACAATATCGCAGCGCTCTACCAGGACTTGGGCGAAAGCCCGCGGGCGCTGGAGTATTACACCCTGGTCCTGCCGATCCTCAAGGCCACGGCCGACAGACCAAGGGAAGCGATCGCGCTCAACAATATCGGTGCGGTCTGGGCACATCTGGGCGAGAACCAGAAAGCCCTGGAATACTACAGCCCGGCTCTGGAGATTCTGCGGGCGGTTGGCGACCGGCGGGGCGAAGCCAATACCCTCAACAACATCGGCGCGGTTTACGCCCGTTTGGGAGAAGGGCAGCTCGCATTGGAATATTACTACCAGGCACTTCTGATTCTGAAAGCGGTGCGGGAACCACGAGGTGAAGCGGCAACGCTCGGCAACATCGGGTCGGTTTACAGGGATTTGGGCGAGGACCAGAAAGCGCTCGAATATTTCAACCTGGCCTTGCCCATCAGCAGAGCGGCCGGCGATAAAGCCGGCGAAGCGGCAACGCTCAACAACATCGGCGGGATCTATTTGCTGTCGGGCCGGAGGGAGATCGCGCTGGAATATTACAGCCAGGCGCTGCCGATTGAGCGCGCGGCTGGCAACCAGCGGGGCGAGGCGGCAACCCTCAACAATATGGGGTACGCGTTCAAGCAGGGGGGCGAGAATCAGAAGGCCCTGGAGTACTACAGCCAGGTTCTCCAGCTTGTGAGGGCGGTGGGAGATAGGCGTGGCGAAGCCTGGACGCTCGACAACATGGGCGCAATCTACTCGGACCTGGCCGAAAACCAGAAAGCGTTGGAAGTTTACGGACAGGCGTTGGTCCTTGCCAGGACAGCGGGCGATCGAAAAAGCGAAGCAACCGTCCTTGGCGATATTGCGATTGCCGAACATAAGCTAGGCCATCTGCCGCAGGCCCGAACGCAAATGGAGGCTGCCCTGAAAGTCCTTGAAGCAATGCGCTCGAGCATTACCAGCCAGGAACTGCGGACGTCTTTCTTTGCGTCGGTCCACGCATATCACCGATTCTATGTGGATCTGCTCATGCAACTCAATCGGACTGGTCCACGAGGTGTCTTCGACGCGCTGGCTCTGGAAGCCAGCGAGCGAGGACGCGCGCGCGGCCTGCTGGAAATGCTCCGGGAAGGCCGGGCGGACATTCGCAAAGAGGTTGACAAGGCGCTGCTGGAGAAGGAAAAGGCATTGACGCGGCGACTGAGCGATAAATCGGATCGGCTGATGCAAATGCAGAGCGGGAAGCGGAATGAGGGACAGGTCGCAGTTTTTGAGAAGGAGATATCCGAGCTCGAAACCGAACTTCAGCAGGTCGAGGCGACAATTCGAAAGACCAGCCCGCGCTATGCGGCATTGACGCAGCCGGAGCCGCTGAAAGCGGCCCAAATCCGACAGGAAGTGCTGGATGCCGGCACGGTGCTCCTCGAGTACAGCCTCGGCAAAGACCGGAGCTATCTGTGGGTAGTTGGACCGGAGTCCATGGATAGCTTCGAATTGCCGAAGCAGGAGGAAATCGAATCAGCTGCACGGCTGGTCTACGAACTGTTGACGGCGCGGAACCGCCGGGTAAAGGACGAAACGGAAGAGCAAACCCGGTCGCGGATCTCGAAGGCTGACGCAGAGTTTGCCGGTGCGGCGGGGAAACTGAGTCGAATGGTGCTGGGCCCCGCAGCGAATCTGATTCAGGGGAAACGTTTGCTCGTGGTGGGGGACGGCGCGCTGCAGTACATTCCTTTCGAAGCGCTTCCTGATCCCGTGGCACATTCTTCGTCTTACACCCCACTGATCGCCGCGCACGAAGTGGTGAGTGTGCCGTCGGCTTCGATACTGGCGGAGATGAGGCGGGAGACGGCGGGGAGGAAGTCGGCTCCCGGGGCGGTGGCGATCTTTGCCGATCCGATATTCAATGCGAACGATCCCAGGCTCAAAACGGCGGAGATGCAATCCGGCGGAACTGGACTTATGCCGAATCAGGGCCTGGAACGGTCGGCGCGAGAAGTAGGGCTGACGGGAGAGGAGTTCCGGCTGCCGCGTTTGCCCTTCACCCGCCAGGAGGCGGAACAGATCAGCCTGCTGGCAGGCAAAGGCCCGGTGATGAAAGCGCTCGATTTTCGGGCAAGCGTGACGATCGCGACGAGCCCGGAAGTTGCCGGGTATCGAATGGTGCACTTTGCGACGCACGGCCTGTTGAACGCTGAGCACCCGAGCCTGAGCGGCATAGTGCTGTCGCTGGTGGATGACAAGGGGAAGCCGCAGAACGGATTTCTGAAGCTGCAAGATGTATACAATCTGAACTTGCCGGCGGAACTGGTGGTGCTGAGCGCCTGCCAGACCGGGCTCGGGAAAGAGATCAAAGGCGAGGGGTTGGTTGGGTTGACGCGTGGGTTCATGTACGCGGGTGCAAAACGGGTTGTGGCGAGCTTGTGGAAAGTGGATGATGTGGCGACGGCGGAACTGATGAAGCGCTTTTACCGCGGGATGCTGGTCGAGAGGAAACGGCCCGCGGAGGCGATGCGGGCGGCGCAGGTGGCGATGCAAGGACAGCGTCGCTGGTCTTCGCCATACTATTGGGCAGCCTTCGTTCTGCAGGGCGAATGGAAGTGACACACAAGCGGGCGTGGGATCTGACCCAGGAGGCCTGGGATTCGTTTCTCGCCCTCCTTGACCCCGACGAGGAAGAGGCCGGGCGGAAGTACGAATCGCTCCGGCGGAAGCTCATCACGATGTTTCGCAGCCGCCAGTGCATTCCGCCGGAGGACTGGGCCGACGAAACTCTGGACCGGGCCATACGCAAGTCGCAGGCAGAGCAGATCCAAAACCTTCCATGTTATGTGCTCGGCGTGGCGCGCCGCGTGGCCTCCGAGACGTATCGTTCGCATCGAACGGAAGAAATCGACGCGGATGTTCCCGCGCCCCCGCCGGAGGTGGACTCCGCCGCGGAACAGGACCGGCGGATGGACTGCCTCGAGAAGTGCATGCAAGGCCTTTTCCCCAACGAGCGGGAGCTCATCATCGAGTATTACCGGTATGAGAAGCGCCTGAAGATCCAAACCAAGATGAACATGGCGGGGAATATGGGGATATCCTCGGGGAACCTCAGGGTCAGGGCCTTCCGCATCCGGCAGCAGCTCGAGAGGTGCGTCAGAGGTTGCGTCAAGGCTTCAGGCACAGCGTGAAACGTTTTCGCGGTCTCGTCACTATGCATTTGACGGGAGGGCAGCGTGCGGCACCAAACGAATAAGGATGAGGTGGCCATCCGGTACCTTCTCGGGGACCTCTCCGATGAGGAACGGGACCGGATGGAAATGGATTATTTTCAAGATGATGCGCTGCATGAAGAGCTTCTCGCGGTCGAGGAGGAGTTGATCGGTTCCTACGTCCGCGGGGAACTCACGCCCGAACAGCGAGTGCGCTTCGAGAAAAGGTATCTCGCCGCCGCCGAAGGGCGCGAGAGGGTAGAGTTCGCCAGAACGCTATCAGGTTATATTGAGTCCATACCTCCGAAAGAAACCCGGAAGACACCCTGGCAGGACTCATGGTTCGCTTTCTTCCGGCAGCTAAGCCTCGCCCGGCGGTTTGCCGCCATCGCCGCGGCTGCCACAATCCTCGCTTTACCCGCGATCATCATCCTGCGGTCCCGGCAGGGGGAATCTATCGGTCCGGTGGCTTCGCAAACCACGCTGCCTTCACCGATTCCTGCTCCGGGGCCGCCTGCCATTACCACGCCGCACGCACTGCAGGTCCCGGTTCTGTCGCTTATCCTCTTGCCCAGGCAACGAGACCTGGCTGCCGGCAATACGCTCCTGGTGCCGCAAGGCGCTTACCAGGTGGATCTCAAGGTAAGGCTGGACGAAGACCTGTATCCGAGCTATGGCGCGACTCTGGAATCTCCAGATATGCTGCATTTGGGCAGAGCAGACGGCCTGAAGGCTCAGACAACGCCAAAAGGTCTCAGAGAGGTAACGGTTCGCTTTGCTTCCGGTATCCTGCGTCCCGGAGACTACATCCTGAGACTGATTGGTACGGGACAGCGCGGCGAGACCGAGGAGGTTGGCACCTACAGCTTCAGCATTGTAGCTGCTAAAGACCAAAGCCCGGAAATCAAGCGCTGACCGGGATTATTCATGACGACACCTCGTCATACCACCGGTTCTTCCCGTGTACACGATTTCACCCGTCAGCCTGCTCTATTGAGGGTGGAAGTGAACCATGCGGCTCTGGTCCTCCAGGCGCAAGGCGGGGACATGGATGCGTACTCGACGCTCGTGGAGCTGAACTGGGTGAGGCTCGTCCGGTTTGCCCGCTCGGTAACCGGCGATGCCGATGCGGAAGATGTGGTCCAGGACAGCCTGGTGACGGCCTGGGAGAAGCTGGGCGCCCTCAAAAGCCCCGAAGCTTTCCCCTCCTGGGTGCTGCGGATCGTGGCCCGGGTGGCCTTCCGGCACGCACGCCGGCGCTTCCGGTTCACGCCGCTGGCGGCGGCGGAGAATCTGAGTGACCCCGGCAGCGACCGGGACCGGGAGTCGATTGACGTGGAACATGTGCTTTCGCTATTGCCGCCGCGGCAACGCGCCGTGATGCACCTGACCGTGATCGAGGGGATGAGCGACAGCGAAATCGGCGCCTCGCTGGGCATTGCCGCCGCCTCGGTCCGCTCGCACCGGCGCCGCGCCCGGGAGACGCTCCTGCCGGCATTGCGGCGGATGGAACTTCAGGGAGGAACCGAATCATGAACCCGATGGGAAATCCCGAGATCGAGAAGAAGTTCGAAGAAGCCTGGAATCGTTGGGTGGCACGTCCGCCCCGGCAGTCTCCTGCCGAAGCTGCCCTGCGTGTGGCTCGGCGTGCCTGCGAACGGCCTGCTCGTCGCCTGCCGGTCTGGCTATACCCGGCCGCGGCCGCAGTCGTCATCCTGATATCCGGCATTACTCTGCTCCGAATCGACAAGGCCGTGGTGGCGCCTTCCGACAGGCCGAGCATCCAGGAAACCGTTCCTCTTGGGGAGGGGCAAGTCCTGATCTGGCTCGATCGGAATACTCCGCTGTACATGACATTTCAAAACCCCTGAGCGGGCTCGACGGAGGGACGTCATGAAAATCTCTATGGGAACCGTTGCTTTGAGCGTTTTGCTCCTCGGCGTCACGGGGCCGGGAAGGCTTATGGGACAAACCGTATCCGAAGAATCCGTTGTTACCGGATTCACGGTCGTGATCGGTTTCCCCACAGGCCCGCAATCGGCGACCGGCGGAGCCTTGCTGGTGCCCGGAACAGTCATCCCGCTGGTTTCGGAATCCGGAACGGCCAGTGAAACTGTCCGGCGTGACGCGGCCATGAAGGGACTCTCCTTCAGCAAGGCAGTCGAAAAGCTATGGGCTACCTTCCGCCTCGACCCGGGCCGGCAATTGCAGGAAACCACCACCATCTCCGGCGCCGCCGGTAAGACTCTGCCGGTCGCGGTCCCGCAGGAAGCAAACATCGGCATCGCGGTAACCCTCGTCAGTTTCGATGATAAGACCGCGGCCTATCGCGTCATCTTCCGGCAGGGGGAAAAGGTGCTGGCGGATTCCCCGGTCAATGTCAGTCGGGGCGGGCGCGCCGTGGTAGGTGGCATGGATGGGGAGGCCGCCCCGTATATCTTCCTGTTCATTGAACCGGAAGGCGCCGGCGGTTCGCAATCGACTCCGGGAGTCACCAAACCGGTGATGGTCCGCAATACCAACCCCAGTTACCCGGAATCTGCCCGCAAAGATAAAGTCATGGGGACGGTGGTGCTCGATCTTCTGATCGATGCCCGAGGGGGTGTCCAGGAGATAAATGTGATCGAGAGCCCGGATGCACGGCTTTCGGAAGCCGCGGTTGCCGCCGTCCGGCAATGGCAGTTTGAGCCGGCACGCTTGCCGGATGGCAGGGCGGTTGCCGTGTTCAGCACCATTTCCGTTCGATTCTGGCTGAAGTAGGGCGCGGCCATGATATCATCTCGGGCGATCCGGCACTTTCGGGAGGAACCATGGCCTTGCGATTCCTGTTATCCTGTTTGGGCCTGCTCGCATTCGCCCCCGTTTCGGGCGCACAGACCTCCGGAGAAATCCTCAAGCTCTCCAATGGAACGGAGTTGCGTTTCGGCCTTGCAGCGCCGAAGGCTATCGGCAAAAACCAGCCGGTGCCGCTCGTGATCGCCCTTCATTTTGGATATTCCGGCACTCGCCCGTCTCCGGGTTATGGGCAGGAATTTCTGGCCCTGCTGGTGGAACCGGCACTCCGAAAGCTTGAGGCCGTCATGGCCGCCCCCGACTGTCCCGATCGGAACTGGACCAGCGAAAAGAGTGAGCAGGCCGTCATGGAATTGATTGCTCACCTGGAGTCGCGTTTCCCGGTGGACCGGTCGAAAGTTGTCGTCACCGGGTTCAGCCTGGGCGGATTCGGCACCTGGTACATGGCTGCGCGCCACCCCGAGGTTTTTTGCGCGGCAATCCCTGTGGCCGGCCGCCCGCAACCGGAATTGATCGACAAAATCGATCACCTTTCCCTGTTTGTGATTCACAGCCGCAAGGACACGGTGGTGCCCATTGGTCCCACCGAAGCCGCGGTCGCGGCGCTGAAGAAGAGGGGAGTTCCGGTGGAATTCATGGTTATTGCCGGCCTGAGCCACTATGAAACACCGGCCTATGTTGAATACCTTGCCCGTGCCGTCCCCTGGCTCAAGCGCATCTGGGAGAAGGGGCCCTGATCCAAGCATGATGCAAGTCGGCTCGGAAATTCACGTATGGCAAAAAGCCGGCGCGTTTGAACATCGATCTTTCGTGCCGCGCCCTCGAGTTGTTTCAATGCCTCCCGATTGACGGGCTCCCGGCATCTGACTACAATGCGCACAGACGCCGAGTATCGTCACCACATCGGGAGAATCATTCATGCAGGAATTCGAAAAGCTGGGCACCTTCTATCTGGGGCGCGAATACGACCTGAAGAGCGGAACCCCCATCGACAATCTGATTCTCTACGATTCCAGGGATCTGGTCACCCATGCCGTGTGCGTCGGCATGACCGGGAGCGGCAAGACCGGCCTGGGCATCGCCCTCCTGGAGGAAGCCGCAATCGACAACATTCCGGCCATCATCATCGATCCCAAGGGTGATCTTGCCAACCTGATGCTCACGTTCCCGAAGCTGCGCGGCGAGGATTTCCTCCCCTGGATCAACATCGAGGATGCTCAGAAAAAAGGGCTCACACCTCAGGCCTATGCCGGTCAGCAGGCCGAACTGTGGCAAAAGGGGCTGGCCGGGTGGGGGCAGGACGGCAATCGGATCCAGCGCCTGCGGGATGCCGCCGATGTGGTGATCTACACGCCGGGGAGCAGCGCGGGACTCCCGGTTTCGATTCTCAAATCTTTCTCCGTCCCCGAGCCGGCGGTTCGCGAAGACGGAGAGTTGCTGCGGGAACGGGTGGGCACAACCGTCACCAGTTTGCTCGGCCTGATCGGCATGGAATCCGATCCCCTGCAGAGCCGCGAGCACATTCTGCTCTCCACGATCATCGATTGGTCCTGGAAGCAAGGGCAGGACCTGGGCTTGCCCGCACTCATCCAGCACCTGCAGACGCCGCCGGTCTCGAAGATCGGCGTGCTGGATCTGGAGACGTTTTACCCGTCGAAGGATCGTTTTGCCCTCGTGATGGCGCTCAACAACCTGCTGGCCTCTCCCGGCTTCGATTCCTGGATGGAGGGGGAACCTCTCGATATCGCAAGCCTGCTGCACGGCGCCTCGGGCAAACCCCGGCTCGCCATTTTTTCGATCGCGCATCTGAACGACGCCGAACGGATGTTTTTTGTGTCGCTGCTTCTGAACCAGGTGCTGGGCTGGATGCGCGCCCAGCCGGGGACCACCAGCCTGCGCGCGCTGCTGTACATGGACGAGATTTTCGGCTACTTCCCACCGGTGGCCAATCCGCCTTCGAAACGCCCGTTGTTGACCCTGCTCAAGCAGGGGAGAGCCTTCGGCCTCGGCGTGGTGCTGGCGACCCAAAATCCGGTGGATCTGGATTACAAGGGGCTGTCCAACACCGGAACCTGGTTCATCGGCAGGCTGCAGACGGATCGGGACAAACAGCGCGTCCTGGACGGCCTGGAAGGTGCGGCTGCCGGATCAGGACCCGGGTTCAACCGGCAGCGCATGGAGCAGGTCCTGGCCGGGCTGGGCAGCCGCGTTTTTTTGATGCACAACACACACGAGGACGCGCCGGTGGTTTTCGAGTCGAGATGGGCTCTTTCCTACCTGCGCGGGCCGCTGACCCGCGACCAGATCAAAGTGCTGATGCACGCACAACGGACCGCGATGCTGGAAAGCGCGCCGGCTGCACCGGTTGGGGCGCCGACGCCCGCTCCCCCATCAGGCATCGCGGCCCCGGTTCCGGGACCGTCTGCGGCACCTCGGCCCTCCCTGTCTCCTGACGTGCCGCAGGTTTTCATCCCCGCGCGCGGCAGCGCTCCCGCCGGAGCACGACTGGTCTATCGCCCCGCCATCCTGGGTGCAGCCAGGGTGAATTTCGCCGACACCCGAATGAATCTGGACGTCACCCGTGATGTCATCTACACCACGCCGGTGACCGATCAGGCCGTTCCTGTTTCCTGGGACAACGCCCAGGCTGCGGATTTTTCCGTGTCGGATCTGGAGCGGGAGCCTCAGGTAACGGCCCACTTCGCCGAACTACCCCAGGAGGCCGGCAGGGCGAAAAACTACACCGCATGGAGCAAGGCATACCAGTCGTGGCTCTATGGCACTATAACCCTGCAGGTATGGCAGAGCCCGAGCTCGAAGGAGGTGTCGCTCCCGGGCGAATCCGAGAGGGACTTCCGGGTCCGGCTGCAGCAGACCGCCCGCGAGCAGCGTGATCAGATCGTTGCCGGAATCCGGCAAAAATATGCCTCCCGAGCTTCGTCGCTGCAGGAGCGCATTCGCCGGGCCCAGGAGTCGGTGGCGCGCGAGCAGGCGCAGGCCAAACAGCAGCAGTTTCAGACGGCGATCTCGTTCGGCACCACTTTGCTGGGCGCCGTGCTGGGACGCAAGGCCGTCAGCGCCGCGACCATCGGCCGGGCAACCACGGCGGCGCGAGGCGTCAGCCGGTCAATGAAGGAGCGGCAGGATGTGGGCCGGGCAACCGAGACGGCGGCTCAACTGCAGCAGCAGTTGTCCGATTTGAACGCCGAGGCCGAGGCGGCAATTGCCGAACTTCAGTCAAGAGTCGATCCCCTGGTGGAAGCACTTGAAACCATCACGATCAAGCCGAAAAAAACGAACATTTCCATTCAACTGGTCGCGCTTGGGTGGGCGCCCTTTTGGCACGATGAGCGCGGATCGGCAACGCCGGCGTGGACCTGACGACCTCTCTTCATCAATAAAGCGGATTGGCATGCCATATTTCGTGTCATTCCAGTCGGCGTCACCGTACTCTTGAACCGGAAGATCCTATGGAACGTATCTCGATCATTGGCGCCGGCAGCTGGGGAACCGCTCTGGCGATCTCCCTGGCGCGCGCGGGTCGGCCGGTCACGCTGTGGGCCTATGAGCCCGAAGTCGTCGACAGCATCCGCGTGCACCGCGAAAACATCCTGTTTCTTCCAGGCGCCATCCTGCCGCCTCAGATTGAGGCGACCAATGATTTAAAGACGGCGCTCGCCGGCGCCGGCACGGTGCTCACCGTCATGCCCTCCCACTTCTGCCGGAGTTTGTTCGAGCGGATGATCCACTGGCTGAAGCCGGAAATGATCTTCGTAAGCGCCACCAAGGGGATCGACTGCGATCGGCTGATGCGCATGAGCGAAATCATTCGCACGGCGCTCACACCCCGGTTCGAGCCGCACCTGTGTGTGCTCTCCGGACCGAGCTTTGCCAAGGAAGTGGCGCATGGCGATCCCACGGCCGTCGTGGTGGCCTCGGCGGACCGCGGCGTGGCGCTGCAGGTCCAGAAAGAGTTTTCCTCCCGAACCCTGCGGCTGTATACCTCGAACGACGTGGTCGGCGTCGAAATGGGCGGCGCGCTCAAGAACGTGATTGCCATTGCGGCCGGGGTCATCGAAGGGTTGGGACTCGGCCATAATGCCATGGCAGCCCTGTTGACCCGTGGACTCGCCGAAATGACGAGACTGGCCTGCGCTTGCGGCGCCCGAAGAGAAACCATGGCCGGTCTCGCCGGCGTCGGCGACCTGACTCTGACCTGCACCGGCAGCCTCAGCCGCAACCGCAGCGTCGGCGTCGAGCTCGGCAAGGGGAGGAAACTGGCGGACATCATCAATTCCATGCGCATGGTCGCGGAAGGGGTAAAAACCACACGCGCGACGCTGGCGCTGGCGGAACGGCATCATGTTGATGTACCCATTACTTTCCAGGTAAGCCGTATCCTGGAAGGCGAGGTTTCCCCGCATGAGGCCATTAGGGAATTGATGGAGCGATCCCTGAAAGAAGAATGACGCGGGGCAGCGGGTTCGGTGGCCATGCCGGATTGCGCTCCGCACCATGCGGTTGCGGCGCTGCCTGGACAGGGCGGCGCGGGCGAAAGGAATTCGATTCAGTGAACTCGACGGATCTGATTGCCGGACTCGCGCGCCGCATGGCCACCGCTTCCCGGGTTACCATATTGACCGGCGCCGGTGTTTCCGCTGCCAGCGGCGTGCCGACCTTCCGGGGCATTGAAGGCCTCTGGAAAAACTACACTCCTGAAAAGCTCGCCACTCCGGAGGCATTTCGCCGCGATCCCAAACTGGTATGGGAATGGTATAACTGGCGCCGCGAGATCGTCGCGCGGTGCAGCCCGAACGCCGCTCATTGCGTGATCGCCGACTGGAGCCGCCGCTACACTGGTCTGACTGTCATCACGCAGAACGTCGACGGGCTGCATGAGAGGGCAGGGGCCAGGAGTGTTGTTCGGTTTCACGGTTCCATCTGGGAGATCCTCTGCTGGCAGGGCTGTCCGGGAACGCCTGCGCGATGGTGGGACGACACCGTGCCTCTGCCTCAGATACCTCCGGCATGTCCCTATTGCGGTGGCCTGGCGCGTCCCGGAGTCGTCTGGTTTGGCGAAGCCATCGATGCCGAGATTCTGCAGCGTTCACTGGCGGCGGCCGATTGCGACCTGTTTTTAGCCGTGGGAACTTCCGCGGTTGTTTACCCGGCCGCCGGTCTGGCGACCGAGGCGCACCGTTCAGGCGCCTACACGGTGGAGGTCAATCCGGAAGTCACGCCCGCTTCCGGCGTCGTGGATCTGGCGATCCAGGGGAGGGCAGAGGAAATCCTGCCGGCCATAGACCGCATGATTCAGGAACGTCTGCCCATCACGAACGAATAGCAGGATACGGTGCCGATCCGTGCGCAGGGCTTTTGCGGGCCCGAAAAACCCTGCCCGTGTTCTTCCGTGTCCGGATCGTTTCAGTCAATCAGGAGTCGTGCGCGATCCTCGACCGTGCGCCGGATGGCGGCGAGATGTTCCTCGGTGTCGGCTTCGAAACGAAGCACCAGGACCGGCTGGGTGTTGGATGCCCTGACCAGTCCCCACCCGTGCTCGAACAGGATGCGGGCGCCGTCCACGTCGATGACCTGGTGGCTGCGTCGGAAGTCCGCGGTCAGGGCGCTCACGACATCGAACTTCTTCTCGTCCGGGCAATCGAGCCGGATCTCCGGGGTATACACCGTGGGGGGCAGGCCGTCCAGCAGGCTGGAGAGCGGGCCGTCGATCCACGACAGGATCTCCAGCAGGCGTGCTCCGGCATATATGGCGTCGTCGTAGCCGAAATAGCGATCGGCGAAGAACAGGTGCCCGCTCATTTCGCCCGCGAGCGCCGCGTCGACCTCCTTCATTCTGGCCTTGATCAGCGAGTGACCCACTTTCCACATGATGGGATTGCCGCCGTGGCCGCGGATATCGTCGAAAAGCGTTTGCGAACACTTGACCTCGGCGATGAATGTGGCTCCTGGGCGCTGCCGCAGGATGGCGCGGGAAAAGATCACCATAAGCTGATCTCCCCAGATAATCCTGCCGCTCTCATCGACCACGCCGATGCGATCCCCGTCGCCGTCGAATGCGATCGCAAGGTCGGCGCGCTGCTCGCGCAGGGTAGCTATGGCGAAGCGCATGTTTTCCACGATGGTCGGGTCCGGGTGGTGGTGTGGGAAGCGGCTGTCCGGTTCGCAGAAGAGCTCAACCACGTCGCACCCCAGTTCGCGATAGAGCGGCACCCCCACAAACCCGCCGACGCCGTTGCCGGCGTCGACCACAACCTTCAATTGCCGCGGTCCCATCCGGATCCCCGAGATGAGATGCCTGTGATAGAGCGGCAGCACGGACTTTTCCGCGGCTCCGCCGCCGCCGGAGGCGAAGGCGCGTGCCAGAGCGATATCGCGGATTTCCTTGATCTGCGGGCCGAAAATCGTGCTTCTGCCCAGACAGACCTTGAATCCGTTATTGTCGCTGGGATTGTGGCTTCCCGTGATCATTACACCGCCGTCGATGTTCTCCGTGAAGAGGGTAAAATAGAGCACCGGAGTCGGCACCAGTCCGACATCGAGCACGTCGCACCCGGTTTCGTTCAGGCCCTGAATCACGAGATCGCGGAACCGGGGCGAGCTCTCGCGGGCGTCGCGGCCGATGCCGATGCGACGGGCGTTGTGTCTGTGGTAGAAAGTTCCCAGAGCGCGCGCCAGGTCAAGCACCACCGCTTCGGTCAGATCCTTGCCCACCACTCCGCGGATATCGTACTCGCGAAAAATATTGGGATTCATAAGGTTCCTCCGTCAGCGGCTGGCGAGACCGCCGCAGATTTCGCCGCCGTCCAGGGTATAGACGTGGCCGGTGATATAAGCGGCATCGTCCGATGCGAGGAAGGCGAACAGGGCCCCCACCTCTTCCGGTCGTGCGTGCCGCCGCAACGGAATCTTCAGGTTTACCTGTTCGAGCATTTCGTCGGTGTATTCGGCGCGCTGCATGGGAGTGAGGACATATCCCGGGGCTACCGCATTGACTCGAACCGCGGGCGCCAGCTCGAGCGCCATCGACCGCGTGAGTTCGATGACGCCGGCCTTGGTTGCATTGTAGTCGGCATAGTAGGGGTATCCCATGATGCCGTTCGTGGATGCGGTGTTCAGAATGACTCCGCTGCCGCGCTGCACCATGTGGCGGGCGGCGCTCTGGGCAACATAAAAATTCCCGGTCAGATTGACGGCCACCACCTGTGCCCACTCCTCCGGAGTGATCTTGAGAAACGGGTGGCGGATGCTGATGCCGGCGTTGTTGATCAGGATGTCCACGCTGCCCATGAGATGCAAACAGGTTTCGAAGGCCGACTGAACCTGATCGAGGCTAGATACGTCGGCTGGCACTGTGCCGGACAGGTCCGGCAGTTCTTCAAGGATTTTTGCCAGGCCGCGTTCATCCTTGTCGAGCACGCAGACGCGGGCTCCCTCTTCCAGAAACCGCCCGGCGGCCGCTGCTCCGATGCCGCTGGCGCCGCCGGTGATCAAGACCCTTTTGCCCCTGAGTCCCCGCATCCGAACCCCTCCTGCAAAGCACTGAAGATAGGCTGTTCGCGGGCATGATGCAATTGTTTTCCGCTTCAGGCACGATATGGTAAGGTTCTGCCGGTGGGATCTTCGCGACTGCCGGGAAACCGGGAATCTCCGCCTGTCCGCACGGCATAGCGGGGCAGGGAAGGATCGGAAAAGAGGGTTCCATACCCGATCCCAAAGGTCGTCATCAAGAGGTGGCTCATGATCCGGGCGCAGCTCATTCTCCAGGAACTTAAACACAACGGGGTGACACACGTCGTCGGGCTTCCCGACAATTCATCCGCAGCCCTGCTGAAACTCCTGCAGAGTGAGACGGACATCAGGTTCGTGGCCGTGACGCGCGAAGGGGAGGCCTTTGCCCTGGCCGCGGGTTTGTGGATCGGAGGGCAATCTCCGGTCGTGCTGGTGCAGAACACCGGGTTTTTCGAGAGCGGCGACAGCCTCCGCGGCACCGCCATCCGCATGAGAATTCCGCTGGTCTGCCTGATTACCTACCGCGGGTATAGGAAGATAGCGGGCCTGCAAGATAGCGGGATGCTCCCGGAAGTGAACGCCGAAACTCTCAGCCAGGCTCATCTTGACTCGGCTGCGCTCATTACCGAGCCGACCCTCAAGGCATGGGGAGTGCCATTCGATTTTATGCGCGGCGATGATGATGTGCCGAAAGTGTTTGCTGCCTTCCGGAAGGCGGCCGAGGGCGCGCAACCGGTTGCCCTTCTGATCACGGAGGACATGAGTTGAAACGGCGGATGCAGCCCTGCTCGGGGCCTGCGTTCGCATGGGAAATCGATGCTGACAAAGGATGAGCTGCTCAAACCCCTGGCCGACGCGCGCGGGGATGCCGTGGTGGTTACCTGCATGGGCGTCACGCGCCCCTGGGGAAAGCATTCGCAGAGTGATTTTGATTTTGCCTCGGCGGACAGCGCGATGGGGCACACGGCGGACCTCGCCCTCGGTATTGCCCTGGCGCATCCCGAGCGGCAGGTAATCTGCTTGAACGGCGACGGCAGCATGCTCATGTCTTTGGGCACGCTGGTTACGGCGGCTCAGGCGGCGGCAGGGAATTTCATCCTGTTCGTCATTCAGAACGACAGTTACGAAATCACCGGCAATCAGCCGATCCCAGGGGCCGGTCGGATTGATTTCTCTGAATTGGCGCGTGGCGCCGGGTTCGCCGCAGTGTTTTCTTTTGAAGATGCGGACGATTATGCCTCATCCTTGCCGGCGGTGTTGTCGTCCGCTGGACCGGTTCTGGTGGTTGTGAAGGTGGAGCCTGGCTCCGAAGGCCCGATCAGCCGCAGCCAGAGGGAGGAGGCTCCCTATTTGAGAGTTTCCATCGCCGAGTCGGCACGCGGGCTGCGCCGCGCCCTCACCGAACCCCCGCGTGCGCCCCGGGCGCATGACAGGCTGCTTTGAAAACAGAGGGAAAGGCGACAACCTTCGGGATCGGTATCGGGTCGCAATCGCAGTCCCAATCGGCCTTCCCAGTCCGAAACAGTCGATTGCGATTGCGATAGCGATTCCGACCCCGACAATTGCCAAACATAGAGGCACGACCTTTTATGCGTAGCAGGATACGCCCGGGGTGCAGAGGAGGCCGGTGACACATGCCCGCTACCGGTCGATGGCCTTCAATTCACCCCACGTTCGCAGGAGCGCCTGAGCCGACTGGGGATCCTGGAGTTTGAACGAGGACATTTCTTTGCCATCGGTTGCGAACTCGATCACGGCCGTCCGATCCTCAATTCTGAGTTGCAGAATCTTGAAGGGCAGATTGAAGCCGTGGGATCCTGAGCCGGGCCTGAAGACCACGTCGTAGTAATTTACGACCAGTTCGCCCTTGCAGCTGCCCCGGAACAGGCCGTGAGTATGCTCGACTGCAAATCGGTAGACCTGCTCTTTCGCCTTGTTTTTTCGCATCCGGTCGCGGTCGGCATCGGTCATCGGTCTGACGGCCTGTTTCGAAAGGTCATAGATCAATGAGGCCTGTTGACCATTGGCGAAGGTCTGATTGGAAATGATCTCGAGCCCGGAGCCCCCCCTGACCGACAGCTTATGCTTGCCGGCAGGCACCGATTGATTGACAAGTTCGCCGTTGTTCCCGATGGGCTGATCATCAAACATCAGCTGGCCGCGGTCGGAAATGGGATAGATGCTCAGGGTGGCGCTGCCAGGCTCAGAGCCCGACTCGGCACGACGCCGAAGTTCGGGCAGATTGGGATCGTTGGGATTGAGGCGTCCGACATGTTCGAGGGCCAGAGCGGCCTCGGGATACCTGCGGGCGGCGAGGGCGGCCTCATACGCCTTCAGGTTCTGCTGCAATTCGGCGGTGCGATTGCGCAGGTCCTGCGCCACCGCCAGCTGGGGATCCTGGGCCAGTTGCCCGTCGGCGACGCGGAGCGCCGCGTCATAGTTTCCCTGACGATAGAAAGTCTCGATCTCGCGTGTAAGCGTTTCGCCCGCTTTTTGGCGCCGGGCAGCTTCCTGCTGTCTTGCCTGCTCGGAGGCGAGATTCCGAGCCAACTCGGCGTTTTTGGCTTCGAGCCGCTTGCGCAGAGAGACAACCTCGCTGCCGCCGGGACGAAGCAGCTCGGCTTTATCCAAATCTGCCTTGGCTTTGTCGAGCTTTCCGTTCCTGATCGCCGTGGAGGCGCTGGCCAGCAGTGTTTTCACTTGCTGCGACGCAGGATCCGGTTCTTTCACCGGCGCGCTTTCGCGTTCAATCCGCGCCAGTTCATCGATGGCCGGGGCAAAATCCGGATCTGTTTCCAGCAGCCGCTGCAGGAAGATCCTGCTGTCCGCGTTGCGGCCGGCAGCGCTCAGGGCACGCGCTTCGTCCAGCAGGATATTGCGGCGTTCGGATAAAAGGCGATCTCCCGCGAGGCCGGGATCCATCGATTCAGCGCCCATGGGAGAGAGCACACCGCTCGCGGCCGGGGGCGGCAGGACCGATCGGACTTGTGTCGCACCCGTTTCGGGACGGTTCCTCATCCAGGACGGGACGGCGATGGCGAGCGCGAGCAGCAGCGCCGCCGCGCAGATCCAGAGATTGGTCCTTTTCAGATTCCAGGATGAGCGTGCTGGACGTGCCGGTATTGCCTCGCCCCTTGGGGCGCCCGGCGAATCGGGGAACTCGCCCTGCGCTCGGACTCGTGCGGCGCGTGGAGGCGCCATCGCTGCCCGGGGTTCGATCGCCGAACGGGCCGCGGAGCGCTCCTGCTTCGGCCGGAACGGTTCGCGCCCGACTCCTGAGGTCGGAGGCCCGGGCGAGGCGGCCACCGGGTTGGTACGTTCTTCCGCGGGCATGGGCTCGGAACTCCCCTTCAAGGAAGGCTCGGCTGCCTTCCGTATCAGATCCTGCCCCTGATCTATGTTTCTTAAAAGCTCGTACACGAGATCCTGAGCGAGAGGACGCTTCGATTGCGAAGACTCCGCGGCCGCGCGAGCCGACGCGGCCACGGGAGAAGGCGAAGGCGGTCCTTCCGGTGCTGCTTCTGAACCCCGAGGCTGGGGCGGCTCCTTCACCTGTTTGTGGGCCTGCATGAAGGCATCTTGAGGCACAGGAGGTTGTATCGGAAGGGGCTGCGCCATGGCTGCCGGGACATCGCCGCTAGGGATGGCGGAATCTTCGTTTCGTGGGCCTGATTCTTCAATTGCCGTTAAGGATATGCAGCCCGGATCGGTCGCGCTCAGCAGCAGGTCGTGGTATTCGGCAAGCGACGTCAGCAATCGATTGAGAGTCTGATAGTCCGGCGCCGTGCGTCCGCGTAAGGCCTGATCCACCTCGTTGGCGAGCACCGCGAGGCCGGGTTCCGCACCGTGTTTGCGGGCTGCGTGTCTCAGGCGCGGCGCCGCGGCTTGAAGTTCAATGCGCATGAGCTCCGAATCTTCCGCCAACTCCGCGAGCAGCTGCCGGCTGGCCGCCACGATCTCCGCCGGTCCGGAGAACCGCTCCTCCGGGTCTTTGGCCAGACATTTCTCCAGGATGGGCCACAGGTTCATGGGGAACTCGGGAAACTGCTCTACGGTCGGGAAATGGGTCAGCTGCAGGATATTTTCGCGCACCTTGCCGCTGTCGGCATCGTGGAAGGGATGCATGCCGGTGACAAATTCATAAAAAATGAGGCCCAGAGAAAAGACCTCGGACGGGGGGGCAATATCCAGGCCCTGCAATTGTTCCGGAGACAGGTAGGCACTTGATTTCCGGCCTGTGACGGACAGGACCGGCGCATGTGGGGGCAAACAGCCGACATCGAAGTTGGTGAGCTTGACCGTGCCGTCCGGCAAAATATGGATGTTGCCGGGCTCGAGGTTGCGGTGCCGGATTCCAAGCCCATGTGCGTGACCCAGAGCAGAGGCTGCCTGAAGCATGACTGCGATCTTCCGTTCCACCGGCATCAAGGCATGCTCGGCGATGAGCGTTCGCAGGTCCTTACCCTGCAACCACTCCAGCACCATGAAACCCCGCCCGGCGTCGATTCCGTAATCGAATATCCGGGCGACATTTGGATGCTCCAAAGCCGCCAGGGTCCGGCACTCGGCGCTGAACCGATCGCGAAGGGACTCATTCCACTGGATGTCGGGGCCGAATGTGCGGATCTCGACGTGGCGCTGGTGTGCACTGTCATACGCCTTGTATACGGTTACGCCGGGTTCCGTTTCCTGCTGTTCCAGAAATCCGTACTGCTCCAAAGTATCCATAGTCATGGCGCCTGGGCAAAGATCAAGTTGGCTGCATAAGCGGACGGCGGGCCGGGGACACCATCATCTGCCGGGTTGTAAGGCTTCCAGGTATCTTATCGGCATCACCCGACTGAGGATTCCATGAATTTGTGTACCGGTGGGACAGGGGAGTGTGGTCCTATCGCGTAGAATGTTACAATAAACGCTAAGGCGGGGTATCCGGCCGCCCGCGGCGGCCATTGCAGCCTGGCCCCAATATCAAAGGAGATCTGCCATGTTACTCGTCGTGGAATCGAAGAAGACGCTGATTGAAGTCTGTGATGCAATGCAGGCCGCCGTGCAGAAACACAAGTTCGGGGTGCTGGGCACTCATAACCTGAAAGAAACGATGGCCAAAAAGGGGGTTGCATTCGAGCGGGATTGCATCATTTTCGAGGTCTGCAACCCGATCCAGGCCAAGCGGGTGCTGGAGTCCGACATGGAGGTCTCGACGGCTCTCCCATGCCGCATCTCGGTTTATACGGATGGCGGCAGGGTCAGGCTGGCAACCATCAAGCCAACCCAGATGCTGGCCATGTTCCAGGTTCCCGAACTGGCATCCGTGGCCCGCGAAGTTGAGGCTGCGATTGCCGCAATTATGAATGAAGCCGCAGGCTAGCATGTGCGAGGAACACTGACGACGTTCTGATTGGAGCGGGAATCGACGGTGCGCACAATGTAAAAGCAGGTTTTACAATTAACGGAATCATTGCGTTTGCCTGTCGGCGTTCGGACTCTTATCATTTCAATGTTGGTTTTTTTATTCATTGGTCGGACGTGCGAGTGGTCGGGTGCGATACAACCCATTGTTCCGATACATTTGCCGGTTGGCATTCAGATCAATGTCAATCTCCATCCTGAAATCAATCAAGCGCATTTACCGGCCGGCATGAGTCCGTTTTCGGGCGAGCCGCTCTTGCGAGGCTGACATTGAAGAGACCTAAGGTTGAATCTGCAACATCGCGACGTTTGAGAGTCGTGTTGATAAAACCGTCGAAATACGACGATGACGGTTATGTGATCCGCCATTTTCGCGGGGTGTTGCCGAGCAATACGCTTGCCTGTCTGTACAGCCTGACAAATGATGTAAAGAAGAAACATACGCTCGGCGGCGACGTCCGGATCGAGGTTGAGATCATCGACGAAACCGTGCAGAAGATCCCGTTCGATCGGATCATCCGATCCCATTGCCCTCCGGAAACCAGAACCGTCATCGGGCTGGCCGGGGTGCAGTCGAACCAGTTTTCACGGGCGGCTGACATTGCCCGGCGGTTCCGGGAGGGTGGGCTTGCGGTCATGATCGGGGGGTTCCATGTCAGCGGCAGCATGGCTCTCTTTCCTGATGGCAGACCCGAGATCCAGGAATTGATCGACATAGGGGTCACTGTTGTCAAGGGTGAAGTCGAGGATGTCTGGGCTGACCTGCTGGGGGATGCGCTTCATGACCGGCTGCGACCCGTATATGACTTTTTGGACAGCAAACCGGCTCTGACGAATCAGCCGGTGCCCGAATCCCTGACCACATACATGAAACGATTCGTGTCGCCGAAGTTCGGGACCATCGACTGCAGCCGTGGCTGCCCTTTCAATTGCAGCTTTTGCACTATCATTAACGTTCAGGGGAAAGAAATGCGCATGCGCTCGGCAGAGTCGCTCGAGCAGGCGATTCGCGCGAACCTCCGCATCCACGGCATTGATTACTACTTTTTCACGGATGACAATTTCGCGCGCAATCCCAATTGGCGCCCTGTGTTTGAAATGCTGATCCGACTCCGGCGTGAGGGGATGGGCATCGACTTCATGATTCAGGTCGATACCCTGTCGTACCGGATCCCTGATTTTGTGAAGCTGGCGGCCGCAGCCGGATGTACCCAGGTGTTCATCGGGATGGAAAGCATCAATCCCCGGAACCTGGAGGCCAGCGGCAAGGCGCAGAATCGGGTACAAGACTATAAAAACCTGATCAAGGCCTGGCATGACGCCAAGGTGGCGACCCACGTGGCCTATATTATCGGGTTTCCCCATGATTCCCCCGAATCGGTGCGCGACAACATCGAGCACTTGAAGCGGGAGCTCAAGGTGGAACAGGCGTCGTTTTTTATGCTGACGCCGATTCCCGGTTCCCGTGATCACGAGCGGATGGTGCGCGAAGGTGAGTGGATGGATCCGGATCTGAATAATTATGATTCTTTCCACGAGACCATGCAGCATCCGAATTTCCGCTCCGGAGAGTGGTATGCCACCTATCGCCGGGCGTGGGAGGAGTTTTACTCTTTCGACTACATGCGCGAGGTGCTTGCCAATGCCAACCCGGAGAACTATTGGAATATCTTCCGTAATTTCATCTGGTACCGGAATTCTGCCCTGATCGAGCATGGACATCCGATGATCCATGGCTTTTTCCGCCTTAAGGACCGCACCGACCGCAGGCCCGGATTCCCTGTGGAAACCCGCTTTCGCCATAGTATTCGGCGCTGTCGCGAAATCCGGGGGACCGTGCGCGCCTGGTTGTCCCTGATACTCGAGATGGAGGAGCTGTGGCTGCAGACCCGCAAGCTCAGCGAAGCGGAAGTGCGGCTGAAGGCTGAGATGGAGCGTCTGCGCTCGGAACTCAACCGCAGCCTGCGCGCGGCCGAACTTCATCTCGCCTATATCCGGGCGCGAGTTACCGTCCCCGACCTGCATGTGCCCTCGCGCATATCGCTGGCGTTCAGGGATGCGAATTTCAGCATCGCCCAGCGGGTCACATACACCCGCGCCGATCTGAAGCAGTTCTGGACCAAGACACGGGAGCGCTGGCGACGACACCAGTTCCTGCGCATCTTCCCGCACAGGATTATCCTGCATTTGATGAGGGATGTTCAGTTGTTGGTGCTGTTTGCCGCGGCGTTGGTGCGCGGCGGCTCTGACACCGCCGACCTGCGCGCCTGGCGCTGAGCATTGAGATTCATAAATGCGTTGACGTATTTTTCAGGACGCGGAAGAACGCTGGCAAACGCGCCCGGAGCTTGCCGGCTTCTGCAGCCCGAAGCCCAACGGCGTCCGAAGGCGGCGTTCTTCCGCGTTCCCCATAAATACATCACCATATTTATGGGATCGTGTACTAGGGGTTTGAACCACTTTGCAGTCTGCCTACCGGCTGTGGCCCTCTGTCCGCCGATCGCCGACCGGCAGGGCGGCAATCGCTTCCATTTCGCACAGAAGATCGGGACGGCATACGGCGGCATGGACGACGGTGTTGGGAAGATTTCCGAGGCCGCGCTCGCGGAGAAGGTCGCGGAACCGCGGCGCATCCTCGGCCCGCTTCAAGTAGGTTACGGCCGAAAGCAGATCGCCCAGGGCGGCGTGATGCGCTGCCATGAGCGTCTCGACGTTGACCAGCATTCGTTCAACCTGGCCGTCGAAATCATCCACATGGGCAGTGCGCCCCTCTTCGTCGACGCTGGCGGTTCCCGAGATATACAGCCCGATCTTGTTTTCCTCGACCACCCGGAGTCCACGAGAAAAATCAGAGCCATAGGTGCAGGCCTCATTCAGCGTGGGTGTGGTCATCGCGGAGGCGGCGACAGGCTGAGGAGACTGGATGGCGATCATGCTGAGAACGAAGTCGGCTGCCACCGGAAAGGGTGAGGCGTAGATTCCCGTGCTGGCCGGAAGCAGCACAATGCCCCGCTGCCGGAAAAACTCCCTGCGGCCCCGGTTGAATTCCCCGTAGTCCCGTTCCATGTGGCGGAGGTAAATCCATGTGCGGATGACATTCGGGAACCTCATCCCCTCCTTGCGAAGCACTTCCTCGGCCCGGCAGAACATGCCGTAGGTCTGGTCAAAGGCCGTGCCGGGCCGGCCGAAAATACTGCCGGCGAAGAGGTGTTTCTGCCTGCCCAGCATCAGAGAGCACCCGGTGTGCGGTTCACCCGGAATGGGGAATGGGCTCGATTGAGCGCGGGGAATGATGGCCACGGCACTGATTGCCAGATCGGCGCCGCCATCCAGTGGAGGTTGTTCGATACAGGTGGAAGCGGGCGCATGGGGGAGGGCATCGCCGGAGACGGCGAAGTTCTGGCGCCGGGCGTGCTGGAAGGTTTCGAAGTCCCTCCGGATGTTACGGAAGCACACGGTTTCGTAAACAAGATGATTCAGGGAACCGTGGTATGGGCGGAGCCGGGCGGCCATGGCCTGATACGCGCGGGCGACCTGCTGAGCGAAGCCCCCCTCGAGATCGCTATGCGGCCGGCACTGCAGGTAGATCTCGTCGGCGGCCGGACCGGAAAACCGGCGTGAGACCAGGTCGGCTCCGGCAAGTGAAGGGATATTGTTCTCGTGTGCGGTCATGTATTGAACTTCCGTTTCGGGTTGCAGGGTTCGGGCATCCCCCCCCGGCGGATGCAACCGGCATGATGGCTGCGTTGCATCCGTTCCGTGCCCGTGCTGAATGCTGTTCGAATCGCACGGCCGCGTTCCGCCGAATGCGGACCAGCGTCCGGCGGCGATCACATCTCCCGGCCGATAGCGTGTGCGACCGGTCGGAGATCCGCCATCATACTGGCGAATTTCCCCGGTCTCAGGGATTGGTCGCCGTCACTCAAGGCCTTCTCGGGGTCCGCATGAACTTCGACCAGAAGCCCGTCGGCTCCCACGGCGATGGCGGCCCGGCTCAGGATGGGCACCAGCCACCAGATGCCGGTGCCATGGCTGGGATCCACGATGACGGGGAGGTGGCTCAGCTTTTTGAGAATGGGGACCGCGCTGAGATCGAGCGTATTCCTGGTAGCGGTTTCAAAGGTCCGAATACCGCGTTCACACAGGACGATCTGGTCGTTGCCGTTACTCGCTATGTATTCGGCGGCGAACAGGAACTCTTCAATCGTGGCGCTCAAACCGCGTTTCAACAGAACGGGAAATCTTAGCCGGCCGACCTCTTCCAGAAGCGTGTAGTTCTGCATGTTGCGCGAGCCGATCTGGATCATATCGGCGTGGGCGCATACGGATTCCAGGTGGCGCGTGTCCATGGCTTCGGTAACAACCGGGAGCCGGGTCTCGCGCCGGACCTCTGCAAGGAGGCGCAGCCCGTCCTCTTTGAGGCCGCGAAAACTATAGGGAGAAGTCCGCGGTTTGTAGGCGCCACCACGGAGGATAACGGCCCCGGCAGCCTGAACCGCCCGTGCCGTGGCGAGCAACTGTTCGGCATTCTCAACCGAGCAGGGTCCGGCCATTACCACCACTTTGGGGCCGCCGATCGCCACATCACCGACGCGGACGATCGTCCCCTCGGGTTTTCGTTCTCGCCCAACCAGTTTGAGGTCAGGAAATGGTTTCAACATCTCGTTCTCGTCTTACACCGGCACCACGATTGGTACAAAAGGGCAAGTTCGCCCCGTGCAGCCGGCAATAATCAAGCTAACCTTTTTAGCATGCCGTACCCGCATCGTCAATGTTAATACTGGATAGACGGAGCAGGTTCCCGAACCGGCGCCTTCCCTATGGGATACCGACGATTTCCCGGATTGATCACAATCCCAGTGACCGGCTGAGGATAATAACCCCGCCAATCCCGCTTTGTTTCGTAGGAGGCGACATTCTCGTGATATATACCGGGGATATGGTCGTCCCGATGCTGCCGGCCCGGTCGGGGGATGCGGAATCCCACTCATTCCGCGGGGCTTTGCCAGCGCCGATAGAGATCGTGTGGAATGGTAAGCAGATCGAGGGCCTTTCCAACCGAATGGTTGACGATGTCGTCAATAGACTCCGGATGATAATAAAAAGCCGGCACGGGCGGCAGGAGAATAGCGCCGGCTTCGGCAGCGCGAAGCATGTTGCGCAGATGTCCGGTGTGCAGAGGGGTTTCACGAACCAGGAGAATCAGGCGCCTCCGCTCTTTGAGATGCACATCCGCGGCGCGGGTCAACAGGTTGCCGGAAAACGCATGGGCAATCTCGCTCAAGGTGTGCATGCTGCAAGGGGCGACGATCATGCCATCGGTTGGAAAGGAGCCGCTGGCAACGGCCGCTGCCGGATCCAGATTATCGTGAATGACGTGGGCCAGCCGACCTACTGTCTCTACTGTCCATTGGGTTTCCAGGGTTATGGTCCGGCGGGCTGCCTCGGTCACGATCAGGTGGATTTCGATATTGCCCGCGGCCCGCAACGCTTCGAGCAGGCGAATGCCATATATGGGGCCGCTGGAGCCCGAGATGCCAACGACGATCTTGCGCTGCAATCCAGACATGAGGGGTCAAGCTATACCATATCCCGTAGACCGGGAAAAGCGGGAAGCTGAACTGTCCATTTGCTGGGCTCATCCAGCCATGGCTGCAGGCGCATGGCTTCCAAGCGGCTGCAGCCATGCGCACTGCGAAACAGGTCTTACCCGATCCCAGATGTTTGTGGCTTTGAGGGGAGGTTCATGTCGGGCCATCGACCCTGCAATTCCAATTATCTGGGGCTGTTGTCGCGCCCCGGTTGGGCTGACAGGGGCCTATCCTTGGGAATGCTGAGGTAGCCACCGGCCTGGTCTTTCTGCACCCAGTTGACAACCAGTTCATAGCGCAGGCGGCTCTTGCCCACCAGGAACTGAAGCGGTTCGTTGATGGTACGATCTTTCTTCTCGATCCGGCCGTCATCGACCAGGATATCTATGGTGAATGTTCCCTTTTTGGTATCCGTCTTTTTGAGAACCACCCGGATATCCTCGATTTTTGTGAGCTGGTTCTTTTTGGGAATCGAAAACTCGAAGTAGTCCCGTTCGCCCTTGCGGCGCAGGGTGTCCAGCTCGGTGGCATTTTTCGCCACCGCGGCAGAAAGGGTATCGCGCACGTCGACGAGCTGGCGCTGCGTCCCCTCAAGCTCTCTCCGGGTGTTCGCCAGATCACTCTTGACCGTCACGACATCGGTCTTGACGGTGCCGACTTCGCTTTTTACACCGCCGACCTCCGAGCTGACCTGCCCGATTCGGGTTTCGGCATCGCTCTTGATCGCCTGAACCGTGGCGGCATCGGCTTTGGTAGCCAGCACCTGGCTCAGCTCCGACTTGGTTTTTTGGCCCTCCAGCTGGATCTGCTGGGCCGTCTTCTTGAACTCGGCCTTGGTCGATCCGACGGCTTCCTGGGTCTGGGAGATCTCCCCTTTGAGACTGGAGATCCTGGCTGCGCCGGTCTTGTCCAGTATCCGGATCTGTTCGGATATCCGGGCCAACTCAGCCTTGCTGGATTGCTGGAACTGGTAGCTATCATAGAAGAGAAAGCCGACAGCGACGACCAGGACCAGCAACAATATCGCCTTGAGACCCTCGGGCATCAGTGTATTACCGCTGCGGGGGGGTGTGTAGGTCGTCTCCGGTTTATGGCCTGACAGAATCGGATCGGTGGACGGATTGTCCATATTGCCTCCATAGTATCCTCAATACTGCGCCCGGACCCACCCTCTTGGACCGGGCAACCTAAACATGATAAGCTGCTACAGTTATAAGTTCAATAACCTGCAGTGCAATGTGCGGGGTCACAAAAAATCGTTTTTGTGGATTCTTTTGAGGCCAAACTCCCCGAACTTGGGCTTTTCCCGGCAATCCCTTACCTGCCCGCGGGCACGCCGCCGCTTTCCAAGCGGGAAATGGCAAAATCGGTGCCATAGCGCCGCACTTCATGGCGCCTTCGGCGCTGGGCCCCAGGAATGTTGTTTTCGGAGAGGATATATAAGAGATCCTACCGGATGCCCGGCCGCGGGTGCTATCCTTATCGAGGCATCATGGATAAATCTGGCTTGCGACCAACCGAGGCGGTATGAAACGATCCTTATTGAGGGACTGGCGGGAATACGTGCTTTCGGTCATGAGGATAGTCGTCGGATTCACCTACATGGGCCATGGCCTCCAGAAAACTCTGGGCCTGCTGGGTGGGACGCAGGTCCCGGCGGCAAGTCTGGCAGGTGTGGGCGGATACCTGGAATTGATCGGCGGCCTGCTGATCACGGTGGGACTGCTTACCCGTCCGGTGGCATTCGTGCTTTCGGGCGAGATGTGTGTAGCCTATTTTCTCGTCCATGCGCGCGGCGGCCCGTGGCCGGTTCAGAACCATGGCGAACTGGCCGTATTATACTGCTTCGTGTTTCTCTACCTGGTTTTCAGCGGTCCCGGTCCCCTGAGCCTGGATGCTCTCTTTCGTCGGGGTGGCAAAGTTGAGTGATGGATTGAAAATTCTGCTGATCCGCCCCAAGTCCGTTTACGGCGATGTGGTTGCCGGAATTCCGATCGGACTTGCACTTCTGGCGGCGATTGCCGAGGAGAGAGGACACCAGGTGCGCATCCTGGATGTCGCCCTGGAGGCGAATCCCGAGGAATTGCTGAGACAGTCGTTCGCGTCGTGCTCCTGGCAGGTGGTGGGGATAGGGTGCATGTCGGTCGAATTCCTGGGCGGGCTCGAAACGGCGCGTATCGTCCGCAAGCTGTCCCCGGGCACCCACGTCATTTTTGGCGGCCAGCATCCCACCATTATGCCGGAACAGGTCCTCCGGGAGGAATGTGTCGACTCGATCTGCCTGGGGGAAGGGGAACATACCTGGGCCGGATTCCTGGAGCGCATGGCGGCCGGGGACCGGCTCGACGGCCTGGACGGTCTCTGGTTCCGGATGCATGGCGATGTGGTGCGCAATTCGCAACGGACCACCTATGTCGATATCGATGTCGTTCCGATGCCGGCCTATCATCTCCTGGACATTGAACGCTATTTCGACGTCGATTTCGTGCGCTTTCCTACCTGCCACCGGCGTGCCATCCAGATCTTCACCAGCCGGGGCTGCCCCTACCGGTGCATCTACTGTCACGACCTTTTCGGCAAGAGGTTTCGCGGCCGGAGTCCGGAACGGGTCTGGGAAGAAATCCGTTTGCTTCATGACACTTACGGAATCCGCGAGTTCATGGTCGAGGATGATGTGTTCAACTTCGATCTCGACCGGGCGAAGCGCATTTGCGATCTGGTAATTGGCGGCGGCCTGAAGCTCGGATTCCAGTTCGGCAACGGCCTTCGTCTCGACCGGTTCGACGAGGAGTTGATGCGGAAGCTGGCCCGGGCCGGGACCCATCACATGGCTATTGCCATTGAATCGGCCAGCGGACGCGTCCAGAAGCTGATCCGGAAGAACCTGAAACTGGATCATCTCAATGAAGTGCTGGGTTGGGCGCGCACCTGCGGCATCGAAACCCTGGGGTTCTTCATGCTTGGGTTTCCCGGGGAGACCGTTGCCGAGATCAATCAGACGATCCGCTTCGCCTGCAGGTCTCGCTTTGACGAGGCCCTGTTTTCGATCGCCACGGCGTATGCCGGGACGGAGCTCAACGACCTGGTGCGCCAGGCCGGATCCTATGAAGCCGCCCGCGACCCTCATGATCAGTGGGAAGGCGTCGTCCGCATCAAGTCACAGGAATGGGACTTCAAGACACTGCGCCGGTTGCAGAGAAAAGCCTACTTCCTCTTCTTCATGACGCGCTTCCGGTTTGCCCGTATCCTGTTGAAGCTGAAGAGCCCGAAAATGTTCCGGCGCTACTGGGCGGCGTTCGCCCGGAATTTCCTGCCGTTCTTTCAGTCCCAGCGCTCCCGTATCAACTAATTCCATCATTACGGCCACGTATTCCCCGGGACCCGAAAAAGCACAGATGGACGCAAATGGGGCAATAAGGCTCCCCGGCGTACCCGCCCTGGCTGGCACGGTTGCCCGGTTTCAGTGGCTTCTTTGCCCTGCACCGGCAATGTTGAATCGCAAAAACGTTCAAATTGACATTCCGGCCTTTAGAAAATATGATAGCGTCTGTGTTTGAATGCATCTTGCACCGCCGGACCCTTTGAATGTTGGCCGCCAGCACGACAAGTGGCGGCTTTTTCATTTGATGGATCATGGAGAGGACACGATATTGCTTTGAAATAGAAAAAGGTAAGGAGCAGGATTCCCATGGAAAAAGAAATTGGGAAAGTGAAGTGGTTCAATAACGCCAAAGGATATGGCTTCATTGAGAGATCAACGGGGGGCGACGTGTTTGTCCACCACTCCGCTATTCAAATGAATGGCTTTCGGACCTTGACCGAAGGAGATACGGTGTCCTTCAACGTGACCCGCGGTCCCAAAGGACTCCAGGCTGAAAACGTGACCAAGCCCGAATAGCAGAATCCCGGTGCCCCTCCAGCCGAGTACCGCGGAGGGGCACTTTTTTATTCAGATCCGCTCCCGATTTACCGAAACTCCCGCCTTCCGCTTTTCCTTCTGATTCACCCTCTCATGCCACCGGCGCACACCCGGTGAGGCATGAATAGGTTGTGCCTCTCTGATTGGCAATTGTCGGGGTCGGATGGATCGGCGGCGGTTCCGCGCGGGACCGGCCGGGCTAGAGATTCCGGCGCAGGTAGCTGCACATCGCGAGGCCCAGGGCGATGTTAAAGGGGAAAACCCCAGAGGTGTAGTGTCCGCATGGGAGCGCTAGGGTCGAGTGAGGGATACCCAGCCGCCGGTATTCGGCAAGCACCTGATGCGACAGATGGGGCAGGAAGGTGGAGTCATACCGGGCATGAACCAGCAGGGAGGACTTCCCGGTTCCAGCCACCTTTTCGAAATAGGCGCGCGGGCTGATGGGAAGCCAGATCTCCCTCAAATCGTCCAGGCCCACGTGTCTTTCCAGACCGGCTCGAATATGACGGGTGGAGAGTCCCGTCCAGACGACATCCGCGAAATAGGTGGAGACGTGATTCAGCACGCTCAGCCGCAATCGGGCATCATGGGCCTGCGTGATAAGGGCAATGCAGGACCCCAGGCTCGTTCCCAGAATTGCAAACCGCGTATATCCCCTGGCCACAAGCCAATCAAGCGCCGCGCGCCCATCCATGACTGCCTGGCGCACGGCCTGGAGGGTCCGACCGAGATTTGGCGAGAGCATGTAGTCGGCCCGTTCCAACCCTGCCGGCATGCGCAGATCGTGGTAAGGCAGGCTCAGGCGCAGGGCGGAGAGCCCGAAACGATTCAGCATGCGGCAGAGGGCGAGGTGCCCGCGGGCGTCGCTGTTCCATTGGGGCAGGACCAGGACTGCCCGGCCATCGGAGTTGGCCGGAAAGTGCCACGCGTGCACCCGGTTGTTCCGGTGGTGTGGCGTCGGCAGGGGCGAGGTGAATGTCAAATGCCGGCCGTTAAGTTGATAGTCATTGACCGGCGCATATTCATGGTAGGCATCACTCTCCAGGAGGACCGACCGCGCATGCGTGCGCAGGTACGGCAAGGGTGCGGTCTCCGGCGATACATCGCCGACATACTCCAGCCCCCAGTCGAACGGGTAGACCTTCCTGTTTTTATCTTTGTCCGCCAGCTTGACTTCCCAGCGATAAAAAAAATGTGACAACATAGGATCGAAGGCGGGGTTCTAGCGGCCGCGGCCCGAGATGCGCGGATTGAAGAGAGGCTCGGGCTGGAAGTAATAGCCTTTGCGGTAAATGAGTTTGCTGGACGGCTGGAGGTACTCCACCGTGATCCGGTGATAGGAATTGGCCGGCTTGGTCTGGTCGGACACATAGGTGAGGTAATACTGATTCTTCAGCTCCTGGGCAACCTGTTTATATACATTTCCCATCTGGTTGTAGGCGGAAGGAAAGTAGCATCGCCCGCCGGTTCGTTCCGCCAAATCATTCATCTCGTTCTCTTTCCTGGTGAAGAACTCATCGATGTAGTTGCTGTCCGGGAACAGCCGGCTGTAAATGTCATTCAGCAGCACGACCCGGCGCTGTTTGCGGGCATCTTCCCGCACCATAACCGTCTTGGAAACGATATACAGGGATGCCTGCGACTGCACGATTGCCTTTACGACGTCCTGGTATCCGACCACACTCTGATTGTTGAGGAAGTCGGTCAACAGGATGATGGCTTTGCGCCCCTCGAGATTTGCAACCTGATCGTGAGCCGCCTCATACATCGCATCGTAGAGATTGGTGCGCAGGCCGGGCTCAATCTTGCGCAAAGCCTTACGGACCTGTTTTGCGTCTGAAGTCCAGTCCTGGATGCGTTCGACCTCGTCCGCGAAGGTAAATACCGAGATCCGATCGCCTGCCGAAAGCGCATCGGCAAAAGCCCCGGCCGCTTCCTTGATATATTTAAACTCTTTCTCGACGGTGCCGCTGGAATCGAGCAGCAGCACAACGGACACGGGATTCGTATCCATGCTGAAACTGCGGATCTGCTGAGGTTTACCATCTTCATAGATGCGCAGATCATTGGGGCGGAGCTCCTGGACAACGCTCCCATGCTCGTCGAATATCGTGATGGGGACTTTTACCAGATCAACGCCGACGGAAAAGGTGCGCAGGTTTTGCGGCTGCTGGGAATGGAGGTAGGTGGCGGCAAAAATGAAGCCGGCCGCAATCAAAAGCGGAAACAAGCTCCTGCGGGTGAGTTGCAGCATCAATCACCATCAGCCTTGACCCGCATTTTTCACCAGCTTTCTATTGCGGCGGTGGATCCGGGCATCTTAACGCGTTGCGCTCGGTCGGGCTCCTCCTTGTACTGTCGAGTACGCCTGCGGAGCTCTCGGTCGCGCGCCTTGTATCCATGCCGGTCTGCATCGCCACGCTCCGAAATCCGGTGATAAAAGCGGGCTAGTGCAATTCTACCACGGCTCCAATCCCTTTTCAGGGCTTCTCGAATCGCGCGGTATCCGGCTGCGCTGGCCATCCGGCCCCGGCTGGCTTACGCGTGTCCGATCCGTGCTCCTTATCATAGTACTCGCGCTCCGAACCGGGGGGCAACGTAAAATGGTGGTTTTCTTTGACACCGCCGGTCATGATGGCGTCTAATTATGAAGGGTGCGGCAGCGAGTTGTTGCAAAAGAGGGGTTTCGAGCGCGCGCCACAAACTTCTGTGAACCTTTCTTCTACCCGATACGTATGGTAGCAAGAGGATGTGTAGTTGCTTGAGAGCGTGACACCCAGGGTGACAATGCCGTCAGGAGGCGTGCTATGAACCGCCGTACATTTTTCATTACCTCTACGATTACTTTGCTGGTCATATTCACAGCGGTTGCCGGTCTGGCTTTCTTCTCCGATTTCGCCGCCCGGGCCTTTATGCCGGATCTGCCGGAAGCGCTCCATTATCTGCCCGCTGATTCTCAAGCGGTGTTCGGGATGAATGTGCAGAAGTTCGTCGCTTCTCCCCTGTACGCGCAGTTCATGGAGAAGCACGGGCAGGAGATTGGCGCCGATCTGGCCGAATTCATTGCCAGCACCGGTGTCGACCCGCGCCGGGATGTCAAATATGTAATTGGAGCCGGCCGCGCGGGCAAGCAGAGTGATACGGGGGTTGTGATTGCCGTCGGAGATTTCAATCCGGCGAAGATCACCGAATTCATCAAGAGCAAGGGCACGCCCGTCAGTGCCGATTACAAGGGGGCCAATGTATTGATGTTGCCGGAGCACGCGGGAAGCAAGCTCGAGAAGGGGATTGCGTTCCTCAGCGATTCCGAGATTGCCCTGGGGACCCTCGACTCGCTCCACGCCGTCCTGGATGTCCGTGCCCGCAGTCTGCCGTCCATCGATGAGAACGCGACGATGGCCGGCATGCTGGAGACGCTGAATCCTCAGGAAATGTTCTGGTTCGCCGGGGATGCCGCAAGCGTGCTTTCCCGGGTTCCGGCCAAGGCGCCGTTTCTGCCGACCCTGACTGCCGTAAGGACGGTTTTCGGCACTTTGAATCTGACGGATGCGAATGCGCTGATCGGAAAGGTGACGGTGACGGCGGCGGACGAAACCGCGGCCGGGCAGTTGGCGGATTTCGTGACCGGCCTGGTAGCGCTCGGGAATCTGGCCAGCGCTCAAAATGCGGAACTCGCGGAGCTGGTCAAGAATGTTCAGATTACGAAACGCGCAAACCAGTTTGATGTGGCCCTGACCCTGCCATACGAACTGCTGCAGAAGCTGGAGGCTTCAAAAGCTCACCTGATCAAATAGGAAGGCTGCGGCATACCGGAGAGGCGGCCACGGATTCCCCGAATCTCAACCAGTGCAGGATCGGTGAGATTCGGGGAATCCGTGGCCTTTTTTTTAGACTTTGGTCTCTTCCACGGTCTTTCGAACCGAGGCGACCGTCTTCTGGAGCATGGCCTTTTCGTCATCCGCGAGCTTGATCTCGTAGATCTTCTCGAGGCCCTTGGCGCCGATCAGGCAGGGGACGCCGAGGAACAGGCCATGGATACCGTATTCACCCTCGCACAGCGCGGCGCAAGGGATCACCCGGCGCTTGTCGTGGAGGTAGGATTCGGCCATCGCCAGGGCACTCCAGGCGGGGCTGAAGTAAGCCGAACCTTTGCCGAAGAGCTTCACGATTTCGGTTCCCGCCTCGCGCGTCCGCGTAACCAGGCGGTCGATCTGCTCCTTGGTGGCGACTTCGTTCAGGGGAACTCCGCCGACCGTTGTCAGGCGGGGCAGCGGAACCATGTCCGGACCATGGCCGCCGAGAACCGTACCGGCAACATCCACGACCGACACTCCCAGCTCCATGCTGATGAAGGCGCGCCAGCGGGCGGTATCGAGTGTTCCCGCCATTCCGACCACCTGGTTCTTGGGGAGTCCGCTCTGTTTGTAAAACGCGTAGACCATCGCATCCAGGGGATTGGTCAGCACGATACAGAAGGCTTTGGGCGCATGCTGTTTGACGCCGGCGGCCACGGCCGCAATGATCTTCAGATTGACGGCGAGCAGATCTTCCCGCGTCATGCCGGCCTCCCGGGCCTTCCCCGCAGTTATGATGATGACGTCTGCGCCGGCGATATCCTTATAATCGGTGGTGGCGGTGATGTTAGCGTCGTAGGAGCCGTGTGGTGCCATTTCCATAAGGTCGAGGGCTTTCCCCTTGACCACATTGACGTAGGCCTCGACATCGAGAACGACGATGTCTCCGAACTCTTTCTGAGCGGCGAGCATGGCTACAATCTGGCCGATCTGGCCGCCGCCGATGACCGCGATTTTTTTGCGCATGGGCACTCCTTGTGGTGAAGGGCACCCCGAAGGAATGGCCGGAGTGCCCGGTTGATCAGACATGAGGGGAGATCGCGGGCTTTAGCCTTTGACGTACCCCTCCCAGGTGGAAGCAAGCTTGGAATTATTCAGCCAATCGAGAACATAATCCGTAAAATCCCGCCCGGTGGCGCCACTGGTACGGCCGGTGATGACGAGCTTCTTTTCATATTGCCCGCAGATATCGAGCGCCATTTCCAGGTCTTGTGCCTTCTTGGGGTACCCGATATGGCCGACGAGCATGGCGGCTGCGCGGGTCATGGATGCCGGGTCGGCGCATTGAGCGCGGCCTTCCTGGACCATGCGCGGGGCGGAACCGTGAATGGCTTCAAACATGGAGTAACGTTTGCCGATGTTGGCGCTGCCGGCGGTTCCGACACCCCCCTGGAACTCCGCGGCTTCGTCGGTCAGGATATCGCCGTAAAGGTTGGGCAGAACCAGGACCTGGAAATCACGGCGGCGCTTTTCATCAACCAGTTTGGCGGTCATGATGTCGATGTACCAGTCGTCGGCCTCGATGCCCGGATATTCCTTGGCGATGCGATAAAAATTCTCGAGAAACCGGCCGTCCGTGGTCTTGACGATGTTCGCCTTGGTGACGCAGGTAACCCGTTTCCGGTCATTTTTGCGGGCATGCTCGAAGGCCAGGCGGCAGATCCGGTCGGAGCCCGGATTGGAGATCAACCGAAAATCGATGGCGATGTCGGAGTCCACCTCGAGGCCGCGGGAGCCCAGGGCGTACAGGTCCTCCGTGTTTTCGCGGAAGAAAATCCAGTTGATTCCCTGCCGGGGGACGCGAACGGGCCGGACGTTGGCGAACAGGTCCAGCTCCTTTCTTACGGCCACGTTGCAGCTTTCAATGTTCGGCCAGGGATCGCCCTTGCGCGGGGTTGTTGTGGGCCCTTTCAGAGTGACCTCGAACTTCTTGATTTCCTCCAGCACGTCATCCGGAATCGCCTTGCCGTGGGCCGCGCGGTTTTCAATTGTCAGACCTTCGATGTCACGGATGACCACCTTTCCCGACTTGACCTCGTCCTGAAGCAGGTGTCCGAGGACGCGTTTGGATTCGGCAGCAATGAAGGGGCCGATGCCGTCGCCGGCCAGGATACCGATCTTGATCGGTTTGATCGAGCTGTAATCGATCCAGTCGGGAGCCGATTTCACCCGCTCCATCCGCTTCATCTGTTCCTGGAGCAACTTGCCGAAATGCTCCTTAGCTCGATCAATGGCCGCATTATCCATGTTGTATCCTCCTTGGGATTAAAATTGCTGTTAGGAATTCACAAAGAACGAGACTATTCGCTTTTTCCGGTGAAATCAATCCGAAAGCGCCAGCGTGTAAGCGCCCCGAAAACATGTATATTGCGTTCGGTGGCGCGGTGCCCCCGGCCTTGCGGTTTCCAGCTGCGAGAGCAGCGGCACGCCTGAACCGAAGCCCATGGCGGGTCCGGCTCAGGCTTAGCGCCTGTCAAGGAATAACGTTTACACTTTGGCGCGAGAGGGGCAGATGCCAGGCGCCGCGACGCAGGCGATGTGGTGACAGCGTCGAGGAGCGGCAACGCAGCAGATGCCCGCCCGCCGCCGCGCCCCGTCGGGCTGCGGCCCGCAGGCCGCGTTGCTCGCTCCTTTTATACCGCCCCGGGTATGTTCGTCCCTTGCGCCTTGCCGGCGGGCCTGGGGGCCAGCAGCACAGTGCAAACGTTATTCCTTGACAGGCCCTTATTGAGCGTCCCGGCCTAAACGGTTTTGGCCGGGGCCTGGGGAATATTCGCAAGCGGTTTCCCTTCACCCGGCCCGTGCAGCTTGGCGCACGGCCTCTTCTGCCGCGCCAGGTGGAGGTAATCCAGGACCAGCTGGCGCTTGAGATGCTGGATGGCCTTGGCCGGGTCCACCCCTTTCGGGCACACGCGTGAACATTCTCCCGCGTAATGGCAGCGGAAAGCGCCGTGTCCTTCTCCCGCCACTTCATTGCGCCGGGACGGCCGTTGTCGCGGCTATCGATGTTGTAACGCTGGGCCTGGGTCAGCGGCATGGGCCCCAGGTAGCGAACATCCGTAGCCAGAGTGGGGCAGGCAGCCATGCAGCATCCGCATTTGATGCAATAGGTGAACTGCAGATACTCCTCGAGCTCCTCCGGCAGTCTGGAAGTACTCCCCCTGCGGATCGTTAACTTCCGATTCGTCGTTCCCGCACGATGAAGGGCTGGATCGCCTGGTGTTTGTCGAACATGGTGGCCAGGTCGGGGACCAGGTCGCGGATGATCTTGAAATTCGGCAGGGGGCCAACGGTAAGGTCCGTGCTCGCGATGTGCAGAACCTGTGTATTGCAGGCCAGTGTCGGACTTCCGTTCAGCAGCATGCCGCAGGAACCGCAAACCCCCATGCGGCATGAGTAGCGCCATGCCAGCGACGGATCCAGGTTTTCCTTGATGTAATGCAGTCCGTCCAGCACCGTCATTCCTTCGCGAACCGGCACGGTGTAGGTCTGCATGTAAGGGGTGCCGTCCTTCTCGGGATTGTACCGGGTGACGTGGAATTTGATCTGACGCACCTTTTTGCTCTCCTCTGTCATGGCTACCCCCTTGCTCCCGCGATGGCATGGACCACGATGGCGGCCCAGGTTCCGAGGCCGAACAGGCCCAGGCCCAGCAGCAGCAGAACTACGCTGATGGTCTTCTCGGCGGCAGGCTTGAGGGTCAGCTCAAACAGGATGGTCCGGAGCCCGTAGAGACCGTGGTACAGGGCCAGGCCGAGGAGGATTATGTAGGTTGCCGTAAAGAAGAGCTGCCCATCCCGGGCCAGACTGTTCTCTCTGGAAATGCTCTCACCCCCCGAGGGGGCAAACCAATGGGTGATCCCACCCGTGTGCATGATCAACATGTGAAGGCCGAGCAGGAAGAGAATGATCACTCCCGCAGCCATGTGCCAGGTCCAGTATTTTGTCTCGCGCATTGTTCCTCCTATTTCGCCATGCCCAGGAATTCGTAACCGCCTGCCAGGAACAGCGCCGCCGCCAGAATCATCATGAGGATGAGCAGCGGGCGTTGGACCCCGAGCGACGTCTTATAGGGGTAAATGGGCTCAATCGGCTTGCCGACGGCGAAACCGAGCTCCACCAGAACCAGCCGGATGCCGTTGAACGCGTGATAGGCGAAGGCCGCGAACACCAGGAACTCACCGACTTTGAATACGGGCTGGTGGAAGAAGGCGCCTTCGACCCACAGATAGGTGCCGGTGGCGCGCAGACTGGTCACTACGATATGCATCAAAAAGTAGAATAAGATGCCCAGGCCGGTGATGCGGTGCAGGATGTAGGCGTAGCGCTCAATTCCCCAGCGCCCGCCTCCGAGCCATCCCCACATCCCGAGCCGGTTGTCGTACCTCTTGATTTCGGCCATGTGGCCTCCTTAAGTTATGCGGTTCCGGATCCGGGAGAGTGCAGGCTCCGACCCCGGTGCCGGGAAACCAGTGCTTTTCGTCCGATGCGCATCAGTACTTGCGCTCGACGGGTTTCCAATTTGTGATCGTTACCGGTTTGTAGTCCAGTCTGGGCCCGGCACCCGTGTGATAGACCATCGAGTGCCTCAGGAACTTTTCGTCGTCGCGCGTGCCGAAGTCGGTCCGGGAATGGGCGCCGCGCGACTCCTCGCGCGCCAGGCCCGCGAAAAGGAGCACCTCGGCGAGTTCTAGCATGTTTTCAGTTTCCAACGTCTGAATGAGGTTGGAATTGTAGATGCGGCTCTTGTCCTGCACGCTGATGTTCTGAAATCGCTGCCTGAGCTCGGCGATCTTATCCAGGCCCTGCTTCATCGACGGGCCGGTGCGGAAGACGCCGGCGTGCTTATCCATCAAGGTCCGAAGTTCCCGCCGGATCTGGGATGGACTCTCCTTGCCACTCCTCTTGAGCAGTCCTTCAAATATGCGCTTTTCCTCTTCGCGGGCCCTCGCCTCGGGCGCGTCGTTTAGACGCGGCCCCTGCCCGAGGTATCGGGAGATTTCTCCGCCCGTGATCCCGCCCCATACCAGGCATTCTGCGGTGGAATTGCATCCCAGCCGGTTGGCGCCATGCATCGAGTGGCAGGCGACCTCTCCTGCAGCCCAGATATTTTCCACCCTGGTCCGGCCGTTGATGTCGGCTTCGATGCCGCCCATGGAATAATGGGCCACGGGCCGGATGGGAATCGGCGTGGTAATCGGGTCGATTCCGAGGAATTTCATGCATACTTCGCGGATCAGAGGCAGACGCTTGTTGATCCTGTCCGCGCCCAGGTGGGTCAAATCGAGCTGGATGTAATCGAGGCCTTCGGGGCCCGGGAATCCGCGGCCTTCGAGGATTTCGGTCATCTCGGAACGGGAGACGATGTCACGCGGCGCCAGCTCCATCATTTTGGGCGCGTACTTGTCCATGAATCTCTCGCCCTTGTTGTTGCGCAGATACCCGCCTTCGCCGCGGCACCCCTCGGTCATGAGAATCCCGGAAGGGACCAGACCCGTCGGATGGAATTGAAGGAACTCCGGATCCTCCAGCGCCAGACCGGCCCGGTAGGCCATGGCCTGCCCGTCCCCGGTCACCGTTTGTGAGTAGGTGGTGAAACCATACAGGTTGCCCAGCCCGCCGGAAGATATCAGGAGGGCCTTGCCGCGCAACGTGTACATCTCCCCTGTCGGGGCGTCAAGGATGGTCAGGCCGGCAAACCGGCCTCCTTCGACGATCAGCGAAGTGACGAAGCACTCATCGTAGCGTTTGAAGTTTTTATATTTTACCAGGGTGTCATACAGGGCCTGCATCTCGAAGAAGCCGGTCTTGTCCGCAGCCATGCAGGCGCGAGGGAAGGAATGCCCGCCAAAAGGCCTCTGCATGATGCGGCCGTCCTCACGGCGGGACCAGGGAACTCCCCAGTGCTCCAGCAGGCGGATTTCGTCAGGTGAGGTCCTGACGAAACGATCGACGGTGTCCTGATCGGCCAGGAAATCCGCGCCTTTGACCGTGTCCCAGGAGTGCAGGTCGAAGCTGTCCCCCTCCTCTGGACGCATGACGGCGGCGCTGCCCCCTTCCGCGCATACCGAATGTGCGCGCATGATCTGAACCTTCGACACGATTCCGATGTCGGCCTTGCCTCCGGTCTTGATGCAGATTTCAACAGCGGCGCGAAACCCGGCGAGCCCGGTTCCCAGGATCAGGACATCGTGAGATATATGCTGCATGCTGGCTATCCTCCATGCGACCGGCAGTGTGGCGTATCGGCCTGATGATGTGCCACAGTGCCATTTGCGGACCGCTTGAGCCTGCCTGTCAACTCCTTGAGCAAACTGCCCGCGGCCCTGCGATCGGGTATCAATAAATGGCGCCCCAAGATAATCCCCGCTGCCAGTCCTGTCAATTACGTTCTACCCTCGACCGCAGTTTGAACCTCGGCGCGCGCATTCAAGCATGAAGAAAAGATTGCAGGACATTTCAGGACACGGAAGAACGCGGACGAACACGGATCGGTTCCGTGCGCGGGGATTTTGCGGGCCCGAAGGGCCCAGTGCGCAGGAAAAAGTGATCTTGGAAACGAATGTTTCGTTGAAATCCGAGGCCACTTGCGCTTAGGCTCTATGAATTCATCCGAGGGGGTTCAAGATACCTATGGTTCAAGTTTCCATCGGGAGTTGGCGCCGCCTGGCCCGCAAATTAATGTGGATTGCCGTCAGCATCGCCGGCGCCGGTTCTCTCGGAGCCGTGGCACTGTATCGTGATGAGCCGATCAACGCCATCTGGCTGATTGTGGCCGCCGTCTGCATTTACCTGATCGGCTACCGGTTTTACAGCCGTTTTTTGGCGCTCCGGGTGCTCGAACTGGACGACCGGCGGGCCACGCCGGCGGAGCGGATCGATGACGGGCGGGATTATGTGCCGACCAACAAATGGATTCTCCTGGGGCACCATTTTGCCGCCATCGCCGGCCCCGGTCCCCTGGTCGGCCCCACCCTGGCGGCCCAGCTCGGCTACCTGCCGGGGACTCTCTGGATTCTGATCGGTGCCGTTGTCGGGGGGTGTGTCCAGGATTTTGTCATTCTCTTCGCTTCGATGCGCCGCAACGGCAAGTCGCTTGGGCAGATTGCCAAAGAGGAGGTGGGGCCGGTCGCCGGTTTCACCGCCCTGTTCGCCATCATTTCGATTTTGGTCATTCTCCTGGCCGTGATTGCACTCGTCGTGACCAACGCCCTGAAGTCCAGCCCCTGGGGTACGTTTACTCTGGCGCATGACGATCCCGATTGCGATGCTGATGGGGATATACATGCGGTTCCTGCGCCCGGGCAAAGTGCTGGAGACCTCCCTGATCGGCTTTGTCCTGGTGATGGCGGCGGTTTTCGGCGGGCAGTATGTGGCGCAGGTTCCGACGCTTGCGGCCCTGTTCACCTTCGATGGCCGGCACCTGGCGCTGCTGATCATTGCCTATGGATTCGCCGCTTCGGTCCTGCCGGTCTGGCTGCTGCTGGCGCCGCGCGACTACCTGAGCACCTTCATCAAGCTGGGGACGATTTTCCTGCTGGCATTGGGGATTCTCGCCGTGCGTCCGACGCTCGCAATGCCGGCCTTGACGCGATTTATCGACGGCAGCGGGCCCGTCTTTGCCGGCAAGATCTTTCCTTTTGCATTCATCACGATTGCGTGTGGCGCCGTCTCGGGATTTCATGCGCTCATCTCGTCGGGGACCACTCCGAAGCTCATCCGCAAGGAGAGCCAGGCGCGCATGATCGGCTATGGATCCATGGCCATGGAGTCGTTCGTTGCGATCATGGCCATGATCGCCGCCTGCGTCCTGCAGCCGGGCGTGTACTTCGCCATCAACAGCCCGGCCGGCATCGTTGGGGCGGATCCTGTGGCCGCTACGGCCGCCATCTCATCCTGGGGCTATCCGGTTACGGCTCCCCAGATGGCGGAACTTGCGGGCATGGTGGGAGAAAGCAGCCTGTTTGCGCGCACCGGGGGCGCACCATCCCTGGCGGTCGGGATCGCGCATATCTTTTCCGGCACGCTGGGGGCGCCGGTCTAATGGCGATCTGGTACCACTTCGCCATCATGTTCGAGGCGCTCTTCATCCTTACCGTTCTGGATGCCGGCAGCAGGGTGGGCCGGTTCCTGATCCAGGACCTGCTTGGACACTTCTGGCGGCCGTTGGGTCAGACGAGCTGGTATCCGAGTGTGATTCTGACGAGCGGCCTGATGGTTAGTGCCTGGGGATATTTTCTTTACCAGGGAGTCATGGATCCCTTGGGCGGCATCAACAGCCTGTGGCCGCTGTTCGGCATTGCCAACCAGTTGCTGGCTGTGGTGGCGCTCTGCGTCGGCACGACCATCCTGATCAAAATGAACAAGGCCCGCTACGCATGGGTGACCTTGGTCCCCATGGTCTGGCTCGTGTTGGCCACCCAGACTGCAGGCTATCAAAAGATGTTCCATGCGGATCCGCGCATCGGGTTTCTTTCGGAGGCCGATCGTCTGGGCGCTTTAATCGCCGACGGCAGGATGGCCGCCGGACAAGTGGCCGCCACCGAGAGGCTCATTTTCAACAATCGGCTCGATGCCGCGGTTACGGGTTTGTTCTCCCTGCTGGTCTTGGTCATTGTGGTCGATTCGGCTCGCGAATGGTCGGCGATCCTGCGCCGGCGCAAGCTGCCCGTGCTGCGCGAGTCGGAGTATGTTGTGTCGGCGCTGGTGGGGGATTGATCGCCATGCGGATGGGGCAAAAACTCTCCGCGTTCCAAAGCGACCGAGGCTTGCCGGTGCTCGTCCGCGTTCCGAAATCAGGTCGCCGTGCTTATAAATCCCGGAACCGACTGATGGAGGTCGGGTGACCATGAAATGGCTGCGCATTATCAGGAAGGTTCTGGCGGAACTCACGGGAGAAGCGGATTATGACCGCTATTGTGCCCACCTGCGCGCCCGGCACCCGGAAACGCGCCCGCCCAGCGAAACGGAATTCTTCCTCGGCCGCCTGGAAGAAAAATACTCGCGTCCAACCCGGTGCTGCTGAGCCTGAAGCTAAAGATCGATCCGTGTTCATCCGCGTGCATCCGCGTCCTGAAATGTCTTGCGCCGCTTGATTCGCGGTAATTGTTTAGCCAAATCAAATGGATGAAGAAGCAAAACGCAAAGACGCGGAGGCGCAAGGGCGCAAAGATCGACTGAGCAACAGGCTTGGGCGCAGCGCTTCGCGTCTTTGCGTTCTGCTGCTCAGCATCGGCTAAACAGATGCGATTCGCGAATCTAGCGCTTGAGATTGAACTCGACCTGGAGGACATCGCCGAAGGATTCGGTCATGAATTTCTTGAGTCTGGCGATCAGCTTTTTTTCGGCGATACGCACCGCCTCGCGGGAGATCCCGTAGCGGTCGGCGATCTGCTGCAACGTTTCCGGGGCATCGGCGATCAGTCGGAGCTTGAGAATCAGCCGGTCGCGTTCGGACAGGGTTCGTTCGAACTCGGCAAACTTCTGTTCCAGCATATCCCGGAATTCTCCTTGAGCGATCTTGACGTCGACGCTGTCCTCCATCATATGAAGGCTGTCGATATAGCGGAGGTTGTCAGCCTGGCCCCCGATCGGAGCGTCCAGGGATATATCGCCGCCCATCCCCTGCTCGACCAGGGAGATCTCATTTTCGTCCACTCCCAGGTTCTGGGCCAGGATCTGGGCAGTCGGAGTGATGCCGCGAGCCTCCAGTTCCCGCTTTTCCCGGTTAAGATTCATCAGGATTTTGCGCCGCTCATTGGTGGTGCCGATCTTGACGAGACGTGAATTGTCGAGGAGGAACTTGAGGATGTACGCTTTGATCCACCACGCGGCATAGGTCGGCAACCGCGTGCCGCGGAAGGGATCGAAGCGCTTCAAAGCCTGCAACAGCCCGACATTGCCTTCCTGAATCAGATCCATGAGGTTCCGGTACACCTTGTGATAGATCATGGCGATCTTCACCACCAGCTTGAGGTTGGAGGTGACCAGCCGGTATGCGGCCTCACGATCCCCGGTCTGGTGATAGCTCACAGCCAGGTCATGTTCCTCTTCGCGGGTAAGCGGGCCGAATTTCCTGATTTCGTAAAGGTATCGCCGGAGCGGATCGTAGGGGGCCAGCTTCCCGGTCCCCTCCTGGATGCCTGCCTCCTTATCATCCAGCAGCCCTTTGATCCTGCTTTCCGGCTCTTTTTCGCTCTCTTCCACAGGTTCGCTCCACTCTCGGTTCAACGGCTCTGATTATACGGGATCGGGCTAAAATGGTGAAATGCGCGCCCTGTGTAATAGGACTTTTGGGTGCGTCATGCATGCCGGGATTCCAGACTTGCCGCAGCTTGGCGGCCAGGTATCGGGTCCCCCCGCCCGGCTACCAATCAGGCTTCTGGAAGCGCTCCAAAATGCGAAAGATGGCCTCCAATTCTTCCCAGGGATCATTCCGACAGGTTCCCGCCGCAGCCTGACCGCGATGCCGGCCGATCGGTTCGGGACGAGCGCGGGAGAAGATGGTGCTGAGATCTATATGGGCAGGATCCATGCGCACTTCAGACCGGGACCGGGTCCATTCTCTTCCATGGGCGGGCATCGGACGTTGTGCCCGTTCCCCGCAGCGTCGATCGTACAAGGATCTCCGGATCGGGTCCCCCAGGATTTCATAGGCAGCCTGGATTTCTCGAAATTTATCCGGCGACGCACCGCCTCCGGCGTCCGGGTGGAATTTCTTGGCCAGCGTTCGGTAGGCGGCGCGAATCTCCTGGTCGTTTGCATTGCGGGCGATGCCCAGGATCTGATAGAGATCTTTGCTCATGACCCAATTATTATAGACTATCAAACCAAGGAGGCGCCATGGGGTACGAAAACCTGATCGTCGAGAAGCGAGGAGGGGTGGCACGGGTTACGGTGAACCGGCCTGACAAGCTAAATGCGCTGAACGTTCAGACGCGAGAGGAAATTCTGGTTGCATTCAAGGAACTCGCTGCTGATCGGGAGGTTCGCGTCATCGTGATCACGGGCGCCGGCGAGAAGGCATTTATCGCGGGGGCGGATATCGGCGAGTTTTCCGGTAACACGGCGCTCGAGCAGCGGGAGATCATGTCTCGCAGTCGCGCTTTCGACGCCATGGAAGATTGTCCGAAGCCGGTGATCGCAATGATCCAGGGGTATGCCCTGGGTGGCGGGTGCGAGCTTGCCATGGCCTGCGACATCAGGATCGCTTCGACTCGGGCAAAGTTCGGGCAGCCGGAAATCAAGCTGGGACTTATCCCGGGTGGCGGCGGAACGCAGCGCCTGCCGCGCCTGGTCGGAGAAGGGAAGGCGCTGGAGTTGATCCTGACCGGGGATATGGTCGATGCCGAGGAAGCCAGGCGCCTGGGGCTGGTGAACCAGGTGGTGGCTCCGGAAGAACTCGAAACCCGAACCATGGAATTGGCCAGCAGGATCGCGGAATTCAGCCCGGTGGCTCTGGCCATGGCGAAAAAGGCGGTCAAGAATGCGGCGCGCATGAACCTGGCCACCGGTCTCGAGGCCGAGAGCGATCTGTTCGCGTTGTGTTTTTCCAGCGCCGACAAGGAAGAAGGAGTGCGCGCATTTCTCGAAAAGCGGAAACCGGTGTTCGCGGGGAAGTGAGGCTGGACCGCCGGAAGAGGCGATCCCGGCTGGGTTCGTCGCCGGCGATCCCCGCCGTATCAATTGTGGATGTCGTAGCTTTGCTTGAGATCCTGGAGCCAGACGCCGGTCTGAATGCAGACCCGTTCAAAGCCTTCCATCGTCAGTCCGATGCGCCCGCTCGAGGCAACGGCATCCTGGGGGAAGTTGGTGCCGTCCGCCCCCATGCCCGGGGCGACAGTTTTCGCCGTCAGGTTGGCCAGCACCACGGTGTCCAGCATCGGGTTGGGATTGACCGGCTCCGTGTCATGATGATGTTCAATGGCCTCGGTAATGGCCTCCGGAAACGACCACTTGTGCGCAATGATGCCTCCAACCTCCGCGTGATTGCAGCCGAAGGCTTCCTGCTCCGCGGCTATCAGCGATAGGTTCTTTTCCTTGGCCAAGGCCAGGAGGTCGGTGTTTGAGGCGTCGAGATAGCGCACCAGGATTAGCTTGCCGATGTCATGAATGAGCGCGGCAATGGTCGATGCTTCCGGGATCGAACGGTTGCGGGTTTCCTTCGCGATGGCTTTGGCCGCCAGCGAAGCAGCGGCGCCATGCAGCCACAGGTCGTTTTCAGACTGGGCAAAGCGGGAGGCGTCGGAGCGCATCGTGCGCATATGGCCGATCAGCATGATGTCCAGCAGCGTAATAGTCCCCAGGCGCACAATGGCATCCCGGATATGCTCGATGCGCGCCCGGCCGCCGAATGCCGCCGAGTTGGCTGTGCGCAGAATGTTGGACGTGATCGCCCCGTCGTATTCGATGGTGTCGGCAATGCTGGAAAAATTGATATTGGCATCGTTCAGCGCCACCAGCAGTTTCTGGACCGTAATTGGCAGCGGCTCCAGCCGGTTGATCCCATCCAGTACCTTGTCCGGAATGCCCATAGACTCTCAGACCTCCAGGAATTTCCCTACCGGTAGCTCTATCGGCTGCCCGGCCCTCTCTGATAAGAAAAAGTCCGGCCCTCCCTGGCTGACCCGCTTTATCCAGGAGGAAAGACATCGCTGGAAACGGAAGAACGCGAATTGGATCCGTGTGCGGGGCTTTTGCGGGCCCGTGTTCTTCCGTGACAGACCCTAACGGATGCTGTCAACCGAGGCATTCTGTTTGCCGCGTGCCGTCACTTCGGGATTGACGTCCAATTTCAGCAGTTCCGGCTTGTTCCCGATCTCCAGCGCCACCAGGTAGGTGAGCCTTGTGACCTTCTCCATCTTGGCAAAGTCCATCCTGTCGATGGTGTCGTTTGCGGTGTGGTAGTCCGGCGTGGTTCCACAGAAAAGCCACACGGCCGGAATTCCCATGCGCAGGAACGGGTAGTGATCGCTGCGATAGTAGAAACGATCGGGATGGGCGCGGTTGTTGTAGACATAGTCGAACCGAAGCTTTGAGGATCTGTCATTCACCGCCCGGATGGCCCCGTCGAGTTCAGTGCTCAGGTTGTTCGACGCGATCAGGAAGAGTCCGTTCGGGTCGTTGCGACTAATCATGTCGAGATTGAGATTGGCGCTGATTTTTTCGAGCGGAACCGGGCTGTTGTTCACAAAGTAGTGCGAGCCGAACAGGCCCTTCTCTTCGCCGGTAACCCAGGCCAGGATCACCGAACGTTTGGGCCGTTCGAGCGCTAGCGCCTGCGCAATTTCGAGCATGGCCACGGTACCGGACCCGTCGTCGTCGGCCCCATTGAGCGGCTTCCCGTTGCGCATTCCGAGATGATCATGATGGGCGGTAATCACCACGTACTCATTCTTCAACGTCGGATCCGAACCTTCGAGTACCGCGATCACATTCGGGGAACTGTCTCTGTGTTGCTCGGTGATCGCGGAAAGCTCAACTCTCTTGTTTACCGCCTTCCCCGGTACCCGCTCTCCGCGTGCGATGGCGGCGAACATTGCGTCCAGATCATTTTGACTGATTCCCAGGATGGTGGCGGCCACCTGGTGCCGGATTTCGGCTGCTCCCGGCGGCGGTGCCGGACGTGGCGCGGCCTGCTGCGCATTGGGGGTTCCGGCCGACGCGCCCCTGCCCGGCATCGCTGGTGGTGCTGTTGCCGCTGAGGACAGGGGCGGCTGCTGTATAGGCGGCCGGGGCGGAGTGGGGCTCACACGAGCCTGATTCTGGGTCGGGTATGTGCTGAGCATGGTTGGGCGCGGTGCGAGCTGGAAACCCGCGCCGCGGGAGAGCATGTCCTTTTCACGCTCGGGGCTGACCACGGTCAGGACCAGAGCGGCGCCCTTTGCCCGCGGCACGGAAGTCCTGGTGCCCAGGATCGCGCGGTCGCTGCGCAGCGCATTCCCTTCGGGGAGTTGGCCTTCCAGCATGATGACCACCTTGCCTGCAAGGTCCAGATCCCCATAATCATCCCATCCATTTTCGGGGGCGCTCAGCCCATAGCCGACAAAGACAACCTCCCCGGACCAGGATCCCGAGCTTCGAAACGTCCCGCCGAAGCTTTCCGGACAATAGAATACTTCCTCTCCCGCCGCACCGATCACCCGCAAACGTGATTTTGACTCTGAGACGCCGGTAACCTCGAGCGGGATATCCTGAAGGAACGAACCGTTGGGCATAAGGGGCTTGAATCCATACGATCCAGCCATGGCGGCGAGGTAGCGCGACACGATATTTACGGCAGTGGACGGTGTGTTCCGCCCTTGGGTTTCGTCGGTGGCAATGATCTCCAGATGCAGGCGCATTTCCCCCGCGGTGATGGAGTTCACACCCTTTTGTTGGGAATAGACCACAAATGCGGCTCCCAAAAGCCATCCCGCAAGCAGAAAGATGAAAATCGATCTTCGGACTGCCATGATGCTCTCCTTTCAGATGCGACCCGGGGGGTATGCATCAGCATATGCTGCCCCGTGCCGCGCCCCACTCCTTCGGATGGCACCCAATATATATCGGGGTTTGCGGGAATGCATCGAAGATTTGCATGCTGATTCCGGTAGCGGGATGCCGGCTAACCGCGCTATCCTTAGCAATCATTGCGTTCCCCTCAAGCAATGACTGAGGAAGCCAGTGAATGTGGCCCGATTGGGCAAGGAGCGAACATGGGATATGTCGACAAGAATCTCCTGCAGGGCGAGGTGGTTGTTTATCGTGCCCGGCTTCATCGGATTATTTTTATGCTTCCGGCGGCCCTGGCCGTTACAGGCCTCCTGGGGGCTTCCTGCCTGGCTTGGTACATGGGTTCCTGGGAGACGCCGTCGTGGATCATTGCGGCCATATTTTTCGTCCTTGCACTGATCGTCGCCTTCCCCCGGCTGGTCCGTTACTCTACTTCCGAGTTTGCCGTCACCACCAAACGTGTGATCGTTAAAGTCGGCCTGTTTCATCGTCACACCCTCGAACTGGTGCTGGCAAAGGTTGAAACCGTCGGCGTGGACCAAAGCATTCCGGGGAGGCTTTTCAATTACGGCACCATAATCGTTACGGGTACGGGGGGGACGCAGGAGCCGTTCAAGGACATTGCGGATCCGATTTCATTCCGCAAGCAGGTTCAATTCGAGCTTTCATCCGTGAGTGGTCCGGCGGAAACGGTGTAGGCGCATTCCCGGTCTCCCGGGTGCATTTGGTATCCGGTCAAGAGATCGGGCATTTGGAACATTACATTGCAGTCTCGCCTCCGGGGATCAGGTGGAGATGCGACGCTTGGGGGATTCATGGTATCGAAACGATTGATGGTAGGGGCGATGGTGCAAACGGTCATGGTCGTGATTTTCCTGTCCTGGAACTGGGGGCCGGCAGCGGCACAAACCGCCGTCAAGACCGCTTCCCCGGCCGGTTCGGCGGCGCTGCGCGCGCTCAAGACTCGTCCGGAGCGCACCAACTATGAGGAAACCAGCCGCTACGAGGATGTCATGCAGTTTATGAAGGCGGTGGCGGCCGCCTCCCCGCGCGTTCACCTGACCACTTATGGGTATACCTTCGAAGGACGCGCTCTGCCCCTTGCCGTCATCGGGGCCAAGGACGCGAGTCCTGAAGCCGTAAAGGCCTCGGGCAAAACGCGGATTTATGTTCAAGGAAACATCCACGCCGGAGAGGTGGAGGGGAAAGAAGCGTGCCTCGAGATTCTGCGCGCAATCGGCATGGGGCAGCACGCGGGATGGTTTAACTCGGTTGTACTGTTGCTCAATCCCATATACAACGCCGACGGTAACGAGAGGATCAACCTCACCAACCGCGGATCGCAGAACGGCCCGATCGGCGGCATGGGCCAGCGGCCGAATGCGCAGAGTTACGATCTCAACCGCGATTTCATGAAAGCCGATGCCCCCGAGACCCGGTCCTTCGAGCGGCTGATGACGCTTTACGATCCGCACATCTTCGTCGATCTGCACACGACCGACGGTACGGCGCATGCCTACCAGATCACCTACGCGCCGCCGCTGCATCCTGCGACCGCCGCGAGTGTGGTGGACGTTCTGCGCAACGGGCTGCTTCCGGCTGTGACCAAGGCCATCAAGTCCAAGGACGACATGGATTATTACTATTACGGCACCGTTTCGGGCGGCGGCCGCGGCGGAGGTATGGGCGGCCGAGGCGGTAGCCAGGGCGCTGCCGCGGGAGGCCGGGGGGTTGTTGGCGGCGGGCGTGGAGAACCGCCGGCCGGCCGTGGAGGCGGCGCCCCCGCGGAGCGCGCTTTCTACACCACGGAACCGACCGCTCGCTACGGGGTTAACATGGTCGGCCTGCGCAACCGCATGGGCATCCTGAGCGAGACCTTCAGCTACCTGACGTTCCAGGATCGCATCAAGGCCGCGCGCCGCTTCGTCGAGGAGATCTGCAACTACTCCCAGTTGCATAGCGCGGAGATCATCAAGGCTGCGGCCGACGCCGATCGCCAGTCGATCGTGGGCCAGGAGATCCCCCTCCGCGGCAAGGCGGTCAAGTCCGCCGATCAGGTCGAGATTCTGATGACGGAACTGACCACTGAGAGGAATCCCTACACGGGGCAGATGATGAGGCGCCGGCTCGACGTGCGCAAGCCGGAGATGATGTATCAGTACATCTCGTTTGAGGCGAGCGAGACCGCCGTCGCCCCGCAGGCCTACCTGGTGCCGTCCCTGCGCTATGTTCAGGACCGGCTGGAAGCTCACGGCATCGCATTTTCGAAGCTTGATCAAGCCGTTACCATCAAGGGGGAGCAGTTCCGGATCGAGACCTCCACCCAGGCCGAACGCGAATATGAGGGACACAGGATTCGAACGCTGACCGGGAAGTGGGAGGCGGCGGACCTGAACCTGCCGGCCGGAACTCTGGTGGTATCGCTCAATCAGCCGCTGGGCCGGTTGGCCCTGATGTTGCTCGAACCGCGCTCGGAGGATTGCCTGGCCGCCTGGGGGTTGATGGAAGATGCGCTCGCCCAGCAACCGCCTTTGTACCCGGTGACGCGCACCTCGGAGGTGATGCCGGGAATCAGGTGACAGGTACGGGTGAGGTTCATTCCATCATGGCTCTGAGCTTCGCGAGGAATGCCTCGAGCCTCATGGTGTTCTGGAGCTCTTCGATATGAGGTGACCTCACCTGGCCGTCCAGTACGGGCACCAGAACGGCACTCTGGAAGGCATGTTCCGGATTGTTCCAGATCAGGAAGGCGACCATTTCGTCGCCCGGCTTTCCGGGCGTTTCGCGTCCGACAATCGTGCCCCCTTGAGAGGGCCAGGTTCCCGCCGATCCCTGAAGGAAGGTCAACGATTTTTCGCGCGGCTCCCCGCGATAGCGACGAAAGACCTCGAGCACTGAAACCCGGTGCAGCGTGCATACGGCCACGCATTGACCCGAGGCGCGCAATGGACGCACCCCCAGAGACTCCTCGATCCGCAGATAGACGACGGCATCTGCACTCCGCCACCAGGTGGGGAGATCCTTCACGGCGGGCGCCTCATCCGCGGTATCGCGTTGCAGTGTAATCTCAAATGAAAGTTCACTGCCCGATGCAACCTCAATGCCGCCGCGTTTCCAGACGCTGAAACCGGTCGCGGCGGCCTCCAGATCGTAGGAACCCGCGGGCAAGCCTGTGATGAGATAGCGCCCCCGGGCGTCGGTAAGGGCAGTCAAGGGTTTCTGGAGCGCCGGCCCCGTCACCTTCACCTTCGCCCCCGCGATCACGCCGTCATTACAGTCCAGGACATGTCCTCGGAGCGTGCCGGATTGAGAGGAGTGGGAAACGAATCCCTGCGACAGGAAGGGAAGGCACATCACAAACATAAAGGCCGTTGCCGGCCGGGGACGAATACGCATGGGGATCACCCTGAAGATTATAACCTCATCTGCCTCAGGTTTCATGCCTGCGGTTTTTGATGTTGAAGCCCTTGTTGTGATGTTATCTTTGCGTCATGACATTGCCAACTCGAAGAGGAGTGACGCAGTGCGCTATGGAGCAATTTGAACAGGCATCGGCTGGCCGGCATCTGCTGCACGAGGTCGTCGCCGGTTGGGCCAGGCGCAAGCCATCTGAGCCGGCCATCATCAGCCATGATCGCGGGCAGGCGATCGACTGGGCAACCCTGGACCGCGTGTCCGGGGAACTGGCGCTGGAGCTGTTGCGCCGCGGTTTCCGCAAGGGCGATTTCCTGGCCGCATCGCTGCCGATGTCGATCGAGCATATTTCCCTGGAGTATGCCTGCTTCAAAATCGGCGTGATCCATGCCCCGCTCGATCTTCGCCTCAGGCCCCCCGAGGTCTTGCGTTGCCTTGAAATTCTGAAACCGAAGGGATTTGCCTGCCTGAATCCCGATCTGGCCGCGGTGATCGACACCCATTGCCCGCGGATCGAGCACCTGTTCCTGCACGCGGATCTGGCGGAGCGGATTGAGAAGGGGCCCGGTCCCGTATCGCCGGGTCTGCAGACGGCTCTGGCTGAAGCCGGATCCGCGCTCTGCGCGGAGGATGGCGCGCAGGTCATCTTTACCACCGGGTCAACCGGATCCCCAAAAGCTGCTCTGCTGTCTCATCGGAACATCACCGCCCAGAATTTCTGCCTCGGGGCGGCATTCGGATTCCGCGCGGAACGCATCCTGCTCAACCTGCCCGCTTCGCATGTCGGGGGGCAGGCTGAGGTGCTGATGACGGCTTTGTTTTGGGGTGGCACCGTGATTGCCCTTGATGTTTTCGATCCCGGCCGATCGCTCGAGGCGATTCAGCAACACCGGGTGACCATGTTGGGGCAGGTCCCGGCCATGTTCCAGTTCGAGTGGCGGTTGTCCGATTACAGCCGCTATGATCTCTCCAGCCTGAAAAAGGCGGTATACGGGGGACAACAGGTCGGCCGCCCGTTCCTGGAGCGCATGGCACAGATGGCGCCCCTGATTGCTACCGGCCTCGGCTTGACGGAAACTGCCGGTTTTTGCACGTACACGCCCCTGACCTCCTCCATCGACGACATCATGGACGGCATCGGACAGGATATGCCCGTTTTCCCCATATCGATCCGGAACGAGATGAAGGGGGATGGAACGGCGGGGGACCCGTTGCCGGACGGCCAGGCGGGGAACATATGCTTTCAGGGGCCCCAGACATTCTTGGGGTACATCGGAGATAAGGCGGCCACGTCAAAGACGATATCGACAGACGGGATTCTATATACCGGAGACCTTGGCTGGGTGGATGACAAGGGCCTTCACTTTTCCGGGCGGGCAAAATGGGTAATCAAGCCGGCCGGCTATCAGATCTTCCCGGGTGACGTCGAAAGCCACTTCTGTGCCCTGACCGATAAAGTTACCGGATGTGCCGTGGTCGGGGCGCCCCATCGCCTTCTGTCCGAAGCCGTCGTTGCATTTGTAGAGAAGAGGCAGGACGCCGAACTTACTCCAGGCGAATTGAGAAAGCACGCCCGCGGCCTGGCGTCCTACATGAGACCTTTGCATTATGTTCTTGTCGAGACCGGCCAGTTGCCCCTTAATCGTGTGGGCAAGGTCGACTATGTCCGCTTGAGCGAGATGGCCCTGCAGGAGATCGATCAATTGCGCTCCAGGGGCCGATGGGATCTCTGAAAACAACTTGCATAGGAGGATCCGCTGATGAAACCAGTTGCCATCCGTGCTTTGTTGATGTTTGGTCTATCAGGATTGGTTTGCCCGGCGGCAATGCATGCCCAGGCCCCCGCGGCCCCGCCCAAGGTGTATACAGGGGCTTTCGGTGCCGGTTTTGCGATCACCGGAGGGAACACCGATACCAAGACGTTCAACCTCACGTTTGACATGACCCGGGATCCCAAGACCGGGAACGTCATTAAAGCAGCGGCATTGTACCTGAGGTCGAATGCCGACCAGGTCACCAACGCGGACCGTCTTTCCCTTTCAATCCGGGATGAGTATTCGTTTTCCAAGCGCACCTTCGTGTATGGCGCACTCGGGTATATGAGGGATCCATTCAAAAAGATCAACTATCTGATCAATCCCGAGGGGGGGCTCGGATATAAGCTGGTCGCCACGGACCGCGCGACGCTGGCGCTGACCGGCGGCGCCGGCGGCGTCTGGGAAAAGAATCCGGATGTCGATGTCAGGGCGAGCGGCACCTTGAACGCCGGTCAGACGTTTTCGCTGAAACTATCCGAAATTGCCTCGATCAACCAGGTTTTCAGCGCGCTCTGGAAAACGAGTGACTTTCAGGATGCCCTGTACCACACAAGCATCGCCTTGGTCACTTCGATCACCAAGCGGGCGCAGCTGAAGGTGGAGTTTCTCGATGACTACAAGAACGTGACTCCGGATCCGACGGTCAAGAGCAACGACGTGGCATTCATTACCAGCTTTCTTTTCAAGTTCTAGATGCCGGCGGCGGGGGGTGAGGCGCTGATCCTCTGCCTTCATCATCGGGGCCATCCTGCCGGCGAGGCCGAAAAGGGGACCTTCCGAGTTTCCACTCAGCCGATATTAATACTTCCAACAAAGTGGAAATTCGGAAGGTGCGCTTTTGGGCGCGGCGCAAATGATCCTTGGGATTCTGCATTCAAATGGAAGATCGAGCATCGTCTTCGGAGTCGTCCTCGGCAGCCACGATCCCCGCGTGGTACCTGGATCCCGTGGTCGCCGAGCACAAGCGGCAGACTCACCTGGCGCTGCTGCGCCGGTGGCTGGGGCCGGGTGGAACCGGAAGAATCCTGAAGACGGATTTATTCGAAGAATCGAACCGGATCGATCAAATCCTGTTTGATCCGCTGTTCGAGCCGTACCGGATCTTCGGTTTTGACCTGAAGTTTATCACCGTGCGCGGCGCGCGGGATCATCCTCGCGCAGCGGGAGCGTCTGTCTGGGTTGCGGATGTCCGCCACCTGCCGTTGCGTTCCGAGAGTTTCGATTGTGTCATCTCGACTTCCACGCTGGATCACTTCCGGAGGCGGACCGACCTGATCCGTGCGCTCGATGAGATTATCCGAGTCATCCGCCCGGGAGGAAGCCTGATTCTCACCATGGATAATCCGCGCAACCCGCTGTATTGGGGGTTGCGGATTGCCAGCCGCTTCGGCTCCACCCCCTTTCCATTGGGGGTGACCGCCTCGCTGGGACAGCTGGAGCGAACTTTAAAGGGGAAAGGGCTCGAAGTGCTGGGGACGGATCTGTTGATCCACAACCCCAGGGGATTATCCACCCTGCTGTTCATGGCCGTGCGTCGGATGGCAGGGAAGAGTGCAGATCGTGCCCTGCGGTGGCTGCTGGCTCGCTTCGATCGTCTCGGCGCCATTCCCACCCGAACGTTGTCGGCCTGCTTTGTCGCTGTCCTGGCGCGCAAGCCCCACAAAACTGTACCTGGTTACACATTCCCCCCTTAAAACGAAAAAACGGGCCCGAAAATCGGCTGTAATCCCGAATTCAAACCCCTCTGCGAGACTCATCTTATTGGATCAAAAGATTTCGGTCGGTCCGACCTGATGCCGCAATGTCGCACATCCTCAATCGGACCGGAGCGCGATCATCGGGTCGACCCGCGTGGCCCGCCATGCGGGTACAAGCACGGCAACCAGCGAGACGATGGCGACCAGCACGAAGACCGCGATGTAGGTCAGCGGGTCAAGCGCGCTGACGCTGTACAGCGAGTTCGCGATCGCATCCCGGCCTGCCACGGCCAGCGCCAGCGCCAGCCCGAAGCCGGCAAACAGCCCCAGCAAAATCTGCCGCGAGCCCTGCTTCAGCACCATTCCCAGGATGCGGCCGAAATCGGCCCCGAGTGCCATGCGCACGCCGAATTCCTGGGTGCGCTGGCTCACCGAGAACGCCATCACACCGTAAATGCCGACCGCCGCCAGCACGATCGCAACCGCCCCAAAGGCCGTGAACATCGCCGCGACGATGCGGCTTGCGGCAATCGCGCCGTCCAGGTTGTCCGCCGGTGTCGCCACAAAGTAAAGCGGCAGGTTCGGATCGATTTTGTTGACGACGCGCCGCAAGGTGTTGGCCAACGCGGCGGGACTCTGGGCGCCGTTTGGAATCCCTCTGACTCCTGACCTCGCCGCGCGCTTGACGACGACGCCTCGGATTTCACCAGGCCGCTGCACGCGGGGATTTCAAGGGACGCATCCCGGCGTTTTCATCCGTCCCTTGCCGGTTCCAGATCGAACGCTCAGAGAAATCTTGGCTCAAAACCGCAGGCCGGCAGTTAGACAGCGTGTGGCGTGTGGCCCTGAAGGGCGGAGGAGGGTTGCCCCGTAATGCCCGATTTTTATGCAGCGTCCTGGCTATGGGAGTCCCTTCCAAAGGGCGGTGGTACCTTTGCGGGGCAGGATTTCACAGTCTGTGAGACCCCGGCCGAATACCGTCCCCGGAATCCCGCGGAGAGCCTTCTCTATCGCGTTCTTGCCGCAGAGCTGGAGAATTTTCTCGAGCGGCAACGGCTGCGGGACCGGCACGTACCCCGGTTTGTGGAAAGGGAGCTGCGTTCCTTCCTCGATTGCGGCATCATGGCTCGGGGCTTTTTACGCATTCACTGCGACGCCTGCCGCCTCGATAGACTCCTCCCTTACTCTTGTAAATGCAGGGGTTTCTGTCCTTCCTGTTGCGGACGGCGGATGGCGGATACCGCCGCCCATCTCGTGGATCGAGTCTTTCCCGAGGTCCCGGTTCGGCAATGGGTGCTGTCGCTTCCCTTTGCCATACGCTACCGGCTTGCCTACGATTCGTCCCTGCTGGGGGAAGTTCTGCGGATCTTCGTGTGTGCCGTCTTTGCCTCGATCCGCCGCCGTGCCGGCATTCCTGCTTCGGACCGCCGCGCACGGTGTGGCGCCGTTAGCTTTGTGCAGCGCTTCGGAGATGCCCTCCGGCTCAATCCCCACATCCATTCCATCGTGTTGGACGGCATCTACATCGTCAATGAAAAAGGAGAAGTGGTTTTCCGGCACGTGGCGCCTCCGGGCGACGCCGAAGTGGCGCGCGTTGCCGATCGCGTTCACCGCAGCGTTGCCAGGCTTCTCGAGCGCAAGGGCCTGGGGCCGGAGGCCGCTTCGGAGGAATCGGACACGCTTCAACGAGAGGAGTCGCTGCTGGCTGAGCTGTACGGCGCATCAATTTCGGGACGAGTGGCAACCGGCCCGCGCGCCGGCCGGCGTGTCACGAAGGTTGGCGACGAGGTCGATGTGGAAAGCCAAACCACGGCCTCCGGCTCATGCTGTGCGTCAGTTGCCGGCTATAGCGTTCACGCAGGCGTCCGGATCGCGGCTCATGATCGCATGCGGCTTGAGCGTCTGGCGCGCTATGCGGGGCGCCCGCCGCTGGCCACGGAGCGGCTGTCGCTTCTGCCCGATGGAAGACTGCTCTATCGCCTCAAACGCCGCTGGCGGGAGGGAACCTCGCATGTGATCTTCGAACCCGGCGAACTGGTTGAAAAGCTGGCTGCGCTTGTGCCTCCGCCCCGCTTCAATTTGGTCAGCGTACCATGGCGTTCTTGCCCCGTCGGCCGCCTGGAGACCGCTGGTCGTTCCCGTTGCGCCGGCCTGCGATGCGACCACGCACCGTAATTGCCCCGCAGTCGCTGGCGACCCGGCAAATGCTAAAAAGAAAGGGGATAACCGGCCCAGGAATTACTCCTGGGCTCAGCTTTTAAAAAGAGTCTTTGAGGTTGACGTTTTAAAATGTCCCCGTTGCGGCGGCCGCATGCGCATTCTTGCAGCGATAAATCCACCGGAAGCCATCCATAAGATTCTTGATTGCCTGGGTCTGCCAACGAGACCCCCGCCAATTGCAGCAGCATCGACCGCTGACCCCTACTTCTCCTGATCGGAAGGCTGCCAATCTGCTCCGCATACCAGAGGTGTCCCAAAAATCTCCTATCCTGAACCTTTGTTGAGAGTTATGATAGCACCCAGCCAGGAAAAAGGGCCAAATTGGACCTAGTTTACATATCGCATCTTATCAGAACTTGAGAACCGAGGACGGGGGAGCATGGGCCGGAGGAGGGCGAGAGAATCAGGCAGCTTATGCTTCCTATGTGCCTTAAGGCACACTTGCAGAGGCAACGATCCAACCAATCACAAGCACGAGAATCGTGGCTGTTTCAGGATTGAGACGCATGTGGACAGCGGTTCATTCATAGCGCAAAGCAGCCAGAGTATCCACGCGGGTCGCACGGCGCGCGGGCAGATAGGAGGCGAGCAGGCCGATGGTTGTCCAGAGAACACATACTCCCAGGTAGGTTGTTGGATCCGTGGTGTTGATGCCAAATACCATTTTTGCCATGACCCGGTTCAGCGCAAACGCTCCTGCCAAGCCAAGCATCTCGCCCACGAGGATCATCCACAGGCTTTGCCTGAGGAACAGGCCGAGTATATCCTGCTTCTGCGCGCCCAGCGCCATTCGGATACTCACTTCGTTTGTGCGCGAAGTGACCGTGTAAGCCATGACGCCATAGATCCCCACTGCAGCGAGCACAATTGCGATCACGGCAAAGATTGCGATCAGCAGCAGGTTGAATCTGCGAGGCACGCCTGATTGCAACAAAATTTGCTCCAAGGTCGCGATGCGAGTGATGGGCTGGTCCTTGTCGATCGACCATATAGCTTCGACCTGAGGAGCCAGGTCCAACGGGTCGCCCTTGGTCC
>CAWGRQ010000049.1:0-5919 GCA_963824985.1 Terriglobia bacterium
ACAACAGCTGGGGGCGCAGGCCCCCGGTAGGAAGTTGCATATTGTCGAGTCCCGGCAGGGGCGAAGGATCCTTATCCGCAAACATTTCCCATCGCCCCTTCAGGGCTCCGCATCCATATCCGGCCCAACCCCGGGCTGCGCTTCGCTTGCCCGGGGCTACTCTCTTGGCGCCCCTCCGGGGCGCGCCTGTCGGCCGATCCAGTTTCGCGACAGATACTAGTTAAGGGAGGCGAAGAGGACCCTGAAAGGATCCAGCAGCAAAGCCCCGGGCGTACGAAGGTGTCCGAAGTCTGTTTCAACGCTGGTTCCCATTTCTGGCACATATATATTTGCGGCGCCGGACCAAAGTCACCTCTTGAGGCGCTGATAAATCAGGCGCATTCCCTCCAGCGTGAGGTTTTTCTCCACCGCATCAATCTCCTCGCAAGCCGGGCTGATCAGCTCGGCGAGCCCTCCCGTGGACACGACCTGCGCCCCCTCCAACTCCCCTTTCATACGCCGCAGCACCCCATCCACGAGTGCGACGTAACCCCAGAAGAGGCCCGACTGGATGCTGCCCACGGTTGAATCGCCGATGACCTTGCGCGGCTGCCGGACTTCGACCCTCGGAAGACGCGCGGCGTGGAGAAAGAGCGCTTCGGCGGAAATCCCCATTCCCGGGGCGATGACGCCCCCGAGGTACTCACCTTGATCGGAAATGGCATCGAAAGTGGTTGCAGTGCCGAAATCCACGACGATGACCGGGCCGCCGAAGCGCTCAAAGGCGGCCACCGCATTGACGATCCGATCGGCGCCGACATCCTCGGGGGGGTGGTACCGAACCGGCATTCCCAAGTCCATCGTCGGGTCCACAAACAGCGGCTGGATCCCGAAATACCTCAGTGACATTTCCTCCAGGGCCGCGTCGGCCGGCGGCACCACGGAAGAAATCAGGACCGCCGAGATCACGCCGTTTGATATATCGCCCAGGCTGAAAAGCGTCCGGAGCAGGACCCCCCATTCATCCGCGGTTCGGTCCCGTTCCGTGACCAGGCGCCAGCAGTGGACCAGTTCCTCCTGCCGGTACACGCCCAGAACGGTATTCGTGTTGCCGACGTCGAGCACCATGAGCATGAGGCGCTTCTCCGTTCCGTTGAATGAAAGGTGACGTTCAATGGCGGAAATGGCGGATGCCGGTAAATACCATCGCCATATCATGGGCATCCGCGGCCTCGATGGCTTCCGCGTCCTTCACCGATCCGCCTGGCTGGATCACCGCCCGCACGCCGTGGCCCGCGGCCGCCAGAATGCCGTCCGGAAAGGGGAAGAAGGCATCCGAAGCCATGGCGCATCCGGACAACGACAGCGTTGCGCGCTGCGCTCCCCAACGAACCGAGTCGACGCGGCTCATTTGCCCGGCCCCGATGCCCAGGGTGCGGGCGGCGTCGCAGAAGACGATGGCATTGGATTTGACATGTTTGACGACGCGCCAGCCGAACATGAGGGCTTCCATTTCCTGGTCAGAGGGCGCACGCCGGGTGACGACCTTCAGCTGGTCGCGGCCGACACTGAAAAGATCCCGCTCCTGCACGAGAAAGCCGCCGCCGATCTCACGATGTTCCACGGGCGATTGTGCCCCGAGAGACATTCGCAGCAAGCGCAGATTCTTCTTCGTGCGCAGAATTTCCAGCGCTCCTCCGGAAAAGTCGGGAGCGAGCACCACTTCCACAAATGTCGCCCCAATTTCGGTTGCCGTGTCCTCTTCCACCCGGCGATTGAGGGCGACCACGGACCCGAAGGCCGAAACCGGATCGCACTCCCGGGCCAGCACATAAGCCTCCCGAAGAGTGTCGCCCTGCGCTGCCCCGCAAGGATTGGTGTGCTTGATGATGGCGGCCGCGGCTTGGTCGAATTCGAGCACCAGGTTCCAGGCGGCATCCGCATCCAGCAGGTTGTTGTAACTGAGCTCCTTCCCGTGCAATACCTCCGCGCCCGCTACCCCCGCGCCGGGTTGCGAAACCCCTCGGTAAAGTGCGCCCCGTTGATGAGGGTTCTCCCCATAGCGGAGATCTTTGACCTTTTCCAAAGCCAGAATCTCCATCCGGGGCAATCCCTGCGTAGATTTGGCGGGACCCTCGGGCGACCAGACCCTTTCCGCGAACCAGGCCGCGATTGCGCCGTCATAGGATGCGGTGTGCGCAAATGCCTTCTGCGCCAGAATGAACCGGGTCGACCCGCCGAGGTTGCACTTGTGCGCTTCGAGTTCCTGCAGAATCCACGGATAATCACGCGGATCGGTAACCACTGCGACGGCATCACTATTCTTGGCGGCCGACCGGATCATGCTCGGTCCGCCGATGTCGATCTGCTCCACAACCTCCGGGAAATTCGCACTTTCGCGGGCCGCCGCTTCACGGAACGGGTAGAGATTCACCACCACCAGGTCGATCGGCTGTATGTTCTGCGCCTGCATCTGTTCCCGATGCGATGGCTCGCTCCGGATCGCCAGCAGGCCGCCGTGGATTTTGGGGTGCAGCGTCTTGACGCGGCCATCAAGAATTTCCGGGAATCCGGTATAGTCAGACACGTCCATGACGCGGATCCCCTCAGTACGGAGAAACCGGGCGGTCCCCCCAGTGGAGAGAATCTCAACGTCGTTCTGGTCCAGGTAATGCGCCAGTTCGGCCAGGCCCGTCTTGTCAGAAACGCTTATCAGAGCGCGGCGGATGGGATTCAAGATAGCCTCCTCCGTAAGAAAAAATTAAATGATATCTATCGGCGGCCGCTCACGATTCAGGGAATCCGGCCCTCTTTGCGATCGGAGGGTTCCCTGGTCCGGCCGGAAACGCCGCCATGATCCGGACTTTATACGCATCTTCACGCTGCCAAAAACAAACGTTTTTGTGCCGCGCCGTCGGCGCTCGTTCCCGAGCCATCCCATTCCCGGCCTTACGGCCGGGCCAAGGTACTGCCGGCCCTTCGGGCCTCGGACATTCATATCCATGGGGCCCTTCGGGCCCCGGACATTCATGTCCATGGGTCAATCGAAAGCCCGTATCACCTGTGGCCAAAATCAGGAGCCATGCCGCGATGCTCGCGAATTCCAGGCGCGAAGCGCCGGCAGTACCTGGCCCCGCGCGTCAGCGCGGGGTAGGGAGTGGATGAGAAATGGGGCCCGCAAGGGCCGGCACTTGCCTCCAGCGAGTTTGCCTGTCGCGAGCGAAATGCGCAAAAAGTTCAGGTCATGATCCCGACCGCCGCATCGCATCGGAATTTTCGCGAACGCGGACTCGGTGCATTCGCACGGTGGCAGGCAATCTTGATCCAGGGCGCCTAACCGCAGCGGATAGTATACGATCCCGGCAAGGGATTCAAAGCACATTTTTCCGCTTGACAATGACGAAGGCGCTTTACTAGGCTGCTAGAAGATCATATATAGCTCGATCAACCCCAATGTCCAGCGAGGCTTAAGCAGTGTCCTGCTTGAGGGTCTGTGTATTGGCGGCATTAGGAGGGGAGTAATGGCCAGGATCACCGGCACCGTCAAATGGTTTAACAATACAAAGGGCTATGGATTTATCTCACAAACATCCGGAACGGATGTCTTCGTTCACTATAGCGCTATCAGCGAGAAAGGGTATCGGACTCTGAGGGAAGGTGAGTCGGTTGAATTCGACGTCAAAATGGGGCCACGCGGACCCCAGGCAGAACACGTGGTCAGGCTGGAGGCACAACCGCTACGGGAGCGGCAAGCATCAGCCTCCTGAACCGCAGTCGGCTTTGGCGGTGAATTTTATCGAGTTTTCCTCCAGGGAAATTCGGAACAGAACCCTGTTGCAGTGATGCCGCTGTTGCAAGCTTTGTGTTTGACCGGCGATATATTCGGCAAACTGTTGGTAGGAGAGGGTGCGCGAATCCTTCCGGTGGGGTCCCCGCATGCGCATCAGTTCCTCATAGAGCAACTTAATCTTGTCGGCCTCGACCTGCGGGTCGCGGATGGCAATCTGGAAATCATTCGTTCCCGACTGCTTCGGGACGATGGGTAAGGGTGCCTGAATGTCCGGGGGAGGACTCCCGCGCTTCCCGGTGGTCGATTCGATTTCCTGCTGCGACCTGCGCCAAAGATCCCGATACACGCAGAAACGCGCAATCAGGGTGTTGTACCGGAATCGCTGCGCCAGGCTCATGTCGGTGGCTTCTGATAGCCGCTTGACCGTCCGCTCGACGCGCATCCGCAAATCGTCGGGGGGCTTTTTCCGATTGCCGTTGAAAAAGATGTCGTACTCGATCTTCAGGCGGCGAATCCATTCATCCAGGTTTGTCAGATCTTCATCGTAGTCCGCCATTTCGCCTCACAGATATCAACCGAAAATCCCCAGACCTGGTAACAGTATCATTTGTCTCCGCGGTTCCTGCCCTTGCCAGCCGAAATAGTAGAGCCCGGCATCGAGATTGACAGCCTCCCGGCGCTGTGCTGAAATGGCGTCATGGCCCAGGATCAGGACGTTCAGCAGGAGCTTTTCCGCCGGATTCCGGCTGTAGACCAACTTTTGATGCAACCGTCGGTGGCATCATGGATTTCCCGGACCAGCCACGAATTCGTCGTCTCGTCCATCCAGGCAATGCTGCAGCAGGTGCGATCCGCAATTCGCATGGGGCATTTCGCACCGGACGGCCCGATCGACGTTGCCGACCTGGCCCTTCAGCTTGATGGCCAGTTGCGACAGCGCCTGCAGCCGGCCCTGATGACCGTCATCAACGCGACCGGGGTCATCCTGCACACGAATCTGGGACGAGCTCCGCTTTCGGTCGCCGCCCAAAAGAGCTTATCGGCAGTCTCGGGCCAGTACACTAATCTCGAATATGATGTGCGGACCGGCACCCGCTCCCATCGTGACCGGCTCGTGGAATCCGCGCTCCAGGAATTGCTCGGCTGCGAAGCCGCAACCGTGGTCAATAACAACGCGGCCGCGGTGTTTCTGATCCTGGATACCATGGCTTCCGGCAAGGAGGTGCCGGTCTCGCGAGGGGAACTGGTCGAGATCGGCGGGTCGTTCCGCATCCCGGAAATCCTCGCCCGCAGCGGTGCACGTCTGCGCGAGGTGGGGACCACCAACAAAACACGCATCCGGGATTACGAGGCCGCCATCGGATCGGAGACCGCGCTCCTGCTGCGTGTGCACCCCAGCAACTACCGCATCCGCGGCTTCACGGAAAGGCCGGCTCTGAAGGATCTGGTTGAACTGGCCCACCGCCACCAACTGCCGCTGGTCGAGGACCTCGGGAGCGGCTGCCTTGTGGATCTGCAGCCTTATGGAATCTTCGACGAGCCCAGAGCGCAGGAAAGCCTCGCCGCCGGAGCCGACATCATCTGCTTCAGCGCCGACAAACTCCTCGGCGGGCCCCAGGCCGGGATCATCGCTGGGGCCAAGCGGTGGGTCAATCTGGTGCGCACGAATCCGCTCATGCGCACCTATCGCGTTGAAAAACTCGTCTATGCCGCACTCGAGGCAACTCTGGCCGGCTTCCGCACCGGACAAGCCCTGAATGATATCCCGGTGTTGCATATGCTGTCCCTGTCCCGGCTTGAGCTCGAGCGGAGGTGCCGCCGATTTCTCCGCAGACTCCGCCCCCGGCTTCCTGCCGGCGCGCTCGCGATTCAGAAGGAAGGGAATTCAGTGGTGGGAGGCGGGTGCTGCCCCGATGCCGATCTGGAGACCGTGCTGGTGGCGCTTCGGTCGGATCGATCCGCGCCCAATGAAATCGAGCAACGCCTCAGAGTGCAACAACCGCCCATCCTCGCGCGGCTGGAGAGCGATCAGGTTCTTGTGGATCTGCGCACCGTATTCCCCGCCCAGGAAGCCGCCCTGCTGGACGGATTGATCCGGGCCATCCCCGGGTAATTCCGGAAAACGAAATATTGGCGCGGACTTCGGCAAA
>CAWGRQ010000050.1:0-51100 GCA_963824985.1 Terriglobia bacterium
TTGTGCCTGTACTTGGTTCGGTTGGTCTTGCTAATAAGATTGCAAGTTTTGTTCTTCCTCTCGGAACAACTATTAATATGGACGGCACCGCCTTATATCAGGCAGTTGCCGCTATGTTCATTGGACAGGTTTACTGGCTTTGACCTTACAATTACTCAGCAGTTAACGATAGTCTTGACTGCGGCATTGGCAGCCGTAGGCACGGCACCGGTGCCGGGTGTTGGATTGATAATGCTTATTGTCGTGCTTCGCTCTGTAGGGGTTCCGGAAGAAGGAGTAGCACTAATTATCGGAGTTGACAGAATCCTCGATATGTGCCGGACGGTACCGAATGTACTTGCAGATTCTCTTGCCTGCGTAGTGATTGCCAAAAGTGAAGGCGAACTCGGCAAAGTTGTCGAAGCGTGAGTGTTTGTCACGGGAAAGAGCTGTAATGGTACAACTTATGCAATAATAAAATATTCACAACAAGTCGCAATTCGAAATATCAGCACAGAAATACCTTCAAAGTATTCTTTATCACAAAATTATCCTAATCCTTTTAATCCCTCAACAAAAATTCGATATGATTTACCGAAAAATGGGATTGTTAAATTTAATGTTTTTGATGAACTTGGAAGAGAAATAAAAACACTTGTAAATGAAAACCAACATCAGGCACTTACGAAGTAACATTTAATGCTTAACAATATCCAAGCGGAGTATATTTTTATAAATTAACGGCTGATAATTTCACCGAGACAAAGAAAATGATTTTATTGAAATAAGAACTCAATAGTAAAACTTAATTTATAAGCCGGGACTTTTGCTTCCGGCTTTTTTTATTAAGTTCAATTCCGGGAAAAGAGGTAAATAATTTTCTCCTCCAACTATTGACAATAGAATCCAATTTTCATAATTTGTTTTTTGCGATTGGTAGAACTTCTCTAAAAGAAGATAAGTAATATGTAACGGGTATAAAACCAATCTAAAGAAGAAGACAAAAGATCGCATAACAGATAAATTCTACCAGCATCGCAACTATACCCCTTGGATTAAATAATCCAACTGTTACGTATTTAGAGATTTAACTTATTAAATATTAGATACTTTTAGAGATCTGTTAAGGAAATCAAAAATCCGTTTTTGCATTTTCAAGATTCTCCATAATTTAATTTTTTTAAGCGATATACCGGCACCCGGAGCATAAAGCTTTAAGTGGATTGCAGACGAATAATCGGGCGGAGTGTTTTTTTACGGTTAACTGCCGGAGAGATTGTAAAATTAACAAAATGACATTGATAAAATAATTAAATTAAATAAACCATAAATGAAAAAGATAATCTATTCTTTAATCTTCGTTCTTATTGTACATTACACATTTACTATTAAAAATTGTATGAGCCAGTGGCAGCCCGATGTAAGGCTGACGAATAATGCCGCTCTTTCTTTAACAAACCAGTATACCAACGGACGGTGTATAGCGTCAAGCGGAGATACCGTGCATGTTGTATGGTATGACACTCGTGACGGTGCAAGCCCTGAAATATATTACAAACGCTCGATAGACGGCGGTATAAACTGGGGAGCCGATACACGGGTTACGAATAACATTTATTTCTCATCATATCCTTCTGTAGCAGTATCAGGTTCAATTGTGCATATTGTCTGGCAAGACAATCGTAACGGGAACTACGAGATATACTACAACCGCTCAACAAACGGAGGTACAACCTGGGGAACAGATACAAGACTTACGAATGACTCTGCTGCGTTCAGAAACTCCTTGCATATCAGCATCGGGTTCGGTTGTGACATGTAGTATGGAGAGACTTTCGTAATGGTTTTCTAGGCGGAGGCTTACTACAAACGCTCATCAGACGGAGGAATAAGCTGGGGAGCAGATACACGTATTACAAACTGACTCTGTCGGTGGTTCATGGTGGCCTTCAGTATCAGCATCAGGTTCGGTTGTGCACGCTTTATGGATGGACAGTCGTAATGGGCAACAGGATATATACTACAAACGCTCAACAGATGCAGGTATTAAACTGGGGAGCAGATACGCCACTGACGAATGACACTAATCACAGATATACTCCTTCTATGTCAGTATCCGGTTCAAATGTGCATATATCATTTCTGGATTCACGTGACTGGGACCCGGGTCCCTATGAGATATACTACAAACATTCAACAGATGGAGGCATAAGCTGGAGAGCAGATACGCGGTTAACAATACATTACACTTCTGCATCATTACATTCAGTTATAGCGGCATCGGGTTCAAATGTTTGGTCGCTTTCCACTTTCCCCCGCAAGCCGATAGCAGCGGGCTTTTGCGAGCGGTCAAATTCGCAAAGTATCTCCCCGAAAACGGCTGGCTCCCCATGGTTTTAACTGCGACGCCCAATGCATACGGCCGGCTCGAACCGCGACAACATGCAAGTTGTCCCCTGACCTGCGCGTGATGAGGGCCTTTGCCCTCGATACCCAGAAACATCTGGCAATACGCGGGCGCTACTTGCGCTGTCTTGCCCTTCCGGACCGCTGGTCCACCTGGTGCCTGGGCGCAATTCCGGCCGGATTTCTTGCTGTTATCACGAAACGCATTGATGTCATAGTCACAACTTTCCCCATTGCCACCGCAGTTCTGATCGGCCTGATCCTGCATCTTTTAACCAGAAGGCCGTGGGTCTACGACTTCCGTGGCATCCATGACCGAAGACCATTACCCGAGTGATCCTCTTACGCATAGCGTGTATCGATGGATTGAGCGACAGGCAATCAGACACGGATCCAGATTCCTTTTTACCGCTCCATCGACCTTAGCCATGTATTTGAAGCGTTATCCAAGCCTGCGAGCTTCAGATTGTCTTTGCCATATCCAATGGCTACCATGAAGATGATTTCGCCGGCTTACATGCTGAATCCTGCCTTGGCAGCACCGGTTCTGTGCCCATTCGGATAGTTCACGCAGGCATCATTTATCCGAGTGAAAGGGATCCACGGGCATTTTTTTCCGCCCTATCACGCCTCAAAGCCGAGAGCAGGGTCAGTGCCGCGGTGTGCGGATCGAGTTGCGGGCATCCGGCTCTGAAGGATATTTTTCGAAAATGTTGTCTGACTTGAACATTGAAGACATCGTTCACCCTCTCCCGCCCCTTCCCTACCGGGAGGCACTCTGCGATTGCGCCGAGGCCCACGCTCTCCTGCTCTTTCAGGCAGCCTCCTGCAACCATCAGATACCTGCCAAGGCCTATGAGTATCTTCGGCTCGGCAAGCCCATCCTGGCACTTACCCATCCTTCGGGTGATACCGCCGCGTTGCTCTCTGCGATCGAAGGACACGATCGTCGATCTTGCGGATGAGAGCGCCCTTTATGCTGAAATACCAAAGTTCCTTGACTCCGTGGGAAGCGGCCTGCACCCCAGGCCCGATGCCGAGAAGGTGAGGCGATATACACGCCGGCGTCTCACGCACGAATTGGCCGCACACCTCGATGCCCTGGTGCCTCCCAAATCGCAATCAAAAGCGCATCCGCGCGCGGTGATGCAAGGCCTGACCCAGGGTTCATCGTCGGGTTGGCTGATCCTGCTGACTGGATCTGATCTCAGAGCATGGGAAATGCGCACCGGCGATCTACGGACACATTGGAGCATGCCCGGTGCACACTTCAGCGCGCCTGTGTCAGCACCGCCGGGCCCAAACGGTAATGAACACTGCAGGCGTAACCGGCCCTCGCACCTTTTTGCAATATTGCCCCGCGGCAATTTTCTGTAATTGTTTAGCCAAATCAATGGATGAAGAAGCAAAACGCAAGGACGCAAAGGCGCAAGGACGCAAAGACCGACACCAAGCAACAGGCGTGGGCGCAGCGCTTCGCGCTGGCGCATCCTTGGGCAAACCGAAAGGAATCTCTTTGCGTCCTTGCGTCCTTGCGTCTTTGCGTTCTGCTGTCAGCATCGGCTAAAGAGATGCTTGAAATAGAGCTACGGAGCGTTTTCTGATGTGTGGAATATTTGGTCTGATGAGACTCGCGGGCGGTTCGATCGATCCAGAACTTCTGGATCGGATGAGTTCACAAATAGTCCATCGGGGGCCCGACGATTGCGGGAAATATGTCGCCGGTATGGCGGCCATCGGCATGCAAAGGTTGAGCATCATCGATGTGGCCGGGGGGCATCAGCCGATTGGCAATGAATCCGGCAGCGTGCAGGTAGTGTGTAACGGGGAAATATACAACTATCAGGAACTCCGTTCCGACCTGTGCTCGCGCGGTCATCAATTCAGCACCAACAGCGATACCGAAGTCCTTGTTCATCTTTACGAGGAGTATGGTGAAAACCTGCTTTCACGATTGAGGGGAATGTATGCATTCGCAATATGGGATGCGAATCAGCAGCGGCTCCTGCTTTCGCGCGACCGGCTTGGCATAAAACCGCTATATTACTGGCAGACGCCCGACACGGTCGTGTTTGCCTCCGAGATCAAGTCAATCCTGGCAAACCCGGAAGTGCCGCGCGAAGTCGATCCTGTAAGCCTGAGCAACTACCTATCCCTCGGTTATACGCTGGCTCCGCGCACAATGTTTCGGGGAATTCAGAAAATTCTGCCGGCTCATTATCTCTTGGCAACCAGGGATCGCGTCATCACGCGCCGATACTGGAATATCCCGCAGGAACCTTCACGGGCACTTCCGGAGGAGGAGTGGGCCGAAGGACTCCTGGATAAATTAAGAGAAGTGGTCCGCTCGCACATGATCAGTGATGTGCCGTTGGGAGCATTTCTAAGTGGCGGTTTGGATTCGAGCTCAATTGTTTGTCTGATGGCCCAAATAATGGACCGTCCGGTGGAGACATTCTCAATAGGATTTGCTGAACAGGACAAGTACTACAACGAGCTGCCATTCGCGAAAACGGTGGCGAGTGCCTGCAAAACCAAGCATCAAGAGATTATTGTCCGGCCGGACGTATTTGAGCTGTTTCCCAAGCTCATCTGGCACATGGACGAACCAATCGCGGATTCCGCATTTGTCACGACCCATTTGGTGTCCGAATTCGCTCGCAGGAGCGTCACGGTGATTCTGTCGGGTGTCGGTGGTGACGAACTTTTTGGAGGATATAGGAGGTATCTGGGTGCCAACGTTGCCCGATATTACAACAAAATCCCGGGATTCATCCGTAAAAGCCTTCTACCGAAAATCGTTGACTGGCTGCCGATCGATCGGGGCTCAAAAATCAAGGATAGTTTCCGCCTCGCCAAAGCATTCATCTCCTCCAATCATCTCAGCCCGGGCGCCAGCTACCTGAATTACCTGTCATTCTACAGCATGGCTGGCCAATCACAGCTTCTGAACCAGGACCTGCATGCGTTTCTTGGACAGCACAGCCAGCAGCACCCGCTGTATGAATACCTCCCGCGCACCGAGCGGATCGACCTGGGAAACTGGATGATGTTTCTGGATATGCGAACGCAGCTGCCGGACGACTTGCTCTGCCTGACCGATAAGATGAGCATGGCATCATCCCTTGAATGCCGCGTGCCGTTCCTGGATCATGAGTTGGTGGAATATGCAGCATCAATGCCTTCCCATCTCAAGGTCCATGGGATGAAGCTCAAATACATCCTGAAAAAGGCCATGGCGCACATCCTTCCGGATGAAATCCTGCATAGATCCAAGCGCGGCTTCGGCGCTCCCGTCGGCTCCTGGCTGCGACATGACCTGCGTCCTCTCGCGGAGGAAATACTCTCTGAAACCAGTGTTCGCAACAGAGGTTTTTTTCAGTGGCCCGCGGTAAAGCAGACCATGGACCTCCACCTGGCGGAACGGGAAGATCACACGGATCAGTTGCTTGCGCTCATTACATTCGAACTCTGGTGCCGCATATATCTTGACGCCGGCGGCATTCAACACTCAATCCGCAGGTCGCCATCAAGGCAGCCCATCAAGAGCTGAACGTATGAAAATCCTGTTTGTCTGCCATCGCTTTCCATTTCCGCCAGAGAGAGGGGGCAAAATACGCCCTTTTAACATGATCCGCTGGTTTCACTCCCACGGTCATCAAGTTACCGTCATGACACTGGCCCGGTCGCACCAGGAGCTTGAGAAGGGCAGGAATCTCGCCAACTTTTGTCACCATTATGAAGCCGGCCTGATTTCTCCCCATGGAGCATGGCTGCAGTCTTTTGTGCTTGCCGGCAGTACTCTTCCTTCTTCGTTGGGTTACTTCTATAATCGGAGTTTGCAGAGGAGAGCCCGGCAACTGCTGCAGGCCGAACGTTTTGACTTGATTTGGGTGCATTGTTCTTCGGTTGCCCATTACGTTCTCGATCGCGGCAATGGTTTTCGCGTGATGGATTTCGGCGACATGGATTCCGAAAAGTGGTTTCAATATGCACAACAGCGCCGCTTCCCGTGGTCCTTCGTATACAAACTGGAAGGGATCAAACTCAGGCGCTACGAGAAACGGCTGGCTCGCTCTTTCGATCGGTGCACGGTTGTGTCCCGGGCGGAAAAACGGACGCTGGACACATTTGGCCTTCCCCTGTCGGTCAAGGTCATTCCCAACGGTGTGGACTTGGAGTATTTCAATGGACTCCAGGCCAACGAGTACGACCCCAACACGATTATTTTCCTGGGACGAATGGACTATTATCCCAATATTGACGCGGTGGAATATTTTTGCCGCTCCATTTTCCCTCGTATCCGCGATGAGTTTCCGGCCGCATGTTTCCAGATCGTGGGCAGCAATCCCAGCCGTCGAGTCCTGAGCTTGACCAGCATTGCCGGTGTTGCTGTCGTCGGGGCCGTTCCCGATGTCCGGCCCTATCTACGAAAGGCCGCCGTCAGCGTTGCGCCCCTGCGGATCGCTCGAGGTATTCAGAACAAAGTGCTCGAATCGATGGCGATGCGCGTGCCCGTAGTATCCTCTTCGGCGGCATTCGACGGAATCGACGCGATCGACAACGAACATCTCCTGGTGGACGATTCGCCCCAAGGCTTCGCCTCAAAAGTTCTTTCGTTGCTTAGGGATCGGGATTTACGTGATCGCATCGCTGCGGCGGGCCGGCGCAGAGTCGAGCAGTGCCACGCATGGAATGTCTGCATGGATGCGCTCTCCGAAATTTGCGCTTCGGCCGATAGCACCCGGCCTGTCGACGCAGAGGCGGTCACAGCTAACCCAGGGCGCCGATGAGACCGGAAAAGTCAATCGATCCTCGAGACAATACCCGCGACCCGGGCGGATCTCTGCGTATTCTATTCGTTGCCACACAGCTGCCAGCCCCTCAGGATACCGGCGGCAAGATTCGTTCCTATCACGTCCTGCGGCAGCTGGCCATGCGCCATCAAGTTACATTTATCGGTACGGTGCCTCCCGGGACCAGCGAGGCACACCTGGAAGCGATCCGATCGATTTGTGCTGACTTTGTCGCCGTGCCTCACCGGAGCGTGTCGAGCGACTCACTTGCCTATCGGCTAATGGTGATTCCCAATCTGTTTTCACCCCTGCCTTTCGGGATAGCCAAGGACAGGTCTCCTCGGCTGGCGACAAAAGTGGCGGACATGGTCCGGAAACGGAAATTTGATCTGATTATCGGCGATTTCCTCCATTCCATGGTCAACTTAAGGGATCTCGACTCCGTGCCCATCCTCCTCTTTCAGCACAATGTTGAGGCCGAGATCCTCCGCCGGCACTGCGAGCAGGCCCGGAACCCACTCCATCGGCTGTTCTGGTTCTATCAATGGAAGAAATTGAAAGCCTTCGAGCGGCGCGCCTCGGAAACTGCTACCTCCTGCGTCGCCGTATCCGAACGAGACCGCCGCATTTTCATGCAAGATTACGGATTCAACAATGTTTTTGTCATCGATACTGGTGTTGATGTGGCCTACTTTTCCCCTTCAAGCCGCCCGCGAATACCGCACAGGATGCTATTCACTGGGTCGATGGATTGGAGACCCAATGAAGATGCAATGATTTTTTTCAGCGAGCAAGTTCTCCCTCGGATTTCGAGAGCAATTCCGGACGCCTCTCTGAAGATCGTGGGTCGATATCCCGGCAAGCGCGTGCAGAGGCTCGCGGAAACAAATCCGCTAGTCCAGGTAACTGGCAGGGTCGACGATGTGCGTCCTCACCTCGCGGAGAGTTCCCTGTTCATTGTTCCACTGCGGATCGGCGGTGGCACCAGAATCAAGATTTTCGAGGCCATGGCAAGCGGCATTCCGGTTCTATCAACGCGCATAGGCGCAGAAGGTCTCCCCGTACAGGATCAGGTACATCTCCTGCTCGCGGATACGCCGGAGGAGTTGGCACACCGTGCCCTCCTGATTATGCAGAATCCAACCCTCGCACAAAAATTAACGGAGAATGCCAAAGCATTCATCTCGTCAAACAATGACTGGAATATCATCGGCAGGCAATTTTCTGACATTTGTCACCAAACCATTCAAATACAGAAAGGTTCCATCAATGAGAATTAGCATCTTTGGCCTCGGTTATGTCGGCGCAGTCACTGCGGCTTGTTTGGCTCAGGAAGGGCATGCCATCATTGGCGTCGATTTAGATCCGACCAAACTCTCCCTATTCCGTGAAGGCAAGAGTCCGATCGTAGAGGAAGGATTGCCCGATTTGATCCAGAAGGGGGTGGAATCGGGAGCCATTCGCGTTACGAACGATGGCACTCAGGCCTTTCACGAAACTGAAGTTTCCCTTGTTTGCGTCGGAACCCCAAGCCGCCGGGACGGCAGCCTTGACACCGCGACAATTTCGCGCGTGGCGGCCCAGATCGGAGCCGCTATTAAAAACGATTCCACACGCCATTTGATCATCATCCGCAGCACCCTTCTCCCTGGTTCCGTTTCGGGAATGCTGATACCCATCATGGAGGCCGAGTCGGGGAAAAAGGTAAACCGCGACTTTGACGTCTGCTTCAATCCGGAATTCCTGCGGGAAGGGACCTCGGTCAAAGATTTTTATAACCCTCCATTTACTGTTGTAGGTGTGAACCGTCCGGAGGTGGCGGATAGGGTTGCCCCTTTATATCATTCGATTCAGTCGCCATTCCTGGTGACATCCATAGAAGCGGCAGAGATGGTCAAGTGCACATGCAATACATATCATGCCCTGAAAATCACTTTTGCCAACGAAATTGGCACTCTGTGCAAATTCCTCAAGATTGACAGTCACGAAGTAATGAAGATCTTCTGTTTGGATAATAAACTCAATGTATCGCCGGCATATTTGAAACCCGGGTTCGCATTCGGCGGTTCCTGCCTGCCCAAAGACCTTCGCGCGCTCGAATATCAGGCCCGCAATTTCAATTATGAGATGCCTCTCATCAAATCCATCCTTCCCAGTAACAACCTCCATATCGAAAGAGCGTTCCAGATGGTGTTGGATGCGGGACGGCGCAAGGTGGGACTGCTTGGCCTCAGCTTCAAGCCCGGGACCGATGATCTCCGGGAGAGCCCTCTCGTCGTGCTTGCTGAACGGCTGTTGGGCAAGGGTCTGGAATTGCTGATTTTTGACGAAAATGTCAACCTGGCACGGCTCGTCGGAGCCAACAGGCGGTATATAGAAACCGTTATCCCTCACCTGTCGCGGCTCATGGTCTCTTCTCCGGAAGAGCTGCTGACGCGATCGGACCTTGTCATAGTCGGCAATAAATCGCCAATCGTTGTGAGCGCCCTCCAATCCTCGCCGCTTGAAAACCGCATCCTCATTGACCTGGTTCGGATCCAGGAGGGAGATTACGGCAGACCTGCCCACTACGACGGGCTTTGTTGGTGAGCACATCTCCCCTTCTGCTGGAGAAGTCCATGTCGAAGACCGTCGAGACCCCATCCATGAAAGCCGCCGATGCAAACCCTTGGGATCATACTGGTGATGATGCCTTCTATGATTATTACGCCCAGGCCAGCCAGAGTGGCCAGACCCTGCAGCGCTTTTCCTCGGTCCGAGACACCCTCCTGCGACTTCTGGCTCAGCAGGGTAGACCCGGCAAACCGCTGGGGGTCGCTGATATCGGTTGCGGAGCGGGCACCCAGGCGATGCTCTGGGCGAGCATGGGGCACAAAGTTCACGGACTTGACATCAACAGCCATTTGATTCAGCTCGCGATCCAAAGAGCAGATCAGGCGGGCCTGGATATCGACTTCGCGGTCGGTTCCGCGGATGAACTCCCCTGGAGAGACAATTCCATGGACGTCTGCCTGGTCCCGGAACTCCTGGAACACGTCGAGAATTGGCAGGGATGCGTGAGAGAATTCGCCCGAGTATTGCAGCCCGGCGGGATTATGTTTCTATCCACTAATAACAAGCTTTGCCCGGTGCAGATGGAATTCGATCTGCCACTTTACAGTTGGTACCCGGCCAGACTGAAGAAGCACTACGAGCATCTCGCCAAGACCACACGTCCAGAGTTGGCGAACCACGCAAAGTACCCAGCAGTAAATTGGTTCAGCTTTTATAGCCTTCGTTCCGCCTTGCATCCACTCGGTTTCCGCTCCATGGATCGTTTCGACGTAATCGATCTATCGAAGCGGGCAGCGATAACAAGGCTTGCGGTCGCGGTAATCAGGACCATTCCCTTTCTGCGCTGGCTCTCGCACGTCACGGCATCATCCACAATGATGTATGCTATCAAAGAGGGTAACTGTTTAGCCAAATCAAATGGATGAAGAAGCAAAACGCAAAGGCGCAAAGGCGCAGGGGCGCAAGGATCGGCACTGAGCAACAGGCGTGGGCGCAGCGCTTCGCGCTGGCGCATCCTTGGGCGAGCCGCGGGAGAAAGCGCGGGCAGAGCGGCTACTCAGGAGGATTGCGCTTTCTCCCGCGGCTCGCCCAAGGATGCGGCCGAAGGCCGCCCATGCCCGCGAACCGAAAGGAATCTCTTTGCGTCCTTGCGTCTTTGCGTTCTGCTGTTCAGCATCGGCTAAACAGATGCCAAAGAGGAATACCCACATCTTGCGAGATAGCCCCGAACCATCGTCAGCCAGGGCTAATGTGCCCGAACATGACCCGTACCCGGTGCTTGATTTGCCAGCCACCAAGGATGGAACGATAATCCCGCGACGGACACCGATAAGAATTGTGCACATTCTGCATTCATTCGAGATCGGCGGTCTCGAAAACGGGGTCGTGAATCTGATCAATTCACTCGATTGGGAACGCTACCAGCACGTATTGCTCTGTGTGACACATGCAGGGCGCCTGGTGGCCCGATTGCGTCGGCTGGATGTGGAAGTCATCGAACTGGGAAAGAGCGAGGGGCAGGACTGGCGTCTGCCGCTGAAAATGGCCAAGCAGCTGAGGCTGATTCGGCCCCAGATTGTCCATACCCGCAATTGGGGAACCATCGAGGGAATAATCGCGGGCCGCCTGTCCGGGGTCCCGGTTGTCGTCCATGGAGAGCATGGCCGAACCATGATAGAGATTGGCAGGGGCAGCCGCAAACGTAAGTTAATCAGGCGCTTGCTGGTGCCCATGATCGACGCCTACGTAACGGTATCGGAAGAGCTGGGTGCCATCGCGAGAACCGAGATTGGGGTCCCGAGCAGAAAAATCACCACGATATGCAACGGTGTTGAACTCGGGAGGTTTTCAGGCGAGTTCAATCAGCGAGCGATACGCCTCGCGCAGGGGATTCCCGTCGATGCGTTTGTAGTCGGCTGCGTTGGCAGGCTGGACCCGGTTAAGAACTATGAGAGCCTCGTTCAAGTGGTCGCCGGTCTTGTAAAGGACTTTCCCAACGTACGCCTCCTGATTGTGGGGGATGGACCGCAGTACTCCGCCTTGGATCAATTGCGGCACACTATGGGGGTTGCGGAGCATATCTCACTCATAGGTGCCCGTGATGACGTGCCGCTATTGCTAAAAGCAATGGATGTGTTTGTTTTGCCTTCGCTATCCGAGGGCATTTCGAACACAATCCTTGAAGCCATGGCGAGCAGCCTTCCTGTCGTGGCAACACGTGTCGGAGGGAATATTGAACTGGTTCGACACAGGGAAACCGGGTTCCTGGTTGATTCCGGAAATCTCATGGACCTCGCCGACGCGATCCGCGCTTATCTTGAAAACCCCTGCCTGGTCCGGGAGCATGGTGCCGCAGGAGTAAAGCGAATTCAGAACCATTTTTCGCTCGGTCGAATGGTATCCGCCTACGATGCGCTGTACCAAAACCTGTTAGGGGAAAAACTTCATCAATGACGACCTTTATGAGTCGACTCCTTTGCACAATTCAAGCCCACCGTAATGAGAACCTGTGTCCGATTGCGTTGGTCTTAGCATCGCATTGGATTCCCAGACGAAAAATTCAACCCTAGAGTGAGATTATGTCAGACAGAATTGTTTCGATGCACACCATTGTCTTAGCGATACTTATGGTTTTCCTGTCGAGCCAGGCCACTGCCTTTTCACAGGGAAATCAGATCATGATACCCAATCGGGGCGTCGGCATAGGAACCAGCACAACCAATATCGCCGCAGGCCCTGATGTCGGATCGATTTTGAACGCTCACTTCTTTCCCGGTATACAGGACTATCTCATGGGAAATTATGGCTATGCCATGGCCCAGATGGACTATTTCCTGGCTCGTCCGCAATTCTCGCAAATGAATCCCAATCAAAATCAATATTTCAGTATTGGACATTATCTGCGGGGGATGATCTATCTGTATCATGCCGAGGGAATCGGCCGGCACGAGAGGGCAAAGCAGGAGTTCGAAGCCGCGATTCGAAGGAATTCGAAAAACTGCTTCGCCTATCTGGAGTTAGCGCATGTCTACTCTTTTCTTGGATTGAAACCGGCGGCCGTCGAATTGCTCACAGAGTTTCTCCAGACGAACCCGACATCTCCCGCAGCAGACCAGGCCCGGAAAGATCTGACTTCGCTGCAAACAGCGAAAAATGAATGAAAATGAGAGCTCAGCACGATCCTCTGAATCTCGTGATTCCTATCGCAGTCGCAGACATTTTGGAACTCCCTTAGTTCGCTTCGCCCCTGACCAGCCCTTTCCCCGCTCGAAGTGCCGGCCCGGGAACGAACGCGCTTTTTTGTGTCCCACCGGCAGCCTAGACAGGGCCGCCCCGCCGGCGCCCGAAGGGCTGGTGGGCTCTCGCATCCCCTTTTCGGGTCTTGGATCAAGAGAGGGAATGTGGCTGATCGAATCATCCCTGGAGGCCCACCAGCAAACGTCAGCGTAATTATGAATACGAGTAGCTGTGTCTGGCGTGGGCTGCGCAGAGGCCTGTTTGTCGGGCAGAGCGGATCGATGCGATGCGGCGGAAGTTTGCCAACCGCAAGCATTTGAAGGGATTTGCGCGAGAGTGGGTGGATCTGGCAGTGGAGCTGGAGCTCGGGGAGCGGACAGACAGACAGCCGCCCGCCCGATGAGCATTACGGCAGTATGCCAATGCCCTGGCGTCGATCCATGCGAATGGGTGGCGACGTATTTCAGCGTAACAGCACGCATCGCCAGGACAACCTTGACGGCATCTGTTTAGCCGATGCTGAACAGCAGAACGCAAAGACGCGGGGGCGCGAGGACGCAAGGAGATTCCTTTCGGTTCGCGGGCATGGGCGGCCTTCGGCCGCATCCTTGGGCGAGCCGCGGGAAAAAGCGCAATCCTCCTGAGTAGCCGCTGCCCGCGCTTTCTCCCGCGGCTCGCCCAAGGATGCGCCAGCGCGAAGCGCTGCGCCCACGCCTGTTGCTCAGCGTCGATCTTTGCGCCCCTGCGCCTTTGCGTCTTTGCGTTTCGCTTCTTCATCCATTTGATTTGGCTAAACAATTACCCTTGACGACCGGGGCCTGACATCCGGTGGCGGTCGTAATTCCCTGATCCACAATCTGGCTTCGGAAAAACCACGCCTGGCATGAGATTCTCTACCATGGCGCAACGGATGCGCACACTTTTCAGTGCTCGGCTAGTGCTTTTGCCAGTGGTTTCTGCCTGGGCACCGGGGCAGTTTCAGGACCTTGCCCAACGCTTGATTCGATCGTCTTGTGATATTTACCACATTTTTTTCCGGCAGCGCATGATATCGATATGGGGACGTGGCTCGATCTGTTAGCTTTCTCTCCTTGTCTTTCGGTCAGGTACGTGGCATGAACTACATTGCATTGGCTGCCCGAACGGCATTAGGATGGGACCTATAGGCGGACAGTTTTCCCGGAGTGGCATGCCGGGGAAGACGGAAAAGAAAGGTAAATACAAGAAATGAAACGTCTTGCACTTTTGTTATGTTTTGTCGTTTTGGCTGGGCGCATATCTTATCCGCAGGCCCTCAAAACTGCCGCCACACAGATGCAACCGGGAACCTGGTCAGAATTCAGCACTTCTGGCTTTGGCGCCTCTCTGCTGGAAAGTGGAGGTTTGGGCAATTCAATCCTGCAATATGCCGACAAAGGAACTTGGGATCCGATACGAGGGCAATTCAGGTATATGGGTGCGCCCCACTACCAGCCTTGGAAATTCATCATTTACGACCAGACCAGCAATTCCTGGACTACGGGTCCCTACGCAAGCTCTTGTCAGTCATCGTTAGGTTGTATCGGGCATGGCTACGAGCACAATGCGGTGGACCCGGCAACAGGAGATATTTACCACAGGCTTTACGACAGCGCCACCGTCTGGCATTACAGTGCGGCGACCGGCACCTGGGTCAATGACGTGGCCAACATTCCGTACGCTAATCGTCAGGTTGCCGGTGCCCTGGAGTACTTCCCGGAACGAAATGGCCTTCTCTTTGTCGATGGCGACTGGGGAATCTGGTTCTGGAGCCGCGCAACAAACAGATGGACCCAAATTGCAAATACCAATGGCGGCGGTTCTTCATCCCTGCCGACCCTGACTATGGGTTCCTATCACAATTTTGCATCCTACAGCCCTGTCCATAAAACCATCTTCTTTGGTGGCGGGGGAGATAGCAACGCAGCGTACAAATACGATGCAGCCGGGAACATTACCAGGATGCAGAATGCCCCAATTGCCCTCGGCGTAACCAAATCGGTCATAACCGTGGATCCAGTCACAGGCCATTACCTGATTTTGGGCAGCAATAGGGCGTTCTATGATTACAACATCAGTACCGATATCTGGCTCCCGGTGAGTTCGAGCGTACCGCTTTTTTCAAGCACCGACCCGATATTTGACATAATCGCATCGCCGATAAGTACTTATGGCGTTGTGATGTTTGTCAAATACAATAACAGTCAATCCAAGGTCTATCTGTACAAACACTCTGCCGGTTCCATTGCACCGGACACGACTCCTCCATCTCCTCCGTCAAATCTCGCGGCGGCAGCCATATCCTCTTCTCGCATAGATTTGTCCTGGACCGGGTCGACGGACAACGTTGGAGTAGTGGGATATCGCATTTTTCGCGGCAGCACTCAGATTGCCACTACCACATCTACAGGCTATGCATGTACAGGCCTTTCTGCCTTAACTACATATACATTTCAAGTTTCCGCTTTTGACGCGGCCGGGAATGTTTCCTCGCCATCGAGCGCAGTTTCGAGCACTACGCCTGCACCAGACGTAACGCCGCCTCAGATCACAGGCGTGGCGGTAACCGGAATCACCTCATGGGGTTCGACCATCAACTGGGCAACCAGCGAAGCGGCTGACAGTCAGGTCGAGTACGGCCTGACAACGTCTTACGGAACCATGTCTACACTCGTCTCTTCCCTTACAACTTCGCACTCGAACTCTATCACAGGACTCCTGCCGGCTCGGCAATACCACTTCCGCGCACGCTCCAGGGACGCCGCGGGAAATCTTGGCACAGGCGGCGATTTCACGTTCACAACCCCAGCGAGCTCCGGTGGATCCGTTACCTTTGAGCAGCGTTGTGCTTCGGCGGGCGTGGTTAAATGCGTGGGCTTCGATTCGGCTGCTGATATCGCCGGCACATGGGGAAACCGCAGCGGCATCCTGCCGGGCAGCTCAACGACTCCAACGCTTGACTCAACCTTTAGAGCTTCTGGAAACAGTTCGCTTAAGTTCACCATTCCATCAAACTCGGGGTCGAGCGCGGCTGGGAGCTACTTTACGAACTTCTCCGATGATCTATCCGCACAGTTTGGCCAGGGTCAGGAGTTTTATGTACAATGGCGGCAGCGATTCTCCCCCGAGCTGATCAACACGATTTTTAACAACACTACCGGCTGGAAGCAGTCCATTATCGGAGAAGGGGATTATCCTGCGTGCGATCCGGTGCATCCCGCTTCATCGAGTTGTCCGACTTCCTGCACTCAGCTTGAAGTAGTCGCGCAAAATTCTTATCAGCGTGGATTTCCACAGATGTATCACAGTTGTGGCGGCAAGGACGGGCATTATGAGGCCCTGGAACAGATGGTCAACAACGAAATTCTGCTCCAAAACGCCATGCCTTCGCCTTACTGTCGCTACAGCAGTGTCGGCCAGGGGGATAAGGACGGCTGCTTCTTGTACTACGCAAACGAGTGGCTGACCTTCCAAATTCACATCAAGATCGGCACCTGGTATCTCAACGACAGCAACTATCATCGCGACAGTGTCATCGAGATGTGGATAGCGCGAGAAGGCCAGTCGTCAACCCTTGTCTTCAGCTTCACCGACTATGACCTGGCCAATAACAACCCTCTCGCCAAATACGGAAAGATCTGGTTCCTGCCGTACATGACATCGAAAGATGAAACTCAATCTCACCCCACAGCCTATACCTGGTACGACGATTTGATCATCTCCAGGAACCAAATTCCCGATCCGATCGGCGGTATGCCTCCGGCTGCGCCCGCCGGGCTGCGAATTATTAAATAAATGCGCTACGAACTGCTGGCGGTTGTTTGGAACGAACGCGCCTGGGAGCTGCGGTCAGGCCGCAGAGAAACACGCGGGAGGCATGCCTTGCGGTATATCCAGGGTGAGCGTTTTGTCTCCGGCGTGAGGCCCCACCGATGCGCTGCGGCATACGCAAAGTCGTTGGGCCACAATTCCTGATCCGGAGCGTTCACCGAAATCCTGATAGGATCCAATCCCCTCCCAAGGGGGAACCTCCGTAAGCGGCCGGTAAACCCTTGCCGGTCGCTTTTTTTTCTGCATATAGATGATCACAAAAATGCGCACCTGGATCAGTCCAACAGGATCCCATCTTTTCGCCAGGCATATCCGGCTGGACACTCGCCGCCACGGATCACCGGCGTCTCACCTCTTTCCAGGCCCAAATCGTTGCAGCCACAGGCGGAACATCAACACATTCCAGAGCTCGTTGGAACGGTCCCGGACCCCCGATTGATGCTGCTTCCACATCTTGTGGATGAAGCTTGAGCTGAGGAAGGGATCGGTTCTCCCAATCAGGTATTCCTGAGCATAATCATGGATTCCGCTGCGAAACCACTCGGCGAGGGGAATTGCGAAGCCCATCTTGGAGCGATTGATAATGCTGTCCGGAAGAAGCCCGTGCATAGCTTTTTTGAACAGGTATTTACCACTCCCCCGGTGAAGTTTCAATCGTGACGGCATTCTGGCCACCAATTCCATTAACCGGTGATCCAGCAAGGGGCAGCGAACCTCAAGCGAATTCGCCATGCTGGCGCGATCTACCTTGGTGAGGATGTCGTCCGTGAGGTAGGTCTTGACATCGAGGTATTGGATCCGTGACAAGAGATCTTCTGTATTCGCGTTATTGTAATGATCGCGAAAAACCTCAATGGTCCGGTAGCCTCCGAGGTGAGCTCTCATGTCATCCGAAAAAATGAAGGACTTTTCATAGCTTCGGAATGTGGACATCGACTCAAAATAGCCCTCCAGGGGATCGCGCGCCAGACTCTGGAAGGTTGTCTTTGCACGAACAAACTGCGGAGCCCAATCCATCTTCGGGTAAATCCGGCCGAGCGGGCCGAAAATGAGCCTTCTCGCCTTAAGCGGCAGGAACGCTCTCAAGCGGTTCTCCTGTCGGTCCATCTGATAGCGACGATACCCGGCGAGATTTTCGTCGCCTCCATCGCCACTGAGACAGACCGTGACCTTTTCCCGGGCAATCTGGCTTACGAAATAGGTAGGGAGCGCCGAAGAATCAGAAAACGGCTCGTCATAGTGCCAAACGAGCTTTTCAATCGCATCAATCCTCTCGGGCGTCACAATGCGCTCGTGATGGTCACTATTCAAATACCGTGCCATCGTCCGGGCATACGAGGATTCGTCGAACTTATCCTCAGAAAAACCTATTGTGGCGGTTTTTACGGGCTGTTTGAGAATCTGGCTCATCATAAATGCGACCGCCGACGAGTCGAGTCCACCAGAGAGGAATGCGCCTAGCGGCACCTCGCTCATCAAGCGGATTTCGACGGCGGTTCTGAATTCCGCAATGAACATCTCCCGCCATTGATCTTCGGACAGCTCTCCATCTTCGATGAATTTCAAGTCCCAGTAGGGTACCTCCCGGATTGTCCGCCCCTCTACAATCAGGCTATGTGCCGGACGCACTTTACGAATTCTTCGGTAGATGGTCTTCGGAGCCGGAATATATCCGAGGGATAGATAGTCGCTGATCGCCTCTTCGTCGATGTCCAGCCCGAGATCCGGGTGGCAGAGAATAGATTTGATCTCGGAGGCAAAGACAAGTTTTTCATCGTCCAGGTAATAATAGAGCGGCTTCTTGCCGACGCGATCCCGCGCCAGGATGAGCATTTCCTTCGATTGGTCCCAAAGGGCGAAAGCAAACATGCCGCGGAGCTTCCCGATAAAGTTGTCCGGATACTGTTCGTACAAGTGGACGATGGTTTCCGTATCCGAACGCGTTCTGAAGCTGTGAGCATCTTTCAGCCCGTCTCGGAGATCCAAAAAATTGTAGATTTCGCCATTGAAGCTAATCCAGACGCTTCCATCCTCGTTGCACAAGGGCTGCCCACCCGTACTCAGATCGATGATGCTCAGTCGTCGATGCCCGAGACCAACCGATTTTCCTGCATACACACCCGATTCATCCGGGCCCCGATGCTGCTGAGCGTCTGACATCCTGCCGATGACCAGGTCATCCACAGGCCTGCCGTCAAAATAGCGTAGACCGCAAATTCCACACAAGATTCAAATCTCCAGTTCGATCGTAGACCATTAATATCACTAATCTTCCGCGGCGACAATCCTCCCGATCACTACCTATATTCTGACCGAATCCAAAAACCATCCTGTAGCACTCAATGCCTAAATCTATCTATCGGCATATCGGGAGCCATACTGAGGCGAAATCACCCTGATGAACCACGAACAAGGGACCATCGAGAAGCACAAAAAAGCGAGAAGCCGTGCTCCAGCCAAGCCCTTGAGCAGAAAGTACATTCTTCGCTGCAACGCATCTGTTTAGCCGATGCTGAACAGCAGAACGCAAAGACGCAAGGACGCAAGGACGCAAAGAGATTCCTTTCGGTTCGCGGGCATGGGCGGCCTTCGGCCGCATCCTTGGGCGAGCCGCGGGAGAAAGCGCAATCCTCCTGAGTAGCCGCTGCCCGCGCTTTCTCCCGCGGCTCGCCCAAGGATGCGCCAGCGCGAAGCGCTGCGCCCATGCCTGTTGCTCAGTGTCGATCTTTGCGCCCTTGCGCCCTTGCGTCTTTGCGCTTTGCTTCTTCATCCATTTGATTTGGCTAAACAATTACGCTGCAACAACCGCCCCAACGATTCAAATGTCGATCCCATTCAGCCGCAACGTTCGACAGTCAAACAACCTTGCCATAGTCGAGCCTGACGATGCGATCACCGAGCGAAAAATATCGATCGTCATGGGTTATGACCACAACGGCCTTTCCCTTGCTGCGAAGCTCCGGCAGAAGAGAGCGATAAAACACCTCCTTGTAATCCGGGTCCTGGTCCGCTGCCCATTCGTCAAATACATAGATGGGCCTGTCCTCCAAATAGGATACAAGCAAAGCGAGCCTTCTGCGCTGTCCCTGTGATAAAGCCGTCGTAGAGAAGGTACCTCCCGTGAGGGTGACTTTTTGATTCAGCTGCAGCCTCACCAAATATTCGTCGACCCGGCCATCGAGATCTTTTTTCGACAACCCCAAAAGACGATCGAAAAGGTAAAAATCAGAAAACACAACAGAAAAGTGCTGGCGGTAATGTTCCCGTGTGGCGTCCGTTACAGTGGATTGATCCAACAGGATCTCGCCCGATTGTGGAGTGTATAATCCGCACAACAGCTTAACGAAAGTGGATTTCCCGCTCCCATTTCCGCCGATGACGAATACGAGCTCCCCCGGATTCAGCGTAAAGTCAATCGGTCCCAAAACAAAACCATGCGCAGAATCTTCGCGCTCACAATAGCCAAAGACAATATTTCTTACTTCAAGCGATTTCCATTTTAGTTTGGCTTCCTGGATAGGGATACCCGACGACGCTTCCAGCGGTAATGAATTCCGAAAGTTATTGATTCGCTCCAAAGCGATTTGTCCCTTTTGCAGTGAAGGAAGGCCATAAATCATTCCCCAAATAGGATTCATTACGTAGAGCGCGGCAAACGCATATCCCGTGAGAGTCGTAATCGGCAGCCGGCTGAAAATGGGCAGCAGAAAGATAAGCACGCCAAGAATGCTATAAAAGATAAATTGGCTGCAACTATCCGTGAAAATGAAACGGTTAATCACCGACACGACCTGGCGATTGAGATTGTGCAACGTCATGGATAAGTGATTTTCAAGGAGATCTTCCCGTCTGCTGCGATTCATCCGTATTTCTTTGATGCCTTCGGTTATCGCCCTGAAATGTCCGAAAAGAGTATCGCGCATTTGCCGGGCGACCTCCATCGCGGCCTGAGTTTTCTGCAGCACCAATCGGTACATAAATACTCCCGCAGAGCCCAACACCACGAGCAGAAGAAATGCCTTCCAGGAAAGCCATGCCAGATAGGCCGAGCATCCCACCAAGACCGCAGCATTGACGATAAGCGCGGGTATGGATTGAATCGCGCTCCCGAGTGAGTTCACGTCATCGGTCAGTGTGGCCATGATACGGGGCACCCCGAGTGATTCCACATTTCGAAGTGAGCTGTTTGTAAGATCTCGGCATAATCTCACGCACATGGTCATCGTGACCTGTTGAGCGTGGCGAAAAAGCATTTGCTGAGATATCGCCCCGGACAATATTTTCCCAAACACCAGAAATGCAAAAGCCAACAGCAGCACCGATCGACTGAACCGTGGGCTGGTGAGCGAGTAATTGATGAGAGCAACAAGTCCGGCGCCGCACATGCCTCCGGCGAGACTAACCAGGCTCACCACTACTATCATCTTGGGGCATTCCCGAAACAGATAGCGAAAAACAGACACTGATTTGTCCTTAACGAATCTATGGCCGTGAAAGACAAATGTCACTGGTTGGCATGCGGTCCCCCACCTTCTTCATGATCTCCCCATCGACGGGCGTGTCCAACCCTCCGCACAACTCAGTTATGGATCGGAGAGCGGGGGATCCGGGATGAGATCGCGCATACAGGTCCTGCGCGCATTGTCCCTACCTGCCGCCAAATCTTCAATCATTTCGGCAAACGAATTTCGTTGCCTCGGACAGCGCAAACTACCGATTATCGATCCATCCTCCGAGCGCCAGCATGATGTTGTTATCACGCTTTTTTCACTGAATGTTCGGCGGCGCTGGGATGGAGGACGGTGCCGCCGTAAGCGTCATTACGATCGGCATATCATTATATAGCAAAAACGCAAGTGAGTTGGAGGCTCTTCGGCTGCCCCATCCTTGAAAACGGGCAACCCTTTTACTCCCAAAGATTATGCATCCTGCCTTGCTATTCATTCCGTGAACGATCGGCTGTCCTGGCATCTCGCAAAAAATTCCTAATATCACAAAACTTATCGTCCATCAATCCATGTTACTTCGGCAAAAAGCTATAAAATCAATAATTAGTTCAGTCGATCGGGAGATCGCCTGGAGCCGCGGCATGCCCGGCGGATGCGGGGCACAGTAAGCGGATCGCGTTTGGGATTGTTGACGTTTTTGGAGGGCTCATTGTGACAATTTTTGCTATTGCGCACGCAAAAACACTCAAGTTGTTCTCGAATCTGCCGATCCAGCTAACGAGGCGTAGTACAAGTTGCCGCTATCCAGAATGAGGGCGCACCTCAGAAGGCACCGACCCCAATCTTCGGCTTTAGGCTGCAGCCTCGCAGGATCTGGATACGGCACAGAACGGAAGGCTTGCTCCGATCCGGGAGGATGAAACCGCGACCGTATCCGGGTTGGCCCTCACTGCCCCTCTTATCCCCCCCGAAAACTTGCGTTACACTTGCTGAGAAAGCTAGTATAATATGTTCAGTTAAGGTTTCCTCACGGACGAAATGCTGAGGACCCGGCCGCGTTTTCTGAGGACTTTCTGATTCGGCCCCAATGCCGCGGACTCACCCTCGGGTCTTTTAGATAATCCTCTGTCTCCGCCTGGATTGGCCCCGGCGGAATGGAGCATTATGTTCCTTGCCCCAACTTGGATCTGCCCATTCAAGATCAAGGCGGGCATACTTATTAGGGCTGGATTGGAGAGGGTTGCCTTGAAAAGATGCATCGAACTATCCCTTGTTATCCTCATAAGCTGCCTGATTTCGCTATCATTAGGGAAGAGCGCAACGAACCAGGAAAAAACCGTTTCCATTGCAAATGCAGCCGTTCCCTCGGGCTCATCCCCTGACACTGACCCCTGGGCTAGGGCTTTGGCAATCGTCACCGGTGACAGCCTCAGTGATTTCATCGTGAATGGCCTCACAAATCCGGCGGCGAGTGCCTCTCAACAGGTCACGGCGCTGCAATTCCCGGGCGACGATTATGTTAACCGATCATTCCGCCGCACTCTGCAACAAGGATTGCCCAATCCCTATCCGCTAACGGTCATCTGGCAGGCTTGGGTTGAAAACAAGAGTCCCCAATTCTACCAGACGTGCTGGTTCTTCGGCCCGCGGGATTACTTGAACGGTGGACAAGGGTATTATTACGGGTGCTGTCCCTACCCCTATATTCCCGGAGGACTTCCAGATCCGAATGGTACCCTGCGTTGGGAAATCGCGGCCAGAGCCGACGATATTATAGGCGATGCAATCGAAATTGGACGCTGGTATACCTGCGGATTTACGGCATGGAAAGATGGCTCCGGCTCGCACCACCGTTTCTACTTCGACTTGCCGAATACGGCAAAGCTCATTTCCAAGGATTTGGAGTTAAGCTACTTTCCCACCTTAATGCCCGATCAGGAATTTTGCTGGGGTGACGCGCAGTGGGATCACGTCAGGAATGGGAGTGGCAAGGAGCAGCTCAGGGGCCGGATGCGCCGCTTCAAGATCATCCAAGCGCAGCTTTCACTGTCCGACCTCGTGCAGGAAGCAGTATCGGACGAGATCGTCACATCCGTCGCCAACGCAAACATCTGGTATTACAATCCCAATCCGCGCCCTGACGATCTGCTGGACAAGAGCGGCAGAGGGAACCATTTCAGTTGGTATGACCCGAGCCAAACGGCCAGCCTCTGGACTGAAACGTCGACGTCAGTGGCGACGCCGACCATATCTCCCAATGGCGGTTCATTTAGCGGGTCCGTTCAAGTATCGTTCACCTGTGCGACATCTGGAGCTGAAATCCGTTACACTACCAATGGCGTGACCCCCACCGCTTCCTCAACGCTTTACAGCGCGCCGTTTGCGCTAACCAGTACCGCCACTGTCAAGGCTCTGGGCCTGAAATCGGGTATGACGAACAGCGCCATAGCCAGCGCTGCATTCATCGTCAGTATCAAAGGGGATTTGAACCAGGATAATCGGGTTGATGTCCTGGATCTTCAGTTATGTGTTAATTGCATTCTGGCTGGGACTTCATGCCCCAATGCAGACGTAAATCAAGATGGCTCAGTAAATGTTCTGGACTTGCAAATGATTATTAATATCATATTACAATTCAGCCCCTAGGGCTCTCCCCTTTTCGCAATAGCTGATCATGGCCGGGACAATTCGGGAATCTGAGATTCTCCGAACCCCCGGCTTTCCTATAAACGCTTGACTCCAATCAGGTTCAACGCGCATACAGAGACCCTTCGATGCCTCCGGTTAATGCACAGGTTGTCCGCTTTGCCGAGGTTTTTCACAAGCCTGTTAATCGTCACGTGCGATCAGCCCGAAAGCAGATCCGCTTCGTCAACGAGCTCTGCAACACCTTCTGCTGCCTGACCATGGTCGGGACCTTGCGCCAACAACCTTTCATGCTCGGCACAGGGGTGGAGCGATTGGCCGGAAAAGGAATTATTCACCTTCCGCCCGGTCATCCGTGGACGCCAGACGGGGGCTCATTGTCCCAAGGCGCCGGGCTTTGCGGCACTCAGCCGTGGCTCGACCCGATCACATAATGATGAAAAATCACAAGATACCCTCCGCCGGCCTCGGATCCCTTTGGCGGAAGGTCGCAAGATCCGGAATCACAGATGCGGAGCTTGTAGGAAAGGCGGCAATAGGAGTAGAGTTGCCCGAGTTCCTATGAAAATCCTGCTCCAAATATTCGCGATTGCGAGTCTCCTGGTGCTGGTCACGAACCTGGGGGGCGCGGTTGACAAGCGCATCCTCTCGGACCTCCAAAACTTTGGGCACGCGCCGCTCTTCGGGATGGCAGCGCTCGCCTTGGTACGTAGCTTCCGCAAGCGGGAAGCACAGCCAGCGAGGAACCGCGCGGGATTCTTGCCCTACTTGCTCACGATAATTGTCGTACTTGGACTCGGATTACTGACTGAATGGATCCAGGCAATGTCAGGCAGGGATGCTGAGGCAGCTGACGTAGTCACCGATGCAGCCGGTGCAACGGCCTTCTTGATCGCACATTGGAGTTTCACACCTGGCATCCCGCGCATCGGGCGTTTCTCCGCGCGACTGGCGGCAGGAGTCATCCTCCTTGGATTTGCGCTTCCCAGCCTGATTACCGGAGCATCGATGCTTCGCCGCAACCGCATGTTTCCGGTTATCAACAATTTTGACTCGCTCCTCGATACGCGATTCTGCTCCGTAAGGGACGCGCAACTTTCAGTTGTTCCCGATCCCGCGGGATCGCACGCGCCGAGCGGAAACCGCATGGCGCGAATTACGTTCGCCCCTGCGGATTTCTCCACTTTTGTGATGGAGGAGCCCTACCCTGATTGGCAAGGGTACAGTGAGCTGGAGTTTCTGGCCTATTCGGATCTCCAGATGCCTGTGACCCTGGTGGTTCGCATTGAGGATGAGCGCCACAATAATAACTACAACGATCGCTTCAACGCCGCTTTCATAATCAACCCCGGCATTAATGCGATCCACATTCCGCTTACGGAGATCGAGAACGCTCCAGAGGCCCGACGCCTGGACATGACCGCGATTGCGGCGTTCATGATCTTCGCGGTTTCACCGCCAAAGTCATTTTCTGTCTATTTTGATGACTTCCAGCTACGATAATCATGTCCCTTGGAAGATCGATTTTTTGGCAAAAAACCATCGGATCAGGCCGGATCCGGTCGGATACATCCCATTTCCTACTCAGGCGACCTCACAACACCACCGTCTTTTACAAAAAGCTGTTTGGGACCAGAGCAGTTATGGGTGCGATTCACCATCACTGGCGTCAGAACCTCTGCCAGAGGTCGTGGCCTCTTTGACATTACAGGCGATCCTGGCGGAGGATTGGGTTCGGCAGGGTAAATGCCGGCCCTGGGTGCCAGCCGCGTAGATCCGTAGATCCGATCACAGCGCTGCGCTGCGAGTAATCAGATTGGTTCCCGGGGGTAGTTCTCAAGCAATTCAATGGGAATAGAACTGGCGGAGGTGCATGGGAATCGAACCCACCGAACCTACCTTCCGGTAAATCCCACTGGATTTGAAGTCCAGGCCAGCCACCGGGCCAGATTCACCTCCGCGCGGGAACGATTGTAGCAGAAGTTGCTCTTCCGACAACGGCAAACCGCGGAAAGCGGATTTCGTGCCTTCCATCGTTTCTTTTCCTGGGTTGCGGTCGGTGATCGAAGGCATGATCCCGAGATCTGGAATGACGCAGGCGCGGCGGTGCGCTCCGGCATCCTCATGGGCTGAGAGGCGAACTCAAACCTGACGCGCCGTTCGCCGATCTTCAGGGATTCAACCATGCGCAGACCGGGCGGGTCCTCCTGCTTTGGAATCGTAGCCAGGCACTATTCAATAATCGACGGGGGCCTGCAGCAGCCTGCTTGACTGAAGTGTTTCGTCCGTGTAGAGTTATGCGCCGTGGGGCTGTAGCTCAGCTGGGAGAGTGCCTGACTGGCAGTCAGGAGGTCGTGAGTTCGATCCTCACCAGCTCCACCAATATCTCATTCCATTTCAATAACTTCCGGTTACTCCAATTTCAGGAGTCATGCGCGGCCTCGGGCTGGGTGCGCCTGGGGTGCAGATTTTCTTGGATGTATCGAGAGGGATCCCCAGAGATTCAGATATGAACGCGGAGGCTGGGAAATCTGCAAGGGATCGATGCGCGGCCGAATCTCCCGCCGGTTATTTGAATCTCCCTGGGCAGGATCTGTCGCACTCATTTGCCCGGATCCTTCTTCTCGGCCGGGCCCAGTCGCCCGAGGCTCCACTTGAGAGCGGGAGGGGTCACCATCGTCGTTACGATCACCATGACGACCACTGCAGAGAACGTGGAGTCGCTGATGATGCGATGGCCGCCTATGGTTAGCGCCAGACCGATGTTTGCGAAGATGAGGCCGACCTCGCCGCGGGGAATCATGCCGAGGCCAACCGTGAGGCGATCGACACCCTTGCCGAGTACTCCCAGAGAGCACGCCTGCTTCCCCAGGATGGCAGCGATGGTGAGAGCCGCGGCCAGACTCAGGATTCCGGGCCGAAGGAAAGATCTTAGATCCGTCCGCATGCCCATCACGACGAAGAAGATCGGGACCAGAAATGAGGAAATCGGGTGGATCAGCTCTTCCAGACCATGTTCGCCCCGGTCCACGAAATCGCGATAGTGGACGTCCTCCAGGATGAGTCCGGCCGCGAATGCGCCGACGATTGGCGCTAGCCCGATGACACCGGAAAGCCAGGAGAGGAAGAAGCAGAACGCGAGCCCCGTGGCGAGCAATACGCCACGCGCACGGAGCTTCGACGCCAGAAAGAAGAGCCGTTTTGAGAAGAGAATTCCCAGGACAAGCGCGCCGACAAGGAAGCCCACCGCCTTTGTCAGGATGAGAACGATCTCTCCGGCCGCGATCGACCCGCCGCGCTTTGCGGCGGTGACGATCCCGGTGACCACCGCGAGGATCACAAGCCCCAGCACGTCGTCGATGACCGCCGCGCCGAGCACCACGCGGGCTTCATTGCTCTGGGAGCGCCCCAGATCCTTGAGCACTCGCGCCGTGATGCCGACGCTCGTCGCGGTTAACGTGGCGCCGAGGAACGCATGCACGTAAGCGCTTTCCTCCGGCAGAATCCACGCGCCCACCCCCCAACCAAGAGCAAAGGGCGCGGCCACGCCCAGTGTTGCCACCAGAACGGAGGAGAATCCCACTTTCAACATCTGCCCTACCGTGGACTCGAGGCCGACCTCGAAGAGCAGAATGAGAACGCCGATCCTGGCCAGCATGTCAATGAACGGATCGATCTTGAGCGACTCCAGATCCGAAAAACCCAGGATCGAGAGAGTGCCCACCAAAACCCCGCCGATGAGTTCGCCAAGCACGGCGGGCTGTCCGAGTCGGACCGCGAGATCGCCGCCCAGCTTGGCCACGATGAGGATGATGACGAGGGCCAAGGCCACGTTGCCGACAGGATCGACGTGACCGCCCGATTCGCCTGCGAGGGCGACTTGCGGCCAGAGCACGGTTGCACAAAGCAGCAGAATCTTCACCGGGAGGACCTCCAAGGCAATCGATGTCGATGAGTCCTGGGTTCTACAACCATTTTTGGGAGCAAGCGACTCGCGCGAGAGCCCACACGCCGGCCGAAATGACCGCCATCAAAACCGCGTATTGACGCCAATGCGCGAAGGTTGCGGGCTTGCCCTCGGACGTTTGGCCGTTGAACCTGGTGATGTCCACGTACCGCACGACGATTAGTCCGATGACCACCACAAAGAAGATGATGTCCATCACTATCGGAGCCGTCCCCTTGGCCACTAGCGCCGCACAGAGAAACAGAGCCACGTTGCCGAACACCATCCAGATAAGGCGGAGAAGTAATGGCAGAAACTCCATCGATTCAGTTTGGGGTTCTTTTTCTTCTTGACGCTGCAGACTGGTCATTGCCACCCCCAGATACCCGCGCGATCCGCAGGTTTTGCACGCGACTCGACATCTATAGACGTGCGTCGCGTGATCTGGATGGCGGCCCGACCACCCGGAGAAGTCCTGAACCGATCCGGCACGGATCGGCACACCCTTGATGTATTGTAGCTCCAAAGCACCTCTGAGCGCGAAAAAACAAGGAGGCCGCATGAATCAGAGTGCTCTATGTCACTTGGATGCGCGGTTGGCTACTCGGGAGCCGACAGCGCACTCTCGGTGCTGCTTGCGTCACTATTGTGTTTCAAGAGTTGTCACTTCCGAATGATTAAGGGCCATGTCTTCCGATAGGCATGAAGGTAGAGGATAAACATGGACCCCCACTCAATCAGTAAAGAACGATGCGTGTCCACGCTTTTCCCAGACAGGTATCTAGGGAAACTGACGAGAATGCCCCCCTGTATTTCATGCGCCTAGTCGGCCAGGAATGCCACATTCCTGGCCAGCCCTGTCTGGATGGGGGCGGGGCTCCCACCCCCATTTGTACTACACCACCTTTTTTACGATCTGGGCAAATTCACTTTCCGTGAACGCCCTCATGGTCGTGGTCCTGGCATTGCCCTTTAAAGCAATGGAGAGGGCAACAGCGGAAGCCACCTCGTCATTCGGGCCTTCTGTGACTGCAACGATGTCGTAATCGCCCATCGTGACGTAGAGGCCGAGGATCTTCCCTCCCGTGGATTCCACGAGTTTTTTCGACGCCTCGAACCGAGCGGGGGCATCCTTGATAGTCTTGATGCCCTGTTCGGTCCATTTGAAAAGAGTCACATAGGTAGGCATTGTCTGTCCTCCTTGACGGCACGGTTTTTGGAATCGTGCGGTTTCACTCAGAGCTCGGGACGCTTTCCAGTACCGGTCGAGCACGAGCAGCCCTTTGCTCGTCTACATTGGGGTTCCCAGTTTCACGACAGTGAAAAGCGCTTCTTCTGGTTCCGGGTCAAACCATTACATTCGCAATCGAGTGCTGTAGCGTGTCAGATATTGGTTGCGGCAATTATTAGTCTATTCAAAACTGACAGTCAAATGGAAACGAATGCAGTCCGCCGCCGTGGGGAAGAGAGAAAAATTTGTAGTCCAGAAAGATAAAGAAACAAAGAGAGAAACCGAAGTCTTCACCCCCCGGAGTCCCGTTCTCCTAGGTGAACTTTGTGCCGCCGCAAGTCTTTTATCTTCAATGGGCTCAATACCTGACAGGAAACTGGCAGTCAGGAGATCGCGAGTTCGATTTTCGCCAGCTCCACCATATCTCCTTTGATTCTCCAATGTCTGATGCTGCGGCGGGCGCCCGAACTTGCATCCTTCCCGATAGGTATCTTCCACTTTTCTGCCTTCCGCTTCCCGGTTATTTGGCGATTCCCGTTGCGCGAATCGAGGGGCGTTAGCTCTTTGGCGATAGACAGCCGGTCGAAGTTGTCGAAATTGCCTGCCCTCTCGTCCACTGCCTCCTCGGGCAGCCCCGACAGAATAAGCAAGTTCTCCTCGGCCCTGAGTCTTACCCGGCGATCCTCCAGGGCATATAGTTCCTGCACTCACGACATGTCACAGTGCATTTGCCCAATGCCCGGCTGGTCTGCTTAGACTTCAGTGATCCTGCCAGCGGATTCTCCCGATCTATGAATGTGCGGCACCATACCTCCAGCACCATCAGCGCCCGAAAGCCGGATCGGCGAGAAACGACTTCACCTCGCTGGCAAAAAGCAGCGCCTCATCCGGCGACCGCTTCCCGGATTCCGGCGAACATGGTGATGTACCTCCATTTTCCCTGGTACAATGAGCCCCTTGTGTTGAAGGCGCGGATCAAAGGAGATGTAATTGTTTAGCCAAATCAAGTGGATGAAGAAGCAAAACGCAAAGAGAAGGACGCAAAGATCGACACTGAGCAACAGGCATGGGCGCAGCGCTTCGCGCTGGCGCATCCTTGGGCGAGCCGCGGGAGAAAGCGCGGGCAGCGGCTACTCAGGAGGATTGCGCTTTCTCCCGCGGCTCGCCCAAGGATGCGGCCGAAGGCCGCCCATGCCCGCGAACCGAAAGGAATCTCTTTGCGTCCTTGCGTCTTTGCGTTCTGCTGTTCAGCATCGGCTAAACAGATGCAAGGAGATAGGTGCGTGATGGCCAAGAGGAGTATGTGCGGTGTTTTGAGTCTGTGTCTGGTTCTGTGTGTCGTGTCAGATCCCGGGTGCGCGAGCAGGGATTACAGGTTCGGTGAACTGACTCGGCTGGCCGACAAGTACAAATCCGACAAGGGATCCATCCTCCATCGATACACCGAAGTCTATGAGTACTTCTTGTACCCGCTGAAATCCTCCGCCCGGAAGATATGCGAAATCGGTGTTCTGGAAGGAGCTTCCCTCAGGATGTTCGCGGATTATTTCGGCGGGGCGGTCATATACGGAATCGACATCAAAGATGCCTCGCATCTCAACTCGGACAGAATCAAGACGTTTGTCGCGGATCAATCGGACAGAAAACAGTTGTTGGCTTTTGCGAATGGCAACGGGTCCGACTTCGATCTCATTCTCGACGACGGCGGACACTCGATGCCGCAGCAGCAGGTCAGTTTTGCCTATCTATTCAAATATATCAGGCCCGGCGGCTATTACATCATCGAGGATGTGCATACTTCCCTGCTCGACGACTATGGGGCCGAGCCCGGCGAAGGAAATACGACGCTGACGATGATCAATCGCTTTGCCAGAAGCGGGAAAATCGAGAGCAAATATATGACGGACGAAGAAAGGCGATATCTGGAACTCAATATCAGTTACTGCAATCTGATGAGCAGAAACAAAGGAACATCCATGACCTGCATTTTCGCGAAAAAATAGACGGCACGTAGCGCGCCCTCGGGCGAAATCGCAAAACATTCAGTGATGGTAATTGTTTAGCCAAATCAAATGGATGAAGAATCAAAACGCAAAGGCGCAGGGGCGCAAAGACCGACACTGAGCAACAGGCGTGGGCGCAGCGCTTCGCGCTGGCGCATCCTTGGGCGAGCCGCGGGAGAAAGCGCGGGCAGCGGCTACTCAGGAGGATTGCGCTTTCTCCCGCGGCTCGCCCAAGGATGCGGCCGAAGGCCGCCCATGCCCGCGAACCGAAAGGGATCTCTTTGCGTCCTTGCGCCCTTGCGGCTTTGCGTTCTGCTGTCCAGCATCGGCTAGACAGATGCCAGTGATGCAGTCCGGGTCAAGATCGGCCGGCCCGCGCCGAATGGCGGCGACCTGACCGCCGGGCGCGGAGTTCCGGGGGGTATATGGGCGCCAGGTTACGCCTTTGCTTATTTCTGGTTCGGGTCGCAGCAGGCACGACGGTGTCAAAAGCGGCAAAGAGCCTGGCCCCGATTTTCATTTCCATCCCGATCGCAGCGCACCCGCGATCATGAGTATCCCGAAATTCCCCAACATCGAATTCCTCGGCCTCTCTCAGGAATGCCGGCCCGGCGGCCGGAAATTCGCGGCCAAACGCGTCGCTTCGGCGAAGACGCAATAATCAGATACTATCCCCGAGTGGAGAATCTTCCGTCCGTCGCGAATCGGCCACGGGTGGCATGAATCCGGTCATTCTGAGGAATCCCGTTTACGCAGCCTTGCGTAATACGAGTGGCTGGTATAGAGAGCCGCCACCGGATTATGCCCCAGGACTCTGTCCTTTACGACCAGGACGGTAGCCGGCGCCTGCGAATGCATGAAGAACAGGCTGTCGTGCCCAACGCACAGGCCCACCACGACGTTCAACTCGGTGCCCGCATTTGCCAGCAGCGCCGCCTGGCCGATCGGATTGCACAAAGCCTCGAACTGGCCCGGCCTCACCTTCTCCGCATCCTGCAACCCGACGCTCTCTTTGTCGATCGAACCGACCTTGCAGCAGACCGTGTGCACTTCGAAGCCGCAGCTGGAGAAGATCTCGCTTGCGAGCCGGGCCTCGTTCATCAGTCCCATGCAATGAGCAATCCCGATCTTGCACGCCCCGATCCGCCGGGCAAACTGCATGATTTCCTCGATGCGCGTCTGCCGGCAGTATCCTGCAGCCTCGGTGCGCGCGGACTCGACCGCAATGCGGCGGATGTGATCGTCGGAGATATAGCGGTTCTCGGCTTTCAGGAGCTCGGCTTCCTGCCGGGGCGCGGGACAAAAGGGTGGCTTATCCTTGCCTTCGGGTGCGGCGGCACACGCGCGCGCGCCGCAGAACGCGCACATCAACAATTCATCTCTTGCCATATCCACACTCCTTGCGTGAAATATCTCAAGCCGGGTGCAATACCGCATTTGATGAAATAGCCGGCAACAGGTCGGCAAACCTCGATCGCGTCCGGCAACGCCATGGATATTGCCCGCTCGGGCTCAGGACCGCAAGCTGCCGCGTCCATGGCAGGAGCCGCCGGGTGCGCCATGCTGGCCGCCATGGTGGCCGCACGCCGTCTGCGGAGTCACAACCTTGAGTTTACCGGCCTTGAAAGCCTCGAGCGTGGCCGCAGCCGTTGGGAACTCCGACAGATACACCTGGATGTTCGCGGCTTGAAGTTTCCCCAGGGCGCCCATGCCAATGCCGCCGACTACCATCCCATCCACGCGTTCCCCGGCAAGAGACAGAAGCGGCTGACACATGCCGTGGTCGTGATTCAGATTGCGGTTTGAGATGGAACGACAGGTTCCCTTCTCCGTATCGACGACCAGAAACAGCGGCGCGGAGCCAAAATGAGCACTTACCGGGCTGTCGAGCCCCTTGTCATCAGTAACCGGAATACAGATATTCATAACGCCTTCCTTTTTATCGGGGTGCAACGTGCCCCCGGGTTATATGTTCTTCAAGCCCCTTCACCGGCGCCATCGGCCGCCACATGACGGGGATTTATCCGGTACGTCCGGGATTTCCTGCCGTTGGCAGCGCGGGCAACCCGCAAGTGGATCGGCCGGAGCGCCCAGTTCACCCTTGCAGGACGGACACCGGAATGGGGGGTGAGGTGCCGCCTGGACCGGTCCCCCCTCGATTTTGAGTGCCTTACCCTGGATAAGCGCCTCGGCAACCTTGCGGCGCGCGACTTCGACGATCCGTCCGAACGTCGGGCGGGAAACCCGCATCCGTTCCGCAGCCTGATCCTGGTAGAGCCCCTCGAAGTCCGCCAATCGGATGGCCTCAAACTCATCGAGAGTCATCACCACCACTTCGAGAGCTCTCGCCGGAATTCCCGCCGGCTTGAATATCGCCGCAGCCGGTGTTCCCGATATGCGACGGCAGCATGGCGGCCTGGGCATTGGCAAACCCTCCATTTCAATTATAAGCATATGCTCATAACTGTCAAGGGGAGACAGTCGGGATTTTGAGGCACCCCGCGCTCACCGCCGCCATGACGGCTGCCGCCACTTCCGGCGGGACAGCGCCAGTTCAGCGCCTAACCCGGATTATTCGTGAACGTCTTTCGCCAAGGGATGGGCAAAAGTACACCGGGGTGGAATTCGCTTGTGCAGTCTGTTTTCAGGACACGGATCCGATCTGTCATAGACGTTCATCCGCGTCCTCTGATGTCTTGTTTCGTCAATAACGCGGGCTAAGTACTCGTGGTCACAATTACGCTAACGTCTGCGGGTGCGGTCCAAGGGATCTCTTCGAAGAGAAAGGTCTTTCTTGAGCGTCATCGTAACGCATACGGTGCTCATGCCCACCCGCCCTTCGGGCGCCGGCGGGGCGGCCCTGTCTGCTTTGTCGCTCCTCCTCGACGATGACCGGCATCGACTTCGTCATCGCTTCGCGCATCCAGGGCCGCCGCGCTCGGCGCATACGTTACCGTAATTATGCCCACGAGTACTAAGAGCTCGCGCAGAAATAACTTCACATTCTGCTGCCGTCTCTCCAGCTTGCAGACAGGGCGCAGAAGCAGCATAGGAATACAGCAAGATGGAGAGCCGGCAGCCCTGCGGGGCTCGGCGGCGGACGGGCATCTGCGGCGTTGCCGCTCCTCGACGATGTCACCACATCGCCTGCGTCGCAGCGCCTTGCATCTGCCCGTCCGGCGCTCGCGCCAGAATGCGAAGTTATTTCTGTGCGAACCCTCAGGGAAACCGGTCCCGTCATTTCCGGGGAGCGGCTTCGATCGCCGCCTGCAGCTCGATCTCGAAAAAGAACATCTCGGCGCCGTTGTCCCCGCGGTAAATGTCGGGTATGTACACTCTGGCCAAAGCCAGGTTCTTCCGGATGTTTGCGGCATCATAGGCCGGCATGTAGAGAAAGCCGCCCGCCGTCGCATGAGCTCCGACCCGTTTCCTCCCCAGAAATTTCTGGCCGAAATCCTGGCAGGCCCCGGGCTGACGAATCGTGATTTTGATGTCGGGAATCGGCACCGGGACTATTATTTTCATCGGGATGGATTTCCTGGCCTCAAACAGGCATTGGACAGTCTGCAGCGGATTGAAAGTCTTGAGACGAAGGTCATTCTGCAGCAGCTCCACGGCCGTCCCATCCACGTCGACGGAAAAATCGTTGTTGTTGGAAATGACAATTGCCAACGGCAATATCCCGCGCGTTACGACATCCGTTCTGTCGAAGGCCTGCGCGGCCAGCGCATCGGTAAACAGCGGATCGACGGCGATCGTGACCCCTTCGCTGGTCAACTTTGACGCATAGGTTTCGATGGCCCGCGGGGCCCAGGGCTTCACCTTATAACCTGCGGAAATCGCGGGAAGCACGACCAGGAAAAGGGCAGAAGCCAAAAGCCACCACAATCGGGACAAAGCGGATCTTTCCATCATGACACTCGACCTGAAGAGAGCGATAAGTGCCGGAGAACCGGCTCCGGACGTTGAAATTCCTAATGTTGTTATTCCATAAGAATATCAACAAACCGGTGGAAAATCACTTCCTACTTCTTCTCCAGCATTGCGATGCGTAATTTGAATTCCCGGGCCTCAGGCGAGAAAGATTTGCCGCCCTCCATCGTCCGGCCGAATCGGACCCACACCGCCGGTCATTTCTCAGATACGCCAACATGAATAGGACTCGGATGGCAAATCGACAGATTGATGCAATTAACCAAAATTGGTTAATTAACTTGTTCTGGTAATGTGTTGTGTGATATTAATAATTCCGGATAAATCAATAAACCATAATAGTTAATCAACAAGGATCTCCGGTGGATGTCGCTTTGGTGATTCGGCGCAGACTCGATCAACTGGGTCTCGAGCAGAGAGATCTGGCGAGCGCCGCGCAAGTTACTGAATCATACATATCCCAGCTGCTGACCCGGAAAAAGACACCGCCCGCCACTGAACGCACCGGCATTTACGACAAAATGGAACAATTCCTGAAGCTGCCGGGTGGCGAGCTGGCAAACCTGGCCAACAAGCAGCGCCTGGAAGAATTGAAGAAAAAACTTGCCGATCCGCCTGCACCTCTACTTAAGGAGGTTCGGGAGCTGGTTCTGCGCAAGTGTAACGCGGACAAACAAAAGCAGATTCGGACCTTGTTCGAAATGCAGGCTTTCGGCGAACTCGAACGCCTGGTAACCCAGCTTCTGCTGGACGTGGTCAAGAATGTCGCAAAGCGGGAATTGGAAAGTGAAAGCTGGCTTCGCCTCGTCGCGGGATTCAGCGATCGGAGCCTTGAGGAGATGCGGGTCGCCGTCCTCGAATTTTTGGATACGGATGTCTTCCACGTGTCGATTGAAAACTGCGTTTCGTTCCTGGATCCGCTGATTGAATCCTGGGATATCGATCTCGCGACGTTCGGCGTTGAGATCCGCCTGAACGCGAAAGCCGGTCCAATGCGACCTCAACGGTTCGCGTTTATGGAACAGGGACCGGAATTCTACGAAGAGCCCGGATTCAGAGAATTTCTGGAAAACGCCTCTCTAAGCGAGGATGCGACGGAGGAGGAAATCGCTTTCCTGAGAAAGCTGAGATTTTTTGATGGGAAACGGCCAACTCCTCTCTATTACTACCGCGAACTGCAGAATCTCAGAGACCCATTGCATTTCAATCCCGCGCGATCCGCAGGCAACACGGAGTCATGAGAATGATGTACCTGCTCGATGACGGCGGCCATCCCATAGGGCCATTTAAGAATCGCGAAGAGGTGGACCGCTTTATCGGGATGATGGCCTTGTGCGGTGAAGACTGGGCGGACCACAAAATTGTGCCGGGAGGAGGCGATGATGCGCCCGTGCGGAATCCGGCCCGAACCGACTCCTGTGCCGACCGGTTCAAGAGCACCCGCTAGAGGAAGGACGTTGATATGCTCCATACGCGGCGGGACCTTCAGGGGGGATGATGACGGCACCCAGAATATTCCTGGCATGCCTTTGGGGAGTGATCGCGCTCTTCGCGCTCTTCGGAGCCATTGTTCATGGATCGACGGTCGCATGGTGGCTCGTGGTAGCGCTCGTTCCGCCACTCATCGTCTTCGTTTGGTGGATGGCGGATCGCGCCACCTTGGAGCGCAGGATCAAGCGACTCGAAGCTCAATCTGAGATTGGAGATGAAAGGCGTGTCGTCGCGCATACGGATCTTTCGAAAATCGAGCACAGGTTGCATGAGATTGAAACGAGAGTAGCGCGAGTCGAGAATCATGACGCCGGCGCGGCGGGACCCGGAGGATATCGACTTGAGCGGTTCTTCGGACGCCGCGACAGTTCTGCTGCCGGAGTCAACTCCATCAACCCGAAGTGAAGCCGGGGCATCCCGGTGGCCAGGAGGATCTATGGAAGACGAAAAGTTTGAAACGATGCGAAAACGGGTTCTTCGTGAGCACAAGCATTCGATAGTCAGATCGGCAAAGAACGGACACAAAGCCAAGGGTCGGGGACTGGTCCTGGTCAAGCTCACCAAGAAGGGGATGGTGCACCTCTCCTATTTGACGCTCGACACGCTGAAACACCATCACGAGCATTCCGGCCTGCAAGGCGGGGATGGCGGGGACCGGCTCATCGAAAAGCTCTCGGCTTACTCTCCCGATGCCGAGATCCCCGTAATGGTCACGGACGGGGAATCCGAACGGTTTTCATTTGGTGTACGGCAGGTGTGACGCATCCCATCCAGCCGGCCCCTTAGCCCAAGTCATGCATGTTATAGCCAGGCTATATATGGCGCCTGGATTTCCATGGCACCATGATCATCAATCTTTAAGCTGGAGGGACTCGGATGCATATTCTTCTTTATGTGCCCGATAACCACGTCACCCGAAACTTTTTGCCGCAGCTCTGGCCCTTTCTTCTGCGCCAGCTCACCCCCGCCCCGCACCGGGTGACCATCATCGACGGAAACGCCATGCGCCTGAGCGATCAGGAACTGGCCCAATTCATCACCGACAATGGCGTCGATCTTGTGGGCATGGGGTTCATGACCCGCACGGCCCAGAAGGCGTATGCGACCGCCGCGACGGTCCGGAAGCTGGCTCGTGTTCCGGTCGTGTTCGGCGGCCCGCACGTCACGGAGGTTCCCGGCGAATCACTGGGCTGGAACGGCCTGGAGCGATGTGCTGACGCGGTCGTGCTTGGCGAAGCGGACGACATCTGGCCTCAGGTCGTCGAAGACGCGGCGCGGAATCAATTGCAGCAGACCTACGGCTCCCGGGGAGCCGGCGATCAAAATTTGAAGCCCTCTCTCAAAGGCTACCAGGCCATCGACTGGGAAAGCGTCGACCTGAGCCTGTTCGACCTCATGCGCCTGTTGCCGGAGAGCATCCGCAGCCTCCTTACGAAGATGAAGGTTCCGTACCAAAAAGCCTATATGATTCCGGTGGAATCGGGGCGCGGCTGTCCTTACGGCTGCGAGTTCTGCACCGTCACCGGTTTTTTCGGCAGCCACCTCCGCTTCCGCTCGAATGAGAGCGTCATTGAAGAACTGCTCACGCTCAAGCGCATCGCCGCGCGCAATCGGGCCCTGGTTAATGTGTTTTTCATCGACGACAACTTTGCCATCCGGCGGGAACGCACAAAATCGTTACTGCGGGAAATGATCAGGCGGGACGCCTGCCTGCCGTGGGTCGCTCAGATCACCGCAAACCTGTTGAAGGATGAGGAACTCGTTGATTTGATCGCCGCCAGCGGCGGCCGCTTTATTTTCATGGGACTCGAGTCGATAAATCCCGAGAGCCTGAAGAGCGCGCGCAAGCAGTTCAATCGGCCGGACGAATACTCCGGCGTTCTGCAGGGCATGGCCAGGCGCGGCGTCTACGCAATCACCTCGTTTATCGTGGGGATGGACGGGGATCGTCCGGGAGTCGCGGCATCCATCAGCTCGGAAATCGGCACCTGGCCCCCCGTATTGCCGGTGTTCGGTTTACTCACTCCCTATCCGGGGACTCCGTTATACGACCGCCTCAAGGAGCAGGGAAGATTGGTACGGCCTACGCATTGGCTTGATTTCAAGCCCTTCCGGCTGACCTTCCAACCCAAGCACTTATCCGCCAGCCAGGCCGAGAATGAGGTGAGCGAATCCTGGCGCCGCGGTTACGGGCGCCGATCGTTCGCGCGCACCCAGCGGTGGCTGGTGGACAACCGGATGCCGTTCGACCACCAGGTTGCGTTTCTGGTCGCGCGTCTGCTGTTCCGGGGCATCTACTTCCGACAATCGACTCCCTGGTCGTGGGTCCGTTTGCTCGCATCCAACGCCCCCACCCTTGCCCGCCTGGTGCTGCGCAGGCTGCTTGGCCCGCCGGATCCTCCGGAGGCAATCGGGATCGGCGCAGCCACTGCCAAGAAGCCCGCCATTGGACTGGTCCATCATGACCGCGTGTCGGAAGAACTGTGAGCCGATATCGGCACAGAATGATGACCGCCGGTCCGGCTTTAAGCATGGATAATGCGGGCCAGGATGGCGCATATCGGGATCGGAATCGGGGTCGCAATCGCAGTTGCAGTCCCAATCGGCCTTCCCGGGCCGAAAAAGCCGGTAGCGATAGCGACTGCGACCCCGATTCCGATCCCGAGCATTTTCATGCACTTGGGTGCGCCCCCGGGCGCATGAGAGAACGTCGCGATTTCACAAAACACCGTGTGGGCCCCTACCATGCCATTCCTGGCAGGCCACGATTTTCCCATGATATTTCCGCAGAAATTTTTCGCTCAATTCAGCCGTGACCAGTTAGATCTATTGTGAGGCAGATCCCATCCCGGGCACAGCCTGCGCCGTACTCGCTGCCACCCATTTTGCCGGCGGTGTATCATGCAGCTCATCTTCGATCGTGGTACGCTTCTGATTCGTGGAAACCTGGCGGAGGCAGAAAACCTCCCCGGGGTGCTCTGGGATCCGCGCGTTCGCGCCTGGCGGGCTCCGGCATGCCGCCACGCGGAACTGGCCGGCGAGTTAGGCCGGCGCCACCCTGATTTTCATGATGAGGTTTGCCCGCGGCTTGCCGTTCCGCCGTCCATCGGGTGTCCCGAGCTCCGACCCTACCAGGCTGCCGCGGTTGCGGCATGGGAGGTCGCCGGACGGAGGGGCATCATTGCGCTCCCGACGGGCGCCGGGAAGACGCGCGTGGCGATCGCCATCATTGCGAAGACGGGGCTTCGAGCTCTTTGTCTCGTCCCTACCCGGGTGCTCATGGCGCAGTGGGTCAGGATGCTCGGCGAATCTGCTCTCGGGCCGATTGGCGAATACGGTGACGGGCGCCGATTCGAACATCCCATCACAGTGACCACCTTTGCCAGTGCGCTTCTGAACATGGAGACTCTCGGCAACCGGTTCGACATTCTGATTGTCGACGAAGTCCACCACTTTGGTTCGGGCGCCGGGGACGAGGCTCTCGAGATGTGCACGGCCGGGGCCCGGCTCGGACTCAGCGCCACGCTGCCGGAGGACCCAATCCGCCGCACCCGCCTCGACGCGCTCGTCGGCCCCGAAATTTACCGGGCAAGCGTCGAGGAGCTGGCCGGCCGCTACCTCGCGGCGTTCCAGCTGATCACCATTTCGGTCGCGCTCACCCCTTCGGAACGTCAGGCCTACGATGCCGACCTGTCGGTGTTCCGTCCCGTCTGTCGCGCGTTTTTCGAGTCTGCGCCGGGCGCCTCATGGTCCGACTTCGTATCGGCGGCCGGCAGGAGCGACAGCGGGCGCCGGGCCCTCGCCGCCTGGCGGCGTTCCCGGAACGTCGTCCGCTACTGCACGGCAAAGCGCGGCCTTGTCCATGACTTGCTGCTGCGGCATCGCGATCACCGCATTCTCGTCTTTGCGGCAGACAATGACACGGCTTACGCCGTGGCTCGAGAACATCTCGTCCAGCCCATCACCTGCGACATCGGCCCCAGAGAACGCGCCCAGGCGCTGCAACGCTTTGCCAGGGGCGAGCTGCGCATCCTGGTAAGCGCCCGGGTCCTGAACGAGGGCCTCGACGTGCCTGCCGCCGACATCGCCATCGTGGTCGGCGGCAGCCAGGGCTCCCGGGAGTACATCCAGAGAGTGGGGAGGGTTCTCAGACCCGCGGAAGCGAAAGAAGCGCTCGTTTACGATCTGGTCACGCGCGGCACCTTCGAGGTGGGACGCGCCGACCGGCACCGGAGGGCGCTTGCTTCCGGCTGACTGCATCCAGGTCCGGATCGTGGGATCCCAGGCAATACCCGTCTGGCTGGGCGTGGAGGACCACCCCTGGCTTCGCTCATTGATCGATGACTTCGTCAGGCTCGACGGACGCCCATACCGGGAGGTGGTTTCATTTCTCCAGGAGCCGTCGCGCACCCCGTCGCCCGCCGGCAAGCGACGGATGGCAATCCGGACGCTCCAGAACCTGTGCACGCGCGACCGGCCGCCCATAGATGCCAGTGCTCTGCGTGATGCTGTCGCCGCCGGGGCGCAACGGGCCCGGGACGAACATCGGTTCGATCGATGGGACATCCTGGAGACGGGCGCGCGGCGCTTCGGCCTGTCCGCGACAACCGCCGAAGAGCTTCTGTTCGCGGATCTCCCCGGAGAGCGGCGCCTCCGCTTTCCCGATCCCCCTCCGGACCCTCACCTGCTCGCGACCCGCACCAACCTCGGCCTGGCACAAGGGCTGCTTCGGCTCGCCTCCGACGTTTCACTCCAGATCTATGGCGGCGCCCGCGCCATCGTCAGGCAAGTCCACCTCCGACGCCTCCTGAGCACGGTCCGGCGCACACACCCGGAGGGCGTTCGGCTCGATATATCGGGACCGTTTTCTCTGTTTCGGCACACGACGATGTACGGGCGCGCCCTCGCATCGATCCTTCCCCTTCTCCCCTGGTGTGAACGATTCGATCTCGTCGCGCGCTGCGTCCTGCGCGGCCAGGTCGTCAGCGTGCGCTTCCGCCCCGGCGATCCCATCGCTGTCGGAGAGCCGCCGCGAGCGTATGACAGCCGCCTGGAGGAGCGCTTCGCGCGTGAGTTCGCACGGGCCAATCTCGATTGGGACGTTGTTCGCGAGCCGGAACCCGTCCAGGCCGGAGACGCACTCGTGTTCCCGGACTTTGAGGTTGTTCATCGCCGGGACACCTCGAAGCGGTTCCTGCTCGAAATCGTGGGCTTCTGGACTCCCGAATATCTGCGCGAGAAACTCGATCGTCTCCGCGCCATGTCCCCGGTCCCGACTGTGCTCTGCATCGATCGCGGATTGAACTGCAGTCCCGGCGACCTGCCGGCGCATGCGCGCATCGTCTGGTTTCAGAAACGGATTGATCCGGGCGCAGTGCTGGCCGCAATCAATGCTCCGGAAGCGCCAATAGCGCTCCCTGGGGAGCGCCTTGGTCTCTGCGACCTGTTCATCGACTGGGCCGGACGCAGCCCGGCCACGGCGCCGGTTCATCGCCGACTTGCGGCACTCGAAGTCGGCGATGCCGTCCAATTCCGAAAAGATGGGCCCCGGGTCGTGATCGAAGCCGATGGGGAACCCATCGCAATTCTGTCGCGCCCGGGATGCGCACGATGGATATCAAGGCTCGACCGCGTTGCCTCCGCGAAGCTGGTCGAAAAGGTGGAGCGTCACGCGGAGCAGTCGCCTCCCCAGTGGCGCGCCGGGCTGCAGTGCGAGCACTGGATCGTCCCCGTGGTGGAGGTGGTCCTTTATCGGTCGGCGGAACAATCGCGGATCACGCCGGAGTCCAGGGGCAAAAACCAGCCAGAAGAAAATCGGAATCAAAACTCATAAACCCGGCGCAGCTGAGATCCTCGATTACCGCAAAGCCGGCGGCATCGGCATACGTGACACGGTGGCCGGCGAGCCTGGCAAGCCATGCCATTGCGGCCGCATGATGGACGCCCGAGGCGAAGACTACGGAGGTCCCGGCGCTGGACACGATCCGATTGAGCGCCAGAGCCGCCGCGGCCACACCCACTCTGTGCAGTATCGGACGAGGGAGAAGAAAGGGAAGGAGATAAGATCCCCTCCCCTTCGAGGTGCGGGGATATTCGCGGAGGTTACAGCGGATTGAACCGCGGAGGATTTGATTCATAACAATTGCTGACGGCTTTCATCGTCACCCGGGCGTTACCGTTTATCCAGCGTACGAGCCCACTCATCGGCCTGCATTCTGGAGGCTGCAGGAAACACTACCTTTTGATAGTGTCTTCACAAAATCCGTGGAATCCGTGGCGGCTTTTTGCGTTTAATTGCATTGGGCCGCACTTGACGAGGGGACGCAGGGATAGCGCTGTCGTCCTGACCCTACTCCACCGCGATGACTTTGAGCGGCTTGTCGAGCCTGAAGGTGAGCACCGACTCCACCGGCACCTTGATGGCGGCGCCTTTCGTCAATACCTGCGTGAGCACGCCGGCGCCGGCGCCGGCGCCGGCACCGATTGCAGCGCCCTTTCCACCGCCGGCGATGGCGCCAATGATGGCGCCAAGCACCGCACCGCCGCCGGCATATTCCGCAGTGCGCTTGTTAGCGCCCACTCCGGATTTCCCTTTCTGGCTGATGTCGGAGACGTCGATCATATATTGCTTCCCGTTGATGGTCACCGACTGCAAATCGAGCACCAGATCGGAAGCACCGCGAAAGCGGCCTCCCTTCGATGCAGACTTGATGACGAGCCGGGCTCTGGATCCACGCGAAATCACCACATCGCCATTGGCGTCTTTTGCGTCCCGCGTAACCTCAGCGTCAAAGGTCTGTCCTTCTGCTGCAGTTGCCGAGTCGATCGTTTCATTCGTCCGCACCGAGACCTCGCTGCCCACCGGCAACTCGTGGGTCCTGGTATTGACCACTGGGGGTGGAGGCGGTGTAAGTGCCGGAGGTTCAGCCGTCTGCTGAGCCGTTTGCTGTTGAGGCGGCGCCGGCTTCTCCTTTTCGGGCGTCTTCGGCGGTGCAGGTTCACGTGATGCCTTCAGGGCGGGTTGTGCCTCGCCATATTCCACTGACTTGACCTGAGCCATGGGTATCTTACTTTCAACGCCGTTGTCGCCGGCGACGACCATGTCGGTCTGCGAACTCGCCACAATCGTACCGGGCACTTTGCTTCCATCCTTCAAATGGACGTAAACATGTGGCCCGCCAGCGGATTGGGCTGCTGCGGGCGTCTCAGCGACCGACTTGAGGGCTTCGGTGCCCGATTCGGGGGACCCTGTCTCCTGCTTTGCGCAGGAAGAAAGAACCAACGTGCCAGTCAATGCGATAAATGCCATGCCTCGTATCATGAATCATCCCTCCTGCTGTGACATCGGGTTAGAATCATCAAGAAGATTCTACAACAGTATCAGCGCCATGCCGTTGCACAGATCGACCGGCATCTCGACCTTTCCGCCGACCACCTTTTGTTTGTCGTCCTTCTCCGAGTGACTTCGGGCCCGGTATTGCCCGCTCTTGCGATCGAACGACACCTCCAATGTCGGGTAGGACGGTCTGTGCTGCACGAGTCGGCAGCGATCCTCATCTCCTTTACCCGCTTCCCTCATGCTTATGGTTTGCAGGTGGAGTAATATTTTATACCAGACCGCAATCCGTGTGTCAGTTCAGTACGGCTCACACATGTGGTCAATATTGATCAGAAAGAAATCCCATCCCGGTGGTATTGTGTTTATGGGTACTCTTCCGAGAACCGGAAGGCACAGTGCGCATGGGGATTACGGGGATTTCACGCACCTTTTCCTGGAGGAGGAAATCATGTTTGAGATCAAAGGTCCGATTCTAGCCGCGATGGATCTCGATAAAGGATCGGACGATCTTCTCCGTCAGGCGGATGCCCTTGCGCGTTCCTACAACGTCAAACTTTCTGTCTGTCATGTCCTCCCCGAGATTTTTGCGGTGCGGCCCTTGTTTCCTCAGCTGCATCTTGACGACGCTCTGCGGCTCTATGATCTGGAGGCTGCGGTCCGCGACGCTCTTCTGAAGCGCATTCGAACTGTGACGTCTCGGGAGCCGCCCCAAATAGAAATCGAGATTGAACAAGGCACGATCCACGCGGGAATACTCCGGGCTGCCGATAACATCGGGGCAGGAGTCGTGGTCGTGGGTGGAAAGGTCGATCACAGGGGGCTGCACGTTCTGGGCGGCGCTGCGGAGCACGTGGTTCGCTACGCGCCTTGTCCCGTTCTGGTGGCGCGGCCCTCGCCGGCAGGAAAGGTACTGGTAGCGACCGACTTTTCCGACCCGGCTCTCCGTGCCGTGGAAGCGGGCGCAGCGGAGGCACGGCGCCGCAAGGCCGACCTTACCATCATTCATGCCATTGATCTCACCCCAGTGATGAGTCCCTTTTATGGAGAGTTCTATGGCGTACCTCCGTTGGTTCTCAGCGGCGAAATGAGAAGGATCTGGCAGCAAAGGCTTGATGAGAGCGTGCATCGCTTCAAGGCCAAAGGCGGCGGCCTGCTTCGCGATGGACCGGCAACGCCGGCAATCTTGAGCGCGGCGTCGGAATTGCCGGCACAGCTGCTCGTCGTGGGCACTCATGGCAGGACGGGGTTAAGCCGCTTCGCTTTGGGCAGCGTGGCAGAAGCTGTTGTACGCGCCGCGCCATGCTCTGTGCTGACCATTCGATTGGTTTAGAAACTCCTTCGAGTTACCCTGATCCGGTCAAGATGTGCCGGAAGGAACGATCATGAGCGAACAGATCCGCGTCAGCCACCCGATCTACAGCCTTCTTCCCACGGAAATCGAGGGGTTCGATCCCCTCGCCGAGCTTGCCCTGGATATGCGCTGGTCGTGGAATCATGCTACGGACGAAGTGTGGCGGCAGCTTGATCCCGAACTATGGGAAATCACGCATAATCCCTGGGTTGTCCTGCAGACGGTTTCGCGCGACCGAATCGAGCGCGTGTTGGCCGATCCCGCGTTTCGCAATAATGTCGATGGCCTGGTGCAGACCCGGCGGCAAGCTGTGGGGGCGCCCGCGTGGTTTCAGCAGAATCATTCGCAGGCTCCCCTGACCTGCGCCGCTTATTTCAGCATGGAATTTATGCTGAGCGAGGCTTTGCCCATCTACTCGGGCGGGCTTGGCAATGTGGCCGGCGATCAGCTCAAGGCCGCCAGCGACCTGGGCGTGCCGGTGGTTGGCGTGGGACTGCTGTATCAGCAAGGCTATTTTCGCCAGGTGATCGACAAGGATGGGGCGCAACAGGCCCTCTACCCGTATAACGACCCCGGACAGTTGCCGATCACACCGTTGCGCCAGGCCAACGGGGAGTGGTTGCGGTTGGAGATTGCATTGCCCGGTTACTCGGTCTGGCTGCGCGCCTGGCAGGTCCAGGTCGGCAGAGTGAAGCTTTACCTGCTGGACAGCAATGACGCGGCAAACTTCCCCGTTCATCGAGGGATCACCAGCGAGCTTTATGGGGGCGGCCCGGAGTTGCGCCTCGAGCAGGAACTGCTCCTCGGGATCGGCGGATGGCGGCTGCTTGGTGCGCTTGGCATCCGGCCGGAAGTCTGCCACCTGAATGAAGGGCATGCAGCCTTTGCCGTGCTGGAACGCGCCCGCGGTTTCATGCAAGAGACCGCGCAGCCCTTCGACGTCGCCTTGGCCGTAACTCGAGCCGGGAACCTCTTCACCACCCACACGGCAGTGGCCGCAGGCTTTGACCGTTTCGCTCCGGCCCTCATCGAGCAATACCTCAGCGGCTATGCCCAGCAGAAGCTTGGCATAACACTCCACGATTTGCTGGCCCTCGGCCGCCAGGACCCGAACGACTCGTCGGAAAGTTTCAACATGGCCTATCTGGCGGTCCGTGGAAGCGGGGCGGTCAATGGCGTGAGTTGCTTGCACGGAACGGTGAGCCGGCACATCTTTCTGCCTCTCTTTCCGCGCTGGCCGCAGGACGAAATCCCGGTCGGACATGTGACCAATGGAGTCCACATGCCGACCTGGGACTCGGCCCCGGCCGATGATCTTTGGACGGAAGCCTGCGGAAAAACCCGCTGGCTGGGAACGACAGAGACCCTGGAGCAGGACATTCGCCGGGTCTCCGACGCCGCGTTCTGGCAATTTCGTACCGCCGCCAGCAAGTCTCTTGTTGAATACGCCCGCGAACGCTTGTCCCGGCAACTGACCTCCTCAGGCGCGGCACCCGGGGAAATTGATCTTGCGAAGCAGCTGTTTAATCCCAACGCTCTGACACTGGGCTTTGCGCGCCGCTTCGCGACCTACAAGAGACCGAACCTGCTCCTGCACGACCCGGAGCGGCTGCTTCGCTTGTTGACCCAACCTGAGCGCCCGGTGCAGCTCATCATCGCCGGCAAGGCCCATCCGGCCGACCGGTCGGGGCAGGCCTTGATCCATGAATGGATAAAGTTCATCCGCCGGCCTGAAACCCGACCCCACATTGTCTTCCTGAGCGACTACGATATGCTGCTGACGGAGCACCTGGCGCAGGGGGTGGATGTCTGGCTCAACACGCCGCGGCGGCCCTGGGAGGCGAGCGGAACGAGCGGCATGAAAGTGCTCGTCAATGGCGGCATCAATTTGTCGGAGTTGGATGGCTGGTGGGCGGAAGCCTACACGCCTGAAGTGGGGTGGGCGCTGGGTGACGGGCAGGAGCATGGCGACGATCCCGCCTGGGATGCCGTCGAAGCCAACGCGCTTTACGACCTGCTCGAACGCGAGGTGATCCCCGAGTTCTATGCCCGCGACAAGAACGGCATCCCCGCCGCCTGGATCGCGCGGATGCGAGAAAGTATGGCCCGGTTGACACCGCGCTTTTCCGCCGACCGTACGGTGCGCGAATATACTGAACAACACTACATCCCGGCGGCGGCAGCCTACCGCGAGCGGGCTGCCGAAAAGGGCGCAGTGGGCAGGAACATAGTCGCTTGGGAACACGCCCTGAAAGAGAAATGGGCCATGCTGCGTTTCGGCGTCGTGAAGGCACAGGCAAATGCGGCCCAGCACATCTTTGAGACAGATGTGCATCTCCATGACCTCCATCCGGACGTCGTGCGAGTCGAGCTGTATGCGGATGGAGTCAATGGCGGCGCTCCCGTGCGGCAGGAGATGAAGCGCGTTCGCCAACTGACCGGCGTGTCCGGCGGCTATGTTTATAGCGCGGCTGTGTCTGCGGCGCGCCCAGAAGCGGACTATACCGCCCGATTGATACCGCGCCGCGACGGCGTTGCGATCCCGCTGGAAGACGCACGAATCCTGTGGCAGCGATGATTCAACCTCGAATGGTAGCAGAACAGATGATCGCGCGTTCGGTGTGCCGCGCACTCGAACTTGGCATGGCCAGTGAAAAAAGAGTTTCCGCCCATGCGACGAAATGCATATCCCGGCTGGATCCGGTTTCGGCGGACGATGTCTGACGATTGGTTGCTGGGACCCTGTGGCGGCTGCTTCAAATGACACTGCCGCCTCCGCTCACGATCTGGATTGTCCAGTAGTAAGCTGGTCGCGGCGCAAGAAAAGGGGCTTTACGATGAACCAAACAGACGGATGGATGGGTGGATGGGCGGAGGGATGGGGATTTATACGGTGATCGGCGTACTGCTGGTGGTCCTGCTGGTCGTCGTCATTATCAAGGTGGCCAAATAAAAAATCGTGAGTTTACGACCTGGCTGTGAAGTGAACTGTTACGCATGAAGGGGACCTCTTATGACTCCATTACTGCTTTTCGTATTCGTGTTGGTTGCGCTGGTATTGGTTGTCGCGCTGATCCTTGTCGGTATTTACAACAAACTCGTCGCGCTGCGCAACCGTTTTAAAAACGCCTATGCGCAAATTGACGTGCAGCTCAAGCGGCGCTACGACCTGATTCCGAATCTGGTCGAGACCGCGAAAGGTTACATCAAACACGAACGCGGCACTCTCGAAGCCGTCATCGCTGCGCGCAATGCCGCGTCATCCGCCAACGCGGGTGCAGCCGCCAATCCCGGCGACCCCGCCGCCATGAAGCAACTCGTCAGCGCCGAAGGCGCGCTCACCGGCGTGCTCGGTCGCCTGTTCGCGCTCTCCGAGGCGTATCCCGACCTCAAAGCGAACACGACCATGCTGAGCCTGATGGAAGAATTGACCTCGACCGAGAACAAAGTCTCCTTCGCCCGGCAGGCCTATAACGACTCGGTGATGGTTTACAACACGCAGCGGGAGGTTTTTCCAAGCAGCATCATCGCCGCGACCTTCAACTTCACCGCCGCCGAGCTTTTCATCATCGAGAAACCGGAACAACGGGAGGCGCCGAAGGTTTCGTTCTCTTGAAGAGAGTTAAAACATCAGTACGTTGGAACCGTTGAAGCGTGGCGGCCCAAGGCAGTTTAGACGCTGTATCGTTTCAAGGATGTGACTCATGGATTTCTTCGAGCATCAGGACAAAGCCAGGAAGAAGACGAAGGTGCTGGTGGTTTACTTCGTGATCGCGGTCGCATGCATCATCGCGTCGGTGTATTTCGCCAGTCTGCTGATTTTCTACGGCACCGAGTACCGACAGCGGACTGGCGATCCGACCCCCGCACTTGTCCTGTGGGATCCCAAGCTCTTCTTATACGTCGCGCTCGGCACGCTCGCCGTCGTCATCTTGGGGAGCCTCTACAAAACCGCAGCATTGGCCAAGGGCGGCAGCGCCGTCGCCGAATCGCTCGACGGACGGCTCGTCAGCCCCAACACGACCCATCCCGAGGAGCGCAGACTGCGGAACGTGATCGAGGAAATGGCCATTGCCTCCGGCGTGCCTGTCCCAAAGATCTATGTTCTGGACCACGAAGCAGGCATCAACGCCTTCGCTGCCGGCCACTCGACGGGCGACGCCGCCATCGGCGTCACGCGCGGTTGCATGACATTGCTCAACCGCGATGAACTGCAGGGCGTCATAGGTCATGAGTTCAGTCACATCCTCAATGGCGACATGCGTCTGAATTTACGCCTCATGGGGGTCATCTTCGGCATCCTGTGCCTCGCCGTGATTGGCCGTATCCTGCTCTATTCGCGCAGTAGCAGCAGCAAGGATAAGAATCCGCTGATGCTCCTGGGGCTTGCCCTGATTGTCATCGGCGCGATCGGCGTTTTCTTTGGCAGGCTCATCCAGGCGGCGCTCAGCCGACAACGAGAATCTCTGGCGGATGCCTCGTCGGTTCAATTCACCCGCAATCCCGCGGGGCTCTCCGGGGCGCTGCAAAAAATCGGCGGCTCCGGCTCGAAGATCATATCCGCTCACGCCGGGGAAGCCAATCACATGTTCTTCGAAAACGGCCTGAGCAAACCGTTCCTCGGGATGCTGGCCACGCACCCGCCGCTCAACGAGCGCATCCGCGCGATCGATCCGGGCTGGGATGGAAAATTCAAGCAGGGCAGCGTTACAGCAGGGGAAGCGGAGATTCCGCGCGGGGCCGTGAAAGCGCCGTCGTCTCAATTTCCGTTTCCGCCGATTCCCGGGATGCCGGGTGCGTCGTTCGGCGCCGCCGGCTTCGCTCCCAACCTCGTTCAAGTTGAAGCCGTACTTCCCAACCTGGGCAATCCGACCCCGTTGCATTTGCGCTACGCTGAGGATTTGCGGAATTCATTCTCCGGAAAGGTCCAGTCCGCCGCTCGCGAGCCGCTCGACGCCACCGCACTTATTTTCGCAATGCTCCTCAGCCCGGATGAAGCCCTGCGGGCGAAACAACTCACGGAACTTGCCAGGCGAACCGCGCCGGGGGTTTGCGAAACAACCGCCGCGCTCTTGCCTGAAGTTGCACCCGTCGCCTCGAACGCGCGACTGCCGCTCGCGAACCTCGCTTTGCCCGCGCTGCGTCAACTTCGACCCGACGAGGTCCAGCAATTCAGCCAGGCGTTGCAATGGCTCATTGAGAGCGATAAGCGGATTGACATGTTTGAATTCGTTCTTCAGAAGATCGTCCGCCGCCATCTCGCCCCGCAGCTGGGCGCTACCCGTTCTACATCCATTCAATACCACACGCTCCAACCGCTCATGGGGGATTGCGCCGTCGTGCTCTCGGCGCTGGCGCACGTAAGCAGCAGCAACGCCGGCGATGTCGAAAAAGCGTTCCGGACGGGCGTGCCCTATCTGCGTCTGAAGGCAGACGGGCTGCAACTCCTGCCGCGCGAAAAATGTGGGCTGGAACCATTAGATGCCGCGCTCGAGCGCCTCGCGTTGGCCGCGCCGCAGATCAAAAAGAATGTGATCGAAGCCTGCGTGCATGTCGTCGGTGCGGACGGCTTGATCCAGGAACGCGAAGCCGAATTGCTCCGCGCCATCGCCGACACGCTGGATTGTCCGATCTCGCCGTTTGTGCAGATTGCCAAAAGCTGAACAAATGAGAATGAAACCATGAAGACGGAAACTCTTTCCTTGGACCTGCTTCACAAGATGAATGCCTACTGGCGCGCCGCCAACTATCTGTCGGTCGGGCAGATTTATCTTTACGACAATCCGCTGCTGAAGCGGCCGCTGACGCTCGCGGATGTGAAGCACATGCTGCTGGGACACTGGGGCACGACCCCCGGGCAAAACTTCATTTATGTGCACCTGAACCGGGTCA
>CAWGRQ010000051.1:0-52171 GCA_963824985.1 Terriglobia bacterium
GCCTGGACGCTCGACGTATTGCTGAAGCAGGACCGGGGAAACGCCGGGTCATCCTGGCCGGGATTTCATTCTCAGGCACATTGTCGCTGATCGCGGCCGCACAGCCCCGGAATCATTATGCGGCCGCTGCCGTCCTGGGGCTCGGGGTCTTCGATGATCTCATCCGGTGCAGCCATGGCTGGTTCGCGGCGGGACCGGTAACCGTCGAGGAAGGATATTATCCCAACCGTTTTTACGCCAAATGGATCATCATGCTCGAGGCTGGAAACATGCTGGCGGAAGACGGGGATCGCATGTTTCTGCAGAAAGTGCTGCGCGCCCTGCTGCTGCAGCAGGAAATCCCCCTGCCGCCCGACACCCTCACGGATGAAGGCCGGCGCTGGTACCGGTTGGCGCTCATGCGCGAGGACCAGACGGATGCAGCGCTGGCCGGCGATGTCGAGAGTTATGTTGCCGCGAGGCTTTACCCGGCGCTCTCCACCCGGCAACCGGCCGCCCAGATTCGCTGTCCGGTGTTTCTCGCTCACGGAGCCTACGACGATCTGATCCCACCGGCGGAAAGCGCGCGCTTGCAGGAAAAGATCACCCATGCGGCATCCTATCTCCTGGTCAGCCCCTTCCTTACCCACACGCATGCGCTCGACAAACCGATTGACTGGTGGACCAGGACGGGAGGAGCCATAAGCCTGTTCGTCTTTATCTATCATCTTACCGGAGTCCTATAGAACCGGGGAAAATGTGAGGGAAGATCGGAACAGCTCCTCATGCGCCGTGGCGCACCCGGTGACGTATGAAAATCTTTTGGTTTTGCGACTTTGCGTCTTGGCGTCCTTGCGTTGATTTTTTTTAACGCAATGACGCAAGGTCGCGAGGGCGCAAAGAGCTATTTTCGGAGCAGTCTGCGGCGGGCGACCCGCCGGTCGCCCCTACGGGATTTGCAAGACAGATTACGATTGCTTACGTAATGACCGTGGCTTCGTGCCGGCCGGTGCGCTCGGGGAGCTGCAGCAGATCGAGCGCAGCCTCGCGCAGCGGATCCAGGATCGGGCCGGCCGGCAAATCCCCCCGGCGGTGATACCCTTCGACATAAAGGCGCAATGTTGCCCCTTCGGTTCCGGTTCCCGAAAGGCGGGAGACAATGCGCGACCCATCGGCGAGCAGGAAGCGTAATCCCTGCCCAGCACTCAGGCTGTGATCCACGGGATCCAGGTAGTTGAAATCATCCGCCAGCGTGACCGTGCTCCCAGCGATCGCTATTCCCGCCAGGCCGGGAAGCTTCTTCTTCAGATCGGCGATCATTCCGGCAGCAATTCCCGAATCCAGGCCTTCGAAATCGTGCCTCTCAAAATAGCTGCGTCCGAATCGGCCCCAATGTTCTTCGACGACCTCCGCCACCGATTTGCGCGTTGAGGCCAGAATGGACAACCAGGCCAGGACCGCCCAAAGCCCGTCTTTTTCCCGCACATGGTCAGACCCGGTGCCGAAGCTTTCTTCGCCGCAAATCGTACACTTTCCGGCGTCCATCAAGTTGCCAAAATATTTCCACCCGGTCGGTGTTTCGAAGCAGGGGATGCCGAGGCTCGTGGCGACGCGGTCGACGGCCCTGCTGGTCGGCATGGAACGCGCCACTCCCGCCAGCCCGGCGCGATATCCGGGGATGCAGGATCGAGCCTGTTCGGCGATGACGGCCAGAGAATCGCCCGGGCCGACGTAAAAGCCGCGTCCGAGGATCATATTCCGGTCCCCATCCCCGTCACAGGCGACTCCGAGATCGGGAGCTTCTCCTTGCGCCATCAGCGCCACGAGGGGAGCGGCATGAACCTGGTTCGGATCAGGGTGCAGGCCGCCGAAGTCCTCAAGCGGCGTGCCGTTATGCACCGTACCTTCCGGGGCGCCCAGACACCGTTCCAGGATATGACGGGCGTATGGGCCGGTCACCCCGTTCATGGCATCGAACACCATGCGGAAACCGCTGCGGAAGCAGAGGCGCAAGGCATCGAAATCAAAAATCTTCTCCATCAACGCCGTGTAATCCGCCAGAGGATCAAACACGGCGACCGCAGTATTGCCGACATGAACCGTACCTTCATGATCCAGGTCGATGTCTTCGGCCGGCATCGTGAGATACCGTGAAATCTCACGCGTGTGCGCGTAAATGCGCTCGGTCACTGCTTCCGGAGCCGGCCCTCCGTTGCGGACGTTGTATTTGATCCCAAAGTCGGCATCGATCCCGCCGGGATTGTGGCTGGCTGTGAGGAGCAGACCTCCCAGGGCGCCGCGGCGCCGGATGACGGCAGACATCGCGGGAGTCGAGAGAATGCCGCCCCGGCCGACCTGGATGTAAGCGAATCCATTGGCCGCGGCCATATGCACAATTGTCTGGATCACCGCCCGGTTGTGGTACCGTCCATCGCCACCCACGACCAGGATCTCGTTTTCGAAGCCGTTGCCGGACAGCTCGCGGAGCGTGTCAAACACCGCCTGGATGAAGTTTTCCGCATAGTGCGGTTGCATGAAAATCCGGGTCTTCTTGCGCAGTCCTGAAGTACCCGGGCGCTGCCCCGGGAACGGGGTCGTCGAGATTGTCTGTACCATTCAAGCCTCCGTGAAAACCAGACAGCGGGCGTCCAGGCCCGCCATCCGCCAGTATTCGTGTGTCGCGCCGCAGGCTCCGTCTTTCGATTCCGAAAATCTCCCAATCAATCAGGGTGCCACCGATCGCGGAACAATGTAAACAAGAGAAATGTGATACTATCACCCGTCATGCATCCCGTTTCACCCAGGCATTTCATTCGATTCTGGTCCGAATCACTATGATAAGAGCACGCATACCTGGAGTCATCTTCATTGTCGCCCTGTGCCTGCCGTCGGTGTCATCACGACCGACCGCGCAGGAAGCGCCCCGACCTGTCCCGGAGTATCGGTTCGTGGAGCCGGACCGGGCCTGGGTGGCGGCAACCATGGAAAGGCTGTCGCTGCGTGACAAGGTGGCGCAACTCATCCACGTTCGGGTTCCGGGAAGATTCCTGAATCGGGAAAGCTCCGCTTTTAAGGAACTCGCGGCTGAGATACGCGACAATCACATCGGCGGGGTCATCCTGTTCGCGGGGAACGTCTATGAATCGGCCGTGCTGCTGAACGAACTGCAGAAGATGTCGGATTTGCCGCTTCTGGTGGAGGCCGATTTTGAGCGGGGCGCCTCTTTCCGGGTCACCGATTCGACATCGTTCCCCTGGACCATGGCGGTCGGAGCAGCCGGATCGGAGGATCTTGCTTACCAGGAAGGGGTGATTACGGCGCGCGAGGCCCGTGCGCTGGGCGTGCATTGGGTGTTTGCTCCCGTGGTGGATGTCAACAACAACCCGGACAATCCGGTGATCAACATCCGCTCTTACGGCGAAGATCCGCAACTGGTGGCCCGAATGAGCGCCGCCTTCATTCGCGGCGCGCGCGACCACGGCGTGATGACCACGGCCAAGCACTTTCCCGGTCACGGGGACACGGCAACCGACTCCCACATCGGGCTCGCGGTGGTTCCCTCGGATAGATCGCGCCTCGAATCCGTCGAATTGGTTCCCTTCAAGAGTGCCGTGGCGGCCGGCGTCGATGCCATTATGACGGCGCATGTTGCAATTCCGCAGGTGACCGGCGAGCCGGACATTCCGGCCACGCTTTCATCTAAAGTTTTGACCGACCTGCTGCGCGGTGAACTGCATTTCCCGGGTCTCATCGTCACCGATGCTCTCGAGATGGGAGGAATTACGGCTCACTATTGGACCGGATTGGCCTGCGTCCGCGCCCTCCAGGCCGGAGCCGACCTGCTTTTGCTCCCCCAGAGCACGGATGTGGCCATCAATGAGGTCGTGCGCGCCGTGGAGCGCGGCGACCTGTCCAGGGCGCGCATCGATGAATCGGTGGCCAGGGTTCTGACCCAGAAGACCCGGTTGGGGCTGCACCGGGATCGTCTGGTGGCTATCGATCGCATCCAGGACGTCGTTGCGGCTCCCGAAAGCCAGAAACTGGCACAGGAAATCGCCGATCGTTCGATCACGCTGCTCCGGGACGAAACCAGGATGCTGCCGTTCAACCCGCTGACGCCTCCGAAACTTTTCAGCCTGGTGCTCAGTTCAGAACCGGATACCAGTCCGGGCGCCGTTTTTCAGGCCGAGATGCGGCGCCGTTTCCCCGGGTTGCGCACCGAGGCGGTGGACACGAGAATCCCGGAGGACCTTGCGGCCCGAATCGTGCGCCAGGCCGAAGAGGCGGATGTTGTCATCTGCACGACTCTGGTCCGCCTGACTTCAGGGGCCGGCAGCATTGCGCTCCCCGAAAGTCAGCGCGCCCTGCTCGACCGGATCATGGCGTCGCAGAAACCCGTCCTTTGGATCGCCCTTGGAAATCCCTACGTGCTCAAGCTCTTTCCCCAGGTTCCCGCCTATCTGTGCACCTTCAGTTATTCCGATGGATCGCAGCTGGCGGCAGCCCGGGCGATGTCCGGCGAGATTGCGGTAAATGGCAAAACCCCGGTATCCATTCCCGGATATTTCGCGGTTGGAGACGGATTGCAGGTGCCCAAACTTGAGCTCACACTCCGGCCGGGAACGGAAAGTCCTGACCTGAGGCCCGATACCTTCGACGAGACACGCAGCCTGCTCGCATCCTACGTAAGCCAGGGGGCATTCCCCGGGGGGGCTTTGGCAGTAGGCTATCGCGGCGCACTGGTGCTGGATGCCGCCGCCGGCAAACTGGATACCGCCCCGGCGGGACCCGAGGTCACCGGTGATACGATGTACGACCTTGCCTCCCTGTCCAAGGTGATCGGCACGACTTCGGCGGCCATGATGCTCTTCGATTCGGGCAGACTACTCCTGGATGCTTCAGTCCAGGATTACCTGCCGGAGTTTGAGGGCCCCGATAAGGACAAGGTCAAGGTCTCGAATCTCCTGCAACACACCTCGGGCCTGCCGGCCTGGCTGCCGCTGTATAAAGAAGCGAAGGGGTATGAAGAATGTCTGAAAAGGATCTATGAGACCCCGCTGGAATTCACGCCGGGATCCAGAAGGGTATATAGCGATCTCGGGATGATCCTCCTGGGAGAAATTCTGACCCGTGCCGCCGGCCGCCCTTTCGACCGGTATCTCGCCGATCAGCTCTTCGGCCCGCTGGGCTTGAAATCGACCCTCTACAAGCCGCCATCCGAGATGCTGGCGCGTATCGCGCCGACCGAGGACGATCCGTGGCGCGGCCGTGTGGTGCGCGGAGAAGTGCATGACGAAAACGCCTATGCGATGGGTGGAGTCGCAGGCCATGCGGGCCTGTTCAGCACCACCCACGACCTGGCCGTTTTTGCCCAGTTGATGCTGAACCGTGGGTTGTACGACCACCGCCGCTACTTCCGCCCCGACACCGTGGATCGGTTTACCGGGGCGCCCGGCCCCAAGGCCGGGGCTGAAGCCCTGGGGTGGCAGAAACCCTCCGATACCGGATGGACCGGCCGGGTGTTTTCCCCGGCGGCGTATGGCCACACCGGCTTTACGGGTACCTCCATCTGGATCGATCCGCAACGGCAGCTGTTCATCATCCTGCTCACCAATCGGGTCCACCCGAGCCGTGCGAACACGAAGATCGAGGAGGCAAGGCGCACCCTGGCCGAATCCGTCGTGCGCGCCCTCGGTCTTCAGCCCTGAGCGGCGAATCGTGAATGGGGAAACGGAAGGTCAGCAGGCTGGATTCAATCTGGACAACGTCGAGAACATCACGCTGGGCGTGACCATCGGTGGGACCGTAACCAATCCATCGGTCGCCACGACGTTCCGCAACGCTGCAGGGGATGCGGGTGCGAGCGTCGCCAGAGCATTGCGCGAGGAAGCGGAGCGGCGGCAGCAGCTTGTGGTCGAGCGCGTGGACTCCGCGGCCGAGGAAGCCGCGGGCAAGGTGCTGGCCGAAGCCGGGACTCGCGCCGCTGCGCTGCGCGCGGAGGCGGCATCGCTGGCTGACAAGCTGCTCCGTGAGGGCCACGAACGCGCGGATTCGCTTGAAACGCGCGGCAGTGGACTGGCCCACATCGCCAAGCAAGCTGCCGCGGAAAAACTGCGCAAGGAGACTGATGCCAAAGCCGACGCTATCGTGCGCGAGGCGGAGTCACGCGCGCAGGCGTTGCTCGCTGAAGCGCGCAAACAGGCAGACCTGATCAAGCGGAAATAGTCATCAATCAGACCTTGTTATCATCCAGCGCCACCTGACCTCCAGCGGTCACGGCGGCGCGCTCACTCACGCATCGTCGAATCCCTTGCCAGCGATTGGCTTGACCTTATCCAACAGGTGACCCAGGCGACCTATTGGTCCGATGAGAAACTCCGCAGGGGCGCTCTCAATGGGAGGGTGGCTGCGCAGCACTACTCTGTAATGCAAAGTAATTGACGACAGTGCGCCACACTGTTAGGCTCCAGCCACGAGCGTTTTCATGATGATCCCGACGTGGCCGAGCTGATCTATATGATGAAAGGCCTCTGTTTTTCCTGGCTGGACTTCAAGCTCGGGTTCCGCATGCTGGCGCGGTATCCGGGGCTTACCGTTGTTGGCACACTGGCGATAGCGGTCGCGATCGCGCTGGGCACGCTCTATTTCGAAGCGGTCAACAAGTGGAAGAATCCACGGCTGCCGATTCGGGATGGCGACCGTGTGGTTTCGATTCGCAACTGGAACCTGAACGAGTTTCAGCCGGAAGCGCGATCGCTGCATGATTTCGCGATCTGGCGCGAGCAAGTCAAAACGATAGAAAACCTGGGTGCAGCGATCACCATTGTGCGCAACCTCGCCATCGGGGACGGGCGCGTAGAGCCGGTGAGGGGAGCGGAGATCACAGCCAACGCGTTCGGGCTGATGGGGACGGCACCACTGCTGGGTCGGACGCTCATGGCGCGGGATGAGCAACCGGCGGAGCCGCTGGTCGTGGTCATCAGTCACGCGCTGTGGAAGGCACGCTTCGGGAGTGATCCGAACGTGGTGGGTCGAACGGTGAAGCTGGGCACGCCCACCGCAACCATTGTCGGCGTGATGCCGGAAGGTTTCGGCTTCCCCGTGAGCGAGCGTATCTGGGCGCCCCTGCGCGTGGATGGATCTCTGCTCGCGCCGCTCACGGGTCCGGCCGTTTCCATGTTTGGCCGCCTCGCGCCCGGCGCATCCATGAAGCAGGCGCAGGCTGAACTCGATGGAATCGGGGCGCGCATTGCGTCGGCCAATCCGGAGACGCACAAGCATCTGAAACCGCGAGTCGTGGCCTACGCCAAGCCACTCCTCGAAGGCGGCAAGGCGCTGTTTATCAAGGGCATTCTGACCATCGTGAACGGCGTTTTCCTCATGCTGCTGGCCGTCATGAGCGCGAACGTGGCCACGCTCGTGTTCGCCCGGACCGCTACGCGGAGCTGGGAGATCACGGTTCGAAATGCGCTGGGTGCCAGCCGCTCCCGCATCATTACACAGCTGTTCGTTGAAGCGCTGGTGCTGGCGGGTCTGGCAGCGGTGGTGGGACTGGTTGTCGCGAAATTCTCGCTGGGGTACGGGCTGAGCCGGATGGCCGGCGGCGGTGAGCTGCCGTTCTGGATCAACGACAGCCTGTCCTGGCAGACCGTGCTGTACACGGCGCTGCTCACGCTGTTCGGCGCGGCCATCGTCGGTATTCTGCCGGCGCTGCGCGTCACCCGGGTGAACGTGCAGGATGCGCTGCGCAGTGAGGGTGCGGCGCGTTCCGGGCTCCGCTTTGGCGGCTTCTGGACCACCGTGATCGTCGTGCAGGTCGGGATCACGGTTGCATTCCTCCCCCTCGCGGCCGGCGGTGTATTCGAGTCCAACCGGTTCGGGGAGAGAGCGGAAGGCATCGGCGCAGATCGATACCTGACAGCAAGCGTTGCCATGGATCGCGAAGATTACGCCCTTGATTCAGCGGCGTTTGCCGGACGCGGGCGCCTCAGCCTGGATGAGCTGGAACGACGGCTCAGTGCTGAGCCTGGTGTCGAGCGGGTGACATTTGCCGACCGGCTTCCGGTAGAGGACCAGTTCAAGTATCAAATCGAGGTCGATACGATGACCGGCGCTCCCTCAACCGGTCTGCGGCGAAGCACGCTCGTACAGGTTTCTCGCGGCTTCTTTCCCACCTTCGGCAGTTCGGTGGTCGCCGGTCGTGACTTCGTGCCTCTCGATTATGAAACCGGCCGTGTCATGATCGTGAACCAATCGTTTGCCCGTCACGTGCTCGGCGATCGCAACCCGATCGGCCAACGCATTCGCATCGTGAGTGGTGAGATCGAGAGCCTTGCCGGCGAGGAGTGGTACGAGGTCATTGGCATGGTAAAGGACTTCGGGTGGCAACTGCCCCGGCCGGAAGAGCAGTCAGCCATGTATCGCCCGCGCCTGCCCACGGCGGCCGCGGGCCTCAAACTGGCCGTGCGCATGCGCGATCCGGACGCGTTCGCCAATCGCTTGCGCACGATTGCCGCCGACGTCGACCCGACCATTCGGTTGATCGACGTCCAGGGCCTGGCCAAGGTGGGCGGCGGAGAAGCGGAAACGAACTGGGCGTTGACCGCGGTGGCCTGGCTGATCGGGTTCATCGTTTTGCTGCTATCGGCCACCGGGATCCATTCGCTCATGTCGTTCACCGTCGCGCGCCGAACGCGCGAGATCGGCATTCGCACCGCACTGGGTGCGGTCCCGAGTCGCATCGTAGCCGGCATCTTCGGGCGCGCGTTCCTGCAGATCAGCCTGGGCCTGCTGGCGGGCAGCTCACTGGCTGCACTCTGGGGCCTCAGATCGATGCGCCAGGTAATGCTGCTCCTGGCCGCGGACGGCATCATGCTGGTGGTGGGACTCTCGGCGTGCGCGGTGCCACTGAGGCGCGCGCTCCGGATCGATCCGACCGAGGCCTTGCGGGCGGAACGCTGATATCCGACGGCTACCGGCTAACCGTGTAGGTTGCAGTCACCGACTTTGAAGGATCGCTCTCGGAGACCGCCCGCAGAGTTACACGCGCGCTGGCCGCGGTATTCTCGGCGGTACCGTGATGCACGAAAATCGGGATCTGCTTCGATTCACCGAAGGGCACGCCGGCCAACACGTTCTGCACCTGCGCGGCCCAGCCCTGGCCTTCGACGGAGACGGAGAGCCAGTAGATGTCCGAGTTCGGGAAGCGCCCATCCTGGCCCGGGTGAAGTCCCGCTTCCGTTGGCGCGGCCGTGCCTGTGTTGCGCAGCGTGAACAACGGACGGCGCCGTTACGGCAACGCCGCGCCGATGCGGGATGGATAGGCGGAATAAGCTGCCTCATCCGCGGCGAGGCTTGTGGATCCGACCGGCGGCTGGTACGAGGATTCAGCGGCGAGCTGACCATGCTGGTGGAGACCGCCGGAGACCCCGGCGCCCTGGCAGGTGCGTTCCGTCAGACCGTGCACTCCATTGACAAAAACGTGTCTCCTCTCGTCATGAGCACGTTGAAAGAGACCCTCCGCCAGGGATTGTATGAACGTGAAATGACGGGGACATTCATGGGCGCTTTCGGTCTGCTTGGTTTGATGCTGGCGTTCTTCGGGCTCTACGGCATCGTTTCCTACACCTTCAGCCAACGCACACGCGAAATCGGCCTGCGCATGGCTCTTGGAGCGCAACGCAGCGACGCGCTCCGCATGGTCTTGCGGCACGGGCTGCGCCTGGCGTTAAAGACGGGGTGCCGTTTGCCAGAGCTTGAGGATGTCCCAATTCGTGGGCGATACTAGCGGCAAGACAATCGTCATTCTGAGCGTCACGAGTGCTTTGTGGAAGAGTTAACTCCCAAAATTTTCCAATTCAAAATCCACAACCCACCTGTGGCCTGCGGCGATATACTGCTGCGCCTTGGCTACTGCTTGATGCGCCGACCGGCCTAGCCGAAAACCGTAGCTGTGATCCGAGAACGTCCCGTCCCATTGTCGCTGCAGAATCTGCATCACCGCCTGAATGATAGTAATTCGCTTTTTCCAGGTAGGAGGAGGATAGCAGCACTTGGGGTTGAAATCACCCGGAAGTCGTGGACACTCATCAAGGATGCAGAGAACAGTGGATGTCCGCATTGTGCCTTCCTCAAGGGGAAGAAGGAGTCTCCAAATGAACTCTTGCCTCGGGTGCCATGTAGTTGCGCTTCTCAAGAGATGGCTGATGGGAACACATCACGGTGCTGTGAGTCATGAGCATCTCGATTACTATCTTGACGAGTTCACGCTTAGATTCAACCGCCGCCGTTTCAAAACTCGCGGTCTTCTCTTCTTTCGCCTGCTGCAGCAAGCCGTTGAGGTCGATGCCGTGCCTTACGGAGACCTCGTCCGCAGGGGCGAGGGGCACAGACCACTATAGGTGGTGGTTACGAGAGCTAAATGGATAGCCCCTAAAAGAAATTCTGGTGTCCAGACTTTTTGTGAGAGCCAGAAGGGTCCTCGTGCGGATGCCCATAGTGGAAAACAAGGCTAAAACCGTCCAAAGGATGGCAGTCAGGTGGATACTACTTCAGTGCGGAGTCCAAAATGGAAATTCCATTTAAATACGGGCTGCGGGGTAGATTTCTGTGGCTGCGGGCGGCCAAGATCGGCTAATATTATGTCTATACAGCGTCTGCCTGAAGCGGAGACATGCCGAATATGCGCGGGCGGGTGATTCCCTGGCGAATATTCCGGACGTTGCTGAGGCTGCGTTATCAGCTTCTGTGGGGCCAGGCACGTTCGAGCGCAGGCAAGGCCGTCCTCTTTTTTGCTTTGTACGTCTTCGCCATTCTGCTCTTCCTGTTCTTCGCCCTGGGCGGATTCTCCGCCGCATTCGCCGCCGTTCGACTTGGGCGAGGAATGCAACTGGCCAGAGGGATGCTTGCCGGCCTTCTGGTTGCCGGCGTGGTGACGGGCCTGGTGTCGAGTGCGGGGCCGAGGGCTGCATTTTCCGACGTGGTGCTGCGCCGTTACCCAATAACATCGCGGGAGCGGCTGGCGGTGCGCCACATGATCGGCTTGCTCGACCCGATCTGGCCGCTGCTGCTGGCCATGACGGCGGGTCTCGCCGCCGGATTCGCAATCGGAAACCCTTGGACGCTGCTGGTCGCGCTTCCCGCTGCGGCTCTTTATGTGGCTCTCGTCTACCTCATCACCGTTGCCATCCTGTCTGTGGTGGAACGCCTGCTGCAGCACAAGGCGGGTCCGGCGATTCTCGGATCCGTGGTTGCTCTGCTGACGATGGCTGTTGTTCTCGTCCAAACCTCACTCCTCCATTCGCAGAATCGCGGCTGGCTCGAGACGCTGGATCGAATCCTCCGATTTCTGCCCCCGGCCGCGGCGGCATCCTTGATTGCGGGCGCACTGTTGGGGGAAAAGCTGCTTTCCGCCTGCGCGCTCGTGGGTTGGATTTTGCTTCCGGCGTTGGTTTTGTATCTGGTCGAGAACCGCCCTCCGGTCTCGGTCAGGGAAAGACCGGGGGAAATCGCCTGGCGAAATCCGATAGATAAGGCGGCAGGCTGGTTCGGCCCCCGCCTCGGCCCGCTGGTGGCCAAATGGTTGCGCTCCTACCTGCGCAGCGTGCAGGTCCGTTTCTTTCTTGCCGCCGCCATTCCGTTTGTGGTCGGAGCTCCGTGGTTGCTTCCCTTCCGCACGCCCGACAAGGTTTATCTAATGACACTTTTTTTATTTTTCGTGATGGGTGCCGTGGGCGCCGGTCATGGATCCATGAACATGTTCGGCTTGGATGGTCAGGGAATCTGGCGTTACTCAATACTGCCGGTTCATTTCGAGCACGTTCACCGGGCCGGGAGCTTCGCCGCAGTGCTGCTCGGAATTGTCCTTACCCCCCCGGCGTTGATTGTTTCATTGGCGTTTACCAATATTCCCTTAGACGGCCGGCTGATCCTGATGCCAATTCTGAGTGGGATTGCGGGGATCTTCTATTTCAACGCGCTGGGCCTATGGACGACGGTCCTCGCCCCGTTTCCGGTTGATCCCCGGACGATGATGGGAAACCGTCCTCCGGTTTCCTATAGCCTGTTTCAGGTGGCGTCGTTGCAGCCTGCCATCATTCCAATGTTGTATGTGATGGAAAACAGCAACGTGGCGGTGATTCGTGATTACTGGTGGGTTCCGGGCATTGCGGTCATCGTCTGCACTGCGTTGTACGCTGTCTCGCTATATTTCACAGGGAGAATCCTTCTGGCCCGCCGCGAACGCCTGATCGGCACGGTCGCCATCGCGCGCAAATAGAAGAATCCGATGACACAAAACAAATTACACGCTGAAGACGAATGACAACCGTATTTCCTAATGCAGAAAACCAGACCGGAGACTCTCCCGGATCGGAACGTGAGAGCAACGGCGTCATCAGGATCGAGCACTTGACCAAGAAGTTTGGCAGGATTACCGCGGTCGACGATCTCTCGTTGGAAGTGCCTGCGGGCCGGCTGTTCGGCTTCCTCGGGCCGAACGGCGCCGGTAAGAGCACAACCATCGGCTGCATGACGGGCCTGCTCGACCCGACCGCAGGGAGCATCCAACTGCTCGGCCAGGAGCTCACCCGGGATTCAGTAGAGATAAAGAAGCGCATCGGGGTCATGCCGGAAGGACTGGCTCTCTTCGATCAGCTGCGTGCGCCGGAGTTCTTGGTCTTCAACGCCAGCATGTTCGGCCTCGATGAAAAGACCACGCGCGGGCGCGTCGAAGAGCTCCTGGAGGCGATGGACCTGAAGAGCGCTCTCCAGCGGCCGCTATGCGAATTCAGCTCCGGCATGCGCAAGAAAGTGGCCTTCGCGGCGGCCATCATTCACAGTCCCGAGATCCTTTTCCTCGATGAACCGTTCGAGAGCATCGACCCGGCTGCGGCGGCGATGATGAAGGAGTGGCTGCGCCGGTACGTGGCGCAGGGGCGGACGGTGTTTATGACCAGCCACGTCCTGGAAACGGTCGAGCGCCTGTGCGTCGACGTGGGGATCATCCATTGCGGCAGGTTGGCATGGCGCGGGGAGCTCAAGGACCTCAGCGCCGGGGAAGACATCGAGTGTGACGGCCAGGGCTTCGCCACGCTCGAAGCGCTCTTCCTCCACATCTCCGGTGAGCAGCACCGCGGCCTCACCTGGCTTTAGGCGGAGCGGGACCTCCCGCTAAGCAGAGGTCTGCCCAATCGCTCTATCCCGAACCGATGTTTTGAAGGAGATAAGCATTTCTTTCCGGGAGAGCAAGGGAAAAGGAGGCGAAAAGGGGGATCGCAGTGGGCAAGTTGGGCGGACGACTCGGGAGCGCTTGCGCCCATGAGCCGGGATAAACCTCGACCAAGCGGCGCTCTGGCCGGCATGCGGGGTGGATGGCGCGGAAGCTTACGGAAGGGTGTCGGGGCGGGCGCGAGGAGGAGGACGCGGCTGGAAAGGGCCCCGAGTCTTGCAGCGCTTGCTCTTCCGGTGGCGGTGGCGGTCGACGACACGAGGATCGGTAATAAAGGAGACGATGCGCATGCGGGTGCCGCAGGCGCCGCAAATCAGAGGGTCGGCCTCGAATATTTTCCGGACCAGACGAGCCCACGTGCTGCGGGCCTCCCTGGAGAAATCGGAATTGTTCCGGGCTCGGACGCGGGAGCGCCAACGGCGGCGGAGTCGGCTGGTCCGTTGTCACAGACGATTCTGCCCCGGTTGGAGTAGGCGCCGTAGAATCGCTGACCATGGCTTCCCGGGTCGGGAATATGCGAGGTGATCCTGTGAATCCATTCCAGGGGATCCAGGACCACGCGCGTAGCGCCGGTGCGCGGGTCCGGGGGCGTCTCCAGCGACAGGGCGCCGTCATCGAGTTTCTCGAGGGCATCCATGGCCAGAGCGGGGCAGGTGATGTAGCGGCTCTGGGATTCGAGCGAGGCGAGGGCCCCGGCATCCACGGGCAGTCCGGCGAATACAGAGAATCCGGGATGGACCCAGGACAAGAGATTGTGCATGAAGCTTTCCGAGAGGCGTTCGGCCCGGTGCAGGCGCTGCAGGAACAGTCTCCGGAAGACTTCCATGACGGCGGCGGGATCGGGGGCGGAAAGCGGCAGGAACTCTCCGTCGCGATTGAAAACGCCGTCGGAAACCAAGGCATGGGCATGCGGGTTGAAGTTGGCGCCGTAGCCGCCGAAGGTTTGGAGCGAGACGACGCAGCCGGGGCGGACGTCAGAGCGGTCAAAGAATGCCTGGAAGGTTTTCAGAATTGCGGCGTAGGCGGTTTGGGACAGCAGGCCGAGCAGCTTGCGGTCGCGTTCGACAAGGCCGCGCAGGACGCGGGGGATGGAAAAGGTCCAATGCCGATGCGGGACGCAAGCGAGGATCTCGGATGTGAGTTTTTCGGCGAACAGGACAGAGCGTTTGGCCTGGCAGCTCGAACAGAGATTTCTGGTGCGGCAAGAAAACGCCAAGAGGTGCTCCGCGTGACACTTCGGGCAGCGAATCCTGGCGAAACCCCCTTGGAGCCGGCCACAACTCAGAAACTGCTCCACGGAACGGGGCACAACCGGGCGCAGGGGGCCCGAGCGCGGCTCGAACCGTTCTTCGTAACCACGGACGTAACTGTCGAAGTGGTCTTCAAAGAGCTGATAGTACGCCGTTCGTTCTGGATGCCTGGGCCGGTATTGCGCCGGCGCTTCGGCGATAAGGCCGCCCCCACGATACTCCCCTGCGAAGCGGGCCAAGTCCCCGCCGCAACAGGCGACGAGCGGCTGGCAGACGCAGGGCATGGCGGGCTGACCTCTCTGGGCGGCCGTATTGGGGCCGCCCAGAGAGATCTAACTGCCATGCCGGGGAAATGAGCCAATCATAATCCCTGCCACCCCCCTCTGCTTTTCGGATGACGATACCTACTCGCCCTGCCCAAAGGATCCAGGCGACTCGACCGACCCGGGAGCCATCATATGGCGTTGCAGAAACCCGTCCTCTGGATCGCCCTGGGAAATCCCTACGTGCTCAAGCTCTTTCCTCAGGTTCCCGCCTACCTGTGCACGTTCAGTTATTCCGATGGATCGCAGCTGGCGGCAGCCCGGGCGATGTCGGGCGAAATCGCCGTGAGCGGCAAGACCCCGGTATCCATTCCCGGATATTTCGCGGTTGGAGACGGATTGCAGGTGCCCAAACTTGAGCTCACGCTCCGGCCGGGAACGGAAAGTCCTGACCTGAGGCCCGATACCTTCGACGAGACACGCCGCCTGCTCGCATCCTACGTAAGCCAGGGGGCATTCCCGGGAGGGGCTTTGGCCGTGGGCTTTCGCGGCGCACTGGTGCTGGATGCCGCCGCTGGCAAACTGGATACCACCCCGGAAAACGAGGTCACCGGAGATACCATGTACGACCTTGCCTCCCTGTCCAAGGTGATCGGCACGACTTCGGCGGCCATGATGCTCTTCGATTCGGAAAGAAACGGTGCGGCGAGACCAAAGGAGACCCTCTGGGATCGTCACTCGCGCTCGGCATGTCCTTATCATCCAGCGGCGCAAGCGCCGCTGTCCCCTCATCTTGTGACCAGGGGAGTACCGAACTCGTACACGCGCTGCTCGCCAATGACTTGGTCGACGCCATGAGCCTCTTCACGGTGCCGGTCGTGCTTGGCGGCGGCAAGAAGCTCTTCACGGACGGCTCGGCTTGAACTTATGCTGCGCCGGACTTCCTAAACTGGGGCTTGGCCGCATTTGTTGAGGTCTTTTTCTGAATCTTAGGTTCTTGCATACCTGTTTTGATTATTTCTCACCTTTCAGCTACCCTTTTCTGTTTTTGCTATCGCCGCGCATTCCTTGTTTTGTAAGCGATCTTTCCCAGATGCTTCAAGCGGGACCAGTATTCCATTTTGCCGAGTCTGTCGCACATGAGGATCACACGGATGTGGCATTGGGGCGCCAGATGATCGACCCCTGCCGGCTGGGTTTAACGAATGGCCCGAGGCTTGAAGAAGCCTCTGACGCGTGATTTGCCTTAGAAGCAGAAAAGGGGCACGAAATCTTTATGCAAGGCCTGTTTTGCCCCCTTCAAACGGAGACATCCTTAGATTGCAACCATTTCGCGTGGTCCGACCCCAAACCACCGGGGATGCATCAATGCGGCTTTTTTACAGCTTTGTTTCTTGGGTATCCACTATAATCGGCACATCAGTATTTCCGCGTGAGAGGATCATCCATGAGTAACGACATGCTGCGACGGGACTTTTTGAAGACCGCACCTCCGGCAGCCTGGCTCCTAACCCAGGCGGTCGGGGCCTCGACAATCCAGGATAAGGAAGTTGCATCCAGGAACCTGCTCGAACCGTTCGATTATCGAGGCGTGCGTCTGGCAGACAGCAGGTGGAAGGAGCAGTACCAGGCGACCAGGGACTATTACGCGGGCATATCAGAAGATGACATTATGAAAGGATTTCGGGCCGCGGTCGGCCTGCCCGCGCCGGGCAAGACGCTTGGAGGCTGGTGCGAGCGCAACAGTTCGACCGTCTTGGGCCAATGGCTGAGCGGGATGGCGCGCATGTATCGCGCAACCGGAGACGGGGCGATGCGCGAAAAGGCCGTGCGCCTGGTGACCGAGTTTGCCAAGACGGTGAAATCCGACGGTGATTGCGGGATGAGGCACTATCCGTTTGAGAAGCTGGTTTGCGGCCTCGTGGACATGCAACTCTACGCGGACCATGCAGATTCCGTCCATTTGCTCGACAGGCTCGTGGATTGGGCCAGCCAGAACTTCGACCGCGCCAACGTGCCGGCCACGCCGAGCCTCTGGTCGGGCAGGCCGGGCGAATGGTACACGCTTGGCGAGAACCTGTTTCGCGCATACAGGGTCACGGGAAATTCGAAGTATAAGACCTTTGCCGAAGCATGGCTCTACCCACAGTATTGGAACAAGTTTGCCGCGACATCCGATCCCCCGGACGCCCACGGCCTTCACGCTTACAGCCATGTCAATACGTTCAGCAGCGCCGCCATGGCGTATGCCGTATCCGGAGAGCCGGCCTACCTGAAGATCATCAGGAATGCATATGATTTCCTGCAGAAAAGGCAGTGCTACGCGACCGGCGGATTTGGCCCGATCGAGCACATCGTGCCATCGGATGGCGCTCTGGGACGGGCCTTGGAATATCGACCCGACGATTTCGAAACCATATGCGGCAGTTGGGCAGGCTTCAAGCTGTCGCGATACCTCATGCAATTCACTGGCGAAGCCCGCTACGGGGATTGGATCGAGCGGCTGCTCTATAACGGCGTCGGAGCCGCGCTCCCCATTACCACCGGCGGCAAGAACTTCTATTATGCCGACTACCGGATTGCCGGCGGCATGAAGATCTATAAGCGGGAAACCTACACATGCTGTTCGGGGACCTTGATTCAGTGCGTCGCGGATTACCACAATCTCATCTACTTCAGAGACAGCTCCAGCCTGTATGTGAATCTATATGTCCCGTCCGAAGTGGTCTGGAGCCGGCCCGAGGGCGAAGTCAGGTTGACCCAGGAGACGCACTATCCGGAAGACGAGACCGTCCTCCTGGCGGTGAGCCTCAAACAGAGTGCGAATTTCTCGATCAAGTTTCGCGTGCCGGCCTGGGGACAGGGCGTTTCTGTCAAGGTGAACGGTACGCAGGCCGACATAACATGTTCCCCGGGGACCTGGGCTGCCGTTACGCGCCAATGGAACTCGGGTGATCGGTTGGAGATCAGGATTCCGCTGCGCTTCCGGATGCAGCCGGTCGACGCGCAGCACCCCAACTGGGTCGCCATTGTACGAGGGCCGGTCGTTTATGTTTTGGACGCGTTCGCCCACTCCCAGAACTTTCGACTCCCGGAGACGGATGCCGATCTCAATAAGTGGATGGTTGCCGACACGCCGCAGGGCGTGTTTCACGTCGAGTTCCCGGGCGGGGGTCGCGTCGGTTCGAAGTTATTCCCATTTTATGCCATGGGTGAGGTCGCGCCTTATAAGATGTATTTCGACGCGAAATCCTTGCCTTTCAAGATCTGGTGAACCCAAATCGAACGTCAGGGCCGCGTCCGCCGTTTTTGACTCATTTTGCCTCAACAACCGAGCTCGACCTCGTTGAGATCTGCAAGGCGAGGCGGCTATCGTTCGAGCTTGGTGACCGGAAATTAGACGGCGCCAGGCGGCAAATAGGAGAGGATGTCTCTCATGCGCAACTCTCTGCTCATCCTCGCCCTGCTGGCGGCAACGGCCGTCTTCGGCGGCTTTCACATGGCGGGCCAGACCCCGCGTTCAGGGAATCCCATCCTCCCCGGCTGGTATGCGGATCCTGAAGCGCACATATTCGAGCACGAGTACTGGATCTACCCGACCTACTCCGCGCCGTACGGCGAGCAGACATTCCTCGATGCGTTTTCGTCGAGCGACCTCGTAACCTGGACGAAGCATCCGCGCGTGCTGGACACCTCCGACGTAACGTGGGCCAAGCGCGCCATGTGGGCGCCATCGGTCATCGAGAAGGACGGCGCCTACTACATGTTCTTCGGCGCGAACGACATCCAGAATGACAATCAGGTTGGCGGCATCGGCGTGGCCCGTGCGCGAATCCCGGCGGTCCGTTCGAAGATCACCTCGGCAGGCCTCTCGTCGACAAGTTTCACAACGGCGCTCAGCCGATCGATGCCTACGTGTTCAAGGACGAAGATGGCACGTTCTACCTGATTTACGGCGGCTGGCGGCACTGCAACATTGCGAAGCTGAACGAGGACTTCACCGGCTTCGTGCCGTTTCCCGACGGGACGACCTTTAAGGAAATCACGCCGAGCGGTTACGTTGAAGGTTCCTTCATGTTCGTGAAGGACGGGAAATACTACTTCATGTGGTCCGAAGGCGGCTGGACGGGACCGAATTACGCCGTGGCCTATGCGATCGGCTCGTCACCGCTCGGCCCGTTCGAACGGGCGGGAAAAATTCTTCAACAGGATCCGGCCGTCGCGACCGGGGCGGGCCATCACTCGATCCTCCACGCACCCGGCTCGAGCCATTGGTACATCGTATATCACCGCCGCCCGCTCGGCGAGACCGACCGCAACCACCGGGTCGTATGCATCGACGAACTGCGATTCGATGCCGGCGGCGCGATCCAGCCCGTCGTCATCACGAAGGAGGGCGTGCCCCCCGATCCATTGCAAAAGTAGGCGCCGCAAGAGAAACCGGTCAGGTCTTCAGAATCCAGATTCCGGTCATACAAATGACTTGCGGCTCCCTGCGGCTGAAATCCAGAAAAGGACATTGAAGACCTGACACCCGGAATCCCGGTCATAAACGGGACGCCCCCGTAAAACTCGATAGCCCGGCTGTGCGAACCTTCCAGCAAGCCGGATCCCGCTTCCATGTCGCCTCGCCGTATGTGCAATTGCTGGCGATCCGGTTTACATTGCCACGGGCAAATTCGCGGTTTTTCCTGGGGTATCGCCAAAAGTGCGGTTTCTATAAGTTATTGATTCTATTGGTGCCGAAGTCTGCTATCATCGTCCCGCAATCCCAACTTGCAGAAAGACATCGACATGATCAACGGTGACATCAGGAACCAGATTGACCGCATCTGGGACGCCTTCTGGTCCGGCGGCATTTCCAACCCGCTCGAGGTCATCGAACAGATCACCTATCTGCTTTTTCTGCGCCGCCTGGACGACCTGCACACACTGGAAGAACACAAGTCTACGCGGCTCAAGAAGCCGATGGAGCGCCACATCTTCCCCAAGGGCAAAGATGCGAAGGGCCGCCCGTACCATGACCTGCGCTGGTCGCACTTCAAGAACATGGCGCCGGCGGAGATGTACATGGTCGTGAACGAGCACGTGTTCCCATTCCTGCGCACCCTGGGCGGCGACGAGTCCACCTACGCCCACCATATGAAGGACGCGCGCTTCACCATCCCCACCCCGGCGCTGCTCGCCAAGGTAGTGGACCTGCTCGACAACGTGCCCATGGAGCATCGGGACACCAAGGGCGACCTCTACGAATACATGCTCGGCAAGATCGCGACGGCGGGGCAGAACGGCCAGTTCCGCACGCCGCGCCACATCATCCGGCTGATGGTCGAGATGACGGCGCCGCAGCCGGCCGATCTCATCTGCGACCCGGCCTGCGGCACGGCGGGCTTCCTGGTCGCGGCCGGCGAGCACCTGCGCGAGCGCCACCCGGACATTCTGCACGACGCCAGGCAGAAGAAGCACTTCCACCAGCGCATGTTTCACGGCTTCGACTTCGACAATACGATGTTGCGCATCGGCAGCATGAATATGCTGCTGCACGGCGTCGAGAATCCCGACATCCGCTACCGCGACTCGCTCGCGCAGGATCACTCTGGGGACGAAGAAGCCTACACCCTGGTGCTCGCCAATCCGCCGTTCGCCGGCAGCCTCGACTACGAAAACACCGCCAAGGACCTGCTGCAGATCGTCAAGACCAAGAAGACCGAGCTGCTCTTCCTCGCGCTCTTCCTGCGCCTGCTCAAGCCCGGCGGGCGCGCCGCCGTGATCGTCCCCGACGGCGTGCTCTTCGGCTCGAGCAACGCGCACCGGGAGCTGCGCCGCCTGCTGGTCGAAGAGCAGAAGCTCGATGCCGTGGTGTCGCTCCCCGGCGGCGTGTTCAAGCCGTACGCGGGCGTCTCCACCGCGATCCTGTTTTTCACCAGGACCAACTCCGGCGGCACCGACCGGGTCTGGTTTTACGACGTGGAGGCCGACGGCTGGAGTCTCGACGACAAGCGCACGCCGCTGCTTTCTGAAGACAAACTCGGCCCCGTGCCGCGCACCGCGCTGGTCGCCGACGAGCTTGCCAAGAACAACCTGCCCGACGTGCTCGCACGCTGGGCCGCACGTGATCGCAGCGAGCGCAAGCGCCCGCGCACCGCCCAGAGCTTCTGCGTTCCCAAGGCCGACATTGCGGCGCAGAGCTACGACCTATCGCTCAACCGATACAAGGAAATCGTGCATGAAGAGGTTGAGCATAGGGCTCCGATGGAGATTCTTGCTGGGCTTGCGAAGCTGGAAGCCGAGATTCAGAGGGGGATAAAGGAGCTGGAGGGGATGCTGGGATGAGCCCCTATGCGGAAGCGTCTCTCGGTGATGTCGCAGCATTCGTTCGCGGCATTAACTTCAAGCCCGGAGACGTGGTGCCGGTGGGCACGCCAGGTTCGGTCGCCTGCTTGCGCACAACAAATGTACAGTCGGAACTTGACCTCTCCGATGTATGGGGAGTCGCTGAGTCTTTCGTGAAGCGCGACAACCAGTATCTCGCGCACGGAGACATCCTCGTTTCAAGCGCCAACAGTTGGAATTTAGTCGGCAAGTGCTGCTGGGTTCCCAATCTCCCCTGGCGGACCAGCTTCGGTGGGTTCGTCTCGGTGCTCCGAGCGAATCCGAGCCGGATCGATCCCCGCTTCCTGTTTCACTGGTTCGCCTCGAAACGTATTCAGACGACGGTGCGGAGCTTCGGACAACAGACGACCAACATCTCCAATCTAAACGTTGAGCGGTGCCTCAAGCTATCGCTTCCGTTGCCACCTTTACTCGAGCAGCGGCGGATTGCAGAGGTGCTGGACCGGGCGGAGGCGCTTCGGGCCAAGCGCCGTGCCGCCCTCACCCAACTCGACACCCTCACCCAATCCATCTTCCTCGACATGTTCGGCGACCCTGGCACAAATCCGCGGGGGTGGCCCCTGAAAAGGATATCGAATATTGGAATGGTCATCACAGGAAATACCCCCCCTCGTGCGGTTCCCGAGTACTACGGGACCGAGATTGAGTGGATAAAGTCAGACAACATTAACACGCCAAACTACTACCTGACACGAGCCGAGGAGGGCTTATCCGCCTTAGGCAAAGAAGTCGCACGGACCGTGCCGGCTGGCTCAATCTTGGTCACCTGTATCGCCGGCAGCCCAGAATGTATTGGCAACGCTGCCATGACCGATCGGGAGGTAGCATTTAACCAGCAGATCAACGCCCTTATTCCGCGGGACGGTGATTCCCATTTTCTTTACGTGCAGTTGCTCGTAGGGAAGAGGTTAATTCAGCAAGCATCGACCTCTTCTATGAAGGGCATGGTCAGCAAGTCGCGCTTCGAGCAAATTATGTTGATGTGTCCCCCGCTGCCGGACCAGCGGAAATTCTCCGGCACTGTCTTCCACATTGAGAGGCTCAAAGTTAAGCAATATGAGTCTCTCGCAGAACTCAACGCTCTCTTCGCATCGCTCCAGCATCGCGCCTTCCGGGGGGAATTGTAGCCATGGCAGGATTCGCTCCCCGCTTCTCCATCAGCAACACGATCACCGCCGGTCTGACGGCGATCGAACGGACCGCGGGCGTCTCGCCCGCAAAACACGTAGGTGAGCCGGCAGCCGGAGCAACAAACCACGTCTGTAAGAGCCAATGGCATGGGATTCCGGGTTTGAGTCGCGATTTGGCAGCCACAGATTGCCTGATGCGGGCGGAGACGCCCGCGGTCCGTTTGGGCGTGGATATTCTCAGTCAGGTCGTTCCCACTGCCTGAATCGCAGTGCGAACAAAAATGTAATGAAGTATTGCGACAGAATCGCGACATGTATTACGACACAACTTCGCTCAAGGATAAATTCACATTGACCTGATTTTACTCATGAGTAAAATAGGGTATGCCTGAAAACACTCATGCGCGCAAAAAGGCGATTCCGCGATACCTCGAGGATGCCGTGCGCCATGATCTGGCCGGGAAAATGGTGTTTGTCGGCGGGCCGCGCCAGGCTGGGAAAACCACGTTTGCCCTCGCCCTCCTCGATTCCGGACCGAAAGACGAATCGAACTCCGCCTACCTGAATTGGGACTACGGCGAGCATAGGGAACGATTGCTGAAAGGGGAAATTCCGGCCGGCAAGCCCCTGCTGATTTTCGACGAAGTTCACAAGTTTGCGCGCTGGCGCAATCTTGTCAAAGGATTGCATGATACCCGCAGGTCGAAACAGTCCATCCTTGTGATCGGCTCGGCGCGCCTGGACTACTATCGCAAAGGCGGCGATTCCCTGCAGGGGCGCTATCACTATTACCGGCTGCACCCTTTTTCGCTGCGCGAGGTCGATCCGGAAGCCCGCCCGGCTACGGTTGACGCCCTGCTTCACTTTGGAGGTTTTCCCGAACCTTTCCTTTCCGGCAGCGAGCGCGAACACCGGCGATGGCAGAAGGAGCACCGGGAGCGCATCGTACGCGATGATTTGCGCGACCTCGAACGCGTGCGGGAAATATCGCTGATCGAGCTTCTGCTGCAGCACCTCCCTCGCTGCGTGGGATCTCCGCTCTCGGTCAAGAGCCTGAGCGAGTCGCTCCAGGTCGCGCACGACACCGTCGAGCGCTGGCTGACGATGCTCGAACGCCTTTATGTCTGCTTCCGCATCCCGCCTTATGGCGCACCCCGGATCCGCGCCGTCAGGAAGGAAAAGAAGCTTTACTTCTGGGACTGGTCGCAGGCTCCCGAGGGGGGACAGCGCCTTGAGAACCTGGTGGCCTGCCAGTTGCTGAAGTATTGCCACTGGCGGGAGGACACGGAAGGTTTTGTCATGGAACTGAGGTATTTGCGCGATACCGACAAGCGCGAAGTCGATTTTGTGGTTGTGCGCGATGGCAAACCGGAATTTGCGGTCGAGTGCAAAACGGGCGAACGCGCGATTTCCCCGGCCGCCGGCTATTTCAGCGCGCGCACGGATATTCCGGCCTTCTACCAGACCCACCTGGGCAACCAGGACTTTGTGCATGCGGCCACCGGAATCCGAGTGCTCCCGTTCCACCGATTCTGTGGGGAACTTGGTTTGCCATGAGCGACGGAAAAAAGAAATTCGAGATTCGAGATTCGAGATTCTCAAATTCGAATCTCGAATCTCGAATCTCGAATCTCAAATCCCTGGGATGATCTGTGACACCGGGCCAAGAGGCTGACATGAGCCACTTCATCTTTCTTCGACGCGATTGGCCGGAGGTTTTCGAGGCTGCGGCCAAGGTCGAAGCGGCAGTGCATCCGGACCCGCGCACGGCGTGCTTTTATGCGCGGCGCGCCCTCGAACTGGCGGTGGCCTGGGTATACAGGCACGATCCATCGCTGCGGCTCCCCTATCAGGAAAATCTGAGCGCGCTGATCCACGAGCCGACCTTCAAATCGGCCGCGGGCGAGGCGGTGTTCAACAAAGCGCGGATCATCGCGCAGCTCGGCAACCGCGCGGTTCATGGCAATCGGCCGATCCAGACGTCCGATGCGCTGATGGCCGTGCGCGAGCTGTTCCACGTGGCCTATTGGCTCGCGCATACGTATGGCCGGACCGAACGCCCGGCGCCGGGGCTCACGTTCGATGCCGGCGCACTCCCCGCGGCGGCGACGGTCCGCGGTCAGACGGCCGAGCAGTTGCGGCAGCTGGAAGCCGGGCTGCGCGAGCGCGACGAAAAGCTCGAGCTGGTGATGGCGGACAAGTCGGCGCTGGATGAAGAACTGAAACGCCTGCGCGCCGAGGTGGCGGAGGCCAAGAAAGCGGCCTCCGCCCAACCGGACACGCATGACTATTCGGAAGAGGAGACCCGCGACTACTTCATCGACCTGCTGCTGAATGAAGCCGGGTGGCCGTTGGATCAGCCGCGCGACCGCGAACTCGAAGTCACCGGCATGCCCAATAATCAGGGCAAGGGCTTCGTGGATTTCGTGCTCTGGGGCGACGACGGCAAGCCCCTGGGACTTGTAGAGGCCAAACGCACCCGGCGCGATCCGCGCGTGGGTCAGCAGCAGGCCAAACTCTACGCCGACTGCCTCGAAAAGCAGTTCGGCCAGAGGCCGGTGATCTTTTATTCGAATGGTTATGAGCACTGGCTGTGGGACGACGCCAACTACCCGCCGCGCCAGGTGCAGGGATTCTACAAGAAGCCGGAACTGGACCTGATGATCCAGCGGCGCACCAGCCGTAAACGGCTCGCCGAGGCCGAGATTAACGCGGAGATCGTCGAGCGCTACTATCAGACGCGCTGCATCCGACGCATCGCCGAGGCCTTCGAGCGCGACCACGACCGGAAGGCGCTGGTCGTGATGGCCACCGGCGCCGGCAAGACCCGCACCGTGATCGCACTATGCGATCTGCTGATGCGATGCAACTGGGTCAAGCGCGTGCTCTTTCTTGCCGATCGCGTGGCGCTGGTCCGGCAGGCGGTGAACGCCTTTAAGCGCCACTTGCCCGACGCCTCGCCCGTGAACCTTGTTACCGAAAAAGACGCCGAAGGGCGCGTCTTCGTCTCGACCTATCCGACCATGATGGGGTTGATCGACGAAACGCGGGATGGCCAGAGACGCTTCGGCGCCGGGCACTTCGACCTCGTCATCATTGACGAAGCGCATCGGTCTGTTTTTCAGAAATATCGCGCCATCTTCGAGTATTTCGACTCGTTGCTGGTCGGCCTCACGGCTACGCCGAAAGACGAGGTGGATCGCAACACCTATACCTTGTTCGACCTGGAGAACGGAGTACCAACCGATGCGTACTCGCTCGAAGAGGCGGTGAAGGACCGGTTCCTGGTACCGCCGAAAGCCGTCTCGGTGCCGCTCAAGTTCCAGCGTGAGGGGATCCGGTACGACGATTTGTCGGAAGAGGACAAAGACCAGTGGGACGCGCTGGATTGGGACGAGGACGGCAACGTGCCCATCCGCGTCGAGGCCGAAGCGGTCAACAAGTGGTTGTTCAACAACGATACCGTCGACAAGGTGCTGGCGCACCTGATGACCCGCGGCATCAAGGTCACGGGTGGCGACCGCCTCGGCAAGACGATTCTGTTCGCCAAAAACCAGGACCACGCGGAATTTATCGCAGAGAGGTTCAACGCGAACTATCCCCACTTCAAGGGTGAATTCGCCCGCGTCATCACCTTCGAAACCGAATACGCGCAGAGCCTGATCGACAATTTCTCGAATAAAGACAAGGCACCGCACATCGCCATTTCCGTGGATATGCTCGACACCGGCATCGACATCCCCGAAGTGGTCAACCTGGTGTTCTTCAAGCTGGTGCGCTCGAAGACCAAGTTCTGGCAGATGCTCGGCCGCGGGACTCGTCTGTGTCCCGAGCTGTTCGGGCCGGGGAATCACAAGAAGTTCTTCTATCTCTTCGACTACTGCCAGAACCTCGAGTATTTCAGCCAGAATCCCGAAACGACGGAGGGCGCGGCGGGCGATTCGCTGGGCAAGCGGCTGTTCACGGCCCGGCTCGAGATCCTGGGCACGTTGGACAAAAAACTTAATGCCGGCGGGCATATGGTCAGAGAACCTGTCGCCACCTACGGCGAACCAACAACTGAGGCTGAAGTGCGCTGCGCGATCGGCGAGCTGTTGCACTGCGAAGTGGCCGCGATGAACCTGAACAACTTCGTGGTCAGGCCGCGGCGACGTGTTGTGGAAAAGTACGCCCGTGCGGAGGCCTGGTCCACTCTCTCGGCTGGGGACCTGGCCGAACTTGCGCATGAAGTCGCGGGATTGCCGTCAGAACTCGAGGCGGAGGCGGAAGAGGCAAAAAGGTTCGACTTGCTCGTACTGAACCTGCTGTTGGCTTTCTTGCGCGCAGAACCGGCCTTCCAGCGTCTTCGGGAGCAGGTCATGGCGATTGCAGGATTGTTGGAGGAGAAGTCGGCCATTCCGATGGTGCGGAACCAGATGCCGCTTATTCAGGATGTGCAGACGGACGCATGGTGGCAGGATGTGACGGTTCCCATGATCGAGTCGATGCGCCGTCGGCTGCGCGATCTTGTGAAGCTGATCGAAAAGCAGAAGCGTAAGCCTATTTATACCGACTTCGAAGATCTGATGGGCGCCGAAATCAACGTGAATCTGCCAGGGCTCAGTGACGGCGCGGACTTCGAGAAGTTCCGTGCGAAGGCCCGGGCATTCCTGCGCGCCCATCAGGACCACATTGCAATCCACAAGCTCCGGATGAACCTGGCTCTGACGGCGGTCGACCTGGCGGAATTGGAGCGGATGCTCGCCGAGAGCAAAGTGGGCCGGCCGGAAGACATTACCCTGGCAAAAACGGAGTCCAAGGGGCTCGGGTTATTCGTGCGCTCCCTCGTCGGCATGGACCGTGAAGCGGCCAAGCATGCAGTTGCAGGTTTTTTGTCGGGCAAACATTTCGGTGCGAACCAGATCGAATTCGTAGACCTGATGGTAAACCACCTCACCGAGCATGGCGTGATGGACGCGTCGCTGCTCTACGAGTCCCCATTCACCGATCTGACGCCGCAGGGTCCCGATGGCCTTTTCAGCTCGGAACAGGTCGATCAGCTGATGAACGTACTGGAGCAGGTTCGGGCGACCGCGGTGGCCGCATGAGGCCAGGGTTTTCGGAGCTAAATACCCAGAGTATCCGAAGCTGGCAAATACCAACGCGCCTGGACGCGAGAAAATCGGTGACAGGCCACCTTATTTCACTTTTCTGGCTTTGGAGGCGGCCTGACACCAATTTGATTCCGTGGTCGATTATTCCGGCAAGGCCTTGGTGGCTTTGATGACCTGATCAATGCTCAGCGTTTCCCTGGTTTTGAACCTCACATAGGGGCTCCACATACTAAGAAAAGTGTGAAGATTCACGCCGCTGCCTTCAAAGATCACATATCCGGCCCCCTCCCCCGGGAACAGGCCCCAATCCGTGATGAGTCCCTCCTTGAGCTGTTTCGCGACGATCTCATCGAATTTCAGCCATTGAGCCCTTTTTGCCTTCGGATCCTCCGGAGTTCTGCTGGTTTCAATTTCCCAAAGCGCCATATATTTGGCCATTGTCCTGTCCTCCTTCATTCCCATTGACTGGGTGGTTGTGGTTAGAGCCTGAGTCAGCGCTTCAACTTTTGTCGACTGGTGAAACACCCGCCGAAGAAAATACTGTCAAACATGGGCGATTGCCGAAATTATAATCGACTCGGCTCAGCATTGGATAGTTGGAAGATCGGTGTCAGGCTACTGGAATGCACCCCTTTCATGAGACATGGAAAATAGGGACAGAATGATTATAGGAAGCAGGGGCATTGGGCTCGATCACAATCGCTGAGGATCATAAATGCCGGCTGCGAGACTCGTACCAGAAACTCGATCCAGTCCTCGTACTCCAGGGAATTGAGCATCTGCAGGACAAATTCTGGCAGTACGCCCACATGAAAACGGCCGCACCGGCGGCAGACAGCCCCGCCATTACCGAATCGATCAGCAAGGCCTCAGATCAGCAGAAACAGATCCTGATGCTCTTGAGTGCCACAGCCGCGAGCTCGGTTCAAGACAATGGGATCAGAATGTATCGACGGACCAGAAAACCGAGTGGCCCCCGAACATGGCGGACACGCCAAGACCCCTTTGCCGATGTCTAGGGGCGGGTCCAATTGCAGTTGGACATCAATCCGGGGTGCACTGCAAAAGCACGAGATAGCCTTTGTAGCGCGTGACGACGGCTTTGTTGAACGAGAGACGCGGCTCCAAGCAATACCAACCGATGAATTCATCGATCGCGTGGCGGTACCCGCGCTGCGATTCCGGGGACCGAAGGAAGAGAAGCACAGCGGCTCTCGCCCGGTCGAGATCCGGAAACCGGAGTCTTGTTCTTGGTGCACCAAGCGTCTTGCGATTCATTTTGCCTGATTTTTTCATGCCAGCGGCCATAATCCCCGTTTGTCTTCCAGAAACTCCAAACATTCAGCGAATTACCTCTGTCATTCTTGCTAGAATGAGAAAAGCAAAAGGTGGAAACAGATGTGGCCCCAGGTCGTTAATCTTTCTACTTTTTCGTCGATGATGAGTAAACCCGGAGGTGTCTGATGCCGTTTTGCCCAAGTTGCCGCTGCGAGTACCGAATGGGATTCATACGCTGCAACGACTGCGGCGTCGAACTGGTCGACTCATTGCCCGCGGAGACCCGTGAGTCCCCTGATATCGGTGAACTTGAGCTGGTCGAACTGTCGTCCTTTCCCAATCCCATGGAAGCCCAGATGATTCAGGAATTGCTGAAAAACAATGGCATTGAAGCAATTCTACAAAGTGATTTCAATGCCGGAGCAGGACCCTATACCGCCAGCCCAAATGCTTTGCTCGTCCGCAAGACCGATTTCTTGAGGGCTCGAGAAATTTATGAGGAATACTTCGAACGGGATCGAGCTGAGTTATCGCCAGATCAAGAGTCAGACAGTACTGAAGAGACAGATCACTGAGCCGGATCTCGCGTTGCAGCGTTCAATTGCCCGGTTTCCCCACTTTTCGCCCCCTGATCCAACACAGCGGGTCCGTAACTTCCCGGATCGCGACTTCGTGGGAGTTTCGCGAATTTGCGTTAGATAGTTAGGGAAAAGAGCTTCAGTTTTCGACTGGCAACATCCAGCGCCATAAAATGGACTCGAACCGATTGAGATCCTCATGCCGGAGATGCCGTAACGCAATTCGAAGCCTGTTTTGGCTGAAATTGTTCGGCTGGTAACCCCTCGCCCCCGCATAATACTTCTGTAAGACCGGCAAGGCGCGTGGATCGTCAAGCTGGCCCAACGTCCAGACGGCGTCATTTCTGTCCGGTAGATAGCATGATTCGCACTCTACCATCGCTATAAGGGCTTCGACTCGCTTGCCGTGAAAATATGACTGTGCTTTTTGACTGTAGGCTCTTATTCCCGAACCGATCGACAACTCGGCGATGGCAATCATGGTGAACAGCACCGGCGCGAGGATCACAAAGACTCCGATTGTGCACTTTACCCAATTGTGTCGCATGATTGTCCCCTGCTGATGCTGCGCATGCAACCTGCAGTGTGTCTCGCGAAATGTATTCCGAGCACCTGTGGATTTCCCCATTATAATCCGCTGTTGCAGCCGCGAATAGCTGAATTTGACGCACTTGTAGAAATCTCTGGCTCTCACGCTTGGGCACGTGAACGATAAACGGCGTTTACGCCCATAATGGTGGAAGTTCTGTTCTCCCTGTTTATCCATCGAATGCGGCCGCAGTCAGGCAGTTTATTTCGCCTATCCATCACAATGGGAGCAAGACCCTCGTCCGCACGCCGCCCGACCGCGAACCGTAGCGGAGTTCCGTGCGATTCTGATCCGCACCCGATCCGCAATTCTATTGATGAAGGCGTATCTGCGACATCCGGCACCGTTTTGGGGCCGGCTCCTTATAAGCATTTCTATCCTGGAGGGCAAGAGGAAAGAGGGTGAGAAGGGGGTGAGAAGGGGGATGGCAGGAGGAAAACCGGGCGGAAGACACGGGGCAGACAGCGCATTACCGCGCTCCTGCCCTGAAAATCCGCTTTGCCAGCCCGGTAATGCGCTGCCTGCCCCGTGTGCCGGGCGCCGGAGCGCCGGCCGCAGACGAGACCTGGGCAGACCTCAACCGGACGGCCCATGGGCCGGGCTTCGGGATCGCCGATGCAACCTAATGGAGAGCGCGGAACCGGGAGAGGGGAGGAGCGCGAGATTCGAAAGGGTCTTCCGTCCTGCAGCGATCGCTCTGTCGATGGCGCAGGATGCGGTCGACGACACGGGGATCGGTAATAAAGGAGACGATGCGCATGCGGGTGCCGCAGGCGCCGCAAGTCAGAGGGTCGGCCTCGAATATTTTCCGGACCAGACGAGCCCACGTGCTGCGGGCCTCCCTGGAGAAATCGGAATTGTTCCGGGGCTCGGACGCGGGAGCGCCAACGGCGGCGGAGTCGGCTTGTCCGTTGTCACAGACGATTCTGCCCCGGTTGGAGTAGGCGCCGTAGAATCGCTGACCATGGCTTCCCGGGTCGGAACCCTCAACCTCCCGGTTTTGACCTGCAAAAGACGGTTCGGAGCCGGGGAACACTTTGGCCGCTTTTGCCCGCCGGATACGGTCGTACCGGGAGACAGTCTCGCGACGGACCCCGGTTTCAGCTTCGATGCGCCGATAGGTCCAGCCGAGTTCAAGAAGAGCGTTAACTTGTTGTAGTTTCGTGTTTTTCAAGTAGTTCGGCACCTGCATCCTCCGTCATCGAAATGACAGAGGATACGTGAAAGCCGCTACTTGACGTGGCCGGTTTTCAAGCGTTCGGTCGTGGCCGGTTTTGGGTGTTCGCTAACAGCTTACGATCAGGAGCGCCGCAAATCAGCAGGGCTGTATAAGCGCATTGTGAATTCCAAGGGGTATCGATTAAATGCCGCTCATACGCCAACACGTGCCCGACTGAGATTGATATAACCGTGCCTTCCTATCGTATCTGGCGCACCTCGCGTCGGAAAGGCAACGAGATCACGGTTGTGCTGAACTGCTTCGACGAATTGAAGCGCAAGCTGCAGGAAAAGTGAGGAGGCATCCTCAGGGCATTGAAGAACGTACCACGCATAGCGGCGGCACTCGTGAGGAAGCCGGCCGTCGATTTTGTGCGCACGGCGTTTCGCGGATGGAGTATGCAAGTCCTACGCTAGTACCCCAGCCAGTTAAAAGGCGAGACCGTGTCTCCGATCAACCATGGCGCGGCCTGACGCGCGACCCCCTCGAACCTGTCCCCAGAACTCAAAAGAACATATCCGGTTTTCTGATCGACGAAATACGCGGCATAGTTTTCGAAACCGGGCTCAGCACCGACATGGAAGTAGGCGTTGCCATAGGTGCTTCGGAATGCGCCCCAACCCAGCGCCCAAGCCAATCCCTCGTACCGGTTCCCTTCCGGACTTTCCGAGCTTTGCGCGCCAAACAGGCCGCGCGCGGAAATAGTGACTTGTGATCTCAACATCATGGCAAATGTGGCCTGCCGGAGGCCATTCCCTTTCATGGCCGCCAGCAGGAAGCGAGCGTAATCAGCAGCTGTTGTCAGCAACGAGCCGGCGGCATTGGCCTCGGTCCGGATCTTTTCCCGAAATACCGGGGGAATGCCCTCGAGGTCCACGGCAACGGCGCCGTCAAATCGAGGCTGCCACACGTAGCTGCTGCGCCCCATTCCCAGGGGAATGAACACTTTTTCTCGTGCAAGATCTTCGAGTCCTCTGCCGGTAAGGCTCTCGACGATGAACTGGAGATAGCAGTAGCCTTCGCCCGAGTAGCTGAAACGGGCGCCCGGGTTGAACAGGATGGTCAGCTTCTTGTCTGGATTCTGCCATCTCCAGTTTGGAAATCCTGTGGTGTGGCTCAGCACCATGCGTGCCGTGATCGCACGCCAACGCGTCTCCCTTGCCAAGTCCGAGTAGCCGGGGTACTCAGGGAGCGGTTTGCTCAGGTATTCACAGAGGGGCCGGTCTAGATCCAAGACCATTTCATCTGCCAACTTCAGCACGAGATAAGCAAACACAGGCTTGCTCAGGGAAGCAGCCCGGAACACTGTTTCAGGGCTTGCTGATGTCTTGCTGCCGACTTTGAGAACGCCGACGGCGTGGTTGTATACGACCCGGTCATTCTGAACCACGGCTGCGGCCGCGGCTGTGACGCCGGGGATGGCAAGCGCGCGGCCGAGCACTGAATCCAGTTGCCCGCCGGAAACGACCGTCCCGTCGAGGTGCCTTATCTGAACGGGTGATTGGCGCGGGAAATGGGGCATGGCAAACACCATCGCTGCCAAGAGTACTGGCACTCGATTCATGACTGCCTCCTTTGCTTTTTCGGATTGAAATTCTGGATCACATCGGCAAGAACCCAGTAAATGTCGCGTACTCCCGCTTTGGAGCTGGTGAAAAATAAATACTTCTTGTCCGCCGAAATCATGGGCGCAAATTCCTCAGCCGGAGTGTTGATTCTCTTGCCCATATTCTGAGGGCACGACCAGGAGCCGTCGGCTTGGCGGAGGCTGATATAGAGGTCGGCGCCGCCGAATCCGCCCGGGCGGTCGGACGAAAAAATGAGATAACTTTCGTCCGAGGCGATGAACGGGTCAAAATCGCTGGAGGCGCTATTGACCGTTGGACCGAGGCTGTGTGGACGAACCCCAGATTTCGGATCGACGCAGTATAGATCGTTGGTCCCGCCCTCACGGGTGGATGAAAAATAGAGCATGCCCGAAAGAGCGAGGGTTGGGTAATAGTCGTCCAGCGCCGAATTGATATTATTCCCGAGGTTCCGGGCCTCTCCCCACCCGCCGGCATTTCTCACAATGACATAAATGTCGCTGTCACGACGATTTTCATCCCTGTCCGGCGCAGGACGGTCGGAGCAGAAATACAGCTGGTTACCATTGAATGACATGAACATATCCACGTCGTTGTATTTGCCGGAAAACGGGGCGATCGCGGGCATTGTCCATCCCCCGGCAGCCTGCCTCATGAACATAATCCGGGATAGCTGCCCTAACTCCGATTCCGAAAAATAGAATTCCGATCCATCGGGAGAACATACGGCATTGACTTGATCTTTCTCCGTCGAGACAATCCCGGGAGCGAACATTTTGGGATCAGCCTCCGGGGCCGGCAGCCCAAAATAGGCGCCCTGCATGCCGGGCAAAGGTAATGCAGTATCTTTGGCCCCACGATCTTTGAGGTATTGAATGATTTCCCCTATGTTTTCCCGTTTCGCTGCGGACAAGGGGGTTGTCCCTCTCTTATTAGTGACGTTGATATTTGCGCCCTTCTCCGCCAGGAACCGTACCATCGGCTCGGAACCGGCAAGCACCGCAAGGAGGAGAGGCGTGTTTCCCTGGGAGTCCTGGACGTTGACATTCAATTTCCTGGACAGCAGGAGTTCGGCTATCTTGGGCTGCCGGCCTTGGACTGCCAAGTGCAGCACCGTCATGCCATTGAACATCCGGGCTTGAGGGTCCGCACCCTTGCCCAGGAGCAGGTTGGCCAGCTCATCCTCGCCGCTTCGGGCGGCAAAATGGAGCGGTGCGGCCCCATAGCGGTCGCGGGCATTGACATTTGCACCCAGCGCGAGCAGCAGCCCCGCCATTTCTTTTTTTCCCCCCAGGCACGCCCAATGAAGAGGAGTCCCTCCCTCTTCATCTTCGGCATTCACCAATCCTGGTTGCTTTGTAAGCAAGGCCTTGACCCGTGCCAGATCGCCGCTGCGAGCGTCATCATGGATTTCACCATCCCCGAGCCCAAAAGCAACAATGCCGGCTGCAAGCCCTCCAATGAGCACCGGCGCCAGGAGCAAGCTCGTCTTCCTCCAGCGCTCAATAGCGCTCAGGAGCACATAAAACAAAACGTTCAGGTTTCCCATGGTCGTGCCTCCGTCTATCAGGAATCAGGGCGAATTCACATTTCAATCGGAGGATAGAAAACGAGATGTACGCTGTAAATAGAACTTAGGTTTGAATTTGCAGCATAGAACTTTGGTTTCATGCTCTTAAAAGGGATGAAATTCCTTATTTTGATGATATAAAAAACCTGCGGGTGGGTGGCATGCAGGGAGGCTATGGATCATTCGTTCTTTTTCATCTACATTCTGTCTCTGGTCATCGCCGCGTCAGCCCTGGTGACGTCGTTTTGGCTGAAGTCTCGGTATCCTTGGCCCCCTTTATCGGATTGGTTCTATTACCTCCTCTTTTTTTACCTGATGGTGATCGCCAACACCACCATGGTTCAGCTGGCCTGGGAGGTGCTTCCCCTGGATTCGGCCGGACAGGAAAAGGTGCTGCATCTGATGCACACATTTCTTGCCCAGCCCTGTTTTGTCATCTCACTTTATATGTTTATTCGTTTTGCCCTGATCTTGTTGCGCCGGGATCGGCCCCGGCTTTTCGCGCCGGCTTACTTCGGTTTCTGGGGGTTGTTTTTTGCGGTCACGCTGGCATTGACTTTTCAGTATTTCAACACGGGCGACCAGCTCCTGTTGAGATCCATTTACGATTATGCCGATCTCGCGGTGTCCGCGGCCTGGCTCTTGATCAGCCTATTCCTCGTTTACCGGGCGAAGAGCCTGCAAGATAAAGAGGAGGCGCTCGTTGTCAGTCAATTTGGCTGGCTTTTCACAATCAGTCTGGGCTTATATGATATCTTGCTGATACTGCCCTTAAACGCTGCAATCCTTCTGACAGCCCGTTTCCTTTACAATCTTCCTCCCCTCGTGCTTCTGGTTTGGCATGTCAGCCGGCGCTCCCATCCAGAGATGACGGAGGCTTGCAGATCGAACTTGGCGGATCAGCTCTTCAGCCGATACAACGTCACGGAGCGCGAACGAGAGGTTGTACGGCTGCTCTGCCAGGGGAAAAGCAACAAGGAGATCGGCAACGCGCTTTTTATTTCTCTTCAGACGGTCAAACACCACATCCACAGTGTGTACCGAAAAATGGGGGTAGGCAATCGCGTGCAACTGGCAAACCGGATCCGGGAGGCTTCGCCCGTCCTGGTTTCGCGGCAGTCAGGCTCGAATCGCTCGTAGCCCAACGGCTGGGATATTGCAATAAAGCAGGGGTGTGCCGGAAGGCCTCATCCGGCAGCCCGGTCCCAGTGTTTCGGGCGTCTCGAATTGGGGCGCAATGGTGGTAGTCAACCTATGGCCCCTTGTCGGAAACGGACCGGGGCAAGAGCAACATCCTCGCCGGAAGGCGGGCCGCGAAATTTCGGCATCTTATTCCTCCTTCCGATGACGACCTGGGGACATCATCGGAGTGAACATCCGCTCGCATTTTTCCCGGTTTGATCTCGGTCTGGCCAAGGGGATCCAGTTTCAAAGCTTATTGTTCGTGCAGAACGACTTGCGGAATTCCGGGGACTTCCACAATTTTTTCGTCCCCATGGGCGCGTACACCCCTCGCCAGTATCGTTTTCAGGAGCAGATCCTGCTTGTTTTCTGAATCAGCGGCCGAAGTCTTTCCTGATCTGATCCGAATAGCCTTTCAGTGGCTGCATTTTGAGCCGTGGGAGAGCCAAGGAAGAATCTTGGACACCCATAAATTGAAGCAACCAGATCCGCATAAACGATGGGAGCAGGAAAGAGAAATCAGTGGGTGTCCACATTTTCCTTTTGTGCACTGTCTTTGCGTCCACATTTTCCTTGCAGGTATCCACATTTTCCTTTACTACATTTTCAGCACCGCCAATCGCGAGTTGGTCGCGGCCGGGCTGCTGGCGGATCCCAAGGCTCCGGGCTGAATATTCAAGGGCTGTAATCCGATCAACGGCTCGCTGCACGTTGTGCAGCGGGTGTTTTGGACTGCGGGGCACCGGTTGTTGATTGGAGGCTGAGATGACACGTGCCACACTTCGAACCCTCGTTCCTGCGATCGCGTTCGCGGCGTTCGCTGCCCTCGTCACCGGCCAGTCACCCTACGAGAAGGAGCTGGAGATCAGGACATCGAGGATTCCTCACGCCGGCAACGGCGTATTCACCAAGGTAGCCATCCCGAAGGGCGCCTACCTGGGGGCCTACACCGGGGAGTTCATCACCGAAGAGGAGTTCCAGCGCCGGGCAGCGGCGGGCAAATGGCAGTACATGATGGGCTTGCTCGAGTGCGCCAAGCTGAACTCGGGCAGTCTGCTGACCATCGACGGCATCAAGGGCAACGTCTTCACGAGAATGAACTATTCACCGCCAGAGTTCCAGAACGTGAAGTTCGAGAAGATTTGCGAAGCGCCGTTCGTTAAGATCGTGGCGTTGCGGGACATCTCCGTGGGCGAAGAGCTGTGGGTCGACTACGGCCCAAGGTACCGCTACGACTTCATGGAGGACCCGGCGGTGATCAAATTCTTTGCCGACCTCCGTGCCGAGCGTTTGAAGAAGAAACCGTAGCGTCAAGCTTCCCGCCTATGGCAGTACATGTCCAACGTGGAGCCGACGCTTCCGGAGCTCGCGTTGCAGATTGGCATCGAGGTCAGCAAGCTGTTGCGGCACAAAGAACAACTGGAATTGGACGGATTACAGATCGGGCTACCGGCGCTCCGCGAAAACCCGAAATGATCTCGGTATCCTAAAGGCCAGCCCAGTCGAAAAACATTTTTCTCTCGTTCCATCCCCGCATGAGTATCGACGTGCCCCCATTTCTCAGGGCTCTTTCTTCATCCCATCAGTGGGGACACCTGCGGTAGGAGCATTTTCGGTATTAGAACGTGTCCGACCGCAGCTAGGCAACGAGCTGCCATAAGGCAGGGATGTGCCCGAAGGCCTCACCCCGCAGCGCGGTTCCCGTGGTTCATGCGTCTCGAATCGGGGCCTTAAGGTCGTAGTCAACCTATGGCCCCTTGTCGGAAACGGACCGGGGCAAGAGCAGCGGCCTCGCCGGAAGGCGGGCGGCGAAATTTCGGCAGCTTATTCCTCTTTTCCTTCTCCGGGCTTTACCGCCTGGGAACGCTCCATCCTGGGCTGGGCAGATCCTACGGAGATCGTGCCGGGGCTGGAGACCGTCGTATCGGTGACCCTCAGGCCGGCGGAAGTGAATTTTGATGCGGTCCGCATCTCCACGCCCAATGCCGGTGAGTACTTTCTGGTTCAATATTATCGGACACCCGCAAGCGGTCCCGGATCCATTACGGATCCTGTAGGATTGGCAATCTATCATGTCAACGAAAGCAGCTGGTCTAAGGGAAACAATAACGTAAGTCCGCCGCTGCTGAGGCTCGAGCCGGTCGACGGGAATATACAGTATGGTGACTGGCCGACCCGGGATGATTTCTGGTATTCGGGTAATCCGCTGATGACCGGACCCTTTATCGGAGCTCACAACCACGGCCGGAGTCCTCTCTTCGGGCACGATGAATTCCGCAGTCATCCCGATCGACGACGATCGCACGCTTCAGACCCGCAGCCGCATTACAGGGTATGCAATCGCCAATCCCGGCACGGGTGACGTCCGTATCCATATCACCCTGGTTAATCGGGACGGAACCATCGCGGGGACTCTCACTCCGCCGCAACTCAACCCGCTGTGTCCAGGGTGCCACGTATCGCGCTTCCTGTGGGAGGACCTTGGCGATCCTGCCTTTCAGTTCAAGGGTTCCATGATGCTAACGGCCGAAGATGGCGGACAATTCACCGCAGTGGCGCCGGTTCTCCATCAGACCTTCTACACTGTCATCCCCGTCATCAAACGCTGAGGGGATCGCCGCACGGTTGCGGAAGCGTTTGCGGAAGAGAAACCATATCTTTTGCCGCTTCCCGCACATCAGTTTGACACGGACCTGCTGGTTGAGCTGCACACCGGCAAAACCATCTACGTCCGCCTTGACCTCAACGATTACTCGATCCCTCCGGAAGCCGTCGGCCGTCCGCTCACTGTCGCCGCCTCAGAATCCACGGTCCGCATTCTCGAGGGCACCCGGGAGATTGCCCGGCATCGGCGGTGCTACGGTTCGACGAGTTCTCTCTCCGTATCAGTGATAGCCTTTCAGCCTCCATCCACAAGGGAATTGCCGGCTCACGCTTCGGCCTCGTTAGCATCAGCCCTGCGTTCATCGCGAAAAGGTGAACCGAGTACGAGCTAAGAGGATTGGTTGCACGTGAAGTTGGGGCACTTGCTGGTGTTTTGAGCTGCCGTTCGTGGGTACTGAGAGCCCGCAAACCCTTGTCGGGACGCGGTTTTAGATAGTGCCGAGGGCGGAAGGTCGCTAGACGCGGGGCAATTGCGGCAAGTGGTCAAAGTGACGATCCCGCGAATAAAGAAGCAGGTCGTGCTGCATTACCAGGGACGCGACCCACATGTCATGGGTCGGAATGGGCGTATCCTGAGAGCGCAAACGAAGCGGTGTCCGTGAACCTTAACAGCAGGTCACGACATCTGTTATGGTGTCCTTTGCCGTAATCCCAATCTCAACCACGAGCATCTTTGCGTTTGGGGATCTAATGTCCGCACGGCTATCGCGACTTTTATCCCTACTGAGTTTGTTTTTGCTGGTCCTGCCTTTGCCTGTTCAGGCACAGAACTCTCAGGCTGTACGGAAGAGCCAGCAGCCCGGCAAAACCATTCGCGTCGATGTGGCGCTGGTCCAGACCGATGTCATGGTCTTCGACGGTGACAACCGTTTCGTGGACAACCTGAAGCCTGAAGAGTTCGAGTTCCGCGTCAACGGCAAAGTTACTCCGATCGAATTCTTTGACATGGTGTATGCCGGAACGCCGCACGACGAAGAGATCTGGGCCAGAATGGGGCGGAAGAAATCCCCGGCGGCGGCGCCTCCGCCCGCGGCCAGCCGATCCAATGTCGGACGCACTATCCTCTTCTTTGTCGATGACTGGCACCTGTCCGCCGAGAGCATGTTGCGCGCCAAGGTCGCCTTTGGAAAGCTGATCGAGGATTCGGTCGGTATCAATGATCAGGCGGCGCTTGTGACAGCGTCAGGGCAGTTGGGATTCCTGCAGCAGTTTACCAATGACAAGGCGGTGCTGCGCGCGGCGGCGGCGAAACTTGCCGGCGGGAGCGTTGTCGAAGACAGAGAATATCCCCCGATGAATGAAGCTCATGCGGCCAGGATCGTTCAGGGCGAATCCGCACTGAAGGGCTATTTTGTAGGTGCCTTGATGAGACAGACGGGGGAGGGTGCTGTCATGGCGAATAGGATCATTGAGAACCGTGCGGCGCGGCTCGCGAACCTGTCCGCGAGCGTGGCAGAAAGAACTTTGTCCTGTCTGCGGGATTTCATCCGTTCGACTGCGATGCTCCCGGGCCGGAAACTGGTTTTCTTCCTTTCCGATGGTTTTGCGCTTCAGGTTGCGGTTAGTGATATTGCATTCCGGCTGGGCCAGTTGACAACGGAGGCAGCGAACAAGGGTGTTGTGATTTATTCCCTGGATACACGGGGCCTGATGGTCGGACTTCGTGACGCCAAGGAGAGTCTTCCTCCCCGTGGTCAGCTGGAGGCATATAACCAGAGCGGATATAGCGCAGTCATGGATTTTCAGAATGGGCTGAATGCGCTGGCCTCCGACACGGGAGGAAGGTTTCTGAAAAACACCAATGCGCTCGATACGGCCGTATCGACGGCCATGGCCGAAGCGTCCCGCTATTACCTACTGGGGTGGTACGTCGATACTGAGCAGTTGAGACCGGGCAAATACTGGTCTCTGCGCGTCTCGATCAAGGATCTCCCGGATCTCAAGGTGCGGCTGCGCGCGGGCCTGGTGGATCTGTCGGAATCCGTCGAACTCCCTCGAACCAGGGCCGTTAAGCCCGCGGTATCGCCCAAGGAGGCCGCGGACCAGCTGCTGCGCGCCCTTCAGGGGCCGTTTCCCATGGGCGAGCTTCCGGTTTCTGTACACGCGGGCTGGATTCTCGATCCGGACCAGGGGCCGATGATTGCCCTCGCCTACCGGATCGAGGCGGAAGCCGTCATGGGGGAAAGGCCGGCAAGCGTCGAAGTCGCAAGCGGCGTAGCGGACAAGGACGGGGATGTCGTTAACAGGTACAACGAAACCCTGTCGCACCGGCCCGGTTCCGCACCGCAGGCTCCTTCGGATCGGGCGGTTTTCAGGTACGGCCGCACGGTGGTTGTGAGGCCGGGGCTTTACCAGGTACGCGTGGCGGCGCGGGACCCGCTAAGCGGCCGGCTGGGAAGCGCCTGGCAGTGGCTGGAAGTGCCGGCGGCCGGCAAAGGCGAGATGCGGATGAGCAGCATCTTTTTGAGAGAAAAGGACGGTAGCTCGATCGGCGAAGTCAGTTTGAACGCCGACACGCTCGGCCGCGCGCAGTTCGATGCCGGGCGGCGGTTTTCAGGGAATGCGCCGGTCTCTTTTTACGCGAATGTTTATGACGCATCCGGTCCCGATATCGAAATCCGGACGACGGTCTTTCAGGGGAATCAACCGGTGATGGAACCGCCCGCTCAATCGATTGCCGTGGCCCGCGACACAGCGGACCGGAACCTGACTCCTGTGACCGGAACGCTGACATTCCAGGGGGTGGCGCCCGGATCCTATGTCCTGCAGGTGGAGGCAAAGGACCGGCAGACCAATACCACCGTATCCCAGCGAATCCCTTTCTGGATTGTGAAATAGGTGATCGGGCGCTAGGCAGCCGGAAGGTAGCTTTTTACATGCAGAATCCGTATGCCGGGGATCGGCGGAATGTCGCGGTCGTTCGTCAGAAAGACGGGGCACCCCGCCATCAGCGCCGTGGCGAGATGAATGGCGTCCGGGGGTTTGATGTTGTGCGACGCGCGCAATTGAGCTGCTGCGCGCAGGACGGCATTGGTGACCTCATGCAGGTGAAGGCCGCGACTTCTCGTGAGCAAGGCTTCATATTGCCCGGCGAGAGGGGCGTTGCCGACCCGGTATGGCTGCACGAAGGTCTCCATGAGCGTCAGGGCGGAGGTCACGCCCGTAATCCTGCCCTCCGTCATGGCGGCAAACACCGGACGCACAAGCGGCAGATACTCCCGGCGTTCTTCGATGAAATATATGAACGGCGGAGTATCCAGGCCGACCGGTCCGGTTCCCAAGTCTTCGTCTAGTCCCACGCCCGCCGCTCCGTCCCGATGTATTGTTCCGAATGGACATCCCGCCAGATCTCCTTGCCCAGTCCCTGGAGATCCATGATGGAGAGGCGGGGCTGCTCGGCAAGCGCGCGATCGAGAATCTGAATAACCTCCTGCGCAACGGAGCGACGCTCCCTTTTGGCGCGAGCCTGGAGCTTTCGATACAGCTTGTCGGGCACTGATTTGACATTGAGTACAGCCAAGGTCCTGATCCTCCCTATTGGAGGCATTATGGAGGAATTAATCACGATGTCAACCGGCAGCCTGAGGACATGCGGAGGGAAAGCCCCCGGGGTCCCGGAGCGCGGGCGTCCAGCCCCCATGTACTTGAGATTGAAAGAGAACGCAGTCAGGATGCCCGGGCTTCGCCGGTAGGACCTGAAATCCGAATTGCCGCGCGAGGTTTCATGTGGCACTCCATCCATCATATCCGGGATAACCGGCTTATCGTTTTCTGGCAACGACGGGATTGCGCCAGTTCAGTCCGGGGAAGCGTGTGAAATCGGCGTCGGTGGAGCACAACTCGCAATTATGCTCGATCGCCAGCGCAGCCAGGTGGGCATCGGATACAAGATTGGCCATGGCGTTCCCTTCGTGAAGCATTCGCTGGAATATTTCCCAGTGCTCCTCCGTCGGGTGGATCAGGCGTACGCAGGGTTGGTCGATCCAGCTCTGCACACGGTTCGCGGCTTCCTTCAACGTCAACGGTCGCTGATGCAGGCGGGAATTCGTGGCGATGCGAATGAAGGCCGTCAGGACGGGCCAGCACAGGCATACCGGCGCGGATCCGCTCAGCTGCGTATCCCACCAGGCGCGCGCCGGGTCGTGATACTCCGAAAGGGAATCCTCGGCATAGAGCAGTATGTTCGCGTCCACCAGGATCACGTATGATCCTCCCCCTCGACGCGGGCGAGCAACTCGGCGATATTGTCGTAACTGAATCCCTGGCGCAATCCCATCGGGCGCGGCTCCGTATGGTAAGGTCGGGCGGCCGGCGGATTCAGGACCGGATCGAGCCCAATCCGCAAGGCGGCGTTGATCACCTCCTTGAGCGGTTTGCCGAGCTTTTTCGCGCCCCGCTTCGCTTTGGCCGCGACATCCGGATCAAGCGTCAGTGTGGTTCTCATAGAGGCATTATGATGCTTTTATTGTGAATGTCAAGATGCGTCACCCGGGCAGCATTTTTCTGCGAAAACGCCGATGCTTGTGAACCGAAACGGCAGTCCCCGACATCTGTTATTATGTCCTTTGCCTAATCCCAATCTCAACCATGCTACTCCTTACTTCGGGAAATTTCATGTCCGCCTGGCTGCCGCGACTTTCATCTCGAATATGCCTGCTTCTGTTGGTGTTGCCTTTATCTGCACAGGTGCAGAAACCGCAGGCGGGACAGAAGGGCCAGCAGCCCGGCAAAACCATCCGCGTCGATGTGGCGCTGGTCCAGACCGATGTCATGGTCTTCGATCGCGACAACCGGTTCGTGGATAACTTGAAGCCTGAACAGTTCGAGTTCCGCGTCAACGGGAATCCCGTCCCGATTGAGTTCTTTGACATGGTGTATGCCGGAACACCGCACGACGAAGAGATCTGGGCCAGAATGGGGCGGAAGAAATCCCCGGCGGCGGCGCCTCCGCCCGCGGCCAGCCGATCCAATGTCGGGCGCACGATCCTCTTCTTTGTCGATGACTGGCACCTGTCTGCCGACAGCATGATGCGCGCCCGTGTAGCCCTTGAAAAACTGATCGAGGATTCGGTCGGCATCAATGATCAGGCGGCGCTGGTAGCGGCGTCGGGGCAGCTGGGATTCCTGCAGCAGTTTACCAACGACAAGGCAGTGTTGCGCGCCGCGGCGGCGAAGTTCGCCGGCGGGAGTGTTGTGGAAGATAACGAATATCCCCCGATGAATGAAGCCCATGCCGCCAGGATCGTTCAGCGCGAGGTAGCACTCGAGGATTTTTTTGTAGGTGCCCTAATCAAGAAGACGGGAATGTATACGGTCGATGCGCGGAGAACCATTCAGAATCGGGCTGCGCGACTGGCGAACCTGTCTGCGAGTATCGCAGAAAGATCTCTATCCTCCCTGCGGGATTTCATTCGCTCGACCTCGATGCTGCCGGGCCGGAAACTGGTCTTTTTTCTGTCCGATGGATTTGCCCTCCAGCTTGCGGTCAGTGATATCGTCTACAGGCTTCGGCAATTGACGACCGAGGCGGCAAACAAGGGCGTGGTGATTTATACATTGGATACGCGAGGCCTGGTGGTCGGCCTTCCTGACGCCAAGGACAGGTTACCACCTGCAGGACAGCTGGTAGCCTATACCCAGAGCGGCTATAACGCGGTCATGGATTTTCAGGATGGGCTCAATGCGCTGGCTTCCGACACCGGCGGACGTTTCCTGAAGAACACCAACGCCCTTGATGTTGCAATTTCGACGGCCATGGCCGAAGCGTCCCGCTATTACCTCCTGGGGTGGTATGTCGATGCTGAGCAGTTGAAACCCGGGAAATACTGGTCACTGCACGTCTCGATCAAGGGACGCCCCGATCTCAAGGTGCGACTGCGCGCGGGTCAGGTGGATCTGTCGCAATCCGTCGAGCTTCCGCGAACCAGGCCCGTCAAGCCCGCGGTTTCACCCAAGGAGGCCGCCGACCAGTTGCTGCGCGCTCTTCAGGCGCCGTTTCCCATCGATGATCTGCCGGTTTTTGTCCATGCAGGCTGGATTCTTGACCCGAACAAGGGACTCATGATCGGGCTCACCTACCAGGTAGCTGCGGATGCCATCCCGGGAGCTGAACCGGCCAACGTCGAAGTCACCAGCGGCGTGGCAGACAGGAATGGCGTGGTAGTCGATAAATTCACGGAGACCTTGTCGCGCCAGCGTGGGGCCTCTTCGCAGCCCCCTTCGGATCGCGTGGCCTTTAAATACAGCCGAACGGTACCCCTTGGCCCCGGGCTTTACCAGGTGCGGGTTGCAGCGCGGGATCCGATGAGCGGCCGGCTCGGAAGCGCCTGGCAGTGGCTCGAAGTTCCCGCGCCTGCAAAAGGGGAAATGCGGTTGAGCAGCATCTTTCTGAGAGAACAAAACGGCGGTGGGACCGGAAGAGTCAGTTTAGACGCCGACACGCTCGGCCGCGCACAATTTGACGGGCAGCGCCGGTTTTCAGCGAACGCGCGGGTCTCTTTTTACGCGAATGTTTATGGCGCACCCGGTCCCGACATCGAAATTCATACAACCGTCTTTCAGGGAAACCAGCCTGTGATCGAAGCGCCCGCTCAGTCGATTTCCGTGGCTCCCGCCACCGCAAACCAGAACCTGACCCCTGTGACCGGCACCTTGGCGTTTACTGGGGTCGCGCCGGGATCTTACATCTTGCAGGTGGCCGCAACGGATCGGCAAACTAACACTACCGTAATCCAGCGTATCCCTTTCTGGATTGTAAAATGAATTCAGTTGTCAGGAACCGTGCGGCACCGCTGAAACAGGCCTGCCGGAGCGCCCCTGATTCCGGCAAGCACATCGATCTCAAATACGGTATCTCCGGATCCGGCCTCAATGCGGACCACATCCGAGATCGGATCTTCGGCATCTCCCACACGATGGTAGAATGGTAGAGCGGCCGACTCGAGGGCGGATTTCAGCAATCCTAAATCCCTGGGTCTGCACAAAAGATCAACATCTCGGGTAGCCCGCAACTCGCCCCAGGCGGCTACAGCATAACCTCCTATCACCGCATATTCGATCTGGTAGCGCTGGAAAAGTAAAACCAGAGGCGCCAGAACATCATGCAGATTCATCGAGGTCTCGCCCTTGTCAGGTTTTCAATCTCGGACTCGGAAAATCCCTGTGCCCTCAGGCCGGCAATCTGGAACTTGAGGGCATCCGCGCTCAATGCAAACGCGATTTCCATCCGGCGGCCTGGATCCAGGTCATCCATGGCAGTCCGATTCCTGGTTCTTACTGCCGCCAGAATTTTTGAGCTGCCCGGTCTTTCCATCGGCCCGCCCAGCCGCGATCTCATCGGACTCTTCCCTCTGCAAACAGATGCTGGCATAAGTAAGGCGGCTCAGTCCGTCAATTAGCACCAGGGTCCGGCAACAAGTCGCGATAGGGAGACGATCATGCTGCTCACCAATTGGCGTCGTCAGTCCCCGAGGGCCCGAGGGCGGGCAGCTGGCGGTTTCCAATCTGGAATCCCGGCGCTGGAAGGCGTATCTTTAGATCTCGGTAATCCCGGAACCTGGGGAGCCGATATGGAGGGGGTCAGGTTATCGCCGGAGGATGCGCAACCATAAGCGAAACTCCACCCTGGCAATCCGGCGGGCGCTCATCCCGGAGATCATCCACACGGATAACCATGGAACCGGCACCATTTAGTTGCGGCACTAAACTCAAGGAGCCTTGCATGAAGTCCCATCCGCATATCAGAACCGTTTTCCTGTCCGCGGCCGTTTTCGGCCTCCTGGCGACCGTCGGGCCGGCCTCATCGGCCGTTGCCCAGCTTTCAGGCCTGCTCAGCCAGGGTCTGACCATGACCGAAACGACCACGTCCAACAACAAGACGACTACCGGCACGGTCTACTTCAGCGGCAATGCCACCAAAAGGGTTACCGCCGAAGGCCGTGACACCATAATGCGCTTCGACCAGGGGAAACTGATCACTATCGACAACAAGAAAAAGACCTATTCGGAGATGACGTTCCAGCAGATGGAGGATATGTTGAAGCAGGCTACGGCCGGCCTGGAACAGAACCCGGAGGCGCTGGCCGCCATGCAGAAGATGATGGGGGGAATGATGGCGCAGATCACCGTCACTCCGCAGGGTCCGGGCGAGACCATCGCGGGGTATGCCACCCAGAAATACCTGATCTCGGGGCCCATGGAGATGGAAATATCCGCCGCGCCGGATTTGAAGGTGCCGGCGGCCTATTACGATGCCATGCAGGTGCGCATGCCCGCCAACCCTCTGTTCGACATGCGCAAGATCTATGACAGCTTCAAGCAGATTAACGGCTGGCCCATGAAAACCGTAATGAAAATAAAAATGATGGGGATGAGTACCACGACAACCACGGAAGTGACGTCGGTGCAGAAAGGCGCCATTCCTCCCGCCACATTCGAGGTCCCGGCCGGCTACAAGCTGGTTACCGAAAAATAGTGAGGCACGGGCGGGGGTGCATACGCGCGCGCCCCCTCCCGCACCTGCCTCGGTAATGGGATTTATAGATACGTCAGCGTATTTTTCAGGACGCTGGAGACCTCTGGCAAACGCGCCCAGGGCGCGTTTGCACGCCGCTTGCCCCAAAATCCCAGCGGCGACCGAAGGCGGCGTTTTTCCGCGTTCCATAAAAACACATCAGCGCATTCATGGGATCGCGTACCTGGTTTATACCGGGCGAACATCGGAAGCGTCGATTTCAACCGATACCGCCTGGCGGATGAGGTCGACCTGCAGCACAAATCGGAACCGGCCCCTTTTCTGGACCAACTTCCCCTCAACTCCTTTGAGCGGTCCGGCGATGACCTCTACGCGCCGCCCGATCTGCATGTAGGGATAGGGATCGACGGACAGGTTCGATTCCAGGAACCTCCTCACCCCATCGATCTGGTCTTGGGGAATCGGCATCGTCTGGCCGTTGAATCCGATAAAACGCACAGCACCCGGTACATTCAAAACCCGATACCGGTTGGCGGGAGTGTCGATCTGATGCACGAAAATATACCCTGGGAACAGCGGAATCCAGATTTTCTTCTTCCGGTCCTTCCATCGGCTCAGGACTTCCCGCATCGGGAGAAAAACCTCAATCGACCGGTCCGAGAGCTCACTCATGAGTTTCTTTTCGAACCGGCTGCGCGTATAGAGGGCATACCACGCCTGCTGTTCCAAGGCGGATGCCTGCGTCGAGGGGAGGAAAAGTTCGGCATCCGGCGTCACCACCAGTGGATTGCCGCCCGCTTCCCTCCCCCCCCTGTGCGTGGGATCCAAGGATTCCTCCGTATCTGCCATTCCAGTTTTGATTCGCGTATGCGTGAGTCCCGATTCTCGCCCCGGTGCCGCAACTCCGTGCCTCGTCCCCGGTGGAGTCCCGGCCCTCCGGTCATTCAATGATCGAACACCGGATCTGAGTGGGAATATAATGATAGCCTTCATCCATGTCAAGATCGGCTGCCATTCGGCTCCGGCAGGCGCGGATCATGAACCTCCGTTGTGTCTCGCCACCCGAAGAGCACCTGCGGCTGCGGGAGTCATTAACCGGGCCATAGGTATATTGATATTCAGCCTGTTTTATTCATGAGTATCTCAAGACATTTCAGGACACGGACGAACGCGAACAAACACGGATCGGATCCGTACCTGGCGCTGCCTTGTTTCTCCTGAAGGCGGCGCCAGGGCGCCGCACTCATCGTTCGCATTCGCCGGACGGGTCATGGCATACTTCTGGGGCATAGGACATGATGAAAGGGAACCTGACGACACCATGACATCCGCCAGGACGCTTGATGCTTCGGACCGAGCGGCGATCGAGGAAGCGGCACGGATCATTCGCCGTGGGGGGCTGGTGGCTTTCCCCACCGAGACCGTGTACGGTCTTGGCGCCGATGCCTGCAATTCCATGGCTGTGGCGCGCATATTTGAGGTAAAGCAGCGTCCTCGCATCGATCCCATTATCGTGCACGTTGCCGATCGCGAGGCCGCGCGACTCTACGGACGTTTCCCGGAGGAATCCGCTGCGCTTCTGATTGAGCGTTTTTGGCCGGGACCGCTGACCCTCGTGGTGCCCAAGACCGAACTGGTTCCTCCCATTGTAACCGCCGGGCTGGACACGGTTGCCATTCGCGTCCCCGCCCATCCGGCGGCCCGGTCGCTGATACAGACGGCAGGATGCGCCCTCGCCGCGCCGAGCGCGAATCTCTTCGGAACTGTGAGCCCGACTTCGGCCAGGCACGTAGCCGAACAGCTTGCGGACCGCATTGATCTGATCCTTGACGGAGGCGAGTGTGCCGTAGGAGTCGAATCGACGGTCCTGACGCTGACGGGCTCTCATCCGCGCATTCTGCGAGCCGGAGGGATCACGGCCGAAGCCATCCGGGAGGTCATGGGCGCGGTAGAATGGTCAACCGATGCACCGGACCGGCCACAGGCACCGGGTCAGCTCACGCGTCATTATGCCACCCGAACCCCGCTGGAGGTGCTGGAGGCTGCGGATCCGGGGGCGGCGCCCCGCCCCGGGGAGCGCGTCGGCCTCCTGGCATTCACCATGCCCGAAAGCTCCGGGCAATACGCCGCCGTTGAGGTGCTCTCGCCGTCGGGGGACCTGCGCACTGCCGCCGCCAATCTTTTTGCGGCCCTGCACCGGCTGGACAAGCTGCGGCTCGATCGACTGGTCGCGCATCCGGTTCCGGAATACGGGCTCGGCATCGCCATTATGGACAGACTGCGCCGTTGCGCCGCCGGCCACGGTCCCGAGGAGGTCTGACCCGCGCCGCGTCGGGGGATTCAGCCCGCGCATTGCCGCGGGACCTGCAACGGGGGCGGCGCAGGACACGAGATCTTCGTGATTCTCTCCTTCTCATGGTAGAGTTATCAGCCTGGCAACAGGAAGGTGGATCATGCTCAATTGCAGTGAAATTTTCCCGGACCGGCTCTGGGTCGGCGGTTACGTACGCGAAGAGGACGTGCCTCAGTTGAGGCGTCTGGGAATCAGTTGCGTAATCAGCCTGCAGGCGGACGACGACCTGGAATATTACCGGATATCGCAGGAGGCGCTGGATCGGGCCTACCGGGATGCCGGGATCGAGTGGCGGCGCATGCCCACGACCGACTTCAACCGGGAGGCGCTCAGCCGCAACCTCCCGGAGGCGGTCATCCAGGTGGAGGAGGCATTCGCCGATCCGGAGGCCAGGGTTTATCTGCACTGCACCGCAGGAGTAAACCGCGCCCCGACCACGGCAGCCGGGTATCTGATCAAGTGTCAGGGTTATTCCGCTCAGGCCGCCTATGGATTCCTGGCCTCCAGGCGGGACTGCAGCCCGACCTTGGACATTCTTGAACAATATGAGAACCTTTGCCGTCGGCATAACCCATGAAGAGGCGGGCCGCAATAGCCCTGCGCGCGTTCTTCGATGTCCCGAAAGCCTCCGGTCAGGATTGAATTCCGGCACGGCTTACTGTTTTGGGGATTATTTGCAATCGTCGTTCACGAAGGATCCGGATTGATGAGCGGGCCGGCGCATGGGATCGGAAACGCGGGACGCGGGCAGCCGGAAATGAAGGGTCTGGAACCCGTCACATCCCGGCCATTGATCAAAGGGGAAAACAGATGACCCCGAGCATAGCCAATCCCTGGTTTTTTGCGGCCTTTCTCGCCGTGGTTTTGGTGCTGCTGGTGGTGGACCTGGGGGTCTTCCACCGCCATGCACATGCCGTCAGCGTGAAGGAGGCCCTGGGCTGGAGCATTGTCTGGGTAGTTCTTTCCGTGCTTTTCGGATCGTGGGTCTACTGGAAATTCGGCCCCCGATCGGGACTCGAGTTCTTTACCGGCTATCTTATTGAATACGCATTGAGCGTGGACAATATCTTTGTCTTTGTCCTGATCTTTTCCTATTTCGCCGTGCCGCCGAGGCTGCACCACCGGGTCCTGTTCTGGGGCATCCTGGGCGCAGTCATCATGCGCGGCTGTTTCATTTTTGCGGGCACGGCCCTGCTGCATGCCTTCCATTGGGTCATTTACATTTTTGGCGCCTTCCTGATTGTGACCGGCGCCAAGATCCTGCATCAGCGGGGCAAAACCGAGATCGACCCGGAACGCAACCCACTCATCCGGTTCTTCCGCCGCCTCCTGCCGATGACCCCTGGGTACGTGAATGGAGCCTTCGTCATTAGACGGGAGGGGAAGCTCTACGCCACACTTCTGACCCTGGTGCTGGTTACGGTTGAAACCACCGATCTGGTCTTCGCCCTCGATTCGATTCCGGCGATCTTCGGCGTCACCACGGACTGGTTCATCGTTTTCACATCGAACATATGTGCAATCCTCGGCCTGCGATCGATGTATTTCCTGCTTGCAGCCGTGATCGACCGATTCGTTTATCTGGGCTCTGGACTGGGAATCATCTTGATGTTCGTGGGGGCCAAAATGGTGTTTGGGGATATTTATCCCATCGGCATCGAAACCTCCCTGGTCGTCGTGGCTCTTATTCTCGCTATCTCCCTGGCCCTTTCGCTACTACGTCCAGGGAAGGCGAAACCGCCGGAGGCTCCGGCTTCAATTTCCGATCCCGCGCTGGTACGATCTGAACGCAAGCCGGATTGATTGGAAGGGAGGACTTCTGAAGTGCCTTTATATGAATACGAATGCAGCAACTGCAAAGCCCGGTTTGAGCAACTGGTGTTTGACCGCGAAGCTGCGATCACCTGCCCCCACTGCGGGAGCTCAAACATGACCCAATTGCTCTCGACGTTCGCTGTCGGCAGTGAATCGCGGGGAGTCGAGCCTCAGGCAAATCCGTGTTCGGGATGCCAGGGGATGAAGGGCGGATCCTGTCCGATGAACCAGTAGGGAGGGGGCGGCCCGCTACCGGTCTTTTGCCATAGCCCCGACATCGAACAGACGATCGATTTCCTCATCGCTCAGCCCGGATCTGGTCCGGGCCACCTCCAGAACCGTTTTCCCTTCTGCCAGCGCTTCGGCAACGATCTTCGCCGACCGGTCATAGCCGAGGATTGGATTAAGCACGGTCGCCAGGGCCGCGCTGGATTCAGCGTACCGGCGGCAGCGCACCGGGTCCGCCGCTATCCCCCCAATGCATCGGGACGTAAGGATGCCGAGGGCATTGGTGAGAATCTGCAGCGATTGCATCAGGTTGTGGGCCAACACGGGCATCATCACATTCAGTTCCAGTTGCCCCGCGGCGGCGCCCCAGGCAATGGCCGCATCATTGCCGATGACCTGAAAGCAGACCATATTCACCATCTCGAGAATCGAAGGATTGATTTTCCCGGGCATGATGGACGAACCGGGTTGGGCCGCGGGGAGACTGACTTCCATGAATCCGGCCGCCGGACCGCTGCTGAGCAGTCTCAGGTCATTGGATATCCGGGAAATCTCGATGGCAAGCGCGCGCAGGCCCGAGGAGAAGAGGGTAATCGAAAGCTGACTCTGCATGCTGGCATGCAAATCGGCGGCGGATCGGAAGTCGATGCCGCTGTCGCTTGAGATACGTTCCACAATCCGTTGGCGAAACTGCGGGGGAGCATTCAATCCGGTGCCGGCGGCGCTCCCACCGATTCCCAGCTCCTCCAGTCCGCGGGCGGCCGTACGGATCGCATCGCTTGCCAGGCGAATCGTTTCGGCATAAGCGGCGAATTCCTGTCCCAGAGTAACCGGAACGGCATCCTGGAGGTGGGTCCGCCCGGCCTTGACCACTTCCCTGAACTCAGCTCCCTTCGCGGCGAAAGCCGCTGCCAATCCGGCGAGGCTCTCCAGGAGTCCCGTAGCCATCCTGCGGCCGGCCATGCGGATCACCGAGGGGAACGTGTCGTTCGTGGACTGCCCCATGTTCACGTGGTCGTTCGGATGGACCGGAGAATTTCCGCCACGTTTTCCGGTCAGGATCTCGTTGGCCCGCCCGGCCAACACTTCATTGACATTCATGTGGAAGGAAGTTCCGGCCCCGGAATGAAACGCATCCACGACAAACTGGTGGTGGAGGGCGCCGTTGACGATCTCCGTGGCGGCACGCTGGATCGCCTGGCTGCGACCGGCATCCAGCATCCCGAGTTCGAACAAAACCTCGGCCGCCGCCTTTTTCAAAAGCGCATAGTTCTCGATCATGGCGGAATGCACCCTGTTC
>CAWGRQ010000052.1:0-74225 GCA_963824985.1 Terriglobia bacterium
TTATGCATCCCTGCCAACGAGCAATTGCTATTGCAAATGGTCAATCCATTCTCCTTTCAGACGTTGACCTTCGTTCATTTGGGACGATCACATTTGATATCGGGAAAGCCCCATACGCAGATGAGATTATTTCGTCGGTATCACAGATTTGGGGCAATTTCGTTGCTGTCGGCACAAGTCAAGGAAATGTGCTGATCCTTGAACAGGGATGGACTGAATCGAAGCTTTCCACAAATACTTCCGTTTCTGACTTGAGCGAACGTACGATATGGTCGCGTACAGCTCGCACAACTAGTTGCAGAAACACTTATTGCTGGTCCCGCGATTGCAGTCCCGCACGGCGATTACGTCGTAGGCAGCACCAATCCCTCTTGTGCCGCTGACAATTCTGACAAACTCATTGAGGCAATCGAGGAGCTCGGTCTCGGGTTGGCCCTTGCGTTTGCGGGCCTGCCTGAAGCATTGGGTGTTGGGCTATATGACATTTGTCAGTGGATTATGGCTAACGGAGGCATGAGGGATCAATTTAGTGCGGAGTTTGGCCGATTCTTTTATGGTGTTGCAGGTAAAGCAACCTGTAGCCTTATTCCAAGCGGTCCGATACTTCCTGGGGATACAATTGTGGAGATATTGCCGCGCGTATGTGAGGGAGTTGCAGCGGATCCGACGAGTTCGGCCTGGGCGACAGCGCCGTTTGGTGCGGATACGCCATGCGGTTGGTCTCGTTTTGATAGGGCTGATCCGAATAGCCTAGACATTCAAGAGCCTAATAGTAAGCGTTTATTTTTCCAGCTACAGACCGTTCAATTCAAGAACTGGTCTCATAATCGCACGCGATCTGCGAAGCTTGATATCATAGTTAAGCGAAATCAACAGTCTGCCCGGCGGATCGTGGTAAGTCCTTAGTTCGTGAAACGGTCGTTGCAGTTCACTGGGGACGGGGACTTTGGCCCCACGCAAAACGCACTAATCAGAGAAGTGGCACCGTCACGCGCGTTCGAACTATCCATTGTGAAGCGGCTCCTGTGAGTGAGAGGCACCGCTTCTATCTCTGTCAGCATCAAACTCAACAATCCAACAGATTGTTGAAGCAAATGTAACGATGCACCCAGTTCCACCAAGCGCAAAACAGGCAATTCCCCATGTAGCCATCAAAATACAAAATGGCGGAACTGCTGAAGGCCATCGATCCAGGATGTCCAAGGTAAAGAATGAGCTGATCTCATATTTTAATGACCAGGTTCAAAGAGAAGATCTTTAGCTCCGCATATCCCATCCGATTGACACCTGGAATTCAGGAAAGTTGAACGGCTCCGGTTTCCTCGGATTTTCCACGCATCCGAGGAACAATTTTCCACGCATGTCCCCGCATTCCCCCGCCTTGCATCACCGTATGCAAGGGGCCCTACCATCCTCCCGAAACATCACTTGATCGCGCGGAGAGAGGCATGAGATACGAGACGACGGTCGACATTGAAATCGCGGAGGTCCGGCGCCATGGCTCCCGCTGACGTCACCCTGGAAAAGACTCTTCCGAACAGCGTGGAGTCCGAGCGCGCGGTCCTCGGGGCGATCCTCCTCGACGAGAAGGCGATCTTCGCTGCGACCGAGGTCCTCACCGCCGACGACTTCTACCTCGAGGCGCACCGCGAGATCTTCCGGGCGATGCTCTCCCTTGCGGAAGAGGAAATCTCCATCGACCTCGTCACCCTCCGGGAAGAACTGCGGCGCCGGGACAAGGAGGAATCGGCCGGCGGAGCTGCGTACGTCGCCGCCCTCACGGACGGGCTGCCGCGGGGGATCAACGTCGGCCATTACGCGAGGACCGTCCGGGAGAAGGCCACTTCGCGCCAGCTGATCCAGCTCTCCCATGAACTGATGTCGCGGTGCTACGAGGGAGAGGAACGGCCGGCGGAGATCCTCGAACGGGCGGAGTCGCAGATTTTCAGGATCGCGTCCCGGGAAATCCGGGGCGGCTTCGAGCCCACGAGCGAACTGGCCCACTCGGCCTACAAGGAAATCGAGGAAACTGCTCGGAACCGCGGGCCCGTCTCCGGGATCGACACCGGTTTCGCCGACCTGAATCGGATGACCGGGGGCCTCCACAACCAGAACCTCGTGGTGGTTGCCGCCAGGCCGGGTCTCGGGAAGACATCCTTTTGCCTCAACATCGCCTGCCATGCGGCGATCAATAGCCGGCAAGCCGGTCGGGATCTTCAGCCTGGAAATGTCGAAACCCGAGATCATGAAGCGGATGATCTCGTCCTTGTCCGAAGTCGAGGCAAACAGAATCCAGAGCGGATACCTCAGCCGGGACGACTGGACGAAGATCAGCCAGGCGACCGCGAGCCTCTCATCCGCCCCAATCTATATCGACGACTCTGCGAACCTGACCATGCTCCAGGTGCGGGCGAAGGCGCAGCGGCTTGCGCTGGAGCACGGCATCGATCTTCTGGTCGTCGACTACCTGCAGCTCGTCTCCGGATCCCGCCGCTACGAGAACCGGACGCAGGAGGTGACGGAGATCAGCCGCGGTCTGAAGAACCTCGCGAAGGAACTGGACATTCCGGTGATCGCCGTCTCGCAGCTGAACCGCGAGGTCGAGAAGCGCTCCGGAAGCAGGAAGCCGCAGCTGTCGCGACCTGCAGGGAGAGCGGTGCGATCGAGCAGGATGCCGACCTCGTGCTCTTCATCTCGCGCGAAGGCATGGACGACGACATCGGGGCGGGAGACTGCGTGGCCGAGATTACTATCGGCAAGCAGCGCAATGGAATGACCGGCACGTTCAAGCTGATGTTCCGGAAACGAATCACCAAGTTCGAGAACTACCTGAATCAAAGAGACTGACGGAGGACTGGATGCCGAGAATCAGGCAGATCAAACCGGAGTTTTACCTGGACGACGAGCTGGCCCAGTGCTCCCGGGACGCGCGCCTCCTGTTTCCGGGGTTGTGGATTCTGGCCGATCGCGCCGGCAGGCTTGAAAACAGGCCTGCGAAAATAAAGGCTCAGATCTTCCCTTACGATTGCGATATCGACGCCGGGAAGATAACGGAACTGCTCCGCCAACTGGAGGCGCACCGCTTCATCTTTGTTTACGAGGTCGAGGAGAGGTCTTACATTCAGATTCGCACGTTCGAAAAACCAGCGAGCTTTCGGCAGGCATGCGTTGATCTGGGGGATGGTGAGGGCTGTTCAGCGTCCAGTCGTGTCTTTCAGAATGCGGCGCACGGATGTTCGGCCGATCTGCAAGCCGACGGGCGATCTCGGATTTGCTGATTCCGGCGCGGTAAAGCTTCCGGACCTGATCGGCGTGGAGGGCCGCTGTTTTCGGCCGACCCAGGCGCTGGCCGTTCCGCCGTGCGTGCTCCAGACCTGCGCGCACCCGTTCGCGCAGAATCTCCCGTTCAAACTCCGCAAAGACCGCCAGCAAGCCGGCCATCGCCCGACCGGCCGGCGTTGTCAGATCCAAAGCCTCCGTCAGCGACACGAACCCGACTCCCAGATGTTCCAGTTCCTGCAGGGTCGCCAGCAGATCCGTGACCGACCTGCCCCAGCGATCCAGCCGCCATACCAGGACAACGTCGATCTCGCGGCGGCGCGCCGCCGCCATCAGCTTCTCCCGGCTTTCGCGCTGCGAGGCGCCCGAGGCGATTTCTTTCACCTGGAGAACGATCTGCCAACCCCGGCGGGTGGCGTATTCCCGCATCGTCCGGCTCTGCATGGGCAGAGTCTGCTGGTCGTGCGTGGATACGCGCGCATAAAGACCAGCGCGCAGCCCGGTTTGGCGTTCGTCCGCGGGGGTGGCCAAAAACCCTCTCGGATTTTGATCTCGGAAGTGTGCGTTTCTGGCTCATTTGCAGTTGATGAATCATCCGTGCCGTAATCTATGGTTTTCGGCCGGCCGGGTAATTCCACGGCATCCACGCCGCCGGATCCCGGGCCAGCTCCGCAGCATGTTTCTGTAATTCCGTAAGGTAGTCGAAGGGATTGACGCCGTTCAGTTCGCAGGTGTGGATCAGACTCATGAACAGATCGCCCACCTCGGCGCCATTCTCGGTCTTATAGAACAGGGAGTTCTTTCGATGCAGAATCGTCCTCTTCAGGGCTCGCTCGACAATGTTCGAATCCAGCGGAGCGCCTGCCTGCCGCAGGAAGAGCGTCAGGCGATCCCAGTGACGGAGGACGTATGCGATCGCCGAGCCCAGGCCGGAGTTCGGTTCGACTTTCTTCTCGGCAAACTGGGTCTTCAGACCATGCGTGCAGCGCATTCATCACGGGGAGGCTGTGCTGCTGGTGAAAGCGCAGCCGCTCCTCAGGCGATAGCCCTGCTCTTCGGCTTGAGCATCGTAGCCGTAGACTTCGCCCAAAGGATTCCAGCACGAACCGGCACTCCTCGGGAAAGTTGGGCGTCACCTCCACAAAATGGCGCCGTGCGTGGGCGTTGCAGTGCCCCACCAGGATTTCCAGCTGCTTCGGCAGCTTGGGGAGGTTGCGCGAAAGAGCGTCGCACATCTGAATCGGCGGAGAGAGCCCCTCGGCGCGATGCGCCAGCACCCGGGCGAAGTTCTCTCCCGCGTGCCGCCACCCGGTGAAAAACAGCGCCACCCGCTGCCCCTGGCGTGTCGATACGATCCCCGAAGTGAACATTCCCGTCCGCTCATCGGGAACTCGAGGATGCTTCTTTCACTTCTGCGCGTATAGCTTCCGCCAGCGCCAGGATTTTCATGCTGGTGTCGTCGTTATAGAAATACTTCTCCGCTTGCGCCGCCTGGCGGATCAGTTCGTCGAAAGCGGGATGAATCCCCACTGCGGTTTCCGCGACAATCTCCCACTGCGTCGAACTCGGCAGCGGAATCCCCAGACTCGCCTCCAGCCCCTCCAGCCGATAGAACGGGACACCGCTTCCGTACCTCAACAACGCGATCATCGCCGACGCCGTCTCGTCGTATTTCTTCTCGCCCACACCCTCCGGCGCTTCCGCTTCGAAAACATCCCCGCACAGATTGCAGCGCAGCCGCTCCAACTCGTAGACCGTCGCCTCGATCGGCGCCTGCCCCACCACACGGATGCGCAGCGCTGGATCCTTCTGACTGTAGACCTTACCCTTCAAACAGCGCGGGCAGCGATCCCCGGGAGTCAACGCGCCGTGCGCAATCCGGATGCGCCGTGCTTCCCGATACGCTGCCGCGCCATTGCGGCCGTGCCCGGGTTTCGGTTCCGCACTCGACACTCGCCGGCGGAGAGGAACCGCCTTTCGAAGTCGCCCCCAGGCCTGCCTGCTCGAGGACCTTGCTTGTCTTCTCCGTGCTCGGTTTCTCCAGGAGCGCCCGCAGGCGGCTGATGGTCGTATCCTTGTCCCCGATCAGATCGATCAGGCGGCTCAAAACGTCGATCGCGGATTGAAGCCTCTGACAGTCTTCTTCCCCCAGCGGGCCCTGCCGCGCCCGTTCCTTCAGCGCTGCCAGTTCTTCAAAATTCACTTCAATCACCTCGCATCCGGGTTTCATCCTACCCCTCGGCAAGCAACTCACGAAAGCGCGGCGTGAGTGGATAACCCAGCACTTCCTTGATCGAACGGTTCGGTCGCTTGGTCGGACAGTTATTCCCCCGGCCTGTCGTCCGCCCCATCACGACCCAGTTTGCGGCCCGATAACAGGTCCCGCGGTGTCGTTCCGTGTCGACGAAGGTTTCGAGAAAGTAAACCGGGTGATGGTAGATGCCTTCCCAATCGCCCGCCAGCCGTCGCGCCATCAGACCCAGAATATGCGATGCCAGGTGCTTGACCTGGACCCAGGGCAAAACAAGGAAGCGAGGATTGTAGGCCAGGAAACGGAGATTGCGGCGCCGTTCCTCGGGTGTCCAGCCGATGTAGCGATCGCGCGCACTCAGATGACGCGGCGCCGATGACCACGCCAGGCAGGCGATCGGACGGCCTCCCGCATACACCAGGTACTTGAGGTGTTCCCCCACCGGCCGCGTGTACCCCAGCGGATGATACTCAGCAATGAGATGGTTAAAGAGCGGCTCCTCCGGCCCGCGCCGCACCTGCCGGAACTCCAGGGGCCGGATCGTCTCCCAGCGGCGCGTCGAGCCGGGTGGTATCGAGCGGCACAAGAACCGTCTCGTCCTTTTTCACCGTGCGTCGAGTCGGCGGATTGCGATGCACATGATGCACCGCCGGCAACTCAACCTGCCCCGCCCGCTCGAGCCCGAGCAGCAACCCCCGGCATACCATGTCGCGCGGTGCGCCATTGGCCTGTTTCCATTGCCATGCTTCACATAGCTTCAGGGACAACTGCCGGCGGCTGGCCTCCGGATGAGACGCGATCAGCTGTCGAATGAACTCAACGTCGGCAACGCTGACGACCCGCCCGCGGTAACGGAACGCTTCCATGTTCGGCAGAATAGCAGAGGCGCAATTAGAACGCAAGTCCTAACCGGATTCTTATCACGATGCGCAAACGCGCCGCCACAGCGGTGCTGCCTGGGTCGCCGTCGGATCACCTGCCGCCAACAGAACCTGTAGTTGATGTGCTTCAAGAGTCTTCGCCACTTCCCATGCGTCCCGGCCCGTCGGCCACCAGCGAAAACGCCCTTTCGACAATCGTTTTTGCGCCAACCAAAATCCCTGGCCGTCGTACACCAGGATACGAAGTGCCGTGCCGCGCCGGCTTCGAAAAACAAACAGGCAGCCTGAAAAAGGGTCCGCTTGGAGATGCTCCTGGCACAGCCGCGCCAGCGAATCGATGCCTTTACGGCCGTCCACGGCCTCCACCGCCACCAGGATGCGCATCTGGGGCGTGATCTGGATCATGCCTCACCGTCCCACAACGCCCGGCTGAGCGCCACCAACTCCGCTGTGGCGATGCCCTTGAACTCGACCCTCATCTTCCCCCGCCGTCCCTCCAACTCCACCCTGCATTCAAGGGGATTGCTGGGGCTCGGCGCAATCAGCTCCACAAAAGCCGGCGGCCGATGCGGTGATCGCCTGCGGCCTGCAGCCGCGGTGCGATTGCGCTCAACGATTTCTCCTGGTCCGGGGCCTAAGGCTTTCTCTTTCAGCTTTCCATACTCCAAACGCAGAATCTTCGCAGTAGTGGCAATTCCATGCTCTCCGGCCAGTTTGGCCGCCGCAGCCCACAATGGTTCGGGAATCGGCAGGCGCCCCGTGTGCGAACTCCGCCATCGAACGAAACGCCGGTAAGTCTTTCGCATGTCGCGCGGAATATCCTGATCTCGGCTGACCACCATCTGTCCTCCTCGCCCTCTTCAGGCTAAAAGCAGACGGTAGCAGGTTAAGGTAGGCCAAGTCATGCAAGCGTGCCGAAAGGACACGATGGAATCAGTTCCTGCAGCGTTTCTTCCAGGACGGGAAAGCCGGAACCGGCGGCTACGTTCGAGTGTTGCCGGCGCGCATGTTTTCCTTGACGGTCCGCACGATGATTGCGGCCAGGGTCAGGTGCGTGTTGCCCTGCCAGTGCTCAAGCGCTCGCACCCCGCGCAGCTGCAAGGTTCACCAAAGCTCGATCTCTGTTTGGGATCTACGCACCCTGGTAGTAATTGGCCTCGACCTCTATACTTGCCGTATCAAAGCAAGAGTAGGGGAGTTTTGTGTCCGGGTATGCTGGTAACCGCTTTTCAACGGATGGACGATGCACATTCAATCCTCAGGATTTCGATTTCGAAGTTTTGTTACGCTGGTGGTGTTCTCCTCATTTCTGGTGGCCCTCGTGTCGGGAATTGCCCTATACGTTCGGCCCGAAGGGAGCCTGGCGCGCTGGACGAGCTGGACGCTTGCCGGCATGGACAAAAAGCAATGGGAGTCGGCCCACAGCGGGTCGGTGATTCTGTTCGTCGTCTCGTGCCTCGTTCATCTCTGGTACAATTTTCGTTCGCTTGTTTACTACTTGAAAAGCAAAGCTGCCCTTGTGTTTGATTCGGGATCACATCTGCCATTCTGCAAAGAGACGGTTGCCGCCATCGTTGTCACCGTCGTGGTTCTCGTCGGCGCTGTCGAACAGTGGCCGGGATTCTCGAAGGTGAACACGCTTCGAGCACAATTCAAAGACGGGTTGTTCACGGTGCGCGTGCCTCCGCCTGTCCTGGATGCCGACATGCTGACGCTGACCGCCTTCTGTCAGGCGGCGGCTATCGAGCCGGCACAGGCGCTGGCCAATGCCCGGCGGCGGGGAGTTGTCATCGAAAACCTCTCCCTGAATGTCGGCATCATAGCGCAAAAGAACAACATTACACCCGAAGACGTTTTTATAGCGCTGCGCGGCGACTGAACGCATTGATTCCCATGCAGGTTAGGAAGGATTGGCCGTTGTGCAGATGTCGCTCCGGTGAGCCCCTTCCCAGCAGCTGCTGATAAGGAGCAGTTATGTCAACTTCGTAGCACAGGCCCCAGCACTTCTACCCACTTAGAAGCCGGAATCCCCATTTTTATTGGGCTCAGCCTGGTCGTTTTCATCCTGTTGCCGTTCGTGACCCCCTGGTTGTTTGACCGCTTTGGCGGGAGGGTTTCGGGGATGCATTCGGGACAGTCACCTATGTCCCCCGATGCCTCGATCCCATTTTTGCAGTCTCTCAAAGGAGGGACATTCGTGACTGTCCCTCATGCCCGTCTTTCGGGCAGTGGTCAGGCAATGCTCGTTCTGCGCCGACTGTTTTCGGAAATCACGCAGTGGGCATATGACAAATCGGGCATCGAGCTGCCGGAGAATGAGCGCGCGTTCCTTTCTCGAATGGCCTTCCCTCCCGGCATTTGTTAGGATGCTCCTCTGGCGCGGAACCCCGCTTCCGGGAACCGCGGCCCCAAATCTCTCAAAAGGAGCCAACGCAATGAAGGCCGCAAAAGTGCCGCCTGTGAAACCACCTTCCTCCCACGACTGGAGAACCACCGACGAGGATGAGATTGAGCGCAGGCGTTATCGCGCCCAAACCGAGCAAATGCGAATACGGAATCTCGACCCCCAACACCCTGTCTATTCGAACTTCGAAGTCAAATCGACAAGCGGCCTGTCCTACACGGTCGAGATCCGCAGCGTTTCCCAGAAGCGATTCTCCTGCAACTGCGTCGACTTCCGCATCAATGCTCTCGGAACCTGCAAGCACGTCGAGGCCACGCTCCTCTACCTTGAAGCCCGGCATCGGAGGCTTTTTCGCGAGGCGCAGAAGAACGGCGGCGGGAGGATCGATGTTGTGCCTGACCTCCTGTCCGGAGGCTTGCGTATCGAAGGGGCGGTGGGATTGCTGCCTCGCAGGATTCGTGGGATCGTAAATGAGGAGCAGAGACTTGTATCCGAAGATCCCGAGCAGATTCTGGAATCCCTGCGCAGAGCCGGCGTGCCCGTCCTGCGAATCTCGCAGGACGTGGGGCCTTGGCTGGAAGCGCGGCGGCAGCGCGAGGAGCGCGTAATTTCACTCAGGGAATACGAGCGGAAGGTCCATTCGAGGGAATGGCCGCCGCACGAGACGTTGCTGCCCCTGTACCCATACCAGCGTGAAGGGATGCTGCACCTGGCTTTCAAGGAGCGCGCGCTGCTGGCTGATGAAATGGGGCTCGGCAAGACCATCCAGGCGATAGCGGCGTGTTCGCTTCTTCACCGCCTTGGAAAGGCTGCCCGCGTGGTCGTGGTTACTCCGGCTTCGCTCAAGACGGAGTGGGAGGAACAAATTCAGCGTTTCACGCAATTGCCGTATCAGCTGGTCTTCGGCCCTCGCCGCAAGCGGCTGAGACAATACTCGGACCCGCCCTTCTTTACCGTCGTAAATTACGAACAGAGGATGACGGGATAATGACCATCAAGAATCGCACCGCGCGGCAAAGCGGAAAACTGAGAATCGGCGATGACTGGAATGCCATTACGATCATTGCGCTGTCGCAGCAAAATCCACTGAAGGCCGTCGCCGAGCTGGTTGAAAATTCGATCGATGCGGGCGCCGCCAACATCACCCTTACCCGAGGCAAAGAGCACAGTCAGCATTATCTACGGATTGCCGACGACGGGGCCGGGGTCCCGCGGACGGAGGACGGATTGCCGGATTTCCAGTACGTCGCAACCCACATCTGCGACTCCATCAAGCGCCGTCTTGACCCCGCGCAACGAACGGGGGTCCAGGGTGAGTTTGGCATCGGGCTCCTGAGCTTCTGGACCCTGGGCGAGGAACTGATTCTCACGTCTGCCGGCTCTGACGGGCGCACATGGGAAATGCACATGCGCAAGGGCAATCCGAGCTATGCGATCTCCGAGCGCCGCCGCCTGTTCGCGGAGAAAGGGACCGAAGTTACGGTCCGGCCTCTCCTTGCCGGCATCCGCCAGCTCAGCGGAGAAAAGATGCAGTGGTATCTCTCTTCCGAACTTCGTGACCGGATCCGGCAGAGCGGCGTGCGCATTCAGGTCGTCGATCGAACCGCCCGGACGCGCTACGATGTCGCGCCCCGCGAATTCACCGGGCAGCTGCTGCACGAGCTCCCACCGGTCAGGACGCCCTTCGGCGAGGCGTACGTTGAACTCTACCTGGCCGAGCCTGACAGTGCGAATAAGGTCGGCCTCTACCGACACGGCACGCGTGTTATCGAGGATGTCACGGTCATGGACGCTTTTCAGTCGCAGCCCTGGACGCTCGGATACGCGCAGGGGATCGTAGATGCGCCATTTCTCACGTTGACGCCCGGCACACGCACCGGTTTGTTGTTCGATGATCGTTTTGCAGCTCTTTGCGAAGGGCTCGGGCCCGTCGCAGCCGCGGTTTCCAGCGCAATCGACGAACAGCGCCGGGCGGAAGAGGACCGGGCCAGCCGGGAGATCCTGCGCTCGATCCACCGGGCCTTTCGTGAAGCAATGCTCAGCCTTCCTGCGGAGGAGTACGACTGGTTCGAAATCGCCGATGGGCGGGAGGGCGGAAAGACGGCATCGCGCAGGCCCTCGCCGGGGCCGCAGCCGGAGGAGCCCTCGATGGAGGTTGTCGACGGCGAGGCCGGCCCGGGCGGAGCTCCCAGGCAGAAAGATTTTTTCGATTTTCCCGGTCCTCTTTTCAGCGTCGTGATTTCGCCGTCAACCTGCACCTTGCCAGTGACTACTCACAGGAACTTTCGCGCGGTGCCCCGGGACCGCAGCCGCCGGCTGGTGGATCGCTCCATCTCCCTGACGTGGCAGATCCTGGACGGGACCGGCGAACTGGAGGATGCGAACTCGGAGATCGTCCTTTACCGTGCGGGACCCGAACCGGGAATCGTCCGGCTGGGCGTAACCGCCCGGGAAGGGGAGACGGAGTGCTCCGCCGAGGCCTTGATAACCGTAACGGACCAGTTGATCCCTGAGGAGCCCCGGGGGCCGCGTTCCCGCCAAGGTCTCCCTGCCTATACCTTCGAACGCGCCCCGGGAGAACTCTGGCGGTCGCGCTTCGATGTTGATCGCAACCTGATCATCATTAACAATGCGCACCGCGATTTCGTCTTTGCTTCGCGCGCCAGGGCGTTGAAACTGCGCTATATCTGCCGGCTTTACACGAAAGAACTGCTCTTGAAAAACTTCCCGGGTCATTCCCCGGAGCGGCTACTGGAGCGGATGGTCGAGCTCTCGCTTTATACAGAAGAACACCTACGCTGAGCCGGCTGGGCGCAAGCCACGGGCAGAGCGAATGTAATGGTGGTGTATTGGTCCAACCGCCTGCAGGCGCAGACATCGTACGGGGAACCGATGGAAATCAAAAGCGACCGTATCCAAAACCGGCGCTGGTTCATCCGACAATGCCCAGCTGGAACATTAAGTAGTTCTCTTTTTCGAAAGCATCTCGCCGGCGGATGGCCCGTTCCTCTTCGTCGAGCGTGTCGTCGAACTCTGCAGCATACCTGGATCCGACATGATCCGGCATCGCGAATTTTCCCGCGATTTTCTGGAGGCCCTCTTTGACCAGACCCAGCTTGAGGTGAGGCTTGAACGCCTGCACGACCGCATCGACACAGCCAGGATAGTTCTGGGCATCTGCTTGGCCGATGCTTAACAGCAGAACGCAAAGACGCAAGGATGCAAAGAGATTCCTTTCGGTTTGCGGGCATGGGCGGCCTTCGGCCGCATTCTTGGGCGAGCCGCGGGAGAAAGCGCAATCCTCCTGAGTAGCCGCTGCCCGCGCTTTCTCCCGCGGCTCGCCCAGGGATGCGCCAGCGCGAAGCGCTGCGCCCACGCCTGTTGCTCGGTGTCGATCTTTGCGCCCTTGCGTCTTTGCGTTTTGCTTCTTCATCCATTTGATTTGGCTAAACAATTTGAGAAAGCGAGATCATAAATATTGACGGTGCAATGGGTATTTGGTTATATTGCCAAATATGCAAAAGTCGTGAGGCAGCATGGACGCCAAAAAACAAGCCCTTTTTGAAGCGAGAGCCAGGGTCATGAAAGCCATGGCGCACCCCACGCGGCTGTTCATCATCGAGCAGCTGTCACACCGGGAGCACTGCGTTTGTGAGCTGACGGATATGGTGGGCGCAGATGTCTCCACCATCTCCAGGCATCTGGCACTGCTCAAGAACGCCGGCATCATCAAAGATGACAAGCGCGGCGCGCAGGTCTTCTACCGGCTGCGTTGCCCCTGCGTGCTCAACCTTTTCACATGCATTGAAGGTGTCCTCAAGGAATCGGCAAGGAGTCAAATGGCATTGGTCCGGTGAGATCCAGGGCAGGTCATAGCCATGTATCATTCGAAATTGGAGCCCTGGTACAAAAAACTCAAAGGTTGACTTTTTGGGGAGAATGGGTTGATCAGGATCAAAGTGTTGGGTTCGGGATGCGCCAATTGCTTAAAAGTCGCGGACATCGCCCGCCAAGTCGTCAAGACCTTGGGAGCGGAGGCTGCAATCGAGAAGGTGACGGATTTTGCCGAGATCCGCAAATACAACATTCTCGCGACGCCCGGCCTCGTAATCGACGAGAGGATCGTCTGTGCGGGACGGATCCCGACCGCCGCAGAAGTAACCACATGGCTGACGAACGCGATGGCGGCACAGCAGTAGAGCCTGTGCGGTAAAGCTATGGCGCTTTGGGAATTGCACCATAAGTACGTTTTACGATTGTTTGCCCCGGGAAATGATTCCCGGAGGATGCAGGCCGGAACCATTCTCAATGGTTCCGCCGCTGGCAGTCTCATCGGGCAGGGAGCTGGAACCTATGAAGAGTCAAAGCGGAGCGAGTGGTTTGAGGTGGGGCGCCGGGATCAGCGTATCGGCAATCATAGTCATCACCGTCGTGGCGGCCTACGCGCGAGTGTGGGTGTTGACGGCCGTTCCTGTCGGATTTTTGTTCGGCTTCTTTTTGCAGAAAGGGGATCTCTGCGGCGCGTCGGCCTTCAGTGAAGTGCTGGTCATGAAGGACCGCCGCAAGCTCTTCGGCCTCTGGATTCTAATCGTCACGGCGATGCTCTCATTTGCCCTGCTCCAAATGCTGGGCTGGGTCCGTCTGGCGCCCAAGCCATTTCTCTATGTCAACTACATCGTGGGCGGCGCCTTGTTCGGTACTGGCATGGTCCTGGCCGGCGGCTGCATCAGCGGCTGTCTTTATAAGGCGGCCACGGGCAACCTGAACTCGATCGCCGGGTTGTTGACCATCCCTGCGGGCGTCATGGCCGTGGAGTTCGGACCGTTAAACCCGCTGCAAACGGCCATGAACCGGTTCGTTCTTCGTTCCGCTGACGGCGGGCCGGTTACCCTGTCTACTCTTTGGGGCTCCCCTTTTGGGTTTTGGCAGTTCTGTTCGCCGCCATCACGGTGGCCATCGTTCTTGTCAGGAGAGCTAGGCAGCCGGTGACCAGTCGGCAATCTGCCGCGGAATCCATGGATGGAGAGGGCATTGGGTCGGCCCTGGAAACCCTGGGCATCGGGTATTGCCATCGGGTTACTGATGGCGCCGGCCTACCTCTCCTCGGTGGCGACGGGAAGGAATTATCCACTTGGCGTGACGCACGGCGTCATGCAAACCGAATTGTTGCTTGTGGACCGCAACCTGCAACACGTCTGGAGAGTCAACCCGACGACGCCGGTCCAGCCGGCCGCAACGTCCCCATCCACACCGGTGCGCAAACCCGTCTCCTGGTGGCTGGTGCTCGTGAGCCTGGCATTGCCGCTGGGATCTTGGGTCTCGGCGCGAATGAACGGCGCCGTCCGTCTGATGCCCAAGCCGCCGGATGAGATACTCACAGCTTTGGCCGGAGGCTTTCTAACCGGCGCCGGCGCGGCCTTTGCCACAGGATGCGTGGTCGGTAACATCATGTCGGGCTGGGCGCTGATGAGCGTTGGGATGATCCTCTTCGGAGTTGTGACGATCCTGGCTAACTGGTTAACAAGCTACTATTACCTGCTGGGTGGCCAGCGGCCGGCGTAGTTTATAAGCGTTGTATTTAATATCGTCGTTGAGGGTCATCCAATGTCCCTGAGGTCGTGTGCCGATTCAATTCCCGCCGGGAGCCACGAGCATCCGCTTGATTTCCTCGACCGACGGCAGCCGGCCGGCGGCCTTCACTTTTCCATCAACGACCAGGCCAGGAGTCATCAGGATCCGAAACTTCATGATGTCCTGTATCGCGGTCACCTTTTCAATTTCGGCTTCCAGCCCGAGTTCCTGGACGGCTTTCTCAGTATTCCCCGTCAGGCCTTTGCATTTTGCACATCCGGTTCCTAAAATTTGAATTTTCATCTGCATTCCATTCATCAGATCTGTTTTACATCACCATATTGAACACATACCCCACCACCAGGATCCCGAGAGCGACGACGCCCGCGAAGGTCGCGATCAGCGGGACCTTGAGCACCTTGCGCAGGATGATCATCTCGGGCAGTGAGAGCCCGATGACCGACATCATGAACGCGAGCACGGTGCCGAGCGCCGCACCCTTGCCGAGCAGTGCCTGCACGACGGGGATGATGCCGGCCGCATTGGAGTACATCGGCACGCCGATGACCACCGCCAGGGGCACCGACCACCAAGCGCCCTTGCCCATGATGGCAGCCATGAAGTTCTGCGGCACATAACCATGAATCCCCGCACCGACGGCGATACCGGCGAGTAGATAGGGCCAGACTTTGCCGACGATGTCTTTCACGACATCCCGCCCGCAGCGTATGCGCTCGGCCCAGTTCATTTTCGCCTCCGCCAACGTCTGCGCTGGATCCGAGGAGGTTTCGAAAACCCAACCTTCGACCCATCGCTCGAGTTGCAGCCGCCCGATGATCCAGCCAGATATCATGGCGATCAGCGAGACCGGTGCCCAGGTAGAGGCGCCGCCACCTTCCAGCCGAATAATCCGAAAAGCAGCACCAGCGCAACCTCGTTTACCATGGGCGCCGAGATGAGGAACGAAAAGGTCACTCCGAGCGGGACGCCGGTGGTCACGAAACCGATGAAGAGTGGCACCGCCGAGCAGGAGCAGAAGGGCGTCACCACGCCGAGCAGGGAAGCCAGCACATTGCCGGCGGCCTCCCGCCTGCCCGCCAGGATGCGCCTCGTCCGCTCCGGCGTGAAGAAAGAACGCACGATGCCGACACCGAAGACCACCACCGTGAGGAGCATCAGCACTTTGGGCGCTTCGTAAATGAAGAACTCGACGGCGGAGCGCGAGATGGCCGCCGGCCGGAAGCGAGAGGACACTGTAGGTAAACCACTTCGCAAATGGTTCGAGGCTTCGATAGAGAAACCACCAGGCCGCGGCGCCGATAACCAGAAGCATGACCTGCACGGCCCGGCGCGACTGCATGGAGCGCGGAGATGGGAGCTGTCGCTCGACGAACCGACGGAGTGACTTCCGTACTATCCACGGCTATCTCTCCATCCGGCGCGATATGGCGGCGTGGCCATATTGGCAACATGAACCCACAAAATAACGCCACATCATACCCGCTCCTTCAGCACCTGGGTGGCACACGAGAAAAAGCTCATCACGCATGGAGTCATCAGCTTGTAAAACACGACATTTGCTTCGCGACGGTCGAGAACGATCCCGTGCGCCCTGAGCACCGCCAGGTGCTTGGAGACGGTCGTCCGGTCCGTCCCGACGATTTCCGTAAGCTCGCCGGCCGAGCACTCACCTCGTGCCAGCCGATCAATGATCTTCAGCCGGGACTCGTTCGCGAGCGCCTTGAGCACCCGCGCCTGCTGCCGGAACATATTCTCCTTGCTCTTCCTCATGCATAACCTCCAGGATCCGCTCCACAGTATGTGGCAATATGGCCACGTTGTCAACAGGGTTTTGCGGATTCGCCGATTTCATTGAAGATCCTTCAATCAGGCGGCTGAGACGAATCGCTGGAATTGCTTTATGAGGCCGCGGCTTCAGTCGGCCTTCAGAAATGCCCTTACGTTGTTCTGAACGTACTTCACGAAATCAGTCACGTTTCCAACGTGGTCCCAGATTTTCTCCAGATTGCGCCATTCCACCTGTTTCCCCGTCTTTGAAGCGGACGATGACGAGCGAGCTCATATGGACCCGGAATTCCTCCACGAAAGGCTTGTTTTCAGGCGTTTGCACGTTCACTAACTTCCATTCGACCTTTCCGCTCTTGAGTTCATTGGGAAAGCCGGCCTGGAGGGCGAATTCGGAATACTCTTCCATCCTCATGCATGTCGCGCATCGAATTGTATTGTGAAAATAGTAGACAGCTACTTTCTTGGCCTCTCGGATTCCGTTCGAGGGACTCGTTCGCGCACCGCCAGCATCGAACCGAGGGTTGGCACGCGATCGGGCGGAACTCTCCATCACTCCGGGAATCAACAAGTTCACGGCAGAACTCCCCAGCAGCAATACCAGCATCAAGCAGGTTTTTAGCGACATGTTCATTTCTCCCGTTAGGTTTCCCGGGCTCTTCTCTAGGTCACGCTCCGGCGGAGCAGATACACCCCGGCCACAAAGACCAGAAGCCCGCACAGCCGCCTGAGCCACTTGAGGGCCTGATGGTTCTCGGTCCAGCCCAGGTACCTCTCGACGGACTGGGTCAGGGTGCCGGCGGCGACGATCACTCCGCAGTGACCCAGCGCAAAGGCGCCGAGCAGTCCCAGGCCGCTACCCGGATTGCTTCCGGCCTTGGCGAAAACCACTCCCAGCACCGGCGCCATGAAGGCAAACGTGCATGGACCGAGGCCGATGCCGAATAGAGAGCCGAAAATAAGCGCTCCCGCGGCGCCCCGAAATCGCGTCGGCATGCCGGGCAAACTCCACTGGAGTGGGAGCAGGTCCATCAGGTAAAAGCCGAATAGGAGAAACACCAGAGCTACAGCCCCATTCCCGACCCTTCCCAGATCTCCAAGGAGCCGCCCCGCACCTGCGGTGATCGCGCCGATCAGGACTATGGACAGCCAGAATGCCAAGAGAAAATAAAAGCGACAGCTGAAACACCCGCCTGCTCCCGCTCTTGGACTCGGAGGTCAGGAAACCAATCAACAGCGGTATGCTCGCGAGGTGACAGGGGCTCAACAGGATGCTGATGACGCCCCACAGGAACGCGCCGAAGAGAGCCACCAGGAGCGATTGCGTGAGCGCGGCGGTCAAAGAAGTCAGCAGTTCTTCCAGCATGCGGTCTTATTCCTTCAGACCGCGCGCACGCAGCAGACTCTCGATCTCGGCGAGCGGATAAAAGCCTTCGTGGCGGTGGAACTCGCGTCCATTTTGATCCAGGAAAACCTGCGTGGGAATGACACGGATGTTGTAGGTCCTGGCCGGAGCTTCATCCTGCAGCACGTCATAGAACACGATTCGAATCTGATCGCCGAATTTCTTCTCCAGGTCGCGCATGACCGGTTGCATCGCGCGGCAGGGGATGCAGTTGACCGAACCGAGTTCCACGAAGGTCACCGGGGCTTTCGAAGCGGCGGGCGGAACTGATGTTTCGGCGGGGATCTTCGGCATCCCGCCCTCATAGTAGACCGCCAGGAGCACTACGGCCGCAAGTGCCAGGACCAGGAATTTCTTCATTTATTTCCTCATTCGGGACAGGCGCCAAAACCTCGACATTATTCGAGACTGGCGGAAATTGGCCTTCTTGGAATTTCGAGGTTATGGCGCCCCTCCCCGAAACTCGGCGAAAAGAGCTCCAATGCGCTTGCGCAGTTCGTCGCGCGTGCGCCGGAACGCATGAAGGCGGTCCGCTTCCGATCCCTGGAAAGCGCCCGGGTCGGGAAGACCCCAGTGAAGACGTCTCAGCTTCCCGGCAAAAATCGGGCACTCCTCCTCTCCACACAACGTGATGACCGTATCGATCCCATCCGCAGGAATCTCAGAAACCTGCCTTAGATCTGTGTCCCGAAATATCGATGCCGATCTCATGCATAACGGCAATCGCCTCGGGACGAACACGCGTCGGGCGCGAACCGGCGGATCCTACCCGGACATGGGCAGGCGCAATAGAGCGCGCAATCCCCTCGGCCATCTGGCTGCGCGCCGAATTCGCTACGCAGAGAAACAGGATGCCCTCGGGTCGCAACGCCCGGAGAATGGCCGCTTCGACCATCCATTCGGGCGGCACGCCCTTCCCCGCATAGGATCGGCAGCACAAGGAGCCCTGACCCGTGCTTCTTCGCTCAATGTCCTCGCCGTTCACACGCACCGAGGGGGACCCGAGAAAACCCAGCGCAGCCGCTTCTTCCGGAGTATCGACCGCGACCCGGTCCACAGACGCACCGGGAGCGAGGCGGCCAACAACCTCCCTGACAAGTGCCATCGCCTCGCCGGCATGAGGACAGCCTTCAAACACCAGCACCTCAACCTGCATCGGAACATCTCTTTCGTCCGGCATCCTAACTTCCCGCGACTTGCGATCGGGCCGGCACTCCCCTTTTCGCGTTCTCTCCGGAGTAATATTTGCGCCCGAGCCACAGCGCGACGTTCACCAGCCCGATCATCACCGGCACTTCGACAAGCGGTCCGATTACCGCGGCAAAGGCGCCGCCGTGGTTGATGCCGAACGTCGCGATGGCCACTGCGATCGCCAGCTCGAAATTGTTCGAGGCGGCGGTGAAAGAGAGAGTGGTGGCCTGCCCGTAGGTTGCGCCCACCTTCTTGCTCATGAAGAAGGAAATGAAGAACATCAGCACAAAGTAAATGAGGAGCGGGATGGCGATCCGCACGACGTCAAACGGCAGCTGCACGATGTACTCGCCCTTGAGCGAGAACATAACGACGATGGTAAACAAGAGAGCGACCAATGTGATCGGGCTGATCTTCGGGATGAATTTCGCGTGGTACCACTCCTTGTTCTTGAGCGCGATCAGCGAAAATCGCGTGATGACGCCGGCAATGAACGGGATGCCCAGGTAGATAAAGACACTCTTCGCGATCTCCCCGATGGTGATATGGACCGTCACACCTGCGAGTCCGAACCAGGTCGGCAGGACGGTTATAAAGACATAGGCGTACACCGAGAAGAACAGCACCTGGAAGATGGAATTGAATGCAACCAGGCCGGCGCAATACTCCGTGTCCCCTTTGGCCAGGTCATTCCAGACGATGACCATGGCGATGCAGCGCGCCAGGCCGATCATGATCAGCCCGACCATGTACTCCGGCTTGTCGCGCAGAAAGAGAACCGCGAGCCCGAACATGAGAAGAGGGCCTACGATCCAGTTCTGGACCAGTGAGAGGCCGAGTACCTTGAGGTTGCGGAAAACCGGCCCCATCTCTTCATACCGGACCTTGGCCAGCGGCGGGTACATCATCAGGATAAGGCCGATGGCGATCGGGATGGAGGTTGTACCGACACTGAACCGGTTGAGGAAGGGTACGATCCCCGGCAGCAGGTAGCCCCCAGCTACGCCGATCGCCATGGCGAGAAAGATCCACACGGTCAGGTAGCGGTCGAGAAGGGAAAGCCGGCTGGCGACGCCGCCGGCTGCAATCCGGGATTTGCTCATTGTTGCCGTCCTCCGGGCAGACGCGCTTGAGGGCGCTGCCACCTTTATGATCTGCACCTGTCGGGCAGTAGATTTTCCGACACACCGTGTATCTCCGCCCTTGCGACGCAGCCACGCGGATAGTCTCTTGAGCAACCGAGCGGCGTCGGGCCGCCTGGCCAGATGCGAGCGGAGCATTTCCAGATGGCCCTTGGCCAATCCGTCCCGCAGGGACCCAGCGCATAGTAAACCCACAGCCCTTCGCGCCGATCCGTGACCAGCCCGGCCCGATAGAGAATTCGCAGGTGCCGGGATGCCTTCGACTGGGTGATCGCAAGCACTTCGATGAAGTCGCAGACGCAGAGCTCCCTGTGATTGAACAGGAGCCAGAGCATCTTGAGCCTGGCTTCATCGGCCAGGACCTTGAAAAACGCGGCAGTCTCTTTCATGGATTCCTTCTCGGAGAATATATCTATATAACCGGATTTACGGTTATTGTCAAGGAGAAATCGACAAACCGCGGACACATATCCCTCCCAAGATCGTTGGTTCGATTCCAACCGTCGCTACCCAACCCTTCAGGGTGCTGTTGACATCGATCCCGGTGGCACGCAACGCAGGGACGAGGCCGAACAGCAAAAACGTTACAATGGACACTGCTGCGGTATAGGCAAGCGCGCGTGCGTCTCTGAATGCTCATTCCACGACTTTGGGGTCTGGGAGTCTGTCCGAGAATCAGGAGGGGCCGCGTTCCGAGCACCGTTGCGCCTGCGGCGCTCCTGGCGGGGGCAGATGCCAGGCGGAGCGCAGGCGATGTCGAGGTACATCGTCGAGGAGCGTCAAAGCCGCAGATGCCCCATGAGCGCGACCCCTCCAAATTCCCGGACGGACTCCTAGCGCCGGGCCCGGATCAGTTCTATGACCGCATTCTGGTGCAGGGATTTCAGTCTCTGATAGCCGGTCCCATAGGGGGAGTCGGTTCGTGTTTCCAGCTTCTCCAAAGCGCCGCGAAAACCCTTCGCACGAAGCACTTCCGCGGCCACCCACTGGGCGAACCCTTCCGACAGTTCCGGTTCCAGATTCAGGAGGTTGTTCTCCGCCTCCCAGGCATGGGCATACTCATGAGCAGCCGCCTCGTACAGCAGGTCGGGCGGCAGTCCGAAAAGAAGGACGATTTCCGATTTGTCATTGTCCAGGCGGTACATACCCAGCTCTTTCCCATAGAGCGCCCCCTTCAGGACGGGACTCTTCCTTCCGGGCCCCGGATTGGGTGCCGCCAACCCGCTCAGTTGTTCCACCCGTACGGTATAGGGGCGCTTGACCTTCAGTCCCAGCTGCTGCTCTATGGTGGCGCGCGCCGACCGGACTATGCCCTTGATGGTCTCGACATCAAAAACCGCACGCCCGCCGCAATCGCTGCAAATAATGCGCCCATCCGGATATTCCCAATGCTTGTCGCCGACCGGCACTCCACAAAGGTCGCAGGCATGCCGATTATTTTTGCAGTCGGCACAATAGACTCCTTTGCCGTATGGGTACCGGTAACTGGTTCCGAGAATGGGCTTTCCGCAGGCATTGCAGCGCGGCAGTTTTTTGAGGCACTCTTTGCAGGCCCCGGTCTCAGGATCGATGTCGGCGGCGGCGGTCGGCAGCGTGCATACGCTGCACCTGGGGGCCTCCAGGTAGCAGCGCTCGCAGTAGGCCTCCTTGCCGCCTTCGACCCGGTAGTACTTCCCGGGGGTCGTGATCAGCGTGCCGCAGATGTGACATCGCAACTGGCCGGTCGCCGCCAGGGCGCCGCCAATAAGCACAAGAGCCAGGATCAGCACCAGTCTGCTTCGCATCATCATCGGACGAATCAATGCCTCCGCCGGGCGATGTTAAGGCCACGGAGATTTATTTAAGTATAATTGAAAACTCTTCCGCACCCAGGTTTTTCTGAAATGCCCAAACCTTTTATTGTTTCACCCCGGCAGTTTTCGAAACAGCCTCTCATGCGCCATGGCGCACCCGCGTGCATGAAAATATCAGCTGTCGCGCGCAGCGCCTTAGAGTGCCGCGCCGTCGGCGCTCGTTCCCGAGCCATCCCATTCCCGGCCTTACGGCTGGGCCTGGGTACTTCCGGCTTTTCGGGCCTCGGGCATGCCTGTCCATGGGTTAATCGAACACCCGTACCGCCTGAGGCCAATTTCAGGAGTCATGCCGCGTTGCTGTCAATGTGGTGTCCGGATTTGCAGCGCCGCGGCTCGCCGGTGAAGATTCCGGGTAATGTTCCGCTGGATAATATCGGCCGGTTGGCATATAAGATACCGATCGATGTAAACCAGAAGCCAACAACCGGTGCGAGCAAACGGTCGCAGCCCGCGTGTTTGAAACGGCGGATTCCGAAGGCCGCCTCGGTTAACATGGGCGTTTCCGGAGTGCAGGTTGCGCTAAATTGGAGGGAGTCATGGGTAAGCAGGGTTTGGAGTGGAGGCTCAGCAGAATTTATGTGCTGGGCGCCATATTAGCCATCGCTTTGGGCGTCAACGCGTTTTCGGCGGGCGGGCAGGCCCGGGGAACCGCGACCCAGGCACCGGCTCAGGCACAGAAGCTTGACGAAGACTATGCGAAACGGATCCTGGACAACACACCGGACAAACGCATCCTGACCGAGTTGGTCGATCACATGCCGGTTTCGGCTACCGTGCCGTCGCCACTGAAGTTCCTCGGCTATGTTCCGGGTGAAGACAACCGGCTCACGTATCACAAAGACATCGTGGCTTACTATGAGGCCCTCGACAAGGCGTCGGACCGCGTCACGATGTGGGATATCGGCAAGACCGAAGAAGGTCGAACCATGGTGGCGCTTGCCATCGCCGACGAAGCGACGATCAAATCGCTCGACAAGTACAAGCAGATCACCGCGCAGCTCACCGATCCGCGCAAGCTGACGGAAGCGCAGGCGCGGCAGCTGATCCAGACCGGCAAGCCGATTTACTACACAACCGGAAGCCTTCACTCCGGGGAAACGGGCAGCCCGGAAATGCTCATCGAGCTGGCCTTCCGTCTGGCCGTCGAGGAAACGCCTTTCATCCAGCAGATCCGCAACAACAGCATCGTGGTGATCACTCCGGTGGCCGAAGTCGACGGCCATGAGCGCCAGGTCGACAACCGGCGCGCAGCCGACGCCGGCCAGCCGCAGCCCGGCATGACCTATTGGGGCCGCTATGTCGCGCACGACAACAACCGCGACGGCATCGGCAAGGGATTGATGCTTACCCAGAACATGCTGAAATCGTTTCTCGATCTGCACCCGCAGGTTCTGCACGACCTGCATGAGTCGGTGACTCTGCTGTACACCTCCACGGGCACGGGTCCGTATTATCCCGAAATCGCACCGCTGCTGGCCACGGAATGGTGGTGGCTGGCAGAGACCGAAGTCATGGAGATGACCAAGCGCGGCGTGCCCGGCGTCTGGACCTACAATTACTATGACGGCTGGGTGCCGAACTACATGTTCTGGATCGGGGTAACCCACAACTCCATCGGTAAGTTCTATGAGACCCAGAGTTACGGCGGCGGACGCGGCGGTGGTCCCGCGGGCGGCGGACGCGCCGGCGCTCCGGGAGCCCCCGGCGCCGCTATGGCCGGAACTGCAGCGCAAGCAGGCCGCGGCCGCGGTGTCGGCGCGGGCCAGAGCCGCGAGTGGTATCGCCCCTTCCCGGTACCCCCGGAAGGCGTGCAGTGGAGCGGCCGAGCCAATATCAACATGCAGCAGTCGGCAATTCTCATCGCGATGAACGCCGTGGCGAAAAACCGGGAAATGTTCCTGGAGAATTATTACATCAAGAACAAGATGATGGTCGAACAGGGCAGGACGCGGCCCCCTTATGCTTATGTGATTCCAGCGCAGCAGCGCCGGCGTGTGGAAGCCGCCGACCTGATGAACTTCATGCGCCGCGAGGCGGTCGAGGTCAACACCGCGACCGGGCCGTTCACGCTCGGCAACGTCCAGGTGGCCGCCGGCGACTATATCATCCGGCTCGACCAGCCTTATGGCGGCCTCGTCAACACGCTGCTCGGCGTGCAGTGGTTCCCAGAACAGAATCCGCGTCCCTACGACGACACCGGATGGTCGTTGCCGCTGCTGCGCAACGTGCAGATCTACCGCATCGAGGATAAGGCGGTCTTCGACAAACCGATGACGCTGTCGGCGGCTGATTTCAAGGCCCCCGGGACCATCACCGGGACCGGCAGCACCATTGTCATCGAGCACAATACCGACAACACTCTGGCCACGTTCCGGTTCGCCAATGCCCGGGTGAAGATGTCGGCGGCCGAACAGCCGTTCGAGCTGGCCGGGCATCGCTTCACTGCCGGCGCGTTCATCATTCCGACTGCCGATCGCGCCATGCTCGAACCGCAGATCAAAGAGTACGGGTTGCTCGCCTGGGCAACCGACACGCCGCCGAACGTGCCGATGCACGATCTCGATGTGCCGCGCATCGGGTACCTGCACTCCTGGTCGAGCACCCAGGATGAGGGGTGGGTGCGCATGTCGCTCGACAAGTTCAAGGTGCCCTATACCTACTTCGGCGACAACCTCGTACGAGCGGGAAACCTGCGCGCGAAGTACGACGTGATCATTTACCCGAACGGGCCGGTCACGGTGGACGGCGGCGAGATACCGGCCGGCGGCACGCCACAGCCGTACAAGAAGACCGACCTCACGCCGAACATCGGCACTGCACCCGATACCACCGAAGACCGGCGCGGCAGTCTCGGCCGTGATGGCTTGAAGGCCCTGGAAGCATTTGTGCAGGATGGCGGGGTGCTGATTGCCGAAGGCGGGCCCGCGGCGTTGTTCCCGGACTACCGGCTGGTGCCGGGGGTTTCGGTCGAGCAGCCCGATGGCCTGTTCGCTCCCGGTTCGGTCATGAAGACCCTGCTCGGCGACAAGACCAGCCCGATCCTTTACGGTTATGACCAGAACGCCCTCGGCGTGATGTACAAGAACGGGCCGGTTCTCGCACTGAGCGGTGGCTTCGGCGGCGGGCGCGGCGGTGGCGGCGGGCGCGGCGGCGGCATGCCTCCCGGCGTTGGCGGCGGCAATCTGCAGCCCATGGCAACTCCTCCGCGGCTGACGACGCTCGATGCCGGTCCGCCCACCCAGGCGGCAGATGCCGCGGGCGGGCGCGGCGGCTTCGGCGCCGGGCGTGGCGGCGGCGGGCGGGTGCGGCGGGCGTGGCGGCGGAGCCGCGGCGCCTTCCGGACCGCGGGTGCTGCTGTCATACCCCAACGATCCGAACGATCTGCTCCTGTCCGGCGCACTCGTCGGCGGTGAAAGCCTGGCCGGCCGGCCGGCGCTCGTTGATGCTCCGCTCGGCAAAGGGCATGTCGTGCTATTCGGAGTCCGTCCGTTCTGGCGCTATGAAACGCACGGAAGCTTTTTCCTGGCCTTCAACGCTATTCTGAACTGGAACGATTTGAACGCCGGCAAGGCCGCCGCGGCCGGCCCGGGCGGGGATCGGTAATCAGACGGTTCACCCAGGCACGTCTGGCGCCTGGAACCGGAATTCATAAACGCCGGGCCTCTTCCAGAGCTCATCACCATTCCCCCGGGGCCAAGAGAGCCCCGGGGGGCCGTGGGTCGCGGTGAAATTCGGATCGACCCGCATTATTCACGAAGCAAGACATCTCAGGATACGGAAGAACGCGGATCGGATCCGTGTTCTTCCGTATCCCTAAAGCTCTCCATAATGAACGAATCCCGGCACCCCGTACTGCTTTCATACGTTTGCAAAAGATGTCCGTGATTAATGCGGGCCAAGAGTAAAACGCCTGAAAATGGCGCCAATCGATGGTCGGGAGCGGCATTCAATGAAATGATCGGGCCGGGGCATCGGGAGCCTGTCCTGCCCGGCGATCACTGCAGATCAATTTTCTCGCGCGTAATATCCCTGGCTGGCATTCACCACCAGTTTCGGCAAGCCCTGCGGCGGATTGAGTTTGACTTCAATCCGGCGCCATTTGCCGTCCTGCTTCCTGTTGGTGGGGATGTAACCGAGTATATATTGATTGCGCAGCTCATCATGAATGATGTCGATGTAGTAATCCACCTCGCTCGGTCTGTCCGCAACAAACGGCCGCACCCCCGTCCCTTCCCTGGTCGCCGTCATTCGGTTTCCCCACCTGTCTCCGCTGACCGTATAGACCTGGACGGTAGGCAGGATGCTGGTAACCTCCAGATCACTGACTATGATCAGGGCCTTTTTCTCGTTTTTGCCCTTCTTGATCTTCTCCAATCCCATGGCCAGAGCCTGCCGTAGAGGGCTCTGGGAACTCGACTTGATGATGGGAATCTCCTGCGGGGTTGACGGCTCCAGACCGAAGTCCTGCACCATCGCCGAGCTTTCGCTGAAGGAGATCAGGAAGAACTCATCTCCGGGAATCCTGGCTTCCCGAAAACGGTTGATCGCCAGGACGGCAGCGCCGATGTAGTTCTTCATGCTTCCCGCCAGATCAAAGATGACCCCCATGCTTATGGGTGCTGTCTGTTGGGAGAAGTAGTGAATCGGCTGCTCCACACGGTTTTCATACACCTTGAAATGCTTCTGTTCAAGTCCGGCAATGAACCGGTTCAATGAATCCGTGACCAGAACCCTGACGTAGACGCCATCCTCCGCAACCCGTATTCCGAGCGCCTGCGATCTCTGAGGGGACTGCCCGTGCAGCGGCAGCAGGAGGCCGACGAGAAGGAATGCTGAGATGGGTTTGCTGATCCTGAGTTTCATCGTCTCGGTGGCGGCTTTCCTGATGATGGCCGCAAATTCAATTGTACTACATGGGATGTACCCGATGGCAAATATGTTCAAGTCAACCCGAATAGAGCGAATGAGTGATTTGGCACGCGTTATTCACAATGTAAGGATCGCAAAATCCTTCAGGACACGGCAAGTCGCGGATGAACACGGATCGGATCCATGGGCCGGGCCTTTGCGGGGGCAAAAGCCCTGCCCGCGTTCTTCTGTATCCCAAACGCCTTCTGTCAGGAGAAGATTCCGGCACCGCCTGGCGTCTCATTTGGGCTTGCTAAAGACGCTCATGGATAATTCTGGATCGGGTGGGGAAGGAGGCAGCCGGGTAGGAGGTCATATGGCAGTAGAGTCACCCCCTCGCCTGCCATGCAGCCTGCGCATACCCGACTGCCCGGAATTTATATCGGCGGATTTTCAATCATACATGAGGAAAGACCTGTGACAGGCCGACATCCATATGAAACTGCACATAACCGCCAAATCACGATGCCCGCTTTGTTCTAACTGCTCCAATCCACGAGGGTTGCCACCGCGTGCACAGATTGGACCGGTCATGTGGAAATTAACCTGCCAACCCGCCGATTTTTCAATGATTTAGAGGTGCGGCCACGATTGGCCGGTTAATTTTGACAATGCGCCCAACCGGACCTGAAGGCCGGCGAAAATTCCGGCGGCAATGGTGATGTTCGTGCCGATAAGAACCGCCGGAGAGACGACCGAAAATGCTGCCCTGCCCGTTCTGTGGAAGTGATGATCTGATCTTCTGGAAAAACGCTTCCGGAAACCGGCACCACTATATGGTTGCGTGTGAACGCTGCAATACCAGCGGTCCCCCAATGCCTCGTGGAGAAGAAGCCGTCGAGGCCTGGAACCATAGAACCGCTTTCGAAGCTCGCGGCACCGCGTCCGACAAGGGGTTGGACGGCATAAGCAGCCTGAATCCGGGTTCCAGGCAGAACGACACGATCCGGCTCGAAGCGCGGCACAGATCCTTTGCCGAAATGGAACGGGAGAAACTGACGCCTCCACTGCGCTTCGACGGCATCTATCAATCCGACAAAATCGTTGGTACCGTTGATGGCCGCACATACTGGAAGTATCTCAGGTTTTACAGGAACGGCACGGTCCTGGGATGTTGCATGGCAGCCGGGCCGGATGCCTGCGTTTATTTGCTGAGCCGCAGGAACGAGTCGGGCGACCTCTTTCGTGGACGGTATAAGATTCTGGGCGGCACCATCCGGTTCTCGACTGTCAATTCATTCGGGACTCTCAATTACCGGGGCGTGATTCGCGATCCGTGGCTCGAATTGGAATACGAAAGCCAGACGACAGGCGCCCGGGGGATCATTGATTTTCATTTCATCTGCCTGCCAAAACAGTCTTCCTGGCGCGAAACCCGGTGACCCGCTGCTCAAGCCGGCATAATTCACGAACATCTTTCGGGGACGAGGGAATAGAATAACCGACGCTGGGCATCGCCCACAACAGAGAGTTTTGGGGACATGGAGGAAACGGCAATGAGCAAGCCCTGGCAAACCGACATGTGGTTTACGAGCCCTTGGAATTTCGATGCAGAGGTTCGTGCCCGGATCGCTTTCGATCCGAATCCGAGCCTCCACGATGTGACGCTGCGCGACGGAGAACAGCAGGCCGGGATCGTTTTCACCATGGACGATAAGATCCGGATTGCCGAAGCGCTTGCCGAGGCCGGCGTCCACCGGCTCGAAGCCGGCATGCCGGTCGTATCCCGATCGGACGAGCAGGCCATCCGCGAGATTGTGAAGCGACTCGAAACGTCGAAAACCCAGGTATTCAGCTTCGCGCGGTGCATGGTGGAGGATGTCAAGCGTTCCCTCGACACCGGGGTCAAGGGCATCGTCATGGAAGTGCCGAGCTCCACCCACATCATCGAACGCGCCTACCGCTGGGAACCCGCCAAAGCGATCGCGACCTCGATCGAAGCCACCAGCTTCGCCAGGGAAAACGGACTCTACGTGGTTTTCTTCCCGATCGATTTTTCGCGCGCCCCGCTCGACTGGGTGCTTCCCATGCTCAAGCGGGTGGCCAGCGAGGGGCACATGGATGCGCTTACGATTGTAGACACCTTCGGCGGCCTGGCACCGCACACGGTTCCTTATCTGGTGCAGCGGATGCGCAAGGTGTTTCCGGACACCCCTTTTGAGGTTCACTTCCATGATGATTTCGGCATGGGCGTGGCCAACACGCTCCTGGCCATGGCTTCGGGTTGCCAGGTGGCCCACACTTCCGTCACCGGGATCGGCGAGCGCGCGGGCAACTGCGCCTATGAGGAACTCGCACTTGCGATGAAGACCATGTATGACGTGGACATGGGCTTGAAAACCGAAAATTTCGTCGCAGTGTCGCGACTGGTTCAACAGCTCGCCGGGGTCCGCCTGCCGGCCAATCGATGTGTGGTCGGCGAAAACCTATTCGACATCGAAAGCGGCATCATCGTGAGCTGGCTGCGCAATTGCGGCGTGGAGTTTCCCACGGAGCTGGTGCCGTACCGGGCGGAGTTGGTCGGCAACACGCCGCCGCGGGCCGTGCTGGGAAAAGGGAGCGGCATCGACAGCATCGCGCTTTTTCTTGATCAAATGAAGATTCCGGCTACCCAGGAGCAGATGATTGCGTTGCTCGTCCAGGTCAAGGATCGATCTCTTCGGGAGAAGCGGCTGCTTACCCTTGAGGAGTTCGGGGAGATGGCGCAGTCGGCAGCCGCCAAACCCTGACCCGGTGCGCGCCGGGGAAGGGGATCGCCGGTCAGACTTGCCGCAGGGCTTCCGCCGCGGAACGGCTTGCGGCCCGCCAGGCGGGCACTCCCGCCGCGACAACCCCGACCAGCAGGCCCATTGCCGCGCAGATAGCCAGCGTCCCGGGGGTCACGACAAACCTCTGGATCATGCCGATGGTGACCGTGGCCATTTTCAGGTTGGCATAGACGAACCAGGCAGCAAAGGCGCCGGCAAGGGCTCCGCCCAGCGACAGCGTGATCGACTCCCCCAGCAGCAGCGCCAGAACCTGGGAACGGCGGAACCCAAGCGCCTTCAGAATGCCGATTTCGCGCACCCGCTCGCGGATCGACATCGCCATCGTGTTGGCAGCCAGCAGGATGATCGTAAAGATCACCACCGAACTGATGCCTACCACCAGAAGTTGGACATTTCCGATTACCGCGATATGCCCCAGAACAAATGCCTGCTCGCTCTCGGTGATCGTCGGCGCCGTCGTATCACGAAAGCCGCTATCCACTGACGCCGCAATCCGCGGCACGACATCTGCCGATCTGGCCCGAATGATGTAGATGCCCGCAGAATCGACCCAGGGCCCAATGGAGTTCTTTGTTCCTTCATTGAAGTAATCCCAATGGAAATAGAATACGCTTCCATCATCGCCGCCGCCGCTGTAGATGCCCCGAATCGTGAGTTCCGGGTCAAACTCGAACCGTGCCCCCCGCAGCGTGAGGCGGTCTCCGACCTTCCAGCCGTATTTTTCCGCGAGCTTGGCGCCCGCGATGGCTCCCGTCCGGTCCTGCAGAAACGCCTCCCGCTGCTCAATGGGGAGAACCAGATCTTTGTAGACGTCGAAAAATCTGTCGACATCGACCGCAAACTGGGCGAAAAAATTCTTGGGATCTTTATAAACGCCGCCGAACCAGATGGACCCGATCACCGCATCAACACCATCGATGTTCGCAATCTTCTGCCGGTAGGCCTTCGGAAGAAAATTGGACATGGAGACGCGGTGCCGGCAGATGAGTCTCAATGCGGAAGCGGGGGTTTGCGGCGGGTCCTCGAGCTCGGAGAGCACCGTGAGCAGCGTGGCAACAAGGAAAATGGACACCGCGATGCTCGTCAGTGTGAGCAGGCTGCGGCGCTTGTTGCGGAGCAGATTGGTGAACAGAAAGCGCAGGTATTTCATCGTCAGAGATTCCGGTATTCCCGCATCTTGTGGATGATACACAATCCGCACGGATTGGTGATGATATTTGTCATGAAATCGGCAATCCTCTGAATGGTGTATGATGGCATGGAATTGAGATCCTGCGCCCGGCATCGGCGCCAATTGATGGGAGCATGGTTGTGGCTATGCGCATGAATGGAAAGGCATTATGGGGCGTGCCGTTCACCGTGATCCTTTTAGGGGCCGTAGTCGCCGCGGCCATCCCCCGGCACGCCGCACAGGCGGTAGCGCCGTCGGATGCCGGCGCGCCGCTGGCGATCACACACGGACCCTATCTGCAATTGCCATCGGCGGATTCCATGACCGTCGTCTGGCATACCAACCGGAAATGCGTGTCCCGGGTCGAATATGGCCTCGACGAAACAGCCGGAATGACTGCCGTCAGCAGCCGCAACGGACTGATCGACAACGACCGAACCAGCCACATCATCATGCTGACCGGCCTGAAACCGGGAACGACCTACAAGTATCGCGTCGTCTCAAAAGAGTTCATCGGTTACGAGAAGCAGCACATCGTGAAGTTCGGGGAATCCATAACCAGCCCCTGGTATCAGTTCACTACCCTCAACCCGGCCCGGAAGGAGTTTTCCTTCAGCGTCGTGTCCGATATTCACGAGCGCGTCAAAGACCTCGAGACAATGCTAGATCAGAAATATTCTCAGGGGGTCGATTTCGTCGTCTACAACGGGGATATGCTCAACGATTTCATGCAGGTGGAACAGGTGTTTGCGGGATTCCTGGATGCCAGCGTGCGGATCTTCGCAAAAGAACGCCCTTTCCTTTTCATCCGCGGCAACCATGAAGTCAGGGGCCGGTACGCCCGCAGCCTTCCCGACTATTTCCCTTCCCGGAACGGGCAGGCCTACTTTGCCTTCAACCACGCAGGCGTGCACTTCCTGGTCCTGGACTCCGGGGAAGACAAAGAGGACACCCATGAGTATTACAACGGACTGGTGGATTTTCATAATTATCGCAAGGAGCAGGCGGCCTGGCTGAAGAAGGAACTGGAGAGTGAGGCCTGCCGCAATGCGAGATTCCGGATCGTTTTCTCCCACATCCCTCCCAGGGGCGGCGCCGGCTTTGCCATCCAGGAGGTGAGGCAGAACTTTGAACCTCTGCTTAACCAGGCCGGAATCGATCTTTGGCTCTCGGGTCATACCCACCGATTCCTCCGCGTCGATCCGGCCGAAGATCAGAACCAGTACACTTTGATCATCGGCGCAACCGACACGATTACGCGCGTCGATGTTTCGCCGGATCGACTCCGGGTAGGGGCAGTCAGGCAGAATGGGGAGGAGGTGCTGCCGCCGTTGCTACTGGAGCGCCGGCAGCAAAAGTAGGGGCTCCCGGCATATCATTTTCCCGCAATAAAGCGGGCAACAGCCCCGTTCCCCTGCGCTCAGATCCGATCGGCGTGGCCCCAACCTACCGGCGAGGCGCCGACAAGCCGCCGACCGTCTTAGTTTCGAATGCCCGCCACGGCGGCGGATTCATCCCCAGCAGGTGGCGCACGAAAAAGTCAAAACGCTTGTGCTCGCCATACGGCCCCGTCTCCCCGGAGCGTCCTGCGCCATGTTCGCCGCCGGGGACCACCAGCAGGTCGAATTCCCTGTTGTGCTTGATCAGCTGGTTCACGACCTGCATCGTCGAGGACGGATCCACGTTGGTGTCAAGCTCGCCGACCACGAGCAAAACCTTGCCCTGGAGCCGGTAGGCATTGTCGACGTTGGACGATGCCGAGTAGTGCGGACCGATGGGCCAGCCCATCCACTGCTCGTTCCACCAGATTTTGTCCATGCGGTTGTCGTGACAGCCGGCGTATGACACTGCCACCTTGTAGAATTCGGGGTGAAAGAGCAACCCTCCCAATGCGTTCTGTCCGCCCGCAGATCCGCCATATATGCCAACCCGCGTGATGTCATAGTAGGGATACCTGGCTGCGACCGCCTGGTGCCAGAGAATGCGATCGAGGAATCCGGCATCGCCGATATTTTTCCAGGCCACATCATGAAATGCTTTCGATCGGTTCGACGTGCCCATGCCGTCGATCTGGACGACGATGAAGCCGAGCTCGGCCTGCGCCTGCATTGGGTTGAAGGCCTGAAACGACTTCGGAACGAACGAAGAGTGCGGCCCGGCGTAAATGCTCTCGATGACGGGGTACTTCCCGGACGGATTGAAGTTCGTCGGCCGGAAAATAACGCCCCAGATGTCGGTCTTGCCGTCACGGCCGATCGCGGTGAACGATTCCGGCGCCCTCCAACCCGCTTTGGCAAGCTCGCTGAGATCTCCGCGTTCCAGTTCCAGAATCCGTTTGCCGTCAGACGCCTGCCGGAGCTCCATGACGGGCGCCAGATCCACGCGCGAGTATGTGTCGACGTAGTATTTCATATCGGGAGCGAAACTCACGAGATGATTGGAGTCCGCTTCGGTCAGGGCCGTAAACCCCGTGCCGTCGAAATTGATCCGGTAGTAGTGCACGAAATAGGGGTCTTTCCCCGGATACATCCCGCTGGCACTGAACCAGATCTGGCGTGACTCTTCGCTGGTTTTGACGACGCTGCGAACCACCCAGTTGCCCTTCGTAATCTGGGCGGCGCTGCCGGAAATGCCATTGTAAAGATAGAGATGGTTCCAACCATCGCGCTCCGACATCCAGATGATTTCCTTTCCATCCTGGACATCGTAGCGGTACTTCTTGCCCGAATAGGAAAAGAACGTCTTCGGCTGCTCGCTGATGACCGCTCGAGCTTTGCCGCTTGCGGCGTCAACCTCAATCACCCGATATACCTCGTGGCCGCGCTGGTTGTACTCGAACGTCACGGCCGAGCTGTCCCTTCGCCAGACGAGGGGCGACATGTCATACGCATTGGGGAACAGCGTCCGGTCGACAATGTGCTGCCGCCGGCTATCGATCTGAAAAATCGCCGGTTGCTCCACGTCGAGCAGATCGCCCGGCTTGGCATATACAAGCGTCGAGTGCTTCGGCTGCAGCTGGTCCTCAGGCGACGATGCGACATAGTGCACCTCGCGCCGGTAGCCGGGAGTCACGCGATAGGCCGCCAGTTTCCTGGAATCCGGGGACCACTGGATCGATCGCAGGTCATAGGAGCTGCCTTCGGAACCGTCAAAGCTGAGCATCGTAATCGAGGGCGAGCCCACTGCCCGGATGGCAACGTTGTAGTTCTGTATCAGCGCCTCCGATTTGCCGTCGGGAGAGAGCCGGCGCGCTTCCTGGCTTTGCGGCCCGCCAAAGCCTCCTCCCCTTCCCCCGCGTCCGCCGCCGGCAGGAGCCCCCTCGATTCGCCGGCAGGCATAGTCCACCAGCGTGCAGCGCCACTGAGCGCCATCGACCGCTATCTGAATGGCTCGCTCACTGTCCGCGAAGCTGAACGCGGTGAATGGCAGCGTGAGTCCGGTATACGTATTGCGAGTCTCCCGGGACAGCGCTGCCGCCAACTTCTCATGGTCGAACGCCGGCTGTTTCTGCTGGCTGTTCGCATCGACCATTACGAATTCATTCCCGCCCCTCACGGACTTCCGGTACCAGAATCGGCTGGAGTTCTCGATCCAGCTCACAGGACCGGCGACATTGACCGCCAGAGCTTCATGCTTCTCCCGCAGACCGTTGGCACGTTGATAATCGGCAACAGTTCCCTGGCCGAAGGAAACCGCCGATGCCGCCAGAACCACCGCTGCCAGAATCATCACAATAAGAACGCGTTTCATATCTGAACTCCATGTTTTATGCGGATCCCAAATGATCCGCGTGGTACGGAGGTGCTGTGATGGACGCCCATTGCACGGATGCCGAAAGGATCCTCGCAATCATAACGGACAAGCCTGGCGGGCGCACTCTGAAACTTCGAGGTTATGGCGCCTGTTCCGAAAATAACCTTTTTGAAAGCATCGCCGAGGCAGCGTGGGAGATTTCCGGTCCCTTCATACTGAACCTTATACGCATCTTCATGCTGGGAAAAACAAGAGTTTTTGTGCCGCGCCGTCGGCGCTCGTTCCCGAGCCATCCCATTCCCGGCCTTGCGGCCGGGCCTAGGTGCTGCCGGCCCCTCGGGCCTCGGGCATGCATGCCCATGGATCAATCGAACGCCCGCACCACCTGTGGCCAAAATCAGGAGCCATGCCGCGATGGTCACGAAATCCAGGCGCGAAGCGCCGGCAGTACCTGGCCCCGCGCGTCAGCGCGGGGTAGGGAGTGGATGAGAAATGAGGCCCGCAAGGGCCGGCACCCGCCTCCAGCGAGTTTGCCTGTCGCGAGCAAGATGCGTATAAGGTTCAGGGCACGACGCCGCTTTTGCCATTCCCAACTTGGAAAGCGGCGCCATGGCGCTGCGCGCGACACCTGCTGTTTTCATGCGTCACCGGGTGCGCCATAGGCGCATGAGAAGCTGCTCCGAAAATAGCCTTCCCCTGTTGGTACGGAATTCTGTCTTAATGGAAAGTACCGTGAACACGGAGGAACGCAGGCAGGACTTTGCGCAGCGCTTTCCCCGTCGGGCCCGCAAAGGCCCTGAACCCGGATCCAATCCGTGTTCTTCCGTGTCCTGCGATGTCTTACTTCGCGAATGGCGCGGGCTAAATTCCGGGGACAGGCGCCATAATCTCGAAATCTGACCTGGATTTGGTCATGCGGGAAGAAGATCCAACAGATCCGCACACCACCGCGGATGCTTCAAACAAGGGCGATTGTCTGGAGAGATTTCGAGGTTATGACGCCTGTCCCCAACGTGCCCGCCGGGAAGCGGTGCCCGGAAGTGGGAGTTCCGGGCTTTGACGCTTAATACTATAGCTTGACTACATTCTCAGCCTGAAGGCCTTTGGGGCCCTTCGTGACGCTGAATTCGACCGAGTCCCCTTCGTTCAGGGACTTGAAGCCGGAAGCCTGGATGGCGGAGTGATGGACGAAGACATCATCTCCGGATGCACGGCTGATGAATCCATATCCTTTTTCGTTGTTGAACCACTTTACTGTACCTTGTTCTGTCATATTTCCTTTTCAGTTATCGATGCTATTCCTGCAGTGCAGGAGTGTTGTTGGATCGCATACATTTTTCTAATTGGCGTTGGTTCGCGGTATCCACACGAAAGACGCCAATCCCATTCAAGAGTCTGCGGTTGGCGTTGGTAACGCGGGGCAAACACCTGATCGAGCAGGTAACATTATACTACGCTTATGGGTTATCGTCACGATAAATTTATAAGATGGGTGCCGGGTCCGGACAAACGCCTGAATCCATTGAAGTAGACTTCAATGAGGCACAAAATAATCTGGGTTGCGATCGGTTTTTGCACCCGATATTTCTTCTTGCGAGGGATCGTTTGACTTCTTGAGTATCGCCAGGGCCCGGGCGAGGTTGTTACGGGCGTCAGCGTAGTCGGGTTTGATCTGGAGAGCTTCCTTGAACTGATTCGCCGCCTCGTCCATCCGCCCCAGCAGTGCCAGTCCGACACCCATGCTGTTGTGGGCTTCGGCGGAGCCTGGTTCGCGCTTGAGACCCTCCCGGTACTGAGCCACCGCCTCCTGGTAGCGACCCATCCGCTGCAGGGCATTGGCAAGACCGAAATGAGCCGCCGCCAAATCCGGTTTGAGCCGGAGGGCCTCCTTGTGTCGGGAAACCGCATCCTCCAATCGGCCCAGTGCCTGCAGTGCGTTGCCCAGACTGTTATAGGCTTCGGCGAAATCAGGATTGATCCGTATGGCTTCCCGGTGCTGTGCTGGGGCCTCATCCGGGCGCCCCATCCGCTGCAGGGCATTGCCGATGTTGTTGTAGGCCGGGGCGTAGTCGGGCTGGAGTCGCACGGCCTCCTTCAGGTGCCCCATCGCCTCATCGAGACGTCCCAGCGCCAGGAGCGCGGCGCCCAGATTGCCCTGGGCCTCGGCAGAGGCGGGATCCTGTTTGAGGGCTTCGGTGTATTGCACCACGGCATCCTCAAAACGGCCCAATCCCTGCAGGACATTGCCCAAATTGAAGTGGGCGCCGGCCAGATCGGGTTTCAGGCGCAGGGCCTCGAGATACTGAGCCGCCGCCTCCTCGAAGCGGCCCAGGGCCTGCAGGGCGTTACCCAGGTTGGTGTGGATCTCGGCGGAGTCCGGAGTCTGCCTGAGCGCCTCCCTGAATTGCGCCACCGCTTCATCCCCGCGGCCCAGTCGTTGCAACGCATTGCCCAGCCGCAAATGGGTGTCGGCAAAGTCGGGCTGCAGCCGCAGAACCTGCTGGTATTCGACCACCGCTTCTTCGAGCCGGCCGATCTTTTGCAGGACAATTCCCAGATTATGGCGGGGCTCGGCGAGGTGCGGTACAAGCCGCTGAGCCTCTCTCAACTGAGTTATCGCTTCTTCATAGCGGCCGGGACCCTCCAGGAGATTCCCCAGATTATTGTAAGCCAACCAGCACAACGGATTACGGCTGATTGTGGTTCGATAGAGAACCTCAGCATCGGCGTACTGAGCGCATTGCTGCCAGGTCAGCAGGCCGAGCGCCGACAGTAGTACTCCGCAGACGGCGGGTTTTAGAAATGCCCCGCGTTTCCGGAAAAAGCCGAAGGCCGTGTCGATCCCGGCCCCCGCCAGTGCGATCGGGCCAACGCTGGCAAGATATTGCAGATGATCGCCCACAAACGAGTAGCGGAAGAAATAGACGCTGAAAAATCCGAGCACCGGGAATAGTGCCGTTACATAGTATGCCGCGGCGAAAAACAAAGATCCTGTTCGTCCATTCCGCTTCAGCCAAAGAAATAACAACCCGCCGGCCGCTGCCAGAGCCGGCAGATACGCCAATGGATTCAAGGCGTCGATCTGCCAACGCGGATAAATGAACATCAATGGATGGGGCCAGGCCAGTTTGCCGAGGTAGAACCAGATGACCCTGCCTGCGATCACGACACGCTCGGGCAAGCTTTGATTCCACTCCGGTCCAAGCGCACCGGCGTGATATATCTGTTCCCAGATTGTCCAGGCACTTGCCGCAAGCGAGATGGCCAAAAAGGGGGATAGCCAGGCAATATTGCGCCATCGCCACCGCCCATCCAACCACCACCAGCACAAGCCGAAAACGACCGGCAGCATCACTGTGGACGACTTGCTCAGGATCGCCAGCACTGCGCAGACCATGACCAGCGCGTATTGCCGACCGGCGAACCTGGCGTCCGTGTGATTTCGCGCCTCGTGCCATTTGATGAAAAGCAGGATCGCGAGCAGGTAAAATAAACCCGACTGCGTATTCTTCATCTCGGTGATCCACGCCACGGATTCCACCATCACCGGGTGCAGCGACCACAGTGCGGCGCCCAGCCAGGCGCCGCGCACATTGAGGCGGCGCAGCACGCGCCACAACAAAAGCGCGCATGCCGCGTGCAGCAGCACATTGACCAGATGAAACGGCAGCGGATTCAATCCCCACAAAGCGTGCAACGCCCAAAAGCTGGTAAGCACCAGCGGATAATAGGTCGCCGCGCTCGTCGTCCAGATCCCCTTGAATCCCAACTCGCCGACGATGCATGGGTTAGCCGTCAAGTGCGCATCGTCATCCCAGATGAAACCAGCGTGCCACGTTTGCTGGTACACAACGATCGTCGCGGCAACCAAAAGCAAACCCAGGAGCCAATCCATATGCCGCGAGGAAGATAGCGCCGGTGCCGTGAGATCGTTCGTTGTCCGGGACATGAAGCCAGCCGCAGTCCCTGCAATCACCCCCGGAGCCGGCCCAGATTTGTTCCGACCCTGCCGGGCGGTGACTCCCGGAGGCGCACTTATCACCCGGTCACCTGCTGTTTTCTTCTTTGTTTTTCGACTCATGGGTTCGGCATTTTCCGCGGGGTCCTTGCCCGGCAGAGCCTCCAATCAGTTCGAATCCGATCGGCCGGAACTCCGGACCTCCGTCCGGCCGCCGCGCTGTTCGGGTTGCTGCTTCGATGATAAGGCTTTGAAAGCACCGCCGAGGCGGGGCTAAAGACTTCCGGTCCCTTCCTGGGGCCCAGCGCCGAAGACATCTGGAGTAAGATGACCCCTACCCGAAAAGGCCGGCCCGGCCGCTGATCCCATTCTCCCGCAGGATCCGCCTGCGCCTAAGCGGGACCCCGTATCCGAAGGAGCAGCACATCCGGTTCCCGATCATAGACAGTATCGGTAATTGCACGCAGCCAGGAAGGGGTTTTCCCTCCAAACCCGCGCAATAATTCCGCGTCGATGAGAACATACCGGATCGGCAGGAGCAGCAGGCGTTCCTTGGCCCTCTCTTCTCTGTCCGAAGCACTTTCCAGAAGAATCAGGTTCAGTTCGGACAGGTACTCCTCAGATTTTACCGCCTGAGCCCAGTGACCCAGAAGAACGGCGTTGCCGCTAAGCCCCGGAATCAGCCGCATGACTGCGATGCTCGACAAAACGGCTTCATCCTTCCGAGAAATCCGCTCGAGAGTCCGGGCTGCTTCCAGCAGCGACTCCGGCTGGTAATAAGCAATTGGGTCATTCTGGACTTCGGTCCGGGCACTGTCAAAATTAGCATAATGAGTCTTAATGGAGATCGCAACCAGTCCCCCGACCAGGAGCCAGAAGAGCCGATGCTGCCGCCTGGCGGAGATCCGGGATATTTCGCGGCAGCCCAGCGCAGCCAGAATACCAATGGGAATATAGACACCCAATATCATTTTGCGTTGAAACCAAAAGGGCGCGTATGCGAGGAGAAAGGCAAGAACGATCCAGCTGACCAGCGGCAGAAATTCACGGAAATGTCCTTCCTGGCGTGCGGCAATCGCACCAAGCATGGCGATGAAAATCAATGGCGTGATGCCCGCCAGATACGCGGATAGAGATGGACTGTCCATACGACTCTGGCTGTGCAGTGACAGCACCGGGTGGTAAAGGGAGAGGAAAAACTGGTACGCGACGGCTGGAACCGAGAGTGCGGCCAGGGTTGCCACGTCCGCCAGCCGTATATCTTTCAGATGGGTCCATGCGAATGAGACCAGGATCACCAGAACGATAACAACATCGTACGGATGGATGAGCACCAATAAGCCGGTTAATCCGCCGCAAAGGAGCAGTTGATTCCGGCGTCGATTCCGATCGGCTTCTCGAACCGCGCGCCTGGCCAGAATGGCAATGCCCAGTTGCAGGCTGAGCGCAACCGGAAATAGAGGATTCCAGGTCAGGCTCCAGAGGGGGTTAAGATCAACTACCCAGAGATCGGCGGGATTAAAATCCGGACTGGCAAAAAACCCTCCCATCCCGGTGGTCAGGCAGACCAATGCACATGCCCCCCACACGAGGTGCGGCGGAAGTTCCAGGTCTCTAAGGAACCGGACGAGCAAATGAACAAACAACAGGATTCCGGCCAGTCTCATCCAGAAAAGAATCACACCGGCACTCAGGTGGGTCAGGGCGCTCAACCAACCTGCTACAAGGAAAAAAGGCTGGAAGATCAGAGCGGGCTGCGCAATCGCGCTGTATTGTACTTTGAAGAGAATGGCGCCCGACGCTGCTTGCTTGACCCAGGCCAGATAGGCGAGCCCGTCCTCAGGATAGGGCGGGAGGATCCAGTCATATACGGAATGCGGGGCGAGGGGCGTAGAAAAATAAAGAATCAAATAAGGGACGCTGGTGAGTGCCATCAGAAAACCGGCAATCCCCAGGGTGATGCGTCCAAATCGGATTGGTTTCCGGGAATGCCCCTTCGGAGCTTTGCGGATCATAGGAAAGCCTAACAATATTTCTTCCGGCTGGACGGGAAACGATCCTTATCTCATAACAGCTGCTCATGCGCCATGGCGCACCCGGTGACGCATGAAAATAGCAGATGTCGCGCGCAGCGCTTTGGACCGCGGCGGCACGCCGCCGCTTTTGCCATCCCGTATGTTGAAGGCGGCGCCGTGGCGCCGCACTCCAAAGCGCCTCCGGCGCGGGGTCCCGGGAATGTCATTTTCGGAGCAGGCGGCATAGTCGTCTTATTTTCGGAGCAGCAATGACCTTATAAGCATTTCCATTCGGGAGCACAAGGGGGAAATCGAGCGCGGCATCGGGACAGGCTGCATGTTCCTCCACGCAAGGATTGCGAATCGGAAGCGATGCAGCCTGTCCCCAGGGCTATTACTTGATCGTGCTGATCAGGGTCACGGGGACCTCGAACCAGATGCCCGGCCCTTCCAGAAATCCTGTTTCCCGGAGCGTCGCTTCCCATGCTCCAATGGAGGAGATCCTAACGCGCTGGTCCGCAAACTGGAGGTGCGTGAGGTCACAAAAGAAAAATAATTGTGGAATTTCGTGTTAGTATCGCCGCACTCTTCGCTGATGTCGCATCAGCGCTCTCAACAGGAGACCCCTCGATGCCGCGTAATAATCCTGGCGATGAAGCATTGCCGTCAGCACCCTCCCCGGACGCAGGAAACATGCAGGTCCAGGGTCGACTGATGTCGCTGGACGTCTTCCGCGGGGCGACGATTGCCGCCATGCTGCTGGTCAACGATCCCGGAACCTGGAACGCCGTGTATGCCCCGCTCCTGCACGCGCCCTGGCACGGATGGACCTTCACGGATGTCATTTTCCCATTTTTCCTATGGATCACCGGCGTGTCCATGACCCTGTCCACCACCAAGCGCATCAGCCTGGGGGCCGGCCGGGCCGATCTTATGCTGCACGCCTTTCGCCGGTCGGTGATCATTTTCGCGATCGGGCTGTTCCTCGCCGGCTACCCATATTTCAACTTCTCGAGCATCCGCATCCCGGGAGTCCTGCAGCGCATCGCAGTCTGCTATCTGATCGCGGCGGCAATCTACCTGACCACGACGATTCGCGGCCAGATTCAGTGGACCGGCGGGCTGCTGGTTATATACTGGCTGTTGATGAAACTCTATCCGGTCCCGGGGTATGGCCCGGGCATCCTTGAGAAGGACGGAAACTTCGCCCAGTATATCGACAGCCTGCTGCTCAGCGGCCACATGTGGGCGTCATCCAAAACCTGGGATCCGGAAGGCATTGTCAGCACCTTGCCCGCGATCGCGACCACGCTCTTCGGAATCCTGACCGGCCATATTCTGCGCGCCCGCAAGACGCCGGCGGAAAAAACGGCCTGGATGTTCGTCATGGGAAACGCACTCCTGTTCTACGGAGCCCTCATGAGCCTCTGGCTCCCCATAAACAAAAATCTCTGGACCAGCTCCTATTCCGTGTTCATGGCCGGGCTGGCGGCGAACGCATTCGCCTTCTGCTACTGGGTCATCGACGTCATGGGCTATCGCAAGTGGGCCCTGCCGTTCAAGATGTATGGGATGAACGCGATTATCATCTTCGCACTTTCGGGTCTGCTGGGAAAAACCGCGCTGATCGTGAAAGTCACCGAATCCGATGAGTCCCGGATTTCCGTCTGGGCTTACGTTTTCCGTCATGGATTCGCGCCGCTGGCTGCGCCCACCAATGCCTCGCTGATTTTTGCCCTGACCTATGTGGCTCTGTTCTTCGGCCTGGCCTATGTGATGTATCGCCGCAAGTGGTTTATCAAGGTTTAAACCGGACAATGTGAGAGGCGGCCTCGAAACCGGCAAGCCGGCGGACCTTGTGATCCTCCACCTGCCGGACATCCAGGATCTTCAGAAAAATCCCGAGCTGTGCTTCCAGATGGAAAACCGGATCCTTTGCATGTGTTTAGCCGATGCTGAACAGCAAAACGCAAAGACGCAAAGAGATTCCCTTCGGTTCGCGGGCATGGGCGGCCTTCGGCCGCATCCTTGGGCGAGCCGCGGGAGAAAGCGCAATCCTCCTGATTAGCCGCTGCCCGCGCTTTCTCCCGCGGCTCGCCCAAGGATGCGCCAGCGCGAAGCGCTGCGCCCACGCCTGTTGCTCGGTGTCGATCTTTGCGTCCTTGCGTCTTTGCGTTTTGCTTCTTCATCCATTTGATTTGGCTAAACAATTACGATTGCTTGGATGGACGCCATTGCGGAATATTCCCATAATTATGGTATTATGGACCTTATGAAGACGACCGTCGAATTGCCCGATGAACTTCTGATCGAAGCCAAAATACGGGCTGCTGAACTGCGGCGGCCACTCCGCGCGCTCATCGAAGAGGGATTGAGGGCGCGGCTTGCCCGCGTCGACAAAGGCAGGAAGGCAAGGCACCGGAAGATCCGTTGGGTAACGGTTAAGGGGGGCCTGCCGCCCGATCTCGACATAACCAATCGGGAAAAAATGCACGATTGGATGCGGAGCCATGGATGATTGCCGTTGACACGAACCTGCTCGTCTATGCCCATCGAACCCAGGTTCCGGAGCACAAAGCCGCAAGGAGGGCGATAGAAGCTGCAGCCGGGAAGTCCGGCGGGTGGGGTTTTGCACTCACCAGCCTTTTCGAGTTCTGGAGCATCGTCACGCATCCGGCGGCGCCGCCCAAGCCTTCCACTCCCGCGGAGGCTTCCGCCTTCCTGAAAACACTGGTCAGGGACGCCGAAGCAAACATATGGCTGCCCAGGGAGGGCTTTAATCAACGTCTGATCCAGCTGGCATCCGAGTTGCGAGTTTGCGGCCCCCGCATCTTCGACCTGGCCATCGGTCTCACCGCAATTGAGGCAGGAGCCAGACAAATCTGGACCCACGATTTCGGCTTCCTCTCCATTCCCGGATTGCAGGCCGTGTTTCCCCTGGCACCATCCGGCGACTGACGCCAGAACTCCTGGCAATTCCCGAAGCTGCCAATTCCGATTCGCATGGCTGCACTTGCGTCCAATCGATTACGGAAATGAGCAGTCTGTCCCAATATTACCGGGACAGTATAACCAGATACGGGATTCTCTCCCCATCAGAACGCGGGCTTCTCGACCGTGAAAACTTCGCCGTCCGCGTTGACGAAATAGAGTTCTCCGCCGCGGATGGCGAGGCCGGTCGGGCGCACAAGTCCGATGACTGTATGCGCAGCCACCACCCGGTGAGCCGCCAGGTCGATGGTCAGCAGGGTGTTGTAAGCCGCGCTGATGGCATACATGCGCCCGTTGCTGATGGCCGCGCCGGTCACATAGAGTTCATCCAGCGAGCGTTTCTCGCCATTGAACTTCAGCCCGGATTCGGGCGCCGGCACCGGCACGAACTCCTCCGACAGCGTCAGGTCGCTCCGGTCGAAGCGCGAAATCACGAGCCTTTTGACTTTCGAGTTCGGCACCGTCAGGGTGTAGAGCGAATCCGTCGCGGCGTCGAACGCCAGCGACATCACGTACATCATGCGGGCGCGCACCGTGCCCAGGCGCGATCGCGACACCTCATCGAATTTGTCGAACGACTCCAGGAAAAAGCGGAAGTTCCGGCCGGCATCGGCCTGGTCGCTCTCGCGGAGAATCACGTAGCTCTTGTTCTCGCCCAGGGCCATTACGGTCCGGCTGTCGAGGAACGCGGTGCCGGCAAATATCCCGAGATCAATCGAAAACCCGGGATCGACGATCGTCGAACGCAGGACCTGATCCAGCGATCCGTTCAGGATGTAAACGCCATTCTGAGTGGTGACGGAAAACCGATCCGTGGCTTCGTCGCAGGCCAGGTCGGTTGCGGTGCCCTGAAGCGGCACGGAGATCCGCTTCCGTTCCCTGACCTCAAGCCGCGGGAGATCGGCCAGCGGTCCGGCGCCCGGATCCACAGGAGCGAGGGCCAACGCGGGTTTTTCGACCGCCCAGCGCCCACGCAACGTGATGGGGGCCCACGACCACTCCTCCAAAGACCAGACCCAGTGCTTCGGACTGAACGAAAAGCGGATCGGATCGCCCTGTCCCATGAACGGCGGTGGTCCGGTGCTTGCAAAGGCCTGAACCATATTTCCGGCGATCACCACCAGGAATACGACCGTCGCCAGCTTTTCCAGCGGCCGCAACATTCTTGGACCCGACGGCCGATCGCGCTCATTCATGGCTATGAGCAGCAAGCCCATCGTCACCACACACACCCAGAAAATGAACAGGGCCCAGGTGTAGGTGTGGGCCCCGGCAATTTCGATGCTGAACCCCTGCCCGATGTCCCGGGCGGCGTGCATCCCGGTGTGCCGGATGCCCATAAAGACGCCCCAGGCGCCTACGAGCACCGCGAGCCCGATGTATTTCGGCCGTGGGCCATAACGCAGAATAAAGAGGCCGATCAGCGCGATGATCGCCATGCCGGTGCGCTGTTCCCAGCACATCACGCACGGCGAATCCCCATAGACGAACCCCAGCACGAAGACGGCCGTCCCGATGGGAACGATTGAAAGGATCAGCACGGCGAAGGCAAGAATGGAATACAGGTAGTCACGTTGCATGGCACGTCTCCATCAATAGCGGGCCGGTCTCAGTAGTTGACCCCGGGCAGGATCGCCGTCCGGGTGGCAATCAAAAACAGGGCGACCATCAGAAGCACGCTGACGACAAGCAGGCGGAACGCGAGGCGTTCCCTGGCAGGCTTGCGCAGCAGCAAATAGGCGATGATGAACATGATGACGAAATTCAGGAACTCCATATGTGCCTCCTATACCGGGACAGCGGCGCGGCTCCCGGACCACAGGGACGGGTCAGCCGGTCACCGGTCTGTTTCTCGAGGGTGTCGTGCGGTTCCGGCGAGACCGGAATCGCAATGGGCAGGCCCAGTCTAGCATCGGTGTGACTCGAGGTTCAACGCGCCTGTTGCAATTCTCCCGAATTTCCTGTCGGTCGCCGGTTGCGATTGGATTATGATGTGACACCTGGAAATTCGCATGGATCGCGAGCGATCTCGGCGCTGCGATCCGCCCCGGATTCCAGACAAGGAGAAAACCATGAATAGGAATATCCCGTTCCCCGGTCGCCTTCCATTTATCCTGTCGATCATCGTCACCCTCATCAGCCTGGCGGCGGCGCCGCTGCGCGCAGAACAGGCATCTCAGAAAAAGACTCCTCCGGATCCCAGGGTGACCATGCCGAAGGCCTTCTTCGGGTACGACATCGGAGACGATTACAAGCTCACTCCCTGGACGGCCCGCGATGTGCCGGGAGAGGGGGCGCGCAAGGGGATCACCGATTACGATCGTGAGCTGCAGCGCACCTCGAATCGTGTGCGGGTTTTTCCCAACGGGACGAGCGAGATGGGGCGGCCCATGATGCTGACGGTGATCACCTCACCCGAAAACTGGGCGAAGATTGACCAGTACAAAGCCATCAACAGAAAGCTCGCCGATCCCCGGCAGGTGGCTTCCGACGACGAGGCCCGAGCCCTGGCCGCGCAAGGAAAGGCCGTCTATTGGGTGGATGCCGGCATTCATGCCACCGAACGCACCGGCGCCGAGACCCTGATCCAGCTGAGCTACGAGCTTGCTTCGGGACGGGATGAATGGACACTCAACCTTCTCAAGGACGTCATCGTGGTGATCGAGGGGACGATCAATCCCGACGGCCTTGATATTGTCACCGACTGGTATTACACCTACAAGGACACCCCGTACGTGAGCTCGTCACCCCCCTATTACAACAAATACAACGGTCACGATGACAACCGGGATTTCATCCGATTGTCGCTGAAGGAGTCGCAGAACAGCACCCAGGCCCGCTTCGAGTGGAATCCGATCATGTACACGGATCTCCACCAGCAGCAGGATCTGCTCTACCTCGGCATGTCCTCGGATCCCTCAAACTTTGCTGAGAACCCGATCTCCAATGCCGAACTGGGAAGCATGTCTTTTTTCGTCATCAGCCAGATGATTGCGCAGGGGTACCGTGGGGTCTTCACCTATGACTACGCCGACATGTGGAACCCAAGTTACAACCACATGTATACCGTAATGCACAACGCCAACGGTTCGTGGTGGGAACTGATGGGAGCCTCCTACGCCTCCCCGAGGACGATCAACTCCGGCACCCATGCCGGACGCCGCACCTGGTTCAACCCCCAGCCCTACACGGTGCCCATGCAGTGGCGGTTAATCGATGCCCTGAACATCCAGAAGGACGCGGTTAAAAACAGCCTGACCTGGACCATGCGCAACCGGGAAGACCTGCTCTACAACTTCTACATGAAGGGGAAGACCAACATGTCGAAGGCGACCACGGAGCCGCCTTTCGGTTTTGTTATTCCGGCCGGCGGCGGCGACAATGTCGATGTAACCGATCTGATTAACACCCTGGTGAGCGGCCAGCATATCGAGGTGGACCGGGCGACCGCCCCCTTTACTGCGGAAGGGCAACAGTTCGCCGCCGGCGATTATGTCGTGCGCATGAATCAGCCCTACGGCCTGTATGCCAAGCTGCTGTTGACCCGCCAGGACTTCCCCATGAATGCGCTTGATCCCAGAAACCGAACTGCAAGCTATGACAACCTGGCCTGGACCATGGGCCTGATGTCGGATGTGAAGGTGACGGCTCTGGCTTCTCCTCTCCCCGCGGGTCTAAGCCTGGCGCCGGTTTCGGGAAATGTGCCATACGCAGGCACGCTCATTGGCGGCATAACGACCGACTACGCGGTCGAGAACCAGGCCAACAACGGCTGGGCCGTGGCTCTCCCGCGGATCTGGCAAACCCCAAACTTGGGAGTCTCGCAGGTGGATGTGCCTTTTGCCGCCGCGGGTCGCAGCTTCCCTGCCGGTACATTCGTGGTGCATACACGCGGAACCGAGGCAGACCATTTGAGCCTGAAGTCGCTGGTGCAGGAAACGGGGCTGACCGCATTTTCCATCTCCGGGCCCGTTCCCTCCGTTGCGCTTCGGGCTCCTAAGGTCGGACTGTTCAAGCCGAACTCCTCCACCATGCCTGAAGGCTGGACTCGCATGCGGCTTGATCGCGCCGGCTTCCCCTACATCTCCCTGTCCGCCGCCGACCTGTCGGGCGGCAACCTGGCCGGTTACAACGTAATTATCATCCCTTCGATGCAGATCAATGGACTGATCAACGGCTCCAGCGGTTCCAGCACGCCCCCCGAATTCCGGGCCGGCATCGGCACGACGGGCGTGGCCGCTCTCAAGAGCTTCGTCGAGGCGGGCGGCACGCTCGTCTTGATGGGACAGGCAACGACCCTCCCGATCGCACAGGGTTGGGACATCGGCGTAAGTCAACCTTCCGTCCAGAGGCCGGTCTGCCGGGGATCGATTCTGCGCATTCAGGTGGATCCGGCGACCAGGACCGGCTACGGTTACGATTCCGAGGAAGCATGCTGGTTCCTGGACGGCAGCACGCCTCTGTTGGCCAAGACGCCGGGGAGCAAGGCTCAGATAGTGGCCTCCTATCCGGAAAAGGGCGATCTGCTGCTGAGCGGTTATATCGGCGGCGGCGACGGGCTGCGGGGATTGGCAGCCATCATCGAATCGCCTCTGGGCAAAGGGCGCGTGATCCTGCTGGCTCCCGACGTTCTGTACCGGGCGCAATCCACGGGCGATTTCATGTTTTTCTGGAACGCGATCATCGCAGGCGCCCGATAGGGGATCGATCCCGAACCGGCGTCAGAACATTACCGGATTCCCGAACAGCTCCTCATGCGCCATGGCGCATCCGGTGACGCATGAAAATCTTTTGGCTTTGCGTCTTGGCGTCCTTGCGTTGATTTTTTTAACGCAATGACGCAAGGGCACGAGGGCGCAAAGATATATTTTCGGAACAGAGCTGAGAACACGGGGCCTTGCAGGCGACTCCCCCGAGCACATTCAGCAATTTCAGCGCATCCGGCAATCCCCGGTCCGTCCTCAGGGAAAGCTTCGGGATGATAATTCTCCATCCATCCCGCGCCGACCCGTGCTATGTTTCTGCCTGCGGGGTAATACAATCCGAAACCTATTGACGATTGGAAAGCATAGTGACAAATCGGTCGGCGGATTTGTCGGAGGCGCGCACATCAGCAGGCGGGTTCCGCCCACTCCCCGGCAATCACGGCACTGATTTATGACCTGGACAGGTGTCACCATGTATTTCGATCCCCTTTGTTATTGAGGAGTCAATGAGATGAAAGCCGAAGGCGCCCCACGCCGTTCGATGTGGCTCGTGCTGTCGGGAGTGTGTGTCTTGTTGCTGGCCGCCATCATCACCCCGGCGCAGCAGATCACGGAGACCCGCGACTCGAAGCAGCTCCAGGATGAAGAATTCGCCAAGCTCTACAAGCAATGGACTGGAGACCCGCAATACGGCAGCCCGCTGGTCGATCACCTGCCGCGCGTCGAGGGGATCCCAACGCCGAAGGACATCCTCGGCTACCACGTGGGGGCGCCGCAGAAGCTGACCTATTATGCCGACATGCTCAAATTTTACCGCGCTCTGGCCACGGCGACGCCGCGGGTCAAGGTGGAAACCATCGGCACATCGGATGAGGGGCGGGAGCTGGTGGTGGTGTGGGTTTCGTCGGAAGAAAATATCCGGAACCTGCAGAAAAACCGCGACAACCTGGCCAAAATAGCGGATCCGCGCGGCCTGTCCGATGAGCAGATCCGGCAGCTGATTGCCTCTACCAAGCCGGATTATCACGTAATCGGCGGTCTGCACAGCGGCGAAACCGGCCCATCGGAAATGCTGATGGAGCTGGTATACCGGATCGCGGTCGAGTCATCGCCATTCATCACTCAGATCCGGGACAACGTCTATGTGTCGGTCACGCCGGTCGCCGATGCCGACGGCCGCGATCGCAATGTCGACTGGTTCTATCGCGGTCTCGAGATAGCACAGGCGGAGGCAGCGCCGGCTCCAGAATCGGGGAGAGCGGGCGCACCGGCTGCCGCGGCAGGCGCAGCGGCCGGCGGCGACCAGGGAGGCGGACGCGGGGGCGGACGCGGGGGTCCCTCCGGAGGCAGCGTCCCCTACTGGGGCAAGTATGTGTTTCACGACAACAATCGCGACATCAACGTTTCGCTGGTGCAGATGCGCAAGCTCACGGACTGGTATTTCACCGCACATCCGCCGGTCATGCACGACCTGCACGAATCGATGGCACTGCTGTACACCTACAGCGGCGGCCCTCCGCAGAATCCCAATCTCGACCCGCTTCTCTTCGCCGAACTCCCCTGGTTTTCCAACTGGGAACTGGCGCAGATGACCAAGTGGGGCATGCCCGGCGTGTACACTCATGCCTTCATGGACGGCTGGTCACCGGGCTACCTCGGGTCGGTCTCCTACAACCATAACGGCATCATGAAAATGTACGAGACCCAGTCGGGCCGTGATGCGAGCCCAGCGCCGGCCCGCGGTGAGAGCGCCGGGAGCGGCCGTGCGGGCGGAGGCGCTGCCGGCGCGGCTGCCGGCGAAGCCCGGGCAGGCGCGGCAGCAGCGGCGGCCGGCAATCGCGGCGCAGCTCCCGGGCGCGGTCGTGCCGGAGCGGGTGCGGCGGCAGCAACGGCCGCAGATGCCAGAGCCGGAGGCGCCGGCATAGCAGGCCGGAGTGCCGGAAGCGGGTCAGGCGAAACGTCTGCCGCCCAGGCAGCCGGCGCCCGCGGCGCAACTCCACCCGCGGGCGGCCGCGAGGGTGGCGGCCGCGGGGGCGCAGTGCCCAGCGGCAGGGGCGGGAGCCAGGACCGCGAGTGGTACCGCGGGCTTCCCGTGCCGCCGAATGCCGCCGCGACGTTCAGTCGCCGCGACAACACGAACTACATGGAAACCGGTGTGCTCTCATCCCTGCAGCTGACATCGATGTTCCCAAACGTGATCGTCGAGAATTTCTATATCAAAACCAGAAACTCGATCGAGGAGGGGAAGACCAAGGCGCCGTATGGATACGTAATCCCGGCGCAGCAGGATATGACCCGGGCGGCTGAACTGGTGCGCATTCTGCGCATCCAGGGGATTGAGGTCGGTCAGGCAACGGCCGACGTCAAAGCGGGCGACGGCACCTTTCCGGCCGGATCCTACATTGTCAAGCGCGATCAGCCCTACGGCCGGCTCGCTAAAAACCTGCTCGAGAAGCAGGTCTATCCGGACGCCAGGCTGACTACTTATGACGACAGCGGCTGGACGATGGGTCTGCTGATGCGGGTGAATGTAAAGGAGATCTCCGACCCGGCCATCCTGAAAGCCGCCACCACACCGGTTGCACAGGTCGTGCTCAAGGGAAAAATCGCGGGGACCGGAAACGCCGGCATGGCCGTCGCGCATTACGGATCCAACAACATGATCGCGTTTCGCTACCGGCTGAAGACCGTCCCGATGAAGGTCGCGGAGAAGCCCTTCACCGCGGAGGGGGTGGAGTTTCCGGCCGGATCTTTCATCATCCAGGGGTCCTCCGGTCCGGAGGTGCGCGCAGCCGTGGAGGAGTTCGGACTCACGGCAGCCGCGCTTTCCACCCTCCCCTCGGTGCCGGCGCATGACGCGGACGCGCCCCGGATTGCGATCTACTCCCAGTGGAGCAGCACCCAGGATCTCGGGTGGTACCGGCTGACGTTCGACAATTTCGGCATCCCCTACGACCTCATTTACAAGGAGCAGGTCAAGCAGGGCAACCTGCGCGGCAAGTACGATGTCATCCTCATGGCGGCTCAGAACATCAACCGGCAAGCCGTTCTCCAGCAGCCGGCGGCCCGGCCGCAGCCCTACCAGAGGAGCGATAAATACCGGTTCCTGGGCATGTACGGAGAGACGCCGGACATGTCCGGCGGATTCGGCGAGGAAGGGGTCGAGGCATTTGCAAAATTCCTCGAAGCCGGCGGCACCTTGATCGCCGCCGCCGGAGCAATTCGCTTCCCGATCGAGTTCGGGTGGGCCCGGACCGTCGATGCGGAGCAACTGACCGGCATCACGGCCCAGCGGCCGATCATTCAGGCGGAAATCACCCGGTCCGATCACCCGGTCTTTTATGGCTACGCTGAAAAGACGATCCCGATGAAGTATGTCGGCGGGACGGTTCTGCGTGTCGGGATAGCCGACCAGGGCAACATCCTCGGGCGGTACACCGGCGGTGACGAGTCGGTGCTCAGCGGCCTGATGGTCGGCGCCGATCAGTTGCGCGACCGGCCGTTCGCCGTCGACATCCCGAATGCCTCCAACGGCAAGGGCCGGGTGATTCTGTTTGCCAACAACCCGATCTACCGCTGGCAGAACCACGGCGAGTTCAACATGATGTTCAATGCCATCATGAACTGGAATGACGTGCCGCCGCCCCCGCCGATGACCGCGCCCGCGCCGACCGGGCGCGGGCGCGGCGCGGGAGGGCCCAGGTAACGGATAGCTGGTTCGGCATATGTTCAGAGGCAGCAAAAAGCGGCCACGGATTACACTGATTTTTTAAAGGCCCTACCATCAGGGGAGTGTTTCTTGCACCCACCAGGATGCAGGCCAAGCCAACATCATTTGGCGCGCCTCGAGATCCGCTGGCCTTATGCATCTGAATCGGTGGCATCCGTCAATACTGATAACTGTTTTGGCATATGTTCGGAGGCAGCAAAAAGTGCCCACGGATTTCACGGATTACAATGATTTTTTAAAGGTACTACCATCAGGGGAGTGTTTCTTGCACCCACCAGGATGCAGGCCAAGCCGACATCATTCGGCGCGCCTATTGAGTCCTGCATAATATGGTGACAGAAATACAATTCCCAGCCCCGAAGGGGCGAAGGAGAATAGCCCCGGGCGTGAGCCCGGGGTCAGGGGCCGGTGAAGAACGAGCCCTGAAGGGGCGACACATCAGTCGCTGGACTAGTGTCACTATAATATCTGATCCTCATAGATATCCGATTACCTTGTGCATCTGAATCGGTGGAATCCGTGGCTGCTCTACCGAGCCTGAATAATATCCAAAACTGAACAACTGAATTTTCCAGACCTGACCCCGCCGCTCAAAACAGTTTGAGTTGTGTGTCGTCTCCGATAATACGGTCAAAATTCAGCCCGAGCACCGCCAGCACCGGTTCGGCTACGGCTCGAACCTGCTTCTGGACATAGTGCTCATAATCGATTGCTGATTTCCGATCTTCCACGGGTTCGGGGCCGCCGGCGGTAATGACATAAGCGACCACCGATCCCTGACTGCCGGACGCCTTGCGTGCCGGCCGCCACGTGCGGAGGCGTGGAAGCGACATAAGAATCGAGATCCTTTCTGAGAGCTTTGCGATAAACCAGCTGATCATTCAACACTCCGGCCCGCAGGTTCTTCACGATTTCGCGCAGATAATCGACTACGGGCTGGTCCTGGAACAGCCGCAGATACAGCTCGCGCTGAACCTGCCTGGCCAGATCGGTCCAATCCCGTCCGGACCGCCTCCATGCCGGTAAACACAACTTGCGTCCCGCCGCCTTCCTCGATGAGCCCGGCATAGCGCTTGCGGGCGCCGCCGGTGCCGTGGCGCATAGCCGGCAGAAAGAAGCGGAGAAAAAGCTTCTCAAAACGCAGCTCCAGCCTGCTTTCGACCCGCCAGGTGCTCCGTATGTAGGCGGAAAGATCCTGATTCAGCCGATCCGCGAGGAGCGCTCCCAGGCTGCGGGATTCGGTCGCATTTTCCTCCCCGGAAAGTACGAAAAGACTGTCGGTGTCGCCATAGAGAACCTGGTATCCCCGGTTTTCAATGTTCGACTTCGACCACAAAAGAAGCTCACGGCCGAATCCCGTGATCGCATTGGCCAGGTCGGGAGAGGCGAACCTGCAGGCAGGCGTTCCCAGAACACCGTAAAACGAGTTCATCAGGATCTTGATCGCGTGACTGGCAATGCGGTCCTCACGCGCGACCGCCGATTTGCGGCGCGGCCATCAGGTCATCGAGGATCGCGGGCAGGATGCCGTGCTCCCGGCGAAACGCGGCGCCGTTCGGGCGCGATGATCGGGTCGTCTTTCGGAGAGGGATGCGCGCGCATGGCCGAGCGGGTCGATCTGAAAGGTGCGGATGATGCTCGGATACAGGCTGCGGAAATCGAATACCAGCACGTTCCGGTACAGCCCGGGCGAAGGCTCGAGGACGTGTCCGCCGCTGGTCGGCGGCCCCGAGAAGCTTGACGCATCCACGGTGGGCGCGACGATGCGCCGGCGCGACAGTTCGGAAAGATAGAGGAAGTCAAAGGACGCGATGCTGGCTCCGACCCGGTCGGGCGGCATGCCCGTAAGGCGGCTGCGCTCGACGGCGAGAGCTATGAGTCCGAGCTTGTCGAGAATCTCAAGCACCAGCCGGGCATCATTCAGGTTGTACTCCACCAGGCGTTCCCGGTCGTGTTTGAACATGCGCAGGATCTCGGCAGCCCGGCCCGGACCGGCATAGGTTTTTCCTTTGCCGAGAATCTCCCTGGCGGCGGCATCCAGCGCATAGCTGTCGAGACGCACGAAGGCGCCGCGCAGCAGTTCGATGCCGTCGAGCACGATCCGGCCCGGAACCAGTGCCTGGTGCGACGCGCGCGCGAAATTCGAGCTGCGGAGCCGCAGCGGTTCCGGGCCCCGCCCGAGGACCATGGGAATTCCGACTCTCTCCGAGATACGCACCAGGGTCGCCAGGTCGAAATCGACGACGTTCCAGCCGGTGAGAATGTCCGGATCCAGTTCGAGCACACGCCGGATGAATGATTCCAGGAGTTCCTTTTCACTGGCAAACGAAACGGCGCCGGGGGGGCGCGCATATCCGGCGGGACTGAAAAGCAGAACCTCGGATGTCCCGCAGCCCGCCAGCGCAATCGACAGCAGGCGCGTGGCGCGCGGATCCGTCTCGATGTCCAGCGAAAGAGAGGACAACTGCGGAGTCCAGTCCGAGGGGAGCACCTCCGGATTTTCGAACACGGCGGCAATCCGGCCTCCCGGAGTGGGCCGGCCGCGGATTTCGAGAGAGCCGCGGATCCCGCGCTCGATCAGGTAGCGGGTGGCAAACGGCACATCGGCTTCGAAACACTCGATGCCGTGCGCGGCAAGGGTTTCGCGCAATGGGGGAACATCCTGCGGAACCCGGACCTCGATCCGCACCGCGGGTTCGCCGGAGAGCGTATCCCTTGGGGATTCATCTTCGCGGATGGCGGCGCCGAGCCGGCGGGCGCGCAACGCGTCGGCAGCGCGAATGTAAAAAGCGGGAATCTGGCGCGTATCCCGAATCAGAAAAGAGCCCCCGCGTTCCAGTTTGCCGTGGATGGTCACAACCGGCCCGGCGGCTTCAATCCGATACGAGCTCTGGAGGATGAAACCGCGGTGCATCCCGTCCCGCCTTTCGTTCGGTTCGACACAATTCTGCACCCGGCCGCGTGCGCATCGAAACCGTGATGCCCCGACCCTTCTCGAACAACTGGTTCTCGTGGAGGGGGCGCCGCCCCTTCCACGATGCCCGGCTACATCCCGGGATCGTCAGCCGATGGACCGTAGATGGAAGGGACCTTGCCTCCCATCGGGCGCAGGTAGGTGCTAAGCTGGCCGCGATGGTGAATGGCGTCAAACAGGAATCCCCAGACCATATTGCCGAGTGTATCTTCCCAAACGGCATCTTTGCCCATCAGAAGGCGGACCTTCTTATTCCAGGCCGCATCATCCAGATGTGCCAGCTTCTCATTGACCTCGGCGGACGATCGCTCAAACGCAGCCACCACGCTTCCGATGTCATCCGGCGGCTTCGATTCTTTCCATTCGACAGCGCCATCCTTGATCAGGCTCATGATTCCCGCCTCTTCGGACGCTAGCAGCCATGCAAGTTCGAGAGCGGTGCGGGACTTCGGATCGGGGCGGTAGTCGGGCCGCCCTTTGGGGATTGCCTTGAGTACGCGGACAAAGGTGGGGATTTCGGCCTTACGGCGGGCGATGCAAAACTCTACGTTGTTCATCACTCCTCCTGTCGGCATCCGGATTGGTCCCTCCGGATGCGGTCCGATAACATCGATCCCGATAATAATACCGCATGGCCCGCAACGTTTGGGCGAAGCGATGCATTTTCCATGTGCCGTCTAGGATTATTTATGAATGATGAGACTGAGATTTTTTGGACGCGGAAGCATCCCGCAGGACGCTGCAATGGCGGCACAAAGAAGGCGCGATAAGCGCGCGATATATTTTCATGCGTTGTCCGATGCGCCCCGGGCGCATGAGAGGCCGGTTCATAGTGGTTCGGGTTAGCTCCCGGCCGGTCACCCAGGTTCCGTACTGCGATATTTTGTCAGTGGACAGCGGGGGCTGTCCCCCAGGCTATTCGCACCGCAGGGCGGCCAGAGGATCGATCCGGGATGCGCGGCGGGCGGGAATCCACGCCGCCAGGATCGAAACGGTGAGGAGGAGGGCGATGCCGCCGATCAGCGTCGCGGGATCGGAGGGTTCGATGCCGTACAGGCCGCCGCGGATCGCCTGCGCAAGGATGAGGGCGACCGGCACGCCGGCCGCCACCCCGGCGGCTGCCAGCATGACGGCTTCACGTACGATCGTTCGCGCTACATCCCGGGGTTGCGCGCCGAGTGCCATCCGGATTCCGATTTCGCCGGTGCGGCGCGCGACGTTGTAGGCCATCAACCCGTAGAGGCCGATGTAGGAAAGCAACACCGCCAACAGCGCGAGAAAGCTACACAGCCATGCGAACAGCCGTTCGAGCGCAATGGACTTTTCCATCAGGAGGCTCTGCGTCGTGAGATTTGCCAGCGGAATCCCGGAATCGAGCGCGGCCACGGCCTTGTGTACCGACGGCGCCATGGACAGAGAAGGCAGCGCCGACCGCACCTCGAAGAACATCGCCCCCACCGGATTCTGCCTGTAGGGGAGGTACATGGTCGGCGGAGGCGAGCTCCGAAGACTGTCATACTTGGCATCGCGGCAGACCCCGACGATTTGATAGGCTTCGGCTCCGATCAGGAACGACTTGCCCAGCGGCATTTCCGACGGGAAGAAGGAGCGGGCAAAGGTCTCGTTGACGATCGATACCCTCGGTCCGCCGGCTGCATCCGCCGGGCCGAAATCGCGCCCGAGTGCGAGGCCGATGCGCATTGCCGAAAAGAATGAGTCGCTTACGATCAGCTGCTCAGCCTGAAAGTGTTCGCCGTCTTTGGCAGGGCGCCCCGGTATGGAAATACCGTTGGATGCCCTCCCGCCCCCAACCAGGGCCAGGTCGGAAAGTGCCACCGCCTTCACGCCGGGAATCGAAGCCAGGGACTGGCGTGTGTTTTCGAAAAACCCGGTAAGTTGCTCCCCCTGATATCCTGCCTGAGCGGCGTTCAGGCGGAACACCAGGAGGTTTTCGCTGTCAAAGCCGGGATCGATGTGGTCGAGATTGGCGAAAGTCTGGACCAGCAGGCCGGCTGCAACCGCCAGCAAGTACCGAGAGCCCGACCTGCACCGAAACCAGGACCTTCGCGAGGCGTAAGTGCGGCGCGCCCAGGGTGGAACGACTCTTAAGCCCGGCAGCAGGATCGACGCGCGTCGCCCGCAGCGCAGGAACCAGCCCGAACAGCACGGCGGTAAGGATCGAAAGGCCGAGAGTGAAACCGAGGACGTTGAGGTCGATGCGCAAATCAAAGCGCAGATCGTCTGGAAATGAACCGGTCATAAAACCGAGCAAGCCTGCCTTGAGCCATGAGGCGAATGCGAGACCCAGTCCGCCGCCCGTCAAGGCGAGCAGAAGACTTTCCGTGAGTTGCTGCCGGATGAGGCGCATGCGGCCGGCACCAAGGGCGGCGCGCACCGCCATCTCATGCCTGCGTGCGGCGCCGCGCGCCAGCAACAGGCTCGCCAGATTGGCGCAGGCGATCAGAAGCACCAATCCGACCACGGCCAGGAGCAACCAAAGCGGCTCTCCGATGCGCCGGCGGATCATCAGGGGCCCGCGGCTTCCGTCTTCGAGCCGGATTCCGGGCTGTTCGATCGTGTTGTCCGATGCGTTGAGCGCCTGCCGGAAAACCAATTCGAGGGAGGCCTGCGCCTGAGCTTCGTTGGCACCGGGCGCGAGCCGGGCCATAACCTGCACCCACCAGTGGCGAGGCGAAGAGAGCGGCCGATTGGGGACCAGCTGGGGTTGAGCCGACATCGGCACATAAACGTCCGTGGGATCCCCGGGGAGAGGCCCGGCGAAACCGCGTGGCAGTACGCCAATGATGGTGAAGGCATTCTTGTTCAGCGTTATGGTCCCGCCGACCACGCCGGGATCGAGCGAGAACAGCCTCTCCCAGAGGGAATAGGTGATTACGGCCACCGGCACGGCGCCCGGTTGATCGTCGGCGGGCGTGATCGCCCGCCCGATCAACGGCTGGGCCCCATAACCGCTGAAGAAGTTGCCCGAAACCATCAGCCCTCCGGTGATGGAGGCCCGGCCCCGGGCGATAGCGGTCAGATTATTCAGCGGGAAAAAAGCAAAAACTTCGGCGAAACCAATAGCCCGGTCGCGGAAGTCGCGATAGCAGGGGTACGAAAACGAACCGGCATATGTGAATCCGCTGCCCGTGCGTCCCATGCCGCTGCCCGTGTAGTTGGACAAGGAGGGATTGCGCCCGGTCCAGATCACCTCGCGCAGTTCATGCGCGTTCTTCACAGGCAGGGACCGCAACAACACGGCGTTGAGGAGGCTGAAGATGGCAGTGTTGGCGCCGATGGCGAGGGCCAGCGACAGCACAGCCACCGCAGTAAACGCCGGAGATCCGGCCAGCGTGCGCATGGCATGACGCAGATCCTGCAGCAGGTGCTCGATCCAAATTATGCCGCGCTGGTCGCGGCAAACCTCCTGGATCTGATCGACGCCGCCGAACTGGCGCCGGGCCGCGCGGCGCGCTTCCTCGGGCGTCATGCCGGCTTCGATGTTCGCCCGCGTCCTGAGCTCGAGGTGCAGGCACATCTCTTCAGCCATTTCCCTGTCCCGTTTGTTCCGGTACAGCATTGCGATCAGGCGGGAGATCACTTGCCGTAGCGAGTCCATGGCGTCTCCTTAGACAGACTGCATGACCTTGGTGATGGCCGTGTGCATGCGTTCCCAGCCGTCGCTTTCGACCTCGAGTTGATTGAGCCCCTTCTTCGTCAGCTGGTAGTACTTCGCTTTGCGGTTATTGATGGATTGGCCCCACTCGGCCTTGATCCAGCCCCTACGTTCCATTCGGTAGAGAGCGGGGTACAACGATCCCTCCTCCACGGTCAGCGCTTCGCTGGACAGCTGATGGATGCGCTCGGCAATCGCGAAGCCGTGCATTGGTTGCGGCCGCAAAACCTTGAGGATCAGCATGTCGAGTGTGCCCTGGAGCAAGTCGGTTTTTCGCATAGGCCCCTTCTTCCTTAGAATGTCTAGGGAACAGGCTACGACCTCTTACCTAGAACGTCAAGGGAAAAGGCACAGTGTCGATGAACGCACACGAAAATCTCAAGACCGAAAACGGCATACGTAGCGCATTCGAACGTTCCGGACAGCAATGGAACCCGTGGGCAAGGGGGACAGGCCCGGCCCTTTTTACCGATCGAATCGGACGAACAGCTTCTCCTGGATCGAGGGAATCTGCGCGGCGCCAACCGTCTTGGGCGTGAGTTTTCATTGGTGGGGAGATTGGATTCCTCGAGTTGAAAGAGAGGCAAGTCACACAATATCCACCATTTGCTCATTTGTGCACTCGCCCGCCGGTAACCGTGCTTGAGCATCGGCATCGGATGTCGCCAAGCCGACAAAAGCCCGGGGAACATAGGTGTCCAGGCACCTGATATTTCCAAGGAACTGCCAAGTCCTCACTTTCGAGCGGGCTCGCGAATCCCGAAAAACGTCACGACTAAATCAGGAGCGCGCGGCAGGACGCCGATTCTCCATTGACGTGTGTTATCATGGCCGTAACAAGGGGATCGAAAATGAGCGAGGGAAAAGACGATCAGGGGGGGGTGATTGCGCAACGCATCACCATGGATCCCGAAATATGTCATGGCAAGCCCTGTATCCGTGGACTGCGCTACCCGGTCGAGACCATCCTCGAATTGTTAAGTTCGGGAATGTCGGTTGAGGGAATCCTGGAAGACTATGACGATCTGGAACGCGAAGATATTCTCGCCGCTCTGGCTTTCGCAGCTCGCCTGAGCCAAATCAAACGGCTGCAGCCCGCGTTAGCATGAAATTTCTACTGGATGCCCACCTGCCTCCAAGTTTGGCGAACCGATTGCGATCCTTCGGTTATGAATGTCTGCACACGCGCGCGTTGCCTCTCGGAAATGGAACTCCCGATAGGTTGATAAACGAACTGTCGCTGAAAGATCGCCTGGTGGTTGTCACCAAGGATGCCGATTTCGTCAATTCTTTTCTTCTCCACGGATCGCCTTACAAACTGCTCTTGATCTCCGCCGGCAACATGAGCAACGAGGCACTGGAGGCACTGTTGGAAAGCCGTTTTCCTGCCTTGGTCGCCGCCCTTACGGATAACCATTTCGTTGAATTGGATCGCGAGAATCTGATCATTCACGCGTAAGCAGGCGAACCGGAGGATGCCTGCAAGAAGGGCGCCCACATTTTACGATCCAACGTTGCGGGTCGTTGATGCCGTTTCGGATCGTGCGGAACCTCCCAGCGGTTCTATTTGATTTTCGCGATGCGCCCGTTCGTGGTAAAGCGGGTGAATACGAGCGGATCATGACCGGGAATGACACGTTCGGGCGCTCCCGCCAGCGACACCATCCGTTCCAGGGCCTTGAGATTGGCTTCCCGGTCGCTGACCGCAAAAGTCGGGATAGGAGTTCTGCTTTCCAGGTTGCGATACAGATAGCAGTTGTCGGAAGCGAGCACATAGCTCGGATTGCCTTCAACGCGGATATACTGGGAGGCGTAGGTGTGGCGCGCGCCGGTTAAACACGGATACCGGGCAGGATCTCCCGGTCGTCGCCATCGATCAGCTGCAGTTTCTTTTGCGTGTTGCGCCGCAGCAGATAGATCAGGTCCTCCGGCTCGATGCCGCCGCTCTGCCCGCCCTTCTGCCAGGCGGGGCCCGTGTAATAGGAGAATTCTTCTTTCTGCATCCAGATCATGGCGTTGGGAAACAGGTCGATGCCACCCATGTGGTCCCAGTGCGCGTGCGACAGGATGATGTCGGTGATCTGGTCGGGCTCGACCCCGGCCTGGCGCACGGCTTCGTCGGGGCGGATGAAGTCGGCCACTTTGTATTGGTCGAGCCATGACTGGCGATGGCAGCCGGCATCCAGGAGTATGTTGCGGCCGCCGCCGCGCACCAGCCAGAAGACGAGCGGAATGTCGAGCCGTTCCGACGCCGGAGCCCCGACCACGAGGCCCGACACCCGAAACTGCGGGATCGTGCCGTAGCGGATGGCTTCAATCGAATATTCGGTCGTTCCTGAAAAAGGAAACAGGGCTGCCAGCAGGCCCAACCAGCAGAACAAGACTGTCATTATGCGTCTCCCCTGGAGATGACACCAGGCGTGACCTTCAATCCGCCGGGCGCAATGATCGAACGGATGGGATTATAGTCCGTCCGAATTGCGGTTGATATCGAATCTTCCGTTGGGACACGGGACGACCCAGCCGGGGATTTTGCGGACAAAAGACCCGCACACCAATTCGATCCGCGGTCATCCGCAGTCACCGGCGGTCATCCGCGTCCTGAAATGTCTTGCTTCCCAAAGATGCGCATCGGCGTGAACGCCCGGTTGGGATTTTGCTTGATGCGGTGCCTGCAGAAGTCATATTCTATATGAGATATATAAAATTAGACTGGCACTAAAGTGCCGGTATGAGGATCGCGGCGGTTTTACTCCCCCTTGCCGCCGCGCCAGTCCGGCGTGGGTCTTCGTCTATTTCCCGCGGCCGTATGCGCCATACTTGTCCGATCACTTGGATGCGAGCATAGCATTTGCTCCGGCGGGCGCAAAATCGTGCACATCGAGATCGCAGACAGGGAAACAGCTTAAAGCTTAGGCAGCAAAGAGCGGGCAGGGAGATTCATGAACGTCTTCGAGCTTCGCGATCGACTCATTCGGGATTACGCGTCCTACATATCCAGCTTCATCCAGATCCGCGACGCGCGGATCAGCCAGCACGTCGATCGCAGCCTGAGCGACGGCCTGCTGTGGCCCGAGCCCCTCATCCAGCTCAATCCGTCGTTCGAACCGGGCGATTCGATCGACGAGCTGGTCCGCCAGCGAATCCTGCACGATGAGTGCCGCCGAATCTTCCGGATCGGCAAGGATAAAGATCCCGCCGGGAAACCGCTCCGGCTGCATCGCCACCAGGCCGACGCAGTCCGCGTCGCCCACGGGGGTCACAATTACGTCCTGACGACCGGCACCGGCTCGGGCAAGAGCCTGGCCTACATCGTCCCGATCGTGGACCACGTCCTGCGGCACGGCACCGGCCGCGGCATCCAGGCGATCGTCGTCTACCCGATGAACGCGCTGGCGAACAGCCAGAAGGGCGAGCTGGAGAAGTTCCTCTGGCACGGCTACCCCGACGGCAAGGGCCCGGTCACCTTCGGCGCTACACCGGCCAGGAAACGGACGAGGACCGCAAGGAGATCATCGCGCAACCCGCCCGACATCCTGCTCACCAACTACGTGATGCTGGAGCTGATCCTGACCCGGCCCAGAGGAGCAGAACTGATCCAGGCCGCGCAGGGACTGCGGTTCCTGGTCCTCGACGAGCTGCACACCTACCGGGGCCGGCAGGGCGCGGATGTGGCGCTGCTGGTCCGACGCGTGCGCGACGCCTTATCCGCCACCGGCTCCAGTGCGTCGGCACGTCCGCGACGCTGGCGGACGCATCCGTGCAAGCACAGGGAAACAGCAGATCGCGGCCGCCGGCGCCCGCTTTGGAACAGAAAGCGGAGGTCGCTCAGGTCGGATCCATCCTGTTCGGCGCGCCCGTCCAGCCCGAACACGTCATCGGCGAGACCTTACGGCGAGCGACACCGGAACGAAGCCCGGACGATCTCTCATTCGTGGCAGCGCTGCGCCGCCGGATCGGCGATGAAACCAGCCGTCCTCCTATCGAGTACTCCGGCTTCGTCGCGGACCCGCTGTCGATCTGGATCGAGACCACCTTCGGCGTCACGACCGAGCCGGGCAACGCGCGGCTCGTCCGCAGCCAACCCAAGTCGATCACCGGACGATGACGGGGCCGCCAGGGACCTGAGCCGCCTCACCGGTCTTCCCGAAGACCGCTGCGTCGAGGCGATCCAGCAAGGACTGCTCGCCGGCTACTCCTGCAAGAACCCAGAGACCGGCTTCCCGGCCTTCGCCTTCCGCCTGCACCAGTTCATCAGCCGCGGCGACACCGTCTACGCCTCGCTGCGAGACCGAGAGACAGCCGCTACATCACCGTCTACGGCCAGCAGTTCGTCCCGGGAGCGGATCCGAAGGTTCTGCTTCCCCTGGTCTTCTGCCGCGAGTGCGGCCAGGAGTACTACAGCGTCCGGCGAAGCGCACGGACGACGCCGGCGCTCACGCGTTTTCGAGCCGCGCGAGCTCAGCGACCGGTCGTCGGAGGATGACGACCGAGCGCCGGCTTTCTCTACCTCAACACAGACCGATCCCTGGCCGCCCGATCCGGGCGAAGTCCAGCAGAGAGCTGCCCGAGGACTGGCTCGAGGAACGTCAAGGGCGCGCGTCGGGTCAAATCGAGCCGCAAGGACCACCTCCCATCGGCACGTCCGCGTCGGACTCGACGGCAAAGAGTCCGAGCGCGGGCTGGATTGCCACTTCATCCGCGCGCCGTTCCGCTTCTGCCTGCACTGCGGCGTCGCCTACGGCTCCCGCCAGCACACGCGACTTCGCGCAAGCTCACGTCGCTCGGCTCCGGAGGGCCGCAGCACCGCGACCACGATCCTCAGCCTCTCGGCCGTCCGCAGCCTCCGGCCAGGACGAGAGCCTGCCGGAGAAGGCGCGCAAGCTGCTCAGCTTCACCGACAACCGCCAGGACGCCTCGCTGCAGGCCGGCCACTTCAACGACTTCGTCGAGATCGGCCTGCTGCGCTCGGCCCTCTACCGCGCCGTGCGCGACGCCGGCGCCGGCGGGCATGCAGCCACGACGACGCTCACGCAGCGGGTCTTCGAGGCGCTCGCCCTGCCGCTCGACCGTCTACGCCAGCGACCCGGCCGTGAAGTTCGCCGCGCAGGACGGAGACCGAGCGGGCCCTGCGCGACGTGCTCGGCTACCGGCTCTACCGCGACCTGCGGCGCGGCTGGCGCATCACCTCGCCGAACCTGGAGCAGTGCGGCCTGCTGGAGATCGGCTACCAGTCGCTGGACGAGGTCTGTGCCGGGACGAGGAGCTGTGGCAAGGCTGCCACCCGGCCCTGGCCGGCGCCACCCGCGAGACGCGCGTGCACGATCGCGCAAAGTGCTGCTCGACTTCATGCGCCGCGAGCTGGCGATCAAGGTCGACTACCTGCGACGGGACCATTCCAGGAGCGGCTCCAGCAGCAGAGCAGCCAGCGCCTCGAGTCGCGCCGTGGGCGATCGACGAGAACGAAGCGCACTCGAGCACGCGCGGCATCCTCTTCCCGCGCTCCACGCGGCCGAGGACGACTATCGGCGGCGACGTCTACCTGTCGCCGCGCGGCGGCTTCGGCCAGTACCTGCGCCGCTCGACCACGTTCCCCGGCGTCGCGCCCACGCTCCGACACTGCAGGAGACCGAGAGTCATCTGCCGGCACCTGCTCGCAGGTCCTGCGCGTGGCCGGCCTGGTCGCGAGGGTGTCGCGAATCCGCGAACGAAACCGACGTCCCCGGCTACCAGCTGCCGGCCGTCGGCGATGCGTCTGGATGGCGGGCGACGGCACACAGCGCCTTCCACGACCCGATCCGCGTTCCCCGGGACGCCGCCGAAGCGGCGGCCGGACCAACCCTTTCTTCGTCGACTTCTACCGGACGATCGCCGGCAGAGCTGCAAGGGCCTGGAGGCGCGCGAGCACACCGCCCAGGTGCCCTACGAGCTGCGCGAGGACCGCGAAGACAGGCTTCCGCAGGGCGGCGCTGCCGATCCTCTTCTGCTCGCCGACGATGGAGCTCGGCGTCGACATCGCCGAGCTGAACGTCGGTGAACATGCGCAACGTGCCGCCGACGCCGGCCAACTACGCCCAGCGCAGCGGCCGCGCCGGCCGCAGCGGCCAGCCGGCGCTGGTCTTCACCTACTGCACCACCGGCAGCCCGCACGACCAGTACTTCTTCCAGCGCCCGGAGCAGATGGTCGCGGGCAGCGGTCACGCCGCCGCGCCTCGACCTGGCCAACGAGGACCTGGTGCGCGCCCACGTCCACGCCATCTGGCTGGCCGAGACCGGGCCTGAGCCTGGGCAGCTCGCTCAAGGACGTCCTCGACCTCGCCGGCGACAAGCCCATCGCTCGATTGCTGCTCGACTGCGTGTCGCGCTTCAGCATCGACGCCGAGTCGCCGCGCGAGCGCGCGCAGCGCGCGGTCGAGCGGGTCCTCGCCACCCTCGCGGCCGAGCTGGCACAGACGCCGACTGGTACAGCGCGGCGCTGGCTCGACGAGGTGCTGAAGCAGGTCGCCCTGCAGCTTCGACCAGGCCTGCGACCGCTGGCGCGGCCTCTACCGCGCGGCGCATGACGCAGCGCGCAGGTCCAGAACCGGATCATCGGCGACGCCTCGCGATCGCCCAGCGACAAGGAGCAGGCCAAGCGGCTGCGGCGCGAGGCCGAGTCGCAGCTCGACCTGCTGACCCAGAGCCGCGAACGTCGTCCAGTCCGACTTCTACAGCTACCGCTACTTCGCCAGCGAGGGCTTCCTGCCCGGCTACAGCTTCCCGCGCCTGCCGCTCTCGGCCTTCATCCCCGGCCGGCGGCCACGGCAGCAGGACCGCGACGAGTTCCTCTCGCGCCCGCGCTTCCTGGCGATCTCCGAGTTCGGCCCGCGCGCCATCGTCTACCACGAGGGCTCGCGCTACGTCATCAACAAGGTCATCCTGCCCGTGGGTCGAGGAGAGCGCGAACTGGCCACGCGCTGGCGTCGAAGCTCTGCGCGCGCTGCGGCTACCTCCACCCGGTCAGCGAGAGCGACGGCCCGGACCTCTGCGAGCGCTGCGGGCGCCGCTCGGGCGCCCCGCTGCACGCCACTCTTCCGCCTGCAGAACGTCTCGACCCGAACGCCGCGACCGGATCAACTCCGACGAGGAGGAGCGCCTGCGCCAGGGCTACGAGCTCCAGACCGGCCGTCCGCTTCGCCGAATCGGGCACGCCAGCCGTCGCTACCGCGACCGCGCAGGTTCGTCAAGGACGGCGCGGTCGCTCGCGAGCTTGACCTACGGCCACGCGGCCACGCTCTGGCGCATCAACCTGGGCTGGCGCCGGCGCAAGGACAAGGGCCAGCTCGGCTTCGTGCTCGACATCGAGCGCGGCTACTGGGCCAAGAACGACAGGATCCCGACGACGACGAGCCAGGACCCCAACGCCGCGCGCACGAGCGCGTCATCCCGTACGTCGAGGACCGCCGCAACTGCCTGCTCTTCGAGCCTGCGTCCGAGCTCGAGCCCGAGGACCATGGCCTCGCTCCAGGCGGCGCTCAAGAACGCGATCCAGGTGCGCTACCAGCTCGAGGACAGCGAGCTGGCGGCCGAGCCGCTCCCGAACCGCGACAACCGCCGCCTGATCCTGTTCTACGAGGCGGCCGAGGGCGGCGCCGGCGTGCTGCGCCACCTGCTCGACGACCCCGACGCGCTGGCCGCGGTGGCGCGCGAGGCGCTCGAGCTCTGCCACTTCGACCCGGAGACCGGCGCCGACCTGCGCCGCGCCCCGAAGCGCCAAGGAGGACTGCGAGGCGGCCTGCTACGACTGCCTGATGAGCTACGCCAACCAGCGCGACCACGCGCTTCTCGACCGTCACGCAGCCAAAGAGCTGTTGCTGAAGCTCTCGGCCGCAACCGTCCAGGCCAGCCCGGCGGAAACTCCGCGCGCGGAGCACCTCGAGCAGCTCAAGAGGAAGACGGACTCGGGCCTCGAAAGGGACTGGCTCGATCACCTGGAGCGCAACAAGCTGCGTCTTCCATCGGACGGCCAGGTATTTATCGAAGCGTGCAGGACGCGCCCTGATTTCGTATACGGGCAATTCCAGACCGTAGTATATATCGACGGCCCTCACCACGAATTCCCGGAACGTCGAGCGCGGGACCAGGCGCAGACGAACAGTATGGAAGACCTCGGCTACACGGTAATCCGTTTCTCCGACAAGGAGGACTGGGACGCCAAGCTCGCCCAGTACCCCCACATCTTCGGGAGGGAATGACGTGATTTCGGTGACTCTTGCCAAAGAAGACTCTAGATTCACCATGCATCGGGGTCGGAATCGGTATCGGTATCGGAATCGAAATTATCGATCCCCAAGGGCCGACACCGAATCCGATCCCGACCCCGACAATTGCCGACCAGTAGGAATGGAAGATCTCGGCTACACGGTAATCGGTTTCACCGCCAAGGAGGACAGGGACAACAAGATCGCACAATACCACCACATTTTTGGGAGGGAATTCCTTTGAGTCTTAGCGTCTTCGCCTCTTGGCGGTTGCTTATTGATAGCCCAACGCCAAGACGCAAAGACTCAAGGACGCAATGAACGAACGTTATGTATAGTGTCCAAATGAGATTCGCCGTTGGATCGCTGGTGCGGAAACGCGGGCGGGAATGGGTAGTTCTGCTCGAGGAGATTGAATGTATCTGATGTACGTCGATGAAAGTGGGGATACCGGCCTGGGAAATTCGCCGACTCGCCACTTCGTGCTTTCCGGCTTGGTTGTACATGAGCTGCGCTGGCAATCCTGCCTGGAGCAACTGATCGAATTCCGGAGGCGGATGAAGGCCCAGTTTGGTGTTCGTCTACGTGACGAGATACATTCAGCAAACTTCATCAGCCATCCAGGAGACATGATTCGCATCCGGCGCAATGACCGCCTCACCATAATACGCATGTTTGCCCGCGAGCTTGCCTCGATCGGCGATCTGAACATCATCAATGTTGCCGTCGATAAAGCCAGCAAGACTGCCGGGTATGATGTGTTCGAAATGGCCTGGAAGGCATTGATCCAGCGCTTCGAAAACACGGCGATTCACAGGAACTTTCTAGGTCCTGCCAACCCGGACGAGAGAGGGATGATCTTCCCGGACAACACTGAAAACAAAAAGATTACCGACTTACTTCGCAGGATGCGCCGCTATAATCCGATCCCCAGCCAGGCATATTTCGGTTCCGGTTACCGGAACATCGGGATCAGCAAGATCATAGAAGATCCGAGTTTCCGCGACTCGGCACATTCATATTTCATCCAGGCAGCAGATCTTGTTGCGTTCTTGCTGTACCAATATTTGTCGCCCTGCGCATATTTCAGAAAGAAGGGAGCAACATGCTACTTTAAGATGCTGGATCCTGCGCTCTGCAAAGTCGCTTCGTCGACCAACCCTTATGGAATCGTGCGGCTCTAAAAGGAAAAGGGGGCCTTGCGACCCCCCGGAGGAATCCTACTAGCCAGACGAGCCGGGGTTCAGATTCCACTTAAACAGTACTTCCGGTCGGTGCGCAGAGTCAAGATCTTCTACAACGGCTTTGTGTCTCATTCTGTCAGTAAAATGAGACACAAGGGCGCTTGTTGTTAATCCGTGAGACACAACCGATTTTGAGAACGGATTCGTGTAATTCGTGAGATTCGTGGCTTGTTTTTGTTGATGCGGAGAATTTGATGTCTTTTGCGGTCGGTTCGCTGGTTCGAGCTCGAGGCCGCGAGTGGGTCGTCCTGCCCGAGTCCGGAGACGAATCTGCTGGTGCTCCGGCCGCTCGGTGGGGCGGATGAAGAGGTCACCGGGATCTATCTGCCGCTCGGAGACGGTCGAACCGGCCTCCTTCGGGCTGCCCGAACCCGTCGATGCCCGGCGATTACCGCTCCTGCAGGCTGCTGCGCGACGCCGTGCGCCTCGGCTTCCGCTCCAGCGCCGGCCCCTTCCGCTCCTTCGCCCGGATCGGCGTCGAGCCGCGTCCCTACCAGCTGGTGCCGCTGCTCATGGCCCTCAAGCTCGATCCCGTGCGCCTGCTCATCGCCGACGACGTCGGCATCGGCAAGACCATCGAGGCCTGCCTCATCGCCCGCGAGCTGATCGATCGCGGCGAAGTGCGCCGCCTGGCCGTGCTCTGCCCGCCGCAGCTGGCCGAGCAGTGGCAGGGCGAGCTGAGCCGGAAGTTCCACATCGACGCCGAACTCGTGCTCCCGAGCACGGCCACAAGGCTCGACCGCCATTGCCGCGTCGGCCAGTCGCTCTTCGAAGTATTTCCCTTTCGTGATCGTTTCGACCGACTTCATCAAGTCCGACCGCCGCCGCGACGACTTCCTGCGCGCCTGCCCCGAGCTGGTGATCGTCGACGAAGCCCACACCTGCGCTTCGTGGGGCGGGCGGGCGCGGCCGCCATCAGCGCCACCAGCTGGTCAAGGGTCTCGCCGCAAACCCGGACCGCCACATGATCCTGGTGACCGCCACTCCCCACAGCGGCAACGAGGAGGCGTTCCGCTCGCTCCTGGCATTCCTGGACCCGGACTTCGCCGCCCTTCCCGAGGATCTGACCGGCGCCGAAAACGAGCGGCACCGCCGCCGTCTGGCCGCCCACTTCGTCCAGCGCCGACGAGGCGACATCCGGCGCTATCTCGATGCCGACACTCCTTTCCCGGAGCGGGAAGACCGGGAAGAGAACTACCAGCTTTCCCCCGAATACAAGAAGTTCTTCCAGCGTGTCCTGAACTATGCCCGGGAATACGTGGCTCCCGAACCCGATCGCGGTGATCAGATCTCGCTCACGCAACCACAATTGCAGACGCGATCGGAATCGGAATCGGAATCGGAATCGGATCGAAAGGAATCGCCACGGCAATTCAGCACGGCCGATCCCGATACGGTAACGGCCAGGGGGGCCAACAAATTCCATCAACGCGTCCGCTGGTGGTCGGCCCTGGCCTTGCTGCGGTCGCTGGCCAGCAGCCCCGCCGCCGCGGCGGCCACCCTGCGAAGCCGCGCCTCGACAGCCGATGCCGGATCCCCCGAGGAAGCGGATGCCATCGGCCGTCGCACCGTGCTCGATCTTATGGACGACGAATCCGCCGAGGGCATGGACGTGATACCCGGCAGCGATGCCGAGGATCCACTGAACGAAGGCGCGGTCAACCGGCGGCGCCTCCTCGAGATGGCGCGCACCGCCGACGGTCTGAAAGGCGACGGCGACGCTAAGCTCATCAAGGCCGTCAAGCTGGTCAAGGAACTGCTGCGCGAGGGATACAATCCCATCCTCTTCTGCCGCTTCATTCCGACGGCCGAGTATGTCGCCGAAGAACTGAGACAGCGGCTCTCTTCAGGAGTCGAAGTCGTCGCCGTGACCGGCACGCTGCCGCCGGCGGATCGCGAACTGCGCGTGAGCCAGCTCGCCGCCGCGCCCAAGCGCGTGCTGGTCTGCACCGACTGCCTCTCGGAAGGCATCAATCTCCAGGATCATTTCGACGCGGTGTTCCACTACGACCTGAGCTGGAATCCGACCCGCCACGAGCAGCGCGAAGGGCCGGGCGGACCGTTACGGCCAGCCCAGCCCCAAGGTCCGCGCGCTGACGTACTACGGCACCGACAACCAGATCGACGGCATCGTCCTGGATGTCCTCTTGCGAAAGCACCAGACCATCCGCAGTTCGCTCGGGATTTCCGTCCCGGTTCCGGTGGACACGGAACAGGTCGTGGAGGCCATATTCGAAGGGCTGCTGTTGCGGGGGAAATCGCGGCCATCGCGAAGAGCAGCTCATGCTCTTCGAGGACTTCTTCAAGCCCCAGCGCGAGAAACTTCACCGGGATTGGGATGCGGCCACGAACCGGGACCGGCGCTCGCGCACGATGTTCGCCCAGGAATCGATCAAGGTCGAGGAAGTTGCGCAGGAACTGCAGGCGGCGCGGGATGCGATCGGAACCCACATCGACGTCGCCGCGTTCACCAAAGAAGCCCTGCAGGCCTGCAAGGGAATCGTCTCGGAGAACGGATTCGTCCGCTTCGATCTGCGCGAGACTCCCAAGGCACTGCGGGACACCCTCGGCGTCCCGGACGTTTTCCAGGCGAAGTTCGAGCTGCCCGTGAAAGACGGGACCCTGTACCTGACCCGAACGCACCCCGTGGTTGAAAATCTTGCCGGCTACGTGATGGACACCGCTCTTGATCCGCTCAGTCAGGGGATCGCCCGGCGCTGCGGCGTCATCCGAACCGGCAGTGTGGCTCTCCGGACCACGGTGCTGCTGGTTCGCTACCGCTTCCACATCGTCACGATCAAGGCCGGGGAGTCGATTCCTTTGCTCGCCGAAGACTGCCGCCTGCTGGCCTTCGCGGGCCCTCCCTCCGACCCGCAATGGCTGGAGGATGGCGCCGCAGAGCGCCTGCTGGCCGTCAAGCCGGAAGGCAATATCCAGCCCGAGCAGGCCACCATTTTTGTAAGAAAGGTGATCGAGGGTTTTCCCACCCTCGCACCATATCTCGAACAAGATGCAAAAAACCGGGGAGAGGAGCTTCTCGCCGCCCACAAGAGGGTCCGAGCCGCCATGAAGCAGACGAGAGTCAGCTACCGTGTCGAGCCCAAGCTCCCCCCCGATGTCCTGGGGGTTTTTGTTTATTTGCCCCACATCAAATCGGTATCGGGATCGGAATCGGAATCGGAATCGAAAAACTCCAAGCAACTGCGCAAAACCGATACCGATCCCGATCCCGATTCCGACGCGCTGAAGAGGGACCAATGACCTTCGGACACGAAAAACTCGATGTTTACCGCGCCGCCATCGAATACGTCGGCTGGTCCCATCGCCTGTGCGAACGCCTGAAAGGTCATCGCAACGCCAAGGACCAGTTGCTGCGGGCCTCGCAGGCGATTCCTCTTAACATCGCGGAAGGCAACGGCAAGGCGACCGAAGCTGACCGGAGGCGGTTTTTCGAGATCGCCCGTGGTTCCACCCTCGAATGCGGTGCGATCCAAGACGTCTGGAAGTGTGCGGTGCTCTTACGGCCACAGAGAACACCGAGGCGAAGAAACTCCTGGATCGAATCGTCGCCATGCTGACCAAACTCGGCCAGCGCGGCTACTCGATTCGGGAAGAATCGGAAGAGTATTCGACCGACAAACCCGATAGGGATTCCGATGCCAAGAGCACCCAAAATCGGGGTCGGAATCGGAATCGGAATCGGGATCGAAAAGGAATCGCCGGGCAAATCGACAAAGCCGATACCGATCCCGATACCGACCCCGAGAAAAGCGAGGTTTTAACCTGAGAATATGCAAATTCGTCGCAGCCGACATCTTCACCACCATCCGCACCGAGGGCGCGATCCTTCCCGCCCGACCTCCTGCAGCGCATCGCCGAGGGCGACCGCGCCTCGACGGCCTCACCCCCGAGGACTACCACCTCGCCGGCAACGAGAAGCTCAACGAGGCCACCAACCGCTCCTGGAACCGCCTCCTCGGCGCCTGGGCCGCGTTCCAGGACGCCGCGCAAAAGCTGCGCCCCGACGACCCCGGCACCGGCCGTCACCCGCGAGCGCTGGCTGCTCTCCTCTTCCAGGAGCTCGGCTACGGCCGCCTCCAGCCCGCCACGCGCCGTCGAGATCGACGGCAAGAGCTACCCCATCTCCCACGTCTGGCAGCACGTCCCGATCCACCTCGTCGGCCTGGCAACGTCGAGCTCGACCGCCGGACTCGCCGGGCGTCGCCGGCGCCGCGCGCGACCAGCCCGCACAGCCTCGTGCAGGAGTTCCTGAACCGCGCACGAGGGCCAGCCTCTGGGGCTTCGTCTCCAACGGCCTGCAGCTCCGCATCCTGCGCGACAACGTGAGCCTCACCCGCCAGGCCTACGTCGAGTTCGACCTCGAGGCGATGATGGACGGCGAGGTCTACTCCGACTTCGCCCTCCTCTGGCTCCTCTGCCACCAGTCGCGCGTCGAGGCCGAGACGCCCGGAGCAGTGCTGGCTGGAGAAGTGGTCCGACGCTGCGCGCAGGAGCAGGGCACCCGCGCGCTCGACCAGCTCCGCGACGGCGTCGAGGCAGGCGATCGAGGCGCTCGGCCGCGGCTTCCTGCCCACCCGGCGAAACGCGGAGCTGCGTCGAGACAGCTCCGCACCGGCGCGCTCGACAAGCAGGACTACTACCGCCAGCTCCTGCGCCTCGTCTACCGGCTGCTCTTCCTGTTCGTCGCCGAGGACCGCGACCTGCTCTGCTCATCCGGCACGCCGGCATGCTCGCGCGCAGGAGCGCTACCTCGCCTACTACTCGACCGCGCGCCTGCGCCGCCTCGCCGAGCGCCGCCGCGGCACGCCGCCACCCCGACCTCTGTCGAGGCCTTGCGGCTCGTCATCGCGCAAGCTCGGCGCCGACGACGGCTGCCCCGCGCTCGGCCTCCCGGCCCTCGGCAGTCTTCCTCTTGGCCGCGACAAGGCCCTCCCGCACCTCGACTCTGCCGCCATCTCCAACGACGACCTCCTCGACGCCGTCCGCGCCCTGGCGTTCACCTCGGACGGCAAAGTCCTCCGCCTGCGATCGACTACCGCAACCTCGGCGCCGAGGAGCTCGGCAGCGTCTACGAGTCGCTCCTCGAGCTGCACCCCGAGCTGAACGCTCGACGCCGGCGACGTTCGCGCTCTGACGACCGCCGCCGGCCACGAGCGCAAGACGACCGGCAGCTACTACACGCCGACGAGCCTCATCGACGTGCCTGCTCGACTCGGCCCTCGACCCGGTCGTCGACGAGGCCTGCAAAGCAGCCCGACCCCGAGAAGGCGCATCCTCGACCTCAAGGTCTGCGACCCCGCCTGCGGCAGCGGCCACTTCCTGATCGCCGCCGCCCACCGCATGGCCAAGCGCCTCGCCGCCGTCCGCACCGGCGACGAAGAGCCCTCGCCCGCGGCCGTCCGCACGGCCCTGCGCGACGTCATCGGCCACTGCATCTACGGCGTCGACATCAACCCGATGGCCGTCGAGCTGTGCAAGGTCAGCCTCTGGCTGGAAGCGCTCGAGCCCGGCAAGCCCCTCTCGTTCCTCGACCACCACATCCAGTGCGGCAACAGCCTCCTCGGCACGACGCCCGACGCTCCTGGCGAAGGGCATCCCCGACGAGGCCTTTCAGCCGATCGAAGGCGACGACAAGGCGTTTGCCGCCAGCTCTCAAGAAGCGGAACAAGGTGGAGCGCAACCAGTTGTCGCTCCCTCTCGCAGCGGAAGACGAGCTTGCTATCGGCAGCCTTGCGGAAAATAGTTTCCTACCTCGACAGCGTGACGACGATTCCATCAGCGGGGTGCATCAAAAGGAGGAGAGTTACAGCCAAGCTCGGTCCATCGGACGAGTATCGCCGCGCTAAGCTGCTTGCAGACGCTTGGTGCGCCGCGTTCGTCTGGAAGAAGCGCAAGGACGCCTCGCACGCGATCACCCAGGACGTCTTCCGCGACTGCAGAAGGCTCAACCGCAAGCTCTCCGCCCAACACCATCACCGAGATCCACCGTCTCGCCAGCGCAGTACCAGTTCTTCCACTGGCATCTTGCGTTCCCCGACGTATTCCGAATCCAATCCGAAGGCCAGACGCCGGACGACCGCAAACCGGCTGGATCGGCGGCTTCGACGTGGTTCTGGGCAATCCACCGTGGGAGCGCATAAATCTGAAGGAGCAAGAGTGGTTCGGCAATCGTCGGTCAGACATCGCAAAAGCCTCCACTGCTGCCGCCCGAAAGCGCCTCATCGAATCCTTGTGCACAGAGGATCCCGCACTCCAGGCGCAATTCCGGGAAGCTCTCCGTCAAGCCC